>CALANV010000059.1 GCA_937926175.1 uncultured Rhodospirillales bacterium | reverse complement strand
GATCCGACCCTGCCAAGCTTTCACGTGGATACGTTTACAGGGGCGATGTCGGCCTTGTATGCCGCCGTGCGGCGACTTCCCTCGATGCGCCGCGAAGCGGAACGATTCGCATGGCACTGCCGGCCTGACGTCGTCGTCGTTGTCATGCGGCACGTGTTCGGCCCGGCGATTTTGCCCGTTTTCCGCGCCCTGGGGGCGCGCGTTCTTCTCATTGTCCACGATGCGACGCCACATCCCGGCGAATCCTATCCGTTCTGGCGACATCACCTCAGGCTTGATCTCGCGCCAACGGACGGCATTATTGCTCTTTCAGATTATGTACGGGAGCGTCTGACGGTCGATTACCGGTATCCGCCGAACCGGATCTGGCTCGCGTCGCATCATAGCATGCAATTCGCCGGTGTTCCGGCGCACGAACGCCAGTTGCCGAAGGATCGGCCGGTCCGGCTGCTGTTTTTCGGCCGGCTTCTTCCCTACAAAGGGCTCGACATTCTCGTGGAAGCCTATACGCGCCTGGCGGCACGCTACCAGGTGTCGCTGACCGTGGCCGGGTCAGGCGATCTGGGCGCCCTTGCGGCTCTTGCCGGCCGGCCGGACGTCCGTCTTGAACGCCGCTGGATCCAGGAGGACGAAATCGGTCGATTTCTTGCGGAGGCCGACATCCTTTTGGTGCCGTACCGGGAGGCAAGCCAGTCGGGCGTCGTGCCGTCCGCCTATGCGGCGGGCCTGCCCGTCGTTGCGACCCCGGTCGGGGGGCTCAAAGAGCAGGTCCGCCATGAGAACACCGGGTTGATCGCTTCTTCCGTCGACGCGGCCGCGTTCGCCGCGTGCGTGGCACGGCTTCTGGACGAACCAGACCTCTATCACCAGTGTTCGAAGGGCGCCTTGGCGTTGGCAACAGGGCCGTTGAATATCGATAACGTTACCAACCACATCCTGACCGTCGCGCGGTATGTGGCGACTTTGCCGCCACGCTAAATGGCTTGTAGCCGCCGCCGGATGCGGCGCGTGACGAGCGCTGGTATCTGTGACAGAAACCGCACCGGCCAGAAAGGGTCCGTCGCGAAAAACTCGCGAAAGGTCGATACAGAATAGTGAAGGCGAAGATGTGATGCCGCCATCAAAGCGGCATTCTTGGCGTGCCAGCGCAGGCACAGGCGCTGCACCTCGCGCGGCGTTGCCGGATCTCGCAGATAGCGGCGCGCGATCTCGACCGCTTCAGCCCGCAATTTGCGCGAATTCGCGATCGCCGGGTCAAGGGTCAGCGACTTCGCGTGTATCCGATAGACGTAGGTGTCGGCCTCAATCTGGACGATACGAAGCCCGCGGATATGGGCCCGCAGCAACCATTCTCGGTCCGCGGCGAGGGGAAGGGTCTCGTCGTAAGGTCCGATGCGTCGATAGGCTTCCGCGCGGGTGAATATGGTGTTGATTGCAAGTTCGCCGTCTACGACAGTCGGCAGGTCGAGCTGTTGCGGATAATCACGCAATACACAGGCAGAAGCGGGCCCTTTGCCGTTCTCGTCCAGGCGCACATACCGTGCCATTCCGCGGACGCTCTCGGCATCGGGGTTCCGGTCAAAGGCGGCCGCAACTGCGGCGAGTGCGCCCCGGGGCAGCAGGTCGTCGCTGTTCAAATGCCCGATGATCCCCCCTTGCGCCGCTTTGATCCCGATATTCAGTGCTTCGTAGATGCCGCTGCCGGCCGCGACGATAAGGCGGACATGGGGATAGCGGCGCACCGCCTCGATCGTACCGTCCGTCGAGCCGCCATCGACCACGATGTGCTCGACCGTTACGCCCTCATTTGCACGGACGCTCTCGATCGCGTCGGCGATCATGCTGGCGCGATTCAATACCGGCGTGACGATCGTAAATACTCTGGCGGGCAAGCTTTATTTCGTTCTAGGAGAGGGGCGCTGTTTTGCCTCGATTTAAACCGCCGGTAAAGGGGGCGCCGAGGGGGGCGATGTCAAGGCCGTCCCAGCTACTGCCGGCCGCGGCCAAAACCAGATTTTCGGCCTGGTTCAGCCTGACACCTGCAGGTTCCACCGGCCTTACGGGCAGAACAGCAGTGGAGCACGAAGATGAGGCTGACGGTGGTGGACGAAAAACGTTGTTGTCGCAGCCGGATACTGTTGACAAGACTCAACATTTTGGGAAGAAAGGACAGCCGTGATCGGGGCAACCGCCTCTCGTGGTGCTGCGATAGACCCGAATTCCATGGGATGCGAATCGAGCCGCTGGCTTGGTCTGGCCGAAGCGGACCAATCTGATATTTAAATGGCGCTTTTCTTGGTCACAGGAGGCTGCGGCTTCATCGGCTCTCATCTTGCGGTTGCGCTAGTGGCGCGCGGCCATACCGTCCGAATTATAGACGATTTGTCCACAGGACGCCGCGAGCATGCGCCGGCGGGTGCGGAGGTCATCATCGGCGACATTACGGATCCGGCCTGCCTCGCGCAGGGTATGGACGGCGTCGATGGGTGTTTCCACCTAGCTGCGATCGCCTCCGTGCAGCGCAGCTGTGAGGAGTGGCGTCGGACAAACGCCGTCAACCTGGCAGGTACAATCGGAGTTTTCGATGCAGCTCGTCGCGCACGCGGCGGCCGGCCCGTCCCAGTCGTCTATGCGTCTTCCGCCGCCGTGTACGGCGACAACATAGACGTGCCGCTGGCGGAGACAGCGGCCACAAGGCCGCGGTCCGCCTATGGGGTCGACAAGCTCGCCTGCGAGCTCCACGCGCGCATCGCGACCGAAATCCACGGCGTCCCGACGACCGGACTTCGCTTCTTCAATGTCTACGGTCCCCGCCAGGATCCATGCTCCCCCTATTCCGGGGTCATTTCCATATTCTATGACCGTTTGAGCCGCGGCCAGCCTGTCGAAATTCACGGTGATGGCCAGCAGATGCGGGATTTTGTCTACGTGGACGACGTTGTGACGTTCCTGCTTGCCGCGATGTCCACCGCCGCGGCCGCAGATGCGCCACGCGTGTACAACACATGCACCGGAGTCGGCACGTCGGTCGAGGAACTCGCGCGGATCATTGCGGAACTCTGCGGGACGGAACTGCGCGTCGAGCGTCGCCCGCCGCGGC
>CALANV010000058.1 GCA_937926175.1 uncultured Rhodospirillales bacterium | reverse complement strand
CTTGCCGGTCTGGCGGTCGCCGATGATCAGCTCGCGCTGGCCGCGGCCGATCGGAACCAGGCTGTCGATCGCCTTGAGGCCGGTCTGCATCGGCTCGTGCACCGACTTGCGGGCGATGATGCCGGGCGCCTTCACCTCGACGCGCTGGCGCGTGACGTTGGTGAGCGGCCCCTTGCCGTCGATCGGATTGCCCAGTGCGTCGACGACGCGGCCCAGAAGGCCGCGGCCGACCGGGCACTCGACGATGGCGCCGGTCCGCTTGACGGTGTCGCCCTCCTTGATGTTCCGGTCGTCACCGAGCACGACGACGCCGACATGGTCGATCTCGAGGTTGAGCGCCATGCCCTTCACGCCGTTGGCGAACTCGACCATCTCGCCAGCCTGCACCTTGTCGAGGCCGTAGACGCGGGCGATGCCGTCGCCCACCGAGATGACCTGGCCGACCTCAGCGACATCGGCCGCGGTATCGAACTTGGCGATCTGATCCTTGAGGATTGCCGAAATCTCAGCCGCCCGGATTTCCATCACGCGAGACCTTTCATGGCGAGTTGAAGCCGTTGCAGTTTGGTGGCGAGCGAGGCGTCGATCAGGCGTGAGCCGACCATCACCTTGAGCCCGCCGAGCAGTTTCGGATCCACCTTGAGATCCACGCTGACCTTGCGGCCCATGGCGCTGCGCAGCGCGGCGCCGATGGCATCGGCCTGCGTCTGGCTGAGCGGCTTGGCCGAGGTCACGTGCGCCGTGATTTCGCCGCGGCGCGCGGCCAAGATCTGGTTGAAGGCGTCGATCATCGCCCTGAGCGCGGAAAGACGCCGGTTGCGCGCGACCGTACCCACGAAGCGGCGCGTCAGATCGCCGAGGCCGGCGCGCTCGACGACCGCGAGCATCGCCTGGGTCTGCTGTTCGCGCCCGATCAGCGGGCTCGACATCAGACGGCGGAGGTCCGCGCTCTCGTCGATCAAGGCCTTGAGCCTGGCGAGATCGCCGGCCACCGCATCGAGCTGCTTGGCCTCGTCGGCCAGCTCATAGAGCGCGGTCGCATAACGCCCTGCGAGGCCGGAAGCTGAGAAGGTCTCGGACGCCACCGCTATCGAAGTCCCTGAAAATGAAGCGGGCCACGGACGCCGCCGCAACGCCGCCGTAAACGCAAAAAACGGCCGCCAGCCCGGAGGAACCCCGGCCCGAAGGCGGGGAGTTGCTACCACAGCACTTGATGCGATGCAACACGCGGGAGAGGTCGGAGAACCACTTGAGAAACTACAAGAAACTGTACGGATCGATATCGACCTGAAGGCGGACCGCATGCGGCACTTGGACGCGGTCCAGCCAGGCGCCGATGAAACCCTGAAGATGGCTGGATCGGCCCGCCTTCACCAGAAAGCGCCGCCGGTGCCGGCCGCGCAGGATGGCGAGCGGGGCCGGCGCCGGTCCCAGGACCTGCACGTCGGCCTGGCGCGGCGCAGCGCGCGCGAGGCGGCGGGCAACGTCGTCGACCTGTCCTTCATCGGGTCCGGACAGAATCAGCGCAGCGAGTCGCCCGAACGGGGGCAGGCCGTGGCGAAGCCGCTCGTCGATCTCGGCGGCGAGAAAGCTGTCGCGCTCCCAGCCGACGAGCGCCTGCATCACCCGATGCTCGGGCATGTAGGTCTGCAGGAAGACGCGACCCGGCCGCTCCGCCCGGCCGGCGCGGCCGGCGACCTGATGAAGAAGCTGATAGGTGCGCTCCGCCGCGCGCAGATCGCCGCCCGACAGCCCGAGATCGGCATCGACGACGCCGACCAACGTCAGCATCGGAAAATGGTGGCCCTTGGCGACGATCTGGGTGCCGACGAGCAGGTCGATTTCCTTGTTCGCCATCCGCTCGATGAAGGCGGACGCGCTCGCCGGTCCCCCGATCGTGTCGCTGGTGATGATCGCCACCCGGGCGCCGGGGAAAAGCTTCATTGCCTCCTCGGCGATGCGTTCCACGCCCGGCCCGCACACGGCGAAGTTGTCCTCGGCCCCGCATGACGGACAGACGCGCTGCGGCCGCATCGCGAAGCCGCAATGGTGACACTGCAGTCGCCCGGCGAGGCGGTGTTCCACCAGCCATGCGGTGCAGCTCGGGCACTGCAGCCGGTGACCGCACGCCCGACACAGCGTCAGCGGCGCATAGCCGCGCCGGTTGAGGAACAGCATCGCCTGTTCGCCGGCCGCTAGCGTCTCGGCGATCGCAAGACGCAGCGTCGGCGACAGCCAGCTTTGACGCGGCGGTGGATCGCGCCGGAGATCGATGGTCCGAACCTCCGGCAGCAGGGCGCCGCCATGCCGCGCCGGCAGATGCACGCCCTGGTAGCGTCCCTGCTCGACGTTGACGACGGTCTCGAGCGACGGGGTGGCGGAGACGAGAATGATCGGCACGCCTTCGAACCGCGCCCGCACGACCGCCATGTCGCGCGCGTGATAGATGACGCCGTCTTCCTGCTTGTACGCGGCCTCGTGTTCCTCGTCGACGACGATGAGGCCAAGCTCCCGATACGGAAGAAAGAGGGCGGACCGTGCGCCGACGACCACGCGTGCACGTCCCTCGGCGACGTCGCGCCAGGTTCGACAGCGCGCGGCCTGACCAAGCTCGGAATGCCAGGCCGCGGGCGGTGCGCCGAAGCGCGCCTCAAACCGCTCGAGCCACTGCGCACTCATCGCGATCTCGGGCAGAAGCACCAGGACCTGACGCCCGGCCCGCAGCGTCGACGCGATGGCCTCGAAATACACCTCCGTCTTGCCCGATCCGGTCACGCCGTCGAGCAGGGTCACGGAGAAGCCCCGGCGCGACCGAAGCGTTTCCGCCGCCGCGCTCTGGACGGGCGACAGCGTCGGCCCCGGCCGGCTTCCGTCCGGCACGGCGAGCGGCGGCGGTCCCAGCTCGACGGTTTCGAGCCAGCCGAGCTTCACCATGGCGCGTACGACGCCCGTGCCCACGCCGGCCTCCCGCGCCAGCTCCGTCGCGAGACGCGCGCGACCGTCGCCGAGGATTTCGAGAACGCGCCGGCGTGCCGTCGTGAGACGCGGATCGAGACCCGCCGGGCTCGCGGGATCCGGTGCTGTCGGCGCACGCGCAAAGCCCGGCATCGTGCGGCGGCTCTCGAGCGCCGCCTCGACGCTCATCGCCATCCGCAGCACGGCGCCGCGCGGCGCCATCGTATAGGCGGCGACCCATTCGATGAAGCGCCGCATCGCTTGCGACATCGGCGGCGCGTCGAGACGGGCCGCGACCGGCTTGAGACGCGTCTCGGGCAGCGTGTCCTTCGTTGCGGCATCGCCCTCGTCCCACACGACGCCGATGACATGCCGCGTACCGAGCGGCACTCGCACGAAATCGCCCGGACGCAGATCGAGCGCGCGCGTCGCCTTGTAGTCATAGGCGCCGACGAGCGGCAACGGCAGCAGCACGCGCACGCGCGTCGTGGTTTCGTCGATCGCGAATTCCGCATCGTCGCGCATGCGCGAACTGGCGGGATGATTCACCATGGGCTACACTTTACCTGCCCGATGGGTTATGGGTCACGAGGCGTACGCGCGGCCCCGAGTCGTTGCGCAAGCCCACTCCAGAGCTCGAGACGAAGCAGTAAGGCGCCATGAAGTTCTTCATCGATACCGCCGACATCAACGAGATCCGAGAGCTTGCGGCGACAGGCCTCGTCGACGGCGTCACCACCAACCCGTCTCTCGTGGCGAAGTCGGGACGCAAATTCCTCGACGTCGTCAAAGAGATCTGCGACATCGTACCGGGGCCGGTGAGCGCCGAGGTCACGGCCACCGATCACGAGACCATGCTTGCCGAGGGTCGCGTGCTCGCCAAGATCGCGAGCAACGTGGCGGTCAAGGTTCCGCTGACGATCGACGGCCTCAAGACCTGCAACGCGCTGTCGAAGGACGGGATCATGGTCAACGTCACCCTGTGCTTCTCGCCGGCGCAGGCACTGCTGGCGGCGAAGGCGGGTGCCGCGTTCATTTCGCCGTTCGTCGGACGGCTCGACGATGTCGGATCCGACGGCATGGCGCTGATCCGCGACATCTGCCAGATCTATCGCCAGTACCCGCATTTCAGGACCGAGGTGCTGGTCGCCTCCGTGCGCAATCCGATGCACGTCGTCGAGGCGGCGAAGCTGGGTGCGCACGTGGCGACCATGCCGCCTTCCGTCATGCGGCAGCTCTTCAACCATCCGCTGACCGACAAGGGACTCGCCGCCTTCCTCGCCGACTGGCAAAAGACCGGCCAGTCCATCCTGGGCAAGTGAGCACGCATGGCCGCTGACCGCGAGAGCGCTCCGCGCCTGGCCAAGCCCGGCCCGACCGGTGCCGACGTCGCGGAATACCTGCGGCATCATCCCGACTTCCTCATCGAGCATCCCGACCTCCTGCGTCTGCTGACGCCGCCGGCGCACGCGCATGGCGACGGCGTCATCGACATGCAGCGCTACATGCTCGAGCGGCTGCGCAGCGATCTGTCCAAGCTGCAGGAAGCCCAGAACGAGCTGATCGCCACCGCGCGGATCAACATGTCGACCCAGACGCGCGTGCATGCCGCCGTGCTGTCGCTGCTCGGCGCGACGACGCTCGAGCACCTGATCGAGGTCATCACCACCGACCTTGCCGTCCATCTCGAGGTCGACGCCGTCATTCTCGGCTTCGAAGCGCTTGATCGCGTCGCGCCCGGCCAGCAGGCGCGCGGCCTCAGGCTGTTTCCGCGCGGACGACTCGAGCGCCTGCTCGCCGGTGCACGCGAGGTGATTCTGCTCGCCCATACGCCGGGCGATCCGGAGCTGTTCGGCGCGGCCGCGAGTCTCGTCCGCTCGCAGGCGCTGCTCCGCCTGCAGCTGCGGCGCGACGCGCCGCTGGGCGTGCTCGCCCTCGGCGCGCGCGATCCGGAGAAGTTCCATCCCGGTCAGGGCACGGAGCTGCTGACCTTCCTGGGACGCGTCGTCGAACTGTCGATCCGGGGATGGCTCGACCGAGGCTGATGCCGGTTCGCATCCGGCGCAGCATCGCCCGCGCGCGGATCTGCCCCGTACACCCGTCGCGCCGTTTCGCCGAAGACCCGTGGGTGATGATCTGAGGGCCGGACCAGATGCGAGCGGCAACCGCGACAGCGCCGACCTTTCCCGCCCATGCCGACGTCGTCGATGCCTACAACGCGTGGCTCGAATGGCTCAGCATCGAGCGCCGCGCCTCGCGTCACACCATCGCGGCGTACGGCCGCGATCTCGCCTTCTTCTTCGTCTTCCTCGCCGAGCATCTCGGCGGTCCCGCCGATCTCGACGCGCTACGCATGCTGCGCACGGCCGATTTTCGCGCCTGGCTCGCACGCCGCGTACAGGACCGAAACGTCGCGACCTCGAACGCCCGCGCCCTCTCCGTCCTCAAGAACTTCTTCCGCTGGCTCGACCGGCGCGGGCTCGTCCACAACCCGCATGTCGCGGTGCTGCGTACGCCCAAACTGCCGCGTGCGCTGCCAAAACCGCTGTCCGAAGCCGATGCGCAGGCGGCGGTCGACGCGATCGAGCACCTGAGCAAGGCCCCCTGGATCGCCGCGCGCGACACGGCGCTGGTCCTGCTGCTCTACGGCGCCGGGCTCCGCATCGACGAGGCGCTATCGCTCAACCGCGACGTGCTGCCCCTGGGCGAGACGCTGACCATCACCGGCAAGGGCCGCAAGCAACGCGTCGTACCGATCCTCGACGTCGTCCGCGCCGCGATCGACGACTATGTCGCCCGCTGTCCCTACCGGCCGGGCCGCGACGGGCCGCTCTTCCTCGGCGCCCGCGGCAAGCGTCTTCAGGCCGGCGTGGTGCAGGCGCAGATCCGAAAGCTGCGGACGTGGCTCGGCCTGCCCGACACGGCGACTCCGCACGCGCTGCGCCATAGTTTCGCGACGCACCTCCTTGCCGCCGGCGGCGATCTGCGCACGATCCAGGAACTGCTGGGCCACGCATCGCTGTCGACGACGCAGCGCTACACGGCCGTCGACACCGAACGCCTGCTCGCGGTCTATGCGCGCGCGCATCCGCGGGCGCGATCAACCCTTGAGGTACCGGACGGCGACGGGCCCGAGGGCAACGACCGCGCCTAGCATCGCGAAGGCGAGTCCCCAGGCAAGCCGGCTTTCGTTGCCGCCGGCGAGGTCGAGAACGACGCCGAATGCGAGCGGACCGACGAAGGCGCCGGCGAATCCGAGCGTCGACTGAACCGCCATCGTCGCACCGCGCAGGCGCGGATCGGCCGCCGCCACGATGCTCGACGTGATGACCGCCGAGTCCCAGCTTGTGGTGATGCCGTAGACGACGACGAGCGTCACGATCGCGGCATAGGGCAGCCCCGCCGAAAAACCGAAGCTCGCGGAAACGAGCGCCGAGGCCAGCATGGCGAACACGAGAAAGCGGTGCCGCCCGGCGCGAAGCGCGATCTCGACGCCGAGGACGCCGGCGACGAGTCCGAGCAGGTTCACCAGCGCCGCGAGCCCGGTCGCACTCCAGGAAAACGTACCCGGCGCCTGCAGCGTCGCCGCGAAGGCGAGAAAGGCGACGAGCCAGGAGCGAAGCCCGAACAGTTCCCAGTTATGGCAGGTATAGGCGAGCACGTAACCCATCACCGGGCGGTTGCGGAGCACCGGACGAAAATCGAGCAGATGGACGGCCGGCACGTTCCCGGTCGGGCGATGGGCCGGCAGCAGCCAGAGAATCATCAGGAACGCGATCGCCGGGCCCAGTGCGGCGAGGCCGAACGCCCACCGCCAGCCGAACCGTGCCGCGATCTCGCCGGCCGCGAAGAAGGACAGGCTCGCGCCGATCGAGAAGCTGCCGGTGTAGAAGGCGACGGCGCGCGACTGCTGGGCGCTGCCGATCCGGTCCGTCAGGGCCTTGAGGCCGGGCATGTACGTGCCGGCGAGGCCGATCCCGGCAAGGGCGCGAAACGCCGAAGCGGACCAGAGACCATCGGCGAACAAGGCAAAGCCGATCGTCCCGAGGCCCGCGAGCGCGGTCGCGAACAGATAGATGCGCTTGGGATCGACGTGGTCCGTGAGCGCCACCAGCACTGGAACGGTCAGCAGATAGCCCGCGTAATAGATGCCGTTGATCCAGCCGGCCGCCGTGTTGCTGAGCCCCCATTCGGCCAGGAACGTCGGCAGCAGCGCCGGAAACGTGGCGAATCCCAGCATGCCGAGAACCTCGGCAAGGCACAGCAGCACGATCAGTCGGAGGGGGCTCATGAAGACGAATGAGGCGGGTGGTCCGGACTCGTGTATTTTGACCTGCCGCGCGCCGCATCGCTAGGATGCGGCGCGGTCGTCCATTCCGGCGTTCCTCCAGCCCACGGATCTCCCACCCGCATGGCCAATCCGCACGAAGAGCATCGCCGCGTCTCAGAGATCATCACCAAGCTCGCCTGCGAGCCGAAGTTGCGCGTATCGCTCGACGATCTTCTCGCCCTGCTCGGCGACCGCGCCTTCGGCGTCCTGATGCTGATCCTGTCGCTGCCCAACGCGGTCGGCCTCGGCGCCATCCCGGGCCTGTCGACGGTCTTCGGCATTCCGCAGGTGATCGTCGCGATGCAGATGATCATGGGCTGGCACCGTCCCTGGCTGCCGGCATGGCTGCGCTCGCGCTCGATCGGCATGGAAGACTTCCGGACCATGGCCGCGAAGTCGGTGCCGTATCTCGTGAAGATCGAGCGGATGCTGCGGCCGCGATTGGAATTCATGGCGGCCCCCCTCGCCGAACGAGTACTCGGCGTGGTGTTCGCCGTTCTCGCGACCCTGGTGGCGCTGCCGATCCCCTTCGCCAATCAGCCGCCGGCCGTCGCCATGGCGGTCATGGCACTCGGCCTGATCGCATATGACGGCGTCTTCATCATCGCCGGCCTCGTCCTCGGCGTCATCGCGTTGGCGATAGCGGCCGGCGTGGTCATCGGCGCGATCGCAGCCGTGTGGTTTGCGGTCCGCAACCTCGTCGGATTGTGAGCGCGCGGGATGTACAAGCTGTTCTTCTTTCCGGGATCGGCGGCGATGGCGCCACATGCAGCGCTCGAAAAGATCGGTGTCCCGTACGAACTGATCCGCGTCGATCTCGACCGCGGCGACCTGCGCACGCCGCCTTTCTCGAGGTGAACCCCAAACGAGGTGAACCCCAAAAGGGCCGCGTCCCCGTGCTCGTCACCGGCAGCGACGTGTTCACCGAGACGGCGGCGATCATTCTTCATCTCGCCGACCGGCATCCGGCGGCGGGTCTGGCGCCGGCGCCCGGCACGCCCGGTCGCGGCCATCTCTATGAATGGCTGCTCTACCTCTCTAACACGGTGCAGACGACGTTCAGAATATTTCTATCCCGAGAAGCATTTCGACGATGCCGCGCGACGCGCCGAACTCAAGACCGCTGCGAGCGGCAGCTCGGCTCCATGTTCGCCCATGTCGACGCACATCTCGGCGCGGGCGGCCCGTATCTGCTCGGGGCCACGTTCAGTGCCGCCGATCTGTTCCTGCACATGGTCGCCCGCTGGAGCCGCTGGCTCGACAAGCCCGCCTATCGCCGTGCGAACATCAAGCGCTGCACCGACCTCGTGAAGGTCCGGCCGGCGGTCATGCGGATGATGGCGGCCCAGGGAGTCACCGAACAGGAAAAGGCGCCCTGAGCGGGCCCGCCCTTCCGGCCCCTGGCCCCTAACGGCAGGAACCTTGCCTCGGTCGCGACGTCGATGCCGCCGTCCGATTCGCACCGGCGCCCCTGCATCACCTCATCACGTCCTGGGACGGTGGGACACCGGGACGAAGGGGCGTGGGACAACGGCATGGTGGGACACGGGGCATGATGGGCCACGGGCGACGACGGGGCAACGCTGAAGCAGACCAATTTTCCCGGCACCTCAACGTGTTCCGCCGTTTCAGCGCGTCTTGGGCCGGCGCCTTCAGCCGCCGGCAGGTGCTGGAACAGCGGACGTCAGGACCACTGCACCCTGGGACAGAGGAACGGTGGGACAGTGGGACAGCCGGGACGGCAGGCCAGCGGGACACGAGGCCCCGGTCCAAACGAAAAGCGCCCGCCGGGTCCTTACACCCTGCGGGCGCATTTCGCCGGCCCGGATTGAACGGGGAACCGCCGGGCGCGTCAATCCACTTTCTTGCGCGGCGCGGATCGGTCTCGCGGTTTTTCTCGTCCCCGGTTCCGGAATGGGCGAATTGCCCACGCCGATGGATGCTCAGATGTGGATCGGCCGGCCGTCGACGGCGAGGGCGGCTTCCTTCATCGCCTCGCTCAGCGTCGGGTGCGCATGGCAGGTCCGGGCGATGTCCTCGGCCGAGGCGCCGAACTCCATGGCAAGCACCGCCTCCGCGATCATGTCGCCGGCATTCGGCCCGACAATGTGCACGCCGAGCACGCGGTCGGTGGCGGCATCCGCCAGCACTTTCACGAAGCCGTCGGTCATCGCCATGGCGCGGGCGCGGCCGTTCGCCGTGAACGGAAACTTGCCTGCCTTGTAGGCAATGCCGGCTTCCTTGAGCTGCTCCTCGGTCTTGCCGACCGACGCCGCCTCGGGCCACGTGTAGACCACGCCCGGGATCGCATCGTAGTTCACGTGCCCCACCTGGCCGGCGAGCAGCTCGGCCAGGGCGACACCTTCCTCCGATGCCTTGTGCGCCAGCATCGGGCCGGCGATCACGTCACCGATGGCATAGATCCCCGGCACGTTGGTCGCGAAATGCTCATCGGTCTTGATCCGGCCGCGCTCGTCGAGCGCAACGCCAGCCTCCTCGAGGCCAAGCCCGTCGGTATAGGGCCGGCGGCCGATCGCGACGAGCACGATGTCGGCCTCGAGCGTCTCCGCCGGCCCGCCTTTGGCCGGCTCGACCGTCACCTTGACGCCGTTGCCGGTGACCTTGGCGCCGGTGACCTTGGTCCCGAGCTTGAACGTCATGCCCTGCTTGCCGAGGATGCGTTGCATCTGCTTCGAGACCTCGCCGTCCATGCCGGGCAGGATGCGGTCGAGGAACTCGACGACGATGACCTGCGCGCCGAGGCGCTGCCAGACGGATCCCATCTCGAGCCCGATATAGCCGCCGCCGATGACGATCAGGCGCTTCGGCACGCTCTCCAGCGCCAGCGCGCCGGTCGACGACACGATCCGCTTCTCGTCGATTTCGATGCCCGGCAACGACATGACGTCCGAGCCGGTGGCGACGATGATCGCCTTGGTCTTCAGCGTCTGCGTGCCGCCGCCGTTGAGCGCCACGGCGACGGTCGCGCCGTCGACCACGCGAGCGGTGCCCTTCACCCAGTCGACCTTGTTCTTCTTGAACAGATAGGCGACGCCGTTGACGTTGTCGGCGACGACCTTGTCCTTGTGGCCCATCATCGCCTTGAGGTCGAGTTCGACCCGGCCGATCTTGACGCCGTGCACGGCAAGGCCGTGATTGGCCTCGTGGAACTTCTCCGAGGACTGCAGTAGGGCCTTGGACGGGATGCAGCCGACATTGAGACAGGTGCCGCCGAGCGTCTCGCGTTTCTCGACGCAGGCGACGCGCATACCGAGCTGCGCTGCGCGAATCGCGCATACATAGCCGCCGGGACCGGCACCGATGACGACCAGATCGTATTGATTGTCGGCCATGTTCATCCCTTCCGCTGAAAACGCGCCGGACCTTGCCGCAATCCCCGCCGCCCGACAAGGGGCTGCCGGCCCGCGCATGGCTGGGTTGAGGAACCGTTTATCTGGCCTGTCGCACCGGCCGAGAATCGCCCCCCGTTCCGGGCGAACATGAGGGGCCGACGACACGTGAACAGACCGCGGCCGGCCCGCGGCGCGCCGTTTCGCTCCGCCGCTCCTACCTGTTCCTGCCGGGCGCCGACGTGTTGATCCACGACCTGGAGGACTTCACCCCGCCACAGCGCCTGCCCGAGGCCCGGGCGCTGGCGGCGGCGGAGGGAACCGGACCCGCGTGAATCCGCGTGCCGCCCGAATCAGGAACCGCCGGGACCGCGATCTGACACTCAAATGTCGAGGATCAGGCGCTGCGGATCCTCGATGCATTCCTTGACGCGAACGAGGAACGTCACCGCCTCGCGACCGTCGATGATGCGGTGGTCGTAGCTGAGGGCGAGATACATCATCGGCCGCACCTCGACCCTGTCGCCGATCGCGACCGGGCGGGGCTGGATCTTGTGCATGCCGAGGATGCCCGACTGCGGCGGATTGAGAATTGGCGTCGACATCAGCGAGCCGAAGATGCCGCCGTTGGAGATGGTGAAGGTGCCGCCCGACAGCTCCTCGATCGTGAGCTTGCCGTCGCGTGCCTTGCGGCTGAGCTCGGCGATCGTCTTCTCGATCTCGGCGAAGCTCATCTGATCGGCGTCCCGCACCACCGGCACGACGAGCCCCTGCGGCGCCGACACCGCCACGCCGATGTCGTAGTGGTTCTTGTAGATGATGTCGTCGCCGTCGATCTCGGCGTTGACGGCCGGCAGCTCCTTGAGCGCCACGATGCACGCCTTCACGAAGAAGGACATAAAGCCGAGCTTCACGCCGTGCTTCTTCTCGAACGTGTCCTTGTAACGCTCGCGCAACGCCATCACCGCGCTCATGTCCACCTCGTTGAAGGTCGTGAGCATGGCGGCGGTGTTCTGCGCCTCCTTGAGGCGCTCGGCGATGCGCTTGCGCAGCCGCGTCATGCGCACGCGCTCCTCGCGCGGCCCCAGTTCGCGCGGCGCACGCGCCACGGCCGGCTGGGGAGCCGGCTGCGGTGCGGGTTGCGGCTGGCGGCCCTGCAGCGCCGTCGCCACGTCGGCCTTGGTGATGCGGCCGTCCTTGCCGGTGCCGGGCACGGCACTGGGATCGAGGCCGGATTCGGCGAGTGCCTTGCGCGCCGCGGGTCCCGGCTGCTTCGCGGGTGCTGCGGCCTGCGGCGCGGGCGCAGCCGGTGCAGCCGCGGCCGGCGCCGGCTTCGCGCCGCCAGCCGCCATGCCGGTCTGCGCGGCCGTCTTGGCCGGGGCCGCACCCTCCGTCAGGCTGCCGAGCAGCGCGCCGACTTCCACGGTCGCACCGGCATCGGCCTTGATCTCGGTGAGCGTGCCGGCCGCCGGGGCGTTGACCTCGACGGTCACCTTGTCGGTCTCGAGCTCGACCAGCGGCTCGTCGGCGGCAACGGTGTCGCCGACCTTGCGGAACCACTTCGCCACCGTCGCCTCGGTGACGGATTCGCCCAGCGCGGGCACCCGGATTTCCACGGCCATTGGTCTGTCGCCTCTTCGACTCTTGCCTTTGAAAGGTTGGGTTGGGTCAGATCGTCAGCGCCTCGTCGACGAGCTTCGCCTGTTCCTGCAGATGGCGCTTGTAGAGGCCGGTCGCCGGCGCGGCCGCCTCGGGCCGGCCGACATAGCGCGGCCGCCTGGCCGCAACCTTCGCGGCGACCAAAGCCTCCTCGATGCGGGGCTCGATGAAGAACCAGGCCCCCATGTTCTTGGGCTCCTCCTGGCACCACACCACCTCGGCGTTCTTGTAGCGCGCGAGCTCCTTCTCGATCGACCGCATCGGGAACGGATAGAGCTGCTCGATGCGGACGAGGGCGATGTCCTTGATGCCGCGCTTCTCGCGCTCCTCGAAGAGGTCGTAATAGACCTTGCCCGTGCACAGCACGACGCGCCGGATCTTGGCGTCAGCCACCAGCTCCGCCGTCTCGGGCAGCACGCGATGGAAGGTCGTGCCCGGTCCCATGTCGGCAAGCGCCGAGACCGCGAGCTTGTGCCGCAGCAGCGACTTCGGCGTCATGAGCACGAGCGGCTTGCGGAACGGCCGGCGGACCTGACGGCGCAGTGCATGGAAATAGTTCGCGGGCGTTGTCAGGTTGCAGACCTGCCAGTTGTCCTCGGCGGAGAGCTGCAGGAAGCGCTCGAGCCGCGCCGAGGAATGCTCGGGCCCCTGGCCCTCGTAGCCGTGCGGCAGCAGCATGACGAGACCCGACATGCGCAGCCATTTGACCTCGGCCGAGCTGATGAACTGGTCGATGATGACCTGGGCACCGTTCGCGAAGTCGCCGAACTGCGCTTCCCAGCACACGAGCGCGTTGGGCTCGGCCAGCGAGAATCCGTAGTCGAAGCCGAGCACGCCGGCCTCGGACAGCGGGCTGTCGATGACCTCGAACGGCGCCTGGCCCTCGCGGATATGGTTGAGCGGGACGTAGCGTTCCTCGTTCTGCTGGTCGCAGAGGACCGCATGACGCTGCGAGAACGTGCCGCGTCCTGAGTCCTGGCCCGACAGCCGTACCGGTGTGCCTTCGACCAGGAGCGTGCCGAACGCGAGCGCCTCGGCCGTCGCCCAGTCGATGTTGGTGCCGGACTCGATCGCCTTGCGGCGGTTGTCGAGCACGCGGCGGAGCGTACGGTGGAGATTGAAGTTCTCCGGCACGCGGGTCAGCGCGCTGCCGACCTCGCGCAGCAGCTCCATCGGCACCTGCGTGTCGCCGCGCCGGTCATCGCCCGAGGCGACCTGCAGGCCGGTCCAGCTGCCCTCGAGCCAGTCCGCCTTGTTCGGCTTGTAGCCCTTCGCCGCCTCGAACTGGGTTTCCAGGTGGGCCTGGAAATCCGTCACCATCCGCTCCGCCTCTTCCGCCGTGACGACGCCTTCCTTGATCAGGCGCTCGGCATAGATCGTGCGCGTCGTGGGATGCGTCGCGATGGTGCGGTACATGATCGGCTGGGTGAACGCCGGCTCGTCGCTCTCGTTGTGCCCGTGCCGGCGGTAGCAGATCATGTCGATGATCACGTCCTTCTTGAACCGCTGGCGGAACTCGGTCGCGATGCGCGCGACGTGCACGACGGCTTCGGGATCGTCGCCGTTGACGTGGAAGATCGGCGCCTGGATCGTCTTCGCCACGTCGGTCGGATAGGGCGACGAGCGGGAGTACTGCGGCGACGTCGTAAAGCCGATCTGGTTGTTGATGATGAAGTGGATCGTGCCACCGGTCCGATAGCCCTTGAGTTCCGCAAGCGTCAGGGTCTCGGCGACGAGTCCCTGACCGGCGAAGGCCGCGTCGCCGTGGATGAGCAAGCCCATGACCTCGCCCATCTGCTCCTCGCGCGAGAGATGCTTGCGCTGCATCTGCTTGGCGCGGACCTTGCCGAGCACGACGGGGTTCACGGCCTCGAGGTGCGACGGGTTCGCCGTCAGCGACAGGTGAACCTTTATGCCGTCGAATTCGCGGTCCGACGACGTGCCCAGGTGATACTTCACGTCGCCCGAGCCCTGCACGTCCTCGGGGTGCGCGGGATTGCCCTGGAATTCCGAGAAGATCGCCGCGAACGGCTTGCCCATGAGATTGGCGAGCACGTTGAGGCGCCCGCGATGCGGCATGCCGATGACGATTTCCCGGATGCCGAGCTGGCCGCCGCGCTTGATGATCTGCTCGAGCGCCGGAATGGCGGACTCGCCGCCCTCGAGCCCGAAGCGCTTGGTGCCGGTGTATTTCCGGTCGAGGAACCGCTCGAACGTCTCGGCGACCGTCAGCCGCTCGAGGATCGCGCGTTTGCCCTTTTCGGTGAATTCGGTGTGGTTGCGGATCCCCTCGATACGCTCCTGGATCCAGCGCTTCTGCTCGGGATCGCCGATGTGCATGAACTCGACGCCGATCGTGCCGCAATAGGTGTCGCGCAGGACCGACAGGATCTCCCTGAGCGTCGCCGTCTCGCCCAGACCCAGCACGTTGTCGATGAAGATCACCCGGTCGTAGTCGGCTTCCGAGAAGCCGTAGGTGGCCGGGTCGAGCTCGGGATGGGGATCGCGCTTCTCGAGCCCGAGCGGATCGAGCTTGGCCAGCATGTGGCCGCGGACCCGGTAGGCACGGATCAGCATCAGGGCCCGGATGGAGTCGAGCGTCGCCGCCCTCAGCTGATCCAGCGTCGCCGTCGCGGTCGCGCCGTTGGTCTTGGCCGTTTTTTCCTCGGCCTCGCCGATGGCGGCGCCGTTGCGCCGGGCCCAGCTCGGCCCCTTGAGCGCCGCATCGGCGGCGGCAACGTCATCGTGGAAGCCCGCGAAGAACTCCGCCCAGCTCGGGTCGACCGACCGCGGATCGCGGAGATAACGGGCGTAGAGGTCGGAAATGAAGGCGCTATTGGCGCCGCTCAGGATCGTCTTGAGGTCCGGTTGCATCACGGTCATCTGATGGGGCGGCCCGGATCATCGGCCGGGGCGCCGTTTTGGGTATACCCCCGTCGTCGCACCCTTTATATGGGCGGGTGCGGCCCGCTGCAAAAGCCTAGCCCTTGAGGACCTTGAGCATCGTGCTCCCGAGCGCCGCCGGGGAATCCGCGACCCGAATGCCGGCCGACTTCATCGCCTCGATCTTGTCGCCCGCGCTGCCCTTGCCGCCCGAGATGATGGCGCCGGCATGGCCCATGCGACGCCCCGGCGGGGCCGTGGTACCCGCGATGAACCCGACCACCGGCTTCTTGACCTTGGAGGATTTGAGGAACTCGGCCGCCTCCTCCTCGGCCGTGCCGCCGATCTCGCCGATCATTATGATCGCCTCGGTTTCGGGATCCTTAAGGAACAGCTCGAGGCAGTCGATGAAATTGGTGCCGTTGACCGGGTCGCCCCCGATGCCGATGCAGGTGGACTGCCCCAGCCCGGCCGCCGTGGTCTGCGCGACCGCCTCGTAGGTCAGCGTGCCCGACCGCGACACGATGCCGATCTTACCCCGAGAATGGATGTGGCCGGGCATGATGCCGATCTTGCATTCGCCCGGCGTGATAATCCCCGGGCAGTTCGGCCCGATGAGGCGCGTCTTGGAGCCCGCCAGCGCCCGCTTGACCCGCACCATGTCGAGCACGGGGATGCCCTCGGTGATACAGACGACGAGCGGGACCTCGGCGTCGATCGCCTCGAGGATCGCATCGGCCGCGAACGGCGGCGGCACGTAGATCACCGAGGCATCGGCGCCGGTCTTGGCCACCGCCTCGGCGACGGTGTCGAACACCGGCAGGTCGAGGTGCTTCGTCCCGCCTTTGCCCGGCGTGACGCCGCCGACCATCTTGGTGCCGTAGGCGATCGCCTGCTCGGAATGGAACGTGCCCTGCGCGCCGGTGAAACCCTGGCAGATGACTTTCGTGTTCTTGTCGACGAGAACGGCCATCGCTTACGCGGCCTCCTTCACGGCCTTGACGATCTTCTCCGCGGCGTCGGCGAGATTGTCGGCGGAAATGATCTTGAGACCCGACTGCTTGAGAACCTTCTTGCCCAGCTCGACATTCGTGCCTTCGAGGCGGACGACGAGCGGCACGTTGAGCGCGACCTCGCGCGCCGCAGCGACCACGCCTTCGGCAATGACGTCGCAGCGCATGATGCCGCCGAAGATGTTGACCAGAATGCCCTCGACGTTCGGATCCGACAGAATCAGCTTGAATGCGGTGGTGACGCGCTCGCGCGTGGCGCCGCCGCCGACGTCGAGGAAGTTGGCGGGCTCGCCGCCATACAGCTTGATGATGTCCATGGTCGCCATGGCGAGACCGGCGCCATTGACCATGCAACCGATGTTGCCGTCGAGCTTGACGTAGCTGAGCGAATGCTTCGCTGCCTCGAGCTCCATCGGATCCTCTTCGTCGGGATCGCGGAGCTCCTCGATGTCCTTGTGACGGAACAGCGCGTTGTCGTCGAAATTGATCTTGGCATCGAGCGCCAGCACTTCGCCCGCCCCGGTGACGACGAGCGGATTGATCTCGACGATCGAACAGTCGAGACCGACGAACGCCTCGTGCATCGCCGTCACGAACTTGACGGCGGATCCGACCTGCTTGCCTTCGAGCCCGAGCCCGAAGGCGATCTTGCGCGCATGGAACGGCTGCAGTCCCGTCGCCGGATCGATCGCGACCTTCAGGATCTTCTCGGGGTGCTTCGCGGCGACCTCCTCGATCTCCATGCCGCCTTCGGTCGAGGCGATGATGGTGACGCGGCTCGTCGCGCGATCGATCAGCATGCCGAGATAGAGCTCGCGCTTGATGTCGCAGCCTTCCTCGACGTAGACGCGCTTGACCTCCTTGCCCTTGGGGCCGGTCTGTTTCGTGACGAGCGTCTTGCCGATCATGGCGGCCGCAGCCGCCTTCACGTCGGCCGTGGACTTGACGACGCGGACGCCGCCCTTGCCCTGCGGATCCTCCTTGAAATGTCCCGCTCCGCGGCCGCCGGCGTGGATCTGCGCCTTGACGACCCAGACCGAACCGCCGAGATCGCGGGCGACCTTCTCGGCCTCATCCGGCGTATACGCGACGCCGCCCCGCGGCATCGCCACGCCGTAGCGCGCGAGCAGGGACTTGGCCTGATACTCATGGATGTTCATGACGCTCCCCGGTACTCGGAAGAAGAGGACGGTCGCCCCGGCCCGCCCGGGCGGGTCGTCCGATGTCGCGTGCGTAGAAGTGCCGCGTAATTTAGCATTATGACCCGAGCCTGCAACCGCACCTGACGGCGCCCTCGACGAACCGAACGTAAACGCCGGGGCGCCGCCGTTCCGTCAGAGCTTGCCTTCCTTCTTGAGCATGTCCGCGGCGACCCCGCACAGCGTGCGGACGGCGTTCACGGACTTCTCGAACATGGCGCGCTCGTCGTCGTTCAGGCTGATCTCGACCACGCGCTCGACGCCGCCCGCGCCGATCACGACCGGCACGCCGACATAGAGGTCCTTCACGCCGTACTGGCCGGTGAGCCACGCCGCACAGGGCAGGACGCGCTTCTTGTCGCGCAGATAGCTCGCCGCCATCTCGATCGCGGAAGCCGCCGGCGCATAGAACGCCGAGCCCGTCTTGAGCAGATTCACGATCTCGGCGCCGCCGTCGCGCGTACGCTGGACGATCTTATCGATCCGCTCCTGCGTCGACCAGCCCATCTTGATCAGGTCGGGCACGGGGATGCCGGCGACCGTCGAATAGCGGACCAGCGGCACCATCGTGTCGCCATGGCCGCCGAGCACGAACGCCGTGACGTCCTCGACCGAAACGTTGAACTCCTGGGCCAGGAAGTAGCGGAACCGCGCGGAGTCGAGGACACCTGCCATGCCGACGACCTTGTTGTGCGGCAGGCCCGAGAGCTCGCGCATCACCCACACCATGACGTCGAGCGGATTGGTGACGACGATGACGAAGGCGTTCGGGCAATGCGTCTTGATGTTCTCCGCGACCGTCGCGATGACCTTCGCGTTGGTGTTGATCAGGTCGTCGCGGCTCATGCCCGGCTTGCGCGGCACGCCGGCCGTGACGATGACGACGTCGGCCCCCTTGAGGTCGGCATAATCATTCGTGCCGAGGAAGCTCGCGTCGAAACCTTCGATCGTCGACGACTGGGCGATGTCGAGGCCCTTGCCCTGGGGAACGCCCTCGACGATGTCGAACAGGACGACGTCGCCCAGTTCCTTGAGCCCGGCGAGCAGGGCGAGCGTACCGCCGATCTGGCCGGCGCCGACCAACGCGATCTTCTTGCGAGCCATGGATGCCTCGGCTTGTTGCTTGTTGCGGTTGCGAAAAGGCGCCGCTTCGTACCCCGATTCCGGCGCCGGAGCAAGGGGGGCGGACGGTCATTCGGGGCCCGTCCCACCATCGGAGCAGGCCCGCGGCGGGGGCCCGGGGCAAAAACGGCGCGATGCCGGGCGGAATGTCGCCCCGGATGTCAGAACAGGCTTCTCATATCGGCCCAACCGTTTCGGGCCATGCAGGCGTTGTAAACGACCCATTGCCGGTTGGTGTAGTCCTGGCCGCTGCCGCCACTTCCCATCGACTCGCGCCAGCACAGCGCCCGGGCCTCCGGCCACGGCGTCGCGTCCGGACGCGTCTGCGTATACCCGGCGTGACCGCCAGCCGCGCAGGCCCCGACGAGGACGGCAAGGCCGACGACCGTCAGGCGGTTCGATCTCGAATTCATCTGTCCTCTCGGAAGTGTTACGGGATTGCCGGCCCCGTCGACATCCGACGGTACCGCCGCCCCAATTCACGCGGCCGGATGGCCGCGGGTTCCATGCGGGAACGGAATTCCTGCCCTGATTCGCGTGTCAGGTCAGGTGCGGACTGCCGAGATAGTCCTCACTTTGCATCTCGTGCAGCCGCGAGACCGTGCGGCGGAACTCCACCGCGTGGTCCCCTTGCGGGTAAAGGGCCTCCGGCGCCGCCTCGGCGGCGCAGATCAGATTGACGCGATGCTCGTAGAGCTCGTCGATCAGCGTGATGAACCGCTTGGCGGCGTTGCGATCGTCGGGGCCCATGACGCGGATGCCGTCGAGGATGAGCACTTCGAAATGCGTCGCAAGGGCGACGAAGTCGGCGGGGCCCAAGGGCCGCTCGCACAAATCGGCGAACGACGCCATGGCAACACCGCGCGCGGCACGTGGCACGATCAGCTCGCGTCCCTGCACCCGGATCTTCCGCGGTGATCCGACCTCGCCGTCCGTCAGATAGAGGAACATCGATTCGAGCGCCGCGGTCGCCTCGGGCCCGAGCGGCGTGTAGTAGACCGGCGTGCCCTTGACCCGCTCGCGGCGATAGTCGATTCCGCCATCGAGCTCCAGCACGTCGAGCCGCGACTTGATCAGGTCGATCGTCGGCAGGAAACGTTCCCGCTGCAGGCCGCCGGCATAGAGATCGTCCGGCGCGGTGTTCGATGTGATGACGATCACCACGCCACGCTCAAACAGCGCCTCCAGCAGACGCCCCAGGATCATCGCATCGGCGATGTTGGTGACCTGAAATTCGTCGAAGCAGAGGAGCCACGCCTCCTCCGCGATGCGGGTCGCGAGCGGCATCAGCGGATGCACGCCCGCGCGCGGCGCCGACGCCTTCTGGCCCATGTAGAGCCGGTCGTGAATCTCGAGCATGAAGGCGTTGAAATGCACCCGCCGCTTCTTCTCGACCGGCGCGGTCGCGAAGAACAGGTCCATCAACATCGACTTGCCGCGCCCGACCCCGCCGAAGATGTAGAGGCCGTTCGGGGCCGGATCGGGCCGGCGGGCGAGACCGAGACGCGCGCGCCAGCCGCCGGCCTCGGCTCCCGGCCGATAGCCTTTCAGAGCCCGATGGAGGCTCTCGAGCTTCTCTGCGGCAAGCGCCTGAGCGGGATCGTGTCTGAGCCGGCCTGCGGCCAGCCGTGCCCGATAGGCGGCGAGAGGGCCCTCGCCAGTGTCCGACGTCATCGCGCGCGGGACTTAAGCGATGGATGGCGCGATGTAAAGGCCGAGCATCGATGCGCCCGGCATGCCCTTTCAGCCGCCGTCATGCGCCGGGACCGGCACGTTGTCGATCAGCCGGACCTTGCCGAGATACACGGCAGCCAGGACGCGTGCATCCCGCACCGCGTGGGCGATGGGCTCGAGCGTCTCGGCATCCCGCGCCTCGAGATACTGCACGGGTCCGAAGCCGGCGCGCTCGAGTTCGGCTCGCCCGTCGGCGAGAAGGGGTGCGGCCTCCGCCCCTTGCGCGAGACGCTGCGCGATCCGCGTCAGCACCCGATGCAGTACAGGCGCGATCTGCCGCTGCTCGGGCGACAGGTACGCGTTGCGCGAGGACAGCGCCAAGCCGTCTTCCTCGCGCACCGTCGGGACGCCGATGACGCGCACCGGAATGTCGAGATCGCGGACCAGACGTTTGATCACCAGAAGCTGCTGATAGTCCTTCTCGCCGAACAGCGCCACGTCGGGCAACGCCTGCAGCAGCAGCTTGGTCACCACCGTGGCGACGCCGGCAAAGTGACCGGGACGAAAACGGCCGCACAGATCCTCGGTGAGGCCCGCCACCGTCACGGTGGTGCTGGCGCCCGGCCGGTACATCTCCTCGACCGCGGGGATGAAGACCGCATCGGCGCCGACGCTTTCGAGTTTGGCGATGTCACCCGGCTCGTCGCGCGGATAGCTGTGGAAATCCTCGTTCGGGCCGAACTGGGTCGGATTGACGAAGATGGTCGCAATGACGCGGCGGCATTCCGCCTGTCCGGCACGCACCAGCGCGAGATGGCCCGCATGCAGCGCGCCCATCGTCGGCACCAGGGCGACTGTTTCGCCGGCGGCGCGGAACCCGCGCACGAGCGCCCGCAATTCATCGATCCGACGGACGACGGTAAGCGGCCGCGACTTGGCATCAATGCCGGTCATGGTGGTTCAGACTTGCTGGGAAGAGGTCTCGGTGCGCGATCCGAAGCAGTGCTCGGCCGCGGGAAACCGTCGGGCGCGTACGTCCGCGGCATAGGCCTCTGCCGCCCGGACGATGGCCTCGCCGACCGCCGCGTAGCGTTTCACGAACTTCGGCGTGAAGTCGGCGAACAGTCCGATCATGTCGTCGGTGACGAGGATCTGACCGTCGCAGGCGGGCGATGCCCCGATGCCGATCACCGGAATGTCGAGCCGCTCGGTGACCGCGCGCGCGACCGGCTCGATCGTACCTTCCAGCACGGTGGCAAACGCGCCTGCCGCCTGGACCGCGTCGGCATCGGCCATGATCCGATCCGCCTCGGACTTCTCGCGCCCCTGGGCGCGGAAGCCGCCGTGGCTGTGCACCGATTGCGGCTTCAGGCCGATATGACCCAGCACGGGGATGCCGCGCTCGACCAGGAACGCGATCGTTTCCGCCATCTCCGCTCCACCCTCGAGTTTGACGCCGGCGCAACCGGTCTCGGCCATCACCCGCGCCGCGCTGCGGAACGCCTGCTGTGGCGATTCCTGATACGAGCCGAACGGCAGATCGACGATGACGCAGGCGCGCTGCGACCCGCGCATCACCGCCGCGCCGTGGCGGATCATCATATCGAGCGTGACACCGAGCGTGCTCTCCATGCCGTAGATCACCATGCCGAGGGAGTCGCCGACCAGCAGCAGGTCGCAGTGCGGATCGAGCAATCGTGCGATCGGTGTGGTGTAGGCCGTGAGCGCCGTGATCGGTA
The DNA here is from genome assembly GCA_937926175.1 of uncultured Rhodospirillales bacterium. Classification (GTDB taxonomy): domain Bacteria; phylum Pseudomonadota; class Alphaproteobacteria; order CACIAM-22H2; family CACIAM-22H2; genus CALANV01. The sequence continues at coordinate 106,935 of CALANV010000058.1, read as the reverse complement.
CGGCCCCCTTGCGCGCACGCAGATCCCGCGTGGTGATCCGGACGTTCCGACTGGTCGCACTCATCATCACTACCGCTTCGCTCGGGGCCGCAACAATCCGTGCCCTGGCCCCTGGAACAGAGCCCCCCTGCCGCTCGCGCAGGAGAAATCAGCCGAGGGATGGTCGGGGGACCGATCGGCGTCAACAGCTAGCCGATGCGGCGCGTCTTCGCCAGTGGTACCGCGCCGGACGGCCGTCGGCCGACGTCAGGCCCGTTTGATGCGCGCGAGCGCCGCCTCGGCCTGTTCGATCATCTGCCGGACGATGTCGGCGGCGGGAAGGACACGGTCGATCAGGTCGACGCCTTCGCCCGCCCACACCACGGCGGTCGTGAAATCGCCCGCCGCAGCGGCGTCGGCATAGCGCACGCGCTCGTCAGCGAGCGCGGCCTCAAGCGCCGCTTCGCGCCCGTGCCAGCGCCGGGTGAAGTCATTGCGGATGGCGCGCCCGGTGTACTGCTTCGGCCAGTCGAGTCCGCGCACCACGTCGAAGACGTGCGTGCGCACCGTCTCCTCGGCACGCGCTGCAACGATGCGTGCCTTCGCCTCGTCATGGCCGAGCGATTCGCGCGCAGCGTAAAACCGCGTACCGACGAGGACGCCCGCGGCGCCGAGCGCCAGCGCCGCCGCCAATCCCCGCCCGTCGACGATGCCGCCCGCGGCCGCGACCGGCGTCGGTGCGACCGCATCGACGACGGCAGGCAACAGCGGCAGCAGCCCGCGGGCCGTCGTGCCGTGCCCGCCCGCCTCGCTGCCCTGGGCGACGATGACGTCGGCGCCCAGCCGCTTCGCCTCGACCGCCTCGGCCGGCGATTGCACCTGCATGATCAGCGCCGCGCCAGCCCGTTTGATCCTGTCGGTGAACGGCGCAGCGTCGCCGAAGGACAGCATGACGGCGCGGGGCTTGCGGGCAAGTGCCGCCTCCAGCCGTGCCGGATGCTTGGCGAGATGCCAAGTGATGAATCCGATGCCGACCTGCACGTCACCGGTGGCATCGAATTGCTGACCGATCCAGTCCTCGTCGGCATAGCCGGCGCCGATCAGGCCGAGGCCACCGGCGCGCGTCACCGCCGCTGCGAGTTCGCCGCCGGCCACACCGCCCATCGGCGCAAGGATGATCGGATGACGGATACCCAGTCGTTCGGTGATCGCGGTCGAGAAGGTCATGCTGACATTCAGTCGGCGGCGTGGCGCGCGCCGATCTCGGCGCGAAAGATCGTCTCCATCTCGCGGCGGATCTGAACGGCCTCGAGGCTGTCGTCGACCTGCACGTCGGCCCATCGCACCGGCTGTCCCGCCTTGATCGGGTTGACGAGCTTCACCTTGTGCGCGAGACCAAGCGGCAGGCCGCCCAGGGCGAGGCTGTCGACCGCCGGCATCAGCCGGCCATATACCGTGTAGCCGCCTTCGCCGTCGAGAATTTCGCCGGCCTTGAGATCGCGCTTCGCCGTCGCGACGACGTCGGCACGGAACCCGTCCGGACAGCCGGTCGGCTCGCCGCGCAACCCCACCGAGGCGACGGAGATACCGAGCTCGAGCCCGATCAGATGCCAGCGCTTGTACATCGCGCTGTAGCGGCCGCTCGGATCGGTGACGAGCCCGTACTCCTTGAAGCAACGGCGCACATATTCGCTGTCGCCTTCGAACACGACGAACACGCCCCAACGGATGTTGTCGGGGATGGGCCGTCCGTCGCGCTCCAGCGACGACAGGACTTCGACCTGGCCCTTGACGTGAAGCTGACCGCCTTCGGATTTCGGGCGGCAGACGAACGGCATGTCGGCGATCGAGCACGGCGGAAATTCAAGCCCGTGCGGCGGCGGCACCAGTCCGGTCGCGTTGCACACCGCCGTGCTCTCGATCGCCGGCTTGGAGCCGTCGAGGAACGAGTTGAACATCTGCGGATTGAGGCCGCCGAGTTTGGCCTGCTCGGCGCTCAGGCCCCAGTGTTCCCACACCGTGTCCGGCGTCGACTGGTGATAGTGCGGCAGCCACTTGTGGCCGCGGCCCGCCGCGACGACGTCGAAGCCGGCGGCGCGCGCCCAGTCGACGAGGTCGCAGATCAGCGCCGGCTGATCGCCATAGGCCAGGCTGTAGATGACGCCGGCCGCGGCGGCACGCCGGGCGAGCAGCGGACCGCAAAAGGCGTCCGCCTCGACCGTCACCATGATCACGTGCTTTCCGGCGGCGAACGCCTTGAGTGCGTGGCTCACCGCCGCCGGCGGATTGCCGGTCGCCTCGATGACGATGTCGAGACCGGGCGCCTTGATCAGCGCCTCGACATCGTCACCGACATGCGTGGCGCCGGTCTTCAGCGCATCGTCGAGGCTGCGGGCGCCGATCCGCTCGGCAGGCCAGCCGGTGCGCGTCAGCGCGTCGCGGGCGCGCGGCACCGACAGGTCGGCGATGCCGAGCACGTGCACGCCTGGCGTGCGCAGCGCCTGGGCGAGATACATCGTGCCGAACTTGCCGGCACCGATCAGGCCGACGCGCAGCGGCTTGCCCTCGGCGGCACGCCGGCTGAGGAGACGGTGCAGATTCATGTGTCCCTTCCTTCGCTCCGATTCCCTTTCCGGCGGGAGAGGATCAGGTCACCTCATTCCGCCGCGCTCGCGCGCCACCGCGCGTACTGGATCAGACAGTCATCCGGCAGCATCTCGATCGGCGTGAAATCACGGTTGGCGATCCAGGTCGGCCGCTTGAACCGCCGGATCGCATTGTCGCAGCGATTGAGCGAAAGATACAGGATCCACCGCGACCACGGCGTCAGATTGGAGCCCGACGCATGCACGATGTTGCCGTGGAACAGGAGCACGGAGCCCGGCGGCCCCTTCGGCGCGACGATCCCGCCCTCGTTGACGAGCCTGGTGATCGTGTCGTTGTCGATCGTCCATAGCGGATAGCTCGTCGTCGTCGTGTCGTGCCCGGCCTCGAGCCGGCCCTTGCGGTGGCTCCGCGGAATGAACATCAACGGGCCGTTGAACTCGTTCGCCTCGGCCAGGAACAGCGCGATGTTCATCGCCTTGGGCTCGGGCATGTCGTCGTCGTTGTACCAGGTCGCGTAATCCTGATGCCACTGCCACACGGCGCCGTCGAAAGCGGCCTTGGCGTTGATCTTGAACTGATGCATGTAGAGCTTGTCGGAGCCGAGAAGCTGCATCGCGGGCTCGACCAGGCGCGGATGACGGGCAACGAGGCCGAAGACCTCGTTCCATGTCTGCACGTAGAACGCCGAGCGCGGCGCGTCGGATCCCTTCTCGCGGATCACCTCGTCCCGCCTCTGGGCGAAGATCCCGGGGACCTCGGCGTTGAGGATATCCATTTCCTCGGGCGTGAAGACGTTGGGCAGGAACAGGTATCCCAACTCCTCGAACTCGCGGATCTGCTGCTCGCTCAGTTTCATCGTGCGTTCCTCCCTTTCTGCGCATCTTCGCGAAGATCGTGTTGCGGCGCGTGTTCGGCTGCGAGCGCGCCGGTGAGCTTGCGCGCCGACGTCTCGGCATGCTCGCGCGCCAGACGCTCGGCCCGCTCGGCGGCGCCGTCGGCCACGGCCCCGAGAATGGCGGCGTGCTCGTCCCAGATGTCGTCGCGCGCGCGGTCCCGCTGCAGGTAGCCTCCCATGACGCGGCGTATGTGCAGCCAGTGAAGCGCCGCCGTCTCGGCGATCAGCGGGTTGCCGGACAGCTCGTAGAGAAACTGATGGAAGCGGATATCGGCCTCGACCATCTGCGCGACCGAGCCCGAGCGCACGGCGGCGCGCCCGGCCTCGATCAAGGCGGGACCGTGCCGACGCGCCTCGTCCGGGCGCCGCGCCGCGGCCGCACGGCATGCGAGCCCGTCGAGCGCGGCGCGCACCTCGTAGAGCTGCGCGACGAAGACCGGGTCGAGCGGCGCCACGACGACGCCGCGGCGGCCGACCTCGCGCACGAAGCCCTGCTTCTTCAGGAGAATGAGCGCCTGCAGTACCGGTTGCCGCGACACGTCGAGACGGGCGGCGAGCTGCTCCTGCGTGAGCCGGGCGCCGGGCGGCAGCTCGCCGCTGCAGATCGCATCGCGGATCGCCGCATAGACGCGCTCGGCCAGCGGAGGATGCAGGGACAAGCGTTCCATCGTTTGTATACAGAATACAAACGAGCCGACCATCAGGCAACCGGCCTCCCATCAGGGTGCCGGGTGGACCACAGACGGACCTTTGTAAAGACGGACGCCGCGTGCCACGCTGGCGCTACCGGTCAAGCAATGGAGGGCGAAGGCATGAACGAGGACGTGTTCAACATGGAGCTGCGCAAGTTCCTGAAGCTGGTCGGCGTGACGTCGCAGCGCGAGATCGAGAACGCCGTGCATGCGGCCGTGAAAGCCGGCCGGCTGAAGGGCGACGAAAAGCTGAAGGCACGGGTCGTGCTGACCCTGGAAGGCACCGACCTGCACCACACCGTCGACGGTGAGATCGCCCTCGCCTGAACCGGCGCGCGGCCGTTTACCCGCGTCGACGCAATCCCATCGCGAGGGTGTCGTAGACGATCGCCGCGATCTCGCGCGCGACATGGAAGCCCCACAGCGCCGGCCGCATCTGCCGCCGTTCGTCCGGCACGCGCGCTGCCGTGGCCCGAACGCCGGCCAGCCGCAGCAGCCACACGCAGCGCGGCAGATGAAAGCGGTCGGAGCAGGCAAACACCGGGGACAGATCGCCCCGCGCGCGCAGTATCGCGGCGCAGAGATAGGCGGAGGCCCGGGTATTCGCCGCCTTGTCTTCGACGATGATGCGCGCGCGCGGGATGCCGGCCTCTTCCAGCAGATGAAGCATCACCGCGGCTTCGGTGCGGTGTGCCCGCGGCTGACCGCCGGTGACGAGGAAGACGGCATCCGGCATGCCGCGCGCCGCCTCAAGCGCGGCCGCGACGCGACGACGCAGGGCCGGTCCCGGCGACCCGTCGGGCCGCAACCGCGCCCCGAAAATCACGAAGCAGGCCGGCATTGGTCGTCACCCCGCGACCCGGCCGCCGATCGGGTAGCGGCTCCGTTCATCGCCCCCGTCCTGCAACCTCGGGCCGGCTGCTGCGTTCATGTCCCTGAAATCGGACGAAATGAACAGATCTGCAGAGAGGGAATCCGCGATGCGCAAACGGATCGAATGCGGTGCGATCGTGCCCGGGTGCGACTACGTCGCGCGCGGCGATAACGAGGAAGACGTGATGATGAAGGCGGCTGAGCACGCACGCACCGTCCACGGTATCGAGCGCATGTCGAACGAATTGCGCGCCAAGGTTCGGAGCGCGATCCGGGACGAAGAAACGGTGAGCTGACGGCGGCGATAGCCAGGCCGATACGCCCGCTCTTCACCCGCATGTCTCGCATTTCCCCTCTCGCGCCGGAGGGACGGCCCACGCGCGTGGCATGTACCATCCCTTTCCTCCGGCGGAAGTGGCGTGGCGCGACGTGCGCGCTCGATGCGGCGACCGTCAGGCCGACCGTTTCTCCACCAACTGCCGCAGCTTGGCGACGGCGCTGGCCGGCGTCGTGATCACCTTGCGGCCCTCGACCGGCGCGATCGCGCGCGCCGCACGGGCCATCGAGAATTGCGCGAGTACGAGCGCATCGACCGGCGGCAGCTGGGCGGCGGCCTCGGCGATCAGCCGGTCGTGCTCGTCGCCGCGGCCGGCCTTGAGTGCGTCCAGCGCGCCCTCGACGACGCGGGTGATGATCGTCGGCACGATGCCGCGGTCCTTGGCCATCGACTCGAGTTCCGCCGTCATCGAAGGAATGGTCGGCCCGAAGGTCGCGAGAAGTGCGATGCGCGGACCGGCGGCAAGCGCCTCCTCGAGGGCGGCCTCGTTCGGCTTCAGCACCGGAATCGACAGCGCCTTCTTGCACGCGTCGATCGCCGTGCCGAAGGCCGAACAGGTGAACAGGATGGCCTCGGCGCCAGTGCCCGCCGCATAGTGCGACAGATCGAGAAAACGCTGGACGATCGCCGGCGTGACCGACCCGGCGGCCGCGACATCGGGCGCCAGCGAGTCGTCCATGAGATTGAAGCGCGCCGCATCCGGCCACAGTTCGGCGAAGGCCTTGTTCGCCGGTTCGGGGGATTCGGGCAGGGCGTGGATGAGGGCAATGCGAGGTCCGCTCATGGTTCAACCGGTGTTGCTGGAGGAAGTGGCATGTTTTGCTCGGCCATGACCGCGCGCAAGCGATCAGGATAGTCGGTGATGATTCCGTCGACGCCGTTGTCGATCAGGCGCCGCATCTCGGCGGGCTCGTTGACGGTCCAGGTGACGACCGCAAGGCCGAGCGCCTTAGCCGTCGCCAGCGCGTCGGGTGTGAGATCGCGATGGAACGGCGACCAGATGCGGCAGCCGGCCGCGTCGACCGCATGCGGGACCGAGCCGGCATAATCGTCGACATCGAGCCCGGCAAGCCAGGGACTGGCGCCATCCTTTCCCCGCTGGACATTATCGTTCTCGCCGCGCTCGATGGTCAGGCAGACGGTGGCGATTTCGGGCGCCAGTCGCTGCACGGCCCTGAGCGTGCGCCAATCGAACGACTGAACGGTGCTGCGCGCCGCGATCCCCTCCCGGCGCAGCGCCTTGACGAGCGTCGATGCGAAGACCTCCGGATCGACGGTCTCGTCCGGTGCGAGCGGGGAAATCTTCGTCTCGACATTGAATCGGACCTGCGCATTGTTGGCCCGGCGCACGAGCGCGGCAAGCTCGCCCACGGTCGGAATCCGCACGCCCGAAAGCTGCTTTTGCTGCGGCCATTGCGCGGCATAGCGCGAACCGGGGCGCAGCGTGCCGACGTCGTAGTTCCGGAGTTCCGCAAGCGTGAGTGTGTGAATTGCCGGTCCCGGCGCCTCGACATAGACGCCGTCGCGCCGCGCGATGTCGGGATTGAGACGCCGGTCATGCGCGATCACCACCGCCCCGTCCCTGGTAATGCCGACGTCGAACTCGAGCGTCGTCACGCCGATCGACAGCGCCGTCGCGAAGGCCGGCAGCGTGTTCTCCGGCATCAGGCCCCGCACGCCGCGATGGCCCTGCGCATCGAATGCCGCGACGGGCTGCGCCGCCACGGCCAGCAGAAGGCCGCCGGCCGCGGCCAGCGACCGCCTGAGGGCGCGTGCCGTCAACGGGCGGTTCCCTCCGACGCCGAACGCCTGCGCGTCACGCCGTCGGCGATGGGCCGCTTTCGGTCGGCCGAGACTTCTCGGGACGCGCCGGTTGATCATCGGGCCATGCCATCGTCTGCTCGAGCCGATCACACACCTCATTCCATGTTCCACGCGCTGCTTCAACGCCGATGGCGCCTCGGCGCGAATGTCCGCAATCGATCGACTCGTATCGTGACGCGGAATCCGGGCACGTGTCAGGCGATGATCGGCAGCCGTCCCGCGTCGCGCAAGCGAAAGCTGCTCCCGACCGTTCACGTCCGGACGAACACCGCGTGGCGCGCGATTGCCGTCCGTCACGACAGCAGAAGCGTGAACCTTCGGCGACGTCCGCGCCACGTTGAACTTGCCGTGGCGCGACCATATAGTAACGATGCGATGTTTCGGACTTCGATCCTTTCTGGACTTCCGCGCCCCCGGCGCTGGATCATCCAGGGAGCGGGTTGCGTCAAACCGACGTTTGCCCCGCCGTGCGGCTGATGCGCTTTAGGGTCGTGTGCCGCCTCCGGGGCCAAACCTAATTCCCCCAGATCGTCCATCTGCGTTTCGGCGGTCCCGCCGCGTGCGACGGCGATGCGGTTGCGCGTGGCCGGAACAAGGCCGGCCCGTTTCGATCCGGCCCCGCCTTGCCGCGAAGCAAGAGGTCAGGAGGAAGGAAGTCTGCCATGATCAATTCAGCCGATACGGACGTTCGCACGCCGAACGACGCGCAACCGACCGGCGAGCGTACCAAGATATCGGCGTCCGATCTGCCGCCGCTGCTGATCACCTGCCATGACCATGATCGGCTGCGTTCGTTGATCGACCGGTCGCGCGACCATGTCGACGAGGCCATCCTGCGCTTTCTCTCCGACGAACTCGACCGTGCGACCATCTGCCGCCCGGGCGTGATTCCCGCTGACGTGGTCACGATGAACTCGCGGGTCTTCTTCCGCCGCCACATAACCCATCCGGTCGAATCCGGCACGCTCGTCTACGACGAGACGCATTGGGCCGTCGGTACGGCGATTCCGGTCCTGTCGCCGCTTGGCGCGGCCCTGCTCGGGCTTCGGGCGGGAAGCGCGATGGCCTACACGGCCCGGGAGGGCATGCGCTGGATCGCAACCGTCGAACGGGTCGCCTATCAACCCGAAGCGGAAGGCCGTTTCCTTCGCGCACCGTACCGTTACTGGCCGCGCCCCAGCGCAACCGACGACCAGGAAAAACGGCGCGCCCCCGACGACGACAGAGACGAGCGGCGGGTCATCCCGCTGCGTCCAAGACCGATACGCAACCCCAACCTGCCGGACGGTGACGACGACCCCGGTCCGAACAGGGCGGCCTGACCGCCGTCACGACCCGACTTTGCTCGAATTTCCACGAGGCGAAAAGACATGACGTCCGAAGACCTTCCCGCGATCCGGATCAGCCGGCACGACTTCGCCCGGCTCGATCACCTGCTGGCGACCTACGGCGGCGGGAAGCTGTCCAAGGCGGCCGATCTGCTGCTGCGAGAACTTACGCGGGCGACGGTCGTGGACAATGCCGAGATTCCACCCGGCACCGTGACCATGCATACGCAGGTCCTGTTCCGGGACGAAGCGAGCGGACGCGAACGCACCGTCACGCTTGTCTATCCGTCCGAGCGCAACTCGGGCGAGGACACGTTGTCGGTTCTGACTCCGCTCGGTGCGGCACTGATCGGTCTGTCGGAAGGACAGTCGATCGAGTTCGAGGGTCTCGACGGCGACATCAGGCGCATCACCGTCCTGAAGGTCCGTCGCCGGACGGACGAAGAGCGCGGCTGACCGGCGGTCGGCCGCGCGATTCGGAAGAGCGCCGCCTTTCTGAAGATCAGCGGCGTGCGATCATCAGCTTCTTTATTTCGCCGATCGCCTTGGCCGGATTGAGGCCCTTCGGGCACGTCCGCGTGCAGTTCATGATGGTGTGGCAGCGATAGAGGCGGAACGGATCCTCGAGCGCGTCGAGCCGCTCGCCCGTCGCCTCGTCGCGGCTGTCGGCGATCCACCGATACGCCTGCAGCAGCACGGCGGGTCCGAGATAGCGATCGCCGTTCCACCAATAGCTGGGGCAGCTCGTCGAGCAGCAGAAGCACAGGATGCATTCCCACAACCCGTCGAGCCGCGCGCGGTCCTCCGGCGTCTGCAGGCGCTCGCGGTCGGGCGGCGGCGTCTCGGTCTTCAGCCACGGTTCGATCATCCGGTACTGCGCGAACGCCCCGCTCAGGTCCGGCACAAGGTCCTTGATCACCGGCATATGCGGCAACGGATAGATCTTCACGTCGCCCGCGCAGTCCTCGATGGCCTTGGTGCAGGCCAGCGTGTTCGTGCCCTGGATGTTCATGGCGCACGAGCCGCACACGCCCTCGCGGCACGAGCGCCGGAAGGTCAGCGTCGAGTCGATCTCGTTCTTGATCTTGATCAGCGCGTCCAGAACCATCGGCCCGCACGAATCGAGATCGACCTGATAGGTGTCGATGCGCGGGTTCGCGCCCGAGTCCGGATCCCAGCGGTAGATCTTGAAGGTCTTGATGCGCGTGGCGCCCTTGGGCGCCGGCCAGGTCTTGCCCTCGGTGACCTTCGAGTTGGCGGGAAGTGCGAATTCGGCCATCTGATGATGCTCTCAGCGTTCAGCAACCAGCTGTCAGCACGGTTGTGATGCCGCCTGGGCGGTCAGGCTGACGGCTGGCCGCCGACGGTTGAAACCTCAGTACACGCGCGCCTTCGGCGGGAAGCTCTGAACCTCGTTCGTGAGCGGATTGAGGTGCACGGGCCGGTAGTCGATCCGGACCTTGCCGTTGTCGTCCAGCCACGCCACGGTGTGCTTCAGCCAATTGACGTCGTCGCGCTCCGGAAAGTCCTCGCGCGCGTGCGCGCCTCGGCTTTCCCGGCGGTTGTACGCCGAATGCATGGTGACGATCGCCTGCGCGATCAGGTTGTCGTACTCGAGCGTCTCGACGAGGTCCGAGTTCCACACCAGCGAACGGTCGTTGACGCGGATATCGGCGCTCTTCTTCCGCGTTTCTTCGAGAAGCTGTATGCCCTCGGCGAGCACCTGCTCGGTGCGGAACACCGCGCAGTGGTTCTGCATCACCTTCTGCATCTCGAGCCGGAGTGCCGCGGTCGGCGTGCTGCCGTTGGCGTGGCGCAGGCGGTCGAAGCGCGCCAGCGCCGCATCGCCCGCATCGCGCGGAAGCGGCGGGTGCGGCGTGCCCGGCTTGACCAGTTCCGCCGCGCGCTTGGCGGCCGCGCGGCCGAAGACGACGAGGTCGAGCAGCGAGTTCGAGCCCAGACGGTTGGCGCCGTGGACCGACACACAGGCCGCTTCGCCGATCGCCATCAGGCCCGGCACGACCGCATCCGGATTGCCGTCCTTCAGGGTGACGACCTCGCCGCGGTAGTTCGTCGGGATGCCGCCCATGTTGTAGTGCACGGTCGGCAGCACCGGGATCGGCTCCTTCGTCACGTCGACGCCGGCGAAGATCTTGGCGGTCTCCGAGATGCCGGGCAGGCGCTCGCGCAGCACGTCCTCGCCCAGATGCTCGAGGTGCAGCAGGATGTAGTCCTTCTGCGGTCCGCAGCCGCGGCCCTCGCGGATCTCGATCGTCATCGCACGCGAGACGACGTCGCGCGAGGCAAGATCCTTGGCCGACGGCGCGTAGCGCTCCATGAACCGCTCGCCCTCGGAGTTGGTGAGATATCCGCCCTCGCCGCGACTGCCTTCGGTGATGAGGCAGCCGGCGCCGTAGATGCCGGTCGGATGGAACTGCACGAACTCCATGTCCTGGAGCGGCAGCCCGGCGCGCAGCACCATGGCGTTGCCGTCGCCCGTGCAGGTATGGGCGGACGTGCACGAGAAATAGGCGCGGCCGTAGCCGCCGGTCGCAAGCACCGTCAGATGCGCGCGGAAACGGTGGATGGTGCCGTCGGTGAGATTCCAGGCCATCACGCCGCGGCAGGTGCCCTCGTCGTCCATGATGAGGTCGAGCGCGAAGTACTCGATGAAGAACTCCGCGTTGTGCCGCAACGACTGCTGATACAGTGTGTGAAGGATGGCGTGGCCGGTGCGATCGGCCGCGGCGCAGGTGCGATGCGCGACACCCTTGCCGTATTCCGTCGTCATGCCGCCGAACGGCCGCTGGTAGATCTTGCCGTCGGGCGTGCGGCTGAACGGCACGCCATAGTGCTCGAGCTCGATGATCGCCGGGATCGCCTCCTTGCACATGTACTCGATCGCGTCCTGGTCGCCGAGCCAGTCGGAGCCCTTGACGGTGTCGTACATGTGCCAGCGCCAGTCGTCCGGTCCCATGTTGCCGAGCGCGGCCGAGATTCCGCCCTGCGCCGCCACGGTGTGGCTGCGCGTGGGGAAGATCTTCGAGATGCACGCGGTCTTGAGGCCGGCGATCGCCATGCCGAACGTCGCCCGCAGGCCGGCACCGCCGGCACCGACCACGACGACGTCGTAGGTGTGGTCGATGATCGGATAGGCCGGTGTGACGCGATGCGTCGTCACTTTCGTTGATTCAGGCATGGTGTTCTCAACCTCCGAGGGCGATCCGCAGGACGGCAAAAACTGCAGCCAGCGCAAGCAGAAGCAGGACAGCCTTCACCGCCAGCAGGCTCCCGATTTTCACCCCTTCGTGATGGACGTAGTCTTCGATGACGACCTGGACGCCAAGCTGCGCGTGGTGGAAAACCGCCGCGATCAGCGCGACCAACAGGACGGCCGAGACCGGGTTCCGGATCCAGTCGACGACGGCGGCGTGGTCGGCGCCGGCTAGGGCTACGATCGAGGCGACGAACCAGACGGCGAGCGGCACCAGCGCGACCGCGGTGACCCGCTGCGCCCACCAGTGGCCGACGCCGTGGTGAGCCGCACCCAGGCCGCGCACGCGACCGAGCTGCGTGCGCAGGGTATTGGCGCGGTTGCTCATGGCCGCCCCCCCAGAACCGCAAGCCCGACGCCCCAGGCGAGCAGCGTCAGCACCACGGTAGCGCCCACGACCGCCCAGCCCGAGCGATAGGCCGTCGCGATCTCGTAGCCGTAGCCCGCATCCCAGAACAGATGCCGGATGCCGTTGCTAAGATGGTAGAACAGCGCAACGCTCCAGCCGAACAGCAGCACCAGGCCGATCCACGATCCGAGAAAGGCCTGTACCCCGGCAAACGCTTCGGGTCCGGTCGCAGCGGCGATCAGCCAACACACCAGCATCAGCGTTCCGACCACCAGCACGAGACCGGTGATACGGTGGCTGATGGAAAGGACGGACGTGAGCTGCGGACGGTAGATCTGAATATGCGGCGAAAGCGGTCGCGCGGATCGAGTCGGATGTGGGCTTCCGCGCGCCATCGACGGATCGTTCGGCATGTCGCCTCAAGTGGCTTGGAACCGGTCGCGCGGCGCAAACAAGCACCGCCCCGGCGGAATTGTTGTGATGCGCCGCTGATTTAGACCCTGTGCCCCCGTCCCGTCAACGTTGCCGGACGCAAGTGCGAAATGCCGGGCCGATAGCCTTCGCGCGGCACCGACCTCACTTGAATCGGGCGCGAACCCGGACCGGCCGGTGCCCACGATTTGGTCATGGCCACGCCCCGAACGGGTTCGTCCGCAAACTGTGGAGAATTCCGGGGATAATGCGGGGATGAATTGTGTGGAATTAAGGATTCTATCAACAGAAATTTTCAGCGCCCGGCGCTTTTATTGTTTATCGGCGAAAAAATTTCTGCGAGCATTTCCACGGCACGCGAAAGCGCGGAAAGGCATGCAAGGCTCCGCGGCGCCGCCCGAAGGCCCTGGGCCAAGGGCGCCGTGTCCCGCACGGGAGACGGTCGGCGGACGCAGGCGGAACGACCTTTCCGGGGCGGATCGCGCTCCCGGGTCCGAACGGATCCGGTGCGGGCGCACCGTCGGCCCGGCATGAGGCGCCGTTGCCGGATGGCGCCGTTTGTCGGGCGGGAGCCGGCAACAGGCTCGCCCCAGCCGCACGCGTCCGGACGGCCGGTGATTCGCCGCAAGGCGGATCGCCGGGCGATGCATGAGGCGCGGTACCGGATGCTGCGCCCGTCGCATCGGGTCCTTCCGCGGCGATTGTACCAATCGTTGCCGGAGACCAGCCGGTCGGCAGTGCGGGACGGCAGGGTCTGGCGCTTCTCCCTCGGGCTCGGGATCTCCCGGTCCCGCCGTCGTGCATCGGGCGACGTATCGGCCGCGACGTCGCACCGCATGACGAAGGTACGCCCGAGCTGTCGCGAGGCCAGGGAGTCGCATGGGTTTCGTGCCCCGGCGCTCCGAGGCGTCAGGTCGTGTTCCGCCCGAACACGTTAAGCGTCGGATCTCGGTCCAGCGCGCCTGACGCCTCTCTTATTTCCGGGTCCCGCATCGTCGGAACGACATGGCGCAAAAACAGCCGCACCGGCGATGACGTCATCGCCGGTGCTTGAAAGCAGGATCCGTCCGTCCCGCCCGGACGGACGGCAGCGGGCCTCGCGTCAGGATGACCCGTCGATGTGTCGGTGTTCGTGCTCGGTCCAGCACACCTGACGCGCGTTCCCTATCACGGCGGACTCGCGCCGCGCAAACAATATTTGGTGGAATCGTCGACGCCTTGATCCTACGGCTGGCGTTCAGCGCGGAACGAGCACCGTGTAGTCGAGATCGAGAACGACGGCCGGATGATCCGGCGGCGGAAAATCGGCGCAAGGCTGGTTCTTGGTCGCGATCGTGCGCAGGCGCAGCGCGCCCAGATCGGTGCGCGTCGGCAGATCGAGGCGATCCAGAACCTCGGTCCAGGCATAGACCGTGTCGCCCGCCATGACCGGCGCGGCGTGGCGCCCGCCGTTGATCGCCGCGATGCGAAACGCATTGGCGAGGCCGTTGAACGAGGCGGCGCGCGCCAGACTGATGACGTGGCCGCCATACACAAGACGGCGGCCGAAACGCCCCGCCGCGGCAAAGATGGCGTCGAAATGAACGCGCGCCGTGTTCTGATAGAGGCGCGTGGCGAGCTGATGCTCGGCGTCCTCGACGGTCGTCCCGATGACGTGATCGAGACGCATGCCGGGCGCGTAGTCGGCCCAGCGCCGCGTATCCCCGGCAAGCTCGAAATCGTAGCCCCGCAGATCCAGCGCCGGCACGATCAGGTCCTGCACGGCGACGGCCTCGGCGAGCACGGGCACCACCGCGTCCGCCGATGCGCGCGGGCCGGGCGCGCGGCACATCACCATGACCCACCGCACGAACTCGACGACCATCTCGCCGCGCTGATTGATGCCGCGGCTCCGGACCCAGACAATCCCGCTACGACCGTCCGATGTCGGCTTGAGGCCGATCACCTCGGATTCGGCGGCGAGCGTATCGCCCGGATGGACCGGCACCCCGAAGCGCAGCTCGGCATAGCCGAGATTGGCGACCGCGTTGAAAGAGATGTCCGGTACCGTCTTGCCGAAGACGATGTGGAAGACGAGCAAATCGTCGACGGGCGCATCGGCGAACCCGATCATGCGCGCGAACGCGGTCGAGGAATTGACGGCGAAGCGGCTGCCGGTCAGCGCGGTGTAGAGCGCTACATCGCCGGTCGTGACGGTGCGGGGACTGGCGTGCCGGAACTTCTGTCCGATACGGAAGTCCTCGAAGAAGTTGCCGAGCACGTCGTTCTTCTCTCCCTTTCGCGTCGATGGGCCGCGGCGTCGGGGCGGCCGCGACGGAAATGGAATAGCGCGCCGCCTTTCGCCTTGCCAACCGATGTCTGGGCCATGGGAACCGGGCGCAAAAAGCGCCCCCTTCCGGGGGTCCGGCAAGGGGGCTCGAGGCGGCCGGTCGCGCGAAAGGATGGGCGGTCGGTGCGTAGGGTTTACTTGTCCAGGTAGATCGTTGCGTTCTCCGGCGTACAGACGTCGAGGCCGGTGTAGATCGGATCCTCGACCGTCTGGCCGCCCTTGATCGCGAACAGCTTCTCCATCGCGAGATAGCCCATCTGGAACGGCCGCTGGCCGACCTGGCCTTGGCTCAGGCCGTCCTCGAGCTGCGCCATCTGCATCGGCAGCGTATCAGCCATGACAACGACGAGACTGCCGCTCTTCACCCAAGCCATGTGCGGGCGGATCGCCTGCCGGTAGGCATTGTCCGACCACTGCGTGAACGCGCCGGTCGAGATGTAGACGTCGAGATCCTGGAACTTGTTGAGGATGTCCTGGAACTGCTGGACGGCGACGGCACTGTCGTCGTTGGTGAACAGCGGACAGCCGTCGACCTCGGTCCACCCGTTCTGGCCCGTCAGCCGCGTTCCCGGCGGCGTCGTGCCGGTCATCCCACCCAGCGTGTCGCCGATGCCCTGCAGGCGCTCGTTATGATTGGCCGCCGCAGCGCCGCCGGACTGCAGACAGATCTTGCCGCCGTTCGGCTTGCGGGCCTGTGCCAGTTTCGCCAGGTTGGCGCCGATGTCGTAGTTCCTGGTGCCGATATAGGTGATGCGGTTCGCCTTGTTGCGCGGCTCGAGATCGGCGTCCCAGGTGATGGCCGGGATGCCGGCCTCCTTGGCGGCTCTCAGGATGCGGCCGATCGCACCCGCGTTCGACGGCGAGACGGCGATGCCGTCGACCCGGCGGCTGATCAGGTCCTGAACGATTTGCACCTGTTCGGTTTCGGTGTGTTCGCTGGGGCCGATATAGAGGCACTTCACGCCTTTCAGCTCCTGCTGCGCCTTCATGCAGCCGTCGCGGGCGAGGTCGAAGAACGGATTGTTCATCGCCTTGGGGACGAGCGCGAACGTGTACTCCGTCTGCGCGACGACAGGCGCGGCCGTCAGCACCATTGCTGCCGCCGCAAGCAAAGGACGTAACATGGCTTTCTTCCTCCCTGCTCCGGGTCCGGTCAGCCGGACCTCTTGCCGCGGATCCGCTCGAAAAGCGCCGTATCGCGTTTGCCGCGAACCCGCTCCAACAGCACCGCGAAGATGATGAACAGACCGATGAACGTGCCCTGCCAGTAGGGATCGACGCCCGCGAGCAGCAGGCTGTTGCGAATGATCTCGAGCAGGGCTGCCTCGATGAGCGCGCCGTAGGCCGTGCCTTCGCCGCCGGCAAGATTGGCACCGCCGATCACCGCCGCCGCGATCACGCGCAGCTCGTAGGTCAGGCCGAGCGCATTGGTGACCGATCCGAGCCAGCCGATCATCAGAATCGCGGCGATGCCGGCCATGAGGCTGCTGAGGAGATACGCCGACAGCTTGATGCGATTGACCGGCACGCCGGTGAGGCGTGCCGCCTGCTCGTTGCCGCCGATCGCGTAGAGATGCCGGCCCCAGGCGGTGAAGTTGAGCAACGCGCCGAGCACGAGCGTCAACCCGACGAGCACCAGCACGGGATTGGGAATGCCGAACAGACCGCCGCCGCCGAGCGCGAACAGCAGCTCCTCGTCCGGTCCGAACTGATAGACCATGCGGTTGTTCGACACGACGAGCACGAGGCTGCGCGCGATCGACAGCATGCCCAGGGTCACGACGAACGGCGACAGCTGCAGATAGGCGACGAGATACCCGTTGACCGCGCCGCAGGCGAGCGCCACGGCGAGCGCGACCAGGATGCTGGACCAGAGGGAGTAGCCGGACGTCATCATCAGCCCGAACACGATTCCGGAAAGCCCCATCACCGAGCCGACGGCGAGATCGATGCCGCCGGTGATGATCACGGCGGTCTGTCCCAGCGCCATGATGCCGATGAATGCGAAGTTGCGCGTCGTGTTGAAGACGTTTTCATACGTTGCGACGGTGCCGCTGATCGTCGTTATCGCGACGCAGATGATCAGCGTGGCGACGCTGGCCCAGAACGCCTGGCTGCCGAGAAGGCGCGCGCCGAAACCGAAGCTCCGTTCCGGATGCGACCGCGGTGCGACCAGCGTGTGCTCGGTCGTCATGGCACCCTCTCGATCGCGCCCGTGATCAGGCCGGTGATCTCCTCGGGCGACGTCTGCGCGACGGGTTTCTCGGCGACCTTGCGGCCGCGCCGCAGCACCATGATGCGGTCGCACACGGCGAAGACGTCGGGCATGCGGTGACTGATGAGAATGACGGCGATGCCCTGGTCGCGCAGACGGCGGATGAGATCGAGCACCTCGGCCACCTGGCGCACGCTGATCGCCGCCGTCGGCTCATCCATCAGCACGGTCCGTGCCCGGGCGAGCCGCGTGCGCGCGATCGCCACCGCCCGACGCTGCCCGCCCAACATGGTGCGCACGAGGTCGGCGGGCCGCGTATCGGACTTGAGTTCGGCGAACAGCTCGCGCGCGCGCTGATACATGTAGGCGTTGTCGAGACACCTGAACATGCCGGCGAAGGACCGGCGCACCTCGCGGCCGAGAAAGACATTCGCCGCAGCCGTCAGGTTGTCGCAGAGAGCCAGGTCCTGATAGACGACCTCGATCCCGGCATGGCGCGCATCGGTCGGCCAATGGAAATGCACCGGCCGGCCGTCGAGCAGGATTTCGCCCGACGACGGCGGGAAGTTCCCCGCGATGATCTTGACCAGGGTCGACTTGCCGGCGCCGTTGTCGCCCATCAGGCCGAGAATCTCGCCGGGCGCGAGCGTCAGATCGACATCCGCGAGCGCCTCGATCGCGCTGAAGCGTTTGGAGATCCGGCGAAGTTCGAGTATCGACGTGAGCTCGGGCTAAACGCCCGATCACGTTATCACGGACGCATTGCCATTTACCGTTGCACAGGTGGTGCGGATCGGCGCACGTGGCGTCCGACCTCGCCATCCGGGCAAGGTCCCGCTCTCCCGCCGGGGAACCTCTTTCGGGGACGCCAGGTTTGCCCGCGCCGACGACGCACGGGATTGTGTGCGCTCAGGCCTTGCGCGCAGCGATCGCTTCGGCAAGCGCAACAGTGCGCTTGGCGCTTTCGACGTGAAGCTGTTCGACGAGCTTGCCGTCGACGACCGTGACACCCTGGCCTTTCTTCAACGCCTCGGCATGCGCGTCGATGATGCGCCGGGCGAGCGCCACCTCTTCTGGCGTCGGCCCGAACGCGGCATTTGCGCCGTCGATCGTCTTCGGATGGATCAGCGTCTTTCCGTCGAAGCCGAGCTCCGCGCCCTGCCGGCACGCGGCGAGGAATCCGGCCTCGTCCTCGAGGTCGAGATGAACGCCATCCAGGATCGTAAGCCCCGCCGCGCGCGCCGCCAGCACGCACAACGACAACGACGTGAGCACGGGAAGCCGGTCCGGCGTATGCCGCGCGCGCAGGTCCTTGGCGAGGTCCGACGTACCCATGACGAGGCAGGTGAGGTGCGGGCTCGAGAAGGCGATGTCCTGGACGCGAAGCACGCCGAGCGGCGTTTCGATCATGCACCAGATCTGCATTGCGGCGGGTGCGCCGGCCGCGGCGAGGCGCAGCGCCGCATCGCGCACCTCCTGCGCGGTCTCGACCTTGGGCAGAAGCACCGCATCGCAGCCGGACGTCGCGACCGCCTTGAGGTCGGCGGCGCCGAGCTTGGTGCCGGGGTGATTGATGCGGATGACGGTTTCGGCCCTGTAGCCGCCGGCCTTGAGGGCCGCCAGGACCTGTTCGCGCGCCTCGACCTTGCGGTCGGGCGCGACGCCGTCCTCGAGGTCGAAGATCAGAACGTCGGCGTCGAGCGTGCGCGCCTTCTCGAGCGCGCGGGTGTTCGAGCCGGGTACGTAGAGCGCGCTGCGGCGCGGGCGGACGGCGATCTCTGGCATTCCCCTCTCCCCGATCAGGTGATCATGAGGCCCGGCGCAACCGTTCGACGGTCGCACGCAGATCCCGAATTTCGGCGGCGAGCGCCTTCAATTCCCGTGCCATGGCGGTTTCCGCCGAGATCTCGGCGGTGCGGACCTCGGCATCCACCACCTCGACCTTGTGCAGCTTCTGCATGGAATCGACGATCAGCGCAATGAACAGATTGAGTACGGTGAAGGTCGACAGCATCATGAACGGAATGAAGAACATCAGCGCCCAGTCATGATGCGCGCGCACCGCGTCGACGATTTCGGTCCAGCCCTCGAGCGTCATGATCTGGAACAGGGCATACATCGAGGCGCCGATACTGCCGAAGTGATCCGGGGTGGTTTCGCCATAGAGCCGGGTCGCCATCACGGCGAACACGTAGAAAAGGAGCAACATCAGCAGGATGATCGACGACAGCCCCGGGATCGACTTGAGCAGGGCCTCGATGATCGACCGCATCGCCGGCACGACCGAGATCAGGCGAAACGCCCGCAGCACGCGCAGCGCCCGCAGGATCGACAGTCCGTCGCTCGACGGCAGGAGCGCCACGCCGACCACGGCCGCATCGAACAGATTCCAGCCGTTCAGGAAGAACCGCGGCCCATGCGCGGCGACCCGCGTCGCCAGTTCGACGACGAAGATGGCTAGAATCGCGAGATCGGCGGCCGCGATGGCATCGCCCCATGCGGCGACGACGCTGTCGACGGTCTCGAGCCCGAGGGTGACGGCGTTGATGACGATCAGCAGCGTGATCGCGCGCTGAAACCGATCCGACTCGACCCAGGCACGCAGTCGCGCCCGCCAGCCGCCGGATACCGGTTGGCGGGCGGTCATCATCATGTCTTCCATATCCGGTCGTGGCCGTAACTGACGTAGCTTTTGCGTGCGCCTTGATCTAGGAAAGTGATGTGAACTTCGCAAGCACAGCCTCTCCGCCCGCAGGAACATCCGGATGAACGTTCTCTCGATCCAATCGGGCGTGGTTTACGGCCACGTCGGCAATTCGGCCGCCGTGTTCACGTTGCAGCGCCTCGGCCATGAGGTGTGGCCCGTCGATACCGTCCGCTTCTCGAACCATCCGGGGCATGGCGGCCTGCGCGGACGCGTGACGCCGGCTGCCGACATGGCGGACCTGATCGAGGGGCTCGCCGAGCGGGGCTGGCTCGGCCGCACCGATGCCGTGCTCACGGGCTACCTGGGTGCCGCCGATCAGGGCCCCGTCGCCGTCAAGACGGCGGCCCGGGTACGCGAGGTCAATCCGCGTGCGTTCTGGGTTCTCGACCCCGTCATCGGCGACCGCGGCCGGGTGTTCGTGAACCCCGGCATTCCCGAGTTCATCCGCAACGTCGCTGCACCGCACGCGGACGTGCTGACACCCAACGCGTTCGAGCTCGAATTCCTGACCGGGATGCGTTTGACCGGGCTCGCCGCGGCGCTGGCGGCGGCGCAACGCCTGCGGACGGCGGGATCCGCGCCCGCGCGGCTCGTGGTCGTGACAGGTCTGGACCTCGCCGAGTTCGGACCGGACACGCTCACCACCCTCGCCGTCACGGCGACCGCCGCCTGGCGGGTCACGGTCCCGCGCATCGTGCATCCGTCTTACGGTGCGGGCGACGTGTTCGCGGCACTGCTCACCGCCCGGCTGCTGACCGCGCGCGACGATGTCGCGACCGCGCTCGCCGCTGCAACCTCGGCCGTCCACGCCATCATCGCAGCCAGCGCCGCGGCCGGCTCGGACGAGCTGTGCTTGATCGAGGCGCAGGACCAGCTGGTCCGTCCCGGTTCCTGGTTCAAACCGATACCGGTCGGCTAGTACCGGTCGGCTAGGACCGGGCACCGGGAACGTTTGTATTCGCCGATCGTGCGGGCTAAGACAGCACGCACTCCATCCAACGCGAGATCCGCACGCGCGCCGCATGCTTTTCTGGCTGTTCCTCAAAGGACTTGCCGTCGGTTTCGTGATCGCGGCGCCCGTCGGTCCGATCAACATCATCTGCGTGCGGCGGACGATCGTGCATGGACGCCTCGCCGGCCTCGTCTCCGGCTTCGGTGCAGCCACGGCCGACACGCTCTTGGGCGCGATCGCCGTGTTCGGTCTCGCCTTCGCCACCGCGTTCCTCGAGGCGGAGCGGTTGTGGCTGACGATCGGTGGCATCGTGCTGCTGGTCGTGCTCGGCGTTCGGGCGCTGGTCAAGCCTCCGCCCAAGCTCGTCTCCGGGCGCGACCCTAGCAGTCTGATCGGCGACTTTACCTCGACTCTGTTCCTCACCCTCAGCAACCCGATCACGATCATCTCGTTCGTCGGCGTGTTCGCCGCGTTCGGGCTCGACGCCGACGATCAGGTCGGGCTCAGCGACTGGGTGGTGCTGCTCGGCGTCTTTTCCGGGTCGATGGGATGGTGGCTGATCCTGACCAGCCTGGTCGGCCTGTTCCATGGCCGTTTCACGGAGACCGGCCTGATGTGGGCGAACCGCATCACCGGCGTGCTCCTGCTCGCCGCCGCCGCCGTCGTCTCGATCGAGGCTTTGCGGATCTGGCGGATCTGACGGCGAGCAGCACCGCGCCCGCCGTTACACGGACCGGATGTTCGCCGGCCGGCGGCGCGTCAAGCCGCCTTCTTGCGCATGTACCGGTCGACCAGAACCTCGGCGATCTGCACCGCGTTGAGCGCCGCCCCCTTGCGCAGGTTGTCGGCGACGCACCAGAACACGAGCCCGTTCTCGACGGTGGGATCGGCGCGCAGACGGCTGACATAGACCTTGTCCTCGCCCGCTGCCTCCACCGGCGTGACGTAGCCTTCGTCGGCGCGGTGATCGACCAGGCCGATGCCGGGCGCCTGGCGCAGGACGCGGCGCGCCTCAGCCTCGGTGATCGGCTTCTCGAATTCGACGAACACCGCCTCGGCATGACCGACGAACACCGGCACGCGGACGCAATGGGCGACGACGTTGATGTCGGGATCGAGGATCTTCCGCGTCTCGACCCGCATCTTCCATTCTTCCTTGGTGAAGCCGTCGTCCATGAAGACGTCGATGTGCGGGATGACGTTGAAGGCGATCTGCTTGGTGAACTTCATCCGCTCGACCGGCTGATTCACGTAGATCGCGCGCGTCTGGTTGAACAGCTCGTCCATGGCCTCCTTGCCGGCGCCGGAGACGGACTGATACGTCGCGACGACGACGCGCTTGATCTTCGCGAGATCGTGCAGCGGCTTCAGCGCGACGACCATCTGGATCGTCGAGCAGTTCGGGTTGGCGATGATGTTGCGCTTGGTATAGCCCGCGATCGCGTGCGGATTGACCTCGGGCACGACCAGCGGCACGTCGGGTTCCATGCGGAAATACGACGTGTTGTCGATGACCACGCAGCCCGCCTTCGCCGCACGCGGGCTATGGACCGACGACACCTTGGCACCCGGGGATGACAGCGCGATGTCGAAGCCCTTGAAGTCGAACTTGGCGAGGTCCTGGACTTTCAGCTCGTGGTCGCCGAACGACACCTTGTGACCGACCGAACGCTCGGAGGCAAGTGCGACGATGTCATCGACGGGGAATTTGCGCTCGGCCAGCGTCGTCAGCATCTCGCGACCGACATTGCCCGTGGCACCGATGACCGCAACCCTGTAGCCCATGATCCAGCCCCTAAACCGAATTTCGCACCCGCGAAGGGCACATCCGGCATGAATTACGCCTGCCCGCTCCGCTTTGCAAGCGGCCGTATTCGAAATTCGCCCTATATTATAAAGTCGGAAATCCCCATATATTGTCCCCGCCCCGACAACTAGCCCACAACGATCATGAAATCCTCAACCGCAACGCAGTCCTCCGCCGCCGAAGAAGGTCTTCTGTTCCTTCGGCGCTGGCTTGCGCACCCGCTCAAGGTCGGTGCCGTCCTGCCGTCGTCACCTGCCCTGGCACGGCTCGTGGCCAAGCAGGTGCCGAACCAGCCGGATCAGGCGGTCGTGGAGCTTGGCGCCGGCACGGGATCGATCACCAAGGCCCTGCTCGCGGCCGGCATCTCGCCCGAACGCTTGTTCGTCGTCGAGATCGATGCCGATCTATGCGCTTTCCTGCGCAAGCAGTTGCCGCAGGTGCAGGTCATTCACGGCGATGCCGGTCGCCTGCCGGAGCTCATTCCGTCGAAGTGGCACGGCAAGGTTTCGACGGTGATCTCGGGCATTCCGATGATCACCCTGCCGATCGAGGTCCAGCAGCGGCTCGTCAACTCCTATTTCAGCGTGCTCGCCCCCGGGGGGCGGCTGCTGCAATACACCTACTCGCTGTTCTCGCCGCTGCCGGAAGCGAAGCTGGGGCTCAAGGGCACCCGCAAGGGTCTCGCGGTCCTCAACGTTCCGCCGGCCTGGGTATGGAGCTACGAGCGGGTCGGGCCGGCGCAACAGGCGGCCTAAAGGGGAAGAGGCCGGACGCGCCGGCCACAGTCGAGGGGCGATTTGACGGGCGGCCCGGCCGGGCCGCCCGTTTTCCGTATCAGCCCGTAAGCCGTCCGAGTTCCTTGAGGATCTCGTCGCCCATCTGCGTCGTCGACACCTTCGTCATGCCGGGCTGCATGATGTCGGCCGTGCGGATGCCGCGCGCCAGCACGTTCTTCGCCGCGCGCTCGACGAGATCCGCCTCCTCGGCGAGGTCGAACGAGTAGCGCAGCATCATCGCGAACGAGAGCAGCATCGCCAGCGGATTGGCGATGTCCTTGCCGGCGATGTCGGGTGCCGAGCCATGGATCGGCTCGTAGAGCGCCTTGCGCCGCCCGGTCGCATCCGGCTCACCGAGCGAAGCCGAGGGCAGCATGCCCAGCGAGCCCGTCAGCATCGAGGCGAGATCGGACAGGAGGTCGCCGAACAGGTTGTCGGTGACGATCACGTCGAACTGGCGCGGATTGCGCACGAGCTGCATGGCGCAGTTGTCCGCGTACATGTGGGAAAGCTCGACGTCCTTGTAGTCGGCGTGAACCTTCGTCACCGTCTCACGCCACAGCACGCCCGTGTGCATGACGTTCGCCTTCTCGACCGAGCAGATCCGGCGCTTGCGCTTGCGCGCCAGCTCGAAGGCGACGCGCGCGATGCGCTCGATCTCGGGCGTGGTGTAGACCTGCGTGTCGACGCCGCGCTTGGTGCCGTCGGGCAGGGTCTCGATCCCGCGCGGCTCGCCGAAATACACGCCGCCCGTGAGCTCGCGCAGGATCAGGATGTCGAGGCCGGCCACGACCTCGCGCTTCAGCGTCGAGGCGTCGGCAAGCTCGTCGAAGACGACGGCCGGCCGCAGATTCGCGAACAGGCCCATCTCCTTGCGCAGGCGGAGGATGGCGCGCTCGGGCTTCTTGTCGAACGCGACGTTGTCCCATTTCGGGTCGCCGACCGCACCGAACAGCACGGCATCGGCGGCGAGCGCATCGGCCATCGTCTCGTCCGTGATCGGCACGCCCTTCTTCTCGAGCGCCGCGGCGCCGACGAGACCCTCCTGGATATCGAACCGGATGGCCCTGTGCTTGTCCATCCACTCCATGACGCGCAGCACCTGGCGCATGGTCTCGGGCCCGATACCGTCACCGGGCAGCACGAGGACTTTCTTGTTCGCGGGCACGTTGTTCTCCCTTGTCGATCGTTCCTGTCGTGATCGCGTAACCGGCGGCATCTCCTCGAGCCTCCCCTGGCGGGGGAGTGCCGCGCGTCACACGCCTAAAAGTTCCGGATCAGGCGTAGAGCCAAGGCTGGCTTGCCTTCTGCTTCGCCTCGAAGGCGTCGATGACGTCGCGCTTCTCGAGCGTGAGGCCGATGTCGTCCAGCCCGTTCAGCAGGCAGTGCTTGCGGAACGGGTCGATGTCGAAACGCACCTTCCCGCCGTCGGGCCGGGTGATCTCCTGGTTGGCGAGGTCGATCGTGAACGTCGCATTGGCGCCGTTCTTCGCGTCCTCCATGAGCCTGTCGATCGTCTCCTGCGGCAGCTTGATCGGCAGAATGCCGTTCTTGAAGCAGTTGTTGTAGAAGATGTCGGCGAAGGACGGCGCGAGGATGCAGCGGATGCCGAAGTCGAGCAGCGCCCACGGCGCGTGCTCGCGGCTCGAGCCGCAACCGAAATTCTCGCCGGCGATCAGGATCTTGGCGTTGCGGTACGCTGGCTTGTTCAGCACGAAATCCGGGTTCTCCTTGCCGTCGGGCGTGTAGCGCAGTTCGTCGAACAGCGCCTTGCCGAGCCCCGTCCGCTTGATCGTCTTGAGATACTGCTTGGGAATGATCATGTCGGTGTCGACATTGATCATCGGCAGCGGCGCCGCGACGCCCGTCAGCGTGGTGAACTTTTCCATTGTCTCCTCCTAACAGGGGCAAGGCCGGACGCGCGCCGTATCCGCGACCGAAGAGATGCGGACGACGTAGGTGCCGGCCGGCGTGTCGTGCAACGCCTGGTGGCGCGGGATGAAGGCGGCGATGAGACGGGCGGTCACGCCTGGAGATAGCTCGAGCTGCTTCCGCGGCGGCCGGAAGACGGCGCGCAACGGCGACAGGTGGCCCCCGTCCCGATCCGCGACGCGCGGCCCGAATGGCGCGTCTTCGCAACCCGCCGATGAGGCCAGCGCCGCCATGCCCGGGCGACCGGTCCTCAGCGCATCAGCTCGCGCACATCGGTGAGCCGGCCCGTGACGGCCGCCGCCGCCGCCATGGCCGGGCTCACCAGGTGCGTGCGCCCGCCGCGACCCTGCCGTCCCTCGAAGTTGCGGTTGGAGGTCGAGGCGCAGCGCTCGCCGGGTTCGAGACGATCGGCGTTCATCGCCAGGCACATCGAGCAGCCCGGCTCGCGCCACTCGAATCCGGCCTCGCGGAAGATGCGGTCGAGCCCTTCCGATTCCGCCTGATGCTTCACCAGGCCTGAACCCGGCACGACCATCGCGCGCACGTTGGGGGCGACCTTGCGCCCCTTGGCGATGGCGGCTGCGGCGCGCAGATCCTCGATGCGCGCATTGGTGCACGAGCCGATGAAGACGCGGTCGATGGTGATGTCGCTGAGCTTCGTGCCCGGCTTCAGCCCCATGTAGCTGAGCGCGCGCTCCATCGCCGCGCGCCGGTTCGGGTCGGACTCGTCGGCCGGGTCGGGCACCTGTGCGGTGATCGGCAGCACGTCCTGCGGCGACGTGCCCCAGGTGACCTGCGGCTCGATCTCGGCGGCATCGAGCTTCACCTCGCGGTCATAGGTCGCCCCTTCGTCCGACGGCAGCGTCTTCCAGTACGCGACGGCGGCTTCCCACGCTGCACCCTTCGGCGCATACGGCCGTCCCTTGAGGTACTCGAACGTCGTCTCGTCCGGTGCGATCAGACCGGCGCGGGCCCCGGCCTCGATCGCCATGTTGCACACGGTCATGCGGCCTTCCATGGTGAGACCGCGGATGGCGCTGCCGGCAAACTCGATCACGTGGCCGGTGCCGCCAGCCGTACCGATCTTGCCGATGATGGCGAGGATCACGTCCTTGGCGGTCACGCCGAACGGCAGCACGCCATCGACCGTGATGCGCATGTTCTTCGCCGGCCGCTGGATCAGCGTCTGCGTCGCGAGCACGTGCTCGACCTCCGAGGTGCCGATGCCGAAGGCAAGCGCGCCGAACGCTCCGTGCGTTGCCGTGTGGCTGTCGCCGCACACGATCGTCATGCCGGGAAGCGTCAGCCCCTGCTCCGGCCCGATGATGTGGACGATGCCCTGCCGGATGTCGTCCATGCCGAAATACGGCACGCCGAACTCCTTGCAGTTCGCCTCGAGCGTCTCGACCTGAACCCGGCTCTCGGGGTCCGCGATGCCCTTGCTGCGGTCCGTGGTCGGCACGTTGTGGTCGGCGACGGCGAGGGTGGCGTCGGGACGACGCACCTTGCGGCCTGCCATGCGCAGCCCTTCGAAGGCCTGGGGGCTGGTGACCTCGTGCACGAGATGCCGGTCGATATAGAGCAGGCAGGTGCCGTCGTCCTGCCTGTGGACGACATGGCTCTCCCAGATCTTGTCGAACAGCGTGCGCGGCTTCACCATCGCTTCGTCCTTTCCCCCTCGACTTGTCGCGGCGACCGGACCGTCCCGGGCGGGCCGCTTCGCCCGCCCGCGGATGGCGGCTGCCGTGGGTTGCTTACTCCTGCGCCTGGCTTTCCGGCGTCGTCTCGGCGCCGGTCAGCTCGGCGGCCGTCGCGGTGCCCGTCTTCTCGGTGATGCGGGCCTTCCTGCCGGTACGGCCACGCAGGTAATAGAGCTTCGCCCGCCGCACGTCGCCGCGGCGCACGACCTCGATCGAGGCGATGCGCGGGCTGTAGAGCGGAAACACGCGCTCGACGCCCTCGCCGAACGAGATCTTGCGGACCCGGAACGACGAGTTGATGCCGGCATTGCGACGCGCGATGCACACGCCTTCGAAGGCCTGGATGCGTTCGCGGTTGCCCTCGATGACCTTGATGTTGACGCGCAGCGTGTCGCCCGGCCCGAACTCGGGCACCGCCCGCTCGGCCGTGAGCTTCGCGATCTGCTCCTTTTCGATCTGCTCGATTATGTTCATGGTGATCTCTCCTTGAATTTCATTTTAGCGGTTTCGGGGGCGGTGCGCACTCAATGCGGCATGTGCGTCCGGGCCTGATAGCGGGCCCAAAGATCGGGCCGCCGTTCGCGCGTGATGCGCTCGGCCTCGGCCAGACGCCAAGCGCGGATCTTTTCGTGGTGACCGGAAACGAGGACCTCGGGCACCGGGCGCCCCTGCCACACCTGGGGGCGCGTGTAGTGCGGATATTCGAGCAGGTCCCGCTCGAAGCTTTCCTCCTCGAGCGAGCCCGCCTCGCCGACGACGCCCGGCAGGAGCCGCACGCAGGCGTCGATCAGCGTCAGCGCAGCCGGCTCGCCGCCCGAGAGCACGAAGTCGCCGAGCGAGATCTCCTCAAGGTTCCGCGCCTCGATCACGCGCTGGTCGACGCCCTCGAAGCGTCCGCACAGCAGCGTGACGCCCGGTCCTGCCGCCAGCTCGCGCACGCGGGCCTGATTGAGCAATCGCCCGCGCGGCGTCAGATAAATGGCCGGCGCGCCCGCGGGCGCGCGCTCGAACGCCGCCGCCAGCGCATCATCGACGACGTCGGGCCGCATCACCATGCCGGGTCCGCCGCCGAACGGCGCGTCGTCCACGCTGCGATGCCGATCGGTCGCGAAGTCACGGATGTCGATGGCGATCAGCTTCCACACGCCGTTCTCGAGCGCGCGGCCGGCCAGCGAATAACCGAGCGGCCCCGGAAACATGTCGGGGAAAATCGACAGCACGGTCGCCGTCCAGGGCTGCCTCATGACCGTCCCCCCATGACGAGGCGCAGGCCGGCACCCGACGTCGCCGGAACACCGCAACCGGCAGGCGCGCACGGCGGACGATGCCGGCGCCGAGCGCCCGCATGCGCCATCCCGTCGGCGAACATGGTGTCCCGGTGGATCATCTCGTCGCTCTCGACCTCTCTCGCCCGACCTTCTCTCGCCCAGCCTTCCCGGTCTCGGCGCTCTCGTCGTCTTCTTCGTCCGGTCTCGCCTCGATCTCCACGGGCGGGTCGACGATCAGCCTGCCGCCCTCGATATCGACTTCCGGCACCACGCGCTTGGTGAACGGCAGAAACTCGGTCGTGCCGTTCCGCGCGATCTCCAGCACGTCGCCGGCGCCGAAATTGTGCACCGCCTTCACCGTGCCGAACGCGGCACCGTCCAACGTCACCACCTTGAGCCCGATCAGGTCCGCGACATACCACTCGCCGCGCTTCGCCTTCGGCAGCCGGTCGCGCGGAATGTAGAGCCTGAGGCCCCTGAGCGCTTCCGCCTGGTTGCGGTCGACGACGCCGTCGATCCGCGCGATGACGAGTCCGCGCACCTGGCCGCGCACCTTGAGCGTCAGCCGCCGCTCGCCGGTCTCGTCCTCGACCGGGCCGTAACGGCCGATCGCGGTCGGGTCGGCGGTGAAGCTCTTGATGCGGACCTCGCCGCGCACGCCATGCGCGGCGGCGATGGTCCCCACCAGGATGCGGCGCGTGGTCCCGGCCAGGGTACCTTACGCCGAGGCGCCTTCGGCGGCCTGCTGAGCGGCCTTCATCCGCTCCTGGGCCTTGGCCTTGGGCGCGCTCTTCTTCGGCGTCTCCCGGATCTCGGGCTTCGGCAGCACGCCGGCATCGGCGAGGAACCGGTGCACGCGATCGGATGGCTTCGCGCCGACCGACAGCCAGTGCTTGATGCGGTCGATCTTCAGCGTGACGCGATCGGGATGCCCCTTGTCCAGCATCGGATTGTAGGTGCCGAGCCGCTCGATGAACCGCCCATCGCGCGGGCTGCGGCTGTCGGCAACGACGATGTGATAGAAAGGCCGCTTCTTCGCGCCGGCCCGTGCCATGCGGATCCTGAGTGCCATCTTGTCTCCTTGGTTTTCTCGAACGGTTATGGATTCACGAAAGTCGGTCGGGGCGATCCCAGCAGACGACGCGGCCGATCATGTCGCACCTATCGCCGGAACAGGGCGCCCATGCCGGAACGCATGAGCCCCTTCTGGCCAAGCTTCGAGACCTGCTTCATCATCCGCTGCATCTCGAGATACTGCTTCACCAGACGGTTGACGTCCTCGACCGTGGTGCCGGATCCCGCGGCGATGCGGCGCTTGCGGCTCGCGTTCAGCAGTCGCACGTCGCGTCGTTCGGCCTTGGTCATCGAGTTGATGATCGCCTCCTGACGCTTGACGATGCGGTCGTCGATTTCGACCCCGGCAAGCTGCTTCTTCATCTTGGCGATGCCGGGCAGCAGGCCCATGACGCCCGAAAGACCGCCCATCTTGCGCAATTGCCGGAGCTGCGCCGCCATGTCGTCGAGGTCGAACTGCCCCTTCTGAACCTTCTTGGCGAGCTTCTCGGCCTCCTCGCGCTCGACCGTTTCGGCGGCGCGTTCGACCAAGCCGACGATGTCGCCCATGCCCAGAATCCGGCCGGCGATGCGGTCGGGATGAAAGACGTCGAGCGCATCCAGCTTCTCGCCGGTGCCGATCAGCTTGATCGGCCGGCCGGTCACGGCGCGCATCGACAGCGCGGCACCGCCGCGCGCATCGCCGTCGACGCGCGTCAGCACGATGCCGGTGATGCCGATCTTCTCGTTGAAGGCGCGCGCGACGTTGACCGCATCCTGGCCGGTCATGGCATCGGCGACGAGCAGCGTCTCGACCGGCTTGACCGCATCACGGACGGCGGCGGCCTCGGCCATCAGCTCCTCGTCGATCGCGAGGCGGCCTGCGGTATCGAGCAGCACGACGTCATAGCCTTCGCGCGACGCCGTATCCATCGCGCGCCGGGCGATGTCGACGGGCCCCTGGCCGGGCACGATCGGCAGCGTCGTGACGCGCGTCTGCTGGCCGAGCACGGCCAGCTGCTCCTGCGCCGCAGGCCGCCGCGTGTCGAGCGAGGCCATCAGCACCTTCTTCTTCTCGCGGTTCGTCAGGCGCAGCGCGAGTTTGGCCGTGGTCGTCGTCTTGCCCGAACCCTGCAGCCCGACCATCAGGATCGGCACCGGCGGGTTCGCGCGCAGGTTCACCTCGGACGCAGTCGAGCCCAGCGTCTCGACCAGGTGGTCGTGCACGATCTTCACGACCATCTGCGCCGGCGTGACGCTCTTGATCACCTCCTGGCCGATCGCCTTGAGACGCACGCCCGCGATGAAGTCCTTGACGACGGGAAGCGCGACGTCGGCCTCGAGCAGGGCCACGCGTACCTCGCGCAGCGCCGCATCGACGTCGGACTCCGACAGGGCGCCGCGCTTGCGCAGCCGGTCGAAGACCTCGCCCAGTTTCGTCGTCAAGCTCTCGAACATTCGGTCCTACCTGTCGTCCTCGCCCGCCGGCAGGGATGGCGAGGACCTTGGTTCCGGTCCCCGTGCCGCGCTTGCCGCGGCGAGGGGACCTGCACAAACACGAGCGCCCCAGTGCGCGACACTCGCGGACTGGGGGAGACCCGTCTCGCTCAGGAGAGACTGGGCCCAAGGGGCTCGATTGTCCCTTGAACGGCGCGGACCCTACCCGCCGGGCCGGCGGCCGTCAAGTCCGCGTCGGTCGACGAAAATACCGGACGAAATCGAACAAATCCCGCCGCACCGCATTTCGCAACGGCCCCGCTGCAAATTGCGACGGACGCGCCGCCGCACCGGATTTGAGCGGTATTTTCGCGACCGGCGCAAACCGCTGCCGTTCCCGGCACTTGATCCCGGCCGGCAGCGCCGCCCCCGGCCTGGCACGCTTTCCGCAATATCGCGGCCGAAGCGTCCCGCGCCGTGCTCCCTTCCGGCGCGGGACCTCGGACGAGAGAGGAGGTCATATGCGCAAAGCTCAATCGGCCGAACGCGCGGATGCCATGTGGCGCGCCTCGATGCTGGCGCCGCTCTTCGTCGTCATAGCAACGATCGCCGGCATGATGTAGCACCCGGACCGAAGACCGATCCCGTTTCCTTCGGGGCCCCGGCCGCTTTCGTCCCCTTCGCCTCCAGAATCGGCCGGACCGTCCCTGCTGCGGCGCCGCGTGCCTACGACGCGGCGCCGCACCTCCATTGGCTTTCCCGCCCGCCGGTGCCATATATCGCGGGCATGAGCCGCGCCCGCTCCTTCATCAAGATGCACGGCCTGGGCAACGATTTCGTCGTCTTCGATGCCCGGGAGCATCCGTTCGCGCTCAGCGAGGAGGAGGCGCGCGCGATCGCCGACCGTCATACGGGGATCGGCTGCGACCAGGTCATCATCATGGAGCGGCCGAAGAATCCGGCCGTTGCCGACGTGTTCATGCGCATCCTCAACGCCGACGGCAGCGAGGTCGGCGCCTGCGGCAACGCGACCCGCTGCGTGGCCGATCTCCTGATGAAGGAGAACGGGCGCGATCGTCTCGTCGTCGAGACCCGGGCCGGGCTGCTCGATGCGACCCGGGCGACGGGCGGGCGCGTCACCGTGGACATGGGACCGGCGCGGCTCGACTGGCGCGACATTCCGCTGAAGGAGCCGGCCGACACGAACAACGTTCCGCTCGAGCTCGGCCCGCTCCGGAATCCGGTTGCCGTCAGCATGGGCAATCCGCACGCCGTGTTCTTCGTCGACGACGTCGCGCGCATCGACCTCGCCAGTCTCGGTCCCGTGCTCGAGCATCACCCGATCTTTCCCGAACGCGCGAACATCGGCGTGGCACAGGTCCTGGCGCCGGATCGCGTGCGCCTGCGCGTGTGGGAACGCGGCGCCGGCATCACACGCGCCTGCGGCTCGGGCGCATGCGCCGCACTCGTTGCCGCCGTACGGCGCGGGCTTACCGGCCGCCGGGCGAACCTCGTGCTCGACGGTGGCGAACTCGAGATCGAGTGGCTCGAGAACGGCCACGTGCTGATGACCGGGCCCGTCGCAGTCAGCTTCACCGGCGAACTGCCGCAACGCGCCGCCTGACCGGGCAGCGCATCACGCATCGAGGACCATGGACCACGCCGCGGCCGCCGTTCACTCTCCGCTTCCCGATCGCGACGAGCGCACGGCGCCGCAGGTCATCACCTTCGGCTGCCGGCTCAATATGCGCGAGTCGCAGCGCATCGCCACGCTCGTCCGCGAAGCCGGCGCCACCGACACGGTCGTCATCAACACCTGTGCCGTAACGGCGGAAGCCGAACGGCAGGCGCGGCAGACGATCCGGCGCCTGCGGCGCGAGCGGCCCGGGGTCCGCATCGTCGTCACGGGCTGCGCCGCGCAGATCCATCCGGACCGGTTCGCCGCCATGCCCGAGATCGACCGCGTCGTCGGTAACATCGAAAAACTGACACCGGAGACGTGGCGGCCGGATGCCGCGGCCCGACGCGTTGCCGTCGGCGACGTCATGACGGCACGCGAGGCCGACGCCGATCTTGCCGTCACCGCCGATGCCGCCCAGACGCGCGCCTTCGTCGAGGTGCAGCAGGGCTGCGACCACCGCTGCACGTTCTGCATCATTCCCTTCGCGCGCGGTCCCAGCCGCTCGGTTCCCGCCGATAACGTCGTGCGGCGGGTGCGTGCCTGCGTCGACGCCGGTCACGCCGAGGTCGTCCTCACCGGCGTCGACCTGACGTCCTACGGCGCCGACCTGCCTGGCCGCATGCGCCTCGGCGCGCTCGCCCGCCGCATCCTCGCCGAGGTGCCGGAACTGCGCCGCCTCAGACTCTCCTCACTCGATCCCGCTGCGATCGACGACGACGTGTTCGCGCTGCTCGCCGACGAGCCGCGCCTGATGCCGCACCTGCACCTGAGCCTCCAGGCCGGCGACGATCTGATCCTGAAGCGCATGAAGCGGCGCCATTCCCGGGACCAGGCACTGGCCGTCGCGGCACGGGCGCGGGCCGCGCGGGCCGATGTGGCGCTCGGCGCGGATCTGATCGCCGGTTTCCCGACCGAGGACGAGGCGATGTTCGCGAACACGCTGCGCCTCATCGAGGAAATGGACCTCGCCTTCGTGCACGTCTTTCCGTTCTCGCCGCGGCCCGGCACCCCGGCGGCGCGGATGCCGCAGCTCCCGGGCCGGGTCGTGCGCGCGCGGGCCGAACGGCTGCGTGCGGCGGCGCGGGCGGCGCGCGCGCGTTTCGCCGCGAGGCGCATTGGCACGACGGCGCGCGTCCTCGTCGAGCGCAGCGGCCGCGAGGGCTATTGCGAGCACTTCGTCCGCGTGCGCCTCAACGGAACGGCGCCCCGAGGCGCCATCGTTTCAACCCGCATCGTCGGCGGCGACGCCGACGGCCTGATCGGACATCTTTCATGAGTTGGTTTCAACGCCTCAAAGACGGACTGTCCCGGTCTTCCAACCGCCTCGTCGACGGCATCAACCAGGTGCTCGGCGGACGCAAGCTCGACGACGCCGCGCTGGAGGAACTCGAGGAGGCCCTGATCGCCGCCGATCTCGGTCCTGCCGTCGCACGGCGCGTCGTCGACGGTCTGCGCGGCCGCCGCTTCGAGAACGTCGACCCGGCCGCGGTGCGCGGCGTGTTCGCCGAGGAGATCGCCAAGATCCTCGCGCCGGTCGCGAAGACCTTTGATCCCGACGAGACGCGCAAGCCGCATGTCGTTCTCGTCGTCGGCGTCAACGGCACCGGCAAGACGACCACCATCGGCAAGTTCGCCTACGGCTACAGCAATGCCGGCTGGCGCGTCATGATCGCCGCCTGCGACACCTTCCGCGCCGCGGCGGTGAGCCAGCTCAAGATCTGGGGCGAGCGCGCGGGCGTTCCCGTGGTCACCGGGCCGGAGCGTGGCGATCCGGCCGCCCTCGCCTATCAGGCGCTCGAACGGGCACGCGCCGAGAACATGGACCTGCTGTTCATCGATACCGCCGGACGGCTCCACAACAAGGCCGACCTGATGGCGGAGCTCCAGAAGATCATCCGCGTCCTGCGCAAGCTCGACCCGAGCGCGCCGCACAGCGTGCTGCTGACGCTCGATGCGACGACCGGCCAGAACGCGCTGGCCCAGGTGGAGACCTTCAAGTCGATGGTCGAGGTCAACGGACTGGTCGTGACGAAACTCGACGGCAGCGCGCGCGGCGGCGTCCTCGTCGCGATCGCGGAGAAATTCGCGATCCCCGTCGTCGCCGTCGGCGTCGGCGAAGGGGTCGAGGATCTCGCCCCGTTCACGCCGGAAGAGTTCGCCAAGGGTCTGCTCGGCCTGTCCTGAGGCGTCGCCCCCTCATCCAGCGCCTGTGGCCAAAGCCTGGAGGTTGGCGCGACTTTCCCCTTTTCCGTCCGGCGCGGCTCTACCCGCATCTTGAGTTCCACTGGCCGGCAGGGCCCAGGTTTCGTGGCGGCCGCACGATATTGTAGATGGCTTTTGTCAAGCCCCTGCATATTGAATTTAGTTGACACCGGGTTGATTTTGCTGATGCTCTATACGCGTTCGGATCGATCCGTAGGGGTGGGCGTCGTTCGATCGGACGGGAACATCATCGCTTCGCACCCACAAATCCGTCTCCTCTCGCGCCCGCGTCGATCCGGCACATCGGAAAAAGGAGTCTCAAACATGGCAGCGAAGAAGAAAGCAAAGAAGAAGACCGCGAAGAAGAAGAAGTAACTTCTTCGTTCGGTGCGTTAGAATAAGCAATTTGCACTATAGGTTAACCTACAGAATGCGTTGGGCGGCCACACCACCCAACGCATTTCCTTTTTTGGGCTGCGGCGTTTCGCTGATGCCGCTCAACCGTTGGCGAGCTTGAGCCCGACGATGCCGGCGACGATGAGACCGATCGACGTGAGACGGGCCACCGTCGCCGCCTCGCCGAACAGCACGATGCCGACCAGCGCCGTACCGATCGTGCCGATGCCCGTCCAGACCGCGTAGGCCGTGCCGAGCGGCAGTTCCTTGAGCGCGAGCCCGAGCAGACCGAGACTGGCGATCATCGACAGCACCGTCGCGAGCGTCGGTATGATCCGCGTAAACCCGTCGGTGAACTTGAGCCCCACGGCCCAGCCGACTTCGAAAAGACCTGCGAGAATCAGGACGATCCAGGCCAATGATGCACCTCGCCAGTGGTGCAGGGTCGTCCCTGCCGCAAAGAACGGAACGCGGGGTCGTCCCCGCGCCGGCCCCTAGATAAACGGCGGCCGTACGGGACTTCAAGGTTGCGTCCCACCCGGGCCTGCGCCGACCTGCCTGCCACGTACGTCCGCCGGCCATGCGCCGGCGGAACCATCAGCCGCACCGACCATGCAGTTGTCAGATTTGCCCGATCGCCCTAAACCGTAGCGGCACGCCGTTCGCCGTGCGCGCGTTCCGCAAGCGGAGCGCGTATTCTTTCATGGTCGCATCGCCCAGGAGAGCCCGTGCCGCAATCCGCCTCGCCCCGCATCGCCGCCATCGGCGAATGCATGATCGAACTGCGTCATCTGTCCGAGGATCGTCTGGAGCTCGCCTTCGGCGGCGACACGTTCAACACCGCCGTCTATCTCGTGCGCGCCGGGCGCGCGCGCGGATTCAAGGTCGATTACGCCACTGCACTCGGCACCGATCCCTACAGCGCGGCGATGCGGGCCTTCTTCGCGCGCGAGGGTGTGGGAACCGACCTCGTCGGCACGCGGCCCGATCGCCTGCCGGGCCTCTATGCGATCCGCACCGACGCCAAGGGCGAGCGCACGTTCTACTACTGGCGGCGCGAGGCGGCAGCGCGCGCCATGTTCGACGGCACGGCCGGCGAGGAGCTGTCGGCGGCGCTCGCCGGCTATGACTGGCTCTACCTGTCGGGCATCACCGTCTCGATCCTCGACGAGGCGGGTCGTGCGCGGCTGCTGGCGACGCTCGATCGCGCCCGCGCCCGCGGCGGCCGGGTCGTGTTCGACAGCAATCACCGGCCGCGCAACTGGCCGGATCCCGGGGCCGCGCGCCGTGCCTATGTCGAGGTTCTGCGGCGAACCGATGTGGCGTTACCGACCTTCGGCGACGAACAGATGCTGTTCGGCGATGCGGATCCACGCGCGACCATCGCCCGGCTCCAGGCCCTCGGCGTCGGCGAGATCGCCGTCAAGAACGGCAGCGAGCCGGTACTGGCCTCCGACGGCGGCGCGGTGATCGAGGTCGCGGCACAACCTGTCGCGAACGTGGTCGACACGACCGCGGCCGGTGACGCATTCAACGGCGGCTATCTCGCCGCACGCATCGCCGGCCTGCCGATCGACGCGGCCGTCGGACACGGCCATGCGGTCGCGGGTGCGGTCGTCCAGCATCGCGGCGCCATCATCCCGGCCGACGCGATGCCCGCGCCGGTCTGACGCGGACGGAACGCAAACGTCCGCAATGAAACTCGATCTCCTCGTCGTCGCTCTCATCCTGCTGTCGGCGCTCATCCACGCGAGCTGGAACGCCATCGTCAAGTCCGACAAGGATCAGCTGGTTTCGTTCGCGCTCGTCATGTTCGTCGGCACCGTGATGGGCCTGATCGTGGCCCCGTTTCTGCCCCTGCCCAATGCCGCGGCGTGGCCCTTCCTGATCGCGTCCACCCTGATCCATAATGCCTACTATTTCTTCCTGCTGCGCGCCTACGCGCATGGCGATCTCAGTCACGTCTATCCGATTGCACGCGGCCTCGGACCGCTCCTGGTCGCCCTCCCGTCCGCCGCCCTGCTCGGCGAACATCTGACGGCCGGCGAGGCAGCGGGTGTCAGCCTCGTCTCCGTCGGCATCATCGCGCTCGCGCTGTCGAACGGTCTGCCCCGCGCGGCGGAATGGCGGCCCACGCTCTATGCGATCGCGACCGGTGCCACGATCGCCGCCTACACGATCGTCGACGGCCTCGGCGCCCGCGCCTCGAACGACGCGCTCAGCTACATCGCCTGGCTCAACGTGCTCGAGGGACCGTGGGTGATGATCGTCGCGATCATGCAGCGCGGCCGCGCCATCGTGCCCTATCTGCGCAACCACGCCTGGCGCGGCATCACCGGCGGCGTCATCGCGACGATCGGTTACGGCATCGCCATCTGGGCGCTCAGCCTCGGCGCCATGGCGCATGTCGCGGCGCTGCGCGAGACGTCCGCCCTGTTCGGGGCCGTGATCGGCACCGTTCTGCTGCGCGAAGCCTTCGGCGCCCGACGTGTCATTGCCGCCGCGCTCATTGTCGGCGGCCTCCTCCTGATGCACATACCGTTGTAGCGGCGGCGCCGTGATTTCTCAGTGGCCGCCCGTCTCGCCGGGCGGATTGGTGCGGGCGCAGAACTCGCGCGCCTCGCCGACCTCGCGCCAGTGATTGAGCGCCCAGTGGACCGACGGAAACGCCAGGTCGTCCCACGGTATCTCGTCCCAGCTGAACAGGCCGACTTCCTCGCTTTCCGGTCCCGCGGCGATATCGGGCGTCTCGAGCCGGGCGCGGAAGATGAGCTGCACTTGGCTGAGGCGCGGGATGTTGTACACGGCGAGCAGCCCGTCGATGACGATGCGGGCGCGCGCCTCTTCCCAGGCCTCGCGCCGTGCCCCGTCCATCGCGCTTTCGTTGAGTTCGAGATAACCGGCCGGAAGTGTCCAGAATCCCTTGCGCGGCATGATGCTGCGGCGGCACAGCAGCACCTTGTCCTGCCAGCGCACGACGGAACCGACGACGATCTTCGGATTGTCGTACTGAACGAACCCGCAGTCGGGGCAGATCAGGCGCTCGCGCGTGTCGCCGTCGGGCACGGCGCGGACGGAAGGGCCGGCGGGCTTCGCGGTCATGCGATTAATCTGGCGCGAGGCAGGATGCCTCCGCAAGCCGGTCGGCATGCCCCGTTTGAACGTACGCCGGCGCCGGGGACGAACGCGCCCGGTCAGACGACCATGTTGATGAAGCTGCCGCGCGGCAGGACCTTGGCCGTCGGCGGCGCGTTCGGCGCCGCACTCGGCGCTGCCGACGGATCGGCCGCCGGTTTGCTGGTCGCAGCCGATGCCGCGGACGATGCCTTCAGGTTCTGGAAGGCAGCCTTCGCCGCGGCGCGGGCCGCCTCGGGCGGCGTCACCGGGCGGGCGGGCGCGGACGATGCCGCCGGCTGCTGCGCAGCGGCCTGATGCGGCGCGGCGTTCGCCTGCGTTTCGGCGAGCCGGGAGAGGGCGTGAAGCAGCGATGTGCTGGGCGGAATCTGCATACGCCGCAAGTCTGGCGGGATCTCTCCTAATCGATCGTTAACACCGACGGGCCGGAATAAGGCCGATGCGTCCGTGTTAGTATGCTCGGCCGCCACGAGAAACCGGGTGGCGGCCGAGAATGGGAGACGCAACGATGATCAAACATACCCTGTTTGCCGCCGTCGGTCTGGCCCTGCTCGCGCCCCCAGCCTTTGCGACCCAGTGCCCGGCCAATATGCGCCAGATCGATCAGGCGATGGCCAGCGCGCAATTGTCCGCCGCGGACAAAGAGAAGGTGACGCAGCTCCGCAAGGAAGGCGAGGAGCTGCACAAGGCGGGTAAGCACGACGAGTCGATGCAGAAGCTCAGCGAGGCCAAGCAAATCCTGAAGATCCAATAGCGCCAGCCACGCACCCGGCCGGATCCACGGATCCGGTCGGGCTGCGCCCCCGGGCGTATGACCCGCGTGCCGCCAGAGCATCCAATCATCGCGCAGATTCCGCATCTGCGGCGCTATGCGCGCGCGCTCATCGGCGACCGGGTCCTGGCCGACGACCTTGTCCAGGACTGCCTCGAGCGGGCCTGGAGCCGGTTTCATCTGTGGCGGGAAGGCAGCAACTTGCGCACCTGGCTGTTCACGATCATGCACAACCTCCACGCCAACGCGGTCCGTAACGCGACGCGGCGGCCGGCGACGGTGCCGGTCGATGCACCCGGCGTGATTGCGCCGACGCGCCCCGCGCAGGAGGACGGGCTGGAGGTCGCCTCGATCGACGCCGCGCTCACGCAGCTGCCGCCTGATCAGCGCCAGGTGATCCTGCTCGTCGGACTCGAGGGCATGAGCTACCAGGAGGCGGCCGCGAGCCTTGGCGTGCCGATTGGCACCGTCATGAGCCGGCTGCACCGCGGCCGCGAGCGGTTGCGGCAGCTTCTCGCCGCGGCCGGCAGCCCGACCCTGCGGAGGGTCAAGTGATTCACCGGCCCGTCAGCGACGGCGAGCTTCACGCCTTCGTCGACGGCGAGCTCGAGGCGGTGC
Source organism: uncultured Rhodospirillales bacterium (assembly GCA_937926175.1). Classification (GTDB taxonomy): domain Bacteria; phylum Pseudomonadota; class Alphaproteobacteria; order CACIAM-22H2; family CACIAM-22H2; genus CALANV01. The sequence goes on along the minus strand of CALANV010000058.1, from coordinate 67,365 downwards.
GCCGGGCCGACGTCGAGGCGTGGCTCGCCGACAACCCCGAAGCGGCGGCCCGCGTCACCTTTTACCGGCAGCTCAACGAGGCATTGCACCGGCGCTACGACCACGTCCTCTCCGAGCCGGTGCCGCCGGCCATGCTGCACCCGTCGCGCCGGCGCCTGCCGGCGACAATGGGGCGCGCCGCCCTCGCCGCGAGCCTCCTTGTCGCCAGCTTCGTCGGCGGCTGGTTCGCGAACCAGGCCCTTCGTGCGCCGCAGATCGTCGAACGGGTCGTGCAGGTGCCGGTGCCGATGACGGCGCAGGCGGCAATGGCGCATGCCATCTACGCGGCGGAGGTGCGCCACCCCGTCGAGGTCGGCGCCGACGAGGAGGCGCACCTCATGCGCTGGCTGTCGAACCGCATGGGGCGCGAGGTCAAGGCCCCCCATCTCCAGACGCTCGGCTACCGGCTGATGGGGGGGCGCCTGCTACCGGCGGCCGACGGCGGCGCGGCGTGCCAGTTCATGTACGAGAATGCGAGCGGCACCCGCGTCACCCTGTTCATCCGCAACGCCGACGCGGATCAGAAGGAAACCGCGTTCCACTTCAAGGTCGAGAGCAACGGGGTCAGCGTGTTCTACTGGATCGACCGCCACTTCGGCTATGCGCTCTCGGCCAATCTTCCGCGCGAGGAGCTGCTCCGCCTCGCCCGCGCCATCTACGACCAGCTCAGCCTGTGATCGTCACTCGACGCGTTCGACCCGGATCTTCGCCCCGGCCCTGACGGTCTTGAGGCGGGTGACGTCGTCCGCCGTACGGCCCCACAGATTGCAGGGACTCGCCAGCCGGATCTCGTCGCCGCGCGAGATCGGCGTCGGCCCGAATCCGATCGCGATCGCATCGCCGTCCGGCCAGAAGGCGATCTCGCCGCGCGCGACGACGTCGCGCGCCGATGCTTCGCGTGCGACGCTGACCGGCGTGGTGAAATAGACCTCGTCACCCCAGGTCTGCGCCCGCGCCTCGAACGGTGCCGCCTGCCACAGCGCATCCGCCGTCGGCGTGTCGAACATATCCACGGTCAGCGCGATTCCATCGACGGTGATCTTGAGCCGGCGTGCCATCTTCCGCGAACTAGAAGCTTCATGCGCGATACGTTGCCAGTGTGTCGCGAGTCCCGGCACGGATCAATGTCGGCACGACCGCGTCGCGGGACAAAAGGACCTGCGGAACCGCACGAGTCCGGACAGTTCCGCATTGCGCATCGTCGTAGTACGAGATTCCATCCGGCTTGCGGGAAAGTCGCACGATGGCGCTGGAGCGCAGCATCCATCATGACTTTCCGACCTATGCGTTCCGGCACCCGCCGGGTCGAAACCCGGCGGGCGTTTTCATTTGGAGTGGCCCTGTTCGTGCGAGCTGTCCCAAGTGTCCCACCCGTCCCGCGAACGGGCGCGGCGCCGGTCGCGTCAGACGGGATGACGCATTGACTCGTCGGCCGGACTCAAGGCCGGCGCCGGTTCGGTGGATGGAACGGCGTCTTCAGCGCATCAGCGCCGCGACGCCCGGCAGTTCCTTGCCCTCGAGCCACTCGAGGAACGCGCCGCCGGCCGTCGAGACATACGACAAGTCCTTCTCCACGCCGGCATGGGCAAGAGCGGCCACGGTGTCGCCGCCGCCTGCAACCGACAGCAGCTTGTCTTCCTTGGTCAGCCGCGCGACCGCCTGTGCCAAAGCATTAGTCCCTTGGTCGAAGGGCGGATGCTCGAATGCGCCCACCGGACCGTTCCAGACCAGCGTCCGGCAGGACGAAATGGTCTGGATCGTCTCCTCGATCGAACGCGGGCCGATGTCGAGGATCATCATGTCGGCGGGAACGCGCCCGATCGGTACCGTCTCGGCTGCGGCACCGCTGGTCAGCGCCGGCGCGACCACGGCATCCACCGGCAGAACGATGCGGCGTCCTGCGGCTGACGCATCGGCCATGATGCGGCGCGCCGTGTCGGCCAGATCGCGCTCGCACAGCGATTTGCCGATGTCGACGCCGTTCGCGAACAGAAACGTGTTCGCCATGCCGCCGCCGATGACCAGAATGTCGACCTTGCCGATCAGATTGCCGAGCAGGTCGAGCTTCGTCGAAACCTTTGCGCCGCCGACGATTGCGGCGACGGGCCGGGCCGGCTGCTCGAGCGCCTTCGACAGCGCCTCGAGCTCGGCCTGCATCAACCGTCCCGCCGCGCTGGGCAAGAGGCGCGCGATCGCCTCGGTCGAGGCATGCGCGCGATGCGCGGCCGAGAATGCGTCATTGACGTAGATATCGCCGAGCTGCGCGAGCTGCTGCGCAAACGCGGCATCGTTTTTTTCCTCGCCGGCATGAAAGCGCACGTTCTCGAGCAGCGCCACGTCACCGTCATTGAGTTTGTCGACGACCGCCGCCGCTGCCGGACCGATGCAATCCTCGGCAAAACTGACCGGCACGCCACCGAGCGCGCGGCTCAACGCCGGTACGAGCGGACGCAGCGACATCGACGGATCGGGTTTTCCCTTGGGACGACCGAAATGCGACAGCACGATGACCCTGGCGCCCTTCTGCCGCAGCTCGGCAATGGTCGGGGCGACGCGTTCGATCCGGGTCGCATCGGTTACCTGGCCGTCCTGCATGGGCACGTTGAGATCGGCACGGACCAGCACGCGCTTGCCGGTCACCTGCAATTCGTCGAGGGTCGCAAAACTAGTCATCGGCATTGCTTACAAAGTTGATGAAAAACTCGGCGGATGCCTCCTTGGAGCACAGAAATTCCGACGTTGCAATGCGTCAAAAGACGGGATTTGGGAGGAAAACCGGCCTGGCCGTGCCTGTCCAGGTCATTAAAAACAGGATTTGTCGCTCGGGGACGAGAATGATAGGGTTAGCTTTACTGTTCCGGAACAATAACTGGCGATGAAAACCTCGGAACAGGTGAGGAGGACTTAGGGGATCGATATGCAAGCGTCTGGGGACGGCGCGATACGTGCCACGGTTAAATGGTTCAACGCAGCGAAAGGATTCGGTTTCGTTACACCCGTCGACGGTTCACCGGAAGCCTTCCTGCATCTGTCGGCACTGAGGCAGGCGGGGTATGACTCCGTCGGTGAAGGGGCCGGCATGCTGGTCGAAATCGGGCAGAGCCCGAAAGGCCGGCAGGTGCTCCGCGTTCTTCAGGTCGATGCCGGCGCGCAGCCGCGGCCGGCGCGGCCGCGGCCGACGGGACCGGCGGGTGCGCCGCCGCTTCCGATCGAGAACGCCGAGGAAATGGACGGCGTGGTGAAGTGGTTCAGCGCCCTCAAGGGCTATGGATTCATCTCACCCAACGCCGGCGGCAAGGACGTCTTCCTGCACATTACCGTCCTGCGCAATGCCGGACTGAGTTCACTCACCCCGGGTCAGACGGTGCGCATGAAGGTGGTGCAGGCCCGCAAGGGACCGGAGGCGGTGGCGGTCGAGGTGACCGGCAACGCGCCGGTACAGAGCGCGCCCGTCGCCTGAACACCGCGCGGCATAGGCCGCGCGCCGCGACTGGTGCTCGTCACGCGCGAACGCATCCTCTCTTTGCATGCGGTTTCGCAACGGGGGTGCTGCGTTCATTCGGGCACGATCATCTCGATGCGCGTGCTCCCGTCCTGCGTCACATCGAAGCGCCGCAGCAGGTCCGGCAGCAGCTCCGCAAGCGCCTCGTCGAGCCGCCATGGCGGATTGATCACGATCATGCCCGAGCCGTTGAGCTGCTCGGGATCGGTGTCGGGCCGTAGCAGAAGTTCGGCGACCAGGATGCGGCGGATGCCGGAGGCGGTCAGCGCATCGTGAAACGCCCGCACCGGCGCCCGATGCTTGATCGGGTACCAGACCAGGTAGATGCCGGTCGCCCAGCGGCGATACGCGTGGCCGAGCCCGCGCATGATTCGTGCAAACTCGTCCGTCACCTCGAACGGCGGATCGATCAGGACGACCCCGCGCCGCTCCTTGGGCGGCAGCAACGCCTTCAGCGCGATGTAACCGTCGGCGTGATATACGCGCGCGCGCCGGTCGCGCGCGACATGCTGTTCGAGCGTGCGCGCATCCTCGGGATGCAGCTCGCACAGAACCAGCCGGTCCCGACGGCGCATCAACGACAACGCGAGGATCGGCGAGCCGGGATACCAGCGGATCTCGGCGCTTCCTTTGTTCAACGCGCGCACGACGGCGAGATAGGGCGCAAGCCAAGGCGACGCCGGTGAACCCAGCACCTTCATGATGCCTTCGCGATACTCGCCGGTCTTCTGCGCAGGCTCCGCCCACAGGTCATAGCGGCCGGCGCCGGCATGCGTGTCGAGCATGCAGAACGGCGCTTCCTTCATCTTCAGGTGTTCGAGCACGAGCGTCAGCGTCGCGTGCTTCATGACGTCGGCAAAGTTGCCGACGTGAAAGGCGTGCCGGTAGTTCATCGCTGAGACTTACATGAGCGTCGTCGTGCGTCGACCGGACCGCTTCATGGCGCGCCCAACGGAACCGGCCCGGACCGAACGCAAGGGCAAACATGCGTCCGTACCGCTACGATGACAACCATCTTGGCAGGGCGCGTGCGGGCGAACTCGCGTACTGACGCTCGCGCTGACGCTCGCGTCGGCGCTCAACCGGTCGCCACAGCCGTGTCCCGGAGCCGGGCTTGCCGTCATCGTTAACCTGACCGGCACCGAACGTCCGGACGGAACCGCCCGGTGATGACCGCGTATCGCCGGAACGTGGCCGCGACGGGACGCGTTACGACGGCATGTCACGTCTTGCGCGGATCGTCGCGATCGTCGGCGCCGTTCTCGCCGTCCTGATACTGGCCGGCGTCGCGTTCCTGAAATCGGATCTGCCCCGGCAGATCGCCGAGCGACAGGCCGGCGAGCGCCTCGGCCGCGCCGTGCGCATCGGCGGTCTCGACATCGATCTCACGCCGCGCCCGCGTATCGTCGCCACCGACCTCACGGTCGCGAACATCGAAACGGGCAGCGCGCCCAACATGGTCGAGATACCGCGCGTCGAGGTTGTGCTCGACTTGACCGCGCTTCTCACCGGCCACATCGACGTTCACCGGCTCGCGCTCGACCGGCCGCTGCTTCTCGCCGAGAAGGACGCCGAAAGCCGCAGCAACTGGCAATTCCGTCAGCAGCAGCCGCCCACCGACACTGCCCCCACCTTCCCCGTACGGCAGGTCGTCATCAACGAAGCACAGGTCATCTATCGCGATCCCGCCGCCAAGATCGATCTTGGGGTCGGCATCGATACCGTCGCGGCGGATGAGCGCGGCGGCGGGCGCGTCGTCATCGACGGGCGCGGCCGGATCGGCGAACAGGAGATCCGCCTGTCGGGCGACGCCGATCCGCTCGCCGACCTCGACGACACGGAAAAGTCTTATGCCTTCGAGCTGGCCTTCGACGTGGGTTCCACGCAGGGCCGGATCGACGGCACGCTCGAGGAGCCGCTGCGCGGCGCGGGCCTCGCAGCACAGGTCCATGTCGATGTGCAGGATGCGGGCGATTTCTACCAACTGACCGGCATCACCATACCGCCGACGCCGCCCTACGTGTTCGACGGCAGGATCGTGCGCGAAGGCGAAGTCTGGCGGCTTGCGCCGTTCGAGGCGAAGATCGGCGACAGCGACCTGACCGGTGAGATCGCCTATGACCCGCGCGGCGAGCGGCCGAAGATCACGGCTGACCTTACCTCGCGCCTGCTCGATCTTGGCGATCTCGTCGGCACCAGCCGGAAGGAACGCGGCGAGACCGGCCACGAACAGGCCCAGCGCCGGACCGAGGAGAAGCAGGCCCGGGGCATCGAGACCCGCAAGCCGTCGCCGAGATCCGAAGATCAGGGCGTGATTCCCGAAACCCCGATCGATTTCAGTGCGCTCCAGACCGTCGATGCAACCGTCGCGTTCGACGGGCGTCGCGTGAACTCACCGGTGCTGGAGGTCGAGCAGGTCACGACGGAGGTGCAGCTCGAGAACGGGCGCCTCCGGGTCGGGCCCCTGCGCTTCGGGATCGGCGACGGCAATGCCGATCTCGTGTTCGACCTCGACACGCATGCGAAGCCGGCGACGTACAAGACCGTGGTATCGCTGAGCCGCCTGCCGGTCGGCCAGGTCGTGCGCTCATTCGAGCGCCGCCTCAAGCAGTCCCAATCGAGTTCGGGCACGATCGGCGGCCGCGCCGAGATCCAGGGGCGCGGCAATTCGGTGCAGGAGATGCTGAATTCCGCGCAAGGCGAGCTCGGCATCGCCATGGAGCAGGGCACGATCGGCGCCTTGTTCATCGAACTCGCGGGGCTCGACGCGACAGAGGCGCTGGGCTTTCTTGCGACCGGCAACAAGCCCGTCCCGATCCGCTGCATGATCGCCGACTTCGCTTTCGTCGACGGCACGATGGGCAGCCGGGCGATCGTCTTCGACACGACGGACACGAAGATCACCGGCGAGGGCGCGATCAAGTTCGCGCCCGAAGAGATCTTCTTCCGCTTCGTGCCGCAGCCCAAGGACCTCAGCCTGTTCAGCGGCCGCTCGCCGGTCACGATCGAGGGAACCTTGTCCGATCCTGTTGTCAGCATCCAGTATGTGCCGCTCATCGCCCGGCTCGGGCTCGCGACCATTCTCGGCGTCACCTTGACGCCGTTCGCGGCCCCGCTCGCCTTCGTCGACGTCGGTCTCGGCAAGGACAGCGACTGCACCGGTCTCGTCACCGACATCCGTGCGCGCATGCGCGAGCAGGTGCAGGAGGGCGAATTGCCGGAGCCGCACTCGGGCGCCCCTGAGCGTCGGCGCTGACGTCACGTGGGGCCGCGCGGACGATACGCGCCCGCAACGGGACCTGCCGTTCGACGAAACGTCGACGTGTGTGGTGACCAATCGCCCGGGAAACGCGCGATCCGCGGCCCTGCTCAGGACTCCGACGTGGGTGCTGCGACCGGCGGTCTCAGGCTGACCTTGTCGATGCGGCGTCCATCCATGTCCGCGACCTCCACGCGCCAGCCGTTCCAGTCGAAGGCGTCACCGGTCTTGGGCAGGCGGCCGAGCTTCCACATGATGAAGCCGGCCAGCGTGTGGAAGCCCTCGTCTTCCGGGATGTCGGTCATACCGATGACCTGCTTCACCTCCGGGATCGGCATCAGGCCGTCGACCAGCCAGGATCCGTCGTCGCGCCGGGTCGCCTCGGGTTCTTCCGCTCGATCGCTCTCCCTGATCGTGCCGACCATCGCCTCGGTAATGTCGGTGATCGTCACCACGCCCTGCAAGGTCCCGTACTCGTCCACCACGATTCCCATGTGCACCGGCGACTTGCGGATGAGTTCCAGCGCCTCCAGCGCCGTTGCATGCTCGTGCAGGACCGGCGCCGGGCGCACCGCCGCATGAAGGTCGAACGGCGCGCCGGCGAGACAGAGGGGCAGCAGGTCGCGCACCTGAACGATGCCCACGACGTCGTCCGGCGTACGGTTGCAGAGCGGAAAGCGTGAATGCCCGCTCTCGCGGACCTTGCGCGCCACCTCTTCCGCCGTGTCGGTGACGTCGAGCCAGACGACGTCGTGGCGCGGCGTCATCACCGTCTGGACGGAGCGATCATCGAGCCGCAGCGCACGCTCGATGATCTCGCGCTCTGACTCCTCGAACACGCCGGCCCGCGTGCCTTCGGCGACCAGGGCCCGGATCTCTTCCTCGGTGACGGCGGTCGTCGCCTCGCCGCGCACGCCGAGGAGGCGAAGCACGACGTCGCTCGACACGCGCAGAAGCCATACGGCCGGGCTCGTCGCACGCGCGATCAGCCGCAAGGGCCGGGCGACGCGCATTGCGATCGCCTCGGGGTTGCGCAGGGCCAGCTGCTTCGGCACGAGTTCGCCGATGATGAGCGACAAGTAGGTGATCGCGGCCACGACCAGCGCGATGGCAAGTCCATCGCTCACGGGACGGAGGCTGGTGAACTGGTCGAACCAGTCGGACAGCTTCTCCGCGATCGTCGCGCCCGAAAAGGCACCCGCCAGCACACCGATGAGCGTGATGCCGATCTGGACGGTGGGTAGGAAGATTCCGGGCTGTTCGGCGAGCTGCAGTGCCGCGCGGGCGCGAGACGAGCCGTCCGCGACGAGCGCCTTCAGGCGGGACTTGCGTGCGGACACCACCGCAAGCTCCGACATGGCGAAGAAGCCGTTCAGGACGATGAGCGCCAGAACGATCAGGATTTCCAGGTAGATCATGGACGTCGGCCCAGATACGCCCCCATCGTAGAGACGATGGGCCGGCGCCGCAAATGGCGCCGCGGGCGCTGCCTTGGTCAGCTCCGTAGGCGAACCGCCGCCGTTTCAGTCGGACTTGGACTTGCGCGAGCGCATTTGCGTGGCGAGGAGACCGCCGATAAGACCGGCGATGACCGCGTAGGCGAGACCCATGTTGGCCCCCCCGAGGACTTTGGCGAGATCCGTGTCGAGTCCGGCCATCGGCACCGGCGAACGTTGGTCGTGCCGGCCGTGATTGACCGCATGCCGGGCAAGCGCGACGGCGAGAGCTGCCAAGACCAGCAGCACGAACGCGACGATAAGCGCCGCGAGCGGCGGCGACATGTTCTCGGCGAGCCACAGGAACAGTGCCGCGCCGAGGAACACGATAGCGGCGATCACGAGCGTGAACGCGACGCCGCCATAGGCGCCTGCCGTCGTCAGGCGGCGCACCCATCCATTGAGGGTGGCACGGAACTGCTGCAGCACCCCGAGGCCCGAGAGAACGGCAAACGGGGTCATTCGCGGGTCGGGCGCGATCTCATCGCGGCTGCGATCATCCAGCCCAGCGCGAAGGCGCCGAGAACCACGGCGAGGGGATAATCCTGAACGGCCGTCCGTACGGCGTCGACCGAATGCGCGCCGCGGGCGCGCAGATCCGACCACGGCTCGCCCGTATCGCGCCGGAACGGACCCGCGTGCGCGATCCGGTGCATCCAGCCGCGCGGCGCGGGACGGGTCCATGTCCGTGCGACGCGCGTGGCCAGATGGCCGACCTCGTTGCCGATGTCCTTGAGATCGTCGCGCAGCGTTCTCAGCTCGGAGCGGAGCGTATCGATATCGTCCCTCGTCAGACCAGCTTTCATCTGCGGCCTCCTCATCGGCTCTGCCGGCGCGCAATTCGACCCGTTCGCGGCAACGCGGCGGTCAAGGCGGTGCTTTACGCGGATCCGTCCCCGAATATACGCGCGACCGTGGCCGTTGTTCCGCGCCCGCCGGACGCTCAAGCATCCGGGCGACGGAACTGTTCTGACATCGGCGCCGTTTACTGATGTACCGAGATCCGATAGCAGACGAGATCCGATGGCAGAGTCGCATGAACCTTCCGACTGGCGTTGATACCCTCAACGCAATGATCGCCATTGTCCTGGATGGCGCCGAAGCGCTTTCCAAGGGCGCCGAAGCCGCAAGAGATCAGCGCGTGAAATCCCTGCTCGCGGCGCTCGCCGCCGAACATGACGCGATCGCCGCGCGCCTGCAGGAAGAAGTGCGCGGTCTTGGCGGCGTACCGGAAGATCGCGGCACCGTCGTCGGATCGGCGCATCGTCTCTACACCGAGGTGAAGCTGGCGCTCTCGCCGAATGATCGGCGCGCCATGATCGAGGAGATCCAGCGCAGCGAGGAGCGCGTGAAGGAGAAATTCGAATCGCTGCTCGCGAGCGACCGTGTGCTGCCGCATGCGGTGCGGACGGTCGTCGAGCAGCAGTTCGAGCAGGTCCGGCGGGCCTACCGGCAGGTCGCGGCACTCGAGTTCGACGGAACCGGGCACGCCGGGGCGGCGGTCGGCGCCGGTGAAACCGTACGGCGCCCGCGTCGACGACGCGCGACCCACAGCCAGACCCGAACAGAGGAACCAGCACTCATGACCAAGCAGCGTAACGAAGGCGAAGGCAACAAGACCGCCGCCAAGGAATACAACGAGGCCACGCGCCAGTTCGTCGAATCCGGGCAGGTCGAGAAGAAGGCCGACGAAGCGATGAAGGCGCGCGAGGGTACCGAGCGCGAGGCGCTCGAGCGCGCCGAGAAGACCGGCAAGCAGCAGGCCAAGGAAGAGGATCCGCAGATCGAACGCGACTACGCCAAGCCCGCCTGACGGTCGCTGCCACGATCAGCCCGGGCCCGCGCGGATCCGCGCGGGCCCTTTCGTTTTCGGCGACATTGACTCGCTTCGCCCGAGCCCCCAGATTTGCCGCGCCAAAGTTGCTGGGGGAAGGCGGGCGTGCCAGGACTTTTTTACGAGGAGTTCGAGGTCGGCCAGACGATCGAACACGCGCTGACGCGGACCGTGACCGAAACCGACAACATGTGGTTTTCGCTGCTGACGCAGAATCCGCAGCCGCTGCACATCGACGCGGAGTTCGCGGAGAAGTCCGAGTTCGGTCAGCGCATCGTCAACAGCCTGTTCACGCTGGGGCTGATGATCGGCCAGTCGGTCGGCGACACCACGCTGGGCACGACCATCGCCAATCTGGGCATGACGGATGTGCGGTTCCCCAGGCCGGTCTTTCACGGCGACACCATCAGGACGGTGACGCGGGTCGTGGCCAAGCGCGAGAGCAAGTCGCGCCCTGACGCCGGCATCGTCGAGTTCGAGCACATCGCGCTCAACCAGCGCGGCGAGCAGGTGGCGATCTGCCGGCGCAGCGCCCTGATGAAGCGGCGCCCCGCATGAGATCGCTGCTCTTCATCCCCGCCGGGAGCGGGCGCAAGGCGATCAGGACCGTCGATGCCGGCGGGCTTGCGCATCTTCATGGAGGTCAAACCGCTGTCCGGCGGATTGGGCTCGGGAACATGCGGCTCGACCGGCGGCATCTGATTGCCGCGTGCCCGACGCTCGGCCGCGCCGGGCTCGGGCGCTGATCGACGGTCCCGTGTACGAAATGCCGATTCTTGGCGTCCTCGACCAGTCACCGATCCGCGCCGGCGGAACGCCGGCGCAGGCGATCGCCGAAACCATCGAGCTGGCCCAGTATTGCGAGCAGCTCGGCTATCACCGTTACTGGCTTGCCGAACATCACAACGCCGAAGGACTTGCCGGAACGGCGCCCGAGATCCTGATCGCGCGGATCGCGGCGGCGACCACCGCGATCCGCGTCGGCAGCGGCGGCGTCATGCTCAGTCATTACAGCGCGCTGAAGGTCGCCGAGACCTTCCGCATGCTGGAGACGCTCTATCCCGGCCGGATCGACCTCGGCATCGGCCGCGCGCCGGGCAGCGATCCGCGCACGGCGCAGGCGCTCCGGCACGGGCCTGGCGCGTTGCCGATCGAGTACTTTCCCGCGCAGATCGCCGATCTCCTTGCCTATCTCAACGACGCGGTGCCGCCCGATCACCCCTTCGCCGGCGTCCGTGCGATGCCGGTCGGACCGACGGTGCCGGAATTCTGGGTCCTGGGCTCGAGCGACCAGAGCGCTGCATATGCCGCGCATTTCGGCCTGCCGTTCTCGTTCGCGCATTTCATCACCGAGCGCATGGGGCCCGAGATCATGCAGGCCTATCGCGACTCGTATCGCCCCTCGGCCGCGTATCCGAAGCCGCGCGGCAGCATCGGCGTTTTCGTGCTGTGCGCCGACACCGAGGCCGAGGCGGAACGTCTCGCCGCCAGCCGCGATCTTTGGCGGCTGCGGCTCGACCAGGGCATCATCAGCCCGGTTCCCTCGGTCGAGGAGGCGCTCGCCTATCCCTACAGCGATGCGGAGCGCGCGCGCATCGCCTACAACCGCCGGCGCCAGATCGTCGGCACGCCCGAACAGGTGAAGGCGCGCCTGCTCGAGCTCGGCGCGCGCTATGGCGTCGACGAGTTCGTCATCGTCTCGATCTGTTACGACTTCGCCGCCCGCAAGCGTTCCTACGAGCTGATCGCGGAAGCGTTCAGCCTGGAACGCCGGCCGGCGCGCGCCGCGTAAGCGGCGGGCCGCCGCTACTCGTTGCCCGGGTCGGTCGCGCGCCACGCCGCCAGCACGGCGCGCTCCTCGGCCGTCATGTCGGTCACGTTGCCCGGGGGCATGGCGTTCGAACGTACGGCGTTGAGCTCGATGAGCGCGGCGTGGCGGCGGGTCATCTCGGCCGTGTCGAGCCGGATGCCCTTGGGCGCTGCGGCGATGCCCGCCCAAACGGGCTCGGCGGCATGGCACATGCTGCAGCGGGCCGTCACGATCTCCTCCACGGCCGCGAAGTCGGGCCGTTCGACGGCCGCCGCCGCGCCTTCACGCGGTCCCGCCCCGGAAAGCCATGCGATCGCAATGACGCCGGCGGCCGCGACCGCCCAGGTCCACCACGGACTGCCCTTGCCGGCATGGCGCGAATTGAAGAAGTGGCGGATGACGGGTCCCAGCGCGAGCACGATCGCGACGATCAGCCAGTTGTAGCGCGTGGCGAACAGCAGCGGATAGTGATTGCTGATCATCAGGAAGATGACCGGCAACGTCAGATAATTGTTGTGCACCGAGCGCTGCTTGGCCTGCGCGCCGAGCCATTCGGCCGGCGTCTCGCCCGCGAGGAGTGCCGCCACGACCTTCTTCTGGTTCGGGATGATGACGACGAAGACGTTCGCCACCATGATCGTGCCGATCAGTGCGCCGATCTGGATGAAGGCGCCGCGCCCGCCGAAGACCAGCGTGAAGCCATAGGTCAGCGCGACCAGGAACACATAGCCGACCGCCGCCAGGGCGACCTGGTGCCGGCCGAGCGGCGAGCGGCACAGGGCTTCGTAGATCAGCCACGGCACGATCAGGCCGCCGAGACTGAGGCCGATCGCCGCGGCGGGCGACAGGTCGAGGACGGAGCGATCGATCAGGTAGAGCTCCGCGCCCAGGTAATAAACCAAGACAAGCAGCCCGAAGCCGGAGAGCCATGTCGTATAGGCTTCCCACTTGAACCAGGTTAGCTCGTCCGGCAGGCGCGCCGGCGCCACCAGGTACTTCATCATGTGATAGAAGCCGCCGCCGTGCACCTGCCAGGCCTCGCCATGTACGCCGGGCGGCAGGCCTTCGCGCTTGCGCAGGCTGAGATCGAGATGAATGAAGTAGAACGAGCTGCCGATCCAGGCGATGCCGGCGATGACGTGCAGCCAGCGCACGAGCATGCTGAGCCACTCCGTCAGAACCAAGTCCATGGCGTTCCCCCTAACGTTCGGCCGCGGCACGCGCGCGGATATCGTCGACCGCCGCAAGCACGCGTTCCGGCGTCGCCGGCGCGTCGAGTTTCGGCGCAAGACGGTAGTCGGCAAGACTCGCGATCGCGTCGCGGATCGCGAGCCAGACCGATATTGCCAGCATCAGCGGCGGCTCGCCCACGGCTTTGGAGCGGAAGATCGTGTTCTCGCGGTTGGGCGCGTTCTCGAGCAGCCGCACGTTGAAGACGGGCGGCACGTCGCGGCTGCCGGGAATCTTGTATGTCGACGGGCCGTGGGTGCGCAGACGGCCCTGATCGTCCCACCACAGTTCCTCCGTGGTCAGCCAGCCCATGCCCTGGACGAAACCGCCCTCGATCTGACCGAGGTCGATCGCGGGATTGAGCGAGTTCCCGCAATCCTCGAGGATGTCGACCCGCAGCACCCGCGTCTCGCCGGTCAGCGTGTCGACCGCGACCTCGGCGGCGGCGGCGGCATAGACGAAGTAGAAGAACGGCCGCCCCGTCATCGTCTTCGGGTCCCAATGGATCTTGGGCGTGCGGTAATAGCCCGTGGCCGACAGCGAGACGCGCTGTTCCCAGCAGAGCTGCGCCAGTTCCGCGAAGGAGAGACTCTGGTTGCCGGCGAACACCCGGTTCTCGGCGAACACGATTTCGCCGGGCGGAACGCCGAAATGCGCCGCAGCGACCTCCGTCATGCGTCCCTTGATCTGCTCGGCCGCGGCGAGCGCCGCCATCCCGTTCAGATCCGATCCGGACGAGGCGGCGGTCGGTGACGTATTCGGGACCTTGCCCGTGCTGGTCGCCGAGACGCGGATATTGGCGTGGTCGATCTGGAAGACCTCGGCCACGACCTGCGCCACCTTCACGAACAGCCCCTGCCCCATCTCGGTGCCGCCGTGGTTCAGATGGACGCTGCCGTCGGTGTAGACGTGGACGAGCGCGCCGGCCTGATTGAGGCGCGGATTGTTGAACGAGATGCCGAATTTGACCGGCATCGTCGCCAGGCCCTTCTTGATCACCGGACTCGTGCGGTTGAACGCGATGACTTGTTCGCGCCACTGGGCGAGATCCGCGCTGCGCTCGAGCTCGTCGACCACGCGGGCGATGATATTGTCCTCCACCGTCATGCCGTAGGGCGTGACGTCGTTTCGCCCGATGCCGTAGAAGTTCCGCCGCCGCACAGTCTCGAGCGGAAGGCCGAGATGGCGCGCGATCGCGTCGATCACGGTCTCGATCGCCAGCATGCCCTGCGGTCCGCCATACCCGCGAAAGGCCGTGTTCGAGACGGTGTTCGTCTTGCAGGGCAGGCCGTGCAGGCGGACATTGGGCAGCCAGTAGCAGTTGTCCGCATGGCATAGCGCGCGCGTCACGACCGCCGGCGTATGGTCCGCGACGTTGCCGCCGTTCGCCGCCAGCGTCATATCGAGCGCCAGGATGCGCCCTTCGGCGTCGAACCCGACGTCCCAGCGGATCAGGAACGGATGGCGCTTGCCCGTCGCGCGCATGTCGTCGTCGCGCGGCAGGCGAAGTTTGACCGGACGTTTGGTCCGCCAGGCGAGCAAGGCGGCGATGCCGGCGATAATCGTCGCCTGGCTCTCCTTGCCGCCGAAGGCGCCACCCATCCGCCGGACCTCGCAGGTGACGGCGTTGAACGGCAGACCCAGCAGATGCGCGACGCCGCGCTGCACCTCGGTCGGATGCTGCGTGGAGCTCAGGATCACCATGTCCCGCTCCTCGCCCGGCATCGCGAGGGCGATCTGCCCCTCGAGATAGAAATGGTCCTGGCCGCCGCAGCGGACTTCGCCCGTCAGGCGATGCGTCGCCGCCGCCATGCCGGCGGCAACGTCGCCGCGCGCGATGGTCTGCGGCGGCGAGACGTACTGTTCGCGCGCCATCGCCTCTTCGATCGTCAGCACGGGCGGAAGAACCTCATACTCGATCGCGACCAGCTTGGCCGCTTCGCGTGCCTCGTCGAGGGTGCGGGCCGCGACGGCCGCCACGGGCTGGCCGACATATTCGACGACCCCGGCCGCGAGCGCCGGCTCGCCGCCCAGGATCGGCCCGATGTCGTTCTTGCCCGGAATGTCGGCGGCGGTAACGACCGCGACCACGCCGGGCGCGGCGAGCGCCGCCGCGGTATCGATGCGGGCGATCCGGGCATGAGCGTGCGGGCTCAGCACCAGCGCCGCCTCCAGCGTGCCGGCGGGCACGGGGATGTCGTCGATATAGAGTGCGCGTCCGGTGACGTGGCCGACGGCGCTGTCGTGGTGCACCGACTGGTGGACGCCACCCTCGATGCGGCGGGCGACCGGCGCGTTCATAGGGCCTCCAAGCGCGACAGCGCCGCACCGGTGCTTTCGAGCTGCAGGCGGCGCAGAAGATTTGCGGCCGCACGCAGCCGGTACGCGGCACCGGCACGATGATCGCTGAGGGGCGTGAAGTCCTCGGCCACCGCCCGATCGATCTCGGCCAGCGTCGCCGCGGTCCAGGGCCGGCCGACGAGCGCCGCCTCGACCGCGCGGGCCCGCTTCACCCGGTCCGCCATGCCGCCATAGGCGGCGCGCAACTCGCGAACGATGCCGTCCTCGACCGTCAGCCGGTATGCCGCGGCGACCGAGGAGATGTCCTGATCGAAACGCTTCGACAGCTTGTAGGCGAACAGCCGCTGGCCGGGTGCGAGCCGCGGGATGCGAATCGCCTCGATGATCTCGGTCGGCTGCAGCGCCGTCTTGCGATAGCCCAGCAGGAAGTCCTCGATCGGCACGGTCCGTGCGCCGATCTGCGACCGCAGCAGGACCTCCGCCCCCAGCGCCACCAGGCAGGGAAGCGTGTCGCCGATCGGCGATGCGGTGCCGAGATTGCCGCCGAGCGTGCCGAGATTGCGGATCTGCCGCGAGCCGATCCGCCGCACCAGCCGGGCGAACGCGGGAAACGCGGCTTCGAGATGCGGCAGCGCCTCGGTATAGGTCACGGCGGCGCCGAGGATGAGCGAATCCGGACCGTGTTCGATGCGCCGCAGCGCCGGCACGTTCGCCGTGGCGATCACGAGCGGCAGCTTGCGCCGTTCCTTGCTGACCAGAAGGCCGAGATCGGTGCCGCCGGCGAGCAGCAACGCTTCGGGATGCGCGGCGCGCAAGGCCAGCAGCTCGTCGAGCGACTCGGGCGCGAGGAAACGCTGGCCGTCGACTTCATAGCGTGTGCAGCGCGGCGATGCCGGAACGGCGGCGACATCGATGCGGGGTGCCTCGGTGCGGCCGGCCACGCGCCGGCATGCCGCCACGATCGACCGATAGCCCGTGCACCGGCAGAGATTGCCCGCGAGCGCCTCGTGAATGTCGTCCTCGCTCATCGGCGCGTCTTCCTGCGCGAGGGCAAAGATCGACATGACGAAGCCGGGCGTGCAGAAACCGCACTGGGTCGCGTCACTTTCGATCATCGCCTGCTGGACCGGATGGAGCGGGCCGTCCGGCGGGGCAAGCCCCTCGACGGTGAGAACGGCGGCGCCGTCGAGCTGCGGCAGCATCATCAGGCACGAATTCACCGCGCGGTAGTGCATGCGGCCGCCCTCGGCCCGGCCGAGCACGATCGTGCAGGCGCCGCAGTCGCCTTCCGCGCACCCCTCCTTCACGCCGGTCAGACGGGCGACGGTGCGCAGATAATCGAGAACGGTGGTCGTCGGCGGAACCCGATCCTCGGTCCGCGGCGTCCCGTTGAGCAGGAAACGGACAGGGGCCACGACGTACTCGCTTCAAACAGATAGGGCCCGGCAAGTCTAGCACGCAGCCCGGCCGAACGGATGCAAGGGCTTCTAGCTCCCCCGATAGGTCGTGTAGGACCATGGTGAGGCGAGCAACGGCACGTGGTAGTGCGCCGCGGGGTCGGCGATCGCGAACCGCACCGGCACCTCGTCGAGGAACGGTGGGTCGGCGAGATTCAGGCCCGCGGCGCGGAAATAGGCCGCGACCGCGAACACCAGTTCGTATCGGCCGGCCTTGAGGGCGTCGCCCTCGAGGAGCGGTGCATCGGTGCGCCCGTCCTTGTTCGTCACGACGGATTTGAGCCGCGTGCGCGTTCCCTCCAGCGAGAAGAGCTCGATGGACATGCCGGCGGCCGGCACGCCGCGCGCGGTGTCGAGGACATGCGTCGTCAGTCGTCCCATCGCGTTTGCCTCCAGGTCGTCACGAGTCGTCGACCAGATCCGCAAGCCGGAAGGCGGCGATCCGGCCGACCTGCTCGAGCGCGGTCGCGAATTCCGTCGCGCGGTCGTTGTCGAGCCGTGCCGCGAAAGCGGCCAGGATTTCGTCCTTCGTCCGGCCCTTCACGGCCATGATGAACGGGAAGCCGAACTTGGTGCGATAGGCGTCGTTGAGTTCGTGAAATCGCGCATACTCCGCGGGCGTCAGGCGATCCAGCCCGGCACCCGCCTGCTCCCGCGCCGAATCGGCCGTCAGATCGCCTGCTTGCGCCGCCTTGCCGGCAAGCTCCGGATGGCCGCGCAGGAGTTCCAGCTGCTCCGCCTCGCTCGCCTCCTGCACCACCTGCATCATGGCGCGATGCAATGCCGCCCGCGTGCCGAACGGCCGGCGCGCCGCCGCCCGCATCGCGACCCACGGCGCGTGCTCGAAGACATGGCCCAAGGCGGCCATGAACGCCGGCGCATCGAGGTGGTCGAGCTCGGTAACCTTCAGCTTCGGCATGGTGCCGGAACATAGACGGGCCACCGCCGTCCGGCAAGGAATACCGCCCCCTCGCCGACTCGTTCGGCGACGTTGACTCCGCCAAGGCGTTCGACCACAGTCCGGCATGCCGCTTGCTTGCAAGAGTCGCGACAATCGGCGGCGAGGCTTTGCGACAGGGGCTCGGCGCACGCCGAGGCGTCAGGCAATCAATGGGGACCTTCTCATGCTGAATATGCGGACATCATGGACTGCGGCCGTGGTGGCGGCGGGCTTCACTCTCGCGCTCGGTGCGATGCCGTCGGCCGCGCAGACGCCCATCAAGTTCACGCTCGATTTCGTGGTGCAGGGACCGCAGGCGCCGTTCTTCCTCGCGCAGGAGAAGGGCTACTACGCGGCCGAGGGGCTGAACGTCACGGCGATCGATGCCGGCCGCGGCTCCTCCGATACAGTGAACCGCGTGGTGAGCGGCGCCTACGACATCGGTTTCGGCGACATCAACGCGCTGATCGAGTTCAACGCGAAGAACCCCGGCAAGGAAATCCCGGCGGTGTTGATGGTCTACAACCAGGCACCGTTCTCGATCATCACGCTCAAGAACAAGGGCATCAGCAAGCCCGCCGACCTCGTCGGCAAGAAGGCGGCGGCGCCGTCCTTCGACACGCCGTTCCGGCTGTTCCCGATCTTCGCCAAGGTCAACGGCTTCGACGCAACCAAGGTGGAGTGGTCGAATGTCGCCCCGCAGCTGCGCGAGCCGATGCTGGCGCGCGGCGAGACCGACGCGATCTCCGGCTTCAGCTTCACGGCGATCCTCGCCCTCAAGGGCCTGGGCGTCCCGGAGCAGAACATCCAGACCTTCATGTACAAGGACCTCGGCGTCGATCTCTACTCCAACGCCGTCATCGCGTCGCCTACCCTGCTCAAGGACAATCCCAAGGCCGTGCAGGGCTTCGTGCGCGCGACGATCCGCGGCATCCAGGACACGATCGCCGACCCCAAGGCCGCGATCGCCGCGATCAAGAAGCGTGATCCGCTGCTCAACGAAGCGCTCGAGCTCGAACGCCTCGAGATGGCGATCGCCACCAGCATCCTCACCGACGAGGTGAAGCGCGAAGGCCTGGGCGGCGTGAACGTCGAACGGCTGAAGCAGAACATCGACCTCGTCAGCGAAGGCTTCGGCCTCGACCGGAAGGTTCCGGCGGAGCAGGTCTTCACCGCACAGTTCCTGCCGCCGGCGGCGGAGCGGATGGTCAAGCGCTGAGTCTTCTGCGATGTCCAGCACTGCGCCGTTCGTCGTTATCGATCAGGTCAGCCTCGTCTACGGAAAGGACGGCGCCGGCACGTTGGCTCTCCAGGATGCCTCCCTGACCATCAACAGGGGGGAGTTCGTGGCGGTGGTGGGCCCGAGCGGCTGCGGCAAGTCGACCTTGCTGAAGCTCGTCTCGGGCCTGCACCTGCCTACGCGCGGCACCGTCCATGTCGCCGGGCAGGCGGTGACGAAGCCGCTCAAGATCTGCGGCATGGCGTTCCAGAACGCCACGCTCCTGCCCTGGCGCACGACGCTCGACAACGTGCTCCTGCCGCTGGAGATCGTCGAGCCGCATGCGAGCGAGTTCCGTCGCAACCGCGACAAGTACGTCGCGCACGCGAAGAAGCTGCTCGCCACCGTCGGCCTTGCGGGATTCGAGGACAAGTATCCCTGGCAGCTCTCCGGCGGCATGCAGCAGCGCAGCTCGCTCTGCCGCGCGCTGATCCACGATCCGGATCTCCTCCTCCTCGACGAGCCGTTCGGCGCGCTCGATGCGTTCACGCGCGAGGATCTGTGGAGCATCCTGCAGACACTCTGGCTTGAAAAGCGGCCGACCGTCATCCTCGTCACACACGATCTGCGCGAAGCCGTCTACCTCGCGGACACGGTTTACGTGATCAGCGCCCGGCCCGGGCGCGTCGTGTCCAGGACCACGATCGACCTGCCGCGTCCCCGCACGCTCGAGGATACGTTCAAGCCCGAGTTCATGGAAATGGCGCACGCGCTGCGCGACCAGATTTCGCACGTCCGCAATACGCAATGACAAAACCCTGGCTCATCCGCACGCTGCCCTGGACCGTGACGCTCGGCTCGCTGGTCCTCTGGCAACTCGTCTGCGTCGTCTTCTCGATCCCCACCTTCATTCTGCCGACGCCGATCGAGGTGATCGGCTCGCTCGCGCAGTATTACGAGCCGATCACGACGCATTCACTCCAGACGCTCGTCACGACGCTCGTCGGCTTCGGTCTGGCGGTCGCGTTCGGTCTGGTGCTCGGCCTCGTCGTCGGGTCCTCGCGCGTGGTGTACGACGCGCTCTATCCGCTGATGGTCGCCTTCAACTCGATCCCGAAGGTCGCGATCGTGCCCGTCCTGGTGATCTGGTTCGGCATTGGCACCGTGCCGGCGATCCTGACCGCTTTCCTGATCTCGTTCTTCCCGATTGTGGTGAACGTGGCCACCGGCCTTGCCACGATCGAACCGGAGCTGCGGGATGTGATGCGCTCGCTCGGCGCGCGGAAGTCGCAGATCCTGTGGAAGATCGGCATTCCTCGCGCGATGCCGTACTTCTTCGCCTCGCTCAAGGTCGCGATCACGCTCGCCTTCGTCGGCTCGATCGTGTCCGAGACCGTCGCCGCCAACGCCGGCATCGGCTACCTGATGATCTCGGCGAGCTCGCGCTTCGACGTGCCGCTGGTCTTTGCCGGCCTCGTCGTGATCGCCGTGCTCGGCGTGGTGATGTACGAGCTCTTCGTCCTGATCGAGCGGCGCGTCACCTTCTGGGCGACGCGCGGCCACGAGCTGGTGACCTGAGCCCAGGACCTGTGCGTCACTCCGCGGCCTTGGCGGCCGCCTTCTCCGCCTCGCGATAGACCGCGAGTGCCGCGTCCACGCCGGCGCCGCGCGGCAGCTTGAAGCCTTGCGCGGCCAGCACGGTCTCGAGCGCGGAAAGCGTGATCAACACGTTCTGCTTTCGGCAATTGTAGCCCATCGTGCCGATCCGCCAGATGCGCCCCTTGAGCGGCCCGAACGACGTACCGATCTCGATCCCGTAATCGGCGAGCAGGCTGCCGCGCACGGCCTCGCCGTCCACCCCGTCGGGAATCACCACGCCGGTCACGTTGGGCATCTTGTGCTTCTGGTCGCCGAACAGCTTGAGGCCCATCGCCGTGAGTCCGGCGGTGATGGCACGGCTTGCCAGCGCATGCCGCGCGAAGCACGCCGCCAGTCCTTCCTTGAGAAGGATGCGTGCGCATTCGCGCGCGGCGTAGAGCATCGTCGTCGCCTCGGTATGGTGGTTGAGGCGGCGCTCGCTCCAGTAATCCATCACCATCGCCAGGTCGAAATAGTTCGACTGGATGCGCGGCCCATTGGCGGCAACGTCGTCGGCCGCGCGAATCCCCTGCTCGACGTGCTTGCGTCCGTAGATCAGCCCGGCGATGCGGTCGTTCAGCGTGACCGGCGCCACCCCTGGCGGCCCGCTGAGGCATTTCTGCAGCCCCGCCGTCACCGCGTCGATCTGCCAGGCATCGACCGGCAGGTCCATGCCGCCGAGGCTCGCCGTCGCGTCGACATAGAGCAGGGCATCGTACTTGCGGCAGATCGCGCCGATCTCCGCCAGCGGCTGTGCCATCGTCGTCGAGGTATCGCCCTGGACGATCGCGACCATCTTCGGCCGGTGTTTGACGATCGCGGTCTCGATCTCGGCCGGATCGAACACCCGGCCCCACTCCGTCTCGATGGTGCGGACCTCGGCTCCGCAGCGCTCGGCGATCTCGACCAGCAGATGTCCGAACCGGCCGAAGATCGGCACGAGCACGCGATCGCCGGGCATGAGCGCCGAGACGAGCACGGCCTCGATGCCGGCGCGTGCCGTGCCGTCGATCACGAACGTCCAGCGGTTGCGCGTCTGGAAGACCTGGCGGTAGAGCGCCATGGTCTCGTTCATGTAGTGCGTGAACTGCGGATCGAACTGTCCGAGGAGCTGCGCCGACATGGCGCGCAGAACGCGCGGATCGGCGTTGATCGGCCCGGGCCCCATCAGCAGCCGCGGCAGAGGATCGATTTCGTCGAAGACGGCGGGTGAGTCGGTCATGCGCTTCATGTCCTTCGGGCGGGCGGGCCGGCGCCCGCCCCCGGAAAATTCATACTGGGCCAAGATTACCGATTCGCCAACTCGACGAGCACGTCGGCGAGCACGCGGCATCCGGCGGCGAGATCGGCCGGCGTCGCACTCTCCGCCTCGTTGTGGCTGATGCCCTTGTGGCACGGCACGAAGATCATGCCGGTCGGGCACAGGGCATTGATGTGCATGGCGTCGTGTCCCGCGCCGGACGGCATGTCCATGTGCGGCAGCCCGAGCGCCGCGGCGGACGCGCGGACGAGGTCGATCACCGCCGGCGCGAACACGGTCGGCTCGACATAGGAGATGTCGGTCACCGTCACTTGGCAGCCCTTGGCGTGCGCGGCCGCAACCGGCGCGATCTGGTCGCCCAGTCGGCGCAGCACGTCATTGTCGGGATGACGGAAATCGATGGTGAAATGCACCTTGCCCGGCACGGTGTTCGGCGAACCGGGATAGACCTCGAACCGGCCCACGGTGAAGCGGACGGTATCCGTGTCGTCGTGCATCAGCTGCTCGAGCGCGCTCACGATCGACACTGCCGCCGACAACGCATCCTTGCGCGCGGCGCGCGGCGTGGTGCCGGCATGCGCCTCCTCGCCCACGATATCCACGGTGAAGCGGCGCGAGCCCTGGATCATCGTGACGACGCCGATGGTGTTGCCGGTGGCCTCGAGGCGCGGCCCCTGTTCGATATGGGCCTCGATATAGCCGGCGATCGGAAAGCCCACGCCCGCGCGTGCCGGCAGCGGCGCCGCCTGCTGCGTCGCGGCCAGCGCATCGCGCAGGACGACGCCGGACCGGTCGGTGACGGCCAGCATCGCCTCGAGGTCGTAGACGCCCGCGAACACCGCCGAGCCCATGGCCCCCGGATGAAACCGGCTGCCTTCCTCGTTCATCCAGACGACGACCTCGATCGGGCGACGCGTCGCGATGCCGGCATCCTCGAGGGCTTCCAGCACCTCGAACCCGGCAAGGACGCCATAGGCGCCGTCGAACTTCCCGCCCGTCGGTTGCGTGTCGAGATGGGATCCGGTGAGCACCGGCCACGCATCGGCATCGGTGCCCTCGCGACGCACGAACAGGTTGCCGATCGCATCGGTGAAGATGCCGAAGCTGCGCGACCGGGCCCAGTCCGCCAGAAGCAGGCGCGCCCGGGCATCCTCGGGCGACAGGGCCTGACGGTTGACCCCGCCCTTCGCCGTCGCGCCGATCGCGCCCATGTCCATGTGCCGCCGCCAGAGGCGGTCTTCCCGCACCGCGTCGGATGCACGTTTCGACCGCGTCTGTGCCGTAACCGTCATCGCCATCCTCCAATGCCGCCCGCGCAATCCCTAACAAGGGGACCGGAGGCCGTGCAACATCCGCGCCGTTCACACGACCGATTGCCGGTTGCAGACGGCGCGGTTATGCTCGCCTGGGTCTTCGAACGGTGTCACGCATGCCCCGCAAACCGTCTGCCTATCCGCGCGATCTCGTCGGTTACGGCGCCACCCCGCCTGATCCGCGTTGGCCCGGCGGCGCCTACATCGCCCTCCAGTTCGTCGTCAATTTCGAGGAGGGCGGCGAACGCTCGATCCTCCACGGCGACCGGGAATCGGAGGTCTATCTGCACGAGGTCGTCGGCCTGACGCCGCGCAAGGCCATGCGCGACGAGACCGTGGAATCCGTCTACGAATATGGCCCGCGTGCCGGGTTCTGGCGCATCATGCGTCTGTTCGCCGAGCGCGGGATACACTTCACGAGCTACGCGGTGGGCATGGCGCTCGCCCGCTACCCCGAGGCGGGTCGCGCGATGGTCGAAGCGGGCCACGAGGTGGCGAGCCATGGCTGGCGCTGGATCGATTATCAGAAAGTCGGCATCGCCGAGGAGCGCCGCCACATGCGCCTCGCGATCGAGGCGATCGAAAAGGCCTGCGGCGTGCGTCCCGTCGGCTGGTATACGGGCCGTCTTTCCGCCAACACGCGCAAGCTCGTCGTCGAGGAAGGCGGGTTTCTCTATGACTCGGATGCCTACAACGACGATCTCCCGTACTGGGTAACCGTCGACGGCAAGGGACATCTCGTCATCCCCTATACGCTCGACGCCAACGACATGAAGTTCGGCACGGCGCAGGGCTTCAATACGGGCGAGGACTTCTTCATCTATCTGCGCGACGCCTTCGATACGCTGTACCGCGAAGGCCGCGAGGGCGCGCCCAAGATGATGTCGGTCGGCCTGCACACGCGACTGATCGGACGGCCCGGACGGTTCGCCGGGCTGGTCCGTTTCCTCGACCACGTGCAGCGCCATGACAAGGTGTGGATCTGCCGGCGCGTGGACATTGCCCGGCACTGGCGCGAAACCCATCCATATCAGCCGCCGGCCGAGCCGGCCCGAACGACGCGCCGTCGGGCCTGATCCGTCTCCCTCGTCGCGCGGGCGAAATCCGTCGGCTCCGGCTTGGCTACGTAGGGACCGGGAACAGGGTCGTCACTGTTCTCGCTTCACCGCAGCCGTGAACCGAGGCGGTAGGCGTACTCGGCGTTCCGGCGGACCACCGGCGCGAACACGGAGAGGGGCAAAGCGCAAGGCCGCGCCATCCGGTCGATCAGAAGATCAGGTCGAAGATCCCGATCACGACCAGGAGGCCGATCAGAAAGATGACGAGAATGATCCAGCCGAGGACCTTGAGCACGAGGATCCCTTCCGCGACGCTTTGGCTTGGAGATCGAACCTTGGAAGGGCGAACGCGGCCGTGAAGCGACGGTTCCCGACGGCCACGCCGTCCGGCACAAGGGGGGACCGGATCGGACCCGTTCACACGGCCGGGACCGAGGCGTTGCCCGCTCGCGCCAGTGCTGCGGAAGACCTGACCGGAAAGCTCAGGGCGAACCGCACGCCGCGGCCCGATTCGAATTCGTAGGTCCCGTCGATCTGCTGGGCGAGCGCGTTGATCAGCTTGAAGCCGAGGCCGGCGGTTTCGTGTTCCCGATGGGACGAAAGCCCGACGCCGTCGTCGCTCACGCTCAACTGTGCCCGCGCATCGTCGAGCCGCTTGAGCCACACGGTGATCGAGCCCTCGCGACCGTCGGGAAAGGCGTGCTTGAGTGCGTTGGTGAAGACTTCGCTGAGGATCAGCGCGAACGGCAGGGCCGTGTCGATGTCGGTATCGATGGGATCGAGCTCATAGACGATCCCGATGTCCGACGCATGGGATTCGGCAAGACGCGTGCACAGCGCCCGGACGTACTGGCGCAGGTCGACCTTCGCGAACTGGTCGCCGCCGTAGATCTGCTCGTGCACGAGCGCCATCGCCTTGATGCGCCGCATGGTATCGAGCTTGCCTCTGGGCGAGCCGTCCTGGAGATGCACCAGGCTCGAGATGACCTGCATGTTGTTCTTGACCCGGTGGTGAACCTCGCGGAGCAGAACGTCCTTCTGCCGCAGGGCCGCGGCCAGTTCATCGTGGGTGCGTTCGTCCTGCCGCAGCAGGGCGATGACCCATGCGGCGAGGAATGTCAGCACGGCGAACACCGCCGCGGCGACCGAGGTCGTCGGCAGGACGCGCGACCAGAACTCCGCCAGTGCCTCGTCGCGGGCAAGCCCGACCAAAGCGACGAGCGGCAATCCGTCGACACGTCGGTAGGCAATGATGCGGGCGACGCCGTCGGTCGGGGAATGCGCCGAATCATAGGTGCCGGCCGGTGCCTTCGGCAGGTGTTCGACGAAGAGCTGCGACGTCCCGACGTTCATCGTCGCCTCGGGCTGCGGGTGGTGCGCGACGAGCCAGCCGTCGTCGCGGACGATCCCGATTGAGGATTTGGGGCCCAGCGAAAGCGCCTGATGAAACGACGAGATGCGGTCGAGCGGGATGGTGACGACGACGACCCCGGCGAACGCGCCCTCGCGTTCCAGCCGGCGGCTCACCGTGAACAGCTTTCGCCCCGTCTCGGGGCCGACGAAGAAAGAACCGATATGCCATTCGGCGCCCGCGGTGTGCGCCCTGAAATACTCGCTGTGTGCGACGTTCAACGGCTTCTCATGCGGCGCCGATTCGAGAATCGCGTCCCCCTTGGCATCGACGACCAGAATCTCGGTCGCCGGCGGCAGCCGCTTCAGCACCGCGCCGAGGTTACCCACCGCGTCGCGCGTAATCATCGTCGGGGCGAAGTCGATCGCGTCCACGACGCGATTGATCACCTGCACGGCCGCCTGGATCTGCCACTGGACATGCTCCGCGACGGCGCGGACCGCGCTTTCGGCGCGCACGTAGCCGCGTTCGAGCGCGGTCCTGTAATCCTGCCACGCGACGTAGCCGGTCCCGGCCAGAAGAATCAGGAGCATCAGCGCGATCAGCCCGACCGCGGCGCGAACCGGTCTGCCCGCGCGCCGAACCGTTTCCGCCAGCATTGCGTCTCCCCCTCTCGCGCCGCGCCCTTGCGCCGAAGGGGCGAAAGGCTAGGCGACTCCACACCACGTGGTCAAATCCGTCGATATTCCGCCGTCCCGAACCCACCGAATTGACGGGATGCTGGTCTCCGTTTGCGCCGTTGCAATCGCCGTCGGATCGGTCAGCCGACCCGATCGCGCATCATCTACCCATGACGGCCAATAGAGGACCCCTTTGGCGCATGCTAGCGTCCGGTTGCGACGACGAGCGCATGCGGCCGTGATCTTTCCCGCGCCCATGGATTCGGGCCCGGATCGCGCTGCGCACCATGCCCGCGTCGTCGCAACGGACGCATCCAACAGCAGCTCCATGTTGCCGAACAATTCGCGCTGCCAGGCGACGAACGTCGCGATCATGACGCTACCCGGTTCCGCCACGGAGATCGATTTCCGTTCCCCCGTCGTCCGGGTGCAGCGGTTCGCGGTCGAATTCTCGTATGCGGTTGCCTTCACCGAGCATCTGTTCGATCCGGCCAACGCGGTCTTCGCCGACGCGCTCGCGCGGCTCGAGCCGGAACGCCGCCATCGCTTCGTCGCGCTGATCGAGGCCGGCATCGCGGCGGCGTGGCCCGACCTGCCGGACGAGATTGCGGCCTACGCCGCCCGCCACGACCGCCAGCTCGAACTCGCGGGCCCGCCCGAGATCGTGCCCGGCGGCGAGGGCGCGAAGAACGATCCGGCGCTCGTCGAGCGCCTGCAGCGCCGCCTGCTGGCGCTGGGAATCGACCGCCATTCCTACGTCGTCGCGATCGGCGGCGGGGCGATGCTGGACATGGTGGGATTCGTGGCCGCGACCACGCATCGCGGCGTGCGGCTGGTGCGCGTCCCGACGACCGTGCTGGGCCAGCTCGATTCCGGCGTCGGCGTCAAGAACGGGATCAACGCCTTCGGCGTGAAGAACTTCATCGGCACATTTGCCCCGCCCTTCGCGGTTCTCAACGACGCGCGTTTTCTGTCCTCGCTGCCGGCGCGCGACCGGATCGCCGGCCTTGCCGAGGCGGTCAAGGTGGCCCTGATCCGGGACCGCGTGTTCTTCGAATGGCTCGAGCGTCGCGCCGAGGACGCCGCGCGGGCCGAGCCGGACGCGCTCGCCTTCGCAATCCGGCGCTGCGCCGATCTTCACATGCGGCACATCTGCACCGCCGGCGACCCGTTCGAGATGGGAAGCGCGCGACCGCTCGATTTCGGCCATTGGGCGGCGCACAAGCTCGAGACCATGACGGGGCATGCGCTCCGCCACGGCGAAGCGGTCGCGATCGGGATCGCGCTCGACACCCGCTACTCGGTCCAGGCCGGTCTGCTCGCGCCCGGAAGCGAGGAGCGCGTCTGCCGGCTGCTCGAACGGCTCGGTCTTCGGCTGTGGCACGACGCGCTCGAGGCCCGCGCGGCCGACGGCTCCTACGCCGTGCTCGGGGGCTTGCGGGACTTCCGCGAGCATCTGGGCGGCGAGCTGACCGTGACGCTGCTCGCCGAGATCGGCCGCGGCGTCGAGGTTCACGAGATGGACGAAGCCGCGATCATCGACGCGATCGGCTGGCTGAAACAGAGGGATGCGTGCCGATGAGAGTGGGGCCGGGTTGCCATCTCACATATTGCACGAACATTCACCCTGGCGAGAGCTGGACGGAGATACGCAACAATCTCGAACGATATCTCCTGCGCGTGCGCGACCGCATCGCGCCGGACATTCCGTTCGGCGTCGGACTGCGGCTGTCGGCCGCGGCCGCCGAAGCGCTGCGGCAACCGTCGACCCTGGCCGAGTTCAGGGATTTCCTCCGCGACAACCGTCTCTACGTCTTCACGATCAACGGCTTTCCCTACGGCACCTTTCACCGCGCCCGCGTGAAGGAAGACGTCTACAAGCCCGACTGGCGCGACGAGCGGCGCCTCGCCTACACCGGTCTCCTTGCCACGCTGCTGGCGGAACTGATGCCGCCCGAGCCCGACGTCGAGGGCAGCGTCAGCACCGTGCCCGGCGCGTTCAAGCCGGAGATCGGCACCGAGGCCGACGTCGAACGCATGGCCGATCTCATGATCCGGCATGCCGCGCATCTCGTGCACCTCGAGCGGTCGACCGGGCGGACCGTCGTGCTGGCACTGGAGCCGGAGCCGTACTGCTTCCTCGAGACCGTCGATGAAGCCGTCGCCTTCTTCGAAAAGCACCTCTTTTCAAAAGCCGCCGCCGCGCGACTGAGCGCGCTTGCGAATCTGACACCCACAGCGGCCGAGCCGGCGCTGCGCCGGCATCTTGGCCTTTGCCTCGACCTCTGCCACGCCGCGGTCGAGTACGAAGACCCGAACGAAGCCGTTCGGCGCCTCGAGGCGTCCGGCATCCGCATCGCCAAGCTGCAGCTGAGCGCGGGTCTGCGCATTCCGCATGCGAACGGATCGACGGCGCATGCGCTGACGCCGTTCGCCGATGACGTCTATCTGCACCAGGTCGTCGCGCGCGACCGTGACGGCCTCATCCGATATCCGGACCTACCGGAGGCGATCCGCAGCCTCGACGGCCGCGACCGCGAATGGCGCATCCACTTCCATGTCCCGATCTTCCGCGAGGAACTGGGTGAATTCGCGACGACGCAGCCGTTCCTGCGCGAGGTGCTGGCGCGCCATCGCCGTGCACCCGTCTCAGCACATCTCGAGGTCGAGACCTATACGTGGGACGTGCTGCCGGACGCCTATCGCGGCGAGGACATCGTCGCCGCCGTGTCGAGGGAAATGCAATGGGTGCAGCAACAGCTCCGCGTCTGAGCACGTCCGGCTTCGCGCTGGCGCTGCGGCTTGGCCGCGTCTCGAACCTGCCCACGGTGTGGACGAACACGCTTGCCGGCATCGTGCTGGCCGGGGGTGCCGCCGGCCCCGGCTTCACGCTGGCACTGCTCGTTGCGGTCTCGCTCTATTACGTGGCGGGGATGTATCTCAACGATGCGTTCGATCGCGACATCGACGCGCGCGAACGGCCCGAGCGTCCGATACCGGCCGGCCTGGTCGCGGCGGCAACGGTGTTCGCGGCCGGCTTCGGCATGCTCGCCGCCGGCTTCGGGCTGCTCGTCGTCCTCTGCTATGTCGACGCGGACGGCTCCACGTGGGGGGCCGGCGTCGCCGGACTCGCGCTGGCCGCCGCCATCGTGCTCTACGACTGGCGTCATAAGGGCAATCCGCTGAGCCCGGTCCTGATGGGGCTGTGCCGCGTGCTTGTCTATCTCGTCGCCGGACTTGCGACGACCGCAGCGCCGGCACCGGCGCTCTATCTCGGTGCGGCCCTGCTTCTATGCTACCTCGTCGGACTTACCTATGCGGCCAAGTTCGAGACGCGGGCGCGCATCGACCGCCTGTGGCCACTGGCCTTCCTGGCGGCACCCTTCATCTACGGTGCGGGCGCGCTGGCGGACGCGGTGAGCGGGACGTTCTACGTCATCTTCCTCGCCTGGGTTGCCTATGCGCTGTCGTTCCTGATCGTACCGGGCCGCATCGACGTACCGCGTGCGATCGGCTATCTGATCGCCGGCATCTCGCTGCTCGACGCGATGCTGATCGCAACGCACGGACAAGCCGCGCTTGCCGCACTCGCGGCCGCCGGCTTCGCGCTCACGCTACTCCTTCAGCGTTACGTCCCCGGAACGTGATGTCGTGTCTGAAAGTGCGCGCCCGCGACCATCTGAATCGAAGTATCGATGCGGCGGAATGATGGAGGCGGCATGTCGGGCGCGTTGCAGCAGGTGACGTCGCCGGTCGAACTTCTGCTGGGGTGGCTCGGGCGTCAGCTCGCCGGCGATGCGCGCGGATGGCTCGAGGACAGTGTGCGCCGTCTTCGCAATGGCGCCGACGAGCGCACGATTTACACCATTCTCACGCTCGTGCCGCGCCGGGTCGGCAAGGACGACCTGCACCTCGCCCCCGCGGATCTCGAGGCCGCACAGCAGGTGCGATCCGGCTGGTCGCCTGTGGGGTGGAGTGTCGACCAGGCGGCGCGCGTGGCCCTGCTGCTCTGCGTAAACGGCCCGGAGGATCGATTTGCCCATCGTCTTGAGCAGCTGTTCCGCACCGCCGATCTAGGCGAACTGGTCGCGTTCTATCGCGGCCTGCCGCTCTATCCGGGGCAGGCGCGCTACGTCGCCCGCGCCGCCGAGGGCGCGCGCAGCAACATGCGCAGCGTGTTCGAAGCCGTGGCGCACCGCAACCCCTACCCCGCCGAGCGCTTCGACGAAGACGCCTGGAACCAGATGGTGCTGAAGGCGCTGTTCATCGGCAGCCCGCTCCATCCGATCCACGGCTTCGACGCGCGATCCAACCCGCGGCTCATGCGCATGCTGTGCGATTACGCCCACGAGCGCTGGGCCGCGCGCCGTCCCGTCAGCCCCGAGCTGTGGCGCGGCGTCGGTCCGCATGCGGATGACGCGGCGATTGCCGATCTGCGCCGCGTGCTCGCCCAAGGCAGCCCCGCGGAGCGTCGAGCGGCCGCGCTGGCACTCGCCGCCTGTCCACGCGCCGAGGCGGCGGCTGCCTTGCGCGACGAGCCGGAGCTCGCCCACGCGATCGAACGGGGGCGCCTGTCCTGGGACGAGATCGCCGGCGCCTGAGTCCCGACGAAACCAACGAAAAGGGGAGCCTGACCATGCAGTTCATCGATCCGCACATCCACATGAACGCGCGCACCGCGAACGACTACGAGGCGATGGCCGCCGCGGGCGTGGTCGCCGTGATCGAGCCCGCGTTCTGGGTCGGCCAGCCCCGCACGTCGGTCGGAACCTATATCGACTATCTGTCCACGCTCGTCGGCTGGGAGCGTTTCCGCGCCGGTCAGTTCGGCATCCGGCACTACTGCGCGATCGGCCTCAACGCCAAGGAGGCGAACAACGAAGCGCTGGCCGAGGCGGTCATGGAAATCCTGCCGCGCTTCGCCCTCAAGGAAGGCGTCGTGGCCATCGGCGAGATCGGCTTCGACGAACAGACCAAGGCCGAGAAAAAGTATCTGCGCGCACAGCTCGACCTCGCCAAGCAGCTCGACATGCTGGTGATGATCCACACGCCGCACCGCGACAAGAAGCGGGGAACGTCGCTGACGATGGATTTGTGCATCGAGCACGGGCTTGCGCCGGAGCGCGTTGTCATCGATCACAACAACGAAGAGACGGTCCGGGAAGTGCTCGACCGCGGCTTCTGGGCCGCGTTCACGCTCTACCCGCGCACCAAGATGGGCAGCGAGCGGATGGTGGACATCGTGCGCCGCTACGGGTCGGAGCGGATCTTCATCGACTCGAGCGCCGACTGGGGCATGTCCGACCCGCTGGCGGTGCCGAAGACTGCGCAGCTCATGCTTCAGCGCGGCATCCCCGAGGCGGACGTGCGCCGCGTCTGCTACGCCAACGCGCTCGCCGCCTACGGCCAGAGCGGTCAGATGAAGGAATCCGACTGGCTCGATCCGGCGCCGGTCGACCAGCGGTTGATGTTCGAAGGCAACTCCGTGCTTCGCGGCCAGACCCCGCGCGTCGACGAGCCGGCGCCGAGGCCGGCCGACGCCGACCTGCTGATCGAATAGACGAAGCCCCGGCCGCGGCGGCACGCGAACCGCGAAGAAGACGAAGGAAGCCGGAGCCGCCGGAAAAGGCGGTCACGGCTTCATTTCTTCAAGGTTCGCACATAGGCCATGATCTTCAGGATGTCGTCCTGGGACATCCGCTTGCCGAAGGGCTGCATCGCCCCGCCGGCGCCGGCGTAGACGACCTCGAACATGCCGACATCTGTGTTCGTGCGCGGATAGTTGTACGTATCGTCGATCAGACTGGGGCCGATCCGCCCCCCGCCGTCGGCGAGATGACACGCCTGGCACCACTGCTGATAAAGTTTCCTGCCGGCCGCCAGCGCCGCTTCGTCGCCGTTGTAGGGATTCTCGCCGCTCGCAAGGAACGTCTTGACGGCATCCGTCACGACCTCGCCCTGACGCGGCTTGACCTCGATCGGCTGGTTGTCGAGCGCGTGGCGGAACACGATACCTTCGGCGGATGCGCGGTCCGCCAGGCTTGCGACCAGCACCAGCGCAACGACGCCGCCCCAACGAAAGAGAGGCCGGGCCGGCGAAGACGCCGACCCGACCCAAGCTTGCCGGAACATATTGTGTGCCGGCTGCATCAACGCGTGCGTACCCGCGCCACCTCTGCACCCGCGGGTACCTGGTCCGCGGCGACGACGCGCCAGACCGCGCCCGGCGGGTTCGCCGTCGGCCCCTTGTCGTCGAGATAGAAGCAGTAGCAGTTGACCGCCAGGATCGTGCCGTCCTCGTCCGTGTTGCCGGCGGTGAACTGCAGCGACGTGTGCAGCAGCTCCTGCATCTGCCACTTGTTGGCGCTCTTGTCCCAGCCGACGCCCCACAGGCGGCCGGAGCACCAGTCGCCGACCAGCAGGACGCCCTCCATGCCGGCATAGTTGGCCACACCCAGCGCCATGGCCGAACATCCCCAGTTCTCGGTGAGCTTCGGCGCACCCGGATACGGCTCCTCGTGCGGATACTCGGCGATCGGCAGGACGCCGACCTGCGGGCACTTGTCGTCCGGACCGGTCATCGGATGACATTGGGTGCCCATGTTCCGGTTCCAGCCGTAGTTCTCGCCGCCCTTGCTGTCGGGCGGCTGATAGTTGATCTCCTCGAGATGGTTCTGTCCGACATCGGCGATGAACAATCCGCCGGTCTTCTTGTCGAAGTGGAACATGTACGGGTTGCGCAGCCCGTAGGCCCAGATCTCCGGCTTCGCGCCGATGCGGATCTTGCTGAAGTCGAGCTCGGACACGCCGAACAGCCGCATCAGTTGGTCGCGCGACGCCGTGCGGAACGGATTATCGGCCGGCACCTTGTACGGCATCGAGTCGTCTTCGACATCGACGTCGATCCGCAGCATCTTGCCCAGATGCGTGTCGAGCCGCTGTCCGGCATCGAGCGGATCGCCCTCCCAGCCGCCGTCACCCTTGCCGATGTAAAGGTAGCCGTCGGGACCGAACTGCATACCGCCGCCGTAGTGATTGTAGTACGGCTGCGGGATGTTCATGATCACTTTCGCCGTCTTGTTCGCCTGTTCGGCCGTGACCACGTTCGGGCTGTCCGGGTCGACGGTGAAGCGGACGACCAGCCCCGCGCCATTGAACGGCAGCGACGAGAAGTGGACGAAGAAATGGCCGTTTTCCCGGAACCGCGGATGGAAGGCGACCGACCATAGGCCCTGCTCGACGAACCCGGTCTGCACCTCGCTGCCGAGCGGATTGAGCGTAGTGAGGTCGAGGAACGGTTCTTCCTGCACCTTGCCGTCCTTGTCGACGACGCGGATGCGGCCGACGCGTTCGACGACGAAGATGCGGCCGGTTCCATCGTAGGCCGACGCGACGCCGGTCGGATCGTTGAAGCCGTCCGCGACCTTCACGAGCGCAAGGTTCACGGTTCCGGGCAGTTTGCCGCCCGGCCGCGCCACCTCGTCCGCGGATTTGGGTACGGTCTGGGCGGCGACTGGAAGGGCCAGTCCAAGCGCCGCGACTCCCAGAACCCGCGCTGCTAGCTTGAGTCTCACGTTCGTCCTCCCTGCTTGTCGGGCACCGAAACGCGAATGCATCCACCACCGATCGGGTCGGCAGCGTGGCGATCGATGATGCGTTCCGAAAGTGCGATCACGGGTTTCGGCGATCGCGGCTCATCCGGTCGCGATCGCGGCACGTCTTCCTGTTTTGAAGGGGATTGCACGACGATGAGTCGCGCTTCGTCAATTGGGCAGGGGGAGTACGCCCTGCGGTGTGCGGGCAGCCGGCGCGCCTTGCGACACCACGATGGTTTCAGATGTCTCGAGTCATCCGCGAATCCATCGACCGGCGAAGCTGTACGTTACTGTCGAGCGGCAGATGCGCGTCGCATGCACGCTTACGGCCGTGTCTCGATCTCGATACGCTGACGGAACCGTTTGAAAACTCGTGCAAACCGAGCATCGATTCATCGACGTCTCATCGACGTCGCATGCACCGTAACATCGTACGCATTTTGCACAGCGATGCGCGCCAACGACGGCCCCGCGAAAATTCTTGCATCTCGAACTTCAGATGATAAGTTGCCCCATGCCCGGTTGTGCGAACTCGCGCTTACAACAATCAGAAAGGCGCGTGACGCTTGAAACCGAATCGCTGAAATTGAGATGGAGGCACTGCACCAGATGACGTTCTGAATTTTCGTTTTCGTGGAGTTTCCGCGTTCAGCCTCTGGCTTCTTCTCGTATCGTCGGCCTCAGTTCGCCGTACGGTACGTTTTCGCGTCGGACCTCGGTTCCGACGCAACGTTCCGGCCCTTCGGTCGGGAGTTCTCGGGCGTAGTCAGACACCGTTTCACTTCCAGCTTTCCATTGAAAGCGCCCTGCCAGAGGTCGGCCTGACGGCCGAGTAAGCCGACATCGTTGCGCTGCCGCCTGTCGTGCGGTCGTCCGGAGATGCAAGGACGCATCCTCGAGGGGCACGCAATTTTTCCGCTGCATGTTCCGCATCCGACGCGCATGCACCGGACAGACATTGGAGGTCGAGCGGTCATGACCACCAAGATTGCCGTGCGAGGCCTGTGCAAGGTTTTCGGCACCGCTCCTGCCAAGGCGCTGGAGTTGCTGCGTCGCGGCCTGTCCAAGGAAGAGATCTTCGCACGCACCGGCCAGACCATCGGCGTTCATGACGCGAATTTCGAGATCGAAGCGGGCGAGATCTTCGTCGTCATGGGCCTGTCGGGGTCGGGAAAGTCGACGCTGGTTCGCATGCTCAACCGCCTGATCGAGCCGACCGCAGGCGAAATCGTCGTCGATGGCCGCGACATCACGCGGATGTCCCGACGGGAGCTGATTGAACTGCGACGTCGCGACATGAGCATGGTGTTCCAGAACTTCGCATTGATGCCGCATCTGCGCGTATGGGAAAACGCGGCGTTCGGGCTCGAGGTTGCCGGTTTCGACCCGGTCGCGCGGCGTGAGCGCGCGATGAATGCGCTCGAGGCGGTCGGGCTCAAACCCTATGCCGAGTGCTGGCCGTCCGAACTTTCGGGCGGCATGCAGCAGCGCGTCGGCCTCGCGCGCGCACTGGCAAACGAGCCGTCGATTCTGCTGATGGACGAAGCGTTTTCGGCGCTGGATCCACTCACGCGTGGCGAGATGCAGGACGAGCTGCTGCGGCTTCAGGCCGAGCATCAGCGAACCATCGTCTTCATCAGCCATGATCTGGACGAGGCGATCCGCATCGGTGATCGCCTGGCAATCATGGAAGGCGGACGCATCGTCCAGATCGGTCGCCCCGACGAGATCCTGAAGGCACCGGCGAACGACTATGTCCGCTCGTTCTTCCGCAACGTCGATCTGACGCGCGTCCTCACGGCCGGCGACATCGCACGCCGTGATCAGGTCACGCTCGTCCGCCATCCCGGCGAAGGTGTGCGCGCCGCACTGCGCCAGCTGCGCGAGCGCGACCGCGAGTTCGGCTACGTTCAGGATGCGCGGCGGCGGTTTCACGGCATCGTATCGGTCGAAAGCCTGATCGCCGCGCTTGAGCGCAGCAACGGCGGCGCATCGCTCGCGGACGCGTTCCTGCCCGACGTGACGCCGGTGCCGTCCGACGTATCGATGAGCGAGGTGCTGGCGCTGGTCGCTCGAAGCCCCTACCCGCTACCGGTCGTGGACGGCAACGGTGCCTATGTCGGCGCCATCTCGAAAACCGCCTATCTCGAAGCCCTCGGACGGAGTCGGTGAGCATGAAGTTCGAACTGCCTCTGGGCGATCTCGTCGAAGCCGTTGTCGAATTCCTGATGCGTCACGCGCAGTGGCTGTTCGACGCAATCGAGATCGTGGTCGGCGGCCTCGCCGACGGCATCGGCGCCGCGCTCGAGTTCCCGCCCGACGTGGTGTTGGCCGGCCTCATCGTCGGCCTCGCCTTTTACCGGGTCGGGTGGAAGTTTGCCGTATTTGCGGCGGTGGCGCTCGCCGTCATCTTCGCGCTCGGCCTGTGGCCGCAAACGGTCGACACGCTGACCCTCGTCCTCACCGCGACGGTCATTGCGTTGATCCTGGGCATACCGCTCGGCATTGCCGCCGGCCGCAGCGACCGGATCGAGTCGGCGCTGCGGCCCATGCTCGATCTGATGCAGACGATGCCAGCCTTCGTCTACCTGATTCCGGCGGCGATGTTCTTCGGCCTCGGCACGGTGCCGGGCGTGATCGCGACCATCGTCTTTGCGTTGCCGCCCGTGGTTCGCCTGACGAGCCTCGGTATCCGCCAGGTTCCGGAAGAGCTGGTGGAGGCCGGACTCGCGTTCGGTTGTACGTCGCGACAGTTGCTGTTCAAGGTGCAGATACCGACCGCGCTGCCGTCGATCATGGCCGGCGTCAATCAGACGATCATGCTGGCACTGTCGATGGTCGTGATCGCATCGATGATCGGCGCGGGCGGCCTCGGCAATCAGGTCCTGCGCGGCATTCAGCGGCTCGATATCGGGCTTGGCTTCGAAGGCGGCCTTGCCGTCGTCCTCGTCGCGATCCTGCTCGACCGCATTACCCAGAGCTTTGGCAAACCCCGCACCAAATCGGCGCCCATGACCGCACGCGGATCGACAGCGCCGACATCGGAATCCGCAGATCGGCCGGCCGCCATGCAGCCGGCCGAGCCCGGGGCGTAAGGCACGCGCGCCTGCCCCACCTGTCCACCTCGAAACCGAAGGAGAAAGCGCGATGACATTCAGTTTCCTGAAACGGCTCGCCATGGGATTGGCCGGACTGCTCGCAGCCGGCACCCTGGCGGTGCCGCCGGGTCATGCCGAAACCAGGCCGATCAAGATCGGCTGGACGGCGTGGTCCGACGCAGAAGCGGTCACGAAGCTTGCGAAGAAGGTCATCGAGACGCGGTTCAACCAGCCGGTCGAACTCGTACTCGCCGACATCGGCCTCCAGTATCAGGGCCTGGCGAAGGGTGACCTCGACACGATGCTGATGGCGTGGCTACCCGTCACGCACGCCAGCTACATGGACAAGGTCAGGGACAAGGTCGTGCCGCTCGGCATCCTGTACACCGACGCACGCCTCGGCTGGGTCGTCCCGGACTACGTGCCCGTGGACGAGGTCCGCTCGATCGAGGACCTGAAGAAGGCCGAAGTGCGCCGGAAGCTCGGTGGCAAGATCCAGGGCATCGATCCGGGTGCCGGCCTGATGCAGGCCTCCGAGAAGGCGATCGAGGCGTACGGCCTCGACGACTACACGCTGGTCTCAGCCAGCGGCGCGGCCATGACCGCGGCCCTCAAGCGCGCGATCGACCGCAAGGAGTGGATCGTCGTGACGGGTTGGAGCCCGCACTGGAAGTTCGCCAAGTGGAAGCTTCGCTATCTCGAGGATCCGAAGAAGACGCTCGGCGGGCTCGAGCGCGTGCATGTGATCGCGCGCCAGGGCTTCTACCAGGATCATCCCAAGATCGCGGCGTTCTTCGCCCGCATGTACCTGCCGCTCGAGGAGTTGCAGGCCATCATGTTCGACGCCAGCGAGACGTCGTACGAAGAGGCCGTCGACAAGTACATCAAGACCCATAAGGCTCGCATCGACTACTGGGTAACGGGCGAAGCCCCGGCGTCGTAAGACCCGCGGGGACGCACCCAGCCATGGCGCGGCGGGGTGCGTCCTCTCTTCCGATTCACTCAGGCGTCGGCGCAAGATCGCCATGTCCGCTTCTTTGACGTGGTGGGCGGCCCTGCTGATGATCGTACTCGGCGTGCTCGTCGTCGGTGCCGTCGTCGGCATGGTGCTCGCCCGATTGGTACCGCCGACCGACCGGAAGTCGGGATGCCGGTGGCCGCTCTGGCCGCACTGACGGCGCCGGCGTTGTGTGAAAGGTTCAGAAGTGCGCCGGCATCATTTGCTCGCGTCGCGCACGTTCTTTGGGCTTCCGCAACCGCGACGGCGTCATTTCCGTGGCCATTCTTACGGCGCAAGAGCTCACGCGACATGCGCCGCGCCGAGAATGCCGAGCCCGCGTGTGATATCCTCGGTGCCGGTTTCATGGAGCCGCAGCCGCCGTCATCCGTCACGACGCGCAGATCGATCCTTGCCGTCAGCCTGATCCTGACCTTGACCGTCGGGCTCGTTGTCTACCTGAATGCCCGGTATCCGGGTTCGCTCGGCGATCGGGACAGTCAGATCAGCCTCGTCTCGCGGTTGACGATCCTGTCGCTCGTCGTGGCCAGCCTGACCGTCGCGCTCCGGTCGGTGCGGCTCGGCGCCGCCATACGCGCGTTCCTCGCCTGGATCGGCTTGGGCCTCGCGCTCGTGGCCGGCTACAGCTATCGGGACGAGGTCGCGCCGGTGATCGACCGCATCGGCAGTGCCCTGTTTCCTGCGGAGCCGCGCACGATTGCGCCCGGCACGGTCGCGTTGCGCGCGAGCGACGGGTGTCATTTTCGTGTCGTGGCCGAGGTGAATGGTCAGCGCGTGCAATTCCTCGTCGACACCGGCGCGAGCGACGTAGCGCTCACCAGAAGCGACGCGCGGCGCATCGGCATCGATCCGGATCCTCTGACCTACAACCTGCCGTATCACACGGCCAGCGGAGTCAGCTTCGGTGCCGCCGTGCGGATCGACCGGATCGCGATCGGCGACATCATTGTCGAGGACGTCGCCGGCCATGTCGCGGCGGGCGAGCTTGGCCAGTCGCTGCTCGGGATGAGCTTCCTCGGCCGGCTTTCCGGCTTCGAGGTCCGCGGCGACGAGATGATCCTGCGGCGATAGCGTGGGTGGTGCGAACCGGCGCTTACGGAAAAGGGCCGGGCGTCACGACCATCCGCCGTCGACCACGTAATGCTGCGCCGTGCAGGCGCTCGCCTCCTCGGAGGCGAGGAAGACCGTGAAACGCGCGATCTCCTCCGGCATCAGGCACCGCTTGAGGCATTGTCCCGCCATCAGCTCGCGCTCCGCCTCCGGCGTGAGCCACTTCTCGACCTGCCGCTCGGTCATGATCCAGCCCGGCGCGATCGCGTTGACGCGGATGTTGTGCGGCCCATAGGCCCGGGCGAGCGAGCGGGTGAGGCCGAGGACGGCCGCCTTGCAGGCCGTGTAGATCGGAAGTTTCGGCTCCTTCATCATCCAGGAGATGGAGCCGAAGTTGATGATCACGCCCGCATTCCGGCGCACCATATCGGGGAGCACCGCCTGGGCCGCGAAGAACTGATGACGCAGGTTCACCGCGACCCGCCCATCGAAATACTCGGGCGTCATCTCCTCGATCGTATGGCGGTCGTCATGGGCGGCATTGTTGATGAGGATGTCGACCGGCCCCAGCATGCGGCGGATCTCGTCGATCGCCCGCCGCAGCGCCTCGATATCGGTAAGGTCGGCATGGACGAAACGGACCTCGGCCCCCTCCTGCGTCAGTTCCTTGGCGAGGCGGGTCGACGGTTCCTCTGCGATGTCGATGAAGCCGACGCGCGATTTCTGCCGGGCGAACGCGCGGGTGATCGCCGCACCGATTCCGGAACCGCCGCCCGTCACGATGACGACCTTGCCCTCGAGATCAGGATAGATGGCACCTCGATATGTCATGGCAGATCCCTGATGCCTCAAACGGGCGTCGGGACGCGGGGCGGCCCGCCGGTGCCACGCGACGGCGGCCGCAGCGCCCGATCCGCCTGTCGCACTCTCCGCGGACGCCCGAGCCGGCGTCAATGCCCCCGTGAAGAGCTTACCGTTGCCTGGCCGCTAACGCCGCGCGGCGCATGCCAGCATCGGCCCGAGCTGGTCGATGCGTACCGCAATGGTCCGTGCCCGTTCCGCGACGAAATCGGAGGGGCGCACTGGCGACCATTCGCGCGGATTGGGCAGCACCGCCGCAAGCAGTGCTGCCTCGCGCGCCGACAGCGAAGCCGCCGATTTGCGGAAATGCGTACGGGCGGCCGCCTCGATTCCGTACACGCCATCGCCCCATTCGGCGATGTTCAGATACACTTCTATGATCCGGCGCTTGCTCCACAGCAGCTCGATCAGCACGGTGAGATACGCCTCGATCCCCTTGCGCACGAAGCTCCGCCCCGGCCAGAGGAACAGGTTCTTCGCCGTCTGCATCGAGATCGTGCTCGCCCCGCGCACGCGCCGCCCGGCGACGTAGTCGTCGATGGCGTCGCGCATCGCGCCCCAGTCGAAGCCGGCGTGCTCGCAGAACAGATTGTCTTCCGCGGCAATGACCGCGCGCGGCACGTGCGCCGCGACGCGCTCGAGCGGAACCCAGTCTTTGTCGATCCCGGCGCCCTCGACATAACGGATCACCATGAGCGGCGTGATCGGCGGCGGCACGACGCCATACAGCGCGATGACGAGCGCCGGGCCGAGGAGAGGAACGGCGGCCGCCCGCACGAGCCAGCGGCGGATTCTCGATTTCGCCTTCACGACTGATCTTGCTGCCGCGCAATGACGATCCGGCGACCGTCGCGGCCGGAGCGATCGCCGGCGATACGCGCTGCGGACGGCATCGTCGGACCGGCGCCCGGATCAGACGGCGAGGAGCTGGCCGCCATCGACCACGATCGTCTGACCGGTGATCCACGCCGCAAGCGGCGAGGCGAGAAACATGACGACGTTGGCGACTTCCTCCGGCCGACCGAACCGGCCGAACGGAATACCGGCAAGCACGCGATTGTAGAGAGCCGGATTCTCGTCCTTGCGCCGCGTCCAGACGCCGCCCGGAAACTCGATCGAGCCGGGGGCGACACAGTTCACGCGGATACGCTTGCGGGCGAGTGCCGCGGCCTGCGTCATCGTGTACTGGATGAGCGCCGCCTTCACCGCGCCGTAGGACGGCGTGCGTACCGATGGGCGCAGACCGGAAATCGACGAGACATTGATGATCGCGCCTGCGTCGGATTTTTCGATGAAGGGCAGTGCGGCACGCGACGCACGCACGGTGCCGAGCAGGTCGACCGCGATGCTCGCCTCCCAGCCGGCCTCGTCGTCGGTGGTGCCGAAGCCCGAGGCGTTGTTCACCAGAATGTCGATCCCGCCGAGCGCCTCCGCCGCCGCCTCGACGTAGCGCGCCACCGCCTTGCCGTCGTTCAGGTCGCAGACCGCCGCGTGCGCAGTGCCACCATACGCCGCAATCTCGGCGCGCGTCGCCGCAAGCGCATCCGCGCCGCGGGCGCAGATCGAAACGCCGGCCCCCGCCGCGGCGAATCCCAATGCGATCGACCGGCCTTTCCCGCGGCTGCCGCCGGCGACGACCACGCACCGGCCCCGAAAATCGAACTGCATTCCGGTCCCTCTCAGGTCTTGGGCTGCCGAATGATATTCTTTTCGCGCCGGTCGGAACCGACACGCCGTTCAAAACGACGCCGCCGCCGACCGGCCGTTTTTAGCGGAGTCGCCGGGCCGTTGCACGGCTTCGGTGCCGCGCGGATGCGACCGAATCCCGAGCGATGGGACGCGACGACGGTATCAGGTTCGGCCGAGGCGACCCGCAAAGACAGGCGAACGGCGAAATCGTCCAGGGAGGAGGGGATGCATCGTGATGTCGTGTGGAAATGGATCCAGTGTCCGCGGCTCGAGCATCTGTCGCTCGAC
This sequence comes from uncultured Rhodospirillales bacterium, assembly GCA_937926175.1. GTDB lineage: Bacteria > Pseudomonadota > Alphaproteobacteria > CACIAM-22H2 > CACIAM-22H2 > CALANV01. The sequence continues at coordinate 25,378 of CALANV010000058.1, read as the reverse complement.
CTCGGCGCCGACGAGATCACGGCCGATGGCGTGGTCGTCGCCGATTTCGGCGCCGGCCCGATCCGGCTTCATTACACCGTATGGTGCGACGGGGCGTGGCGCGTGCGTCGTGCCGCGATGACGGCCGATCACGACGGCACAAGACGCGGCGTCGAGCTCGCACGTGATGCGCACGGCGCGTGGACGGTCGATGGCGCGAAGCGGCCGGATCTCGACGGCTGCACCGACACCGACATCATGATCACGCCATTCACGAACACGCTGCCCATCCGCAATCTGGGTCTTTCGCCCGATGCGCCGCGGCAGATCCGGGTCGTGTACGTCAAGCTGCCCGAACTGACGCTGAACGCCACCAACCAGGAATACACGCGGCTCGACTCAGCCGCGCCGCCGCAGCGTTTTCGCTATCGCAATCTCGATACCGGCTTCATCGCCGACCTCGCGGTCGATGTGGACGGCTTGGTCGTCGACTACCCTGATATCTGGCGCCGTCGCGGCAGATAAGCGACCAGGCCTGGTTTCCGCCTCAACGTTTCCTTAACGAAGCGCGTGTCTCCATGGCGACCGCATATCGCGCCGCAATTCGCACACAACGAACATAATCAGGTGAACAAATCCGGCTTCGATTCAGCGATCCCCCCCATTCCCGCGGACCATCCGATGCATGCACTTGCCGGGTATTTGGGGCGGCTCCAGGCGGGCCGCAACTTTCCGCGGCCGCGCGATTTCGACATCGTCGTCTGCCGCAGCTACGCCGGATGGATCCATCTGCTGGACGTGATAAACGATCCCGAGCGGGACTATTTGTTCGTCGTCCACGCGAGCCGTATCGCCGATCTTACCGGGCAGGATTATCAGGGCCGGCGCGTCAGTGAGATCGCCGATGCGGCGCGGCGCGCGCATCTGCGCGAAGTCCTCGACCGCGTCTGCGCCAGCCGCATGCCGGAATTCACGCGCGACGTCACCCGTGGCGTCATCCGGTTCGGGACGTCGCGAATGTTCGACCGGCTGGTCTGGCCGATGTCCACCGACGGAAGCGACATCGACCGTCTGCTGGTCTGCATTCTCCCGGTCTGACCCGAAGGCTTCGGTCAGGTCGAATTGACTTTCGCCGCCTCGGGGAACAGTCCGGCGAACAGCCGCGCCGGCATGGCGGCGACGAGGCGCGAGATCACGACCATGACGAGGACGGCAAAGATCACGCGGCCGAGCGTGATCGCGACGAAATCGGCGCCGAACGCCGCCAACAGCAGCGTGTCCTCGATGATGCTGTGGCACAGGCACAGGAACAGCAGCGACAGGACGATGTCGCGCGGCGACAGCTTGCCGGAGCGTGCCTCCTGGATGATGAGGGCGCCGCCATAGGCAAGTCCCAGCAGGGCCCCGATGATGACGACGGGCCCGGCCTGGGGCCCGATTCCGAGATGCCGCAGAAGCGGTGCCAGGGCATGGCTCAGAAACGCCGTGACGCCGAGCCTGTCGAACACGGCCATGAGCGCGACGATGCCGATGATGATCCAGAAGATCCAGAACAGCCCCTCGGCCGTTTCGATCGCCCAGCCGATCCAGTCGTCGGCGACCGCCCCCGTCAGCAAATCGCCGGACAGAGGCTCCTGCCCCAGGCCGGATATCCGATAGAACGCATGGAGCAACCCGGCGAAGAGAAAGCCGCCGATGATGCGGAACAGCGCCGTGAGCACGAAGCCGGCGCCCGCCTTTTGCGTGATCCGCTGCTCGATCGGCAATGCATGGGCGACCAGCACGAAGCTGCTCAGCACGGTCATCTGCGCCACGGAAAGGCTCAGATCGCCAAGTCCGGACAGCGCCCCGATCGCGCCGCCGATGCCGATCAGGGCCCCCGCCGCCAGGACGACGCTTGCCTCGGCGGGAAGGCCGAGCAGCGCCATCGCCGGCTCGAACGCCGCAGCGATCCAAGCCACCGCGCCGAGCACCGTGGCGATCTTCACGCCGATCGTCATCGGCACGAGGATCACCATCAGGCTCCAGTAAAGCTGCAGAGAGCGTCGGAGGACCTTTTCCGCCTCCCGCAGGAGCGGAGTCGTGGCGCGGATGTTCATTGTCGCGGTTTTGGTCGTCGGAACCGGCGTGGTCGACCTGTCGGGCCGGCGTTGGCTGGATTCAGATCCTATCTCATAGGCGAAGCTTGCACGGGTTCTCAAGCGCGAGATGCGGCACGCGGACTGCCGACCCGCCTCCGCACGCAACATCAGGTGCCCGACAGGCGCTCGATGAACGTTGCCATGCATCTCAGTGCCGATCGAGACGTCGGCCGCCGCGAACGTCCGATGACTTTAATAACCGAATCTGTCGTCGATCTCGACGGCAAAAGGGCCGGCGACTCGCCGGCCCTTCACGACGTGACGGTGCCGCGAGGTCTAGCGACCGCTGCCGCCGCCCCTGCCACCACCTGTCCCGCCCGAACCGCCGGTACCACCGCCCATGCCGCCGCCCGTGGTGCCGCTGTCCAAACCGCCGGTCGAGCCGCTGCCCGGCCGGGTGGATCCGGGCCCGCCCGTGCCACCGCGGCCGGGCATGCCGTCGTTCCGCCCGCCGCCCGTGATCGAGCCGCCGGGGCCGCCGGATTCCGATTCGGTCCGCGTGTCGCCGCTGCCAAGCCCGGGGCCGGGGCCCATCTTGTCGCGATCCATGTCGCGATTCATCGGGCCGGTGCGCTCGCCCGGTCCAGGCATCCGCTCACCGGGCGTCGAGCCGGTTCCCCCGGTCCCCGGACTCGTGGTTTGCGCCCACGCCGTGCCGCCGAGAAGAAGAAGCGCAACGGCCGTCGAAGCGAGAAGTCTATTCATGAAGTCTCCTGGGTTTGGGTATGGGTGAACCAACGGTGCGCCATGCGCCGCGTTCCGGTTCGCGCGCGTTTCGCCGAGACTGCTTCGCCGAGACTTCGGCAAACGAATGCCGCCCGTGTCGACATTCGGGCGCAGCGGTATGGCAGGTGTTCATCAGGAGCGTGGATATGCCTGCGCCGCCGGTCTGCGGCTTATCTAATCTCTTGAATCGACTTTTCCGAGAGCACGCGAAGGGCCGCTTCGGCTAGACGTGCGTGGCCGGACGTGGTCGGGTGCATATCATCCCAGAACACGTACTCGCTGCACGAGTCCGTCGCGCCGTCGCGATGAGGACACGGCACCGTCACGTTCCGGAATCCGAAGCGGCCGGGATCCTCGACGGCCTGTTCGAGAAGCTTGAAGACGTCAAGACGATGGATATGGACCGACCGCGTCTCTTCCACGTGCCGTAATACCTGCTCGAGCTGCGCATTGAACTTGAGCGTCAGGCTGCGGGCCTCGCGGACCCAGTCGGGACCAAGGGCATGCGCCTCCGGCGTACGGCCGATATCGGGCAGGTTCGGAACGAGGAACCGGCGCGCGCCCGCTGCCGCAAGATCCTCAAGAGCGGCCCGAATATGATGAAGCGCATGATCGACCACCGCCGACCGATCGGCAGCATGCACCGCAGCGCGAAGGTCGTTGGCGCCGGCATAGACGATGACGAGCGTGCGATCATCGAGCCTGCCTGCCGCCGGCGAAGCCAGGAAATGTTCGACCTGTGCGCGAAGGCTGAACTCATGGCCGTACGTTTTTGCGCCGCCGACCGCGAAGTTCGTGCCGCCGTCGCGGGCCGGCCGTAAGGCGGCACCGATCCTGTCGGCAAGATACTCGACCCACACCGGACCGTTCGAGAACCGGCCGGCATTGCCCGTATCGGAAAGACTGTCACCGAAGACGACGAGCCGATCGTAAGGAGACATCGCCACAGCGGTCGGTACGCCGACGATTGAGGCCCAGAGGGTTGCGATCGCGGCAAGTATCGCGCGCCGGTAACTCATGGTCCGTCACGTCCACTTCAACGGCCGCAGCGATGCATGCGTTCCGAACGTACCGGATGCCGCAGGGCGGAACGCCAGCACACAGAGAGCCTCATCTCGGAATGATCGTGATTCCGCCGCTCACCTCGAGAACCGCGAACTTGATCTGATCCATGCGCTCCAGGCCCTGAAGGCGCCGCGCCGCTTCCATGATCTCTTCCTCGCGGACGCGCGCCCGATCCATAAGTTCCTTGAGCGGACGTCCGTTTGCCACCAGCACCGTCGGTACGCCTTCGATGAGCCTGTTGGCGCGCGCCGATCGCTGCTTCCAGAGCGATATGCCGACATCGAGGGTCAGCAGCGTGACGACGACGATGATCGCGTTCGTGATCGAGAAGTCTTCGCCGAGCAGCGCCTGCTGCGTCGCCTCGCCGATGATCAGCAGCAGGATGAAATCGAACGCCGTCATCTCGGCGAGCGATCGCCGGCCGGCGATCCGGAACAGAACCAGCAAGACGATGTAGATGACGGCGGCGCGCAGGACGGCGTCCATCGACCTTACCTCACGGATAGACCCAGTGCCTGGTCTCGAGCGGCGGCGCCCCCTGAAGCCCTACCCGACCCGCGACCGGCCCCGGCCGGGTGAACCTGATCTGCAACACGAACCGCAGTTCGCCCGGACCGCCGGCCGCCTCGAAGGCGATGACCGCGCCGTCGGGGCTTGCCCCCGCGCTCGCGGCGGGCGGCAGCAGCGACAGAAGCTCCGCCGCGCCGACGTAGTCTCCGCCCAGTACGATGTTCACGCGATCCCCGGCGACAAGGCGCCGGTCGACATGGACGATCAGTTCCGATGGGGCGAAGCCGCGCACGAATCGCGCGTATTCGGCCCACAAGCCTGCGGCTGGCGATCCGGCCGTGGTCGTGCTGAACACACCGGCGCCGAAGGCCCCCAGCGCCGCTGCCGCCAGCAGGATCACGCATAGGGCCCAGCCGACGCGCTGCACCCGCCATGTCCGGATCTGAAAGGCCAGGTCGGCATCGGCATGGAGATCGCGACGGCCCTGCTCTGCGTTGCCGGGCATGCGCCAAAGGCCACGTCCTAAGGGTCTGGATGAACATTCAACCTGCGGACGGCTGCGCCGTTCCCGGGCGAAGCGAGGGCATGAAGGGCATGAGAGGCTGTACGCCTTGAGCTTTTACGCCTCCTGACCGACGCGACCGCGCGAACTACAGGAGATCGCGGACGACAGAAGACATTGCGGATGGATCGAAGGCCGGCAGCTCAGACCCGCGGGCTGCCGAGAATGACCGATGCCATCCGGGCCGGCGGATCGCTGGCCGGAAAGGAATCTTCGGATGCCTTGTCGGCGAGCGCATTCATATCCATCCGTCCGTCCGGACCGGGGCCGTAGGCGCTATACGGGTTATATTCTTGCGACCCTCGCCGGAACGGCCCCGCCAGGCGCCCCGGCGGCTTTCGCCCTGCCGGCGGCTGGTGCAGCAGGTACCAGGCCGCAAGCCCCGCGCCGAGCGCGACCGCGACGAGCGGGAGCAGGCCGCGGCCGCCATGTCGTTCAATTCGCTCGATTTCGTGTCCGGCCCCACCGGAGCGGCTGCGAACGCGTGCGATCGACCCATTGGGCGCACCGGTCATCACGATCCTCGGCATGAGTTCTCTTTCTGGCCAAGCCAACGATAACCGACACCTTGGCCAACGATAACCGACACCTTGCGTTCCCGACCGGCCGCGCATTCGTGCCATGCGCCCGCCCCAACTGCCCATCTGGCGGTCAGTGCCACGGTGTTTCGAAGTTTCGCATGCGGATCGGGAACAACAGCCCGGCTCGCCTGTTGCAATTGCAGACGTATGCGCCCACATAGTGTTGTTGTCGCGTCCGGCACTTTCCGATCCGCCTCGCTGAAGGCGCCTCTGACGAATTCCTGGCACGGCAATCCTCGCAACGCTGGGGCGATGCGTTGCGCAATTTCGATTTCGATCAGGATCAGGAGAAGCGCCGGTGGCCATCGGTACCGTCAAGTGGTTCGACCCTGCCAAAGGTTACGGTTTCATCGAGCCGGACAGCGATTCGGACGACGTCTTCGTGCATCGTAGTGCCGTCGAAAGCGCCGGGATGGCCGGCCTCATCGAGGGCGATCGTGTGCGGTTCGAGCGGGTCGAGGCCGGCGGCCGGATCGCGGCGGCGAATCTGAGGCCCGTCGACTAGGCGCCCGTATTCCGATGTCAGCTACGGGCCGGTTCCCGTCATGAGTTTCATCGACCTGAGCGATCTCGAGCGCGGTCATTCCGCGCCATCGGGCCTGGGCGAGTGTCAGCTGTGGTGTGCCGTCATCATCCGCGCCCTTGAGGACGCGCTCGGCAACCCGACCAGCATCAGCGATGCGATGGCGCGCGCGCGTGCGATCGAAGAGGCAAGGCACTGGTTCCTCAGCAACGATGCCGATTTCCGCCTTGCCTGCCACGCGGCCGGCTACGAACCCGACGTTCTGCGCCGGCGAGTGATGCGTCTGCTCGCGGACCGCGCGCCGCCGGCCCGACGACAGGCCGCCGCCTCTCAGGCGGCAACCCCTCTCACAACCTGAAGGAGATACGCGATGCCCGTTCATTCGATCCTCGTCGGTTTTCCCGCAGATGGATGGCGCGGCCCGGCGCTCGCAAACTGGGAACCCGGCTTCGTGCAGGACGAATACCTGGCGCTGCGTGCGCAGCCGACCGAAGACGAATCGGGGTCGGATGCGCAATGGATCGGCTGTCACCTCCGCGACATCGACAACGTGCGTTACTGCGCGGTCACCGACGACCGAGATCCCGCCTGCATTCAGACCGCCTTCACGATTCGCGGCGCCGGCACGCTTTACGCCTATGCCTCGGAGCAGTGTCTGGACCATCTGCGCGAGCAGGGTGTTTCAACGACGGAAATGGATGCGGCAGACGTCGAATCCTGCCGGATTCTCTGGGGCAAGATCTGCGACGCGAACCAGAACATGGCCGACCAGATCCGCGGCCTGGTCAATTCCGTGCCGGCCTGACCGGCCGCCATCCGCCGGGATCGGCGCTGTTATTCGGATCCGGACGCCGGAGAAAGCAATGGATGCCAATTTCAAACTGAACGAACGCGTGGTGCACCCCAACCACGGGGTCGGATTCATCGGGCGTACGGAGCTGAAGCATATCGCGGGCCAGGAGAGCCGCTTCGTCGTCGTGGAGTTTCCGCGGACGATGCTGGTGCTGCGGATTCCCGAAGAGAAGCTGGCGCGCTCGGGACTGCGCAGACCGAGTTCCGCCGGTGAAATGCGTGCCGCACTTTCGGTGCTGCCGGGCCGGCCGGTGGAACCGAAAGGCTCGTGGTCGCATCGTGCCGCCGAATACGGCCAGCGCCTCAACAGCGGCAAACCGAAACTCCTGGCCGAGATCGTGCGTGACCTGAACCAGCACCAGCGCCGCCGATGGGCATCGGCCATTTATCACGAGGCGCGACTGCGGCTTGCGGAAGAGCTGGCCGTCGTCGACGACATCGCGATCGCACAGGCCGAATCGATGCTCGAGCAGCGTCTCGGGGCGGAAGACGGCGCCGGGGACGGGCGGCATGGCCACGCGGCGCGCCAGCGCTGACCCGAAACGGCGCGAAACCGAACGAAAGGAGCGCGACCGGCGCAATGTCGCATCCGATGACATCCATCGACCGGTCGGACGATGCCGCCGCCGATGCGTCGGCGTTGACCGCGTATCTTGATGCCTATGGCAACGGCGCCGACCACGGCATGGCCCTGGACGTCGCCGTCAAGGCATGGAACGCGCGCTGTCCGGCGATCGACGCGACGTCGGCGCGCACCAGGGTCATGCGGCTGCTCGACCTTCATGCCGACGAGATCGGCGACCGCTTGGGCGGACCGGCACGCGGATCGAAGGTGCCGCGCCAGCGGCGCAAGCCTTCTGCCGGGATCACGTGAACCGCCGCACCTCGGCCGGTGCGCACCGGCGACGTCTCGGCTGCACGATTTTTGTCGCGCTGGCCATCGCCATGTTCTGCACCGCGGCGCCCGCGCAGGTGACACCGATGGAAACGGGGCGCTCGCTCCTCGGAAAATGCCGGGCGGCGCTCACGGGCATGGAAGGCCGCGGCGGAAACGTGCAGGACGTCGTGGATGCCGGCATATGCGTCGGCTATCTGCAGGCGACGGCCGATGCCGGTATCACGGAAAGTGGCGCGCCCGACTCCCGGCCTGCCGCATCGCGCTTCTGCATCCCGAGCAGTATCGGCCGCGAGGAGCTCGTCCGGACCGTGGTCCGGCGGCTCGAATCCGATCCGGGCGTTCTTGACGGGAACGCGAGCGAACTCGTGCACGCGGTCTACGTCGATTCATACCCGTGCAACTGACATTCGTCTGCGCAGGGCGGATCCGGTCGATGCCGGATCACGTCTGCTCCTCGACGAGACGGACGGCGCGCGCCTCGGGGCCCTTTGCCGCGATCACGACCATGCCGATCACGTGCTGATCCTTCCCGAGGATCGAGAGACCTGACTGGCGCAGCGTCTTGGCGTCGACGAACACGTCGTCCGCGCCGTCCTCGCGTGCAAGAAAACCGTATCCCCTGATCGAGCAGTACCAGCGGACCGTGCAGGGCACGGCCGTCGCGCCTTCGATCTCCGCCGCGTCGTGGTACGGCGCGCCGGACCGCGGCCGCGCGACGCCGCCATGCATCTCCATCACCCGCAGCACCTGCGGCCCCTTCTTCCCGGGACCGATCTCGCACACCAGTTCGGCCCCTTCTCCCGGCGCCGCAAGCCCCGCCGCTTCCAGCGTTCCCATGTGCAGGAAGGCATCGGGCGAACCGTCCACCGGGGATACGAACCCGAATCCCTTGATCGTGCTGAACCATTTGAGCTTGGCCTGCGTCACGCGGCCACTCCCCGGCAGCCGATACGGGTTGGTCATGCGATCATCTCCTGCTGACGGAAGGAAACGGCCACCGGCTCATGCCTCACGATCGTCTACGTCGTCCGCATCGGCATCGATTTCCGGTTCGAGACTCTCATCGGCATCGACGTCGTCTTCGATTCCGACATCTTCGGCGTCCGTCTCGAGGGCTTCGGTTTCGAGCTCGGGCTCGGCCGCCGACGCGAGCGCAGGTTCGGCCGCAACGTGCACGAACGGCGCCCGTCGGCCTTTCCGCGGACCGCGGCCATCGGAGACCAGCAGCACGACCGGCGTGTGCTCGACGCCGCATTTCGGGCAGATGATCGGCACGCGCTTCATGTCGTAGAACGCGGCACCGCAATCCGTGCACTTCCGCTTCGTGCCCCAGCGCTGATCGGCCATCGGTTCGGTTTCTCCTCTTGGCAGTTCTAGGGAACGGCTTTCGGCCGTTCGGGACGGCAGGCAACGTGCGCGAGCGCGGGATGATCCATCGGACATCCCGGCGCCCGCCGTATCCGGCACACCGTCCCTCCCCGGACGCGTGAGTCGCGTCCGGTCGATCGTCAGTAGCGTGGATCCCGCCGCTGCCTATACGGCGGTCGAAAGATTTTCGGCCGAATACTTGCCGTTCTTTCCCTGAACGCGCTCGTACCGAACGCGCTGCCCGTCATTGAGCGTCCGCATCCCGGCCTTCTCGACCGCGGAGATATGGACGAACACGTCGGATCCGCCGTCCTCCGGCTGGATGAAACCGAAACCCTTCGTCGCGCTGAACCACTTGACTGTGCCGATTGCCATTCTCGTCTCCGTGCCGTCCTGGAAAGACATGCGGCCGCGCTCTCGTGGGGCGCCGCGATATTCTCGAATGCGACTTGAATGCAGACCCGCCGCTTCGCGGGTTTGGCACGCAAGGCCAGCCAAGAAAACGAAACCAGCCTATGCCTCGCACGGAGGGCTGTCAATCAGTGCATGCGCTTGCAATCAGCGCATATGCGCGGCCGCCGATCGCAGCGGGATCGATGGTCAGCCCAGCGTCACGTCCAGGAACATCATCACGATCAGGCCGGCCAGCACGCCCACGGTCGCTTGGTTCTGATGCCCCTTGCGATGGGTCTCGGGGATGATCTCGTGGTTGACGATGAACAGCATCGCGCCCGCGGCGAAGCCGAGGCCCCAGGGCAGCAACGGTTCGGCGATCGTCACGGCGGTCGCACCGATCAGCCCGGCGACGGGCTCGACCATGCCCGAGCCCAGCGCGATGAGCACCGCTTTCCATTTCGCATAGCCAAGCCCCAGAACCGACGCGGCCACGGCAAGGCCTTCCGGCATGTTCTGCAACCCGATGCCGGTCGCGACCTTGATCCCGTTCGCGACGTCGCCGCTGCCGAAGCCGACGCCCACGGCCAGTCCTTCGGGCACGTTGTGCAGCGTGATCGCGATGATGAACAGCCAGATGCGCCGCAGCCGCGCCTGATGGGGACCGTCGAGACCAAGCGCCGCATGCTCGTGCGGCGCATAGTCGTGGATCAGCCACATGACGGCGGCGCCGAGCGTCAGCGCCGCGATGACGATCAACACGGTGCCGGTCTTGCTGCCGGCGGCCTCCGCCGCCTCGATTCCCGGAATGATCAGCGAGAAGAAGGACGCGGCCAGCATCACGCCGGCCGCGAAGCCGAGCAGCACGTCCTCCAGCTTGTCGGACAGACGGCGAATGAAGAAGAGCGGCAGCGCCCCGACACCGGTCGCGATCCCTGTCGCGAGACTCGCCGCCAACCCTGCCGCGATCACCTGACCGTCCATGCCGTCTCACCTCGGGCGCCGGGGCCACGACGATCGCGTTCATCCCGGCATGATCGTCGATAGCGCCGGCCGAATGAATGGAAACGAGACTTGCGTCTCTTCGTCAGATAGTGCCGCGTGGCGGCCCGTTCGTACAGGCCGGCGCGATCCGTTCCCGTCGCCGCCGAGGCGCGGGCTTACGACATGAAGCCGATCGCCTGACGCCAAGCCGCTGCGACCACGACGGCGACGGTCAGCGCCGCGACGGCGCTTCGCGTGACGATCATGACGCCGACGGCAACGGCCGCCGCTGCGATCGATGCGGCGTCGCCCGTCACGATCGCCGGCACGACCAGGGCGACCAGGACCGAGCTGGACAAGGATCTCAGAAAGGCTTCCGTCCGCGGCGTGATGGTCATGAAGCTGGCAAGCCAGACGCCGCCGGCACGCGTGGCATACGTGACCGTCGCCATGCCGATGACGGCGAGGAGGGCTTCCACGTCAGCGATCATGACGCAGCGCGCCGACGATGCCGCCGGTAAGTCCCCCGACGACGACGTACCAGCCTGGCGTCAGCAAATGGGCGGCGATTACCGCCGCCCCTGCCGCGGCGAGCCACGGCAGAACGTCGTCGTGGCCCCGCCACAGGCTGATCAGAATCGTCAGGAAGTACACCGTTATCAGGACGTCGAAGCCGTAGCGGGACAGGTCGCCGAGATCCGATCCGACCAGCGCGCCGATTGCCGTGCCGACGAGCCAGACGATCCACAGGATGATGCCGCTTCCCAGCAGGAAACCGGCATCGCGTTCGCCGCTCTCATAGGCCTTGGTTGCAAGGGCCCAGTTCGGGTCGCTGAGGAGCGCCACGATGGCGAAGCGTTGGCGCGGCGGATAGGCCGACAGCCAAGGATAGAGCGCCGCGCCGAGAAGAAGATGCCGGGCATTGACGGCGAACGTGGTCAGGAGGATCGGGATGATGACGAGCGGCGACGTCCAGAGGTCGAGCGCGCTGAACTGCGAGGCACCAGCGAACACGAGCGCGCTCATCAGCAGCGCAAGTGCCGGCGATATGCCCTTGTCGATTGCGGCCGCGCCGAAGGCGATGCCGAACGGGATGACGAACATGGCCAGCGGCGCCATGCCGCGGAAACCGTCCCGCACCCCGCGCCATGACACGCGATCGGCATGCCGCCATCCGCCCTCGGCCATGGCCGCGACTCCTGTTTTATAACCGTCTATATGGTTAGTTTGTGACAGGCGCTCGCCCCGCGTCAACCCACCCTCACGGTCGCCGCGACGCGCCGTTCACCGGATGCGACAACCGGCGTGACGACATGGCGCAGGCGTCGGCGGTCGCGCGCTCGTCGCGGCGACGCCCCCCGCAAATGGCGACCGCGCCTCGTCCTTTCAGCCGGGCGTGCATCGTTCAGCGCAGGATCAGGCCGGGGGTTCCGCCCTTCTCCTGGTTGAATTCGACCTTCGCGCCCGGCCGGCTGAACCCCTCGATGCGGTTGATCATGGTCTGCACGCGGTTGCGCAGCATGTGGTTCTGCATGACGTACTCGCGCCGCTCCATGATCCCGTCCGCCCCGCGCTGGTCGAAATGGTTGAGCGCCTGCCGGTAGGCATCCTGGATTGCGGCGACGGACCGGTCCGGAACCTGGAATATGCCGAGCCGCTGCTGCACGGCCGGCGGTATGACCGCGTCGAGATCGGGAATCGGCTGGGTGACGACGACGGTCTGACCGGCGGCGAGCGCGTCGAACAGGCGTGTCGAAACGTCGCGGTCGATCGGCAGGACCAGGGAGCATTTGTAGCCCAGCCACTCCCGCAGGCGTTCAGCCCGGTTCTTGCCGAAATATCGCTGCCGGTCATCGGCGGGCATCAGCAGGACCTCGGCCTCGGGCATCGCGGCCGCGAGCGCGCGCAGGAACTCCGTCCGGGGCGAGAAGTCGTACGCCACATACGGACAGAACAGCTTGTCGCTGCGCTCGGCTGATACGGCCGCCGCCGTCGCGTCGAGCAGGTCGGATGTCGTCCACTGCGCGCAGCAGGCCGGTACGTGGCCGCCGAGAATCGAGACGGGGTTCGTGATCGTGCCGCGCGCGTAGTTGTGGCTGACGAAGACGAAATCGACCGCCAGCGCGGTATGCAGGTTGTTGATGGAGGCGAGGTGATTGTCCCAGAACCAGCCGGCGATCACGCCGGCGAATCCCTTGAGACGCAGGTTCCACACATAGGGGGCGAGATTGCTGCCGTGCGCGGTGAGAATGAGGACGTCGGCGTCGTCCACGCCGTCGCAATGGACCTCGATCCGCTCCCTGCCGATTGCCCCGATCTCGTAGCCGATCTGATCCGGGAAATACTTGATTCGATCCGTCTCGTTGGACGGCTTGAAGACGATCTTGATCCTGGGCTTGGAAAAGACCTGCTTGACCGTCCCGTTGATGATCCGCGCGCGCGCGGCTGGCAATGGTTCAATCTTCATTTTCTTCGATGCGTGAAGAGGAGACGTCGAGGCGACCGGTATCCGCCGCTCCGACGCAGACTCAAGTCCCGCGACCATACCCTCGATGACCGGCCCGGACCAAGAAGGACCAGAGGCATCGCGGCGATGCGGATATCCGGCCCACGGGTCCAGGGCGGCTGCGCCCCCGAACGGGAACGGGTGCGCGAAGAGATATCGGACCCCATACGTCCGCGCCGGATGCCGCCCCATCGCGCCATGAGGTGCGATCCGGTGTCGCGGCGGACGATACGGCGGGTGAACCCGCAAGGTGCCTCGCGCGTTAATGCGTCCTGTGTAGAAACTCGGCGGCTGCGGGCTTTCGGCCGATCGCTCCGGCACTGAACTGAAGACGCGCCGGGCGCATGCGATCACGTTCGGCCGAGGACACTGTCGACCCGCGGCAGCCGCCGGCTGGATGGGCCGTCCTTGAGTCTTCGCGCACGCATCATTTTGCTGGCGGTGATCGCCTTGCTGCCCGCCGTCGTCCTTCTCATGCTCAATGAGGTCAGCATCCGGCGCCATCTCGAGCGCGGCGCCCATCGGGCGATGCTCGCGCAGGCACGCCTGATCGATCATGAACAGGGACGGCTCCAGGAAGGCGGACGCACGCTTCTCGTCTCCATGGGGCTTCACTTCGCCGCAGGGCCACCAGATGCCGCCGCATGCCGGCGCTACATGGATCCTCTCAACGCGCGCTTCCCGCTGTACGTGGCGCTCTTCGTCACCGATGCGGCGGGCACGATCGTCTGTTCCGCCCCGCTCATGCCGCCCGGGACGACGGTCCGGGACCGGGCGTATTTCAGTCGCGCCCTTGCCGCTCAGGATCTGGTCGTCGGCGCATACATCAGGGACGAAGCCACCGGTAAACCGGTCATCCACTACGCGATGCCCTACTGGGGACCTGCCGGCGAAACGCTTGGGGTGGTCGCCGCTTCGGTCGATCTCGGCGCCATCGCCAGATCGCTTGCCTATATGTGGCCCAACCAGAGAACGCTCATCACGATCGCGGATCGTGACGGCATCATCGTGGTGACGCTGCCGGACCACGACAGCCGGGTCGGCGAGAAGGCCCCGCCCGTGCTGCTCGACCGTCTTGCATCCGCCGCCGAGGAAACGTTCGAGGGGCCGGATCTGGAAGGCCGCATGCGGATCTGGGGCCTTGTTCCGGCGGCGGCGCGTCCGCGCGGCCTTCTCGTCGCCGTCGGAACGGACAAGGCATCGGCGCTGGAGGAGGTCGCCGAGGCGACCAATCGCGGCATCCTGATCATTGCCGTTGGGCTCGCCGGTGCGCTGTTGGCCGCCTGGTGGGCCGGATACACCTTCATTCGCCGCCCGCTGGACGAAATCATGTCCGTCATGTCGCGCTGGCGCGCCGGCGATCACGACGCCCGCGTGCTCGCCGGCGTCCGCGGCGCCGAATTCGGGCGGCTCGCCGCGTCGGTGAACCAGATGGCCGACACGATCGAGAATCTGCTCCGCGAGAAGGACCTTCTCATGCGGGAGCTCCAGCACCGGATCGCCAACAGCCTGCAGCTCCTCTCGAGCATCCTGAGCATGCAAAGCCGCCTCGTGCAGAATGCCGACACCCGCGCCCATCTCCAGGCGGCGCGACAGCGCATCGCCTCGATCGGCGCCGTGTACCGCCACCTGTATGGCGCGGGCTCCGCGGCGTTGGTCGAGTTCGGCGCGTTTCTCCGCACGTTCTGCCAGGAATCGGCGCGCGCCTACCTGACGCGGCCGGGCGCGCGGATCGACGTGGACACCGAGAAGGCGATGTTGCCCATGAACAAGGCGACGGCCCTTGCCCTCGCCCTGCACGAGCTGCTCATGAACGCGGAGAAGCATGCCTATCCCGGCCAGGAGGGCGGACCGGTCCGCGTCACGCTGCGCAACCGGACCGATGGCGGCATCGAACTCAGGGTAAGCGACGAGGGCGTGGGATTGCCGTCGGGGTTCGACGCCGGCTCGACTGCCTCGCTCGGGATGGGGATCGTGCATCGCCTGGTCCAGCAGCTCAACGGCCGCGTGGACATCGAGCGCCGCGATAAGGGAACCACGTTCGCCCTCGTGTTCCCGCCGAGCATCAAGCAACCCGGCACCCCATAGATCGGCGATTGCCGATCGTCGAACACGCGCGCGCGGGCGTACGTCCGGGTCGTCAGCTCGCGTAGTCGAGCGGCAGCGCGGTCGTGTACTTGATCCGCTCCATCGCGAAGCTGGAGCTGACGTCGAACAGATCGGCGGTCTTGATCAGCTTCTTGTAGACTCGGTCATAGGCGGCGATGTCGGGCACGACCACGCGCAGCAGGTAGTCGACGTCGCCGCTCATCCGGTAGAACTCGACCACTTCCGGAATCCGGCTGACCGCTTTGCAGAAGGCGTCGGCCCATTCCATGTTGTGCTTGTTCGTCCGTATCGCGACGAACACCGTGACGCCGACATTGAGCTTGTTCGGATCGAGCAGCGCGACGCGACGCTGGATCACCCCACTTTCCTCCAGCCGCTGGATGCGGCGCCAGCAGGGCGACACGGACAGGCCGCATCGCCGTGCGATTTCTGCGACGGGCACCGTCGCGTCCTCCTGCAGGATCCCTAGGATTTTTCGGTCTATGCCATCCATGGGGTAAAAACTACCCTAAATATGGCCGCAATAGGAGATTATTTTCTACGCGCGCGGTGAATTCGGCGCAAAGTCGCAAACCGCTGTCGCTGACATCGCATTACCATTGGTGCCGGTCCTTATCGGAAAGGAAGAGCGATGGTCCGGCACCTCTTCACCGCGCATCCCCGTTCCGTCGGCGAGTCCTATGCCGAACACATGCGGACGGCCGTCGGGTTCGGCGTCCACATGATCGCAGGCGGGCTCGCCTGCCTCGTCCATGCGGTCCTGCCGTTCCTGTTCGTCCGGACCGCGTCGTCCACGGTCGCGCACCTCTATGAGGTGATGGTGCGGAACAGACGCCGCGCCGCGAACGCCGATCCGGCGCCGAAGCCGGCCCTGACGCAACCCGCCGAATGAAGGTTGGATCACCCGCGGATCGCGGGGTTGATCCGCCGCCGCGTCACGTCCGCGCGGGCATCGCGTCCGACCTGAACCGGCGCAGCCGGAACGCCAGCGCGATCAGGACGATGCCAAACACGATCGCGTAGACGCCGATCATCCATATCAACCCCCAAAGCCCGATCCCGGGAAAGACGGCGACGGCGAGCCCGAACAGGATCGACACGACGCCGCCCAGGATCAGCAGCCACTCGCCCTCGATTTCGCGGCGCAGGCGGATCGCCGTGGCGATCTCGAGCGCGCCGGTCACCAGCGCCCAGGCGGCGACGAGATAGATGAACGCCAGCGCCACGGCGACCGGCACGAACAGCGCGATGGCGCCGGCGATGATGTCGGCGACACCTTCGAGGACGAGCGCTCCCCACCGTTCGCCCTGGCGCGCCGCGCGCACGCCGGCGACGATGGCGAAGATGCCGTCGACCCCCGCATACGCGCCGAACAGAAAGATCAGGACTTCGAGCGTGATGCCCGGCATCAGCAGCGCCACCACGCCGAAGATCATGGCGAGCACGCCCCGCAGGGCGAGCGCCCACCAGTTGCGGGCCAGCAATCCGAACATGGCATTCTCCCGAGTTCCGGCGGGATGCGGGTCGCGGAGCGCACATCATGACATGCCGGCGCGGCCCTCGCGTCTTGGGTGCCGCGCGCGCAGCACCTCGTGCCTTTCGTTGCAGGAAGGGCCCGTCCCCTCAACCGCTCTTTCGAGTAGTCGAAGCTCGGGCGTGGGCCGGCGCGCGGCCGCACCTTACAGCTTCACGCGCAGCGTACCCTCGCGCAGACGGTTGGCGATCCGCTCGATGAGCTGCCGGGACGAGATCGTGCGCGTGTAGGGAACGAACTTCATGCGGCCGGCGGCGACCAAACCGGGAAACGAACGCTCCAGCTCCTCCGGCGTGATGTCGTCGCCGTGGACGGCATAGTCGGCGCCGATGCTGTCGAGGAAATCGACCGTGACCTGCCGCGGCGCGTCGGGCAGCACCCGATCGACGTAGCGGCAGGCGCTGACCACGGCGATCCGTTCCGCCATGGTCATGATCGGCGCCGGCTTGTAGTCGGCCGCGGTGGCTTCGCTGACGATACCGGCGATGACGCGGTCGCCCAGGAGCCGCGCCTGCCGGAAGAACTCGACATGGCCCGGGTGGAAGAGGTCGCACACCCCGGGCGCATAGATCCAGACCAGTTTGCCCTCGCTCATCATCCGGTCGCTTTGGTTTCCGATCGCCTGCCGCGCCGGTGGCGATCCCACGCGCAATTCTAGGGAGATGGCGCGACGCGGGAAGTTGCCCATCGGTCGTGTGCGCCGGCGCATTCCGGCGGCCGGCGGTTTGCGCCATTCCGCCACACGATTGACGGTGCACTCATCCGGATGGAGAGTCCGAAGAGATCGCGGCGAGTGAGCCTGCAGCACCGAGCCAGCCGCCACAAGGTCCGCGGGATATCGGAAGGCCCCGCGGCCGGACTGCGGGGGTAGCCTCCGGCGTCAACAACCGGGCACCGCCTCGCCCGGACCAAGGCCGCGATAGGTCCGGGACGTCGGGCCTCAAGCAACCTCACGTGAAATCGCCGGCCTGCCAGCGGGCGAGACGTTGCATCATCCGGCGCACGTGACCGCCGGCCCAATACAGCTTGTCGCATTGGCGGCAGTGGTTGATTTCGCTGACCGTCTCGAGCACGGCCGGCGGCAGGCGGCTGCGCGCGAGCGGCGGCGCCGGACGCAGCTCGGTGTTGCACACGAGACAGCGCGAGAACGGCCTTGCCAGCCAGTCGATGCCGAGCCGCGGCGTGATGTCCGCCACCAGCTCGTCGATCCGTTGGCTGCGAAGCAGGACCGTATGCCGTCCGGCATCGCGAATCTCGCAAAGCTTGCGGTCGCGCGTCAGCAGCACGCGATCGTCGATGATCGCGCGGGCGACCAGCGCACGGTCGGCGGTGCGCTGCGCGGCGATGAGGGTGTCGTACCCCGCCGCGCGCAGCCAGTGCCCGAGCTGCACCAGCATCGCATCGCACAGGAACCGCAGTTCCCGATCGTGCCGATGACGGATTTCGTCGATCTCCTCGCGCACGCGCCAGTCCCGGAACAGCACCCTGATACGGCGAAGCCCCATGCGAGGGCTTCGCCCATTCTAACCGGACGGATGCCGGTGCCCAGACGGGTTCGACCGGAACGACGGCGCCGGCCGCGCCGACGGGCCGCGCTTATTCGGAACAGGCTACCGGACCCGACGTTCACTGGACGCCCGTCCACCGATCGGAACGGT
Organism: uncultured Rhodospirillales bacterium; assembly: GCA_937926175.1. Classification (GTDB taxonomy): domain Bacteria; phylum Pseudomonadota; class Alphaproteobacteria; order CACIAM-22H2; family CACIAM-22H2; genus CALANV01. The sequence continues at coordinate 6,989 of CALANV010000058.1, read as the reverse complement.
CACGACAGATGCTGGGCGATGCATCCGGATCGCCGCGTCGGCGCTGCACCCTGGCGCCGGCTCTCGGATGTATTGCCCTGTTCGTTTTCGTTGCGATGGCCGATCGTCCGGCTGCGGCCGCGGATATCCGCATCGAGGCGGGATTCGGCTACGCCTACAGCGATGACGATCTCTCCTTCGACGAACGGCTCGGCCGCTTCGATCTCGAGGTGCAGTCGGACTCCGCGTTGGGCGGCGCCGGGCCCATCGGCTCGGCAGCCATCTGGTTCGACCGTGTCCTGACGGACAACCTGTCGATCGGCCTGGAGTACCTGCGGGCCGATACCGACGGGGACCTGACGCTCAACGTCAGCGGCCTCGGCCAGAGCGTCACGCTCGCCACGGACTACGACCTCAAGATCGAATCGGTCTTCCTCAACGTGATATGGCGGCGGAACACGGGCGACGTGCATCCCTTTGCAGGCATCGGACTCGGCACATCGTGGCTCGAAGGCAGCATCGACGCGCAGGCGGCCACGACCGTCCTGGGCTTCGACGCCGCGGCGGCCGTCGAGGCCGACGAGGATGCGTTCGCCCCTTCGGCGCAGGTCATGTTCGGCTTCGACTACGACATCACGCGCGGGTTCTACGTCGGTGGCGTGGCGCGCTACTTCCTGATCGACGGCCGCCTCTTCAACATCGATCAGGTGATCCGGGAAATTTCGGTGCAGGCCAAGATCGGCGTGCGCTTCTGACCGGCGCCGCGCCTTGCGCACATGCGGCCGGCTGCCCGTACCGCCCGGCTCAGGACGACGCGCACAGCGTCGCGAACAGCCGGTGCATGCGCGCGACGTCCGGGCGAATGCCGGTGAAGAGGTGGAACGCCTCCGCCGCCTGATGGACGCACATGCCGCCGCCGGTCATGACGCGGCACCCCAGCCGCCGCGCCGCCGCGATGAGCGGCGTCTCGAGCGGCGTGTAGACGACGTCCGCCACCCACAGCGCCGGGCGAAGCAGCTCGAGCGGAATTGCCATGCCGGGATAGCTGTACATGCCGATCGGCGTGGCGTTGACGACGCCATCCGCGGCGGCAACCGCGTCGGCGAGATCGTCGGCCGCGCGGCAGCGCTGCGGGCCGACGCGCGCGGCGAGCGCCGCGGCGAGGTTCTTCGCGCGCGCGGCATCCTTGTCGTAGATGTCGAGCGCGCTGACCCCGAGGTCGAGAAGCGCGCAGGCGACGGCGCGGCCGGCGCCACCCGCGCCGACGACCACCGCGCGGCGTCCCTCGGCGGCCTCGCGGCCGAACGTCTCCTCGAAGGCGCGGCGCCAGCCGATCGAGTCGGTGTTGTGGCCGCGCGTGCGTCCCTGCACGTCGATCACGACGGTGTTGACCGCACCCACCGCCTGGGCATCGGGGGCGATCTCGTCAAGCAGCGGGATCACGGCCTCCTTGCACGGATGCGTGACGTTCACGCCGGCGAAGCCGGTGACGCGGACGGCGGCGATGAGCGTCGCGAGATCGGCGCGCGGACCCAGCACGTTCAGATCCATCAGATGGTAATGGCCGATCATCCCGGCCGCGGCGAACGCGTCCTCGTGAAGCGCCGGCGAAAGCGAGCGCTGGATGTTGGCCCCGATCAGGCCGACGAGCCGCCGCGTGCGCATGACGTCAGCCATATCCCGCAAGCCGCGGCAGGAGCGTCGAGAGCTCCGGCACCATCGTGACCAGCGCCAGCACGACGAGTTCCGCCACGAGCAGCGGCCAGATCTGCCGCATGATCGCCGGCAGTCCGACGCGGGCGATGCCGTCGACGACGAACAGGCAGAGGCCCATCGGCGGCGTGATCAGGCCGATCATGAGGTTGAGCACGACGACCGTGGCGAAATGGACCGGATCGATGCCGAGCTGCGTCGCGATCGGCGCCAGGATCGGCACCAGCACGACCATCGCCGCCAGCCCCTCGACGAGGCAGCCGACGATCAGAAGCAGGATGTTGACGAGGAGCAGATAGAGCCACGGGTCCGCCACCTCGCCGACGATGAAGTCGGCGAAGCGCTGCGGCACCTGGTCGGTCGTGAGCAGCCAGTTCACCACGTTGGCGGACGCCATGATGAAAAGGATAACCGACGACAGCAGCATGCTGCTCGCGAACACCCGCACCAGCACCGAAAGCGAGAGGGTGCGCAGCACGAACAGGCCGACGACGAGCGCATAAAGGACGGCGACCGCAGCCGCCTCGGTCGGCGTCACCACGCCGCCCAGGATCGTCACCAGGATGATCACCGGCATCAGGATCGGGATGATCCCGGCCTTGAGCGCCGCCAGGATGTCGGCGAGACGCGCGCGCGGCTTGGGCGTCGGGCTCGACTTGCGGACGGTGTAGTACGCGACGACGGCGAGGGCCACGCCGAGAAGAATGCCAGGCACGACGCCCGCCAGGAACAGTGCCGCCACCGATTCCTGGACGATCAGCGCGAAGACGATCATCGGAATGCTCGGCGGGATGATCGGGCCGATGACGGCGGCGGCCGCGATCAGGGCCGCCGCGAAGTCGCGCCCGTAGCCCTCGCGTTCCATGGTCGGGATGAAGATGCGGCCGAGCGCCGAGGCATCGGCGACGGCGGAGCCCGAGATGCCCGCGAAGATCACCGAGGAGAGGATGCTGACCTGGCACAGGCCCGTGCGCACGTGCCCGACGAAGGCGTCGGCCAGGCGGATGATGCGGTCGGTGATGCCGCTTTCGTTCATCAGCTCGCCCGCGAGGATGAACAGCGGCACGGCCATGATCGGAAACGAATCGAGTCCGGTGAAGAGCCGCTGCGCCAGCAGCATGTCGGGAAGCCCGCGTTCGAGGATCGAAACCCCGCAGACGAGGACGATCGCGAACGAGATCGGCAGCCCGATGAGAAGGACGCCGACCAAGAGGCCGACGGTCAGGCCGCTCATGGCGCCACCCGCCGCACGAGGCCGCCGATATCGGCGACGAGATGCCGCAACGCCTCGATCGCGAGCAGCGCGGCGCCGGCCGGGATCGCGGCGTAGATCCAGATCATCCCGATGCCGCTGCTGGGCGCCTCGATCATGCCCAGAAGGCTCGCGAGCGCGCCGCCCGAACGCCACAGCAGCGCGGCGACGAGCAGGACGAGGACGTGACACACGAGCCTGAACGCGGTCAGGACCCCGCGCGGCACGGCGTCGGTCAGCAGCGTGATGGCGACGTGAGCGCCGGCCCGGTAGCCGAGTGCGACGCCGAGCAGCGTGCCCCAGATCATGCAGTAGCGCGCGATCTCCTCGGCCCAGACGAGCGGGGTTGCGAAGAAGTACCGGAGCACGGCGTTCACGATGATGACCGCGAACATGCCGACGCCCGTGAGCGCGAGCAGGCCGGTGGTCGCGCCGTCGTAGAGTCGCCAGAACGTCGGCATTTGCGTCGAAGCCCGGGGACGCGGGCCGGGCGCCGCCTGGGCGCGCCCGGCCCACGCGTGGATCAGTCGGCCAGCGCCTTCTGCGCGTCGGCGACCGCAGCCTGGACGTTCTCGATCCAGCCGGGCTCGACCTGCTGCTTGAGCCAGGCAAGCACGGGCGGCTGCGCGGCGGCGCGGAACTGCTCGAGCTCCGCCGCGGTCGGCTTGTAGATCTTCATGCCCTTGCTCGCGAGCTCGGCGACGCCGGCGGCCGAGTTGATCTGCTGGATCGACCGCCCGGCATTGGCCGCGACGATGGCGTTGCGCTTGAGGAGCGCGCGGTTCTCGGCGTCCAGCCCCTGATAGAACTGCTCGTTCACGAGCAGGAAGTCGGTGCCGTAGACGTGCTGATCGAGCGTCAGGTAGGTCTGGAACTCGTAGAACTTGTTGCCGAGGATGACGCTGACCGGATTCTCCTGGCCGTCGACCACCTTGGTGCGCAGCGCGCCCGGCGTCTCGGGCCATGCGACCGGCGTCGGGATGCCGCCGAGGCCCTTCACCATCTCGACATAGAGCGGCAGCTGCTGGACGCGCAGCTTGAGCCCCTTCATGTCGGCCGGACTCCTGATCTCGCGGACCGAGTTCGTGAAGTTGCGGAAGCCGGTCTCGCCGTAGGCGAGGGTCCGCAGGCCCGTCTTCTTCAGGCAGTGCTCGGCGAGCTTCTCGCCGAACGTGCCGTCCAGCGTCTTCCACGCGACGGCCGCGGAGGGGAACAGGAACGGCATGTCGAGAACCGCGGCTTCCTTGCAGTAGTTCCCGAAGACGCCGGACACCATCACGACCTGGATCGCGCCGGCCTGCGCCTGCGCCACCAGCTCCGTCTCGCCGCCGATCTGGCCCGCCGGATAGACCTCGACCTTGAGCTGCCCGCCGGACTCCGCCTCGACGAGGTCCTTGAAGACCTTGGCGGCAGCCCCCTTCTTGGACGTCGTCCAGTCGGCGGGGTCGACATGGGCGAACTTGATCGTCTGGGCCTGCGCCGTGCCGGCCGCCACCAGCAATGCGGCCGCGCAGGCGGCGCCGAGCGCCAGTCGCGCCGCGCTGTGGCGTTCTTTCCGGCGGCGGAACGGCCATGACGAGGTCGGTGATGTCCAGCTCATGCTTTCCTCCCTTTTGCGTGCCTTTGGTCGCCGTTATCCGGCCAAAATGTACGAACCGGTTCGTACAGTCAAGCAACCGCCGGGCGGCACATCCCTGACTACTGTCGGTTACTGTCGGTCGTTCGTGCGCCGCACGGATGCAAGGATCGTCTCGATGATGCGGGCGCGCCGCGCCGCCAGCGCCTTGGGCGATGCCATGTCGATCTTGAAGATCGTCGAGAAGGTCGCCCGGTTCGACACGTTGAAGAAGCACAGCGCGCTGATCGTCATGTGCAGATCGATGGGATCGACGTCGCGCCGGAAGATGCCTTCCTTCTTGCCGCGCTCGAGCACGCGCCGCACCGCCTCGATGGCCGGGACGTTCAGCTCCTGAATGACCTTCGACCGGGCGAGATACTTGCCGTTGTGTATGTTCTCGTTCATGACCAGCCGGATGAATTCCGGATGGGCGTTCTCGTAGTCGAACGTGAAGCCGACGAGCTTGCGCAGCGCCTCCTCGGGCGGGAGATGATCGAGCTCCAGCTCACCTTCGATGCGCCGGATGCGCCGGTAGGCTTCTTCCAGAACCGATATGTAAAGCGCCTCCTTGCCGCCGAAATAGTAGTAGATCATCCGCTTGCTCGTCTTCGTCCGCGCGGCGATCTCGTCGATGCGCGCGCCGCTCAGCCCCTTCTCCGCGAATTCGACGGTCGCGACGGCGAGGATGTCCTGTTTCGTCTTTTCGGGATCGTTCGTCCGCGAGGCCTGCGGCGACGGGGCGATCTTCTTCTTTCTTCGCGCGCTCATGGAATGGCGTTCACGTTCGGATCGGCGAGAGAAGCTGCATGTCCGGCCGGCCGACCGGCGCAGCCGAAGGGTGTCAGGCGGTGGTCGGGTATTACGGGTTGTTTTCCTGTGGCCGCCGGGCGCTGTCAACCGGCGCCGCCGATTCGTCCTTGTAAAGCGGCGCCGGAACCCCTATTTTCCATAGGTCAGCTCGATTTGGGTCGGCCTCGGTTTATCGGTTCCTTCAAGTCCCGACCCGGTTCCCTCCAGACCGCAGCTTGATCCGCCGCACCGGTGGTGTGGCGGTCGTTCATTCGTTGGAGGGACTTATATGTCCATCGGTACAGTCAAGTGGTTCAACTCGACCAAGGGTTACGGCTTCATTCAGCCCGAGAATGGTTCGGACGTTTTCGTGCACATCTCGGACGTCGAGAGCGCGGGCCTGGGCACGCTCAATGAAGGTCAGCGCGTGAGCTTCGACGTCATGCGCAATCCGAAGAACGGAAAGATGTCGGCGGCCAATCTCAAGGCCGTCTGACGTCGACGGGGCAGCTTCGGCTGCCCCGTTTCGATTCGGGCTTTTATTCGAGCGCAGGCTGCGCGTCCTATGATTCTGCTTCCGGTGATTCCGGCACGATGGCCCGGACTGCGAAGGCGCGGGCGATCAGGGCAATGCGGCCGTCGCTTTGCGTCGGCAGCGTATCGCGCAGGTGGACTCTGAACGCCTCGCGTCGCACCGGCGACAGACTCATGCAATAACCCGGCGCCGGCCCCTGTCCGCCGAGGAACGGCGTCCAGTAATCCGCGAAATCGCGGAAGACGGTCGGCACGTCGATCGTGCGGACGTCGATGGCGGCAAGACAAGACAAGAGCACGTCGATCGTGCGGACGTCGATGGCGGCAAGACAAGACAAGATCGGCACTCCGGAACAGATCCGAAAGCGCCGCGGGATTGCAGATCGGAAAACGGCGTCCTTCGTCCAGGGTTTCGGCCGCGGGATCAAGGGCGATGGCGGCGTTCCAGAAATGCCGCATCATCTGCATCCTGCCGGCATAGTCCCAGACATACAGCGCCACCGCGCCGCCCGGCCGCACGACGCGCCGCATTTCCGAAAGCGCGCGCGCCGCATCCGCAACGAAATTCAGGACGAGGTCCGAGACGGCGGCATCGACCGCGCGATCCGGCAGCGGCAGCGCCTCAGCATCGCCGATCCGGAAGGCCAGGCGCAGATCGCGCACATGCGCCCGCGCGTAGTCGAGATAGCCGGCCGAGGAATCGACCGCGAGCACCGATCGCGGCGCGCCGTCGTCGAGGATGGTCCGGCTCAACGCGCCGGTGCCGCACCCGACGTCGAGCCACGCGAGGCCGGACGGCAGCGCCAGCCAGCGCGGGAACGCGCGGGCGACGGACCGGCTCCACCGCCCCACATACGGCTCGTACGCATCGCCGGCGGCCCACACATCTGCGGGCGTTTCCGCAACCATGGCCGTGCGCCCTGCCCGACGCTGGATAGACGATGACATCCTGACACGGATGCGTACCGTTCCAGCGCCACGATCAGAAAATGACGGCCGGCCCGTGTGCCGGGCCGGCCGCGCCACGAATCGCGATGCGATGGCCGTCTACTTCATCGTGGGCATGACGAACTCGGCGCCGGCGCGGATGCCGGTTGGCCAGCG
>CALANV010000057.1 GCA_937926175.1 uncultured Rhodospirillales bacterium | reverse complement strand
TTTGCATCAGATTTGCATCAGATGTTTCGAGGGCGGCGGAGCACAATCGACGATAGGCGGGTCGTGCCGAGGGGACCCGTGTTCTAACCAGGCCGCCGGGCGGCCCCGGGAAGCGCTACCTTGCGCCCGTTCGCCCAGGGCCCCTCGGAACTTTTGGGATTCGCTCGACGTTTTATTCGGATGCCGTCGCGGCCCGGTGAAGCGACGAGGCTACCGGCATGTGCAGTTGCACAGTAGGAGCAGCAGGAGTGATCTTGATGAAACTCGATCAGTCTGGTCGCCGAGGCAAGGCGGACATGTCGGCGAACGCCCGTGCCGCTTCGGCCAAGACGGAGACCAGCGGCGGGACGGGGGGCGCGGCGGATCCTCCCGATTCATTCGATGAATGGCTCGATCGGCGCCTGCACCTGCTCTATCGGGCCGTTATCAACGAACCTATCCCACCGGAGATGCTGGAGCTCCTGAAAAATCCCAACAGAACAAAATAAACGGGCAGGTCGGTTCCGGCTCAACTATTGGCGTCACGGCCAAGGATCAGAAGTTCGGCTTCTCGGGACTGCTTCCCGCCCGAACAAATACATGGGAGTGGCAGGCCCCAGGTGATAACCTATACGTCCAGTACGTCTGGGCGTCGTCGGGTTTCGCTGGCGACGTAATCGAAATCGAACCGAGGCGGTCGTACAACGAAGGAGCCTGAATGGACGGCAGCAGTGATTTTCGGGCACAGATCGTAGAATGCTTGCCACAGCTGCGCGCATTCGCGCGCGTGCTGACCCGGAACAAGGAGCGGGCCGACGATCTCGTGCACGACACCCTGGTTCGCGCTCTCGCGGCCGAAGACAAGTTCCAGAAGGGCACCAATATCAAGGCGTGGCTTCTCACCATTCTGCGCAACCAGCACATCAGCGATCTCCGTCGGCGGAAGGTCGAGGTCGAACCCGTCGATGATCTCGTCGATGCGGCGCTGCCGACGCCACCGGGCCAGCTTTCGGCGGTCGAGTTCGGGGAGCTGCGGAAAGCGCTGATGAAGATGTCAGTCCAGCACCGCGAGGTGCTGATCTTGGTGGCCGCTGCGGGGCTGAGCTACGAGGATACGGCCGAGGTCTGCAAGTGCGCGGTGGGCACGGTCAAGTCGCGGCTCAACCGCGCCCGTGTGGAGTTGCGGCGTCTGTTGTCCGAGCAGGGGCTATCGCCCAAGACCGACGACAGCAAGGTCGAGGACGAGTTCGCCGCGGCGGACTGACGTCGTCGCACCTCGGCTCCGCGACGGGCAGAGGCGCGGCGGGCGGTGCCGGCTGCACCGCGACCAGAACCCGACAAAGTTATGGCCGAAGTTGGCCAGATGCAGGAACGAACGCAGCTAGGCCGCGTTCCTTTGGGAGTTCCGTGTATCCGCCTGTTTTTTCGTACTCTTTTCTGTGCTTTTTCTATGACCGTCGTCCTTGTTTCGAACCGCGTTGCGCTTGCGACTCACAAGGGGGGAGTGCAAGGCGGACTGGCCGTTGCCTTGTCGCGCGCTGTCGAGAAGCGCGGGGCCGTATGGCTGGGATGGAGCGGCAATCTTTCCCGTACCGAGACCGGTCCGCTGCTGCCGTCGCTGTCGACGGCGGTGGCAGGCGCGGTCGCCACGGTGGATCTCCCGGAGCGGCATTTCGGCGGCTACTACAACGGCATGGCCAATGGCGCCCTGTGGCCGATTCTGCACAACCGCATCGACCTGCTCCGGTACGACGGCGATGCCTTCGCCAGCTACAAGACGATCAACGAATTCATGGCTCGGGCGATCATGCGCGTGACCGACGGCGGCGCAATGGTGTGGGTGCACGACTATCATTTCATCATGGTCGGAGAGTTCCTGCGGCGTTTCGGATTCGACGGTCCATTGGGCTTTTTTCTGCACACGCCGTTTCCGGGCCGGAGCGTCGTTGCCTGTCTGCCGCACCATGATGAACTTTTCCGTACGCTGCTTGCCTATGACGTCGTCGGCTTCCAGACGGTCGACGACCAGTGCTTTTTCCTGGACTACGCGGAACACGAGCTGGGGGCGATTCCGGAGTCCGGAGAGACGCTGCGGTTCGGGCGCCGTACCGTGCGTCTTGGCGCATTTCCCGTCGGCGTCGATGTGGAACAGTTTGCCCAGATGGCCGCGGGAGCCGTCCATGCCCCATCGGCGGTCCAGCTGCGGAACAGCCTGAAGGGCGCAAAGGTCGTGATCGGCGTCGACCGGCTCGACTACAGCAAGGGGCTGTTTCAGCGGCTGGAGGCCTACCGGCGGTTCTTCGAATTCTATCCGGACGAACAGAGGCGCGTGACGTTCCTTCAGATCACGCCGATGACCCGTACCGACGTCCACGCCTATCAGCAGGTTCAGCACCAGCTTGCGAGGCTGGTCGGCGAGATCAACGGGCGCTTCAGCGATCTCGAGTGGAGTGCCGTCCGTTACATTAATCGGAGTTTCGCGCCGCGAACCCTTGCAAGCCTCTATCGGATGAGCCCGGTTGCGTGCGTTACGCCCCTGCGCGACGGAATGAACCTCGTCGCCAAGGAATATGTCGCGGCACAAGACCCCGAAAACCCCGGTGTTCTGGTGCTGTCGACGCTTGCGGGGGCAGCACGAGAACTCGACGCCGCGCTACTGGTCAATCCATACGATATCGACGAGCTCGGGCGAAGTATCGAGAAGGCGCTTTCCATGCCTCTTGCCGCACGTCGCGAGCGCTGGGGGGCGATGATCAGTGCACTTCGCGCAAACGACATCGAGAAGTGGTATGATCGCTTCGTCACCGAACTGGCGCAGAGGGGCGCGGACGCACATCTGCCGCTGGCTGCAGGGGCATGACCGACGTCGGACGGTCCGGACGAACGGCATCGTATCCGCAACCCGACATCGACCGGAAGTAGCTTGAAAGGCGGTGGCGTGACATGACGACCGGCACGCGGAGCAACGAAAGAAAAAACGCCCGGAAAGGGGGCTCGCGTGCAAAGGGCCCGCAGGCGCACCCGATGTGGTCGCCGACGGCGCGCATCATCATCGAAGATATCTATCCGGAACTCGATTGCGGGCGTTTCCCGGTGAAACGGGTGGTGGGCGACCGTTTCGATGTCTGGGCCGACATCTTCCGCGATGGTCATGACGTGATCGGTGCGACCATCCGGTTTCGTGCGGTTGATGACGGCGTCCGGCACGAGGCGCCGATGCACCACCACGACAACGACCGCTGGACGGGTTCGTTCGTGCTCGAACGTAACACGCGGTATCTTTACACGGTCGAGGCGTGGACCGACGTCTTTGCCTCGTGGCGCCAGGACGTCGTGAAGAAGATCGATGCCGGACAGAACGTCGATATCGACCTGATCGAGGGACGCGAAATCGTCGCCGCCGCAGCGGAGGTCGCCGACCGGCAGGACCGTCAGGTCCTCGAGGACGCGATCCGCGGATTCAATCGCACGGCCGAGACGTCCGACCGCGCATCGATTCTATTGTCGAAGGAGATGCAAAGGCTCATGGCGCGCTGGGGTCCACGCGAGGATCGCACCACCTTCGATCGCGAACTCGAGGTCGTGGTCGATCGCGCGGCAGCCCGTTTCGCGTCCTGGTACGAGATGTTCCCGCGTTCGCAGGGTATCGTACCCGGCCGCAGCGCCACCTTCGAGGATTGCATCGCGCGTTTGCCCGCCATCCGCGATATGGGGTTCGACGTCGTCTACCTGGTGCCGATCCACCCCATCGGCCGGACCAATCGCAAGGGGCCGAACAACACGTTGCATGCCGGGCCCGATGATCCCGGAAGTCCTTACGCGATCGGGGGGAAGGAGGGTGGCCACACGGCGGTGCATCCCGATCTCGGGACGCTGGAGGATTTCAGGCGCTTTGTCGGCGCCTGCCGCAACCATGGCATGGAAGTGGCGCTGGATTTCGCGATCCAGTGCTCGCCGGACCATCCGTGGATCGCGGACCATCCCGAGTGGTTCACCTTCCGTCCGGACGGCACGATCAAGCACGCGGAGAATCCGCCGAAGAAGTACCAGGATATCGTGAACGTAAACTTTTACGGGCCCAACGCGAAAGGCTTGTGGGAAGAATTACGCGACGTCGTCTTGTTCTGGATCAGGCAGGGAGTCAAGACGTTCCGCGTCGACAACCCCCATACGAAGCCGGTCCCGTTCTGGGAATGGATGATCCGGCAGATCCAACTCGAGCGCCCGGACGTCATTTTCCTGTCCGAGGCATTCACGCGTCCGAAGATGATGCGCCGGCTGGCGAAGGTCGGCTTCACACAATCCTACACCTATTTTACCTGGCGCAACACCAAGCCGGAACTGATCGAGTATCTGACGGAGCTCACCCAGACAGAGATGCGGGAGTATTTCCGGCCGAACTTCTTCACCAACACGCCGGACATTCTGCCACCGTTTCTGCAGACGGGCGGACGCCCGGCCTTCATCATCAGACTGGTTCTGGCCGCGACGCTGTCGAGTGTCTACGGGATCTACAACGGTTTCGAGCTGTGCGAGAATCGGGCGATTCCCGGAACGGAGGAATACGCAGACTCGGAAAAGTATCAGTACAAGGTCTGGGACTGGGACCGCCCGGGCAACATCAAGGACGTGATTCGCACCGTGAACACGATCCGCCGCGACAATGCGGCATTGCAGGAGTTCCTGAATCTGCGTTTCTACCCGGCCGACGACGACGACATCATATTTTATGGAAAGATCAGCAAGGACGGCTCCAATCGGATTTTCACCGCCGTGAATCTCGACCCGTTCGCGACTCATGCCGCCACGGTCAGTCTTCCGTTGGACAGGCTCGGGATCGAGGCGGATCGAGAGTTCGAGGTCGAGGAACTGCTCGTCGGCTCCCGTCACCGCTGGCGCGGCCCACAGCAGCGCGTTGAACTGGACCCGACCAAGGTGCCGGCGGCAATATTTCGGATCGGTGCGTAATCAAGAACTGTCCGAGCGGAGCGCTCGATGCTCGCCGACGACCCACTTTGGTACAAGGACGCCATCATCTACGAGGTTCACGTCAAGGCCTTTTACGACTCGAACGGAGATGGCCTTGGAGACTTCGTCGGTCTGACGGAAAAGCTCGATTATCTGCAGGACCTCGGCATCACGGCCATCTGGCTGCTGCCGTTCTATCCATCGCCGCTGCGCGACGACGGTTATGACATTTCCGACTATACGGCCGTCAACCCGGCCTACGGAACGATGCGGGACTTCTCGCGGTTCGTGCGGGAGGCGCATCGCCGGAACATCCGCGTGATCACCGAGCTGGTGATCAACCACACGTCGGATCAGCATCCGTGGTTTCAGCGGGCGCGCCGTGCCCGGCCAGGAAGTTCGTACCGGAACTGGTACGTCTGGAGCGACACGGATCAGCGTTACGCCGGGACGCGCATCATTTTCCGCGACACGGAAACGTCCAACTGGGCATGGGATCCGGTCGCGAAGCAGTATTACTGGCATCGCTTCTTCTCGCATCAGCCGGATCTCAATTTCGACAATCCTCAGGTCGTGCGCGCGGTCATCAATGTGATGCGTTTCTGGCTCGATCTGGGCGTCGACGGGTTGAGGCTCGATGCGATCCCGTATCTCTGTGAGCGCGAAGGGACCAACAACGAGAACCTGCCCGAGACGCACGAGGTGATCCGCAAACTCCGCCATGCACTGGATGAGCGCCACAAGAACCGGATGTTCATTGCCGAGGCGAATCAGTGGCCCGAGGATGTGCAGCAGTATTTCGGCGACGGGGACGAGTGCCACATGGCCTATCACTTCCCGTTGATGCCGCGCATGTACATGGCGATCGCGCAGGAAGACCGGCATGCAATCACCGATATTCTGCGCCAGACGCCCGAGATTCCGGAGACTTGTCAGTGGGGAATCTTCCTGCGGAACCATGACGAGCTGACGCTCGAGATGGTGACGGATTCTGAGCGGGACTATCTCTGGAACACGTACGCGGCGGATCCACGGGCGCGGCTGAATCTCGGGATCCGGCGCCGGCTGGCGCCGCTGATGGAGAACGATCGCCGCAAGATCGAGCTGATGAACAGTCTGCTGCTGTCGATGCCTGGCACGCCGATCCTGTACTACGGCGACGAAATCGGCATGGGTGACAACATTTTCCTGGGCGACCGCAACGGCGTCAGAACGCCGATGCAGTGGACGCCGGACAGGAACGGCGGATTCTCGCGTGCGGATCCGGCCCAGCTATATCTGCCGCCGCTGATGGACCCCGTCTATGGCTACCAGGCGATAAATGTCGAGGCGCAGAGCCGGAGCCCGTCTTCGCTCCTCAACTGGACCAAGCGCATGATCGCCGTGCGGCAGGCGCGCAAGGTGTTCGGCCGCGGCAGCCTCAAGCTGATCTACCCAAAGAACCGGCGCATCCTTGCCTACTTGCGGGAATACGACGACGAGACGGTCCTGTGCGTGGCGAACCTGTCGCGCTATCCGCAGCCGGTCGAGCTCGACCTTTCGCACTATCGCGGGCAGGTGCCCGTGGAACTGACCGGACGCGTGCTTTTTTCGCAGATCGGCGCGGGACCTTATGTGCTGACCTGCCCGGGTTATGCGTTCTATTGGTTTCTGCTGGCCGATCCGGCCAAGCTGCGGGACGATTTCATGGCGGCGCCCGATACCGTCGTAATGCCGGAGTACGTGACCATCATCTGGTCGCGCGGATGGAGCGACGTGGTCGAGGGGCGCGGAAAAGCGATGATCGAGCGCGATGTGCTTCCGGCGTACTTGCTACAGCAGCGCTGGTTTTCGGGGAAGGATGTCGTGCTGCAAAGCTGCGTGGTCGCGACGACGAGCACGCCGGCAGCCGATCGGAACTGGCTGCTCACGCTCGTCGAGGCCAGACTGTCGGAGCCCGGTTCGACCCAGCGGTATTTTCTGCCGCTTGCCGCCCAGTGGAAGGCGGTGAACTCCGTCACGCCGTCCTGCCAGCCTTACATAATTGCCAAACTGCGCCAGGGGCCAAGGGAGGGGGTCCTTCTGGATGCGGCCTCCGTCGACGAGTTCATCGTCGATCTCCTCGACCATATCGGTGCGGCGCGCATGATTCCGGCGACAAACGGGACCTTCAAGTTCACGCCGACGCGCGCCTTCGACCGATCTTTCCGCCCCGAACAGCCCACCGTCCGCCTCGTCGGTCGCGAGCAGACGAATACGTCGATTCTGGTCGAGGACTATGTCGTTGTTAAGCTCTATCGCGCGGTGCACCCCGGCATCCAGCCCGAGATCGAGATGGGCCGGTTTCTCACCGACGACGCCCAGTTCGCGAACACGCCGCCCGTCCTCGGAACGGTGGAGCATGTAGGCGACGACGGTACGCCGACGGCGCTGGCCATCGTTCATGGCTTCGTCCGGAATCAGGGCGATGGGTGGTCACAGGCGATGACCTATCTTGGCCAGTTCCTCGACGAATGTGCGTTGCTGCCGGTCGAAGAGGTCGAGGCGCGTCCCGACCGGCATGCGCTTTACCTTACAGGGATGCACCAGCTCGGCCGCCGGACCGCCGAGATGCACCGGGCCCTTGCCATCGATACGGAAGACCCTGCATTCCGGCCCGAGCCGGTGACGGCTCAGGATATCGATCAGTGGCGCGCGGCCGCGCACGAGGAAGCCGAAAGGGCCTTGGCGGCCCTTGCGCCACGTCTCGCCAGCCTCGATCCGGACGCACGGCGCGACGCGGAGTTTCTCATCGCCCATCGCGATCAGATTTTCGCCCGCATCGACGATCAGATACCCGATCGTGTCGCCGCGACGAAAACGCGCATCCATGGCGACTTCCATCTGGGGCAGGTCCTCGTCGTGCAGCAGGATTTCTTCATCATCGATTTCGAGGGCGAACCGCATAAAGCCTTCGAGCAGCGTCGGGTGAAGCATTCGCCGCTTAGGGACGTCGCCGGCCTCCTGCGCTCATTCGACTACGCTGCCTGGGCGGCCCTGTCGCGCGTCGTCCAGGATCATCCGCACCGCCGTGAGCTTTTCGAGCGTCAGGCCATGATCTGGCGCGATCAGGCCAGTGCCGCGTTCCTGAGGGGCTATGCGGAAGCATGCCAGGGATGCCGAAGCGTGCCGGCCGACGAGGGGACGGTTCACAAGCTTCTCGTTCTCTTCATGCTCGAGAAGATCTTCTACGAGCTGCGCTACGAGCTTGCCAACCGGCCGAACTGGATCGGCATCCCCCTGTCCGGCGCGATGAAGTTCCTTTTCCCCGAGTCCTTGGGGGCTGGGCATGCTCCATGAAGAACTCGACCAGGCGTATCTGATTGCCACAGCCGATCATCCGGATCCGTTCGCCTATCTCGGCATCCACCGCCAGGACGACGGCGTCGTCGTGCGGACGTTTCAGCCGGGCGGACGCCATGTCACGGTGATCGACGCCATGACCGGCAAGCCGGCCGCGGAACTCAGCCGCATTCACGATGAGGGCGTGTTCGCCGGCGTGATCGCCCACCGGAGCCCATTCCCATATCGGTTGAGAGTCGATGACGGATCCTCGGTCGTCGAGCTGGAGGATCCGTACCGGTTCCCGCCCATACTGGGCGAACTCGACGTCTATCTGCTGGCGGAGGGCACGCATACCCGTTCGTTCGAACGTCTCGGCGCGCATCCGATGACGATCGAAGGCATAGCCGGGGTCGGTTTCGCCGTGTGGGCGCCGAACGCGTGCCGTGTCAGCGTCGTGGGCGAGTTCAACGGCTGGGACGGCCGCCGGCATTCGATGCGGCTGCGTCATGAATGCGGCGTGTGGGAAATCTTCATTCCGGAGATCGGCGTCGGCGCCTTGTACAAGTACGAGATCAAGGCGCGAAACGGGGCGTTGCTGCCGCTCAAGGCCGATCCGGTCGCATTCTACGCCGAGCGCCCGCCGGCTACCGCATCCATCGTTTACGATCTGAGCCGGTACGAATGGAACGACGATACATGGATGAAGACGCGTGACGCCGCCAGCGCTCTCGCCGCACCGATGTCGATCTACGAAGTGCATCTCGGATCATGGCGACGGAAGATCGAGCAGGGCGGGCGATCCCTGACCTACGGCGAACTTGCTGCGGAACTCGTTCCGTACGTTCAGGACATGGGGTTCACCCATGTCGAGTTCATGCCGGTCACCGAGCATCCGTTCGACGGATCTTGGGGCTATCAGCCGACCGGAATGTTCGCGGTAACCAGCCGATACGGAACCCCCGACGAGTTTCGGACCCTCATCGATACGTTTCACCAGGCCGGAATTGGCGTCATCCTCGACTGGGTTCCGGGCCACTTTCCCGATGATCCTCATGGCCTTTGCTTTTTCGACGGCACATATCTCTACGAGCACGCCAATCCGGAGGAAGGCCGGCACGTCGACTGGAACACGCTCATCTACAACTACGGCCGGAACGAGGTCGCGAACTTCCTGTTGTCGAGCGCGCTGTTCTGGCTCGACCAGTATCACGTCGATGGCTTGCGCGTGGACGCGGTGGCCTCGATGCTTTATCGCGATTACAGCCGACAACCCGGCCAATGGATCCCGAACAAATATGGCGGCCGCGAAAACCTCGAGGCGATCGATTTTCTGCAACGGCTGAACCGGCTGGTCTACGGACAGTATTCCGGCGCCATAACCGTCGCCGAGGAGTCGACCGCATGGCCGAACGTTTCACGGCCGGTCGACACGGGTGGGCTCGGCTTCGGTTACAAGTGGAATCTTGGCTGGATGCACGACACGCTGTCGTATCTCGGCCGCGACCCCGTGTATCGCCGTTACCATCACAACGAGCTTACGTTCAGCTTTGCCTATGCGTTCAGCGAGAACTTCGTCCTGACGCTGTCGCATGACGAGGTCGTCCACGGCAAGGGATCGCTGCTGGCAAAGATGGCCGGTGATCGTTGGCAGAAGTTCGCCAACCTGCGCGCCTATTACGTGTTCATGTATGCCCATCCGGGAAAGAAGCTCCTGTTCATGGGAAACGAGTTCGCGCAGGAGCGGGAATGGAGTCACCAGACATCTCTCGACTGGCATCTGCTCAACGACCCGTTTCATGCAGGCGTGCAGCGGCTGGTTTGGGATCTCAATCGCCTCTACCGGTCGGTTCCGGCTCTGCACGCGCGCGACTGTCAACAGGAAGGTTTCGAGTGGATAGACGGCGCCGACGAGGCTTCGAGCGTGGTCGCGTTCATGCGCCGCGGTGCCGATCCTCGAGACTACGTCGTCGTCGTATGCCACTTCACGCCGGCAGTGCGGACCGAGTATCGCATCGGCGTCCCCGAAGGATGCGCCTATGTCGAGCTCATCAATTCGGATTCGGGCGCATATGGCGGCAGCAACGCCGGAAACATGGGGCGCATACAGGCTGATCCCATTCCCTGGCAAGGACGGCCGTTCTCTCTCAGTCTCGTGCTGCCGCCACTCGGCGTGCTGATTCTGCGGCCCGTCCGCGATGCCTGATGCGCCGAAGATGTGGTCAGCGCGGCAGCGTGTGGAGCCGGGCCGGCCATATCCGCTCGGTGCGACGTGGGATGGCAAGGGCGCCAACTTCGCCCTGTTTTCAGCGACCGCTGAGCGCGTCGAGCTTTCGATCTTCGATGCCGCCGGGACGCGCGAGATCGGCCGGGTCCGCTTCATGGAACGGACCGACGAGGTCTGGCACGCGTATCTCCCCGATGCGCGGCCGGGGATGCTCTACGGATATCGCGTCTACGGGCCCTACGACCCGGCACATGGGCACCGATTCAATCATCACAAGCTTCTGCTCGACCCGTACGCGAAGGCTCTGTCCGGGCACATTCGCTGGTCGGATGCGCATTTCGGCTATCGGGTCGGCAGCCCGCGGCAGGATCTCTCCTTCGATCGGCGCGACAACGCCCGAGGCATGCCGAAATGCGTTCTTCTGGACACGGCATTCTCCTGGAACGGTGACCGGCGACCGGAAACACCATGGGCCAATACGGTCATATATGAGCTGCACGTGCGCGGTTTCACGATGCAACGACGCGACATCGCTCCCGTCATTCGCGGGACCTTTGCGGCCCTTTGCGCACCCGAAACAACTGAGTACCTGACCCGGCTTGGCATCACGGCTGTCGAGCTGCTGCCGGTTCATGCGTTCGTCGACGATCGGTACCTGCTCGGGAAGAATCTACGCAATTTCTGGGGATACAACTCGATCGGCTTCTTCGCGCCGGAGCCGCGATATCTTTCCGGTCAGGACGTCAACGAGTTCAAGACCATGGTATCCCGGCTTCACGCCGCTGGAATCGAGGTCATTCTCGACGTCGTCTATAACCACACCGCCGAGGGCAACCATCTCGGCCCCACCCTGGGCTTCAGGGGAATCGACAACGCCAGCTATTACCGACTCGTCCCAGGCGACCGGCGTTACTACGAGGACTTCACCGGGTGCGGCAATGTCCTCAACCTCGAGCACCCGCGTGTTCTGCAGCTGGTCATGGACTCGCTGCGATATTGGGTCGAGGAAATGCGCATCGACGGCTTCCGATTCGACCTTGTGACGACGCTCGCACGGGGGCCTGCCGGATATGACGAGCATGCACCGTTTCTGCAGGCGGTGCGCCAAGATCCCGTTCTGTCTCGGGTCAAACTGATCGCAGAGCCGTGGGACATCGGACCCGGCGGCTATCAGGTGGGACACTTCCCGCCTGGCTGGTCCGAATGGAATGACCGCTATCGCGACACGATACGGCGTTTCTGGCGTGGCGACGGCGGACTGATCGGCGAGGTGGCGAAGCGTATCACCGGGTCGGCCGACCTCTATGATCGCCGGGCGCGCCGGCCGTGGGCGACCATCAATTTCGTCACGTGCCATGACGGGTTCACGTTGCAGGATCTCGTGAGCTACAACCGAAAGCACAACGAGGCGAACGGCGAGCATAATCGGGACGGCATCTCGGAAAACTACAGCTGGAACTGCGGTGTGGAGGGCGAAACGGACGATGAGCAGATCCTCCAACTGCGCGAACGACAGAAACGGAACATGTTGGCGACGTTGCTGCTGTCGCTGGGCGTGCCGATGATTCTCGCCGGCGACGAGTTCGGTAACAGTCAGAAGGGAAACAACAATCCGTACTGTCAGGATAACCCGATCGGCTGGGTCACGTGGCCGACCTGCGACGATCACGGGAGATGGGAGCTGTTCCATTTCCTCCGCAGGCTGATCGCCTTTTGCAGGAAGTACAAGTGGCCGCGGGGCGGCAAGTTTCTGAGGGGCACGCCGGTACGGCACGGTAGGCAAAAAGACGTCACTTGGCTGAGGCCCGACGGCGGTGAGATGACACCGGCGGATTGGCTTTTCCCGGAAGCGCGCTTTCTCGCGCTGATGCTGTGGGGCGAACTCTCGCAGGATCACGGGTTGACCGATACGGAGATCGATAACGAGGCGCCGGTCATTCTCGTCCTCAATGCGCACCACGAGGACATGCGGTTCAAGATGCCCGACGTCGCCGCCGTCGCGCACTGGTCGGTCGTTTTCGATACCGCCGCGGCCAAGGGGATCGGCCGGAAAAAAGAAGTTTTCGGCGGGGAACATACGTTCGTGAAGGGCCGTTCGGTCGTCGTCATGGTGGGAACGGGCAAACGTGCCGTGTACGGCTCAGCTCCCTAGCAGCTTCCGATGAAACGTCGCCACGACATGCCGTTCGGCGCGTCTGTCCTGGACGATGGCGGCGTCCGCTTCCGGCTCTGGGCTCCGTCAGCCAAGCGTGTCGGCCTCAAGCTCAATACGGGTGGGCCAGGCCGCGTTCTGCCGATGCAAGCCAAGGGCGAGGGATGGTTCGAGCTCACGACGGACGCGGCACGACCCGGAAGCCGCTACATGTATGTCGTCGACGAGAACATGCAGGTTCCCGATCCGGCCTCGCGGGATCAGGCCGGGGACGTTCACGGCTGGAGCACCGTCGTCGATCCGACGGCGTTCGACTGGAAGGACGACGGCTGGCGCGGGCGCCCGTGGGACGAGACGATTCTGTATGAGCTTCATGTCGGCACGTTCAGTCGCAGCGGCTCTTATGCCGGCATCGCCGAACACTTCGATCATCTGGTCGGACTCGGCATTACGGCCATCGAACTCATGCCGCTGGCCGAGGCGCCAGGACGGCACAACTGGGGATACGACGGCGTCTATCTCTTCGCGCCCGATGGCACATACGGTCGTCCGAACGACCTCAAGCTTCTCGTCGAAGCGGCACACCGGCGAGGGTTGATGGTGTTTCTCGATGTCGTCTACAACCATTTCGGCCCGGAAGGAAACTATCTTGGCGCTTATGCGAAGCCGTTCTTTTCCGAGCGGCACCACACCCCATGGGGGGCGGCAATCAACTATGACGGCGAGCACAGTCGCGTCGTGCGCGACTTCATGATCCACAACGCACTCTACTGGCTCAAGGAGTACAACATCGACGGTCTGCGGCTCGATGCGGTCCACGCCATCATCGACGAGAGTCGACCGAACGTGCTCGTCGAGATGGCCGACACGGTCCGACGCCATTTTTCGGATCGGCACGTGCATCTCGTGCTCGAGAACGACAACAACGCCGTCACACTTCTGCAACCCGCATCACGGCGACGCGACCTCTATGATGCGCAATGGAACGACGACGTTCATCACGCGCTGCATGTCGCGATTACCGGCGTCCGCGACGGGTACTATGCCGATTATGCGGAACGGCCGGTACGATGGCTCGGGCGTGCGCTGGCCGAAGGTTTCGGCTACCAGGGCGAACCGTCCGAGCATCGTGGCGGGAAGCGGCGTGGAGAGCCAAGCGGGCAACTTCTCCCGACGGCATTCGTTTCGTTTCTGCAGAACCACGATCAGGTCGGCAACACGGCCTTTGGGGCCCGAATAACGCAGATCGCATCGCCGGAGGCCGTGCGCGCGGCCGCGGCCATTTATCTCCTGGCGCCGTCGCCGCCGCTCCTGTTCATGGGCGAGGAATGGGCCGCTTCCACGCCGTTTGCGTTCTTCTGCGATTTCGGCCCCGAGCTTGCCGCGAAGGTGCGGGAGGGACGACGGCTCGAGTTCGCACGCTTCAAGGAGTTTCAGGATCCGGACGCGCGCGATCGTATTCCCGATCCCACAGCCGTGGCCACGTTCCTGTCGGCGCGACTGAACTGGGCGGAGCTGGAACAATCGCCGCATAAGGTGATGCTGGCATACTACCGACGGCTGCTCGATCTGCGCCGGCGGGAGATCGTGCCGCGCCTCAAGGACATTGCGGGGGGCGCCGCCACCTACGATGTCCGCAACGGCGGGACGCTCCGTGTACGATGGCAGATGGTCGATGGCGATGGTCTTGAACTTGTCGCGCAGCTGATCGATGAGGCCGGTCCGCCGGTGACCGATCTTTCGCAGGGACGCCTCGTTTTCGCAACGCATCCGGATATCCGGGGCGCAAGCACCACGGCCTGGCTGCCGCCATGGTCGGTTGCCTGGTTCAAGACCGGCAAAGGCGTACGGCAGTGACAACCAATCCGATCGACGCTCTGGCAGAGAGGCTCGGGATCGGACATGCGTACCGGGACCAGCAAGGGGTTTGCCGGACCGTTCCTGATCAGACAAAGCGCGCGCTGCTGTCGGTGTTCGGTATTCGCGTCGACAGCCAGGAAGATGCCGAGCGCGCTCTCGTGGAACTGGATCGCAGAGCCGTTGCATCGATCGTCGATCCGGTGGTCGTTCTGCGTGAAGACGCGCCGAAGTTCGTCGCCATCACCCTCTCCCAAGAGGACGCGACCGGGCGGATCCGGTGGATATTGACAGAGGAGGGCGGATCTCGGCACGCGGCAGATACGGCCATCGCTCGGCTCGCGTCGTCGGTCGGCGTGGCTGTGGGCGAGAAGGCTTATGAGCGCCGCCGGCTCGATTTGCCGCAGCATCTTTCGCTGGGTTATCACGCACTCGATTTGGTTCTCGAGGGGCCGCACGGTCGTTTGACGGGCAGAACGACGGTCATTGTGACCCCGGCTCGTGCATTCTGCCCGCCGATATTCGAACATGGCGGCCGGATATGGGGTATTGTGGTTCAACTCTACGGCCTCAGGTCGTCGCGAAACTGGGGTATTGGTGATTTCTCCGACTTGCGTGAGCTCGTGTCGTGGGCGGCCGGCGCCGGCGCGTCGGCGGTCGGGGTCAATCCCCTTCACGCCTTGTTCCTGGACGACCCGGATCATATAAGCCCGTACTCGCCTTCGAGCCGGATCTTCCTCAGTCCGCTCTATCTCGACGTCGAGGCGGTAGATGATTTCGCCGCGTGTGACGAGGCTCAACGCTTGGTCACGTCTCCGGCATTCCAGGCGGAGCTCGCCCGCATCCGTGAGGCGCCGCTCGTCGACTATCGGGGCGTGACGGCGCTTAAACGCCAGATTCTGGAGTTGCTCCATCGCTCGTTTCGCCGATGCGAACCGGCCGATGGCATCCGTCGCAGAGCTTTCGATGAATACAGAGCGTCGCGCAACCCGGCGTTGGAGCGGTTTGCGGTATTTCAGGCGTTGCGGGAGTCGTTCGGCGAACGTGATACTTGGTTGCGCGACTGGCGCCAGTGGCCACCGGAATATCGTTGGCCGGATTCGGTCGATGTCGCGGCGTTTGCCCGCGAGAAGGCCGAGAAAGTCGAATTCTTCATCTATCTGCAATGGCAGGCCGAACTTCAGCTCGCGCGTTGCGTCGAGGCGGGGCGGACGGGCGGCATGCCGATCGGGCTCTACCTGGATCTGGCCGTCGGAACCGATGCGGCAGGGGCCGATGCGTGGGCGGCGCCGGAGCTCGTCGCGGTCGGCGCCACGATCGGTGCGCCCCCTGATCTGTGGAACCGTAACGGGCAGAACTGGGGATTGCCGCCGCTGAATGCGGCGGCCTTGCGTCAGCAGGCCTTCGCCCCGTTCGCCGAACTGTTGCGCGCAAACATGCGATGGGCCGGCGCGCTGCGCATCGACCATGTTCTCGGTTTGATGCGGCTATTCCTGATTCCCGAAGGGAGAAGCCCGTCGGAAGGCGCGTACGTTGCCTATCCTTTCGACGAGATGATCGGCGTCGTGGCGCTCGAGAGCTGGCGGAACCGATGCCTCGTCATCGGCGAGGATCTCGGCACTTTGCCGGAAGGGTTTCAACCGGCCATGCGCCGTGCCGGCCTGCTGTCCTATTGCTTGCTGTACTTCGAGCGCGATTCGCAAGGGCGGTTTCGCCCGCCAAACGATTATCCCCCCGATGCGCTCGTTTCCATTACGACACATGACCTTCCGACGGTCTGGGGCTATTGGGGCGGGACCGATATCGAGGAGCGGGTGCGCCTCAACGCATACCCGACTTCGGAGGCGGCCGAGGGCGAACGGCAGGTGCGGCGCCGTGACCGTACGGCGCTCGTCGAAGCTCTCCGCCGCGTGGGATTGATCGATGAGTCTTACGATTGCGACGAGGTGCCGTTCGAGGCCATTTTGCGCTTCATCGCACGTACGCCCTGTCGGATGCTGATGGTGGGACTCGAGGATCTTCTTGGCGTGAAGGAGCAGGCCAATCTGCCGGGCACGCTCCACGAGCATCCGAACTGGCGGCGGCGTCTGCCGGTGGACATCGATGGAATCAGGCAGGATTCGAGAGTAAGGCGTGCCGTGCGGATACTGACCGAGGAGCGGCCGTTGCCGCACCAATGGTAGGTGGAGGCATGGGGACACCTTCGCGAATTCCGCTCGCGACGTACCGGTTGCAGTTCAACCGGGAGTTCACGTTCGATCATGCGACCGCCCTCGTCCCGTACTTGGCGGCACTCGGGGTGACGCACGTCTACGCGTCGTCATATCTCAAGGCACGCCCCGGCAGCTCGCACGGATACGACATAATCGACCACAACGCGCTCAATCCCGAGATCGGTTCACCGGAGAGCTTCTCGAAATTCTGCCGGGCGCTGCGCGCCCATGGTATGGGGCAGATCCTCGATTTTGTACCGAACCATATGGGCGTGGGAAAGACGGACAATGCATGGTGGCTCGACGTCCTCGAATGGGGCGAGTCTTCGCCTTATGCCGATTATTTCGATATCGACTGGAGCGCACCGCGACGTAGCTTTCCAGGGAAAGTGCTACTTCCGGTACTCGGTGATCAGTACGGCGCCGTACTGGAGCGCGGCGAACTGCGACTCAAATTCGACGTCGAGTACGGTGGATTCAGCATCTGGTATTTCGAGAACCGGTTTCCGATCCGGCCGCGCGACTATGCGTCGATCATCCGCCGACGCTTGAGTGAAGCACGTCTCGGTCCTGCCGGACCGATCGGAGAGACTCTCGAGCGGTTTGCCGGGGAGTTCGCGTCTTTCTCCGCGACGCCACGCTCCCGCATCCGGAGGGGAGAGGCCCGCGATCGGGTGCAACGTCTCAAGTCCGATTTGTCTCGTCTGGCGTCGGCGCAGCCTGATGCCAAGCGGTTTCTGGTCGAGGCCGCTGACCTCTACAACGGTGAGCCCGGTCGCCCGGAAACGTTCGTGCGCCTGCACAGTTTGATCGAGCGTCAGTTCTATCGCGTCTCCTACTGGCGCACCGCGGCGGATGAAATCAATTATCGTCGTTTCTTCGAGATCAACGACCTCGCAGGAATCCGCCCGGAGAATCCGAGATTGTTTGCCGAGATGCACCGGTTGGTCGGCCGTCTAGTCGCGGAAGGCCTCATACACGGGGTGCGTCTCGATCATATCGACGGTCTCTTCGACCCCGCGGCCTATTGCGCGGCTTTGCAAGCGCTTGTTCGGCGGATGACGCCGCAACCGGTTTCGGACGGCGGTCAATCAGGCGCGACGTCGTCACGGGCCAAGCTGTTCTATGTCATCGTCGAGAAGATTCTCGCGCGTCACGAGCGGCTGCGTGATTCATGGCCGGTCCAGGGGACAACAGGCTATGAGTTCCTGAACCTCGTCAACGGCGTCCTCGTCGACCCGGAAGGCGAACGGCCGATGACCGAGGCATATCACGGTTTCGTCAGGCGGCGTCTCGATTTCGACGAAATCCTCTATAAGGCGAAGAAACTGATCATCGACACGGCCCTCGCAAGCGAGCTTGCCGTTCTCGCGAACCAGCTCGACCGACTGGCGGAACAGGACTGGCGGACGCGTGATTTCACACGCGTCCGTCTGCGGGATGCTCTCAAGGAGATCGTCGCCTGTTTTCCGGTCTACCGTACCTACGTGACCGAACAAGGCGTGACGCCCGAGGATCTGCGCGACATCGATTGGGCGATAAGCCAGGCAAAGAAGCGCTGGCGTGCACCCGGCCCCGAGATCTTCGACTTCATCCGTCAGGTGCTGGTTGCCGAGCACAAGGGATTGCTGGGCCTGCCGCGACGCGCCGAGTTGCTGCGCTTTGCCATGAAGTTCCAGCAGTATACCGGCCCGGTAACGGCGAAGTCGCTGGAAGACACCGCATTCTACCGCTACCACCGGCTGATCTCGCTCAACGAGGTCGGCGGGGACTCCCGCCAGTTCGGCATCTCGGTCGCGGCCTTCCATAGGACAAATGAAGAGCGCGCGAGGACCTGGCCGCATTCCATGCTGGCGACGGCGACCCATGACACGAAGCGCGGCGAGGATGCACGAGCGCGCATCAATGTGCTCTCGGAAAAACACGGCGCGTGGGCGGAAAGAGTTGCACGCTGGTCGGTTCTCAACCGGTCCAGGCGATCGGAGATCGACGGCCGACGGGCACCGTCGCGGAACGATGAGTACTTATTCTACCAGGTTCTGGTCGGCGCCTGGCCGGCCGAATGGCTGTCGCGGAAGCCGGCGCCCGGACCCGCGCTGGAAACGTTTCAGGACCGCCTGCGCCGGTATACGGTGAAGGCGCTGCGCGAAGCCAAGACCCGCTCGAGCTGGAGTCGCCCGAACGAACCGTACGAGGCCGCCTGTGCCCGTTTCATGGCCGATCTCGTGGATACAAGCCGGCCGAACCTGTTTCTCGACGACTTTCTACCGTTCGCGGCGCGGGTCGCCTTCTTCGGAATGCTGAACAGTCTCGTTCAGACGACGCTGAAGCTGACGTGTCCCGGCGTCCCGGACCTGTATCGCGGAAGCGAACTCTGGGATCTTTCACTTGTGGATCCCGACAATCGCCGGCCAGTGGATTTCGACGACTGCGTGTCATTGTTGGCGGCGCTGGAAACGGTTCGCGATTGGCAGCCGCTTCTCGAGCATTGGGCGGATGGACACATCAAGCTGGCTCTGATTCGCCGTCTCCTCGCAATCCGCCACGATCGGCCTCAGCTGTTCACGTACGGAACCTATATCCCCATCGAGGTTCGAGGACCGGCGGCCGAACACACGATCGCCTTCGCGCGAAGCGATGGCACCCAGGCAGCCGTGATCGTAGTGGGCCGGCTTTTCGCCAGGTTATGGGGCGATGCGGACACGATATTTGACGGTGGACATCGCTGGGCCGAGACGGAGATCGCGATTGACGATGTCGGGGCGCAGTGCCGGCACGATGCGGTAACAGGGCATGCCGTCGACACACGAAATGGAAGGCTGGCGGTCGGCGAGCTGTTCACACAGCTGCCCGTCGCCGTTCTGATGTGAACGCCTTGGCGGCGGCCGATTATCGACGCATCAGGTGGGCTAACACGAAGCCGGTCACCATGGCAATCGCCAAGCTTGCGAAAGGCCGCTCCTGGACGTGCTGTCGAATCGCTTCGGTCGTCTCGCTACCGTATGCGCGCGCTTCGGCGGCAAGTTCATCGAGCCGTGCGCGGAGCTGCTCCATTTGGGCTTGAGCCTGGCTCATCGCCTCGGTTGCAGCAGACGCGCTGAGTTCGTTTACGGTGCGGGCAGCGGATTCGAGGTCGTGCCGAAGCGAACGCAGGTCCGATTTGAGCTTTTCAATCGCAATATCCCGCTGCGACTCGTTAGTGCCATCGCCGGTACCTTCGGCACCCATGTTCGGCTTTTCATTGGCAGGCATGTCGCCTCCTGTCGAGTTCATGTCGGCACGGATGACCGAACTAAGGTCGCCCGCGCCGTACGAGCCCGACGATCAGGGCGACGACAAAGAAGACAAGGAACAGGAAAAACAGAATCTGTGCAATGCTGACTGCGGTCGAGGCAACGCCGCCAAAGCCGAACAGACCGGCCACCAGCGCGATGATCAAGAACACCACTGCCCAGTAAAGCATGATGCACCTCTTGGAATAGGGTCATCTCCGTCGGGCACGCCTTTGCAATAAACGCAACCGTGGCCGCAGGGTTCCTCGGAATTCTGCCGGGCGATAGGCACCAGGCCCACCGCCCGGCTTCCACATCACCTGACCTTGTACTCGGGCTGCTGCTTGAGGGCATCCTTCGTGGTGTTGTAGGTCACCTGACGGCCATCGGGCTGAATCTGAAGCTCGCTGAACGGCACCTGGACGTGTCTCTCACCGACGCCGAGGAAGCCGCCGACAGACACGATCGCGTACGACACCTTTCCGTCCTTGCCGATCAAGATATCGTCGATCTCGCCGACGTTCTCGCCTTGAGCATTTCTGACGTCCATGCCGATCAGATTGCTCACCTGAACCTCACCGCTGGGGGTAAAGACGGACCCACGTTCAGTTGCCATTCCCGAACGGTCTTGCGTCGTCATGCCAGGCGCGCCGGACGGCGCCGGTCGTGCAGGCGAAAGTCCACCGCCTGGTCCGGGCTGGTTGGTAGTCTGTGCAAGGGCGGCGCCGGAAACCGCCAGAGCCATGCCGAGTGCGCCGGGAAAAAGAAACTTGCGCATATGTCTGCAACTCCTGTGTTGGTTTTGAGTCTCCGATGCGCGACTAAACGCCGCCTTTGACGTTTGGTTGCACGAAACAGACTCGTCCGTTTGCATCTCGTGTTGCCGCGGTCGGGCCGGACAGTTCACCTTGGAACCGAAAACGGCCTCGGTCGTTGGGGCGTGCATGACCGGAATGAAATCGATGCTCGGAGATCGCAGGAGGGGGCACAAAGTCCGCAAGGCAAGTTCGCTCGGCGGCTATCGTGCCAAACGTAACTTCGAAAAGACGACCGAGCCACGCGGGAGTGCTGTGCGATCCGGCGGCAGCTTGTTCGTCGTGCAGAAACATGCGGCGCGACGGTTGCACTACGATTTCCGGCTCGAACTCAACGGCGTGCTGAAGAGTTGGGCTGTTGCCCGTGGGCCAAGTCTGGATCCAGCCGATCGCCGTCTCACGGTACATGTCGAGGATCATCCGCTTGAGTACGGGGATTTCGAGGGTGCGATTCCGGCCGGCGAGTATGGCGGCGGAGCCGTGATGGTGTGGGATCGTGGTACGTGGCTTCCGGACGGCGATCCGGCCGAAGAATACGCCAAGGGGCGCCTGCGGTTCAGTCTGGAAGGCAAGAAGCTGAAAGGTAGATGGTTCTTGGCCCGGATGCGTGGGCGTGGGGGCGAGAAGAGGGAAAACTGGCTCCTGATCAAGAGCGACGACGAATTCGCGCGACCAGGGGCAGGCGACAGTCTGCTGGATGAAGAACCTCTCAGCGTCGTTTCAGGACGCAGTCTCGATGCGATCGCCGCAGATGCCGCCCCGGTCCGGAAGCCGCGCCGCAGGAACCCGGCGCGGACGATACCGCTACGCATTTGCGCCGCTGTCCGGTCGACGCGACTGATCGAATGAAAGAGGGCAACGGAAACAACGGGAAGGGACGCCGAGCCCGTCGCCGTGCCGCGACCGGATTGACGGCTGAGATGTAGGCGGAAGCTGTGGCTTGACTAGGGATGCCGGGCCCGAGCGCCGTTTAGGTTGATTCCGGTGCCGGCCGCAAGAGCGCGTGGTGGATTGAACCGCTCTTGGCCACCGTGAACGCGTATGCAGGTTGGACAGGAGTTGGCCTTTTGCGATATCCGTGGTTTCGTGGACTCCGGCCCGACAAAACATTGGAGATGCGACAAAGGAGGCACCGATGGTGGCCGGACGTTCCCCTATCGCTGGGCGTTCGCGCGCGGGTTCCGTCGAGGTGGCCGGAATCGAACTGACGCATCCCGATCGGATCCTGTTTGCCGATCAGGGGCTCACCAAGCGCGATCTTGCGACCTATTACGTGCAGGTGGCCGAGGCGATGCTGCCTCATGTGGTCGGGCGTCCGATTACGATCGTCCGGTGTCCGTCAGGACGGAAGAACAAGTGCTTCTATCAGAAGCACCCCGGTTCTGCGGTTCCGGAGACGCTGAAGCGGGTCACCATCGAGGAGAAGTCCGGAACGCATGATTACCTCCTCGTCAGCAACGTACGAGATCTGGTCTCGCTTGTTCAGATCGGGATGCTTGAGATCCATCTTTGGGGGGCGCGCGCCGATGATCTGGACCATCCCGACCGTATCGTGTTCGATGTCGATCCGGGACCGGGCGTGGCGTGGAAAAAGGTGACCGAGGCAGCTGCCGAGCTGAGGGAGCGTTTGCGCCAGATGCGTCTCGAAAGCTTCCTCAAGACGACGGGAGGGAAAGGACTTCACGTCGTCGTGCCGGTCGCGCCGATTGACGACTGGTCGACACTGAAGGCATTTGCAAAGGCGATCGCCGTCGCGATGGAGCAGGATGCGCCCGATACGTACACCACGGCGCTGCCCAAGGCGGCGCGTGCCGGTCGCATTTTCATCGATTATCTCCGCAACGATCGCGGTGCCACAGCTGTGGCGCCTTTCTCGACACGGGCGCGAGCAGGTGCTCCGGTTGCAACGCCGCTCGCATGGACCGAACTCGGCCCGCAGCTACGTTCGGGTGACCTCAACGTTGTGACGGTTCCGGAACGTCTGCGGACCCTCGACGCCGACCCGTGGAAAGGTTTACTTCGCCTGCATCAGAAGATTACAGCGAAAGCGCGCGCCGAGCTGGCGCTTCCGTAACGACTTAGCGGTCCTGGATCTGTTTTGGTGTCTCACCGGGAGACGATTTCGGCTGTGCGTCGGCACCCGCTTCCGGTACGCGAAGAGGGATGTCACAGGCCGCAAGGACGAAGACGGATCCTAGAACGAGCGCGGCCCAAAGCAATCTTCCATGCCGAGGCGACTTGATCATCTGTTCGCGGCGCATGGGCGGGATTACGAGCCGATCCAGTCGCCGCCATTCGGATGCAGCGTCTCACCGGTCATGTAGGACGAGTCCTCGGACGCGAGAAACACGAAACAGGAGGCGATTTCGTCCGGCTGACCGACGCGGCCGAGTGGTGTGCCGCCGCCAAACTTTTCGACGTGCTTTTCGTCGAACGTCGAGGGGAGGAGCGGCGTCCAGATTGGGCCCGGTGCAACGGCGTTGACGCGAATACCCTTTTCGGCAACGGCCCGTGACAGCGATCGCGTGAAGGCGACGATCGCGCCCTTCGTCGAAGCATAGTCGAGCAGCTGCGGATTGCCCCGAAATGCCGTCACCGACGCCGTGTTGACGATCGCGGCACCGGGCTTCAGGTGCGGCATTGCCGCCTTGGTCAGATAGAACATCGCAAAGATGTTCGTTCGAAACGTGCGCTCGAGCTGCTCGCGGCTGATGTCCTCGATGCTCTCCTGGGGATGCTGCTCGCCGGCGTTGTTGACGAGAATGTCGAGCCGCCCGAAGGTTCTTACGGTCCGGTCAACAGCCTGTCGGCAGAACTCCTCATCGCCGATATCGCCGGCGAGGGTAAGACAACGAACCCCTTCATCCTCGACCAACCGCTTGGTCTCTGCAGCGTCCTGGTGTTCGTTCAGGTAGACGATCGCGACGTCCGCCCCCTCCTTGGCGAAGGCAAGTGCCGTTGCACGTCCAATTCCGCTGTCTCCGCCGGTAATGAGCGCCGCCTTGCCGCGGAGCTTGTCTGCGGCCCGGTACTGCCGGGCCGTGCTTTCCGGTCGTGGGGACATTTCGGACTCGAGGCCGGGCTGTCGATCCTGACGCTGGGCGGGCGGCGTCTTCAGCTCGGGCATGGCGGGGCCCCTTTGTATGAAATGAAGCGCATAGCGCACTCGGAACGCGTTCCCGAAAGGCGCGGTTCCGGGCCAAGATACGGGCGAACGAAGGGCGGGCGGCAGGTATCCGGCAGATCCGTTACGAACCGTAAGGGGAAGAGAGGGAGATCAGCGGAGTGGCGCCGAGAGGCATGGTGGTTCTTCACGTCAGCGTCTCTCGGGGCCTTCATCTACGGGCCCCCGGTCATTGTGGCGCCGGACTCCGATTTTCCGGTGCGGAGGGGGCACCCGACGACGTTTCCGATGCAGCCCCGGGCGTCTGTGACGGTGGCCCGCCGCTGACCGGCCGATTTTCTTCGATCTGGTCGATCCGTTTCGCGAGGGCATCGAGCCGATTGACGATCTGGGCCATCGGTTCCCGGTTTGCCTCGCGCGCCTGGGCGAGCTCGCCTCTCATGTCCTGAATGTCCTTGGCAAGCGCGTCGAGACGTGTCGACATGATGCCCGCGGTGTCGTGCGGCTCCACGGAGGTATCGCGCGCTGCGACCTCCCAGTACGGCTCGACACCGAAATAGGTGAAGATGGAAGTCGCCCAGTCGGTCCGCGCGACATCGTTCCATGCGTCGATATCGAAGCGCGGTGCGGTTTCAAGCCGCGCACGCGATATCGACAACGTCAAGTTCTGATCTTCGTCCGCCGTTCGAGTGACCGTCTGCCAGGGTACGGCGTATTCGTTGGCGCCGATCCCGAGAAAGCCGCCCATCCGTACGATGGCGAAGGCGATCTGGCCGCCTGTGATGTCGACGATCAGGCCGCGGATCGATCCGATCCTCTGACCTCTGGCGTCGACGACATTGCGCCCGACCAGTTCCTGTGTGGCTGCGAGTTCGACGGCACCGATGCGGCGCCAAAGCGCCAGGCCCTGCTGCGCCATACGCGTGCATCCGACGATGTCGTTGTTCGACTGGAGCCTCTGTGCCGCCTCGCGCAGATTGCGAAGTTCGGCGGCAGCACGCCCGCTCTGCGAAGCTTGCCCGCTTTCGAGGATTGCGGTCAGCTCGTTGAGATCCTGCGGGCAATCGGCGTCCGCGGTCCCGGTGAATGCCGCGGCCAGGAGACTGCCGACGATGGCGAGATGGATGACCCGCATGGTGTTTGCAGAACGGCCAACGTTCAGGACGCGGCAGAGGTTCCGGGCATTTTGCCGTCGCTGTCCGACAGAGGATGAAGTCCTTTCTGCACAGTTACAGGGTATGGCCGGCCAGCCGAACGTATGTGCCAGGTATCGGACCTTTTTCGCCGTCGAGGCAGCGGATTGCTGTTGGGCTTCACGGTGTTTGGGTGAAGGCAGTGATCAGGATCCGGTCCGGCATCTCCACCGGCCTAGCCCTGATCGGGCCATTTTATCGTTTCGAGAGCAGGCAGTGCAGTTGCACAACTAGAAATAGAGATCGGACATGGCGGCATCGTGCCCAATCCTTGTCGACGGGGCCGCCAAATGGGCTTCGGATACGTAGTTTTACAGATTTCTATGGAAGCACTTAACTTATGTTAAATGCCGGCGACCGGAAAGTTGGCGTGTTACGACGGAATCACAGTGGACTTTGCACCGTCCGGTTGATAATTAACGGCCTGCCCTGCGTCTTACGGGCGGTCGAACGCGGGCAAGCTGCGCCAATCCGGTGACATGGTATCGAGGAATAGTCGTGGAACGGGCCAACGCACGCAAACGCAAGCCAGCGGCAAGAGAGACGCCCGCGATCGAATCCGATCCAGCCTTTGACGAATGGCTCGATCACCGGCTTAAGGCGATGTACGAATCGGCGTTGCATGAACCGATCCCCGAAGACATGCTTCGGCTCCTCCGGGAGGATCGCCCGAAGCGTTGATCTGCGATTGGGCAGCACCGGGCTGCGACGCGTCGGCTGGATGCGTCATCGAAGTTCAGCTCGAAGGTCGCGCTACATCCGAAGGTAATCTTGATCGACTTGGCGTTAGATCCGGTTGACTATACTCGGTGGTAGGCCATCGTCTGCCGTTTCTCGTTGGAGCGGTCTGCCGGGTGGGCTGTCTTCCTGAGCACTGCGCGCCGGCATGGGGGTAGATCCATCCTTATGCCCCTTAATAGACGGATTCACCAGCGAAATCATGGAACCGGCGTTCAGTACGTCGAGTTTGTTGCTGTGCCAGTAGAGTACAGGAGGGCAACAAACATGGCTCGACAAGAACGCCATCGAGAAAGGGAAACGCGAGGAACGGCCGAGCACGAGACATCGGCTCGGCATCGCATGAGCAGCGAGAACGGGCCGAACGGTGAGCAGGCCGTCCGGATGGCCGAACGTATGGGGGAACGAGTGCAAAGCGTCGGACGCGAAGCCCAAGCGGGACTGCAGGAAGGCGCGCGTGAGTTTGCCGCCATGAGCGAGCGGGCGTTCGAAGCGTGGATGCGTTCGAGCAACGAGGCGATGCGTCGCGTTCTCGAGATGAACATGGAGCTCGCGACATGGGGGCGCGAGCAGCTCGATGACAGCATCAATGCGGTCCGTTCACTGGCCCAGTGTCGCACCGTCGGGGACGCGTACGGGGTTCAAATCGGGCTGATGCGTTCGAGCATGGAAAAGTCGCTTCGACATGCGACGAACGTGTTCAATATGGCGACGCGCGCCATGATCGGCGGTATGCAGGCGCCGCAGCACACATCGAGCTCCGCCGCTCAAGAGGTGCGGCAGGCTGACTGAGAGCAAAGCCGGCACTCAATTCGACGGTATTCTGCTCGAGTTGTCGCCGGATGACGGCGGAACGGAGGTAAGCCGTTCCGCCGCATGCATTCCTTTCATTCCTTATTTTTGGCAACGGCGCGCCGCCGACAGTGGCGGGGCTGTCATACAGAGCTTGACCGTTGGCGCTGGTGCACGTTTCGCTTAATACTCCGCTGCACACGGGCGGGAGGTTAAGCGATGGAATTCGGTCTTGAACAGGCGCAAGCGGTTCTGCGGGAAAACTTTGCGCCATGGGTTCTCGATATGGGCTTGACTGTCGAGAGCGTCAATGGCCCGGCTGCCCACCTTCGCCTTGCCTTCAGCGAACGCCTGACCAGAATTGGCGGAATGATCTGCGGGCAGGCGCTGATGTCGCTGGCCGACACGGCGATGGTGCTTGCCATCTCGTCGGCATCCGGCGGCTTTCGTCCGATGACGACCGTCGGTCAGACGATCAGCTTCCTGCGTCCCACATCGAATTCGGATGTACTGGCAGACGCCCGGGTCCTCAAGCTTGGGAAGACGTTGGCGTTTGGTGAGGTGACGATGCGTGCGGCGTCCGGCACCGACCTGATCGCACATGTCACCACGACCTATGCCATACTCGGGCCCGTGCCCGGCAAGCCGGCAGATTGAAACCGGATCGTCAAGTCACCAAACTGCCCAGGCAGACATAGATCGGGGGAACGCACGTGAACATCGCCCAGCACCTTCACCGCGCCGCAATGATCCATCCAGACCGTCCGGCACTTGCGATCGCCGACCGGGTGGTCGCGACATGGTCGCAGATGTACGGCCAGGCGGCGCGCATCGCAGCAGGTCTGGGACGGTTCCCATATTCGTTATCGCCCGGTGACCGGGTGGCGCTGATCATGGCGAACGGGCCAGCATACGCGACGCTTCTCTATGGGTGCTGGCATGGCGGATTCGCGGCGGTTCCCGCGAATTCCAAGCTGCATCCGAAGGAACTCGCCTACATCATCGATCACGCGCAGGCAAAGCTCGTCTTCGTGACCCCTGATCTGGCCGAGACTGCCGCGATTGCCCTGCGCGAAGCGGGCATTTCGTTGCCGGTTGTCGACGTCGAATCTCCCGAATTCGCCCGGCTGAGCGAGGGTGACCCGGCGCCGATGGTCGAAACGGCCGCCGACGATCTCGCTTGGCTCTTCTACACGAGCGGCACGACCGGGCGCCCGAAGGGCGCGATGCTGTCGCATCGGAACCTGCTGGCAATGACGACGAGCTACTTCATCGATATCGATCCGCCGTCTCCCGGCGGTTCGATCATTCATGCCGCGCCCATGTCCCATGGCTCGGGTCTGTACATGCTCCCGCATGTCGTGCAGGCGAACACGCAAGTGATCCCGGCGAGCGGGCATTTCGATCCGGCGGAAATTCTGGACCTCGTGGGCAAGTGGCCGCAGGTCAGCATGTTCGCGGCGCCGACCATGGTGAAGCGGCTGGTCGAGCATCCCGCCGCCGCGCGTGCCGATACGGCAAATCTTCGCGCCATCATCTTCGGTGGGGCACCGATGTACGTGGCGGATCTCAAGGCCGCCATCAACCGGTTCGGCTTCAAGTTCGCACAGCTCTACGGACAAGGTGAATCGCCGATGACGATCACGGGCATGACCCGTGCCATGATCGAGCAGGCCTATCGCGAAGGACGCGATGACCGTCTGGGGTCGGCCGGCGTGCCGCAGAGCGTCGTACAGGTGCGCGTCGCCGACGCGGAGGATCGCGCGTTGCCGGTCGGCGAAGTCGGTGAAGTTCTCGTCCGCGGCGATTCGGTCATGAAGGGTTACTGGCGCAACCCCGAGGCGAGTGCGCAGACGCTGCGCGGCGGTTGGTTGCACACCGGGGACATGGGCGCGTTCGACGAGGCCGGGTTCCTGACGCTCAAGGACCGTTCAAAGGATCTGATCATTTCGGGCGGCAGCAACATTTATCCACGCGAGATCGAAGAGGTCCTGCTGACCCATCCGGCCGTGGCCGAGGTCTCGGTCATCGGTGTTCCGGACCCGGAGTGGGGCGAGCGTGTCGTGGCCTTTGTCGTGGCGCGCGCAGGCGGACCCGGCGTCGATGCGGCGGCACTCGACCAGCTCTGTCTCGCGAACATCGCGCGCTTCAAGCGTCCGAAGGAATATCACTTCGTTTCCGCGCTACCGAAGAACAACTACGGCAAGATCCTGAAGACCGAACTCCGTGAATGGGCGAAACGGCCGCCGAGTGCGGCATAGGAGCGATAAAAAGGGGAGGCAATGGCCCGGCGTTTGGAGAGGAAGGCCGCGGTCGTTACGGGCGCCGGGTCGATAGCTCCCGGCTGGGGAACGGCAAGGCGACCGCCGTGCTGTTTGCGCGGGAAGGAGCCCGCGTTTTTGCCGTCGATGTGAACGGCAAGGCTGCCGCTGAAACAAAGTCGATCATCGACCGCGAGGGAGGTATCTGCGAGATCTACACCGCGGATGTCTCGAACGGGGAGGAGGTCAGGGCGGTGGTCCGGCGGTGCCTGGATGTCTTCGGTCGCATCGACATCCTGCATAATAACGTCGGCATTCTCGACTCCGGGGGGCCTGTCGAGGAAAGCGAGGAGACCCGGGATAGAATCGTCCGCGTCAACCTCAAGAGCATGTTCCTTACATGCAAGAATGTCCTGCCACAAATGGTTCGCCAGTTTGAGGTGGAGGGCCGGGGTGGAGCCATCGTCAATATCGGGTTGATCGCCGACGTCCGGTGGACCGGCCTGCCATATATCGGCATATCGGCTACTCGACGACGAAGGGGGCGGTGATACCGTTCACGCGGACGATCACCCTGAAGTATGCGGCCAAGGGCATTCGGTGCAACTGCATTCTTCCCGGTTTGATGAACACGCCCATGGTCCACTAGGGGGTTGCCGGCGCTTACGGTGACGGTGACGTGGACCGGATGATTGCCGTACGTAATGCACAATGCCTGACCGGCAAGATGGGTGGCGCATGGGACGTCGCCTATGCCGCGCTGTTCCTCGCATCGGACGAAGCAAAGTACATCACCGGCGTCAGCCTTCCGGTCGATGGTGGCAGCACGTTGAAATACGCCTAGGGCGGGCACCGTCGCCACAGATCGAACGGGTACGTGCCGGGTGTGCCTTCTGTTCGAGGCACAGGCGCCGGCGTTACGGTGCGTATCTCGGACAACTATACCCGTGCGTCGAACTGTCGCGGCAGGACGGCGTGGATCAGGTCGACGGTTGGCGAACGTCCGGTCGCGGCGATTTCTTCCTTATGGCCAAGGCAGACGGCGATGAGGTGACGGTCAAGAACACCGTCGCATGGCCGTCCGTCTGAATCGTGCGCTCACCGCGGTTGGCGGACTGGCCTGGGCACCAGCCGCAGTGCGACAGCGGCCGTACTCGGGAAAGGAGGGCCATCCCCATTTGAGCGGTTGTGCGCCTGGCGACGGGGCGCCGCGACCGATGAGGAGTGGGTATCGAACCGGGAGCTCAGCAGACTCCGGGAGCCGATGACGGGCGTCTGCGTCGCCTCGAGTGCAAACTGGACCTTTGCGGCGTTTCATCCGTTGCACACGCTCGCCGCTTTATGGCGTCGCAGACGGCTTTCACCGTCGCCCGTTCCGCCTGACGTGACCGGGAGCGTGGTCGGGCCTGGCGGTGGGGGCGACAAGCCTGGCTATCTTGAATGGGTGTTTCGGAAGACCAAATACGAAAATACAGCGTTCCCTTGGTCGAAAGTGCAGCGCTGCCCGCGGCCGTCGACCGTCGATGATCGGGCCCCGCAAACCGGATGGATTCTGCTGATGCGACACGGTGACCCCCGCGCCTGGATGTGGGCTGAAGCCTGCGAGCTTCTCGAGCAGGCGGATCGGCTACAGCGCCGATTCTTCCAGCTTGGTGGTGCCGCGAGCCGACCAGCCTGGGAGCCGCCGGTGGACGTGTACGAGACGGACGAGACTTTGTGGATTCTGGTCGCGCTTCCCGGTGTCGCGCCCGATCATGTCAAGATCGTCGTCGCGGACGGTACGCTGATCGTTACCGGTGACCGGCCGCTGCCGGCCGAGGCGCGCATCGGCGTCATTCACCGGGTCGAAATTCCGCACGGCCGGTTCGAGCGTCGAATCAGGCTTCCGGCCGGTCGCTTTGAGCTCGACGGCCATGCATTGGCCAACGGATGCCTGATGCTGAGCCTGCGGAAGCTCCTCTAGCAAATGGTCACGACATGATTGCGCACGAGACACGCGACCAACCAGACGACAGCGGGACCACGCGTGCCGCGGTTCCACCGCAACCGACGTCGGAGCGCAAAGCGCTGCCGCCGCTGCGGGATGACGCGCTCATCATCATTCCGGTCCGCAACATGGTCCTGTTCCCAGGGGTGGTGCTGCCCGTATCACTTGGGCGTGAGCGTTCGGTCGCGGCGGCGCAGGAGGCGGCGCGCAACGAAAGGCCGGTCGGATTGCTGCTTCAGCGCAACCCCGACGTGGCCGAACCCAAGCCGTCGGACCTCCACGAGATGGGCACCTCTGCGGTTATTCTGCGTTATCTGACCGCGCCGGACGGTACGCACCATGTCGTCTGTCAAGGACAGCAGCGGTTCCGCGTGCGCGAGTTTCTCGATGGCTATCCGTTTCTCGCCGCGCGTGTCGAGTTTATCGAAGATCGCGACGTGGTGAACGCGGAAATCGAGGCTCGCGTGCACCAGTTGAAGCAACGCGCGATCGAGGCGATCAATCTGCTGCCGAACGCTCCATCGGAGTTGGCCCAGGCAGTCCAGTCGATTACGTCGGCATCCGGGCTTGCCGATCTTGTCGCGAGCTTCATGGATCTGAAGCCCAGCGAGAAGCAGGAAGTCCTGGAGACGCTCGATATCCGCACGCGACTGGACCGGGTGCTTTGGCTGCTCGCCTACCGGATCGAGGTTCTGCGCCTTTCGCGCGATATCGGTCAGCAGACGCGCGATGCCATGGAAGCGCGTCAGCGCGAGTATCTGCTTCGGGAGCAGCTCAAGGCAATTCAGAAGGAGCTTGGCGAAACCGACGACAAGTCCGCCGAGATTGCCGATCTGTCGAAGGCGATTGCCGATGCCAAGATGCCGCAGGAGGTCGAGCAGCAGGCACGAAAGGAGCTGTCGCGGCTGGAACGTATGCCCGAGGTAGCCGCCGAGTACTCGATGATCCGCACGTATCTCGACTGGCTGATTGCGCTGCCCTGGTCGGTCCTCAGCGAAGAAGATATCGACATCGCCGAGGCACGACACATCCTTGACGAGGACCATTACGGGCTGGAGAAGATCAAGCGCCGCATCCTCGAATTCCTGGCGATCCGCAAGCTCAATCCGAACGGCAAGAGTCCGATCCTGTGCTTCGTCGGACCGCCGGGCGTCGGAAAGACGTCGCTGGGGCAGAGTATTGCGCGGGCAACCGGCCGGAAGTTCGTTCGGGTCAGCCTGGGTGGCGTCCACGACGAGGCGGAGATCCGCGGCCACCGGCGCACCTACATCGGTTCGCTGCCTGGGAACATTATCCAGGCGATCCGCAAGGCGGGTACGCGCAATCCGGTCATGATGCTGGACGAGATCGACAAGCTTGGCGCCGGCGGTTTCCATGGCGATCCGGCTTCGGCACTTCTCGAAGTCCTGGATCCGGAGCAGAACAACACGTTCCGCGACAACTATCTCGGCGTACCGTTCGACCTCAGCAAGACGATGTTCATCGCCACGGCCAACATGCTGGACACGATTCCCGGACCGCTCCGGGACCGCATGGAGGTCATTCAGCTGACGGGCTATACCGAGGAGGAAAAGGTCCAGATCGCGCGCCGCTATCTCGTGCGCCGGCAGCTGGAGGCGAACGGCCTCTCCGCCGATCAGTGC
This sequence comes from uncultured Rhodospirillales bacterium, assembly GCA_937926175.1. GTDB lineage: Bacteria > Pseudomonadota > Alphaproteobacteria > CACIAM-22H2 > CACIAM-22H2 > CALANV01. Next base: position 83,067 of record CALANV010000057.1, on the reverse strand, counting down.
GAGATCACGGATGACGCCTTGCGGGCGATCATTCGCGATTACACGCGCGAGGCCGGGGTCCGGAACCTCGAACGCGAGATCGGCGCGGTTTTCCGCCACGTCGCAATGCGTATCGCCGAGGGGCATACGGGAAAGACCGTCATCGGGCCAGAGGATCTTGGCAGAATTCTCGGCCCGCGCCGGTTCGAAAGCGAGCTTGCCATGCGGACCAGTGTTCCCGGCGTGGCCACCGGGCTCGCATGGACGCCGGTCGGCGGCGATATTCTGTTCATCGAGGCCACGCGGATCCCAGGCAACGGCCGACTGACCCTTACCGGTCATCTCGGCGACGTGATGAAGGAAAGCGCCCAGATCGCGCTGAGCCTGATCAAGTCGCGCATTGGCGACCTTGGGGTGCCGGCCGACTTCTTCGAGAAACACGACATTCACGTGCACGTACCGGCGGGTGCAATTCCGAAGGACGGGCCTAGTGCCGGCATCGCGATGTTCGTGGCGCTTGCGTCACTGATATCGGGCCGGACAGTGCGCAGCGATGTCGCGATGACCGGGGAAATCAGCTTGCGGGGGCTCGTGCTGCCGGTCGGCGGGATCAAGGAAAAGGTCGTTGCAGCCGCTCGCGCAGGAATCACGACCGTCCTGCTGCCATCGCGGAACAAGAAGGATCTGGACGATATTCCGGACGAAGTTCGCCGCGGGGTGCACTTCATCTGGATAGAACGGGTCGAAGAGGCTGTCCGGGCGGCGATTGGCGAGGGTGTGCTGAAGGAACGTGTCGAACCCGAGCAATCGCTCGCTCCGGCCGAGTGAGGCATCACTCGGCAACGGTTGCAGGGCAACTGAGCCCCACGGCCTCGTAGAGTTGCGGCTTGTGCCGTTCCCAGTTTTCGATGATGCACGCCGTGGCGGGTCGGCCATAGTACGTCCAAGGCAAGGAGTGGGCATTGAGTCCCACGAAATGCGCGCCGCTTTTGAGTTCCTGAATCGCGCGTGGTCCATCGTCGCGTTTTGAGCACGGCGTATCCTGCAAGGAACCAGGCATTGGCTTGGCCGTTCTGGGGAAGACAGTACGGGAGTCTCGTCTTTCGATTGCGACGCAAGACGATGGACCGTCGCACAGCATCGAGACGCGTCGCGCTTCCGGACATGGCGATGTGGACGGACATCGCGCGCTAGGGGAGATGGTATCGGGAAAGGCTCAGGTAGCGGTCGTCGGGGTCGGAAACTGCGCGTCGGCGCTGGTACAGGACATCCAGGTCTATGGCAATGCCGACGAGGCCGATTTCATTTCCGGCCCGATGCATGCGGATCTTGTCGGATATCACGTCCGAGATATCGGATTTTCCGCGGCTTTCGACGTCAATGTCACCAAGGTCGGCGAGGATTCGTCCGAAGCTGTGTCCGAAGCTGTGTTCGCTGTACCGAACAATACCTGCAGGTTCGCCGACGTGCCTCATCTGTGCGTTCTGGTTCATCGCGGCGTAATGCAAGAGGGAGTCGGAAAGTGCCTGCGCGATGAGATTCGAGAGGCGGAAGGGCAGCCGGTCGACTGTGGCGGCGGGGTTGAGGGAAACACAGACGGAGATCGTTGTTTCGTATCTGCCGGTCGGATCGGAGAAGGCGACCGGGTTGTACGCCGAGCAGGCGCTTTTCGCGTGCGTCGTGATCGATGCCATCCGCCGCGCCAAGCTTGCGCTCGACCGTGGCATCGGCGGCGCGCTTGATGGGCCGTGCGGCTACTTCATGAAGTCGCCGCCGCGTCAGCTTACGGATGGAGAGGTGCAGCTGCGCACGGAGGCATTCATCCGTGGTGAGGCGTGACCACCTTTCTCCTCGTCCGGCACGCCAAGCACGCCGCATTCGGCGAGCGTATTCTCGGTCGCATGTCGGGGATCCATCTGAGCGCGGAAGGACTGGCGCAGGCGAAGCGTCTGGCCGAATGCCTGTGTCGGCGGCCCATAGACCGCATATTCAGCAGTCCGCTCGATCGGGCGCGGGAAACGGCGGAACCGATTGCACAGCGGCTCGAGCTTCCGATCGACATTGCCGAAGCCATCAGCGAGATCGACTACGGCCTGTGGGCCGGTCGCAGTGTCGATGATCTGCGGCAAGACGAGCTTTGGGCGTCCTCCAACTCGTTTCGGAGCGGCATCCGGATTCCCGATGGGGAACTGATGGTCGAGGCGCAACTCCGGGTCGTCGAGTTTCTCGATGAGGTCCGGCACAAGTGGCCCGATGGCCATATTCTGGCCGTCAGTCACGGTGACGTGATCCGGGCCGCTCTTGCGTACTGCCTCGGTCTGCCTCTCGATCTCCTGCAGCGTCTGCAGATCGACCTGGCATCCGTGAGCACGCTATCGGTCGACTCGTACGGGCCGAAGGTCATTCGCATCAACGAGATATTCGATGACTGAGTGGGACGCCGACCGGATCGCGCCGTCGATCCGCCAGACCCAATGACGTCCGCGGCGTTATCGGCCGGACATTGGGGCCAACCAACACCCATCGCTCGGCGGGCCTTTCGGGACGATGGCCGCGGAACAGGCCGACCGGCAGGTTGCATTGGACCACGATGGTCATCTGATCGCGCCGGCTTGAAGACGCATCGCTCGATCGAGCCCCCGAGCCGGCGCAAAGGGGGGCCCTACCTCGTCAATCGTCCGGGAGATGGGCATTCGATCCTGAATTGCGCCGTTGACAGCGTGTGGTGGCGAGAGAAAAAGGCGGCTAATGAGGTATCAGGATATGCGCTGACGAATTGGCGGATGCGGAAGCTCGATCATTCGCCTGCGAAGGAGAGCGGCCACATTTTGCGGCCCCTCGAACCAGAGTTCTGCGAATGCCTTGCGTTCACGGACTGAGACGCGACGGACAGGCCGAGGGGCTAGCGGGGTATCAGCGAGACGATCAAATCGGCAAGCTGCTGCCCGGCGTGTTCGAGCGCGCCTGAATTGTCGATCGTGACCAGGTTCGGGTGAGTGATTTTGAGTGAGGCGCCACGATTTAGACGTTCCGCTACCGCCTGATCGTTCTCACGACCGCGGGCGGAAAGCCGGCGTGCCAGCGTGGCCGTATCGGTCGTGATGAGTACCGGCACCACGTCGCAGGCGGTCGCCAGGTTTCCCAGGAAATGCTCGCGTGATCCGCTGACGACGACAACCAATCCGGCCTGTTGCCACTGCTCGATTTCGATGCCGATGCCATAAAGCAGGCCGTGCGCCTTCCACCACATGGCGAAAAGCCCGCGGGCCCGGCGCAGTTCGAACTCGGCGACGGTTAGGGCGACGTGATTCTCGTCGCCGGCGGTCGGCGGCCGGGTGATGTAGCGATGCGTAAAGGCGACCGGATGGCGCCCGTCGATGCGGCTTCTCGCCTCGCGCAGGACCGAGTCCTTGCCGGCGCCGGAAGGTCCCATGACGTAGACGAGCCTGCCTTTTTCAGATGCCATCTCCAATTCCCCCATCCGCCGCATCTGAAATCCGCGCGATATTACCGGCTACCGGTACCGTCCCCAGGGACGCACGCTCGCTTGACTTCGCCGCACGGCCCCAGTACGTGAGCCCCGCTTACCACTATGGGATTATGCCGCCAATGGCACGCGCATTCACATTTCCGGGTCAAGGGTCGCAGGCCGTCGGGATGGGGCGCGACCTTGCCGCGGCGTTCGCGCCGGCACGCGAGGTCTTCGAAGAAGTCGATGATGCGTTGAAGCAGCGGCTCTCGAAATTGATGTTCGAAGGTCCCGAGTCCGACCTGACGCTGACGGCGAACGCGCAACCGGCCCTGATGGCCGTAAGCATTGCCGTTCTGCGTGTCCTTGAGCGCGAGGGGGGGCTGGATCTGCCGAAGGTCGCCTCGTTCGTCGCGGGACATTCGCTTGGTGAATACACGGCGCTCGCCGCCGCCGGCGCCATTCCGCTCGCCGATGCCGCACGGCTTCTGCGACGGCGTGGCGAGGCGATGCAGCAGGCGGTTCCGGTCGGTGAGGGGGCGATGGCGGCTCTGCTCGGGTTGGATCTCGAGACGGCTATGGCGGTGGCCGAAGAGGCACGGCAGGGCGACGTCTGCGATGCGGCAAACGACAATGCGCCGGGACAGGTGGTGGTCAGCGGGACGCGTGCCGCGGTTGAACGGGCGGTGGAAATTGCCAAAGCGAAAGGCGGCAAGCGTGCGATCATGCTGCCCGTGAGCGCACCGTTCCATTGCGCCTTGATGAAACCCGCTGCGGATGTCATGGCAGAGGCGCTGGCCGGGATCACCATCGCGCCACCGCGTGTGCCGCTCGTCGCGAACATGACCGCGTCGGCCGTCAGCGACCCGGAGACGATACGCAAGCTGCTCGTTCAGCAGGTTACTGGCCTCGTTCGCTGGCGCGAGAGCGTCATCTACATGAAGGGACAGGGAGTCTCGACCTTGGTCGAAATCGGGGCCGGCAAGGTGTTGACCGGCCTCGTGCGCCGAATCGATCCCGAACTCACGGGAATCTCCGTCCAGGGGCCGACCGATATCGAGGCCTTCCTCAAGACGATTTGACCGTTTCGGGAACGTCGTCAACCGGACGCGACGCCGATAACACTGTTGCAACGTGGGGGACCACATGTTCGATCTGACCGGGAAGCATGCGCTCGTGACCGGAGCGTCGGGCGGCATAGGCAGCGCAATTGCCCGCGCGTTGCACAAGGCGGGGGCCAAGGTCGTACTCTCAGGCCGTCGTACCGACTCGCTGGAGGCGTTGGCCCGCGAGCTCGGTGAGCGAACCGCCGTCGTTCCGGGCGATCTCGGGCAGCTGGATCGTATCGATACGTTGTTCAAGGATGCCGAGGCGGCGTTCGGCCAGATCGATATTCTCGTCAACAATGCCGGGCTTACGCGCGACGGCCTAGCGATTCGGATGAAGGACGAGGATTGGCAGACCGTTCTTGACGTCAATCTCACGGCTGCGTTCCGGCTGGCACGGGCCTCCCTCCGCGGCATGATGAAGCGCCGCTGGGGGCGGGTGATCGGTATCACCTCGATCGTCGGCGTGACGGGAAATCCGGGGCAGGCCAACTATGCGGCGGCCAAGGCCGGGATGATCGGGATGTCGAAGGCACTCGCCCAGGAAGTTGCGTCGCGCGGAATTACCGTGAATTGCGTTGCGCCCGGGTTCATTACGACGGCTATGACCGATGTGCTGCCGGCGGAACAGGTCGAGCGCCTCAAGGCGGCGATCCCGGCAGGCCGCCTGGGAGAACCGGCCGATATCGCGGGGGCCGTTGTCTACCTTGCCAGCGAAGCTGCCGCCTACGTGACGGGCCAGACCTTGCACGTCAACGGCGGGATGGCCATGATATGATTGTTTTTGCTGGATGATCCGGTGTCCGCCGTGCCCCCTCGCGACGCTGGCCAAGGCACCTCGTTTGTGTTACCAAACCGCGCCTCGCGCCGTCCGGCCGACCTCGCCGGGCTTGAGGCGGACAACCAAACTCAAAACTCTACAGCCGCAAAGAGCGAAAGGTGAAAGGCGATGAGCGACGTCGCAGAGCGGGTTAAGAAAATCGTAGTCGAGCATCTGGGGGTAGATGAGTCGAAGGTTACGGAGAACGCAAGCTTTGTCGATGACCTGGGGGCCGACAGCCTCGATACGGTCGAGCTTGTGATGGCATTCGAGGAAGAGTTCGGCTGCGAGATCCCTGACGACGCCGCCGAAAAGATCACGACCGTCAAGGACGCGATCAACTATATCGAGCAGCACAAATAGAGGGACCCGGCGCGTGAGTGCCGCAGCTCGATACGGTGGATCCCCGAAGGCATGAGCCTTCGCGACGGAGAGCGATGATGAGACGGGTTGTCGTCACGGGGCTTGGATTGGTCACGCCGCTCGGTTGCGGCGTCGAAGTCACCTGGAAGCGGTTGATCGCTGGCGAATCGGGATTGCGCGGAATTCAATCCTTCGACGTCTCCGATCTGCCTGCGAAGGTTGCCGGACAGGTGCCGCGAGGCGACACGGCATCGGGGCTGTTCAACGCGGACGATTGGGTGCCGCCTAAGGAACAGCGCAAGATGGACGAGTTCATCATCTTTGCGATGTCCGCCGCAGCCCAGGCCATCGAGGATTCCGGCTGGAAGCCCGAGACGGAAGAAGACTGCGAACGCACCGGCGTGATGATCGGCTCGGGCATCGGCGGTCTGCCGTCGATCTACGAAGGTTCGATCACCCTGAAGGAGAAGGGACCGCGCCGCATCAGTCCCTTCTTCATTCCTTCGGCACTCATCAATCTTGCGTCCGGTCACGTCTCGATCAAGTACGGCTTCAAGGGGCCGAACCACTCCGTCGTGACGGCGTGCTCGACGGGTGCCCATGCGATCGGCGACGCGGCACGATTGATTCAGCTCGGCGATGCGGACGTCATGATCGCCGGCGGGGCGGAGGCGGCTGTTTGCCGGCTGGGCATCGCCGGTTTCGCCGCCGCACGTGCGCTGTCGACGAACTTCAACGACGACCCGCCGCGCGCATCGCGTCCCTGGGACAGGGATCGGGACGGATTCGTGATGGGCGAGGGGGCCGGCGTAGTGGTGCTCGAGGAGTACGAGCACGCGAAGAAGCGCGGCGCGAAGATCTATGCCGAGGTCGTCGGTTACGGGCTCTCCGGTGATGCGTACCACATCACGGCGCCGGCGGAAAACGGTGACGGCGCGTACCGTGCGATGAGGAACGCCCTCAGGCGCGCCAAGCTCAACCCGGAAGCGATCGACTACATCAATGCGCATGGCACCTCGACGCCGCTGGGCGACGAAATCGAGCTCGGTGCCGTAAAGCGGTTGTTCGGCGATCATGCCAACAAGCTGTCGATGTCGTCGACGAAATCGGCGATCGGTCACCTTTTGGGCGCAGCCGGGAGCGTGGAAGCGATTTTCTCCATCCTCGCGATCCGTGATCAGGTCGTGCCGCCGACGCGCAATCTCGACAATCCTTCGCCAGGCTGCGACATCGATCTGGTGCCGCATCAGGCCAAGGAGCGTCCGGTTCGCTATGCGCTGTCGAACTCGTTCGGCTTCGGCGGAACCAACGCCTCGCTCATTTTCTCGGCGGTGAACTGATTCGGGCCTTACGTCTCGCCGCAATCGCCGCGCTGGTGCTGGCCGTCGGCGGCGGCGGCGCCATCGGTTGGACATGGTACCGCTATCAGGTTCCGGGGCCGCTCGTCGCACCGGTCAATGTCGTGATTCCACGCGGTGCCGGCACCGACCAAATCGCGCGGCTGCTGACCGAACGTGGGGTAATCGCGGGGCCGATCCCCTTCAGCGTGGGAAGCCGCCTGGACGGCACCTGGCGGGAGCTTAAGGCCGGTGAGTACGCCTTTCCGGCGGCCGTTTCGCCTCGTGCCGCCGCCGGACTGATCGCGAGTGGCCGGACGGTCGTGCGCCGGTTGACTTTGCCCGAAGGCTTCACGACCAGACAGGCGATCGCCCTGCTCGAATCGGCAGAGGGCCTCCATGGCCAGATCGGATCGATACCCGGCGAAGGAGAGTTGCTGCCGGATACCTACTTCTACAGCTGGGGCGATTCACGCGAACGGATGCTCGAACGTCAGCGCCGCGCCATGCGCGAGACGCTTGCCGAACTCTGGGCCAATCGCGCCCCGGGCCTTCCCTTTGCCACGCCTGAGCAGGCCGTCATTCTCGCTTCGATCGTCGAGAAGGAAACGGCGGTACCCGAGGAACGCCCGCGAATCGCCGCCGTATTCATCAACCGCCTGCGACGGGGGATGCGCCTTCAGGCCGATCCGACCGTCATCTACGGCCTCACGAACGGGCAGGGGGCGCTCGATCGCCCGCTGACGCGAGCAGACCTTGAGACGCAGCATCCGTGGAACACGTACGTCATTCCGGGGCTGCCGCCCACGCCGATTGCGAACCCGGGGCGTGCCGCGCTGGCGGCCGTGCTCAATCCGCTTCAGACCGACGAACTCTACTTCGTCGCGGACGGCTCGGGCCGGCACCTGTTTGCGCGCACGTTGGCGGAACACAATCGTAACGTCCGGCTCTTTCGAGAAGCGGAGAGGCAGCGGGCACCTGATCTGAAGTAGCCGGCCGGTTCTACGCCTTCGTACCGGCCATTTCCGCCTCTGGCATGCGCGCCGGATGGATTCCCGGCATTGGCTTTGTCGCCTTCACGGTCGAGATCATCTCGATCAGCGGATCGTCATACGTGAAGTCGTCCGGGTCGAGATCCTCGACGGCGAAGCCGTGCAGAAAGGCGGTGACCGTGAGCAGATTGCCGTAACTCCTGACCTTCACGTTGTCGTCGCCGAACACATCCGCGAACATGCGGCGGGCCGCTTTGGATGTGTACCGCCAGTGCTCTCCCCATAGCTGGTGATCCTTGCCGCTGAACGCAGAGATGAAGGGGAGGGTCGCAAGCACTGTGCCGCCGGGCTTGAGTATCCGGTGCAGCGTTCGCACGGCGGCATGGTGATCGTAAATGTACTGCAGGACCTGCGTCAGGATGATGCAGTCGAAGCTTTGGTCGGGAATGTTACGGGCGTCGCACAGATCGGCGACGATCGTCGCGCCGGGGTGGCCTAGTGTCGGGAACAGAACGTCTGACTGCGTGACGCGCGTTCCGCCGAAGCGTCGCGTATAATTGTCGTCGCCGATCTCGAGAACGCGTCCCCGGATCGCTGCGGCCTCAGCCTCGATGAACCGGTCGATATAGTATCGGTCGATCGGGCGTCCGCGCTCGCTGCCGAAAGCACGGCTGAACGGCTTGAAGCGGTTCCGTCGCCCGACCGCCCGCTTGAATATCCGCCACTGCCAAGCTGGAAACTTCAAGGAAAATCCTTTTTCTCTGCTCTGAGGGGCCTCGCGTTGCCATACATCGAGCCCGATGTCTGAATGAATTCGCACGGGAGGACTAATTCGCAATGCTGCGACGAACGGCACAGCTTCGGTCGTCCGCAACTGCGGTTGCGACGTTTGCTTTATTCGACGTAGTCGAAGGCATCCCCGTATGATTCTCATATACTGGCGTAGGGACGGGGCATGATCTGGGCCTGTTCGACTTGGCCGGAGCATACCCGGAGCCCGCAACGTTCTCTGCCGATGCGGTACTTCCAGCACGGAAGGACTCGGAATTCGGAGGGCGGGCATGGAGTTCGACGCGCTGTTCCTGTCGCGGCTGCAGTTCGCATTCGTGGTCGCATTTCACATTCTGTTTCCAGCCTTCACCATAGGCCTCGCCTCGTTCATTGCCGTTCTCGAGATCCAGTGGCTGCGCACCAGACGCGCGGTCTATCGAAACCTGTCGCAATTCTGGACCAAGATATTTGCAGTGTCGTTCGGCATGGGGGTCGTGTCGGGAATCGTCATGTCGTACCAGTTCGGTACGAACTGGAGCCGTTTCTCCGACATGACTGCCAATGTCCTCGGTCCGCTGCTCAGTTACGAGGTGCTGACGGCATTTTTTCTCGAGGCGACGTTCCTGGGCGTCATGCTGTTCGGTCGAAACCTCGTGCCGCCGGTCGCGCACGTGCTGTCCACCGTCATGGTTGCGCTCGGCACATTGGTGTCGGCGTTCTGGATTCTTTCCGCGAACAGCTGGATGAATACGCCGGCGGGATTCGAATTGCGTGACGGGATATTCTACGTCACCAGCTGGTACGAGGCGATTTTCAACCCGTCGTTTCCGTATCGGTTTTTGCACATGGTGGTGGCCGCGTACCTGACCACGGCGTTCGTCGTGATCGGCGTCGCTGCGCTGTACCTCCGCCGCGGCCGGTATCCGGACGAAACCCGTACGATGTTTTCGATGACCTTATGGCTGATCACGATCCTTGCGCCGGTACAGATTGTTCTCGGCGATCTCCACGGACTCAATACGTTCGAGCATCAGCCGGCGAAGGTCGCGGCGATCGAGGCGCATTGGGAGACCCAAGCCGGGGCGCCATTGATTCTGTTCGCCTGGCCGGACATGGATACGGAGCAGAACCGCGCCGAAATCGCCATCCCGAAGCTCGGTAGTTTCATCCTGACCCACGACGTCGATGGTGTGGTCCGCGGTCTCCGCGAATGGCCGCCCGAGGAGCGATCTTACGTGCCGATCGTCTTTTGGGCGTTTCGCCTCATGGTCGGACTCGGACTCGTGATGCTCTTCGTGGCGCTAGCCGGCCTGTGGCTACGGGCGCGAGCCAGACTTTACGAGGCCACCTGGTTTCATCGACTGTGTGTCGCATGTATGCCGATCGGCTTCGTTGCCGTTCTTGCGGGCTGGACAGTAACCGAAGTCGGTCGTCAGCCCTGGGTCGTGTACGGCCTGCTCCGAACCGCCGATGCCGACTCACCGGCCGTCACGGCGCTCGGCGTGCTGTCGTCGTTTGTCGTCTATGCGCTGGTCTATGCGGTCATATTTGGGGCTGGAATCTATTACATGGGCCGTTTGGTTCAACGTGGCCCCGAGCCGGCGGTGGTGCCGGAACACGAACGTATCGGCAAGAGCAGCAAGCGACCGCTTTCCGTGCCGGATGCGAGCCTGGACCGTGGAGGTTGATATGTCCGTCGATCTCACACTGATCTGGGCTGGGATCATCGCCTTCGGCGTCTTCATGTATGTGCTGATGGACGGCTTTGACCTTGGGGTCGGCATCCTGTTCCCGTTCGCCCCGGACGACGATTCACGGGACCTGATGATGAACTCGGTGGCCCCGATCTGGGACGGGAACGAAACGTGGCTCGTTCTGGGCGGCGCCGGCCTGCTTGCAGCGTTTCCGCTCGCTTATGCCGTCCTGCTGCCGGCGCTTTACTTTCCCGTGCTGCTCATGCTGGTCGCGCTCATCTTCCGGGGGGTTGCCTTCGAATTCCGCTTTAAGGCACGAACCAGCCGCCACTTGTGGGACAAGGCGTTCCATTGGGGATCGCTGCTCGCGACTTTCGCGCAGGGCGTCATCCTCGGCGGATTCATCGGGGGCTTTCAGGTCGAGGGGCGGCACTTTGCCGGCGGCATGTTCGACTGGCTGAAGCCATTCGCCATCATGACCGGGCTGGGCCTGATCACCGGCTACGCGCTGCTCGGCGCGACGTGGCTGATCATGAAGACCGAGGACGCCTTGCAGCGTTGGGCGTATGACCGCGCCCGCCAGCTCCTGTTTGCAGTCCTGGCGTTCATTCTGCTCGTCAGCTTGTGGACTCCGTTGACCGATGCGGCGATCGCAGAGCGCTGGTTCTCGTGGCCGAATATCGCGTTGCTGTCACCGGTGCCGCTGCTGACCGCACTCCTCGCATTCGGCCTGTGGCAGAGCATCGAGCAGCGGCGGGAGGTCCTGCCGTTTGTCTGCACGATGGGGCTTTTTCTGCTGTCCTATAGCGGGCTGGCGATCAGCCTGTGGCCGTTCGTCATCCCGCGGACCGTGACGATCTGGGAGGCGGCATCGGCGCCCGGTAGTCAAGCGTTTCTGCTGGTCGGCGTCGCCCTCATGCTGCCGGCGACGCTTGCGTACACCGCGTATTCCTACTGGGTCTTTCGTGGCAAGGTACGGCGCGAGGTCGGCTATCATTAAGGGCACCCGCGAGGCCGAAGGGGCGCCAATGGCCCGATTCGCGCCAGCTTGGACATCCAATCCCCGGGGCACGGCCAGGGAGTTCCGGGCGGTCCTTACGTCCGGTCGGCCGTCGTGCTTCCCTTGCGCGGCAGGCGCGTGAGGAGCGGGTCCGTCAGGCCGGCCGGGAGCGCCGCAACGAGTCGCGTCAGCATGTAGAGACGCCATGGAAAGCTGATGCGCGCCTTGTTGCGTTCGAGGCCGCGCTTGATGATCGCGGCCGCACGCGCCGCCGGCATGAGCAGCGGCATGTGGAATTTGTTGTTTGCCGTCATGCGGCTGACCACGAAGCCGGGGCAGATCACCGTGACCGCGACGCCGTGGCGGGCGAGGTCGGGGCGCAGTGCCTCGCCCCAGACGCGTATGGCGGCCTTTGAGGCACAATAGGCGGGCGCGCCCGGAAAGCCGCGAAACGAGGCAAGCGAGGCCATCAGTGCGATCTGACCGCGCCCTCGTGCGACCATGCGGGGAATGACCGGCAGCACCGTATTGAAGACCCCGTTGACATTGACCTCGAAGATGCGCCGGGTCTGTGCCGCAGTTTCACCGTCGCCGCCGGTCCCGGCGGAAATACCGGCATTGGCGATGACCAGGTCCAGCGGGCTCTCGTCATCGACCGAGCCGATCCAGGCGGCGAGGCCATCGGCGTCGGTCACATCCACCGTCGTCATGACGACGCGCGCACCGGCGGCGCGGCAGGCGTTGGCGACGGCTTCGAGGCGGTATGCGTCCCGGCCGGTCAATGCAAGCAGGACGCCTGCGCGGGCATAGAGACGCGCAAGTGCCTCGCCGATTCCGCTTGAGGCGCCGGTGATCAGGATTGTGCGGGGCTGGTCCACGGATCGGGCTGGAGTCGTTGTTCGTGACGGATGAAATGAATATAGTCCCGGTCGATTCGGCGGGCCACCAGATCTGGGGTCTGAACTGTACGGGGGATCAGTGGCTATCTCCAGCATGACGGGCTTCGCGCGCGCTGCGGGTTCGGACGATCTCTATGCCTGGATATGGGAAGCGCGGAGCGTGAACGGCCGGGGTCTCGATCTTCGTTGTCGCGTTCCACCTGGTTTTGATCAGATCGAGATTGCGGCAAGGGCGGCTGTGGCCAAACGGTTCAGCCGCGGTTCGATCAACCTCACTCTGGTGGTCGAACGCAAGGCAGGGACGGGCCGTGTCACGGTCAACCGCGATGTGCTGGAGCAGGTCCTCGGCATCGTACGCGAACTTGAGGGACGCGTGAACGCGGCGCCGCCGCGACTTGACGGTTTGCTCGCGCTGCGTGGCGTCATCGAGACCGATGAGCGCGACGTCGAGCCCGACGAGGCGCGTGCGGCCCGGGACGCAGCTATTCTGGCGACGCTTGATGAGGCGCTGAGGCAGCTTCAGGCGGCACGCGAGTCGGAAGGGCGGACGATCGCGGCGGCTTTGAGCATGCATCTCGACGAAATCGAGACGCTAACCCGCCGCGCTGCCGAACATGCGGCGGCGCAGCCGGCAGCCATCCGGGCGCGACTCGAGGCGCAGCTTGCCGAGCTGCTCGGGAGCCAGCCGCCGGTTCCGCCCGAGCGTCTCGCGCAGGAGGTTGCGCTGTTGGCAACGCGCGCCGACGTGCGCGAGGAGCTTGATCGGCTTGGCGCCCATATCGCCGCTGCACGTGAATTGTTGTCGGAACCGGCTGCGGTCGGCCGGCGCCTGGAGTTTCTGGCCCAGGAGTTCAACCGCGAGGCCAATACCCTTTGCTCGAAATCCGCGGATATTGAGCTCACGCGTATGGGGCTTGCACTGAAGGCCGCCATCGACCGTCTGCGTGAGCAATCTGCCAATGTCGAGTGAAACCAATGGACCAGGAGATTACGCGCCGCGGCTTGATGCTCGTCCTGTCGTCACCGTCGGGGGCGGGAAAGACGACTATTTCACGTGCGCTTCTGAAGCGGGATCCGAACCTTTCGATGTCGATCTCGGTGACGACGCGCGACAAGCGGCCTGGCGAGGTGCAGGGCGTCGATTACTACTTTCTCGATCCCACCGAATTCAACTTGATGGTCAACCGCGGCGAATTGCTGGAGTACGCCAAGGTATTCGGAAACTACTACGGGACGCCCAGGGCACCGGTCGAGGAGGCACTCAAGAGCGGCCGGGACGTTCTCTTCGATATCGACTGGCAGGGGACGCAGCAACTCAGGGATCTGGCGCGTGCCGATCTCGTCAGCGTCTTCATTCTGCCGCCGTCGACCATGGAGCTGGAGCGCCGCCTCAAGGCCCGGGCGCAAGACTCGGACAAGGTCGTCGCCGAACGCATGGCCAAGGCCGCCGACGAGATGAGCCATTGGGCGGAATACGACTACATCATCGTCAATCACGACGTCGAAGAAAGCGTCGCGCGCGTACAGGCGATCCTTACCGCGGAAAGAGCGCGCCGGGATCGGCAGATCGGCCTGGCGGACTTCGTGAAGCGCCTGCGCGAAGGGCGATGATCAGTTCCGGCCGGTTCCACTCCGTGCCTGTCGATAGGCGGAGGCCAGTCGGCAAAACGCTTCGATGGCCAGCTCCTCCGCCCGCTGCGTCGGATCGACGCCAGCCGCGGCGAGAAGCGGCATCGGATCCACCCCGAGCGACTTGAGGCTGGTTCGGAGCATCTTGCGCCGCTGCCCGAAGGCCGCGGCCGTGACACGTTCGAGGGCGTCCGGATCAGCCGGCGCGAGCGGCTCGGAGCGGGGCGTAAGCTCGACGACGGTCGACACCACCTTCGGCGGCGGCGTGAAGGCACTGGGGGCGATGTCGAACAGGCGTCGCACGACGCAGCGCCATTGCGCGGCGACGGCGAGTCGACCGTAGGCCGGCTCACCGGGCGCTGCAGTCAGCCGATTTGCGACCTCTTTCTGGAACATCAACGTCATGCGCGTAAACGCCTCGGCATGCGAGAGCCACTGCATCAGCAGGGCAGTGCCGATGTTGTAGGGCAGGTTCGCAACGATGCGGCGGGGCGGATCGCCCAGCACGTGAACGTCGGTCTTGAGCGCATCGGCCTCGATGACCTGGAGCCGGCCGGGATAGGCGGTCACCAGATCACCAAGCGCCGCGACGCAGCGTGCGTCGCGCTCGATGGCGATGACGTGCGCACCGGCTGCGAGCAGAGCGCGCGTCAATCCGCCCGGGCCGGGGCCGATCTCGATTGTCGTACCGGTCGTTAGGTCGCCTGCTGCGCGTGCGATCCGGCCGGTCAGGTTGAGGTCCAGAAGGAAATGCTGGCCAAGCGACCGGCGGGCGGCCAGGTTGTGGCGCCGGATCACTTCCCGCAGGGGCGGCAGCGGTATTTCGGTCGGATCGGTCAGGCGACGTCCTGCTCAAGATAGCGCGCACGCTGGCTCGCCATGGCATCGGCCAGGATAAGCGCGGCAATCAGACTGTCCGGGTTCGCCGTGCCCGTGCCGGCGATGTTCAACGCCGTACCGTGATCCGGCGAGGTGCGGACGAAAGGCAGCCCGAGCGTCACGTTGACGCCGGTATCGAAGGCCAGCGTCTTCAACGGGATCAGCGCCTGGTCGTGATACATGCAGATCGCGGCGTCATAGCGGGCGCGCGCGGCGCCATGGAACATCGTGTCGGGCGACAGGGGGCCGATCGCCTCGATTCCGGCGTCCCGCAGATCCGAAACCGCCGGTGCGATGATCTCGATCTCTTCGCAGCCGAGGGCGCCGTCTTCGCCGGCGTGCGGGTTCAATCCGGCAATGCCGAGGCGAGGGTGTGGGATGCCGAAGTCCGTTTTCAGGCAGCGGGCGACGATCCTGGCCTGCGTCACGATCGCCTGACGGGACAGCGATACGATGGCCTCCTTGAGGGGAACGTGGATGGTGACCGGAACCACCCGCAGACCGCCACCGACCAGCATCATTACCGGCTCGGCATTGCCGCCGGCCAATGCGGCAAGATACTCGGTGTGACCCGGATAGCGGAAACCGGCGTCATACAACGTCTTCTTGTGAATCGGGTTGGTCACAATCGCGGCGGCACGTCCGGCACGCGTCAAGGCGACCGCCTTGTCGATCGCATCCATCACTGCGCGTCCATTGGCAGGATCCGGGCGGCCCGGGGCCGCCGGCCGCGGCAACGTCACGGCAAGGACAGGCAGCGCCTTTGGGAAAAGGGCCAGGGCCTCCTCCGGCTGCTCGATCGCGGCGACGGCGACGTCCAAGCCGATGGTCCGTGCAAGTGCTGCAAGCCGCGACGGATCGTCGAGGACGAAGAACGGGGCGAGCCTCTCCTGGTGGCGACGGCACCAGGCCTTGAGCGTGATCTCGCCGCCAATCCCGGCGGGCTCGCCCATCGTGAGGGCGATGGGCGCGCGTCGGTTCGGGGACTTCGCCGGGTCAGACACGGACATCGATGAAGGCGGCGCGCCTGAGGTCGCGCAGGTACCGGCGTGCGAGCAGATCCAGGCGCTGCCGCATCAGGCCTTCGGCGATCTGGTCGCGGGTCGGCATGTTCCCCGCCGCCTCTTCGCGCTGGCAGAGCATCAATATCAGCACCCCTTGGTCCACGTCGATCGGCCCGCTGACCTCACCCACCTTCAGATTGACCACGATCTCGCGGATACGAGGCGCAAGATCACCGACGCGCAGACGTTGCGGATCGGGCGGCGGCGGCACGCCCAGCTCGTTCGCGACGCGGCCGAAATCGGCGCAGCTCAAGACGCTGTTGCGTACGGTTTCGACAAGCTCGTTCCGGCGGCCGGTTGCATTGGCATCGCCGTCGACCGGGATCAGGAGCTGGCTCAGGACGACGTGCGCGTCATTTGGCGAAGCGGCGACCACCATCCGCTTTTGGCGGACGCCGTAGATGTAATATCCGCCGACCGACCGTATGGGGTCTGTGACCTGTCCGATCGGCGTGCTGTCGATGATGGCCTCGACATTCGGCTCCAGCGTCCCCTTCTGGATCCAGCCGATGTCGCCGCCGGTGGCTGCCGATGCACTCTGCGAAAACTGCCGGGCGATCTCGGGTAAGGGCGCGCCGCGGCGGATCTGCTCGACGAGGCCGATGGCTGCTTGCCGGATCTCCTCCTCGTTCTCGGGGGAGTCCACCGCAAGGAAGATCTCCGATAGCTGATATTCCGTGCGCCCATGTGCTTCGCGCAATCGCTCGAGCTGTTCGTCGATCTCATCCTCGCTGACTTGTGCGCTGGCGCGCAGACGGCGTGCGACCAGCTTCTGCCACAGCAGACCATTGCGGATCTGCGTCATCACGGCGTTGCGGTCGAGACCGTTCTGTTGGATGAACGTCTCGAGTCCGCCACGCGGCATCCTGTTTGCCTGCTCGATGAGCGCGACGGCCTCTGCAAGTTCGGCGTCGCTTACGGTGATATTCTGCCGGATCGCCTCTTGTGCCTGGATCTTTTCGTCGATCAGCGCGCGCAGGACCTGCGGCTGGATCCGGCGGCGAATCTCGGGCGTGTCCGGAAGGCCTGAGGAAACGATCGCGAGGCGTGTCCGCGTTGCCAGATCGTAGAACGAAATCGCCTCGTCGTTGACCACGGCGGCGATGCGCTGGACCTCCTGGGGCCAGGCAGGTGGTGCACTGGGCAGGCTGATGCCGGCCAGCAGCAGGGCGGCGAGGCTCAATCGAAACACGAATCGGCGCATGGCGGCGTGACTGTTTCCCGGGGAGAAAGGTTGGTCGGATATATACGCCCGGCCACCGGGGGCTGCAATGAACGGTCCGGCGGCTGGGTTATCCGTCTTCAAGGTGGAGTAGCAGAGTCACGGCCAGGAGCGTGCTGACCCCGGCGGGGGTCCAGGCCGCCAGCGCCACCGGGATACGGGCGCCCTGGCCGAGCGCCGCCACCAGATTGCTCAGGAAGTACAGCATGAACCCGGCAAGGATTCCGGCGACGACCAGCAGGGCCGCACCGCCTCGCCGCGGCGGGCGGAGCGAGAATGTGGCTGCAAGAAGGACCATGGCCGCAAGCAGCAGCGGCCCGGACAGCAGGCGGTGCCAGTGCAGCCGATGCTGTACGGCCGAGAAACCGGCGTTCTCGAGGAGACGGATGAAGTCCGGAAGCTCCCAAAAGGAGATCGTTTCAGGCGAGGCGAAGCTTTCCCGGATCCGTTCGATCGTCATATCCGTCGGCAGATGGTAGACCTTCTCGAACCGCGACGGCTGCTCGGGGATCGAGATCCACGCGTCGTTCAGGACCCAGGCGCCGGGTTCGAGGCGTGCCGATGCCGCATCGATGCGGCTGACGAATCGGTCGGTGCCCTCGAAGTTGAAGATGATGACGTCGTAAAGCTCCATATGCTGCGAGGCGAGCCGCTGGGCGTGAATCACGGCATTGCCCTGTCCGTCGGTCTGACGCAGCCAGAATCCGGACTGCGATACCGCAAGCAGGCTCGTGCGGCCGCGCAGGAGCTTCGCCTCCGCTTGCTCGAACGTCGAGTAGAGCACCGCGCCGACCGGGTTGAGCACCGCCAGCCTGAGGACACCGATCGCAAGCACGATCACCAGCGCCGGCAGCAGAAATTGCCACACGGATATGCCGGCAGCCCTGATCACCGCGAGCTCCGAGTTACGGCTGAGACGCCAGAGAGTCAGCATCGTCGCGAACAGTACGACGAACGGGATCATCTCCTGGATCAGATACGGCAGCTTCAGCAGGGACAGCTGAACGATCATGCCGACCGTCACGTCGGGACGAGTCGAGGCGCGACGCAGGAGCTCGATCAGGTCGAGGAGGAATACGATCGCCGTCAGTGCGAGCAGCACGGCGCCGAACCGGAATGCGAACAGGCGCCCGATATAGGTCGATAGCGTGAAGGAAAGGCGCATCTTCGGGCCTAGCTGGCGGCGTTCGGCAGGGGCTCACGGCGGACGGGCGCGCCCGTGCGCATCATCCACCATAGGCTGATGCCGGCGATCGCGACGATATTGATGTAGGCGAGCGGCGTGAGAATCGGCCATCGCACGATGAGATTGGTTAGTGCGATCGTCGCCGCCTGAAGGATGGCGGCGATGACGATGGCCGCAAGCACGCGACGTGACTGGCCACGTCGGTTGAACTCGCCAGAAAGCAGCGCCGCCAGGCTGAGCAGCGTGAAGGCAAAGGCGAGCAGCGGCGTCGTCAGGCGGCTGTGCCCTTCGGCATGGAGGCGGTTGAGGGCCATCCGATCGGCGGGCTGCTGCTCCGGCGGCAGGAACAGCTCGTGCAGATAGCGCTCGCTCGGGTCGCGCCATCGCTGCGTCTGCTTCTGCGTCATGGCGCCCAGGTCCACGCTGTAACGTTCGAAATAAAGTATCGACAGTTTGCCTTCCTTGCGATCGACCTGTTGACGGTTGCCGTTGACGAGGATCACGCGCGGACCTTCGTCGGTCATGGCAAGTCTGCCGCGTTCCGCCATCAGGGTGATTATGTTGTCTTTATCGCGCGTATCGTGCAACATGATGCCGCGCAGCTCGCCGTCCGCCTCGCGGGAGCGGACATAGACGGTGATGCCATCGCCGATATCGTTGAACGAGCCTTCGCGCAGTAGCAGCGAGGAATAGTCGCTGCGCGCGTCGAACTCCATATCCTTGAACTCGCGGTAGGACAGCGGCAGGAAGTAGAGCGACAGCGAGTACTCGATTACGACGACGATGACGGCCAGTATCAGCGCGGGCCGTGCCAGCTGGAGCGGGGCGAGCCCCGCCGAGCGCAGTACGACGAGCTCGCCGTCGGTGATCAGCTTGTTGTACGTGAACAGCACGGCCGTGAACACCGCGATCGGCAGAATCAGGTAGAAGAACCGCGGCAGAAGCAGCAGTGTGAGGTAGAGGTAGGAGTCCAGCGACAGGCCGCGATTGACGATGAGTTCGACAAAACGCAGGGACTGGGTCAGCCAAACCGCCACAGCGAGCGTTAGCGTGACGAGCACCGTCACGCCGCCGACCTGGCGAAGCATGTAGCGGTCAATGATTCGCATCGGCCAAAATTAGGCCAAGTCCCTCGGGAAAAGGGAGGAAAAACGGGCAATGGCGACGGGGGCCGTGTCACGGCCGAGCTTCCAGCCGCGGCGTGTCGGCCACGCGCCGGAACGTTTCCCGGCCCATGTCCGCCAAGTGAACAAACCGTGCACGGATGTCAGTATTCGCTTCATTTTGAACCCAAGTTGGCTACAGTTCGTCCGCCCGCAGCTGCGCTATGGAGCTGCTTGACCGACCAAGGATGCAGGGTGCGAGACAACCTCCCATGAAGATCGCTTTTACGAAGCCGGAACAGCCGAACGCCGGGACCTATATCGTCGGCATTCTAGACGACCGCAAGCTTACGCCGGCTGCTGCGGCGCTTGACAAGAAGACGGGTGGGCTCGTCACTCGGGCGATGGGATCAAGCCGCTTCAAGGGGCACAAGAACGATATCCTGGATATCGTTGCCCCGAGAGGATTGCCGGTCGCGCGGGTATTGTTGGTCGGGCTCGGCAAGACCGAGCAGATCGACGCGCTGCAGCTCCAGAATCTGGGAGGGAATATCGTCGCTTTTCTGAACCGGGTTGGAGAGACCACGGCGACGTTTCCGGTCGAGAATCTGGCCGGTGTTTTGCTCCAGGCACCGGACATGGCGGCCAATATCGCTTATGGCGCGCGGCTGCGGGCGTACCGTTTTGACAAGTATCGCACGCGGGAAAAGGAAGAGCAGAAGCCGACGCTCAAGGCGTTCAATCTGCTGGTTACCGACGTTGCGGCGGCGCGCAAGGCGTTCGCGCCGCTCGAGCATGTCGCCAACGCCATCTATACGACGCGCGATCTCGTGTCGGAGCCGCCGAACGTGATCTATCCCGAGTCGATGGCGGAGCGCTGCAAGCGTCTGTCGGCCTTCGGGGTGAAGGTCGAGATCCTGGACGAAAAGCAGCTCAAAAAGCTGGGCATGGGCGCGCTCCTGGGCGTGGCGCAGGGCAGTGCGCGCCCGCCGCGTGTGGTGGTGATGCGATGGGACGGAGCACCCCGCGCCAAGGACAAACGGCCGATCGCTTTCGTCGGCAAGGGCGTCACGTTCGACACGGGTGGCATCTCGATCAAGCCATCGGCCGGCATGGAGGACATGAAATGGGACATGGCCGGCGCGGCGGCGGTCGTCGGCGTCATGGAGGCGCTCGCGGCGCGCCGGGCGCGCGTCAATGCGGTCGGACTTATCGGTCTCGTCGAGAACATGCCGAGCGGCATGGCCCAGCGCCCCTCCGATATCGTACGGTCGATGTCTGGGCGCACGATCGAGGTTCTGAATACCGACGCGGAAGGGCGGCTCGTGCTGGCCGATGTCTGCTGGTATGCCCAGGACCGGTTCAAGCCGCAGGTGATGATCGATCTGGCGACGCTCACGGGGGCGATCATCGTCGCGCTCGGCCACGAATATGCCGGTCTGTTCTCGAACAACGACGACCTTGCGACGCGTCTCATGAACGCTGGAAAGGCGGTCGGTGAACCCCTGTGGCGCCTGCCGCTTGGGGAAGCCTACGACAAGGACATCGATTCCGACGCCGCCGACGTGAAGAACATCGGCTCGAATCGCGCCGCTGGCTCGATCATCGGCGCGCAGTTCATCCAGCGCTTCGTCAACGGCGTGCCGTGGGCGCACATCGACATTGCCGGCGTCGCCTGGTCGAAGAAGGATGCGCCGACCGTCCCGCGGGGGGCAACCGCTTTCGGTGTGCGTCTGCTCGATCGTTTCGTCGCCGATTACTACGAGCAGCGCGAGGGTTGATCACCGGGAACGCCGGGGGGAGGCGACTCTGACCGAGATTCGCTTCTATCACCTGCGGACCACCACGCTGGAACGCGCGTTGCCGCAGATTCTCGAGAAGGCGCTCGCGGCCGGCGAACGCATCGTGGTCGTCGCCGGCTCGCCAGAACGCGTCGAATCGCTCAACGCGGCGTTGTGGACCTACAACGACCGGTCGTTCCTGCCTCACGGGTCCGTCAAGGACGGGTTTGCCGAGGATCAGCCCATCTGGCTGACGACGAAGGAGGAGAACCCGAACGGGGCCACCATGCTCGTGCTGACCGACGGCGCGACGTCGTCCGACGTGAGCAGCTGGCGGTCGGTCATCGAGATCTTCGACAGCGGCAGCGAAGCGACCGTCGCGGCCGCACGTGAACGCTGGAAGGTCTACCGGGCCGCCGGGCACAGCCTCACCTACTGGAAGCAGAACGACCAGGGACGTTGGGAGAAAGGGTAGGCCATTGACGGCACCGGGCACCGCGCCGGCACGCATTGCCCTGGACCTGCGATCATCCAGCCGCTATAAGCCGCGCCGATTTCATACTGGTGTCCACAGAGAAGGGTCTTTCCCCATGGCCGTCGAGCGCACGCTGTCGATCATCAAACCGGATGCCACGCGCCGCAATCTCACGGGCAAGATCAACGCCCGTTTCGAGGAGGCGGGGCTGCGAATCGTCGCTCAGAAGCGTATTCGGCTCACGCGCGACCAGGCCGAGCGGTTCTACGCCGTGCATCGCGAGCGACCGTTCTTCAACAGTCTTTGCGAGTTCATGACGTCGGGCCCCGTCGTCGTCCAGGTGCTGGAAGGCGAGAATGCCGTGGCGCGCAACCGCGAGATCATGGGCGCGACGGATCCGGCCAAGGCGGCGCCCGGCACGATCCGCAAGGATTTCGCCGAGTCGATCGAGGCGAATTCGGTGCACGGTTCCGATAGCGTCGAGAATGCGGCGCGCGAGGTGGCGTTCTTCTTCAGCGACCTTGAAATCGTTGGTTGATCGGTCCGGATCGCAATCGCGGCCGGACGAGGGCTGAGCTCAAACGAAAGGCGCGCCTGCCATGCGGCAGGCGCGCCTTTTGTATCGTACGGCGTCGAAGCCGGAGCGGCGGATCAGACGCCCGACGTCGGATTGTCCCCCGTCAGGAAAATCGCCATCAGCACCAACGTGATGACCGAAAGGGCGATCATCCACTTGGTGATCCGCATGAACATGTTCCAGGCCTCGAGGCTCTGAGTCATGTCGAACTTGTCGCGTCCTTCGCTTCGCTGCGTCGCCATTTCCGTCTCCGCTGACTAACGTGCGGTGCTTTATACCGAAAGCGGCAGTACCTTGAAAGTCTGCCGATACGAGGTCATGGCAGGGGGTTGAACAACGGGGCTGCCGGGGAGCTGGCTCCGTCGATTACGACCTGCTCGCCGACCACCCGGGCCCGGCCGCTCGCGATCATGCGCAGGGCGAACGGATAGATTTGATGCTCGGCCGCCAGGACGCGCGCGGCAAGGGTCGGTTCATCGTCCCCCGGCAGGACCGGTACGGCCGCCTGGATGATGATCGGACCTTCATCCATGGTTGGTCGGACGAAATGCACGGTACATCCTGTGAAACGCACGCCGGCGGCAAGGGCGCGCGCGTGCGTGTTCAGGCCGGGAAAGGCAGGGAGGAGCGAAGGGTGAATGTTGATGAGACGGTCGCGCCAGGCCTCGACGAACTTGGCGGTCAGCAGCCGCATGAATCCGGCGAGGCAGACGAGTTCGACACCGTCGGCAAGGAGTGCGCGATGCAGCGCGTCGTCGAAGGCGGCACGGTCAGAAAAGCCGCGATGATCGATCACGGTCGTCGGAATGCCGGCCGCTTCGGCGCGTTTGAGACCGGCCGCCGTCGGCACATTGGAAATCACCCGGACGATACGGGCCGGATAATCCGGGGCAGCCGCGGCATCGATTAGTGCCTGCAGATTGCTGCCGCGACCCGAGATCAGAACAGCCGTTGTGCGACGACTCACGTTCAGCTCCACGCCCGGTCAAGTCCGGTCACCACGCAGCCGGCCATATCCTCCGTACGCGGAACGACACGCCCGATCTCATGAACCTGTTCGCCGGCACGCGTCAAAAGGTCGCACGCGGCGGCGACCGTGGTTTGATCGACGATGATGACCATGCCGATGCCGCAGTTGAAGACCCGGTGCATCTCCGCCGGATGTACGCGGCCCTGCTTGGCGAGCCACCGGAACACCGGGGGTATGGGCCAGCGTGTCGCGTCGATCTCGACCGTCACGTCCGCGGGAACGACGCGCGGCACGTTTTCGATCAGGCCGCCACCCGTAATGTGGGCCATGGCCTTGGCGTGGCCCGCGCGGGCCAGCGCCAGACAGCTCTTTACGTAGATCCGGGTCGGTTTCAGCAGGGCTTCCGCGAGCGTTATGTCGGCTGCGAAAGGGGCCGGCGCGTTCCAGGCGATGTCCGCCTCGGCGACGATGTGGCGGACCAGCGAATAACCGTTCGAGTGCAGACCGGACGATGCAAGCCCGAGCACGACGTCGCCCGGCCGCACGCCGGCACCTGTGATCAGCCGATCGCGTTCAACGGCGCCGACGGCGAATCCGGCCAGGTCATAATCGCCCTTGGCATACATGCCCGGCATCTCCGCGGTCTCGCCGCCGATCAGCGCGCAACCCGCCTCCGCGCAGCCGCGCGCGATACCGGCGATGATCGCGCGGCCCACGGCGACATCCAGACGGCCGGTGGCGTAGTAATCCAGAAAGAACAGCGGTTCGGCGCCCTGGACCACGAGGTCGTTCACGCACATTGCGACCAGGTCGATGCCGACGTCGTCGTGCCGGCCCGACTCGATGGCGATCTTCAGCTTGGTGCCGACGCCGTCCGTCGTCGCCACCAGCAGCGGATCGCGATATCCCGCCGCTCGGAGGTCGAACAGCGCCCCGAATCCTCCAAGCTGCGCGTCGGCGCCCGGTCGGCGCGTACCTTGTGCCAGCGGCTTGATCGCATCGACCAGGGCCTCACCGGCATCGATGTCGACCCCCGACTCTCGGTAGCGGTTGCTGGTAATGGTGTCCTCGTGCGAAATTGGCGTATACCTCCAGACCGGGCGGGAACATACTTCATCCGGACCCGTTTTCAATGGCCGAACCAGACATGGCGGTATCGATCGCGCGAAGGGCCACTTTCCTTGCGCTGGCGGTAGTTGTCGGACTCTTGCCGACGATTCGCGTGACAAGGGCTGATGCCCCGGCATTCGTCGTCGAGGGCGTCGAGGTCGACCAAACCGCGGCGAGCGCGACACTGGCCCGCGAGGCCGCGCTTGCCGAGGGACAGAAGAAGGCGTTCCGGCGTCTTCTTGAGCGGTTGACATTACGGGCCGACCACCCGCGTTTACCAGAGCTGCCGGTAGCCAGGATCGCCGATCTCATCGAGAATTTCGAGGTTCAGGCCGAACGGAGCTCCTCCGTGCGCTACATCGCCACGCTGACGTTCCGGTTCAATCCCGAAGGGGTCCGTACGGTGCTGCGGGGCGCCGGTATACCGTTCGCCGAAACGCGTGCACGACCGATGGTGGTCCTGCCGGTGTTTCGCCGGGGTGACAGTGTGGTTCTGTGGGATGCTCCCAATCCGTGGTTCGATGCCTGGCGAGACATGCCGGCGCGGGACGGACTTCAGCCGCTTGTGATCCCGCTGGGCGATCTGGCAGACATTGGTGCGATCGATGCCGAGCAGGCAATGCAGGGGGCGACCGATCGGATCGAGGCGATTGCGAGACGGTATGACGCAGGTGGAGCGATCGTGGCGGAAGCGTTTCTCGACGGGTCTGCCGGCCGGCGCGCCACGGTACAGGTCGCAATGACCCGTTTCGACGGCGCTACGGCGGAGCAGACGGTGGTCGAAAGCTACGTTGCTCGTCCGGACGAGGATGAAGCCGCGTTGCTCACGCGCGCGGCGGTTGAAACGGCGCTTCTCATCGAGGAGCGATGGAAGTCGGATGTCGCACTCCAGTTCGGGAAACAGGCCGTGCTCACAGCCGATGTTTCGTTTGCCGGGGTCGAAGACTGGGTAATGCTGCGGCGTCGGCTTGCCGAGGCGGCCGTCGTCCGCAAGGCCGACATCCTGAGTCTTTCCCGGGGTCGTGCCCGGATTGAGCTGCATTACGTTGGAACCGAGTCGGGATTGCGTCTCGCGCTCGCCCAGAAGGACCTGCTGCTCGAGCGGGGAGGGACTGGCTGGGAATTGCGTCTGCGACCGACCGGTGGGGAGGGGCAAACGCTCTCGCGTCCGTGATCAGTCTTCCGAACGTCGTCAGCTTCGGCCGGCTGCTGTCCGTGCCGCTCGCCATCTGGCTCATGCTCGACAAGAACATGATGGCCGCCTTCTGGATATTTGTTGCCGCCGGCGTTTCGGACGCCGTGGACGGATTCCTGGCGAAGCGCTTTAACGCACGGACGGAGTTCGGCGCCTACCTCGACCCTCTCGCCGACAAGGCGCTGCTCGTGGCGACCTATGTCGCGCTCGGCTGGATGGGACACCTACCGGTGTGGCTCGTCATCCTGGTCGTGTTCCGCGATATCCTGATCATCGGCGGCGCCCTGGTCGTTCAGGCGCTCACCCAGTCCTTCAAGTCGCGTCCGATGATGATCAGCAAGGTCAACACGGCGTTTCAGATCGCGCTCGTCACCTTCGTTCTCGCTCATCTCGGTTTTGGCTTCGATGACCTGGGGATCAGCCGGGCTTTGATCGTGGTGGTCGCGTTGACGACGATCTGGTCGGGTGGGGCGTACCTGTTCCATTGGGGCCGTAAGCTTGCCCGCCTTGAAGACACCCGCTGAAAACTCGCCGGGCGGCCTTTCGGGCCGCCGTCGTGCCATGTTGTGGGCGACGATCTTCGTTGCCTTCGTCGTGGCGATATGGCTCCTCAGCCCCGTTCTGTTTCCGTTCCTGGTCGGTCTCGCGATCGCCTACGTGCTCGATCCCGCCGTCGACCGCGTCGAGCGCGGGGGCGTAAGCCGGACGCTTGCCACCGTCGTCGTCATGACGCTGTTCTTCCTGTTCATGGCGGTGTGCATCCTGCTGCTCGCACCGGTGTTCTACGAACAGGTTCAGGGACTATCCCGTCGTCTCGCGGAGGCGGTGGCCGATCTGTACGGCCGTCTTCAGCCCCACATCGATCGGATGCTGCAGCAGGACGGATCGGCATCCGGTTCCGGTGGTGACGGCGTCAATCTCGCAACACAGGCGATCGGCTGGCTCGGGGGCATCGCCATGCAGGTCTGGAGCGGCGGGGTTGCACTATTCAACATTCTGTCGCTCCTGTTCATTACGCCGGTCGTCGTCTTCTATCTGCTCCGTGATTGGGATCGCATCGTCGCTACCGTCGATTTCTGGCTTCCGCGTGATTACGCACCCGTGATCCGGCAGCAGTTGCGGGAAATCGATCGTCGCCTGTCGGGGTTTCTTCGCGGACAGGCGCTCGTGTGCTTGTTCCTGGGGCTGTTCTATGCCGTGGGCCTGACGCTTGTCGGGCTCCATTACGGGCTGGTGATCGGGTTGGTCACCGGTCTCGTCTCGTTCGTCCCGTATCTCGGCATGCTGATTGGCGCCGGGATCGGTCTTCTCGTCGCGTTCTTCCAGTTCGACAGCTGGTGGATGATCGCGGCCGTCGCGGCCGTGTTCCTGGTCGGGCAGTTCATCGAAGGCAACTTTGTCAGCCCCATTCTCGTCGGAGATCGTGTCGGTCTGCATCCGGTCTGGGTGATGCTCGCCATACTCGCCGGCGGTGCGTTGTTCGGGATCGTGGGGGTTTTGATCTCGGTACCGGTCGCGGCAGCGATTGCCGTTCTCTTGCGTTTCGCACTTGACCGCTACCTGCAATCGCCGCTTTACCGCGGCACGGACGATGCGGTCGAGTCCCCGCCGGCCGGCAAGGAACCGCTCTGATGCGTCAGCTCGCCCTCGAGCTCGGGCACCGGGCTGCCCTTGGTCGTGAGGATTTCCTGGTGAGCGAGAGCAACAAGGATGCGGTTGCCTGGGTCGATCTGTGGCCCGATTGGCCGGGACCCGGCTTGGTCATTTTCGGGCCGCCGGCGTGCGGCAAGACGCACCTGGCGGAGGTTTGGCGGACACGTTCGGGGGCGTTGCGACTCTCGGCGGCGGACCTTGTCGAGCCCGAGGCCTTGCCACGGTTTTCTGCGGCGCGCGCCATCGTTTTCGAGGACGCCGATCGCGGCTTCGACGAGACGGCACTTTTCCATCTGTACAATGCGCTCGCCGGGCATCGGGGGCATCTGCTGCTGACCGCCCGTGAGCCGCCCGTCCGCTGGTCCTTGCGTCTGGCCGATCTGCGTTCCCGGCTTGCCGCGCTGCCCGCGGTCGAAATTCGTTCACCCGACGACGCATTGATGCAGGCAGTGCTGGTGAAGCTCTTCGCGGACCGCCAGTTGCGTATCGAGCCGGATCTCGTCATGTATCTTGCGGCCCGCCTGGATCGCTCATTCGAGACCGCCGCCGCGGCGGTCGCCACGCTCGACCGCGCAGCACTCGCCGCGCGACGGCCGCTGACGATCCCGTTGGCGCGCGAAGTCCTGCGGCAGACCGGTTTTCTGAACTGACGTTCGAAACGAAGGGAAGGGGATGGCGATGGACCTCGGTATTGCCGGCAAGCGTGCGCTCGTGTGTGCGGCAAGCAAAGGCCTGGGCAAGGGATGCGCCTTCGCGCTTGCGCGGGAAGGCGTGAACGTGACCATCGTTGCGCGCGGCAAGGATGCCCTTGAGGCAACGGCCGAGGAGATCCGCGCAGCGACCGGTGTTGAGGTAAAGACCGTCGCTGCGGACATCACCACGCCCGAGGGACGCGCGGCGGCGCTCGCCGCCTGCCCGGAGCCCGACATCCTGGTGAACAACGCTGGTGGTCCGCCGCCGGGCGATTTCCGCGAGTGGAGCGAGGCGGACTGGCAGGCGGCGTTGAACGCCAACATGATCTCGCCCATCATGCTGATAAAGTCCGTGGTGGACGGAATGATCGCGCGTCGCTTTGGCCGGATCGTCAATATCACCTCGACGTCAGTGAAATCGCCGATACCCATACTCGGCCTGTCGAATGGAGCACGTGCCGGGCTCACCGGATTCGTTGCCGGCCTGGCGCGGCAAGTCGCGCGGCATAACGTGACGATCAACAATCTGTTGCCGGGCCCGTTTGAAACCGACCGGCTTGCGGCGACGCTCGCGGCCGCCGCGAAGGCGTCGGGTCACTCGGTCGAGGATGTCCGCCAGGAGCGGCTGCGCCAAAACCCGGCAGGCCGTTTCGGCACGCCGGAGGAGTTCGGCCAGTTCTGCGCCTTCATCTGCAGCGCCCAGGCCAGCTATTTCACCGCCCAGAACGTCGTTCTCGACGGCGGCGCTTATCCCGGGACCCTCTAGCACCCCACCAGGGCTTTCGTATCGATACGTGTGCGTCCGCTCCGGTCCGGCGTCATGGGCGTGCGGCCGACCGTTGCGGGGTGCCATGCTGGGGCGATGCCACGGGGGCGTTGCGCAATGTTGTGCCGGTCGCGTCGAGGAGAACAAACTTGCCGAGGAAGCGTGACGTGCGCTGAGCGCGAACGGTTCGCTACCAGCGGACACTCCGGTCGGCCGGAAGAGCCTGTCCGGGATCACCGAGCCGGTCGCAAGCGCTCGGCACAGGAATTGCGGCATCTGGTGCGCCGCGTCATCGAATTACGTGACGCAGTGAGGACATGCGGTGCCGGCGTCGGTGGTGCCGGCTCCCGACTCGGGTGACATCGGTCCAATGAAGACACGCCACGGACACGTGGCCGGAACGAGGGGAGGAAATGTATGATGACGCGCATATCGCGATCCTTCATTTCCCGCTGTTCGGTCAGAGAGGCGGCATGCGGTGCCAGATGCGGGCCGGTCAGTTCGACATGAAGATGATTCACGTTCGCCGTGCCGGCGGTACCGATCCAATCAGTGAACGTGCGGTATGACGCCGGGTGGGCTTCCGCGTTCTCCGGCCGCCGCGACGCCGTGTGCCCCTCAAAACAAGGGAGCTCTTTGATGCGTATCTGCCGTTTCGACAACAATCGCCTCGGCGTGGTGGAAGGAGACGAGATCCTCGACGTCACCGACGCAATCAAGGTTCTGCCACCGGTCCGGTGGCCGCTGCCGATCGGCGACTTGCTGATTGCCAATTTACCGCGCGTCGTCGAGGAGATCGGCAGACTGCGCGGCAGTGCCCGGCGCATGCCCCTGACGTCGGTGACGCTGCTCAGCCCCGTCGCCAATCCCTCCAAGATCGCGGCAGCGCCCGTCAACTACTTGAAACATTTCCAGGAGGCCGAGGCCGATCCGGCCACCTTCGCTCGTCACCACGTCAAGAAGATCGAGGAAGTCGGCATCTTCCTGAAGGCGGTCAGTTCGCTCGTCGGTCCCGGCGAGGGGGTCAAGATCCGCTTCCCTGACCGGCGCAATGACCACGAGATCGAGCTGGCGGTCATCATCGGCCGCACCTGCAACAAGGTGTCGCGCGAGGATGCGCTGAAGTACGTCGCCGGCTACGCCATCGGCTTGGATATGACGCTCCGCGGCCCGGAGGAACGGTCGATGCGCAAGTCTATCGACAGCTACACGGTGCTTGGCCCGTGGCTGGTGACGGCCGACGAGATTCCGGATCCGACCCGGCTGTCGTTCGAGCTGACGGTCAACGGCGAGGTGAGGCAGAGCGCGAATACGCGCGATCTCGTCATCGGTATCCCGCAGCTCATCGAGTGGTGTTCCTCCTACTACACGCTGCATCCGGGCGATGTGCTGCTGACCGGCACGCCCGAAGGCGTCGGGCCGGTCGTACCGGGCGACCGCATGGCCGCCCGCTTCGACGGCATCGGCGAGATGGAGATCGCCGTCAGTCTCGCCGCTTGAGCGTTGAGCGATTTCGTCTTTGGGGGCCTGACGGTCACGTTTTCGGGGGGCTCGAACTTGACTTGGTTCCTTTGACCAGACGTCACCGCCGCACTTGACGAAGGCCGCTGTTTTGTCGAGCGTGTCCGCGTTGCTTCCAAAGCGGTACTTTGGATGGGTGGCTCGTGCGGCAGAGGCGCGACATCCGGGGTGAGAACGATCGGTCCAACTTCGGATCATCTGTAGGCAGAAGGTCTCATGCCCGTACGTTGTCGGTACCCGGCTCTCTTGGCTAGAGTCGGTAAGCTGCCGTACGGAGCGCGGATCGAATTGGGGGCGCGATGTTGGCGAGACCTGGCACATGACCGACGTCGGCGATCCCATGGAGATCGAGCTTACGCTCCGGCTCGACCCGGTGGTGGCAAAGCGTTTGCTGCGCGATCCCCTGTTGTGCAAGTTCAGGCAGGGACGACGTACGACCCAGCGCCTCCTGTCGACCTATTTCGATACGCCCGATTTTCGTCTGCGGCGGCAACGTGCGGCCCTGTGCGTACGTCAGATCGGCGCGCGGTGCATTCAGACGGTGAAACTGGTGGCCAATGCCGAGCGGAGCATTCTCGCGCGCCACGAATGGGAACGCGAGCTTGATGGAACGGCCCCGGATCTACGCGACATTGACGATCGGCACGTCCGCCGGATCGTGAAAGGTAACATCGGCGACCGGCTAGCGCCGATTTTCGTCACCGAGATTACGCGATCGGTGACGCCACTCGAGGTCGACGGCAGCGTGATCGAACTGGCGGTCGATATCGGCGAGATCCATACCAGCCACGGTCGTGTTCCGGTGTGCGAAGCGGAACTCGAGCTCAAGTCCGGACAGGTCGCGAGCGTGTACAAGCTCGCACAGGAGCTGAACCGGCGCGTTCCCTTGTCGATCGAGCCGTTGAGCAGGGCGGAGCGTGGTTACGCGCTTGCCGCCAATGTGCATCCGCCGCCCCGCAAGGCCGATCCGGTCCGGCTTGACCCGGCTATGACGGCTGGGCAGGCGTTTCAGAGCATTGCACGCAATTGCCTGCTGCATCTGCGCACGAACGAAGCGAGCGTCCGGGCTGAACCAACTGTCGAAGGCGTGCATCAGCTCCGGGTCGCGATTCGCCGTTTCCGTTCGGCCCTGTCGGTGTTCGGCCCGATGCTGCCGGCGGGCGAGCGCCGGCGCATCGGGCAAAGGTTGCGATGGATTGCGCGGCAATGTGCCCGTGCCCGCGAACTCGACGTGATTCTCGAGGACACCCTGTATCCCATGCGTGCACATCTTCCGGGGAATGCTGGGTTGGCGGCGTTCGTCTCTGTCGTCGAGGACGCCCGCACGGCGGCGCGCAACGCCGTGGTGACGACCCTGAACAGCCGAGAATACACGGACACACTTCTCATGATCGAGGCATGGATCGAGGGCCGGGATTGGCTGACGGCATCGGATGGTATTGCCGGGCAGTCGGTTCGGGGCTTCGCGCGCACCGTTCTCAAGCGCCTGCATCGCAAACTGCGCAAGGCTGGACGCGATCTCGAGAATCTCGATGAGGCCGGACTTCACGCGCTGCGCATCCGTGCCAAGAAGCTGCGCTATGCGGGGGAATTCTTCCGCGGCGTATTTCGTGCCAAGGTGGCGCGCAGCTACCTGGCGTCGCTTGTCGAGATCCAGGACTGTCTTGGCGCGCTCAATGACGGTGCGGTGGCCCACAGGCTCGTGGCTGATCTCGAACGCGGGGGCCGCTCGGAGCCGGCCCCGGCCCGCTTCGCTCGCGCCGCGGGAGCGGTGCTTGGCTGGAGTGCCTGCCAGACGGCCGCCGGTCTCGAGCGCCTGCCGGACGCTTGGGATGCTTTCCGGGCGGCCAGACCGCTCTGGAAGTAGGTTGCCAGGCCGGTTTTGAGAAACCTATTCCGGCAGATCGGCCGGTGTGATGAATGCGACGAGTTCCCCATTCTCGGGGCGCAGTGCGCTCCATCGTGAGGTGTTCAGGCGAAACCAGGCGAGTGCAGCGGTAGGAAACTTCTCGGCAAGGCGCACGCGCTCGGGCTTTTTCTCATCCGATGCCAACGTGATGGCCAGTTCCTGCAGGCCGGGATTGTGGCCGATGAGCAGGACGCAGCCCACATCCGTATCGACCTCCCGTAGCCGGTGCAGCAGATCTTCTGCCTCCGCCAGGTACAGCCTGCCTTCGTACCGGACAGTGATGTCGGTTCCCAAGGCCGGCTGGATCAGGGATAAGGTCTCGCGTGTACGCGTCGCCGGGGAACACAGGACGAGCCCGGGCCGAACCTGGCGTTCGGCAAGCCACTCGGCCATACGAAGAGCAGCCCTGCGGCCGCGCTTGGCCAGCGGCCGATTGAAGTCGTCCAGGGCAGGGTCGTCCCAGCTCGACTTCGCGTGCCGCAATAGCAGCAAGTCCTTCTTGCCTTTCGGAGGCACGGCGCGGCTCGCCAAGCGATACGGTACCCGGGCCTAATAGCACGGTAACGGTTGCTGTGCTATATGGGCGCGTATCGAATTCCGGTGGTCGCGCGGTGCTTGACCCGGCTTGCGGCCCGGAAAGGAAGCGACGGTGGCGACGCAGATTTTCCCATCCACGCCGATCGGGAGCGACGTTCGTCCCGAGGTGCGTTTCATCAATCGTGAGCTGTCGTGGCTCGCATTCAACGAGCGTGTCCTGGAAGAGGCGTACAACGAAAGACATCCGCTGCTGGAACGCCTCCGCTTCCTGTCGATTTCGGCCAGCAATCTTGACGAGTTCTACATGGTGCGGGTCGCGGGGCTGAAGAGCCAGGTCGCGGCCGGCGTGTCGACGCCGAGCCAGGACGGCCTGACGCCGGCCCAGCAGCTCGCCGAAATCAACCGGCGTGCGGGCAGACTCATGGCCGCCCAGCAGCTCTGCTGGAATCAGCTCAAGGCGGAGCTGCGCAAGGCCGGCGTGGCGGTTGTCGCCCCGGACGAACTCACCGAAGACGACCGGCGCTGGCTTGAAGGTCGGTTCCTGGATACCGTGTTTCTGGTGCTGACGCCGCTCGCGATCGATCCGGCGCATCCGTTTCCGTTCATCCCGAACAAGGGGTTTGCGCTTGCGCTTCAACTGGTCCGCCGGTCGGATGGCAAGCCGTTGCGCGCACTTCTGCCGCTGCCGCATCAAATCGACCGGTTCATCCGGTTGCCGGGCGCAGCGATCCGTTTCCTGCCGCTCGAGGATCTGATCAGCCTTTATCTCGACCGGTTGTTTCCGGGTTTCGACGTTCGAGGGCAGGGGCGTTTTCGTATCGTCCGCGACAGCGAGGTCGAGATCGAGGAAGAGGCCGAGGATCTCGTGCGTCACTTCGAGACGGCGCTCAAGCGCCGGCGGCGCGGTTCGGTCATCCGGCTGAAGGTCAACGTGCAGATGCCCGAGGATCTGCTGGCGTTCGTCATCGATCAGCTGAACGTGAGTCCGGACGACGTGTTTCGCCTCGATGGCCTGCTCGGATTGGCGGATACCCAGCAACTGATCATCGACGAGCGGCCGGACCTCGTTTTTCCGCCCTACAATCCGCGTTTCCCGGAACGCATCCGAGACTACGGCGGCGACTGTTTCGCGGCGATCCGTCAGAAGGACATCGTCGTCCACCATCCCTATGAGAGCTTCGACGTCGTCGTGCAGTTCATTCGTCAGGCTGCCCGCGATCCGGCCGTGGTGGCGATCAAGCAGACGCTGTATCGCACGTCGGAGAACTCGCCGATCGTTCGCGCGCTGATCGAGGCCGCCGAGGCGGGTAAGTCCGTAACGGCGATGGTGGAGCTCAAGGCGCGGTTCGATGAGGAGGCGAATATCCGCTGGGCGCGCGATCTGGAACGCGCCGGCGCACAGGTCGTTTACGGGTTCATCGAGCTGAAGACTCACGCCAAGATCTCTCTGGTGGTCCGGCGCGAGGGCGGTGCGCTGCGCTCGTATGTCCACTATGGCACTGGGAACTACCATCCGGTCACGGCGCGTGTGTACACGGATCTCTCGTTTTTCTCGTCCGATCCGGCCCTGTGTCACGATGCGGCCCGGCTCTTCAATTTCATGACCGGCTACGCGCGCCCCGACGAAATGGAGAAGATCGCCTATGCGCCGGTGACGTTGCGGCGGCGCCTCATGGAGTTGATCGAAGACGAGATCGCCCATGCGAAGGCCGGCCGGCCGGCTGCAATCTGGGCCAAGATGAACGCCCTGGTGGACCCCACCATCATCGAGGCTCTGTATCGGGCAAGCCAGGCCGGGGTATCGATCGATCTCATCGTTCGCGGCATCTGCTGCCTGCGGCCCGGTGTGCCGGGTCTTTCCGAGAATATCCGGGTGAAGAGCATTGTCGGCCGGTTTCTCGAACACGGCCGGATTGCCTGTTTTGGTGCCGGGCACGGCCTGCCGAGCCCGCAGTCGAAGGTGTTCATCTCCTCGGCGGACTGGATGCCCCGCAATCTCGACTGGCGTGTCGAGACCTTCGTGCCGATCGAAAATCCGACGGTGCATCAGCAGATCCAGGACCAGATCATGGTCGCGAATCTGCGCGACGTCGCCAATTCCTGGATCCTCGGTCCCGATGGCAGCTACACGCGCATGCGCGCCGAGGCCGACAGTTTCAGCGCGCACAAGTTCTTCATGACCAATCCCAGTCTGTCCGGTCGCGGCAAGGCCCTCCGCAAGGCCGACGCGGCCTCGCCGAAGCATCTGTTCAAGACGTAACGCATGCCGCGCCAGAGCCGGGCGAAGATCGCGGCGCGACCCGATAACGGGCATCGCATCGGCGTCATCGATATCGGGTCGAACTCCATTCGCCTGGTCGTTTTCGACGGTCTGTCGCGTATTCCGCACCCGCTCTTCAACGAAAAGGTGCTCTGCGGGCTCGGACGCGGGTTGGAGCAGACCGGCATGCTCAATCCGGCCGGTGCGGAGCTTGCCTTGCACAATCTCGCACGCTTCGCCGCGCTCGCGGAATCCATGGGCGTCAGGCGTCTCAAGGTCGTCGGGACGGCGGCCTTGCGCGACGCCAGGGATGGGCCTGCCTTCGTGAAGGAGGTGCGGCGCCATACCGGGCTCAAGGTTACCGTCCTGGACGGCGCGGAGGAGGCGCGTCTCGCCGCACTCGGCGTCATTTCCGGCATTCCGGATGCCGACGGTATGGCAGGCGACCTCGGCGGCGGCAGCCTCGAGATCGTGCGTCTGGATCGGGGGGAACCGCGCGAGCACGATACGCTGCCGTTCGGTCCGCTGCGGCTGCGCGAACTGGCGGAGCGTGGACGGGGCAAGCTCCGTGAGCATATCGACAGCCATCTCGATCAAATCAGGTGGCTCAGCCGGGTCCAGGGCCGCCGCTTCTATGCGGTTGGCGGCGCATGGCGGGCAATCGCGCGCGTCCACATGGCGCATGAGGGATATCCGCTCCGCGTCATCCACCATTACACGGTGAAGCGTGCCGAGGCGGAGGATTTCCTCGACCTGATCGCCGGGTTGAGCCGCGAGTCGCTCGAACGGCTGACCAATGCCCCGCGCAAGCGCCTCGAGGCGCTACCGCTGGCGGCCCTGGTGCTCGCCCGGCTGTTGCGCCGCGCCCGGCCGAGTGAACTCGTGTTCTCGGCGATGGGGTTGCGTGAGGGGTGTTTGTTTGATGAGCTGAGGCCGACCCTGCGGCACCTCGACCCGTTGATCGCCGCGTGCCGTGAGATCGCGAAGGCCAACGCGCGTTTCCCGATCGACGGGGAATTGCTGTGCGATTGGGTCGAACCTATCCTGAAGCCGGCGGACGCGGCTCGTCGCCGTTTGCGATTCGCGGCGTCTTTGGTCAGCGACATTGCCTGGAACGAGCATCCCGACTACCGCGCCGAAATCGCGTTTCTGCGTGTCCTGCGCATGCCGCTTACCGGCATCGATCATCCGGGCCGCGCGTTTCTTGCCCTGGCGGTGTACACGCGATACGAGGGGGCGGCCGAAGGGGCGGTGACGCGCCCGGCCTGGCACCTCCTGGACGAGGAGCAAGCGCGCGAGGCCTATCTCCTCGGCCTCGGTCTCCGCTTTGCTCATACGCTGTCGGCAGGCAGCAGCGTTGTGCTGCGGCAGATCCGGCTCAAGCCGGAAGGCGGTATGCTCAGTCTCCATGTGCCGGCCCGCCATCGCGCCCTGATTGGCGAGGCGGTGGAGCGGCGCTTCGACGCGCTCGCCCGGGCGCTCGACAAAAAATCGGCCATCAAGCTCGTAAGATCGTGACCGTCCGGATCCGGACGAGAGATCCGGGCGTTCGGCGGCAAACGGTGCGTCAGGCGCGGACCAGCTTGGGGCCGACCGTATCGTTCTGGTCGAGGCGCATCAGCACGATCCGCTTGCCCTTCATGGTGAGGGCAAGGCGTCCCTGCTTGAGGGCCAGCGCATCCTCGCCGAACAGCTCGCGCCGCCAGCCCTGCAGCGCCGGAACCGGCGCATGATCGTCGGCCGCGATGCGCTCGAGATCCGCGGTCGAGGCAACCAGCTTCTGTGCCACCTGCTGGCGCTCGCATTTCATTTTCAGCAGCACTTTTAGCAGTTCGACGACGGGGCCGGGGCCGCCCGGAAGCTCGACAGGCGGGGGCACGACAGGCGCCTGGTCCTCCGGCACGGCGAGTCCGCGGGCGACCGCAGCCAGAATCTCCTGGCCCATGCGGCCCTCGGCAAGGCTTTTCGAGAGGCCGCGCAGGCGCGACAGCTCCTCAACCGTGGTCGGGGCATGCGCGGCGATGTCCATCACCGATTCGTCGCGCAGCAGGCGATTGCGCGGGATGTCGCGCCGTTGCGCCTCGCGTTCCCGCCAGCTCGCCACCTCGCGCAGAACCGCCAGGAGGCGCGGATTGCTCGATTTCGGCTTCAGGCGGCGCCATGCCTCGTCGGGCTCGAGGCGGTAGGTGTTAGGATCGAGCAGGGTTTCCATCTCTTCCTGCAGCCAGTGCGCCCGCCCGGAGCTGATCAGGCGTTTGGCCAGGACGAGATAGACCTTGCGCAGATGCGTGACGTCGGCCAGCGCATAGGCGATCTGACGATCAGTCAGTGGACGCGCCGACCAGTCGGTGAAGCGGACGGACTTGTCGATCCGGGCGCCCGCAAGCTGGGCTGCTAGCGTCTCGTACGACACCGAGTCGCCGAAGCCGCACACCATTGCCGCGACCTGCGTATCGAACAGCGGCTTGGGGATGCGCCCGGTCAGGTGGAAGAAGATCTCGATGTCCTGCCGTCCGGCGTGAAAGACCTTGAGCAGGCGCTCGTTCGTGAGCAGGGCAAACAAGGGGGACAGATCGATGCCGGGGGCGAGCGGGTCGATGGCGGCGGCCTCGTCGGGTCCTGCAACCTGGACGAGACAGAGCTGCGGCCAATAGGTCCGCTCCCGCATGAACTCGGTATCGACGGTGATGAAATCGGCCTTTGCGACCCGGTCGCAGAAGGCGGCGAGCTGGGCGGAATCGACGATCAGGGACATCGGCGGCGTGTTCTACAGGGACTCGGGCTTCGGAACCAAGAGCCGGCGTCGGGCGGCAGCATGGGGACGCGAACGCGCCTTGACAAGCGGCGATTTCATGTGCTTTTGCCGGCCGTTCCAGCCGGCTTTATAGAGGCATCGTTCATGCACCCTTATCGGACCCATACCTGTGGCGAACTCCGCCTCGGCCATGTCGGCCAGAACGTCCGTCTTTCCGGCTGGGTCCATCGCAAGCGCGACCATGGCAACCTGCTGTTCGTCGACCTGCGGGATCATTACGGCATCACACAGTGCGTGATCGACACCTCGAACCCGCTGTTCAAGGAGATCGAATCGGTCCGGCCGGAGAGCGTCATTACCGTTACCGGCCCGGTCGTGGCGCGCGATAAGGAAACCGTCAACCCGAAGCTCGCGACCGGCGAGATCGAGGTGCAGATCCGCGAGTTCCGCCTGCTCTCGGCGGCCGACGTCCTGCCGATCCTCGTCGCCCAGGACGGCGATTTCCCGGAGGATCTGCGCCTTCGCTATCGATTCCTCGACCTGCGTCGCGAGAAGATGCACCGGAACATCGTCCTGCGCTCGCAGGTCATCGCCTCGATCCGGCGCCGCATGATGGAGCAGGGCTTCCTCGAGTTTCAGACGCCGATTCTGACATCGTCGAGTCCGGAAGGCGCTCGCGACTACCTCGTGCCCAGCCGCGTTCATCCCGGCAAGTTCTACGCCCTCCCGCAGGCGCCGCAGCAGTTCAAGCAGCTTCTGATGGTGGCCGGCTTCGACCGGTACTTTCAGATCGCCCCATGCTTCCGTGACGAGGATGCACGGGCGGACCGTAGTCCGGGCGAATTCTACCAACTCGACTTCGAGATGTCCTTCGTGACCCAGGAGGACGTCTTCGCCGCAATCGAACCGGTGCTTGCCGGCGTGTTCGAGGAGTTCGGCGGCGGCCGCGCGGTCACCAAGCCGCCGTTCCCGCGCATTCCGTTCGACGAGGCGATGCTCAAGTACGGTACCGATAAGCCGGACCTGCGCAATCCCATCGTCATCGCCGACGTCAGCGAGGTGTTCCGCGACTCTGCCTTCAACGTGTTCGCGAAGGCGGTTGCGGCCGGCGGCGTGGTCCGCGCAATTCCTGCGCCGGCGGCGGCAACGCGGCCCCGCAGCTTCTTCGATCGGCTCAACGACTGGGCGCGTGGCGAGGGGGCGCCGGGGCTCGGCTATGTCGTGTTCGAGGGCGGGGCGGCAAAGGGACCGATCGCGAAGTTCCTGGACGAGCCGCGGCTCGCGAAGCTGCGCGAGCTCGCCGCCGTCGGTGACGGCGATGCGGTGTTCTTCGTCTGCGACAAGAAGGCCAAGGCCGAGAAGTTCGCCGGCACCGTGCGCAAGAAGCTCGGCGAGGAGTTGGGGCTGATTGCGCCCAACGAGTTCCGTTTCTGCTGGATCGTCGATTTCCCGATGTACGAGCTGAACGAGGAGACGGGAAAGATCGAGTTTAGCCACAATCCGTTCTCGATGCCGCAGGGCGGGCTCGAGGCTTTGCTGACGAAGGATCCGCTCGAGATCAAGGCCTATCAGTACGACATCGTCTGCAACGGCGTGGAGCTGTCCTCGGGGGCGATCCGCAACCACCTGCCCGAGATCATGTACAAGGCATTCGAGATTGCCGGGTACAGCAAGGAGGAGGTCGAGAGCCGCTTCGGTGGCATGCTGACCGCGTTCAAGTTCGGCGCACCGCCGCATGGCGGCTCGGCGCCGGGTATTGACCGTATCGTCATGCTGCTGGCCGACGAGCCCAACATCCGCCAGGTCGTCGCCTTCCCGATGAACCAACAGGCGCAAGATCTGCTGATGCAGGCGCCGAGCCCGGTCGATCCGGCGCGTCTCAAGGAGCTTCACATCAAGCTCGACCTGCCGCCCGAGAAAAAGGAGAAAACGTCCCGCTGAGTCCGCAGGAATGGCTTCGCGCGCCTGATGCCGTGTTCGGCGGCGTGGCGGGGCCGCGCCGGGGCAGATGTCGGGTTTTCCTATCCTTTCGGGCTCTGACTGACCGCGCCGGGCGAACGGGAGGCACCCGCGACCGCCCGCTCGCCGGATACGGCTGCCGGGTCGAAACGCGGGGGCAGGCGGCTGTCGCGGGGCCGGTGCGAGGAAACTTCGCGGCTGTCCCCGGGGTTTAGAAAGCCGGTATCGCACTGTCACCGTTGGTGTCATAATACCGTCAAGTTCTTGATTCAGGGTCGTGATTCGATCCCACACGGAGTTCCGAATGCGCCTGCCCCACGTCGCCTGGCTCATGTTCCTGGTGGTTGCTGCCTGGAATGTGCCGGCGGCAGCAGAGATCGCCTCCCATCGTGCCGCCTACACGCTGAGCCTGGGCTCCGCCAAGGGCAGCGGCATAGGTGCGGTTGACGGCGCCATGTACATCGACTGGCACGAGGCCTGCGACGGCTGGACGATCAATCAACGCATGCGATTCCAGATCTATGACGAAAGCGGCCAGGCGATCGACAATGACATCTCGTTCTCGAGTTGGGAGGCCAAGAACGGCCTGAGCTACCGCTTCACGCTGCGCTCCATACGCAACGGCGAGATCAACGAGGAGCTGCGTGGCCATGCCGAACTCGACGGGCCGGGCAAGGGAGGCCGGGCGGTCTTCACCCTGCCCGAGCATCAGGTCATGGAACTTCCGGCGGGTACCCTGTTCCCGACCGAACATACCATCCAGCTGCTGCAGAAGGCGAAGGCCGGCGAGAAGATATTTGCGCGTCCGGTCTTCGATGGCGCGACGCTCGATGGCGCGCTGCTGATCAACGCGCTCATTCTTCAGCAGGTGCCACCGGAGGCTGCAAAGGATCCGAAGGTCGACGCCACACTCCTCAACCGTCCGTCGTGGCGCGTGCGCATGGCCTTCTTCAAGCTCGAGGACGGTTCGGCCGAGCCCGAATACGAGACCGGGTTGCGGTTACTCGACAACGGCATCGGCACCGACTTCCTGTTCGACTACACGGACTTCTCGATCCGCGCCCAATTGCAGCAGCTCGAGCCGTTGCCCAAACCGCGCTGCTGATCGGCGTCGCCCCACGGACTGTTCCGGCCGCCCGCTTGTCCGTCATCTACCTGGCAGGGCGGCCCCGCGTTGATCGGGGACGGGGGGCTGCCGCCCGTGCGAGCCTGTCGTTGATGGCAGCTCCCAACCCGTGCCGCGGAATCGGGGCGACGGCGATGCGCTTGAAGCGCCGGCGATCCAGCGCGCGCAGCATCGCAAACAGGTTGGCCGCGGCTTCGGCCAGATCGCGCGACGGGCTCAGATTCTTGACGGCTTCGGCGTCGATGCCCGGCGGCACAGCCCCGAATGCGAGATAGGCTTCGCCGCGCCGTGGTCGGGATGCCTCCAGGCGCAGCGGCAGACGCGGCGCATAGTGGCTCTTGAGTTGCCCGGGGGACTTGGCGGGGCCGTGCGTGTCAGCGGCTGCGAGACGGCCGATCAGTTTCTCGATCGCTTCGCGCGGAATTCCGCCGGGCCGAAGTAGTCTGGCCCGACGGCCGGAAAGGTCGACGACCGTCGACTCCACGCCGACGCGGCACGGCCCGCCATCGAGGATGATGGCGAGAGCGGTGCGGCGGCGGCGGAATGCCCCGGCGACATGCTCGGCGGCCGTGGGGCTGATGCGTCCCGATGGATTGGCGCTGGGCGCGGCAATCGGGCGCCGGCTGCGCCGCAACAGGGCTTGCGCGACGGGATCGTCGGGGACCCGCACCGCGACCGTGTCGAGACCCGCCGTGGCGAGCCACGAAATGCCGCTTGCCGCCCGTCGGCGCAGGACGAGCGTCAGCGGGCCGGGCCAGAACGCGCGGGCGAGCTTTCTGGCGCGTGCGTCGAAGACCGCCAGCTTTTCGGCATCCCGTAGGCTGGCCGTGTGGACGATCAGGGGATTGAACCAGGGGCGCGCCTTCGCGGCGTAGATCGCGGCGACGGCTTTATCCGACGTCGCATCGCCACCCAGCCCGTAGACGGTCTCGGTCGGAAACGCCACGAGCGCGCCAGCGCGAATGGCGCGCGCGGCGCGTGCTAGGTTTTCTTTCGTCGGTTTGACCGGGGTGATGCCGCCGGCAGCCGGGGCGCGTGACATGGCGCTTCCCGGTAGCACAAACAGCAAAGAGCCGCCACGCCTGGTGACGGCTCTGAATTGAACGGCGCCCGGCCCCCCGCGGATGGGACAGGATATACGCCAGTCGCTGCACTGGCTTGCAGCGGCTATGTCGTGGCCGCAATCTGCGACCACGACTCGATGCTGGTTATTGGTCGCACGGTCGTCAAGTGGGAAATCGAAGAGAATTGCGGCTACGTCAGAAAATTCTGACGTTTTTATTGTGCCCACGCTCGACGGTCCGACTTCGCTGGAGCTTCCACCCGATCCGGCGTGCGGGGCCGTGTCAGATTTTCCGGTCGATGCTCCACCCGAAAAGGGGGGCCAATCGTCACGGCCGCAAGGATCGGCGCCGAACCTGCGACGGCCGTGGCCGGCTACGGCTCGTCACCCCTTGCGACAAAATCGGGATTCTCGAATCCCGGCTTGCCGTAGAGGAGTGGGGCGCCGCTCAGCGTCGTGACGTGTCCGTGCGCGCCTTCGAGGATGGCCTGCCCGGCGCAAGTATCCCATTCCATCGTGGGGCCGAGGCGCGGATAGAGATCCGCTACGCCTTCCGCGATCAGGCAGAACTTGAGCGCGCTCCCCATCAGCCGCTTCTCGGCCACCTTGAATTGCTCAAGATAGGCTGCCGTCGCCGCCTTGCTGCCATGGCTTCGGCTGGCGACGACGACCACGCCGTCCGGCGGCGGTTTGCGGGCGCGGATCGGCTGTGGTGCCGCTTCACCACGCTGCACGGTGGCCGTCCCCGGGCCGCAGGCGGCATAGGTCGTGTTTGAGATGGGCACGTGCAGGACGCCGAGAACCGGGCGGCGGTCGTGGACGAGGCCGATGTTGACCGTGAACTCGCCGTTGCGCGCGACGAACTCCTTGGTGCCGTCGATTGGATCCACGAGCCAGA
Organism: uncultured Rhodospirillales bacterium; assembly: GCA_937926175.1. Classification (GTDB taxonomy): domain Bacteria; phylum Pseudomonadota; class Alphaproteobacteria; order CACIAM-22H2; family CACIAM-22H2; genus CALANV01. The sequence continues at coordinate 40,307 of CALANV010000057.1, read as the reverse complement.
ACCACGTGGGCAGGGCCGCCGCGTCGGTTGCGGTCTCGCCGCGTGCAACCGCTTCCTCGGAGATCGTCGGTATGTCCGGGGTAAGCTTCCGCAGGCCTTCCAGTATGATCGTCTCCGCCGCGTCGTCGGCTTCGGTGACCGGCGACGCGTCCCGTTTGCGGCGAACGGCCATATCGCCCGTATAGAAGCGTAGCGCCGCTGCACCCGCCGATCGTGCGATCGCGACGAGCTCGGGCACGAGCCGTTCGAGCGTGTGTGTCACTTGGCCGCCTGCCTTTCCCGTCCGCCGTTGATCGCGCGCCAGATTTTCTCCGGCGTCGCCGGCATGTCGATGTGCCGGATTCCGTACGGCGCCAATGCGTCGACGATGGCGTTGATCACGGCCGGGGGCGCGCCGATCGCGCCGGCCTCGCCGGCGCCCTTGACGCCCAGCGGATTGGCCGGGGTCGGGATCTCGTTGTAGCGGAAGGTGAAGGCAGGCACGTCGTTGGCGCGCGGCAGGCAGTAATCCATCAGTGAGCCGGTAACGAGCTGGCCCGAATCGGAATCGTAGACGACGCGCTCGTAGAGCGCCTGTCCGATGCCCTGGACCGTGCCGCCATGCACCTGTCCCTCGAGCAGCAGCGGGTTGATCACCTTTCCGAAGTCGTCGACGATGGTGTAGCGGACGATCCGCGGCACGCCTGTGGCGATGTCGATCTCGACTTCGGCGATATGACAGCCGTTGGGGTAGGTGAAGGCGGGCGGGGCGAAGGTCGCGCTTTCGTCCAATCCTGCCGACATGCCCGGCGGCAGCTTGCCGGGCGTATGACATAGTCGCGCGACCTCGAAGATCGACAGCCGCCTGTCAGTGCCGGTGATGACGAATGTCCCGTCTTTGAACTCGATGTCCGCTTCCGCCGCCTCCAGGAAGTGCGCGGCAAGTGCCTTGCCCTTGTTGATGATCCGGTCCGCGGCGGCATGTACCGCCGAGCCGCCGACCGCGACGGCGCGGCTGCCGCCCGTGCCCGTGCCATAGACGATCTGGTCGGTGTCGCCCTGGACGACGCGGATCGTCTCGATCGGCACGCCCAGGCGCTCGGCGACGATCTGCGCGTACGCGGTTTCGTGCCCTTGACCGTTGGTCTGGCTGCCGATGAGGACCGTGACGCTGCCGCCCGGGTCGAAGCGGACTTGCGCCATTTCGTCGCTGCCGCCGCCGCAGACTTCGATGTAATAGGCCATGCCGATGCCGCGCAGCGCGCCCCGGCGTGCCGCGTCCTCTCGGCGTGCGGCGAAACCGTGCCAGTCCGCCGCGCGCATGGCGTCTTCCATGTTGCGCGCGAAGTCGCCGCTGTCGTAGGTCGCGTCCAGGGCGGTGGTGTACGGCATCGCCGACGGCGGGATGAAGTTCCGGCGGCGGATTTCGTCGGGGGAAAGGTTCATCTCGCGCGCCGCGGTGTCGACCAGGCGCTCGATCAGATAGGCGGCCTCGGGCCGGCCGGCGCCGCGATAGGCGTCGACGGGTGCGGTGTTGGTGTAGACGCCCTTGACTTCGACGAAGGCGGCCGGAATCGCATAAACACCGGTCAGCATGCTCGAGCCGGCCATGGTCGGGATGAACGGCCCGTAGTGCGACAGATACGCGCCCAGATTGGCGATCGTCTTCACGTGCAGCGCGAGGAAGCGGCCGTCCTTGTCGAGCGCGAGCTCGGCATGACTCACGTGGTCGCGGCCGTGCGTGTCGCCCAGGAAGGCCTCGGCGCGTTCGCCCGTCCACTTGACCGGACGGCCGAAGGCCCGGGCGGCGAACAGCACGGCGGCATATTCCGGATAGACGAAGATCTTCATCCCGAAGCCCCCGCCGACGTCTCCGGTAACGATACGGAACTTGTGCTCGGGCATTTTGAAGACGTAGTCAGCCAGGACCTTCCGGAGTCCATGCCCGCCCTGGCTCGACACGTAGAGCGTGAAGCGTTCGTCGCCGGCCGACCACGCACCGATTGCCATGCGCGGCTCCAACGACGTGGCGACGACGCGATTGTTGATCAGGTCTATCCTGGCGACCTTGTGCGCGTTCTTGAATGCCGCCTTGACCTTCGCCTCGTCGCCCAACGTCCAGTCGAAGGCAATGTTGTTCCGGGCGAAGTCCCAGATCTGCGGCGCACCGTCCGCGAGCGCGCCGGCCGTGTCGGTCACCGACGGCAGCACCTCGTACTCGATGTCGATCAGTTCGGCGGCGTCCTTTGCCTGTGCGAGCGTCTCGGCGACGACGAGCGCGACGATGTCGCCGACGAATCGCACGCGCTCGACCGCGATCGCGGGGCGGGGCGGCACCGTCATTTTGCTGCGGTCGCGGTTCCGCAGCGGCACCATGCAGGGAATGGGGCCGAGCCCCGCGGCTGCTAGATCCGCGCCCGTGACGATTCCGACGACGCCCGGGGCCTGTCGCGCCGCGCTCGTGTCGAGGCGGACGATGCGTGCATGGGCGTGCGGCGATCGTACGAAATAGGCGTAGCTCTGCCGCGGCAGGTTGATGTCGTCCGTGTAGCGTCCCGTGCCCGTGAGCAGACGCTGGTCCTCGATACGGCGGACTGGCTGGCCGACTCCGAACTTCATGTGCTGGACTCCTCGCTCCCGCAGGGCGATTTAAGTATGCACGCCGACCGCGCGCAAGCGAGCTGCCATATCGGGCTCACATGGTCGTGACGCGCCCATTGCATGAGAACAAGCGGGGCGGTGACGGTTGAATGCCCCCGCTACTCGCGTTACGAGTATGGAATGGCGCTTCCGATCGAGGATTACGGTTTCATCAGCAATATGCGCACGGGCGCACTGGTCGGGCGCGACGGCTCCATCGACTGGTTGTGCCTGCCGCGGTTCGATTCCGGTGCATGTTTCGCGGCGCTGCTCGGTGGCCCTCAGAACGGGCGCTGGCTGATCGCCCCGAAGAACGGCGCGCGTCGGGTCACGCGATGTTATCGCGGCGACACCATGATCCTCGAGACGACGTTCGAGACCGGCGAAGGGACGGTCACGCTCATCGACTTTCTCTGCGTGTCCGAGGAGGACGAGTATGTCGAGCTGGTTCGCCTTGTCCGCGGCGATCGCGGCAAGGTCAGGATGGCGACGGAGCTGATCATCCGCTTCGACTACGGCCACATCGTGCCGTGGGTTCGCCGGGAGCCGGACGGAATGCGAGCGGTCGCCGGGCCCGATGCCATCCATGTGCGCACGCCCGTTCCGCTACACGGGAAGGATTTCGCGACCGTGGGCGAGTTCGACGTGGCGGAGGGGCAGATCGTCCCCTTCGTCCTGGACTGGTACCCTTCCCATACCAGGGAGGCCGACATTCTCGACTACGCCGCGGCGCTGGCCAAGACCGAGAGCTGGTGGCGGAACTGGTGCGCACGCTGCACGGTCCAGGGGCCTTGGCGCGAGCCGGTCCTGCGCTCGCTGCTCACGCTCAAGGCGCTGACCTACAATCCGACCGGCGGCATCATCGCTGCCGCGACGACGTCGCTGCCGGAGCAAATCGGCGGCCCGCGCAACTGGGACTACCGCTTCTGCTGGATACGGGACGCGACGTTCACGCTCTATGCGTTTCTGACGTCCGGCTATGTGGAGGAGGCGCGGGCCTGGCGCGACTGGCTCCTCCGTGCGGCGGCGGGCCGGCCGTCGGAGCTGCAGATCATGTATGGAATTGCCGGGGAACGGCGGCTGCCGGAACTCGAGCTGCCATGGCTGGACGGCTATGAGGGCAGCCGGCCGGTGCGCGTGGGCAACGCCGCCCACGGACAGCTGCAGCTCGACGTCTATGGCGAGCTGATGGACGTGATGCATGTGGTGCGCAGGTTCCAGGGGCACACCTCGGACGACGCCTGGAAGCTTCAGACGACGCTGATGCAAGAACTGGAGCGGATCTGGGAACTTCCCGACGAGGGTATCTGGGAGGTGCGGGGTCCGCGGCGACACTTCACGCATTCGAAGGTCATGGCCTGGGTTGCGTTCGATCGCGCGGTGAAGGCGGTCGAGACGTTCGGCCTCGACGGACCGGTCGAACGGTGGCGTGCGCTGCGGCAGCGCATTCACGACGACGTCTGCAGCAAGGGTTTCAATTCGACGCGCAACACCTTCGTCCAGTACTACGGCGGGGAGACTGTCGATGCGGCGCTGCTGATGATGGCGCCAGTCGGCTTCCTGCCCGCATCGGATCCCCGCATCGTCGGCACCGTCGCGGCGATCGAACGGGAGCTGATGTCCGACGGCCTTGTTCGCCGCTACCGCCCGGATCCGGGCCTCGACGGCTTGGCGGGGGGCGAGGGCACCTTCATCGCCTGCAGCTTCTGGCTGGCCGACAATTACGTCATGATGGGAAGGCATCGCGATGCGCAAGCGTTGTTTGAACGCTTGCTGGCGTTGCGCAACGACCTCGGCCTGCTGGCCGAGGAATATGACCCTGTGGCCCGCCGTCAGCTTGGCAACTTTCCCCAGGCTTTCTCGCACGTCGCGCTCGTCAACACGGCGCAGAACCTGATGCGCGTCATCGGACCGGCCGTCAGCCGCGCCGAGCAATCCGCCGCCTGACGCGCACGCGCGTCGGCGGTAGAGCAAGACGTAACATGTCGCCACGGGACATGGCCTGTCGCGGCACGCCGGGAAAGGCCGCTGCGCAACCGGAAGAGGCACTGTCCCGCACGCAGGCCGCGTCGCTCCGCTGTGCTTTCATGCGTCTGTCTGCTTGTGAGGAGAGGGTGGTGGCGACATACTCGCAGGCGGCATGTGCGGTCGCTATACGATCACCACGCCCGTAGAGGCGCTGCGCGAACTGTTCGGCTTCGAGGGGCCGGGGGTCAATCTCCGCCCGCGCTGGAACGTCGCGCCGACCCAGGAGGCGCCGGTCGTGCGCCTCGGCAGCGATGGACGGCGGGAACTCGCGATGTTCCGTTGGGGGCTCGTCCCGTTCTGGGCCAAGAACCCGTCGATCGGCAGCCGGATGATCAACGCCCGGGCGGAAACCGTGGCCGACAAGCCGGCGTTTCGCCAGGCGTTCAGGGCGCGCCGCTGTCTCGTTCCGGCCGACGGCTTCTACGAGTGGGCGAAGGGGGCGGGCGGCCGCAAGCAGCCGTATCTCTTTCGCACGGGCAATGGCGCGCCGTTTGCTTTAGCCGGCCTGTGGGAGCGCTGGCAGTCCGGGGATGCGGCACCGCTCCATACCTTCACCATCATCGTGACGGCTGCGAATCGGATGATGGCGCAGTATCACGACCGTATGCCGGTCGTGCTCGCGCCCGAGAATTACGCCGCCTGGCTCGATCCCGACACCGACGCGCGTCCGCTGCTGGCGGCTCCGCCGGCAGACCTGTTCGTCGCGACGCCGGTCGGAACCCATGTGAACAATCCGCACAACGACGACCCACGATGCGTCGAGCCGCTTGCCACGGTGCCCGCGCCGGCGTTGGCGCCGAAACGTGAAAAGGGAAAACGGTCGACCGATGGACGGCAGAGACGTCTGTTGTGACCGGTGGGAGGACGATGGGGACGATGACGAACGACAACCTGCCGCGTGTGACCTACTCGAACATCGGCGTCGATTTCGCGCCGCTGCACGACATGCTCGACCGTGCGATACCGGAGTTCCGCCGGAGCCTCGGCCGCACGCATCCGAACCGCATCGCCGGCCGGACGGACGACGAGGGACAGGTCTATGACGTCTGCAGCCCGATCGATGATCGCGTCCTCATCGGCCGTTTCGTCGAGGCGACGCCGGCGGCGGTCGACCGCGCCGTCGTGGCCGCCCGATCGGCGTTCCCGAAATGGTCCGGAACGCCGTGGCTGGCGCGCGTCGAGGTCCTCCGCCGCGCGCGCGATATTCTGCAGCGCCGGAAATACGACCTCGGAATCGCGTGCCTGATCGAGGTCGGCAAGTCCCGTCTGGAATCGATGGGCGAGGCCGAGGAGGTGCTGGACCTCATCGGCTACTACTGTGATGAGATGGAGGCCAATCGCGGCTTCACGCGCGATATGCGGCGTGCCTTTCCCCAGGAGGTCACGTCGGTGACGCTGCGTCCTGTCGGCGTGTTCGGCGTGATCGCGCCGTTCAATTTCCCGGCGGCTCTGTCGATCGGCATGATGACGGGAGCACTCCTGGGCGGGAACACGGTCGTCTACAAGCCGTCGCCGCAGGCCGGGCTTACTGGGGTTATGCTGGTCGATGCGCTGATGGAGGCGGGGCTGCCCGAGGGCGCGGTGAATCTGCTCTGCGGCGAGGAGGTGGGATCGCACCTCGTCGACCATCCCGGTCTCGACGGCATCGCGTTTACCGGCAGCCACGCGGTCGGGATGGAGATCTTTCGCAAGATGGCGCAGCGCCCGCATGCACGCCCCGTCATCGCCGAGATGGGTGGAAAGAATCCGGCCTATGTGACGGCGAGCGCCGATCTCGATGTCGCGGCCGAGGGCGTAATGCGCTCCGCCTTCGGACTTTCGGGGCAGAAATGCAGTGCCTGCTCCATCGCCTATGTCGAGCGCAGCGTGTACGACCGGTTCGTCGACCTGCTGAGGGAGAAGACAGCGGGTCTGAAGATCGGGAATCCCGAGCAGCGCGACGTCTACATGGGGCCGGTGATCAACGCTGAAGCGGGGGAGCGGTTCGAGCGCGCGGTCAGCGCCGCGAAGAGGGACGGCAACGTGGTCTTCGGCGGCCGTCGTCTGACGGGCGACCTGTTCGACCACGGTGTATATGTCGAGCCAACGATCGTCACCGGCCTGCCGTATGGGCATCCGCTCGTACGCGATGAGCTGTTCCTGCCGTTCCTCGCCGTGCTGCCGTGCGACGACCTCGCCGCCGGCATCGCCGAGGGAAACAAGGTGCTCTATGGCCTCACGGCGGGCATCTATGCCCGGGACCAGCGCGAGCTCGACCTGTTCTTCGAACGCGCCGAGGCCGGCGTGCTCTATGCCAACCGGCGTTCAGGCGCCACCACCGGCGCGTGGCCCGGTATTCAGACCTTCTGCGGCTGGAAAGGATCGGGTGTCACCAACAAGGGCGGGCTCGGCCCGTTCTACGTGCCCCAATTCATGCGGGAGCAGAGCCGCACGGTGATGACGGCATAGGACGGGAGCGGACGTCGTCCGCGCGCCGGTCGCCTCACGTCTCGCACCATTTGCGCAGCAGGTTCGCGTAGCTCTTGGTGATCAGGTCGAACTCGCGCGTCTTGCCGTACTGTTCGAAAATGGTGCGCCGGGCGGTATCGAGGTCGAACAGGATCTCGCGGTCTTCCGCCGACCGGACCATGCTCTGGATCCACGTGACCGCCACCAGGCGCGTGCCGCGCGTCACAGGCTCCACCCGGTGCAGCGTCGTGGACGGATAGGCGATGGCGCTGCCGATCGGCAGCTTGTACGCCTCTTCGCCGCCGGTCGTCTCGATCACCAGTTCGCCGCCGTCATAGGACTCCGGCTCGCTGAGAAAGACGGTTACTGACACGTCCGACCGCACCGGGTGCGTACGTCCCATGATGGCATCATCGACGTGCGGCCCGTAGGTCATCCTTTCCGTGTAGCGACTGAACAGGAACGGGCGGATGCTCCGTGGCAGGACGGCCGCACGGAACACAGGGTGACGGTTGAGTGCGGCATTGACGATCTCGCCGGCTTTTCGCGCCGCGTCCGACGTCGTCGCGACCTGTTCGTTGCGCTTCACCGTACGCGCATGCCAACCGGCCGTTGCGCGGCCATCGACGAAGGCGCCGTCGGCGAGTACCGCCTCGATGGCCTTCAGTTCGGCATGAGAGAGGACGTTCGCAAGACAGAGGATCATGGTGCGGAACCTAACCAGGGACGGGGCCGGAAAGCGGGGCGTCGTGACCAGTTGCATTTGCAACTGCGAATAATTCGCATTATAGTCGCCGCCCCTTGCGGAAGGAAGAGGAGTAGCGCGATGGCGTCGGAACGCCGAATCAAGATGTGGGTGGGAATGGGGGCATGGCTGCTGGCAAGCACCAGCCCGGTTGCGCTGACGGCGGACGAAGCTGCCGCACAATCCGTGCAGTCGTCCCCGCCGGTCAAGCTGGCCCAGACGAACCATGCGTACGGCGCCACGGGCGGGCATGCCGCGCACGGCATGCATGGCAGTGAAGGCGGCGAGGGGGGCGAAGGCGGCGAAGGCGGCGAGGGCGGTGAGGCCGGTGCATTCGCCGGTACGTCTCCTGACGCGGCTTTTGCCGGTCGCCTGTTGTTGATGCGCGCGCATCTCGACGTCGGTCGGGAACTCTACGAGGCAGGTCGCCCCGACGATGCGTTGCCTCACTATCTGCATCCGGTGGAGGAGGTGTACGAGGACATCGAGCCGGAGCTTGCCGAACGCGGCGTGAAGCCGTTCGAGGCCGACCTCAAGGCGTTGGCCGATGCCGTCAAGGCCAAGCGGCCCAAGGCCGACATCGCCAAGGAGCACGACCGCGTCATCGGAATCATCGACGGCGCACTGGCCAAGGCCAACCTGGCTGCGCAACCGCAAGTGGCGGCCTCGGTGGCGCTGATACTCCTGCGGACGGCGGCGGACGAGTACGACGCCTCCATCGAAGACGGACGTTTCGCCAACGTGGTCGAATACCAGGACAGCCGCGGCTTCGTGACCGTCGCGAGCCGGATTCTGAAACAGTATGAGAAGGCCCTGCACGCCAAGGATGCAGGGGCCTATGAGGCGATGATGAAGGCTGTCGACGGGCTCGCGGCCGCCTATCCGTCGGTGGTGCCGCCGGAGAAGCCGCTTCTGTCGGCGGGCGAATTCTCGGCCGGCGTCTCACGGGCGGAGCTGCAGGCGAGCCGCTTCGAGTAAGGCGGGACGGGGGCGATGGGTACGCGCGCGCGAATCTGGTTGTGCATCATCGGCGTACTCATCGCCCTGCCGTTCGCGGCCGCGACGGCGGCATCCGCATCGGACCTGGATGCACTCAAGGCGCTCTATCGTCGGCCGGCGGAGCCGCCGCCGATACCGCCCGACAACCCGTCGTCGTATGCGAAGGTGCGGTTGGGCTGGACCCTGTTCCAGGACCGGCGCCTGTCGATCGATGAGTCGCGGGCCTGCATCGACTGTCATCAGCCCGAACTGGACTGGCAGGACGGCCTGCCTCGTGCCCTCGGCATGGGCGGCATCGAGCTGCGGCGGCGGACGCCATCGCTTTACGATGTGGCCTGGGGTGAGACGTTTTTCTGGGACGGTCGCGCATCCAGCCTCGAGGCCCAGGCGCTCGTGCCGATCGAGGCGCCGGACGAGATGAACATGCCGCTCGACGAACTCGTCCGGCGGCTTGAGGGCATCGCGTTCTATCGAGACCTCTTCGCCGAGGCATTTCCTGATGATCCGGCGATTACGCCGGCGAAGATCGGCCAGGCCATCGCCGCTTTCGAACGGACCATCGTATCCGGCACGATGCCGTTCGATCGCTGGATCGAGGGCGACGAGACGGCGATCGGGCCGGCAGCGCGGCGCGGCTTCCTGTTGTTCAACGGCAAGGCCAACTGCGCGATCTGCCACTCCGGATGGCGGTTGACCGACGAGGGGTTCCATGACATCGGCCTGCCGACCGCCGATCCCGGGCGCGGGCCGGTTATCGGCGTGCCGCAGCTCGACCATGCGTTCAAGACGCCCAGCCTGCGCAACGTCGCCCGGCGTTCGCATTTCATGCATGACGGCTCGTTGTCCAGCTTGCGCGCCGTCGTCGATCACTATGCCGACGGCATCGTTTCGCGCCCGACGCTGTCGGACGATCTCAAACCCATCGCGCTGACCGAGGCCGAGCGCGACGACCTCGTGGCCTTTTTGGAGACGTTGAAGGATGAGGGGCCACCGGATGCGCGTTGGTCGCCGTATCGTTGAGTGCTGCCGCCGCGGCGGCACATTGGCGTTGGCCTTTGGTGTGGGCCTGCTGGCCGGAACCGTTTGGGCGGCCGGTGCGGTCGTGACGCAAAAGGACAAGGCATTTTCGGTCGCGCACGTACACCTCCGCGTCGGTGAGGTGCTGGTCATCCGCAACGACGACACGCGCGCGCACAATATCCAGGTCAATCACCCGGCTCTCATGTACAATAGCGGGCTTCAGGAGCCCGGCGAGGACGTGCGACTGACGTTCCCGGCAGCGGGCGAGTATCTCATCTTCTGCGGCATCCATCCGAAGATGAAACTCCGCGCCCGGGTCGAATAACGGCACGGCGTTCGGCCGCGAAGAGAAACCGGGCAATATGGGCGTGAGGGGCGGGGCGTGCCCCGATCCGGGCGGACCGGCGTCAGCCTTCCTTCGCTTCGGACTGGAGCTGGATGTAGTTCTGGATGCCGATTTTGTCGATCAGACCGAGCTGGGTCTCGATGAAGTCGACGTGATCCTCCTCGCTCGCAAGGATGTCCGACAGGAGGTCGCGGGTGACGTAGTCGCGGACCTGCTCGCAATAGCCGATTGCCTCGCGCAGCAGCGGCATTGCTGCCTGCTCGAGCTGCAGGTCGCATTCGAGCACTTCGCGCACGTTTTCGCCGATCAGAAGCTTGTCGAGATCCTGGAGATTGGGCAGGCCCTCCAGGAACAGGATCCGCTCGATCAACCGATCGGCGTGCTTCATCTCGTCGATCGATTCCTTGTACTCGTACTCGCCCAGCTTCGTGACGCCCCAATGGCGCAGCATCCGGGCGTGCAGGAAATACTGGTTGATCGCGGTCAGCTCGTTCTTGAGGACGCGATTCAGGTACTCGACGACACGCGGATCGGTTCGCATCGGCTGACTCTCCGATCGACGATGACGCCCGAGGCGGACCGTCGAAGGGTAACGGGCGGGCCGGCGCGAAACAATAACAAGTTGCCGTACCGCTCGCGAGGGCGGGAAATCCGGCGCGTCCGGGAGCGTCCTAGTCGCCGGCGCTCTCGGCCAGGGCCTCGGCCCTGCCCACGGCATCGCGGTAAAGCCGTGCGATCATCCCGACGCATTTGCCGCAGCGGGGCATGGCGCCAAGGCAGCGGAAGATTTCGGATACGGTGCCGCAAGTCCGGGCGGTGTCGCGAACTTGGCGATCGGTATAGCCGTTGCAGAGGCAGACGTACATGCGTCGCTAGGCACCCGAATGGAAGGCGCGGCGGCGGAGGAGGCGGAGCAGAACGGCGGCGATCGTCATCGGGCGCAAGGATCTCCAGATCACCATCGTCCTGTCTCCGGCTGCGTCGTCGTGCCTGCACGATGCCACGAATGCGAACTGTTCGCAATTGCATAAACGGAGGCCGGTGGCCCGGAACGTCTAGGGGGTACGTCCGTATGTCGCCACCGGGGTGGTACCACCGGCACCGGGCGCCTATCATGGCGTCATGCCGGTGGTTGACCTCAAGGCGCTGATCGCGCCAATTCGATCCGGGACCCTCGTCGCGATTCCGCCGACTACAGCGGCGTGTCGATGGCCGCGATTCGCGCCCTCATCGCCCGCGGCGTCGGTGGCTTGCGCCTTCTTGCCGTGCCGACCAGCGGTCTTCAGGCCGACCTGCTGATCGGCGCCGGCCGAGTCACCGAGCTCGAGGCCGCTGCCGTTTTCCTGGGAAAGTTGGGCCCGGCGCCGCGCTTCGCCGCCGCCGTGACGTCCGGCCGGCTCAAAATGCGCGATACCACGTGTCCTGCCGTCCACGCAGCACTCCAGGCGGCAGAGAAGGGGATTCCCTTCATGCCCCTGCGCGGCCTGATCGGCAGCGACGTGCAACGAAACCGTCCCGATTAGCGGGTGATCGAGAACCCGTTCGGTGCGAACGACCCGATCGTGCTGTTGCCTGTCATCCGGCCGGATGTCGCCCTGTTCCACGCGGCCAAGGCCGATCGCGAAGGAAACGTGTGGATCGGCCGCCGGCGCGAGCTCGCCACCATGGCGCATGCGGCACGACAGACCATCGTGACGGTGGAGGAGATCGTCGAGGACTCGCTGCTGTCCGACGAGATGACGGCAGCCGGTGTTCTGCCGTCGATCTACGTCTCGGCGGTTGCGGTGGCGAAGAATGGCGCTTGGCCTTATGGGCTCCAGGACCTCTACGTCACCGACGACGCCGAGATTGCGCGCTATGCGCGGGCGGCGCGCACCGAAGACGGATTCCGCGAATGGCTTGCCGGCTTCATGGACGGCCGGCGTGCTGCGGCATGAATGCGACCGACAGGGTAAGAACCGAGCTTCTGATCGGCGCCGTCTTTCGGCTGCTCGCAGGCCGCCGCACCATCGCCGTCGGCAACTCGTCGCCGATCCCGGGCGCGGCGGCACTGTTGTTGCGTGCAAAGAATCGCGATACGCGCGTACTGATGCTCGGCAGCCGCAGGCACAATGCCTTCACCGATGGCGGGCGCGAGCTGTTCGACTGTGCCGCACGGGGTCGCATCGACGCATTCTTCCTGGGCGGTGGCCAGATCGACGGCGAGGGAAACATCAATCTCGTCGGCCTCGGGCCGTATCCGAACATCACGCATCGCTTTCCGGGCTCGTTCGGCTCGACGTATCTCCATTTTCTGGTGCCGCGCGTCATCCTGTTCCGGGAGGAGCACACGCCCCGCGTGATGGCGCCCAGGGTGGATTTCATCAGTGCGCCGGGACTGAGTGCGCCGGAGATCCATCGGCCCGGCGGGCCCTATGCACTCGTCACCGGTCGTTGCGTCTTCGCGTTCGACAGGACCTTGCGCCGCTTTCGTCTCGAATCCGTTCACCCCGGTGAAAGCGTCGAAAGCGAGCGCGCCAATACCGGCTTCGACTTCGATGTCGTCGATCAGGTCGTCGAGACGCCGGCGCTTCCGCCCGAGGATATTGCGCTGCTGCGCGGCCGCGTCGCCGACGAGATCGCCGAGACGTATCCGCGTTTTGCGCGGAATTTATTCAATTACGAGATGCCGGCCGCTTAGAGAGTCTTAACCTGATCTGCCAGACATTCCTGACCCACCGTTTTCGCCCAACCCGATCACGCCGTGATCACGGCTTGATCCGTCGTCCGCCCGCGCGGAATGCCGTAGAGAGGCGGGGTCCATGCTTCGGCATCAGGAATCCACACGTGGTTTCTCGTTAGGGTTGTTGTCCACCGCACGCCGTTTCACGGCGGCGGCCGCGTGCCTGATGCTGGCATTCGCTCTTGCGGCATGCGGCAGCGTTGAATTGCCGCCTCCGTTGCCGTCGGCGCCGCCGCCGGTCGTGTACGAGCCACCGTCGCCAGTGCCGCAACAGCTGCCGCCGCAGCCGTACTTCGATCAGGTCGGTATCGCTTCGTGGTACGGCTCGCGTCATCATGGACGGCGCACGGCCAGCGGCGAGCGCTTCGACATGCAGGCGATGACCGCGGCGCACCGTACACTGCCGATGGATACGGTGGTGCGGGTCACGAATCTCGAGAACAATCGAACGGTGATGGTCCGCATCAATGATCGTGGACCGTATGTACCGGGTCGCGTGATCGATCTCTCGTCCGAAGCAGCGCGCGCGCTCGGCATGCATCGCAAGGGGCTCGCGCGGGTGCGGATCGAAGCGTTCGAGGCCGATCAGATCTGGGCAAAGGTACCCCCGTCGGCGGAACCGGCCGACGCCGGCCTCATGGCCGAGACGTCCCGATAGAAGGGATAGATCCTCCGTTGCGGCCCTCTGTGCGAGGCATGGGGCGGTCGCAGTTACGCCGGCTTCCGATCGCTGTTCGTTGCAACCGCGAAAGGACGGTCTGCGGTGCCGATTCTCCCTTGCGGGAACGATGTCAGCCCGGAACTATACGTACCGGCTAAATCGGTGGGGTTCGGATGACACGGCAACAGACGAACAGCGGCGCCCTCGATGGCATTCGTGTAATCGACCTCACGCGCGTGCTGGGCGGGCCGTACTGTACACAGATCCTCGGCGACCACGGCGCCGACGTGATCAAGATCGAGCCGCCGCAGGGCGACGAGGTTCGCGACTGGGGACCGCCGTTCCGCGACGGGACCGCGTCCTATTTCGTCGGGGTCAACCGCAACAAGCGCGCGCTGGCACTGGATCTGACGAAGGCGGAGGCGCGTGAGGTGTTGCTGCGCCTGCTCGAGGGCGCCGACGTGATGATCCACAACTTCAAGCCCGGCACGCTCGAAAAATGGGGGCTGGGTTATGCCGACGTGCTGTCGGTGAGGTTTCCGCGCCTCATCTATTGCCACATTACCGGCTTCGGGTCCGATGGGCCCATGGGCGGACTGCCGGGCTACGATGCGGCAGTGCAGGCCGTCTCGGGTCTCATGAGTATCAACGGCACGATGGAGTCAGGGCCGCTCCGCATGGGCACGCCGATCGTCGATCTCGGTACCGGCCTGAATGCGACCATCGGCGCCTCCTCGCGCTGCATGACCGGGCGCGCACGGGAAAAGGACAGGCGATCGACATCACGCTGTACGACAGCGCCATCGCACTCTTGCATCCGCATGCGGCGAACTACCTCATGTCGGGCAAGCCACCACGGCGCATCGGCAACGCACATCCGAACATCTCGCCCTACGACGCGTTCAAGACCGGCACCAAGTCGATCTTCCTTGCCGTGGGCAACGATCGGCAGTTCGAGCGGCTCTGCGCGGAGCTCGGCGCGCCGGATCTGCCGAAGGATCCGCGCTTCCGTTCGAACGCCGACCGCGTCGTCAACCGCGACGCACTGCGGATCGAGCTCGAACGCCTGCTTTTGAACCATGACGGCGTGCGTCTCGCCGACCGTCTGATGCGTCTCGGCGTGCCGGCGGGCGCGGTGCTCGACATTCCCGATGTTTTGAACTCCCCGCATGCCCGGCACCGCCAGATGGTGCTTGCAGACGGCGACTATCAGGGCACCGGCATTCCGATCAAGATGAGCCAGAGCAGGGCTCGGCTCCGTTTCCGCCCGCCTGCCTTCAATCAGGATGGGGCCGACATTCTGCGCGAGATCGGTTATACGCCGGCCGACATCGAGGCGCTCCGGAAAGCGAGGGCGTTCGTGACCGAGCGCCGCAAAGGCGGTGTGGAGTGAACGGGAGGCCGCCGATGGCCGAGATCGTCAATCTTCGCCGTGTCCGCAAGGCCCGTGCGCGTGAGGATGCGGCGAAGGAGGCCGAAGCCAATCGTCTCAAATTCGGCCGTACCAAGGCCGAACGGAAATTGTCCGAGGCCGAATCCGCGCGTGCCGCGCGGGAGCACGAAGGCCGGAAGCTCGACCGGTAACGACGCGCGGATCACCGGTCTCGGGTTTGGCCGGGACCAGCTGCCCTGGGATGGTCAGTGCGGTCTGTCGTCGCGTTTCGATGCTCCGTCGGCATCGGCCGGTTGTCGGCGCGACCCGCGCCATGCCTCCCATCTCGCCTCGAGCCAGGTGAGCATTCGGGCCATCGGCCGGCGCAGAAACGGCACGTCCTGTGCGATCAGCAACAGACCGAGCGGGATCATCCAAAAGCCGAGAATCGGCAGGAATCCGACGAATCCGGCGGCGATCAGGATGATTGCCGCCGGAATGCGAAACCAGCGGAACGACGGCTGCCGGACCCGTCGGATGAGCCGCGCAGCGCCGTCCGGCAATCGCTTCTCGAAGCGGTCGAACACCCGGTCAAGATCGGATTGCTTGGACATGCTCGTGCCTGTTGACGTGCCTACAGGGTTACGTTGCCGGTGACCGACAGCCCGAACGGGCGGTTCGGCGAACAGAACATATCTCGGGCAAACGTCCTTGATCGACCGAAGGACGCGTATCCGCCGTAATGGATCGCAGGTGGGTGATGCCTGTTCCCTCGGCGAAACAGACGATGGGTCTCGCAGGTTCCTCCGGGTTCGCGCCGGGCCGACGGGAGTCGCGCCGCCGTGCACGTCCGGATGGGGCCGGGCCAGGGTACGGCAGGCGATACGCAGGGCCGGTGAAGGCCTTGAGCGCGGAGACGAAACAGGAAGGCGCGGTGCACCTGCTTGTCTCGTGCCGAGGGAACCACATCTCCGGTGGCTCAATCGGCCGGTTCGGGCTTTCGGGCCGGATACCGCTTCAACCGCTCGCGCGTGCGCTGCAGGACGACGTAGAGCATCGGAATCACGAACAGGCCCAGGCTCGAGGCGGCGATCATACCGCCGAACACCGCAGTCGAGACCGAGCGGCGGCTGGCAGCGGCGGCACCTTCGGCAATCACCAGCGGCACGAGGCCGAAGATGAACGCAAGGCTCGTCATCATCACGGCGCGGAAGCGCAGGCGGGCGCCCGCACGCGCCGCGATTTCGATCGGTATGCCGCTTTCGCGCTGTTCCTTCGCAAACTCGACGATCAGGATCGCGTTCTTGCTGGCAAGCGCGATCAGCACGATGATGCCGATCTGGGCATAGACGTTGTTGGCGAGCCCGGTCAGCCATAGTGCGATCATCGCGCCCAGCAGGCCGATCGAGACGGAAAGCAGTACGGCGACCGGGATGCTCCAGCTCTCGTAAAGCGCGACCAGGAACAGATAGGCAAACAGGACCGCGAGCGCGAGGATGATGGGCGTCTGTCCCGCCGCCTCGATCTCCTGCAGCGAGATGCCCGACCATTCGAAGCCATAGCCGGACGGCAAGGTCTCTGCCGCGACGGCCTCCATCGCCGCAATCGCTTCGCCGGAGCTCCGCCCCGGCGCCGGCGATCCGTTGATCGTGGCGCTGCGGACGTTGTTGTAGCGTGTGATCGACTGTGGCCCGATGTCGAGCCGGACCGAGGCGAGGCTACGCAGTGGCACCATTTCGCCGTCCCGGTTGCGCACGTGGAGGCGCCAGACATCCTCGATGGCGTCGCGATCGACCGCCTCGGCCTCCACGTTCACCTGCCAGGTTCGTCCGAACAGATTGAAGTCGTTCACGTAGAGACCGCCCAGCGCGGTCTGCAGGGTGGTATAGACCTCGCTTGGTGACACGCCGAGTGCCTGCGCCTTGTCACGGTCGAGGTCGATATAGAGGCGAGGCGTGGCGACCTCGAACGTCGTGAAAACCCGTGTCAGCGCCGGATGCTGGTTGGCGGCGAAGATCAGGCCGCCGGCGGCCGACGCCAGTTCGGCCGGCGAGGCACCGCTCAGGGATTGCAGGCGAAAATCGAAGCCGGCGGTATCGCCGATACCCGAGATCGGCGGCACGTTGAAGGCAAGCACGTTCGCCTCGGCTACGCCGGTGACCCGCCGCCTGGCCTCGTCGAGCACGTCGAACGCCGTGATGCCCTCGTCGATGCGTTCGCTGAAAGGCGCGAGCAGCAGTACCATGAATGCGGTATTGCCGGCCTGCAGCCCTTGAAGAAGGCTGAATCCCGCGACCGACGTGACGCTGCGGACGCCGGGGATGTCCCTCACCAGATTCTCGACCTCGGCGACGACCCGCTGCGTGCGATTGAGCGAGGCATTCTGCGGCAGCGAGATGTCCATGAACAGCGCTCCCTGGTCTTCCTCCGGCAGGAACCCGGTCGGAATGGTTCGCGACAGGCCCCAATATCCGGCGAAGGCCAGAGCGACCGCTACCAGCGACAGTGCCGAAATCCGCACCAGCCGCGTGACGATGGCGGTATAGCCGTTGCGTATGCCCTCGATGCGGCGCGATACCCAGGCCATCGGTCCGCGGCGCCGTTCCCACGGCCGCAGTAGGAGCGCACAGAGTGCGGGGCTGAGCGTCAGCGCGTTGACCGCCGACAGCAGCATTGCCGTGGAGACGGTCAGCGCGAACTGGCTGTAGAGCGCCCCCGTGATGCCGGGAATGAATCCTACCGGCACGAAGACCGAAAGCAGGACGAGCGTGATGGCGATTATCGCCGGCGTGATCTGGGCCATGGCCCTTCGCGCGGCCTCGCGCGGCGGCAGGTCTTCTTCCTCCATCACTCGTTCGACGTTCTCGACGACGACGATGGCATCATCAACCACGATACCGATCGAGAGCACGAGCGCGAACAGCGAGATGGTATTGGCCGACTGACCGAACAGCAGCAGGACGCCGAATGTACCGATCAGCGAGACCGGCACCGCGATCATCGGGATAATCGTCGCCCGCCAGCTGCCCAGGAACAGGAATACGACGACCAGCACGAGCGCGAACGCCTCGACTAGGGTTTGGATCACCTCCTCGATCGAAGCGGTCACGAACACCGTCGTGTCGTAGGTCACCTCGTAGCTGACCCCCTCGGGAAAGCGTTGGGCCAGCCGGTCCAGCGCCTCGTGCACCGCCGCCGCCGTCGTCACGGCATTGGCCCCGGGCGCTTGGTAGATGCCGATGACGGCGGCCGGCCGTCCATCGGAATAGCCGAGGGCGTTGTAGGATTGGGCCGCGAGTTCGACG
Organism: uncultured Rhodospirillales bacterium; assembly: GCA_937926175.1. Lineage (GTDB taxonomy): Bacteria > Pseudomonadota > Alphaproteobacteria > CACIAM-22H2 > CACIAM-22H2 > CALANV01. Next base: position 22,042 of record CALANV010000057.1, on the reverse strand, counting down.
CGCGCGACGTCACTCACGCGCAGGACGGAGCCGTCTGGGGTGGCCCGCACGATGATATTTTCGAACTGTTCGACGTCGGACAGACGCCCCTGCGCCTGCAGCGGGATCTCGATCTGCTGGTTGTCTGGCATGGGCGGCGCGCCGATGCGCCCGACGGCGGCCTGTACGTTCTGGGTGCGGATGGCGTTGACGATGTCAATCGGCGCGAGGTCGAGACTGGTGAGCCGGTCGATGTTTAGCCAGATCCGCATGCTGTAGATGTATTGGCTGAACAGCCGCGCATCGCCGACGCCTGGCACGCGCTGCAGCGTATCGAGTATGTTGATCCGCGCATAGTTGGTCAGGAACAGATGGTCGTAGCGGTCGGCCTCCGAAATCAGGCTGATGAGCTGGAGAAAGCCGGACGACTGTTGACGCACCGTGATGCCCAGGCGCCGCACTTCTTCCGGCACTTGCGATTCGGCCAGGCGAAGACGGTTTTGCACGTTGACGGTGTTGATGGCGGGGTCGGAGCCGACCGCGAACGTGACGGTCAGCCTGTAGCTGCCGTCGTTGCCGCTGGTCGAGCTCATGTAGATCATGTTCTCGACGCCGTTGATCTGTGCTTCCAGCGGCTGGGCGACCGTCGCTTCCACCGTTTCGGCGTTGGCGCCGGGGTAGGTGGCGCTGACACTCACCTGCGGCGGTACGATGTCCGGAAACTGCGCCACTGGAATGCGCATCAGCGCAAGAAGACCGGCCAGTGTGATGACGATCGAGATCACGAGGGCAAGGCGCGGCCGATCGATGAACAGGAACGAGATCATCGCTTACAGTCCGTCGGTCACCGGCTCGACCGGCCGCGCGTCGACAGGGGTGCCGGGGCGTACCCGCTGGAGGCCCTGGACGACGACCCGGTCGCCGGCGTTGAGCCCGGCGCGCACGGTCACGCGTCCGCGCTCCAACGTGTCGCCGGTCTCGACCCGGCGGACGTCGATCCGGTTTTCCGGGGTAACGACGAGAACGAAGGCCCCCTGACGGTCGGCTTGAACGGCGCTTTGCGGCACGACCAGGGCCGTTTCCGGCTGTGCCGATTCGATCGTGACCTGCACGAACTGGCCGTCGCGCAGCAAGCCTTGCGGATTCGGCAGCACGGCGCGGATGTCGACCGTGTCCGTGCTGCGTTGGACGGTGCTGCTGATGAAGTCGATGCGGCCGGGATGCGGATACCGGCTGCCGTTCGAGAAGCGCAGATAAACGACGAAGTCTTCGGTATGAAGGCCTTTCTCACCCGCTTGCTTCTGGGCTTCGAGCAATCGGCGCTGGCTGACGGGAAATACGACGTAGACCGGGTCGTCGCTGACGATCTCGACCAGCGGGCCGCTCTCCGGACCGACGAGTGCACCGACGTCGAAATTGGCTCGGCCCGTTCGACCGGCGATCGGCGCTGTGATGTCGGTATAACCCAGGTTGATCTCGGCCTGACGGAGCTCGGCTTGCGCCTGGAGCACGGCGGCATGACTGGAGCGCGCGGCAGCCTGCCGCTCGTCGACGGTTGCTTGGGCGATATTGTCGCGACGCGACAGCTCTTGGGCGCGCCGTAGTTGCAAGTCCGCGTTCTCCGCCTTTGCTTCGGCAGCGGCGAGGTCGGCGCGGCGCTGCGCGACGATCGCCTCGTAGGTGTCGCGTTCGATGCGGAACAGCTTCTGGCCGCGCGTGACGGTCTGGCCCTCATTGAAGAGTCGCGCTTCGATGAAGCCGCTGACCCGGCTGCGGACTTCGACTTTCTGGTTTGCCGCGATACGGCCGATGAACGTTTCGCCGATCGTGACCGCCTCGGGCTGGATCTCGACGATGCCCACCGGCACCGGCTGCTGTGACGCGGTCTGGTCGGGCTGAGCCGTCTGATTCTCGCTGCTGTCGTCGCAGCCAAAAAGAACGATGGCGACAGGGATTGTGAGCGCAACGGCTCGGGAAATGAACGAGAGCGGCATTGCGTGGCCTCGTTGGACGGGCGCGCTTGCAGTCGCGCTTGCAGCCGTTTGTCTCTCAACGCGGCGCGGTTGGTTCGGGTCCACGCCCTTTGGCAGGGCGGAGGCGGCCTGTCTGAAGCCTGAAGAAGTGGGTTGACGTGGCCCAGCAAACCGGGACAATCGGGGCCGGATACGTGCGCCCGCGCGGTCGCAGCCGCAGCGGGCGTTTTGGTTCTGGCGGGAACTGGTGTCCCAGGACTCACGACCCGGCCCGGAACTATCCAGAAGTATTAGAAGTTTCGGATCGGGTGTCGGCGGATATCTTCGTCCGCACTGGCGATGTTCGCGGCGGGAAAGTGCGCCCGACCTCGTATTGTCGTCGCAGGGTATTGTTTTCCCAGGTGGCCGTGTAACGATGGCGTTTCCCGAGGCGGCTGTCTTAGGCCTCGGCCAAATCTACGATTTCGACCCGTCAATTGGGCGGAGGATCATGGACAAGACCGGTTCCTGCACGGCCGGCCGTCTTCTGTTTCCGCGGGCGTCCGAATAGCCGGACGCTTCAGGCCGGGGCGGTGAGACCCATGAGATTGGTAAGGCGGGCGAGATTCGTGAGACAGGCGAGACTCGTGAGATTGGTGAGACTCGTAAGACGGGTGAGACGGATGAAACTGGTGAGACGGATGAGATGCCCGGGACAGGTGGGACATCCTGGTATTGCCAGAAATCCCAATGGTTTCAGGTAACTACGGTAGTCTGCCCCACGTGTTCCGCGGTGTGTCTCTTTTGTGACGGCTGGCCGTCGTTATCGCGTCTCCCGACGGTCGTTCGATGCTGATACGGTGAGCAGCACGATATGCGATCGTTGCCGGCCGGAACGGCGGCCTACATACTGATCTGGCAGAGGAGGCGACAAGGAGGAGACGAACATGGCCATTCGAATCGGCGATACGGCACCGAACTTCCAGGCTGAGACGACGCAGGGCCCCATTGATTTCCACCAGTGGATCGGCGATGGGTGGGCGATCCTGTTCTCGCACCCCAAGGACTTCACGCCGGTGTGCACCACCGAACTCGGCTACATGGCGCGCCTGAAGCACGAGTTTGACAAGCGCAACTGCAAGATCATCGGCCTCAGCGTCGATCCGGTCAGCAACCACGAAAAATGGGCCAAGGACATCGAGGAAACGCAGGGACACGCAGTCAACTATCCCCTGATCGGCGACCCCGAGCTGAAGGTCGCGAAGCTTTACGACATGCTCCCCGCTGACGCCGGCGACACGGCGGAGGGTCGGACACCGGCCGACAATGCCACCGTGCGATCGGTGTTCGTGATCGGCCCCGACAAGAAGATCAAGGCGATGCTGGTCTATCCGATGAGCACCGGCCGCAACTTCGACGAGGTGCTGCGCGTCCTCGACTCCTGCCAATTGACGGCCAAATACCAGGTGGCGACACCGGTAAACTGGCAGCAGGGTGACGATGTCATCATCGTGCCGTCGCTCAGCGACGAGGAGGCGAAGAAGAAGTTCCCGGGCGGCTGGACGGCGCTGAAGCCTTACCTGCGGATCGTACCGCAGCCGCGCACCTGACGCGTGTCGCTGCTGCGGCCGAAAAGACGAAAAGCCCTCGCCGCGTCGCGGCGAGGGCTTTCTCATTTACGGTGGCCGCCCGTGATGCTCAGAGCGGCTTCTTCAGGTACCGGCCGAGTTCGCCGATGACGCCGCGGCGGAAGGCGAGCACGCAGACGACGAAGATCAGGCCCTGGATGATCGTCACCCACTGGCCGAACTGGGCCAGGTAGTTCTGCATGGCGATGATGATGAAGGCGCCGGCGACGGGCCCGAAGATGGTGCCGAGGCCGCCCAGCAGCGTCATCAGCACGACCTCGCCCGACATCGTCCAATGCACGTCGGTGAGGGAGGCAAGCTGGAAGACGATCGCCTTGGTCGCGCCCGCGAGGCCCGACAGCGCCGCCGACAGCACGAAGGCGATCAGCTTGTAGTGGTCGGTCTTGTAGCCGAGCGACGTCGCGCGCTGTTCGTTTTCGCGGATCGCCTTCAGAACCTGGCCGAACGGCGAGTGGACGATGCGGTAGATGAGGAGAAAGCCGAACAGGAAGATCGCCAGCACGACCCAGTAGAGGGTCATCTGGTTCGACAGGTCGAGGAAGCCGAACATGATCCCGCGCGGCACGGCCTGGATGCCGTCCTCGCCGCCGGTGAACGGCGCCTGCAGCGCGAAGAAGTAGATCATCTGCGCGAGCGCCAGCGTGATCATGGCAAAATAGATGCCCTGGCGCCGGATGGCGAGCGCGCCGGCCAGGACGCCGAGCAGCGCAGACGCGGCGGTGCCGGTCAGGATCGCGAGCTCCGGTGGAAAGCCCCAGACCTTCGCCGCGTGCGCGCTGATATAGCCGGCCGTACCCAGGAACATGGCATGGCCAAACGACAGCAGGCCGACATAGCCGATCAGCAGGTTGAAGGCGCAGGCGAACAGCGCGAAGCATAGTGCCTGCATCAGGAAAACGGGATAGATGAATATCGGCGCGACGACGAAGAACGCCGTCATGATGCCGAAGGCGACGTACTGGTGCGTGAGCGTGGTCGTCTTGGCGGGCGCGTCGATCTGGTAGGCCGCAGTCGTCATGTCAAGCGGTCCGTCCGAAGAGGCCTGCCGGCTTGAGCAGCAGGACGATGGCCATGATGACGAAGATGACCGTGTTCGAGGCTTCGGGATAGAACACCTTGGTTAAGCCCTCGATGATGCCGAGCGCGAATCCGGTGACGACCGAGCCCAGGATCGATCCCATGCCGCCGATGACGACCACGGCGAACACGACGATGATGAGGTCGGCCCCCATCAGCGGGTTGACGCGATAGATCGGCGCCGCCAGCACGCCGGCCAGCGCCGCGAGACCGACGCCGAAGCCATAGGTGAGGGTGATCATGCGCGGGACGTTGATGCCGAAGGCTTGCACCAGCGTCGGGTTTTCCGTCGCGGCGCGCAGGTACGAGCCGAGCTTGGTCCGCTCGATCAGGTACCAGGTGACGAGGCATACAACGAGCGAGAAGACGATCACCCAGGCCCGGTAATTGGGCAGGAACATGAAGCCGAGATTCTGTCCGCCCTGGAGGGACGGCGGGATCGGGTAAGGCAGGCCGGACGACCCGAACTCGTTGAGGAAGAAACCCTGGAGAATGAGCGCGATGCCGAAGGTCAGCAGCAAGCCATAGAGGTGGTCGAGCTTGTACAACCGCTGCAGCATCGTGCGCTCGAGAACGATACCGAACGCGCCGACAACGATCGGGGCGATCAACAGCGACCACCAGTAGTTCAATCCGAAATACTGCAGCGCATACCACGCCACGAACGCGCCGATCATGTACTGGGCGCCGTGGGTGAAATTGATGATGTTCAGCATCCCGAAGATCACCGCCAGGCCGAGGCTGAGCATGGCGTAGAACGAGCCGTTGATCAGCCCGATCAGGAGCTGCCCGAACAGGGCCTGGGGCGAAATGCCGAGAAGTTCGAACATGGAGATGCCTGGGTTTCTTTGCCGCCCTCGTTCCCGTCCCTCTCCGGCGCCGGAGAGGGACGGGAGGACGGCGATGCGTTAGCCCTTCTTGACGAGTGGGCAGTTGCCCTGGTCGAGCGGCCGGAACGCTTCCTCGGCGGGAATGGTCCGGATCAACTTGTAGTAATCCCACGGGCCCTTCGACTCGGACGGCGCCTTTGCCTCGAACAGGTACATCGGATGGACGTGACGGCCGTCGGCACGGACCTGACCCTTGCCGAACACGGGATCTTCGGTCGGGATCTCCTTCATCTTCGCCACAACCTTGGCCCCGTCATCCGACTTCAGGGCCTCGACCGCCTTCAGATAGTGGAGAACCGCGCCATACACGCCGGCGTGAACCATGGTCGGCTTCTTGCCGCCGTGACGCTGTGCGAATCTCTCGCTCCAGGCGCGGGTGCTGTCGTTGAGGTCCCAGTAGAACGCCTCGGTGAACTGCAGGCCCTGTGCGACGTCGAGGCTGAGTGCATGGATGTCGGTCAGGAAGATGAGGAGACCGGCGAGCTTCTGTCCGCCGCGGACGATGCCGAACTCGGCCGCCTGCTTGATCGAGTTGATCGTGTCGCCGCCGGCATTCGCGAGGCCGATGATCTGCGCGCCCGACGACTGGGCTTGCAGCAGGAACGACGAGAAGTCGGCGGTGTTGAGCGGGTGCCGCACCGCGCCGAGCACCTTACCGCCGGAATTCTCGACCACGATCGAGACCTGCTTCTCGAGGTCGTGCCCGAACGCATAGTCGGCCGTCAGGAAGTACCAGTTCTTGCCGCCGGCCTGCACGATCGCGCGCGCCGTGCCGTTGGCGAGCGCCCAGTTGTCATAGGTCCAGTGGACCGTGTTGGGCGAACATTTCGGTCCGGTCAGGTCCGAGCTCGCTGCACCGGAGTTGAGGAATGCGGCACGTGAGCCGCGCACGACCTCGTTCACGGCAAGGGCGACCGCCGAATTGGGGGTATCCACGATCACGTCGACGCCGTCGCGGTCGATCCACTGCCGGGTAACGCTCGATCCGACGTCCGGCTTGTTCTGGTGGTCGGCGAAGACGACCTCGACCTTGATGCCCTTCTGTTCGGCGCCGAAATCCTCGGCGGCCATGCGCGCGGCGACGACCGAGCCCTGACCGGAGAGGTCGGCATAGAGGCCGGACTGGTCATTCAGCACGCCGATCTTGACAACGTTGTCGGATATCTGGGCACTTGCCGTTCCTGCCGCGAAGGCGGTCACGGCGGCAAGGCCAAGGACGCGGCTCAATTTCATCGTATCCTCCACTGTTGATTGTTTTCGGCTCTAGACACCGAGGTAGTCGTGCAGCTTGTCCATGTTGGCCGCAAGATGAGCGTTCGGGATCATGTCGATGATCCGGCCGTGCTCCATCACGTAATGGCGATCCGCCAGCGTCGAGGCGAAGCGGAAATTCTGCTCGACCAGCAGGATCGTGAAGCCGCGCTCCTTCAGGCGGCGGATCGTCGCACCGATCTGCTGAATGATGACCGGTGCCAGGCCTTCCGTCGGTTCGTCGAGCAGCAGAAGCTGCGCGCCGGTGCGCAGGATGCGGGCGATGGCCAGCATCTGCTGCTCGCCACCTGACAGTTTAGTGCCCTGGCTCCGGAGCCGTTCCTTGAGGTTGGGGAACAGCTCGAAGATCTGATCGACGGTCAGGCCGCCGTTCTTTACCTGCGGTGGCAGCAGCAGGTTCTCTTCGACGTCGAGGCTCGCGAAGATGCCGCGCTCCTCGGGGCAGAAGGCGATGCCGAGCCGTGCAATGCGGTTCGACGGCAGATCGATCAGCTCGGTGCCTTCGAAGATGATCGAGCCCGTCCTTTTCGGGACGATGCCCATGATCGACTTGAGCGTGGTCGTCTTGCCGGCGCCGTTGCGCCCGAGCAGCGTAACGACCTCCCCTGGGTAGATCTCGAACTCTGCGCCGTGGAGGATGTGCGACTCGCCGTACCAGGCGTGTAGGTTCTTGACCGAAAGCAGCGGCTGTCCGACGGCCGTCTCACGCATCGCCCGACCCCATGTAGGCCTGCTGCACCTCGGGATTCTTCGAGATGCTTGCATAATCGCCCTCGGCCAGGACCTGGCCGCGCGTCAGCACCGTGATGGTGTCCGACAGGTTGGCGACGACGCTCAGGTTGTGTTCGACCATTAGTACCGTGCGGTTGACAGAAACTTTCTTGATCAGGGCGGCGATGCGGTCGATGTCCTCGTGCCCCATGCCGGCCATCGGCTCGTCGAGCAGCATCATTTCGGGGTCGAGCGCCAGCGTCGTCGCGATCTCCAGCGCGCGCTTGCGGCCATAGGGCAGTTCCACCGCGACGGCGTGCACGTAATCGCTCAGACCGACCGCGTCGATCAGCTCGATCGCCCGCTCGTTGAAGCTGTCGAGCACCCGCTCCGATCGCCAGAAGTCGAACGAGGCGCCGCGCTTGCGCTGGAGTGCGATGCGCACGTTCTCGAGCACCGTGAGGTGCGGAAAGACGGCCGAGATCTGGAACGAGCGGACCAGCCCCATGCGCGCGATGTCGGCCGGCTTCGCATGGGTGATGTCGTGTCCGTTGAACGTGATGCGGCCGCGCGTCGGCGTCAGAAACTTGGTCAGGAGGTTGAAGCACGTCGTCTTGCCCGCGCCGTTCGGGCCGATCAGGGCATGGATGGTGCCGCGGCGTACCTGGAGATCGACGTCCTTGACGGCGACGAAACCCCGGAACTCCTTCGTCAGCCCCTTGGCTTCCAGAATGACGTCGCCCGCCATGCGAGCCTTGCCTCCTCGCGTAATGCTGCCCTGTTCGTTCACTTGGCTCGCCTCAGGGCGAGGCGGCCGGCGTGACTGTTTCGTGGTCGGATTCGTGTTGGGGATATGGTGGGCGCTGCTGGGATTGAACCAGCGACCCCTGCCGTGTGAAAGCAGTGCTCTCCCGCTGAGCTAAGCGCCCGCCTCGCCGGATCCGACGGATGGCCCATATAAGGGGCGGCTTGCGGCAGTGTCAAGGAACGGGGCGGGGCGGGCGGCGTTACATTCAAGGTAAGTGGCAACCGCTTATCGCCCAAACGATAAAGCTGTAAAAATAACGGAACGGCTGGACGGGGAGGATCCCAGGGCGGACGGGCCATGGCGAAGCGTCCAGACTGGCGGCGACTCCTGACGGCGGGCATCCTGCTCGCAGGCGGCATGGCGTCTGTTGACGCCCGGACGATTTACCCCGAGCCCGGCTCGCTCCAGCTCTCCTACGATGTGTACAAGGGCGGCTTTCACATGCTCGCCGCCGATCTCGACGTCGAATTTGGCGCCGGGCACTACGACATTACGGCACAGATCCGTGCCCAGGGAGCCTTCGCCTGGTGGACGAATTGGCGACAGGTCGTGCGCGTGACCGGGCGGTTCACGCCCTGGGGGCCGACGCCGAATGCGTATCGAAGCGAGGCCTACGTCTCCGGTACGCAACGTCAGGTGGCGATCGACTACGTCGACGGACAGGTCGCCGACGTGCGCCGCTTGCCGCTGCAGGACGAACCGGATCGCGACAACGTTCCGGTATCGGTGCATCGCCACACGATCGATCCCGTTTCCGCCATTCTGGCCGGAGTCTGGTCGATGGCCGAAGGGTTCGGCTGCGGCGGCCGCTTCGCGGTCTTCGACGGGCGCCGTCGCTACGACGTCGTTCTGGCCGACCGCGGTGAACACGTACTGGCCGATCGGCCTCATTTCGTGTCGGCCGCTACGGCACGACGCTGCGATGCCACGTTCGAGCCGGTCGCGGGCTTCATGACGGAAGGCGCCGAACACGGCCGCCATCTGAAGGGCGCGCGCGCCTGGCTTGCCTCGGTGATCGACGGCGCGCCGCTCGTTCCGGTGCGCATCGAACTCGACGGCGACTGGGGGCTGACGGTGCTCCATCTTCGCGTGGCCCACCGCAACGCTGCCGATAGCGCCGGCTTGGGCGCGGACGAGCGCCGCTAGACGCCGACGAAATCCTGAAGCTCGCTGAAGCTGCCGAGTACGAGGTCGGCACCGAGATCGGCCGGCGGGATCACCGTGTAGCCGAACGGAACCACGACCACCTTGATGCCGGCGCCCCGTGCCGCGACCACGTCGTTCTTCGAGTCGCCGACCATGAGGGTCGCGTTCGGCTCGGCGCCGAGCTGATCCATGACCATCCGGACATGGCGCGGATCTGGCTTGCGCGCCGGCACGTCGCCGCCCACTAGGCAGTCGAAGAGGGGCAAGAGCTTGAGTGCATCGAGCAGTTGGCGCGAGAGTCCGGTCGGCTTGTTGGTGCAGACGCCAAGCCGGACGCCGGCTCCCTTCAGTCGGGACAGCGTCTCGGTCACGCCCGGGAAGGGGCGTGTGAGCTTGGCCACGCGTGTCGCATAGATCTCGATGAAGCGCTTGGTGAGATCCGGCAGCGGTGCAGGCAGTCCACCGGTCGCACCGAAGCCGCGCTCGATCAGCTTGGCCGCACCGTCGCCAACCATCTTGCGGATGTCCTGTAGGTCGAGCTGGGGACGCCCATGCTCGGCCAGCATGTGGTTGATGACGCCGCACAGGTCCGGCGCGCTGTCGACGAGTGTGCCGTCGAGGTCGAAGATCACGGCCGAGAAACGGGGTGTTGCTGCGTGCGCGGCGTCGGTCCGGCTGGACATGCTAGGATCGAGTGGTGTTGGGTCGTGGCTGCAATGCTATATGCCACGGATCGGCCGCCGGCGCGACGGACGATCGAACGTCCGATCGTCCGGGCGGGAGTGGATCGGGCCCGGCCCGGGCCCTATAGTTGACACAGGTTCGCTCGCTTAGTGCGTGGAAGGAGGAAGTCGCCATGCAGGACGTTGCCACCAAGCCGAAGTCCGGGACCGGTGTCGCGCTCAAGGACGCGAAGCTGTTCCGCCAGCAATGCTACATCGACGGGGCCTGGGTGGATGCGGACCGCGGCGGCACGATCGAGGTGATCAATCCGGCGACCGGCGAGGTGATTGGCACGGTGCCGCGCATGGGCGCGGCCGAGACGCGCCGCGCGATCGAGGCGGCCGAGCGCGCCTGGCCGGCGTGGCGCAACAAGACGGCGAAGGAACGTGCGGCGGTGATGCGCCGCTGGTTCGACCTGATGATGCAGCACCAGGACGACCTCGCCCTGCTGATGACGACGGAGCAGGGCAAGCCGCTCGCCGAAGCGAAGGGCGAGGTGGCCTATGCGGCCTCGTTCCTGGAGTGGTTCGGCGAGGAGGCCAAGCGCGTCTACGGCGACACTATTCCACAGCACCAGCCCGACAAACGCATCGTCGTGATCAAGCAGCCCGTCGGGGTCGTCGCCTGCATCACGCCCTGGAACTTCCCGGCGGCGATGATCACGCGCAAGGCGGGACCGGCGATCGCCGCCGGTTGTCCGGTGGTTATCAAGCCGGCGACCCAGACTCCGTATTCGGCCCTTGCGCTGGCGGAATTGGCCGAACGCGCCGGCGTGCCGAAGGGGATCATCAACGTCGTCACCGGCCCGGCGGGCGAGATCGGCGGCGAGCTCACCAGCAATCCGATCGTGCGCAAGCTGTCCTTCACCGGCTCGACCGAGGTCGGCAAGATCCTGATGGCGCAGTGCGCCGGCACGGTGAAGAAACTGTCGCTTGAGCTCGGCGGCAACGCGCCGTTCATCGTCTTCGATGACGCCGATCTCGACGCCGCCGTCGAAGGTGCGATCGCGTCCAAGTACCGCAACACCGGCCAGACCTGCGTCTGCGCCAACCGCTTCCTTGTTCAGGACAAGGTCTACGACGCCTTCGCCGAGAAGCTCGTGGCCGCTGTCAGGAAGCTCAAGGTCGGTCGCGGCACCGAAGAAGGCGTGAACCAAGGACCACTGATCGACGCCAAGGCCGTAGAAAAGGTCGAGAGCCACATCAAGGACGCCGTCTCGAAGGGGGCGAAGATCGCGATCGGCGGCAAGCGACATGCGCTCGGCGGCACGTTCTTCGAGCCTACGGTGCTGATCGACGTGAACACGCAGATGGCCGTCGCGCGCGAGGAGACGTTCGGGCCGGTGGCGCCGCTGTTCCGCTTCACGACCGAGCAGCAAGCGATCGAACTCGCCAATGCCACCGAATTCGGCCTCGCGGCGTATTTCTATGGCCGCGACATCGGCCGGGTGTGGCGCGTCGCCGAGGCGCTCGAGTATGGCATGGTCGGCATCAATACTGGGCTGATTTCGACCGAGGTCGCACCGTTCGGCGGCGTCAAGGAGTCCGGCCTCGGCCGCGAAGGCTCGAAATACGGCATCGAGGAGTTCCTCGAGGTCAAGTACCTGTGCATGGGGCTGTGACGCCGCACGCGGAGGCCACGTGAACGGCGACCTGACGGCATGCCCGCGGACGAAGGATTAGTGCGCATGCCCTGGTCGCTGGGATTCACTTGGCAGGACGTCGTCGCGCTCGCATGGTTCCTGGGCTGCTGGATCGGCTACACGCTGTTCGCCGACCATCGCTACGCAGCGTTCGGGTTGATGCGTGCGACGGCGCGCCACCGCTTCGGCTGGATGAAGCGGATGCTGGATCGCGAAAACCGGATCGTCGACACGACGATCGTCGGTACCATGAGCAACAGCGTCTCGTTCTTCGCGCAGACCTCGATCTTCATCCTGGGCGGCCTGATCGCGATCCTGGGCGCGCAGGAGCAGGTCCGCGACGTCATCGCCGACGTGCCGTTCGCAGCCGTGGCGACGGGCGCATCGTGGGAGGCGAAGATCGCGCTGCTGATCGTGATCTTCGTCTACGCGTTCTTCAAATTCACGTGGTCATTAAGGCAATTCAACTATCAGCTCGTCCTGATCGGCGCGGCACCGCTTCCGGGCACCGTCGATGCGGCGACTGCTGACGATTTCGTGCGCCGGGCCGCGCGGATGGGCGATCTCGCTGTGAGTCATTTCAATGTCGGCATCCGTGCCTATTATTTCGGCCTAGCGGCGCTCGCCTGGTTCATCAATTCTTGGCTTTTCGTCGCCGCTTCGGCCTGGGTTGTTCTCGTCCTCTGGCGTCGCGAGTTCCGGTCGAATACGCTGGCGGCCCTGAAGGATTGAGAGCGACCGGACAATGGCTGATTACGATTTCGATCTTTTCACCATCGGCGCGGGTTCGGGCGGTGTGGCGGCGTCGCGCCGCGCCGCCGCCTACGGCGCACGCGTCGCCATCGCGGAATCAGTGCGCGTCGGCGGGACGTGCGTGCTGCGCGGCTGCGTGCCCAAGAAGCTTCTCATCTACGGCGTGCATTTCGCCGAGGAGCTGGCGGATGCGGCTGGCTACGGCTGGACCGTCGAGGGCGCTCGGCTCGACTGGGCGAAGCTGATCGCGGCCAAGGATCGGGAGCTCGACCGGCTCAATGGCATCTACGTCAAGATGCTGAACGATGCGGGCGTACGGATTCTGGAGGGGCATGCGCAGCTCATCGATGCGCATACGGTCGAAATAGGCGGTCGGCGCTACACCGCAAAGCATATCCTGATCGCCACCGGCGGCCGGCCCGAACTGCCGGCCATTCCCGGCGTCGAGCACGTCATCACGTCGGACGAGGCGCTCAATCTCAAGACCTTGCCCAGGCGCATCGTCATCGTCGGCGGTGGTTACATCGCCGTCGAGTTCGCGGGAATCTTCCATGCGGCCGGCGTCGATGTGCGTCTCGTGATCCGCGCGCCGATGATCCTGCGGGGCTTCGACGACGATTTGCGGGCGCATCTGACCGGCGAACTCACGAAGAAGGGGATCGCGATCCACGCCGAGACGCGGGTCGAGCGTATCGACCGCGTCGGCGAGGGCTTCCATCTCGTGACCGACAGAGGGGAGCGGATCGAGACCGATCTCGTCATGTACGCGACTGGCCGTCGTCCCAACACCGAGGGGCTCGGGCTCGAGCGCGTCGGCATTCACGTCAACAAGCGTGGTGCGATCGCGGTCGACGAGTGGCAGCAGACGACGGTGCCGGGCATCTATGCGATCGGCGACTGCACCGACCGGCTCAATCTGACGCCGGTCGCCATCGCCGAGGGACGGGCGCTCGCCGAGACGCTGTTCAATCGTAACCCCACCAAGATGGACCACACCAACGTGCCGAGCGCGGTATTCAGTCAGCCGCCGATCGGGACCGTGGGGCTCAGCGAGGCGTCGGCGCGTGCGCTCGGCGATATCGACGTCTACCGCACCGTGTTTCGACCAATGAAGCACACGATCTCGGGCCGCGACGAGCGCACGCTGATGAAGCTCATCGTTGATCGGACGAGCGGACGCGTCCTGGGCGCGCACATGGTCGGCCCCGATGCTCCGGAGATCATCCAGGGGATAGCCATTGCCGTGAAGGCCGGTCTCACCAAGCAGGACTTCGACCGCACCGTCGCCATTCACCCGACTTCGGCCGAGGAATTCGTGCTGATGCGCGAGCCGGTGAAACCGCCGACGGCGAAGGCGGCGGAATGACGGCCGCTGCGGCTTAGCCGTCCAGCGCCTGCTCCAGGTCGGCGATCAGGTCGCCGACCGCCTCCAGACCGATCGACAGGCGCAGCAGATCCGGCGGGCAGGGCGTATCCGGCCCCTCGACGCTGGCGCGATGTTCGACCAGGCTCTCGACGCCGCCCAGCGACGTCGCGCGTTTGAAGACGCGGAGCCGCGCCGCGACGTCCATGGCCGCCGCTTCGCCGCCCTTGACACGGATCGAGAGCATGCCGCCGAAGCCGCCGCGCATCTGTCGTCTGGCGATTTCATGCCCCGGATGCGTGGGAAGTCCGGGATAGAGCACCGCGACCGTGCGCGGATGTGCGGCCATCCGCTCGGCGATGGTCTGGGCGCTGCGGCAGGCGATCTCGACGCGGGCGAACAGCGTGCGCATGCCACGCAGTAGCAGCCAGGCCTCGACGGGGCCGAGGATGGCGCCGTTCGTGGCGCGCACGTAACGGATCCGTTGCCAGAAATCGTCGTCACGCGCCGCGATCAGCGCGCCGGCAACCACGTCGGAATGGCCGTTCAGGTACTTCGTGGCCGAATGCATGACGATGTCGGCGCCCAGTTCGATGGGGCGCATCAGCACCGGTGTGGCCACGGTCGCGTCGATCGCGAGCCGCGCACCGGCCGCATGCGCGATTTCGACTGCGGCGGCGACATCGGTGATCGCCCAGGTGGGATTGGCCGGCGTCTCGAGCCAGACGAGCTTCGTGGCACCGGGCCGGACCAGACTCCGCAGCTCGTCGAGTTGCGCCGGACTTTCGTTGTCGAAGAAATCGACGGCCAGCCCCCAGGGACGCGCAAACTCGAGCAGCCATTTGCGTAGCCCCCAGTACATGACGCGCGGGGCGACGACATGGTCGCCGGGCGACAGCGCCTGGAACACGGCCGTGGCCGCCGCCATGCCGGAGCTGAACACGGCGGCCGCGGCGCCGCCTTCCAGATCGCGCAGCACCGCCTCGACCTGCTCATAGGTCGGGTTGCCGTCGCGCGCGTAGGTTCGGCCCGGAAAGCTGCCGTCGGCGGCACGCTCATAGGTGGTTGACAGGTGGATCGGCGGGACGATCTCCGCATAGGGCGGTGCGATTCGGCCAAGCGCCTGGGCCGTGCGCGTCGCCGGTGCATGAGTGCTGTGTCTGGTATCGTGCCCGTCGGTCATGGACGTCATTCCTCAGGGGGTGGGGCGTGGGAACAGCGTGTCGATGTGACCGAGCGCGTAATACACGACCAGCCCGAGCCACTCGTGCACGGCGATCTGGAGTGACCTGAGACCGCCTTCGAACCGGAAGTCGAGTCGTTTGCGGCCCCGGGCGGTCCGGTAATCGACCGGATAGGGGATCAGTCGCACGCCGCCATCCATCCAACCCGCGCGGCGAAAACAGCCCATTGCGCGCGGCATATGATAGGCCGACGTGACGAGCACCCAGGTTTCGCCGGCGGCCGGCTGCGCGATCGGCAGGGCCATCGTCGCGTTCTCGAACGTGTTGCGGGAATTGTCCTCGAAGCGGACGCGCGACAGCGGGATGCCCGCCATGTGCAGAATGTCGGCGCCGCCGATTGCATCCTTTGCCTGGGGATTCAGCAGATTGCCCGATCCGCCGGTGAAGACGAGCCGCGCGTCCGGGTAGCGGCGCGCGAGGTCGGCGAATGCGAGGACGCGCCCGGCGCTGGACTCGCCGAGCGAGGCGCGGCCGCGATAGGCCATCAGCACGGAGTCGAAGTCGCCGCCGAGGACGATGATGCCGTCGACCCGGTCAGGCAATTCGACGGGCGGGAAGCGCTCTTCGAGCGGGGTGAGAGCCATGTCGCCGACCGGAACCACGGTCAGGAACACGGTAAGGACGACGACCGCCGTCACCACGATTCGGCCAAGGCGCTTCGCCCGCGTCCACAGGAGCAGCGTGCCGGCGATCAGGACAAGGAAGGCAAGGACGCGCGGATCGGCGAACGGCGCCAGGATTTTGGACAGGGTGAACATTCGCTCGCTTGATAAAGCGAGTTTGTCCGGCTGGCAATTCCGGCAGCCTGACGTCTTGCGCGCATTTCGTATCTCATGCGCACGCGCAACGGAAAGGATGCGGCCTGGACCCGTCGGCGCAGGGCAGGACGATTCTTGGCAGCGGGTCCTGGGGCTGCGCCTGCGGCTATGGCAACGATGCCGCTATATCAAACCCCGAGCGACGAGAAATCTCCGCAAGCCCCTCAGGCCTGTATGAAGGCCGCGGTTCCGGAGATCTCTGCGCACGTACTCGAACCATTCCGGACGAAGATCCTCCAACGTGGCCAGGATCTTGGCGTAACTGATAATGCCCCGATAACAAAGGTCCTTCTTGACGAACGGGCATCCCAGCAACTTGTAGAACAGCAATCCGCAATGGTGAATCTGGCTGTGATGTTCGGCCTCGGAAAGAAAGCCTTGTCGGATCCCTGACAGGCCGGCGCTTGTCGGGGACTGCGCTGTCGCGGCGCCGCCTGTGATGAGGGAATACAGCAATGTCCGCTCGGAGGCCAGAAAGTTGTCCGGCAGGAGTTGTATCAGGTCCTCAATGTGACAACCGGCCCATGCCGTCCTCACGTCTTCCAGCGAGTATACGGCCTTAGGTTGAAACCCCGCCGCCGTCAGCGTCTTGAAAAGGGCGAGTTCCCCGTTCTTTATCGAATGCCGCCGGTCCGACAGGGGACGATACTCGCGCCAGAAACGACGAAACGCCGGATGGTTGAGGACATCGGCCGAGAACGACAGGCAGTAGGATTGCAGATGATAGAAAGGCTCCAGTGACCACGTCGTCCCCATGAACGGGTAATCCGTTTCATTGAGCGCAGTGAGAAACTCGCCGACCTTGTCGCAATTTACGTAAACCGAATCATTGCAGAGCATCACGCGCCTGAAGCTCGGTCTGCCCGGCGTGAGCAAATAAGCAAGTCCGTCCTTGTAGGCACCGAAGTCGCGGCCGATATTCGTGCGTTCGATGACGGCACTTGCAAAGCCGAGAAGCCGAGCGCGGCTTTGCTCGTCGAACCGGGCATTGTTGACTACCACGACGTCATAGCCGAGCACGGCCATGCGATGCACGAAGGCCTCGCTCATTCCCGGCAGTGTCTTCGGCGCGAAGCAGGCGAAGACACAGGCCACGTTGCCTTTCATCGGTCGTCCGGGCGAGATCAGCGGCGGACGGCCGACCAAGCGATACTTCGCGAGTTCGACGTAAGCACGTGCCAGCAGGAATCCGTGAATGGTGGCGTCAAGGGCGGCCATCATCACTTTTTCTGGAAGCGCCATTGGCGTGCATCCGTCGTTGTGGAGCCCCTGCGCTGCAGACGCGAGATCAAGAGATGCGTCTCGCCAACGCCCCTTGCCTTGTCTAATGCGCCTTCGCGTATGACCTTAGAACCGCGTCTATCGGGCCATCCTCGCGGATCCATCCCTGATCGAGCCATATTGCCCGCGTGCACCACTGTCGCAATATGTCCGCGTTATGCGACGTAATGACGAGAATGCGTGCGCGCTGCACGAAGTCATTCAGGCGCGTCTGGGCCTTCCGCATGAAGTCCTGGTCGCCGGCGGAGAACCACTCGTCCATGAGCAGAATGCTCGGCTGAAACGCCGTCGCGACCGCGAAGGCGAGCCGCAAACTCATGCCGGAAGAATAAGTCTTGAACGGAAGGTGCAGGAATTCGCCAAGCTCCGTGAACTCGCCGATCTCGGCGGCGGCCTCGCGCATTTCCGCGATGGTCCGGCCGAGATAGAGCCCGCGCAGCACGATGTTCTCGTAACCGGTCGCCTCGGGATCGAAACCGAGCATGATGTCGAGAATGGCACTTACATCCCCGTCCACGTACACGTGTCCGCGTACGGGTTCGTAAACGCCGGCCATGACGCGCAGAAGGGTCGTCTTTCCGGCCCCGTTGCTGCCGATCAAGGCAACCCGCTCGTTGTCGCCCACCTCCAGTGTGAGACGCCGCAAGGCATGAACTACGACGCGTCCGGCGTCAGCGGCAATCCGGCTGGATGCCATGGCCAGCAGGCATTTCTTCAAGGACCGGCTGCCGCTTTGGTAGAGCGGAAAGTCGACGTCGACGTCCTGGAGCGTGATATGGGCCATGGCCTTAGATCCAGTAGGCGATGCGGCGGCGGAAACGGACGAACACGGCCAGCGTGACGGCCGAACCGGCCACGGCGGCGACGACGGCAATCGTCCAGGAGGTCGGCTGGGGCGTCATCCCCATGAGTGGAGAACGGACTAGGTCGATCAGGGCGAAAATCGGGTTCAGTTCGGCAATCCATGCATGCTGCCCAAGCAGATCAGGGGGCCACATGATCGGTGTGATGAAGAAGACAAGCTGCACGACGCTCGTCACTATTTGCGTCACGTCGCGAAAGCGCGTGCACACAATACCGAGAAGCAGACATGCCCAGATGAGGTTTGCGACCAGTAGGAGAAGTCCCGGGATTGCAAGCCACGCGACTGCGGTCGGTGCTATTGCGAACAGCAACAGCGCAGCCAGCCCGATTGGCACGTTGTGGCAGAAAACAATGAGATTGCGGGTCAGTACGCGCAGCAGATGCACCGAGTACGGCATTCTCACTTGCCGCACGATTCCTTCGGCCGCAACGAAGGTATTGCATCCTTCGATGAGACTGGTCGCGATTAGCGTCCAAACGACCAATCCGAGCGCCAGGTAGGGAATGTAGGTCTCGTCAGGCACCTTGAACAGCGTGCTGTACAAGACGCCAAGCGCCGCCGTATGGATTCCCATGCTTAGCGTCACCCAGAACGGGCCCAGTACGGAGCCGCGGTAGCGCTGCTTGATGTCTTGCCACGCCATGACCCGCCAGACCTGGCTTCGGCGAAGACCGAAATAAAGGTCTTCCAGCGCGAGCCGCAGCGACGTCTTGGGCCGCGGCATATGATGGGCGGGAGGCCTGCCGCTGCCGTGAGTGCGCGGAGGAGGTCTGGATTTTCTTACGGCCTGCGGATGCAAGGAGCCATTTCTCCAGCGATCATGCCAGGCCGGCCCGTTGCTGATGGAAGGGGGCAAGCGAGTTCAGGACGGTATCGGCGTATCCGCTCTTGTAGAAGGGTGCCAGTATCCTCTCGAGTTGATTCTGGTCGATCCAGCCATTGCGAAAGGCGATTTCTTCCGGGCTTGCTATCTTCATCCCCTGGCGATGCTCCAACGTCTGAATGAAATTGCTCGCCTCGAGCAGCGTGTCGAACGTGCCGGCGTCGAACCATGCATAGCCTCGACTCAACTGCTCGACGCATAGGCGGCGCGCCTTGAGATAGACGTTGTTGACGTCGGTGATCTCCAGTTCACCGCGTGCCGACGGTCGAACCGACGCGGCGATATCGACCACGTCGGAGTCGTAGAAATACAGTCCGGTTACGGCCCAGTTTGCTTTTGGTACCGGCGGCTTTTCTTCGATCGCCGTTGCCATTCCGTCGGCATCGAAAGAGACCACGCCGTACCGCTCGGGATCCCTGACCCGGTATGCGAAAATGGTGGCGCCTTGCGCGCGGTCGCCGACCCGCCGGAGCAAGGACGCAAAGTCATGGCCGAAAAAGATGTTGTCTCCCAGAACGAGGGCCACCGGATCATTTCCCACGAAAGCTCGTCCGATGATGAAGGCCTGGGCAAGTCCTTCGGGGCGCGGCTGCACGGCATAGCTGAAATGCAGCCCCCATTGGGATCCGTCGCCGAGAAGAAGGCGGAATCGTTCCTGGTCTGCCGGCGTCGTGATCACGAGGATATCGCGAATGCCGGCCAGCATGAGTGTCGTGAGCGGGTAGTAGATGAGCGGCTTGTCGTAGATGGGCAACAGCTGCTTGCACACGGCCAGGCTTGCCGGGTAAAGCCGTGTGGCGGTCCCGCCCGCAAGAATGATCCCTTTGCGCGTCGCCATCGCGGCTACTCCCGGCTTGTCAGACCGACATCACCTCGAGGTGCCCTTTCGCCCTCAGGTATCGTTCGAGCGCGTCCTGCCAGAAAGCAATGGGCCCGACGGCATTCGCGATTTTGGTATTGTCCAGTACGCTGTATCGCGGGCGCGCCGCGCGCGCCGGATACTCATCCGATGTACATGGCAAGACTTCGGCTCGTATGCCTACGCGGCGGATGATCGTCTCGGCGAAACTGAACCACGTCGCAGCGCCCGAGTTTACGGCATGGAAGATGCCGGAAGGCAGACCGGCGTCGATCAGGTCGAAAATCATCTCCGCGACGTCCGCCGTTGCAGTTGGCGACATGGTCTGGTCGTCGACCACGGTGATCCGTCCGCGCTCGCGGGCGAGGCGGATCATGGTCTCGACGAAGTTTCCGCCCTTGCCGCTGGCTCCGGCAACGCCGAACAGGGAGGCGACGCGCAGCACCGTGACGCCGTCGAACGCGAGTTGTGCGAGGGTTTCGCCCATCGCTTTGGAGGCGCCGTACACGTTCACGGGGGCGGTGCGATCATCTTCGGTCAAAGGCGTCCCTCGCGTCACGTCGCCACCGAAGACGTAGTCGGTGCTCACATGCAGAAACTTCGCGCCCTTGCGTGCGCACGCCCGTGCCATTTCGCGGACGGCATGGGCGTTCACGGTGAAGGCCAGGTCGGCATTTCCCTCCACTTCGTCGGTCTTGTGGTAGCTCGTGCAGTTCACGAGAAGATGGAAGTCGGCGTCGTTGAGTTTGGTTGCCAGGCTGTCCAAGGCGCTGACGTCGATGTCGCCTCGTCCTGCCGGGACCAGGTCGTGTCCGCGGCTTCGCTGCGCATGCGCAATCCGGACATCCGAACCAAGCTGACCGTAGGCGCCGAGGAGCAGGATCTTCATATGTCGATGATGCCGCCGTAGAGCTCGGTTTCCTTTACGATCTTGTGCCACTGCACGAGATTCTTGTACCACTCGAGGGTAATGGTCTCGGTCGTGCGGTCGATCGCACCGGCCTCGAGACGCTCGCAGATCTCTTCCACTCCGTCCGCCGCAGTCCAGCGCGCGTGCCAGCCGAGGCGCTCGATCTTGTCGAAGCTCACGCGGTAGGAGCGGTGATCGGGATCGCCATACCATTCGATCGTGACGTCGCGCGGCACCGACTTGGCGACGATGTCACCGAGGGTGGCAATCTGATAGACGTTGCTTGCGGAACCGACATTGAAGATCTGGCCGTTTACAGCTGTCAGGTCGGCCGAAAGCATGAAGATCTGTGCATCGGCTGCATCGCGCACATGCACCATCGGACGCCACTGGGTGCCATCGCGCATCAGCGGCAGTTTGCCGGTTTTCCAGGCGCCATAGGTCATGCCATTGATGGCGAGATCGAAGCGCATGCGCGGGCTGTAGCCGTAGACAGTCGCCTGGCGGAGGACGACGACGCAGAATCGGTCATCCGCCATGGGCAGAATGTCCTGTTCGGCGCGCTCGTTTGCCTTCGCGTATGTGGTCAGTGGATTGGTTGCAGACGTTTCAGTGGCAATGACATCGTGCTTCTGAAATCCGTAAATGCTGCAGGAAGACGGAAGGATGTAGCGCTGGACACCCGCTTGCTTGGCCAACGTCGCCGTACGAACGCGGGCTTTCCAGTTTATCTGCCACGTTGCCTCCTGGAACAGCTCACCTGACGGATCATTCGAGATCGCGACGAGGTCGATGACGGCGTCGACGCCTTCGAGCAACTTCGGGTCGAGCCGTCGCGTATCTTCCTTGTAGATGGTAAGCCGCGGGTGTCCGGAGGGAAGATGGCAGCCGAAGAAGAAGCGATCGACGGCGCGCACGGTGTAACCGCGCTCGAGCAACATTGGCACCAGGGTCGTACCGATATAGCCTCCCGCGCCGGTGACCAGGATTCGCTCTATCGTCGGCTCCAGCATCGGCATTCAGGGCTCGTATGTGAACGGACTGTATATGTCGCGTAGCCGAGGCTGATTGCGGTCCTTTTCCGAAAGCGTGACGTCGGTTGTATCAATCGGCCACGCGATTCCTATGTCAGGATCATTCCACAGCACGCCATGGTCGTGCTGCGGCGCATAATAATTGGTGACCTTGTAGACGACCTCCGTGTCCGGCTCGAGCGT
>CALANV010000056.1 GCA_937926175.1 uncultured Rhodospirillales bacterium | reverse complement strand
ACGCCGATCGCGTCCGCGAACTCCTGAATGCGCGCATCGAAGTCGAAGATGCTGCCGTTCGACCCCTGGCGCGGCTGAATCTTCCTGAAGTTCGGTTGTGTCGCCATCAGAAGCGCGCCGCCAGCCTGTAGGCCACGGCCTCCCCGCCTGCGTATGACGGAAATACGTGCGTGATCGTGGCCTTTTTGCCGCCGATCTCGATGCGGTATCCGACCTCCGGCGCCGGCGCACCCCTCCCGGAAAGCTCCGGGGCCGTGACCGTGACCGCCATGTCGGTCGCCTTCACGGTATCGCCGTTGATCTCCCGCACAGTGAACGACCCAATGGCGGCCAACACCCCCTCGTATCGTGTCTCGGTTTCGATCGCGCTCTGGTTCGCGATGTCGACCGTATGAGAGACGGCGATATAGACGATCTTGTTCAGCACCAGCGAGCCGACGGACTTGACGGCGCTGTGAACGATCGACGCCAGACTCACAGCGTCTCTCCGTTCTCGCCAATCATGTCGTGCATGCCCATCGAGAAGGCCGGCGTCTTCTCGGCGGGCGTCATCAGCGTGAGCCTGTGCGAGCCGGGCGAAACCACGAGGCCCCGCAAGATCCTGTCGAGGCTCTGGAACACCGTCCCGGCCGGCGCGCCGGCCTCGAACGTCACCGAGACGTCACCGGCGCTGACGCTCTGGACGCGACCGCCGCGCTCCAGGTCCGGCAACGGGTCGATGCCCTGGCCGATCTTGAGCGCCAGCTCCGCGCAGGCCCGCTTGACGGCGTCTGGAACCTCATCGTCGTAGGCGAACCCGTCCAGGTCCTCCGCGCCCGCGCGCGGCCACTGGAGGGCCTGCGCTTTCGTCTTGCGCGTTCCGACGAACTCGTAAAGGCGATCGAGCGCGTCGGTGGCGCGCACGATCGCAGACTCCTTGTTGGCGCCGACCGCGTCCCAGTCGGCCCTCAGTCCCCGCGCCTCAAAGTACGCGTCGGCATACGCGACGTCGATGTACGCGACGGCGCTCTGCTTTCCGGTCCCGTCCTCGACCTCGATTGCCATGCGCGATCTCCAGCCGCGGGGCTATTGGCTTCGTTCAAGCCGAGCATGCGGACGCCCCGAAGGGCGTCCGCATGTCCTCTCCATTAGTTCGAGGAGAAGAGCTTGATGACCAGCCGAGGCCGCTTGCAGATCGGCAGGATCGACGCCTCGGTCTTGAGGTCGATGGCGCTACCGTCCTGACGCATGAGCTGGCGCGCGTACATCGGCAGACCGATCGTGTTCGCAGTCTCGATCAGGTTTGCCGGCGCCCCGTAGGTGACGAACGTATCGGTCGTACCCAGCGGGAAGGCCCATGCCTCGTTGTCGGCGATGAGCTTTTCGGTCGTGCCCGTGGAGAGCGTCACGGTGGCGTTGTACTCCTCGAACACGACGCCCTTGAAGGGGAACCGGGTCCGAAGGTCCTCGCGCAGCGGCTGCGGGCCGGACACGTAGTACTTGTACGCATCCCGCACCGAGTCGTGCTTCACGAGATTGTCGAAGAAGGTCGGACCACAGAGCGCCAGGATGCCCGTCATGGTCTCGCCCTTCAGCTCCACCTCGATCGCACGCTTGAGCGCGTGGACCTTGATGCCCAGATCGTTGCCGCCGCTCTCAAGCGAGGTGCCGAACTGCATATCGAGCGTCTGCTGCGCGACGCCGAACTCCGTGAAGTAGTTGTACAGCGTCGTGCCGGCGCCGTCCTTCAGGACACCCTGGAGCGCGCGAATCTCCATGTACTCGCGCGTCTGCGCATGCTTGATGCGCATGCGCTCCAGCTTCCGGTTCATCACCGTCGCCAGGGTCTCGGCCTGGTTCGCCGAGCCGAACTGGCGGACGCCCTGGATGTCCTGCGGCGTGATGTGGTCGTCGTGCGGAATCCAGGGGACGGTGAAGGTCCGCATCGAGCGGGTGTCACGGTTCGCGACCGTGGGGGGCCCGCCGAGCGGCACGGAAGGCAGCAGGTTGAGCACGCCTTCCGCCTGCTCGATCAGGACGGTCCGCTGCGTGATCCCCTCGAAGCGGAACAGGCCGAGCTGGCCGAGCCTGGTGTAGACGTTCGGCAGGATGTTGATCGCCTGCGTCAGCTCCGCAAGCGTGAACCCGCCGACGGCATCGAACGGGTTGATGATAACAGGCATGGAGATGGGCTCCTTCTATGGGCTGCGTCGCCTCACGGCGATGCGGTCAGCGCTTGCCCAAGGCGCGATTAGGGCAATGAAAAACCCCGCCGAAGCGGGGTTTCTCGAAGTGTCTTGGATCTCTCTGGCGCTTACGCGACGTCGGCGACCTTAATGCCCTTCGTCGCGAGGCCGGCGTAGATCGCCGACTTTTTCTGGTCCGTGTCGACGTTGGCGTGGAGCTGAAGGGCGGTCTTCGCCACGATCGCGGGACCGCGCTCCAGCACCACAGCCTGCTGGTCGCCGCCGGTCGCATCGACGTCGAACAGGCAGATGCGGAGATCGGTGGTCTGCTCCGTGCCGTCGCTCGCGCCGGGATTGTGCAGCGTCCACTTCCCGGACGCCGTCACCTTCGCGAGGACGTGCCCGACCTTGTAGCTCGTACCCGCGAGCAGCGTGACGGTCTCGCGGCAGAACGCCGGTAGATACTCGTGCTTCAGGACGTCGCCGAGCGTCTGCCCCATCGTCTTGGTCGTCATGTGATCTCTCCTTCAGCTTCGATGGCGCTGTGCGATCAGGCCGCCCGCGCGCTCTTTTCGAGTTCGTCGGCCCGCTTGCGCGCGGCCTTGACGATCGGCGCATCCTCGGTCGCGGCATTCGGCTGCGATCCGGACGCCCCCAGCTCGCCGAAGACGGCCGCGTTCTTCACGATCGCGCTCGCGTTCGCGAGGGCGGTCTCGATGACCTTCGCGTTCTCGGGCGAAAGCCCCTTCAGCACGGTCGCGAGGTCCTCCGGCTTTACGCCCGGCGGCGCGATATCCGCCGCCTTCTTGACCGCCTCTGCGGTCTTCTGCGCATCCTCGATGGCGCCGACCCGCTTCACGATGTCCTCGATGGACTTCGTGATCGGTTCAAGCGCCCCCTTGACCGCATCGCCCACCGCCTTCGCGATGTCGATGTCGCCGCCCGTCTTGGCGGGCTCGTTCTGATTGCTCTCGTTGGCCTTGGACACTTTGTCCTCCTTGCCAGTGGATTGACCGGAACCGCCGGCCGCGTCGCCGCCCGCCGTGGCGGCATCACTTCCCGCCCCCTTCTCGACCGCGAAGCCGAGTTCCCGCAGGAGCGCGGATTTGTATTGCTCGACGGACGTCGCGATCTTTTCGGCCTTATCCTCGACGCTCTCGTCCTCGATGATCGACCGAACCGACGTCATCAGCGCGTTGTGGAGCTGCCACATGTTCTCGTTGAGCTTGCTTGCGAGACGAGCCTGCTGGAACGAGACGGCGTCCTTCTCGACGTCATCGCTGCCGAGCAGCTCCTCGATCCCCGCCAGGGCGTCCGCGAACGTCGTTCCGGTGCCGACGCCCGCGGCCTTCGCGATCGAGACACGCGCGGCTGGGTTCGCAGGGTCGTCCACAAGGCTGACCTCGCGGAGCTTCAGGTTTCGCACCTTGTTGACGCGCTTCGCCATGATTGTTCCTCCAAATGAAAAGCCGCCCATCGGGGCGGCGTGGTTGATCTCACGAATGCCCTTCCGCGTCCGGAAGAATCGCGTCCGCGGGCGTTTTGATGAGAAGACTCTCCCGCACCGAGCAGTATCCGAGCTGGTCCGATAGGACGTCCCTATAGACGCTACCTTCGTCGTCCACCTTCCAGGTGCCTAGGATCTTTCCGGTCAGGAACCCGAATTGCGACACGATGAATACGCGGTCGCCCCGCTGAAACCGCGGGTCCGGCACCCCGCGCATGCGTCCCGTCACTCCTCGATCTCCGCCGGAACCCGCTTCCCGTGGCCGCCGATCGAGAACGCCGACAGCTCGCCGGACTTGACCATGTCCCAAACCTGATCCTCGTGGACCTTGACGCCGATGTACCAGCCCTCGAGGTCAGTCTTGGCGCCGACGGCCTTCTTGAAGTCGTCGTCGACGATGATGCTTTCCACCACCGTCCCGATCGTGATCGGCTCTCTGTCGCGCGCGTTCTTGCGAATCGCGGCCGGACGGCCGGCCTTGTAGAGATGCATGAGCCCGCCGACGCGGCTCTCGACCATGAAGTCATGGACGGCGCGGACCAGCACCGGCAACTCGATGACGTCGTTCTGGACGTCAACGACGGGCTTGCCGCCGATCTTCGTGACGGATGCCCAGCCGTAGGCGACGCGCAGCTCGTCTTTCGTCTTCGTGATCGGAACCTCCAGTTCCACGCCAGCGGATTCGCCGATCTGGGATGCGCGCTCCTTCGCGATCAGGAGCGCATGTGCACGGTCCCGAACCCGGCGATTCCTGCCGCCCTTGCCGGGGACGAACAGCTTGCCGGCGCGGAACTGCTTCATGACTTCGCCAACCTTGGTCCGGCGCGCCTCCGTGAGGCCCCGGAGCACGTCCACGAACAGCATCGCGCCAGCGGTGCGGCGGACCTTCTCGACGCCCTTCGCGACCACGAGCGCCCGGACCGCAAGCTTCTCCAGCTCCTTGGCTTCCTTGGCGATCTCGCCGATCACGCCGTCGATGGTCTCGTCGTCCATGCCGGCATCGCGCGCCGTCTTGACGAACGCGACCAGCCCGGCCAGCAGTTCGCGCGCAGCGATGCGGTCTTCCGGGTTCTCGCTGCGGAGAACCGGCTCAAGATTTTCGCGAATAGCGGAAAGAGCCGATGTAGCCATTTTGTGCCAGCTCCGTGTTCCAGCCGATGTAGGCGTGGAATCCCTCGATTAGATGGATGTCGACGATCTTCTTCTGCGGGTTGATCGTCACCCCGAAGGTCGTCGGACGGAATTTGATGCCTGTCTGACGCGAGACCGCGCGGGCGACGTTGCGCTTGAACCCCATGACGATCTCGATTTTGCGCGCGTGATAGGCGCGCTTCTTCTCCGGCGACATCTTCGATATCGCGATCTTCTCGTTCGGGCTCGGCTCGCCGTTGGTGACGCGCCAGTGACGGGCGCTGTGGCTGTTCGAGACCAGCCCGCCCTTGACCTCGATGATGCGGCCCGACTTCGGTGCGTAGATGTCGACCGGGAAGTTGTTGAATCGGGCGTGCAGCGCGACCGCGCCGTCGTCGCCCGATTGATGCAGATACGCGAGCACGGATTGCATCGCGATGAAATCGGTCTCGTGAACCGTCGGCTTGCGCCGGAGCTTCACGGGCGCCTGTCCCGGCGTGTAGGCGCGATCCTTGACGCGCTCCAGGCGGAACTTCGGATCGGCATAGACCGCATGCCCGCGGACGACGTCCGGGTAGTTCTCCGGACGCCAACGGCCGCCCATGCCGTTCTTGGATCCCGCCGGCCAGCGCGGCTGACGCGGGTTGAAGGCCTTCAGGACGTCGAAGACCTCGGCGAAAGTCAGCATCGTCAGCGCCCGAACAGCTTCCGCCAGTGCCGGTATCTGCCGGTGCGCGCATCGCGCCAGTAGCCGCTATCCTCCAGATGCCGCCACGCCGCGCGGCATGCGTCGCCGAGATGGCCGAGGATCGGAAACAGACTGTTGACCGTCCGGCGGAAGATCTCGGCCGCCTCCGGGTCTTCGATGCGCTTGCGGATCGCCATCGGGAGATCGCGCACAGAACCGAACGGCGGCATCACGCCGCCTAACTTCACGACGGCGCTTGCCACGTCGACTTCTCCGCCATCCGATCGAGATGCGCCTGATGCTTTCTTGCGAGACGCTTGAGCTTTGCGCGCTCGGCGGCTTCGCGCGCGGTCTTTGCCTTGTGGCACTCGCGGCATCTCAGTCTCAGGTTCTCGATGCGGAAATACTTGATGCGCTCCTCGTCGGGCAGATGGGCGACGCGCCAGAGCGGGACGTCGTGATCCAGCTCGAGCGCGATTTCGCGAAACCGGACCGGCGTGAACGGGCCATCGACGTCGCCCCAGTCGTAGATGTGCACGCCCTGACCAATGTAGGAGTGATCGCCGAACCATAGGCCGCAGAAACCGCTACCGACTTCCCAGGTCTTGACGCCGACAACATAATGCGTCCGTCCGCAGTCGAAGCAGCGACGGCCGTCGCGCTTCTCGACGAGCTTCACTTGGTAAGCGGTGTCGATCAGCTCACGGTAGGCGGCCACGCAGTCCGGATGCCAGCGCAGCACCTTCGAGGGCGAGCCGTCCTTGTTGCGCGGCAGATCCTTGCCGCACCACACGCAGGTTCCTAACGGCGCGTTCTTGTTGAACGTCGCCGGCATCGGCGGCTGACGGACGCTCGACAGTGACGCGGGCATATCGGCTACGGAAGAACTGGGGCCGGATCCGGACCCTCGACCGCCGCGACGATGTATTCGTCATCATCGCTGCCGGCCAGGAGACAGAGCGGACAAAGGGCGCCGGTCAGTCTCATCGCGGCGGAACAAGCTTCGACTCGCCGCCCTCGAACACGAGGCGCGAGCCGTCGACGAACAGGACCTCGCGGATCGGCTTCGGGGTGCCCCTGTGGCGCAGGACCCATGTCACGCGGTCCGCTACGTCGACCGCGATGCGGTCGATCAAGACCTCGAGCTTCGCCTCGGCAAGCTCGCCGGCCCGCATCGATATCGCCAGTGCCTTGATGGCAAGGTCCTGCGTGATGTCGCGGCCGTCATCGCC
>CALANV010000055.1 GCA_937926175.1 uncultured Rhodospirillales bacterium | reverse complement strand
AATCATAATCCCTTGGTCGGGGGTTCAAATCCCTCCGCCGCTACCAACACTCTCACACTTCGAGGACTCGATTCGTTTGCGGCGGCGAGGTCGAGCAGGGCAGTTAACTCGTAGCTCGCCGCGCAGCTCGACTCGGTACCGACCTCTCCTATCGCCGGATGGATGACAACCGTCTCGATCAGGTTTTCGCAGCACTTGGGCGGCGCGTTCGCGTGTGCCGTCCCGTTCGAGCGTCTGGGCAACTCGTCGAGCTTGCGACGGTAGTCGGCCACCTTCGGTTGCTTCATGATCGCGAGTTCCGCCTCGACGCCGTCTTGCGGCCGGTAGTCGCCATGAGCCGCTGCCGTATTTTCATCTCGCCTGCAGGTACAGCGGCAACTCCGGCCGGCGCGCGTGCCAAAATCTCTCTCGATCATCGGCACCAGATCCGCCCACGCGATTATGCCCTGATCGCCAAGAGTCGGTGATCAGTCTGGCTGCTTTAATGTGGACGTCGTAGATCGGCGTCGCCGATAGCCCCCGTGCCTGCTAGCCTCGCTTTTACCGCTTATTCTGATCGCTCGCGATTACGATGGCTGTGCATCATTTCCCACCAGACGCCTGATCTTTACCGCTGTCCCGGACGCCACAAGCAGTATCAATTGCTGTCTCCAAGTTCCTAGTAATCGAGATCGACGCCGATTACGGCATCGGCTTTGACCATCAGGGCTTCACGCTTCAGCTCCGCGAGCACAGTGCGGCGCGCGTCCCGGAGCACCTTCTGAACGGCGCCAGACCGGCCACCAACAATATCGCGCATGGTGGCGAAGAAATCTCGAAAAAGGTTCATTCCATAGGCACATTCAGCCGTCACGATCTCGATTTCCCGCTCGATCTCGTGGCCGGCGACGAAAAAGCCTGTCGTCAACACGATCTTGCTGGCGGCGCGCTCGACCACCTCGAGCGGCACCTCCGACCAGTCACCGGTCTGGACAGCATAGGCGTAAGGATCGGTGTTCCTGAGTTCGGCAAGGGCGGCGGCCTGGCGCTCGCGTTCCGCGATCTCCGCCTCGGTGATCGGCCGAAGCCTGAAATCCTTGAGCCCCCGGCGCTCCAGCATCGTCCGCGCCCGGTCTTCGTCGCGGAAGTCTTCTTCCCATGTCGGCCGTCGGCGCACTCGATCAGGAATTTCATAATCGCCCCCCATCCGATGTTCTGCCCCAAGAATGGGCCTCATTAACCGTCCGCCCGTACGCTTCATATTGGGGCTATCCGACATGATGCGGAACGTCGGCCGACCGGAAGGTATGGGCTCGTTCCTCTTGATGGCAAGCCCAAGTCGTCCCACAGGTCGAATCATGCGCCGCTACGGGGAACGTCGATCGACACGACCGGGCGGCGGGGGCCGGCACGATCTGCGCGCGGACGTTCGCGCCAGTTGCCGGCCCGTCAACTTCGGTAAAGATATTTCCGGGCGACGACCTCGTTGCTGAACCGCATGCGTGCCTGGGAATCGATGTCCAGGCGCCGCAACCGGCACCATTCGGCGAACGCGTCCGGGTCGATGTAGACGCGCTCGACGATGTGCCCCGCGCGCTCGAGGTTGCGCTCGAGTTCTTCGGCAGCCTGGAGCCACTCGTCGAAAGTCGCAGGAAGTTTATCGCGATCGTCCATGATCGCGCGGATGCGCTCGTAATCCTCGCGCCAATACCACGGAATGCCGACAGCGCGTGCGCCGGGCGGAAACATGCCGGATCTCCTGCTCTGATGGCTGCTCCACAACCGCCAATTTAGGGAAAGCGGGCGCGCCCGTCACGGCCACTCGAGATGTCGACAACAAGGGGTGTCATGACGAAACCGCGCGCACACGCGGGCGGTGGCGCACCGGCGCGCCGACGTGCGCAATCCGGTGCCCGCGTTGCCACTGGCGCTCGACTCGAACCAGCGACTCGCCGAGGCGGAGCGTACGCGCGAGCGCGTGGGCCGCAGATCAACCGGTCGCACGCCACGGTATGCGGGCCCGAGCGCTGCGATCAGGCGCCGGTCGACAGGACGCGGGATACGGCCGCTTCGAGATCGGCCAGCCGAAACGGTTTTTGCAGTGTCGGTGTGTCGGCATAAAGGGCGTCCAGGCTCTTCGTCCCGTAACCGGTCGCAAAGATGATCGGAATGTTCCGCTGCCGCAGGATATCGGCGACGGGATAGGAGGGGTTCCCGTTCAAATTCACGTCGAGAATAGCGAAGTCGAAAGACCCGCTCTTTGCCGCCTTCAGCGCGTCGTCGACCCGTGCTGCCGTTGCGGTCACCTCGCAATCGAGGTCGGAAAGGAGGTCCTCCATGAGCATTGCGACCATCGCCTCGTCCTCGACGAGGAGAACGCGATACCTGCGGTCGTCACGGTCGTTCATGACACGGCATCGCGGAGACGGCGGCTAGGCCGCCGGCATACGTGGACGCGTCGCATCCGTCTCGCCTGCCGAACCGTGCGGCGCATGGCCAGGACGAACCGCCGCATCGTGTTCCCGCGCGCCCCCCGGTTCGGGAAATCGTGATTCGAATGCTGTTTACCGCGACGGCTCGACCGGGGGCCTGTCACGTTCCAGCCCGTACAGTCGAGAACATGAGTCGATGACGTCACAGCTCTTTCAACGACGGCTGCTGAATCCCCGGCTGCCTGACCAATGACCGAATGTCGACCGGTGGCCAAGGACGGACCGGTGGCCAAGTACCGAGCCATGATGTCGAAAGACCTGTTCCGTGCCGAATAGCGGCGCACCGAAGCTATGGGACCGTGGCTTGTCGATGATCGTCGCGTGATGGTGCCGATGGCCAAAGGCATGACCGCCCTTGAACCGGTCGCGTACGATCACCGTGCCGCCGGGGCGCACCACGACGGTCGAATGGGGCGGCACGATGATGACATGACGTCGGTGGGGAAAGCCGTGTGCAAAGCCGCGATGGTCGCCGAGCTTGAGCGTGAGCTGGGTTCCATGACGGTTAATGAGGACGTCATGGGCCGTCGCCGGTCCGGCCAGGAACGGTACGAAGGATGCGAGAATGGCGAAGGCGACGGTCCGACCGCGCATCAGCTCATGAACGCGGCCATTGCGGCGAACGTTCCGTGGGGATGGAATCCGATGGCGATCCCCGGGAAGCGCGGCGGGTATCCCCCGACCGAACCCCGGGATAGACAGCGGCGGTTCAAGACCGCATCTTCTGGGCCGTACGGGAACGTATTGACGGATATCGGTTCAAGGAGCCCCTGTGACGGGTTTCGAGGACGAGCGATGGACGAGCTTGCCCCAGGGACATATGTCGACAGTGACGATCCGGACGTTCGTGCCTTTGCCGCGAAGCATGCGGCCGGCGCATTGGACGCGGCGGAGAAGGCGCGTCGTCTTTATACGGCCGTTCGTGACGAGATCATCTACGATCCCTACGTGAACTACGCGTCGCCGGACGTCTATCGTGCGAGCGCGTGCCTGCGTGCCGGGCGCGGCTTCTGCATCGGAAAGGCGGCCTTGCTTGCCGCGGCAGCGCGGGCATTGGGGATTCCGAGCCGCGTCGGCTTTGCCGACGTCCGGAATCATCTGGCGACGCCGAGGCTGCTCGACCTCGTCGGCGGTGACGTCTTCACGTGGCACGGTTATACGGCGCTTTATTTGGACGGCAGGTGGGTGAAAGCGACCCCGACCTTCAACCTGTCGCTATGCCGGCGTTTCGGCGTGCGGACGCTGGACTTCGACGGGAAGAACGATGCGCTCTTTCATCCGTTCGACCGCAACGGGCGCCGGCACATGGAATATCTGCGCTACCACGGCGAGTTCGCGGACGTGCCCGTGGACAGCATCATGGCGGCGTTCCGCGTCAATCATCCGCGCATGTTCGAAATCACGCTACGGGACGCACGATCTGGCGCGGCTTCGGCGGAATAGGCCTGGCGTCGTGGGCCGCCGTGCCGGCACGAGATAGCGGCCCGCAGATACCCTCGATCTTTTCCCTGAGCATGGCGGCGCTGAACGGCTTGGCAATATAACCATCAACGCCGGCTGCGCGCGCCGTCGTGACGCTGCTGGGCTCGGTGGCCGATGTCACCATGAGGAACGGGATTTCCTTGTAGCGTGATTCGGCGCGCATCCGGCGCAGCAGCTCGATGCCGTCCATCGGCGCCATCTTCCAGTCGGCGATGACCAGCGTGAACTTCTTCTCGGCGAGCTTCGCGAGAGCGGCGGTTCCGTCTTCCGCCTCTTCGACGTTCCGCAAGCCGAACATGCCGAGAAAGCGTCGGATGATCTGGCGCATCGCCTCGAAGTCGTCGACGACGAGAATATTGTGGTGGGACATTGTTCCATCTCCCGGAAATTCCCCATCCAGGCGCCCATTCCGGCGCAAATAGATCACCAGGACGTTAAAGACGCGCCGGTCGCGATGTCGGACATCCCGTGCATTTGCGCAAAATGCGCATCAAATCGCGTCGACCCTGAGCGCGGGTGAGATCCATGTCCGTGGGGCGGCGCCTCTTATGCGCCGCCGCTCAGGGCAAATGCCGCGAGAACATCCGATTGATATCGGCGAAGGGCACCGCCTCGCGCGCGAACGAGAACGAGCCGTGATCCTTGATCTCGCGGACGGCACGCAGGAACGCCCCGATCGCCGCGCGACTGAGGGCGGAACCAAGGCTCACACGTTTGACGCCGATCTCGGCAAGCTCCGAGAGGGTCAATGTCGCACCTTGCAGGCCCATGACCACATTGACCGGCTTGTCGACCGACTTGACCACGGCTTCGATGTCCTGGCGCGATTTCAGACCGGGCGCATAGAGCACGTCCGCCCCCGCCGCCTGGAACGCCTGCAGGCGACGGATCGTGTCGTCGAGATCGGGTCGGCCATGAAGGAAGTTTTCGGCGCGCGCGGTCAGGACGAAGGGGAAGGGAAGGGCCCGGGCCGCCTCGACCGCCGCGCGGACCCGCTCGGTCGCGAGCGAAAGCTCGAAGATCGGGTCGTCCTTGCGGCCCGTCGCATCTTCGAT
Source organism: uncultured Rhodospirillales bacterium (assembly GCA_937926175.1). Classification (GTDB taxonomy): domain Bacteria; phylum Pseudomonadota; class Alphaproteobacteria; order CACIAM-22H2; family CACIAM-22H2; genus CALANV01. The sequence continues at coordinate 12,041 of CALANV010000055.1, read as the reverse complement.
CGAGCCGCCGACGAGACCCGCCTCTGCCGCGAGCCGTATGGTCTCCGCCACCGTCTCCGGCCGATCGCCGTAGCCGCCTTCAAGGTCGCCGCTGACGGGAAGGTCGCAGGCGCCGACGATCTCCCGCGCGTTGGCGAGCACGTCGTCGCGGCTCACCGCGCCGTCCGGCCGGCCGCGCGAGAAGGCGAGGCCGGCACTCGTCGTCGCCAATGCCTCGAACCCGAGGCCTGCGAGCAGACGCGCGGTGCCGGCGTCCCAGGGGTTTGGAATGACGAAGCAGCCCTCGCGCTCGTGCAGGGCCAGGAATGCTCTTGCCTTTTCTGCCTGCGAAATCGACATCGGCACCTCCTCATGCAGCCCCGATTCATGGGGGCTCCACGCCGATCCTGCAAGGATGCCGAGGTGGTGGAGGCCGGTGCCGAGATACCCGTCAGTTCAAGGGGCCACAGATGCTCTCGATCTTCGCCTTCAACGTCGTCGCGCTGAACGGCTTGGCGACGTAGCCGCTGACGCCGGCTTCGCGCGCCGCCAGAACGCTGTCCGGTTCCGCGTCCGATGTCACCATCAGGAAGGGGATCGAACGGTAGCGCTCGTCGGCCCGCACGCGGCGCAGCAATTCGATGCCCGTCATCGGCTGCATCTTCCAGTCCGCGATGATCAGCGTGTACGGCTTCTCCTGGAGCTTAGCGAGCGCCGACGTTCCGTCTTCCGCTTCGTCGACCCTGCGCAATCCGTACATGCCCAGAAAGCGGCGGATGACCTGGCGCATGGCGCCGAAATCATCGACGACCAGAATCCTGTGATGCGACATTGACCGGCCTCCCCGAATTGGCGACGGTGGCACGCGATTCCGGCGGAAGGAAATGACCAAGTCGTTAAAAATAAAAATTTCGGGATCTCGTCTTCGCTCTACGTGGATAGATAAAATAATTCTCGATTTTTCCAGATAAAGGCGCCGATGTACTGCATCGTGCCCTTCACCCTGGTCGGGACGGGGACGCGTAAACGGATGGCGATAGGGCGCTCGATTTCTGCTGTGGGACTCGGGCGCCTGTGATCTATCCGGGGGTCAACTGCAGTCTCGTGTCGATACGGGACTTGCGCTCATGCATGACGAAGCGCCCGGGACGGCGCGAGGCCGTATCGGCTTGATTTATTTTACCTGTTCGTTCAGGAAGGGTCATTCCGGCACCGGCAACGTCGATGCCGGCGAAAGGAGCGTCGGCCGTGAGCATCGAATTCCTGGTCACCTCGTTCATCGTCATCATTTCGCCCGGCACCGGCGTTCTCTACACGCTGGCGGCAGGCCTCTCGCGTGGATCCCGGGCGAGCATCGTGGCGGCGTTCGGGTGCACGATCGGCATCGTCCCCCACATGGCAGCCGCGATCATGGGGCTGGCCGCACTCTTGCACGCCAGCGCGCTCGCCTTTCAGGCATTCAAGTATTTGGGCGTCGCCTATCTTCTGTATATGGCCTGGGAAACGCTGCGTGCGCACGGCGCCTTGAGGGTGGACACGGCGCTCGGCGCCCGTTCGGCCGCTCGCGTGACCGTGACGGCCATATTGATCAACATCCTCAATCCGAAACTGTCGATTTTCTTTCTGGCGTTCTTACCGCAGTTCGTTGGTGCGGACGAGTTGAATCCGGTTGCCCGCATGCTCGAGTTGAGCGCCGTCTTCATGCTGATGACGTTCGTGGTCTTCGTCGGCTACGGCCTGTTCGCCGCGTCGATTCGTGACCACGTGATCTCGCGTCCGCGCGTGCTGACATGGATGCGCCGTACCTTCGCCGGCGCGTTCGTCGCGCTCGGCGCCAAGCTGGCGTTTGCCGACCGCTGAGGGACCGCCTTCTCTGTCGCCCGGTACCGCGGCGTCCTGCGGCGCGTCCCGTCCAGCATACCGGACGGTCAGCGTACCTGACGGTATATCGTAAGGGCGGTGAGATCGGCCTTGTCTTTTTCCGGCGGTCTGCCGCCGACTACCGATCTCTGATAGAGCTGGGTCAGTCGGCTGTCGGCAAGGACGTCAGCGGGCGAAGGCGGGGCTCGGAACGGCGCGCTTCGAATTCAGGGTCTGCGCGCCCGGGAGCTCGATGTCGATCTCGAGGGTCGACATTTCGGCGCCGCGCTGCAGCTTGACTTCGACCTTCTCGCCCGGCACCTGGATATACTTCCTGATGACCTCAAGGATCTCCTTCTGCAGCAGCGGCAGGTAGTCCGGCCCCGAACGATCCTGCCGCTCGTGCGCGAGCAGGATCTGGAGTCGTTCCTTGGCGGTCTGCGCCGAACTCACGCGCGGCGTGCGGCGGAAGAAGCTGAGCAGCGTCATGCCGTCCTCCACAGGAGCCGCTGGAGAAAGCCGCGGCGCTCGGGTCCGAGCACACGCATCTCGATCTGTTCGCCCATCAGCCGCGACACGGCGTCGGCATAGGCAGCTCCGGCGTTCGAGGTCTTGTCGAACACGACGGGCGTGCCGATGTTGGACGCTTTCAGGACGGTCGGGCTCTCCGGAATGATGCCGAGGAGGGGAATGGACAGGATCTCAAGCACGTCCTCGACCTTCATCATGTCGCCTTTCGCCACCCGGGCCGGGTCGTAGCGCGTCAGCAGAAGGTGCGGTTTGACTGGCTCCTCGCCCTTCTCGGCGCGCCTCGTCTTGCTGCTCAGCAGGCCAAGGACCCGGTCGCTGTCGCGCACCGACGACACTTCTGGGTTGGTGACGACCACCGCCTCGTCGGCGAAGTACATGGCCAGGTGTGCGCCGCGTTCGATGCCGGCCGGGCTGTCGCAGATGATGTAGTCGAAATCGTTGCGCAGCTCGTTGAGAACCTTTTCCACACCCTCGCGCGTCAGCGCATCCTTGTCGCGGGTCTGCGAGGTCGGCAGGATCGAGAGGTTTTCGAGGCGCCGATCCTTGATCAAGGCCTGATGGAGCTTCGCCTCGCCTTGGATGACGTTGATGAAATCGAAAACGACGCGGCGTTCGCATCCCATAATCATGTCGAGGTTGCGCAGGCCGACGTCGAAATCGATGACCACGGTCTTCTTGCCGCGCATCGCGAGCCCGGCGCCGAGGGCAGCCGTCGAGGTCGTCTTGCCGACGCCCCCTTTGCCCGACGTAACGACAATGATCTTAGCCAATGCCGATCTCCCCTTGATGATTGACAACTACTTCAGGGGCTCGATGCAGAGCGCATCGTCCTTGAGAAACACCTGGACCCGCTGCTTTCGGGCCCACGATTCGATCTCGTCGCTGGTCCGGTAGAGACCGGCGATCGCGAGCAGCTCCGCATCGAGGCTCTGACAGAAGATGCGGGCCTTCGGATCGCCGTTGGCGCCGGCGAGCGCCCGGCCGCGCATCCTGCCGTAGACGTGGATGTTGCCGCGGGCGATGAGCTCGGCACCCGAACTCACCGAAGCCACGACCACGAGGTCGCCGGCATCGGCAAAGATCCGCTGTCCCGAGCGCACCGGATCGGTGATGAGCAGGGTGCCGCGCGAGGGTTCCGCAGTTCTTGCCGTATCGCTCCTATTTCCGTCATCCGGCGGCAGGTCGCGGCCGCCCTGAAGTGTGATCAGACCGGCTGCGAGCGCTGCCTTGCTCTGTTCGCTCGTGCCGTTCTGGATGCCGATCAGCGTAAGGTTGCGTGCCCGCAACTCCCGTACCAGCCTGATGAAATCGTCCGGCTGCCGGATGCCCGCCGCCCTGTCGAGATCGAGCACGATGGGCGCGTTGGTGAAGAAATGCGGTGCCTGCGCCAGCTTGGTGTCGAGCACTTCGTAGAACGTGGCATCGGCGTCGCTGGTCAGCTGCAGGACGATGGCGGTGAAGAAGCGGCCGCGAATCTGGAACGGCGCGACCTTCGGCGTCACCCGCCCGCTTCCGCTGTTCACGCGCGCTTGCTGCAAGAACGTCATTTACGACTGCGTTGGCCGATCCGCGCGAAGGTCTATCCGATTTGCCGTTGAGGCGCCATTCGACTCGTCGCTTGAACCCGTGACATTTGAGTGACCGCCGTGAACAACCGGCCCTCGCAAAATCGTCGGCAGTGACTTGCGTGTGGCGATGATCACGCATCGCGTTCCTGCCGGTGCAGGGCCGACGTACACGCCCGGCGGATACGCCGTGCCGATCACGGTTGATGTGGAGGGCGCGGTCGCGAGGCCGGCGTCTTTCGGATGGAACACACGGAACGGCGACAACGGGGCCAGGGCCGGAAGGGGCGGCGCAACACGGGCCGCGGCCGGTCAAGCCGCCGTCATCGGTTGATCAGCCAGAGGATCAGCGACAGGACGATGCTGACCAGGATGCTGGTCACGATCGGAAAGTAGAAGCGGACGTTCTCCCGCTCGACCACGATGTCGCCGGGCAGCCGCCCCAAGCCGAGCTTCTGAAGCCACGGCCAAAGGAGCCCTGTGATCACCAGGATGATGCCGATCGTGATGAGCCAACGCGCCATGTCTTATGCGTCTTATGCGCCACGCCTCGGGGACGTCATAGCGGAAACAATCGGGGAAGCGAATGGGGCACCGGATGGGATGGCATGCGGCTAGCCGCACGCGGCGGGGGCGCGGTGCTCTGCCCGCCCCCGCCATCGTACTCATGCGGTCGCCCTCTTGCCGTAGTGTGCGGACCAGCCGCTCCAGGCGGCGAGCAGGGCGATCACGAGACCCAGGATCAGGTGGCTCCACATCGCGGCCGCGATCGTGGAGAAGCCGAGGACCCAGGGCGAGATCACCAGCCAGACGCCCAGGGCGACGTTGATCCACTCTTCCCACTCCGCGAACTGCACGAGCGCCGCAATGGCCAGGGCCGCGATGATGACGCCGCACACCCAGGCATTCCATGCTGGCGTCGGTTGATCCGCGAACTGGAAGAGCCACGGCGAGACGAACAGCACAACGGCCAGGACCAGATTGATCCAGTCCTGGAACCGGTCGACTGACTTGATCGTGATCTGATTGGCCATGGCGTTTACCCCTTTTTCTGTTGAGACAAACCCATGACGAACGGCCGGCAGGCCTTTTCCCGCCAGCTTAATTTTTTGATTTAGGCGAGGAACTCGCCCGTGACAAGGGCCGGGGAGGGGCAGGCGTGCCGGGGGAAAGGGCGTCGGTCGTCTGCCGGCGGGTGTACGAATGCGGTTGCATGCGGCGCCTTGGCCGGCCACAGTGGCGGCCCTTGTTCCGAGCGGAGGCTGCAGGTTCCCGATGATGTCACGGTTTCTCGTCCGGCTCTGCGTCGCGCTAAGCTTGGCCTTTGTCGCGGCGCCGACGGTGGCGTTTGCCCAACAGGATCCCGAGAATACCCTTTATCTCGACCTCGAGTATGGACGGGTCGTGATCGCGATGCGACCGGACCTGGCCCCGAAGCACGTCGCCCGCATCAAGGAACTCACGCGCCAGGGCTTCTACGACGGGGTGATTTTTCACCGGGTCATCGACGGCTTCATGGCCCAGACGGGGGATCCCAACGGCAACGGAACCGGCGGGTCCGGCGTGAAGCTGCCGGCCGAATTCTCGCGCGAGCCGTTCGTGCGGGGTACGGTTGGCATGGCGCGAACCCGCGACCCCAACAGCGGCGACAGCCAGTTCTTCATCATGTTCGCACCGGCGCCGCACCTGAACGGGCAGTACACGGTGTGGGGCCGCGTCGTCTCAGGCATGGAGTACGTCGACAGGATCAAGCGTGGCGAACCGCCCCGCAACCCGGACCGCATCGTCCGCATGCGGGTTGCCGCCGACGTGAAATAGGCACCGGCGGCGCGATCCCGAACCCAGTTCGCGAAAGGAATCCCGAATGACCGAAGATCTCGAGAACACGCTCTATCTGGATCTCGAATACGGGCGCGTCGTCATCAAAATGCGGCCCGATCTGGCACCGAAGCACGTCGCCCGGATCAAGGAACTGACGCGGGCGGGCTTCTATGACGGGCTCAAGTTCCATCGCGTGATCGACGGGTTCATGGCCCAGACCGGCGATCCGCGCGGCAACGGCACTGGCGGCTCGGGTCAGAAGATTCCTGCTGAGTTTACGAACGAACCGTTCAGGCGCGGGACGGTCGGCATGGCGCGGGCGGCCGATCCGAACAGCGGCGACAGCCAGTTCTTCATCATGTTCGCGGACGGGGATTTCCTGAACGGCAAATACACCGTCTGGGGCGAAGTCACATCCGGCATGGAAAACGTCGACCGGATCAAGCGCGGCGAGCCGCCAGCGAATCCGGACAGGATCGTGCGGATGCAGGTCGCCGCGGACGCGGCCTGACACGCGCGACCGACCGGGATCGGCGCGGTGCTCGTCCGGTGCGCCGCCTCGTTCGGTCTGTGACACCGGTTTCCGACCGCTGGCTTCGCGTGCGCCCAGGCGGTCGGATCGATCAATGCGGTAACACCGGCCCGACGGCCAGGATGTCGACCCGGCGGTTGACCGAGGCTTCCAGCCGGGCCGGCGTCAGGATGCCTTCTTTTCCTTCGGTTCGATCAGGTCGTTGAACTTCTTGCGGAACGTGTCGATCTTGTAGGACGGAAGCTTGTAGGCCCAGTTGCCGACGCGGGCGTTGATCGTCTCGACCTCTTTCCTGACCTCGTCGGCCGGCTTCAGCTTCGACGCGTCGTCCTTGTCCGCCTTGTCCTTGGCCTCGTTTGCGGCGACCTCTTCTTCCTTCTTCTCGGCCGCTTGCGCGGCGTCGGCCTGTTCGGTCGGCTGCGAGGATGGCTCGAAGGCGGCGACGAAGCGGACCCAGGTCCCGCCATCCTGGTCGGCGAGGTAGGCGGTCAGCTTGAGGCCGTCGAACGTCACGGCCTCCGCGGCCGGCGTTTCCGGGAACTTGACCTCGGCCACCGGCTTCACCGCATCCAGTTCCAGGCTCTCGAACGCACCGCCGATCGAGTTGATCTCCCAGCTCGACTTGACCTTGTGGTCGTCGGGCACGCCGGCGAGCGTGAAATCGTTCTCGCTCGGATCGGTACGGGTGACGGTGACCTCCTTCTCGGTCGTGCGCAGGCTGACCGTGCGGACGCGTTCGCGTTTCACGTCGACGATCTTGCGGTCGAGCCACTGAACGGCGTCGCGGTTGACGGTAAGGCGACCCTGCGCGAGCCAGGCCTGGGCATCGTCGCTCCGGCGGATATAGACGCCGTCGCCCGCACTGCTGGTGCCGCGCCCGAAGCGCTGCTTTCCGACCAGGACCGACAGCACGTCGCCGCCATTGGCGTCCTTCAACGTGAGCTGCACGGATTTCGCGTCCGGGGCCGAGACATCCTCGACCTGCAGCTCCGGATAGAGGTTGGGGGAGCGGGTCTTCGCCTCGAGCGCACGCAGCTCGGCAAGGCCGACCAGCACGCGCCGCACCTCGTCAATGGAGGCGGGGTAGTTCGATTGCTCGGGCACGACCCAGCCGTCGTCCGTGCGCACGATACTGAAGCTGCCGTCCTTGTGCCGCACCTGGATCGTCCGGATATCATCGGCACGGGCGGCAAGCTGCGGGAACAGCCTGTTGCCGATCTCGGCACGCGGCGCCGGCGACTGCTGCATGGTGGCGACGGCGACCGCGGCGCCGACGGCGATGACGGCAGCGATGCCAAGGGCGATCAACGCTTTCGATTTCATTGACGTGTCTCCCTTCGCGCGTGGTTCCTATGCCGCAGCAGCCGTCGCGGCCCCCGGGGCCCGGCGCCGCCGCATGCGGGCGAGGCCGACGAAGACCGCCACGATGGCGACGACGATCGGGACCAGCCCGATATTGACGAACTTCAGCCAGCTCTCGAGGCTCTGGATGTTCTGCCGCAGGTTTTGCTGTACCTCGCGCAGCTCGCGGCGGATGTTCAGCATATCGGCGCGGAACTGGTCGATGGCCGCCTGCTGTTCCGGAGAGAGGATGGCGCGACCGCCTTGATCCTTGCCCTGGCTCTGCAGCTCGTTGAGCTTCTTCTCCGTTTCCTCGAGTTTGGCCGTCAGCTCGCGCTCCTTCGCCCGGAACTGCAGTTCGGCGTCGCGCTGCAGTTCCTGCACGAGCACGAAGGGGCGGGACGACTGGCCCCGGCTGCGCAGGCTGATCAGGTCGCTGCTGCCGAGCAGGTTGTCGACGGCGTTCACGACGAAGTCACCGTTGTTCGCGACCGGCACGACCAGCTTCTGGCCGAAGAAGTCCTGCACTTGCGCCCAGAACCGGTCTTCGAGCAGGTCGGTATCCGCCACGACGATGACGTTGATCGGCTCGCGCGACTCGCTCAGATGCTCGTTCTTCTTTTCGGACGACTCCGCGGCCGGCTTGGCTTCCTCGGACGCCCCGGACTTGGACTCGTCGTCCCCCTCGGTTTCCTTTTTCGGCTCCGGCGGCGGGCCGTCCGGAAACGCGCTCTTGACCGTCCCGCTGATCCGCGCGGCAAGCGTGAAGGGCTGCCCCTCGGCCTTAAAATTGGCAAGCAACGCCACCGGATCGGGCGCCAGTTTCACCTTGTTGGCGTCGATCGACATCACCTCGGCGCTGGTCTGGATCAGTGGCGTCATCGTAGTGGATGCGCCTTCCTTGGCCTTGAGGATGCCGGCACTCGCCATCTGGATGAGCTGCGTCTCGGCCGTCAGGATGTCGGCACGATTGAAGTTCGGTTCGCGCAGGGCGAGCCACGCGAGGTAGTCGACGGCGCGCACGCGCGTCTCGGTGCCGGCGTTGACGCGGCGTGCGGCGAGCCGGTCGCCCGCGACCTTGCCTTCGACCATTTCGATGCCCCACGCATCGAACAGCTTCTTGAGGTTCGAGTCCGTCATGCCCGTCTGCGCCGCGATGCCGGGCCGGTAAAGCTCGCCCTCGGCATTGGGATCGACGAAGACCAGGGCGCGGCCGCCGCGCAGGACGAACTGGTCGATGGCGTAGAGTGTCTTTTCCGGCAGATCCTTGGGATGAACGATCATCAGGACGCCGATGTCATCGGGAATCTCCGTCGCGTCGCGGTCGACCGTCCGGACGTCGAAGAACTGCGTCAACTGAGTGTAGATCAGCCACGGCTCCGGCGCCTGCCGCGGGCCGCGGAACTCGCCGGTGAGGGGCAGCGTCGAGAGCAATCCGACGGCCGGTTTCTTCGGCGTCGCCAGGTTGTAGACGAGCTTGGTGAGATCATATTCGAGAAACCGCTCGCGTTCCGGTTGAAGAAACGCGATCACCTCCTCGCGGTCCGCGGTGTTCGTGCCAGCGATGCCGAAGTAGACGAGCTCGCCCGCCTGGTTCACCGGAACGCCCTGCAGGCCGAAGGCCACCGCACGATCTTCCTCGTCCGAGAACGGCTGCGGATCGATTACCTCCACCCGGATCTTGCCGGGGGCGGCGTTCTGATACTCGCGGAGCATCTCGCGCACGCGGGTCGCATAGACGCCGTAGGCGGGGATCTCGCGCCCGAGCCGCTCCGAATAGTAGAGGCGAAGCGTGATCGGCTCTTCGATCTTGGCGAGGACCGACCGTGTCCCATCGGAGAGCGTGAAGAGACGATCCTCGGTCAGATCGAGGCGTGCGGAGCTCAGCACCGTGTTGCTGATGACGTTCACCGCCACGAACAGGATGGCGACGAGCACAAGACCGACGGCCGAGGTCACGCCGCGCTTGGTGGTGACTTTCGCTGCCATGGCAGATCAACCCGCTTTCTTCATGTCGACGACGACCGCGTTCGCGAACAGGAACGCGGCGATCAGCGAGCCGAAATAGATCAGATCGCGGAGGTCGATGACGCCCCGGCTGATCGCGTTGAAGTGGGTGAGGAAGCTGAATGACGCGATGGTGTCGATGAGCACCTGCGGCGTCCAGCCGGTGAAGAAGTTCAGGACGAGCGGCGAGCCGCTGACCGTGAAGATGAAGCAGATCGCGGCCGTGATGACGAAGGCGATCACCTGGCTCTTGGTGATGGCCGACATGCACGCGCCGATGGCAAGAAAGCCACCCGCCATCAGCAGGCTCCCGACATAGCCGGCAAGGATCACGCCGTTGTCGGGATTGCCGAGGATATTGACGGTGATCCACAGCGGGAAGGTGAGGACAAGCGCGATCGCGGTGAATGCCCATGCGGCGAGAAACTTGCCCAGCACGGCCTCGTACATCGAGATCGGCAGCGTTAGGAACAGCTCGATCGTGCCGGTCTTGCGCTCTTCCGACCACAGCCGCATCGAGATGGCCGGGATCAGGAACAGGTAGAGCCAGGGATGGAACGTGAAGAACGACTGCAGATCGGCCTGGCCACGCTCGAAGAAGTTACCGAGGTAGAACGTGAAGGCGCCGGAGAGCGCCAGGAAGATGACGAGAAACACGTACGCCACCGGCGTGGCGAAATAGCCGGCCAGTTCGCGGCGCGTGATGATCAGCGTGTTGCGCATGGGTCATGCCCTCGCCGTCGTGATGTTGCGGAAGACTTCGTCGAGGCGGCCGCGCTCGACGCGGACCTCCTCGATGCCGAACTCGGCGTTGCGTGCGATTTCGCTGATCTGGGTGATGATGGGCTGACCGTTGACGGGGAAGGCGACGAGGCAGGTGAGATTGTCCTTACCCTGGATTTCCTCGATGGATCCGATGCCGCTGATGCGCTGCAGCGCCGCGCGGCAACTTGCGACCTTCGGCGCACTGAGGACGATCGACACCGCATTGTGCCAACGCGAGCGCGCCTCCAGCTCGGCGGGCGTGCCGTCGGCGACGATGCGCCCTTTGGCGATGATCACCGCACGCGTGCAGACGGCATCGACCTCTTCGAGGATGTGGGTGGAGATGATGATCGCCTTGTCGCGCGCCATGTCGCGGATGAGCGTCCGGACCTCGTGCTTCTGATTCGGGTCGAGGCCGTCGGTCGGCTCGTCGAGGATCAGAACCTCGGGATCGTGCAGCATCGCCTGCGCAAGCCCGACACGGCGCTTGAAGCCCTTGGAGAGCGTCTCGATCGACTGGTGCAGCACGTCCTTGAGCTGGACGCGCTCGACGGCGAGGCCGATTCGCTTCGCTTTTTCCGCGCCGCGCAGGCCTCGGACGGCGGCGATGAAGTCGAGAAACGCCGCCGGGGTCATGTCGGGATAGGCGGGTGCACCCTCGGGCAGGTAGCCGATGCAGCGCTTCACCGCGACCGGATTCTCCAGCACGTCATGGCCGCACACGACCGCCGTTCCGCTGGTCGGCGTCAGGTAGCCGGTGATCATCTTCATGGTGGTCGACTTGCCGGCGCCGTTGGGCCCGAGGAAGCCGAGCACTTCGCCACGCGAGACCGAGAAGGAAACGTTGTCGACCGCGCGAATCTGCCCGAAATCCTTGGTCAGATTTCTGATTGCGATCATCTCCGACATGATGCTCACCCCCGCCAGAACGCGCGCTTATCACCACCAAATCAGGGCGAAATAATGGCTGCGCTGCGGCGACGCTGATGTAATCCATCGTGGCAATTTTGCAAGCGCATTGAGGGGCTTGGTCGTCGAAGGCGGGGCCGTCATCGGGCCGCGTTCCGCCGGCGGGTCTTGATCCGCGCGCAAGGCGACCATATCAACATTTTTTTATCTCTCGTCTGGTGGTGCGTCCGTTGTGATCCGGTTTCGTGACCCTGCGAGGGCGAAACCGTGGTCATGTTTTCACGGGATGGCTCGTCGTGGGCCGCTGCGGCCACCGATGCGGATAGGTGGCGACGAACGCCGCGGCTCGGACCACGCGCCACGGTTTCGGTCCCCGAAAAGGTCCGGGCGTTGGAAGCGGCGAAAAATTTTGGCGGCCCTCTTGGCGGCGGCTGCAGGGACTACCAGATCAGGTCCGCCAGCGATGAGCGGTGCATCCGGGGGTGCCGCTTCGGCTGGAGCGCCGAAAAATTTCGAGCCCTTGGAAGTGCCGGTTTTCCGGCCTTCTTCGCGATGCGAAAAAACTTCGCGAAAGGGTTTGACAGTCTGACGATGCCGGTCGTATATAGCCGGCCCCGACGCGGCGGGAACGAGTTGATCGGAACGCCGCATGCTCTTTGACAAAGTGAATCGCAAGAGGAAGGGATGCGCGGGCGGCGGCGCGGGAGGGGGTCTCGTGTTTGTTCGTCGGC
>CALANV010000054.1 GCA_937926175.1 uncultured Rhodospirillales bacterium | reverse complement strand
TACTCGAGCCTCGGCCCGCTGCCGGCGGGCGGGCGGGAGGCGGTCTACGAGGCGCTGCTGGCCGGCAACCTATTCGGCGCCGAGACTGGGGGCGGGGCGCTGGCGGTGGATCTTGCGGCGAAGGAGATCGTGCTGTGCCGCTCGCTTTCGCCGAAGGGGCTGGAGCCGAGCGACTTGGTGGCGGTGATCGAGGCGCACGTGGCGGCGGTGGAGCACTGGCGGGGGCAGGTTGCCGGGCTGTCGGCCGGTGCGGGGGCATCAGCGCTTCCGCCGGACCGGGTCGACGGGTTTCCGCAGGTCGGGGGGATCCGGGCCTGACAGGGGCGCTTTGGGCCGGCCTCGACGCCGGCCCGAAGCGGCGTCGGGGTCAGGTGTCGCCGATCATGTCGGCGATGCCTGGCAGCCGTTCCCGCAGCGTGGCGCGGGCGCGGGACACTCGGCTGCGTACGGTGCCAATCGGGATCGCCAGCATCGCCGCCGCGTCCTCGTAGGAGAGGCCGTCGACCGCGACGAGCAAAAGGACCTCGCGCAACCCGTCCGGAAGCGCACGCAGCTCTTCCGACAGTCGTTCGATTGCCTGTGAGTAGAACGCCGCATCGGCCGGGCTTTCGCCATTGGCGGCGGTTCCCTCAAGCACTTCGTCGCTGACGAACGTGAAACGCCGGTGCGGCGCCCGGCTGATGTAGTTCCGCACCAGGTTCATGGCGATCCCCAGCAGCCAAGTCGACAGCTCGGACTGGCCGCGGAACGAGGACAGGGACTTGTATGCTTCGACGAAGGCCGCCTGGGCGAGATCCTCCGCGTCGGCCGGGTTTCCGATGTTCTTCAGGATGAACTGGTACAGCCGTTTCTGATTGGCCTGTACAAGCGAAATGAAGTCTTCATCCGTAACGCCGGACGTATGTTTGGGCTTCTCCGGCGTCACGCCGCGACGATCCTGCATAACCGCTCAGTCAAGCCCGCTTGACGGCGACATACGTCGTGGCCGGGATGTCAACGACATGCCCTCTTCCGAACTCGAGCTTCGACACGATCCCCCGGCGAAGAATGTCGACTTGTCAGCAACCGCGCGCGGGCAGGATGTTATATCTCCCGGTTGTGATTTTGCAACACGCTAGTTCCTATCTGTAGTGTCACAGGTTTAACGAAACCGCCCTCGTTGGTAGGTGCGGCGGCCGTCGCATTACATTGCGACATTTCCCGACGTGCCGGAGCATTCGGGCAGACGCCGCCGCCCGAACCGGCCTGCGCCACGCGTCGTCGGTAGAGTGAATCGGTTCCGGAAATGGTTGATCCCGGTCCCGGGGCACGAGATCGCTCGTATCATTCCCAGCATGCGGGTGGGGGTCGTTCTTGGCAAAATCAAAGGTAACGGAAATCGTCGCCGATACCTTCGTATTGCCGCGCCCCGGTTTCAATCCCACCACAATATCGACCAGCCCAGGACATGGGATTTTTACCTTAACGCTGCGGATCTCGTTCTTAGGCTGCTCGAAAATTCAAATGCGTGCGCTGTGGCGGAGGCGAGCCAGGGGATGTCGTGCGGTCGCCCATCACAAGAAGGGGGATCGGTGCGCCATCCCCCGGTTCGTTCGAGGGGCGTGCCCTGTTGTGCGCCGTCGCTGCAACCGGTCCGGGGCAGACGGACGAAATTGATCGATCCCAGCGCCTTCCCCGGTGGATCTGAAACCAGGTCCATGACATCAGCGTCGACGGTGCAGCGGTCGTCGATTGGCAACAGCGCGAGCGGGGTAGAAGCGTTCCGCCGAACAGGGGCAAGCGGGACGGTCGGCTTTGCCGTGCAGCTCCGACGATCCCAAGACCAACCGCGCATTACCGGCAGCGGGCCTGCCCGGATCACCACAGGCAAGTCGGTACACAGCCGTTCAGGGAGCGCGTGGCAAGATCCGCCCGGCGCGAATGCGCGGCTAAGAAGGTCGTTCGTTCGACGGCTTTGCCATTTTCGCCGCCACATCTTCCGAAACGGCCACCGCCTGTGCCACGGCATCCTCAAACAGCTGGCGTGCCTTTTCCGGCGGAACGTACACCGTGTCCCCGCGGCTGGCCGACTGGAACGATTGGTCAAACAGATAATCGGCGTAGGCCCGGCGTCCCGGTCCCAGCTCTTGGGCCGATGTGCCGTGCTTGGCGCAAGCCCGCGCGAATTCTGCGCCACCGCGCGTGGCGCTGAAATGGATTCGGGACATGAAGTTCATGCCCGCATAAAGACTTTGACTTGCCTTGGCGAGTTCGACGGCGCGCTTCACCAGCGGCGACGCGAGAGGACGGCCGGCATGATCATTGAGGCGCAGTCCATTCTTGACGATCTCGCTGATATGCCTGCCGTAGCTTTGCTCGAGAGCATCCAGGAACATTGCGGTCGCGTCAGCCATTTCGCGCGGCAACGATCCGGCTTTGCTTGTGTCGATCCAGGCGACCTGTGCGCCGTTGGGCGCCTTGCCCAACGCAATCACGGCCGGTCCATTCAGACCTTCGCCGATGCCGACGTAGTCGCCTGATGCGGCGGCGTCCAAAAAAGACTCAAGAGGGAAAGCAGCCATATGTCAGCCCCACCTCTTTCCAAAGCCGACGGACGACGTATCGCGGTCGGCCATGGTCAATGTCAGTAGAATCCTGTTCATGACGGGCCGAATCGTTCTCATTGTCTGTCGATCAGGTGCTGGTTCTGGGTGATATAGGCTTCCGCCGCGGCAACGACGGCTGCCATACGGCCCCCGGCAAGCGGCTCTGTCGTCACTGATTCGATGAACTTGCGTACCATGTCCGGAAAACGATCGGACCTACGGTCAAGTTCCCCGCCTTCATTCGACATGCGCCTGATCATGGCATCGGCGATCAGGGCGCCGCACTCCGAAGGCGCGCGACCGGCGAGAGCGGCAACGGCACGCGATACGGCGCGTTCGGCGACGTAACGCGCGATTTCGCGCGCGCTTTCCGCCTCCGGCAGGGACATCGTCCGCAGCGCGGCGGTCACGGCATCCCCAAGAACCTCTTTGGTTATCCATGGATGGCTTCCAACCAACGGGTGGGCGCCATCGGCCACCAAGCGATCGAGACGGGAACGCTGCGCGTCGGTCAGCAGGTTCGGATCCAGTCCCATTTGCCGCATGGTCGCCTGAAAAAGCGGTCCGTTTCGGGTAGCCGAAAAGGCCAGGCGCATGGCGACCGTTTCCAGGCCGCAGCGTTGCGGCGCGGGCAGGTCGGCATCTGACAAAGTGACGACCGTGCGCTGGTGGAGCGGTTTCTCCGATTGCGCCCTCTCCGGACCTGCGGAGGAAGCGTAGGACAAACAGGCCTTGACCGCTTTCAAGACGTCGAGATGAGGCCTGATCCGGGGATCGTCGGCCGTCGGATTCAGCAGGGTCACCGATCTCCCCCGGAAGACGACCGTCTCTGTCGCGGGCGACGTGCCGCTGCGATCGCCGGAAGCGGGGCCAGCATTGCCCGGCCCCGACGGGCCGATGGGACGGAAGGGATCGAAATGGATGGGCGACATGGCAGGTACCCTTCCTCCTTAGACCCGCATCCCGAACTGTTGGTCGACACGCCGGGCGGCTCGCAGCGTCGCCGGCGCGTCACCACCCGCTTCGATCCGGCCCATCCAGGCTTCGGCAGTGTTCACGAAGCTCTCCACGGCATCCATGAGCATGGAGAGGTCCAAACCGGCGAGCGGCAGGTCGCGCATCAGGACCGCGCTTCGCGAGCCTTTCTCGATGCTTAGGGTCGAACCGTCGGTTCCCTGCCAGAAGAAATTCGCCTCGAGCAACGAGGACAGCAGTTGACCCTGCGCCGGCGTCGGCGCAGGCCCCAGATAGGAGAACAGCACGAAACGCTTCAGCCGTTCCTCGTAGGCGAGGTTGAGCAGGATACGGCCGTCGAAAACCAGACAGCAGTTGCCGTTCTCGTCGAAGGCGAGCTGCGAGATCCCGAGCTGGGCGCCGAATTCCTGCAGAAGGGCGCAGGCGCGTTCACGTGACATCCCGTGCAACTCCTCGTTTGCGGGCCGCATCGGTTCGATCCGGTTCCATGCTCATGATCATCCAGGCACCTCGGTTTTCCTGCGCTCGATCACGACGGAACCTGAACGAGGCGCGGGGTGATCATGAACATGCGTTCCCGCTTCTGGGCCTCGGTCGAGGTGCGCTTGAACAGAAAGCCAAGCAACGGGATGTCCCCCAGGATGGGGATCCTGTCGTTGTTCTTGACGTCTGCCTCCAGGTAATAGCCGCCGATGAGGAGGCTCTGCTGCTCCCTGACGACCGCCTGCGTGGAGATTGTACTGCGACGAACCGTCGGCAGCTCGGATACGGGTTCGTCACGCTGGATGTTACCGTCCTCGATATCCACGGTGAGCTGGATGCGGTTTTCGCCGCCTTGCCGTATCAAGCGCGGCGTGACCTTGAGCATGACGCCCGCCGACACCGGAACCACGTCAGCGACGCGTTCCCCTTCCACGCGGATGTAGAAGGTCTCGCTGAGGTCCAGTACGGCCTCCATGTTGTCGAGCGTCAGCACGGATGGCCGCGACAGGATCGAGGCATCGCCGGTGCTCTCGAGCGCCGAGATCTTGGTCAGCAGGAAATCGCCGGTGCCGGTCAGGATCGTCTGCAAATTGGGGTTGTTCCCGACGCCGACGCTCACGGCCGTGTCGGAGGGCAGCGGGGAGTTTATGGTGCCGAAGCCGCCGGCGACATTGCCGCTGCGTCCCTGCCAGCGGATGCCGAGTTCCGCAATCTGGCTGACGTTCACGTCGACGACCGCCGCTTCGATCTCGATCAATGCCGTCGGCACGTCGAGAACGCGGATCAGCTTTTCGTAGGACGGCATGCGTTCCGCCTGATCCTTGATGATGACGGCGTTCAGACGCGTGTCGGCCTGAATGACGGGGCTCTCCGTCGGGGCGTCCACGCGGCGAGGGGCGGCGGATTCCGCGGACGCCGGTCTCGTCGTGGCGTTGCCGCTTTCGATTTGTCCGGATTGAATGGTCAGCGACGGGAGCCCGTTGCCGAGCATGAGGTCCGAGACCAGCGGAATCGGGGCCGTACGGATCGGTTCGTTGCGCGTTCCGACCGTGTTTTGGGTCGCGGTTACTAGGTTTCTGAGAATCGTCGCCACACCCGGCACCGTCACCTGCCGGTCGCGATAAAAGAAAACCCGGTCGTCCGCCGAAGCGTGCTCGAGGCGGAAGACGGAAATCGTGATGCCCCGAGAGGGGGTGCTCGGCAGCAGACGAATGGTCTGCTCGACGAGCGAGACGTAGGACGGCGGACCAGAGACGATGACGACCCCGCGGTCCGGGAATTCACCCCAGCCGAAACGGTCATCGACGACGCCGAGCCCGCGCAACGCATTCCGCAGATCGGGAATGTCTTCCGGCGTGACCTCGATCGAACGGCTGACGGTTTCGCTTATCGCATGAACGTAAAGGACACCGCCATGATAATACCACGTGAACCCGTAAGCGTTGGCCAGCCGATTGAGGAAATCGGAAGGTGTCTCGGCGAAAAACCGGCCGGAGACGATTCCCTGCACCTTGGGGCTTATCGACGTGTTGACGCCGAAACTGCGGCCGAAGGCACGCAGCACTTCAGGCAGCGGTTCGTCATCGGCACGGTAGGCATAGCTGGCCGCCGGCCATGGCGGCTCAGCCGCAAATGCGACGGCCGCTACGGAAACGACAACGCATGCAAGGCAAACGGCAAGAGCCCGGATGAAGCGTGGCATGAGACCTCAGCGGAACGCGATCCCAAGTCCAGGAGGCGGAAGGCGAGCAACCGGTGTCGATGCCAGTTTCTTCCAGAAGGCGAGAGAGTTGACGAAGCTGGTGAGCAGTCCCGAGAAGGCATGCGGCGTGATATCCACCGCCATTCGCACGTGAAGCTGCAAAGAACGACCGTCGTCCGCCAGTGAAAGAACCTCGCGGTCCTTACGCATGCGGCCGACTGCTGCCGTCAGAAGCCGATCGGCCATCTCCTCACGCTGGAGCGGATCCTCCGGCAACGTGGCAACGACGGCATGGATGATGGCCGTATTCGTCCCTTCCGGTATGAAGCGGAGCCTGTACCGGCCGTCAAAGACGAGCGAATAGGCGCCGTCGCGTCCCCGCGGCACGGAATCCAGCCCGACGCGCGAAGCATAATCGTTGAGTAGTCGTTCAAGACTCATCCGGCTGTCCCACCTTCGATCTCCGCGGGAGACCCGTCCGGGGTCGTAAGGGGTCCTCCCGGCCCATTAGTAACGTCAGCGCCGATAAGGTTCGTTGAAACATTTCCGGGGCCAGGCCAGGGCCGGGTCTCGCGGCCGGGCGGCCCCCGGAGAGGACTGTCAATGCGGGGACGGATCGGGCATCGGCCGGAGACGGGATGACCGGCACGTGCCCGGGGCGGCGCACTGGACGACCTCGGCTCCGACACCGCCGGTTGCCGCCCGATCGAGCTTGCCAAGCCTATCAAAAAGTATTCTTAAGTATCCCTTTAGGGCTTCCCCTTACGGGGAGCGGGGCCATCGGGGGCGATTCCGGGCATCATGACCAGGCTTTATGAAGCAAAGGTCCTGGCCGGTGTACATGCAGGCGCCAAAGCGACCCTGAGCGGACGGCGTACGATCGTCGGGAGCGCGGCGGATTGCGACATCGTGCTCATGATCGAGGATGTGGCGCCGCGCCACGGGGCAATCATCGTCGACGGCGATGCACTCCGGCTGACGCCCCTCGACGGTCCGGTGATCCTGGCGAATGGCGAACAACTCGCCGGCGAAACGGAACTTTCTCTTTACACGCCTTTCAGTCTCGGGCCGGTTATCCTTGCCATCGGTGAAGCAGGGGCACCCTGGCCGCGGATCGATCTCTCCACCTTTGGCCGTCGGCCGGTCGAAGCCGCGCCGGCCGATACACTTGCCGACAGCAGGAACGCCGCCGCCGCGCAGAACGGCCGCGGCCATGTCGGCGACGAAGCCGTCAAAGCGACCACGGAGCCAGATGATCGAGGCGGCAACCTTGCGGCGGAAGGAAAGGGGACCAGCTCCGCTGCGCCGGCCTGGGACTGGCGGGCTTTCCGGCTCTATCCCGTCGTTGGCCTGCTGGCGGTCGGCATCTTGTTCATCGGATTCACGTGGTTTGCAGGCGCCGGCAGCAAAGAGGATCTGCCTCCGGCCATTCAGGCGCCGCCCCCGGCGCCCAAGGATATCGTCGCCGAGCGGCTGGCGGCGATCGGTTTTGGTAAAGATCTGGCCGTACGCGCCATCAGCGACCGCATGGTGCTGGTAACGGGGTATGTGGAACTTTCTGCCCAGAAGGCGTCACTCAAGGAAAGCGTCAGGCTCGACGACGTCGAGGTGACGTTTCGCGTATGGTCAAACGAGGAGTTGGTTGCCGGCGCAAGGCAGCGTCTTGCGGACATTGCTCCGAAGGTTGAGGCCCGCAGCGTCGGGCCCGGCATCATCGAACTCGCTGGCTATCTGCCGACGTCCGATTTGCGGAGCCGGGTCGTCGCGGCGGTCCGTGAGGATGTCCCGGGCGTCAAGGACGTGGTGGACAGGATCCTGACGAGGGCCGAGGTGGAGCGCATGTATCGGGATGCTGTTGCCGCATCGCCGTTGGCCGGGAAGGTGACGCTCACCACGGATGAAGAAGGCATCATCGCCCGTGGCGCGCTCAGCGAGAGCGAGCGGGCGATGTGGCGACGGCTGACCGCCGACCTCGCGGCCCGTTACGGCGATACCATCGTGGTGCGGAGTTTCTTCGTCCCCCGCGAAAAGGATCTTCCGTTCATGGTCCGTAGCGTCGTAGCGGGCCCTTATCCGTTCGTCGTGACCAAGGATGGGCGACGTGTTGCCGAAGGCGGCGACCTCGGCGACGGGTACAAGCTGGTGTCGGTCGGTGACGGTGAGATCACGATTCAGCACGGCGACGTGTCGTTCGTACAGCGTTTCAAGGAGTGATGAGGGGTGCTGCGTGAACTGTTGGTCTCCAGGCCGCAGGCCGATGAGCGGCCCGAATTGCTCGACCTCGAAAAGCGGCTACGGGAGGACCCGGATGGCGTCTACCGGCGTGACGTCCTTTTTCAGCTGGAGACGGCACGGCGCGGGGTGCAGAAGGAAATGGATCGGGGCGTGACGCCAGACGAATACAGACGGCTGACCCAGGTGATCGACGCGCTGAGTGCGGCGATCAGAGTCGTCGAAAGCCTGCCGCCGCGGCGATGACGTTTCCAAGGTTTCGAGTGATCAGCAAAGACACCAAGGGGTGACACAAAATGGCGCTGAACTTTGATACCGTAAGTCAGACCATCGGCCGGACCATGGAAGCGCGCCAGCAGGAGCTGGCGAGCTTCACGGCTTCGATGAACCCGAACAACACGGCCGACCTGCTGCGGATGCAGCAGATGCTGCAGGAATGGACGATGCTGACCCAGCTGCAGAGCACCTTGGTCAAAGAGATCGGGGATGCACTGAAGGCGATCATCCAGAAGTCTGGCTGATCACGGCCTTGGGCATGGCGGTAGTGGAGCCGGGCCTCGCGACGATGGAAACCGGAGTTCTCCTTCGCGAGAGTGCCCACAGCGAAGCGACGATCCATGCCGGCGACATCTCGACGGACGACCGGCATCTGCAGATGCCGGGTGTCGCGCCTGCCTCGGTCCGCTGGTCGACGCTGATCGGGGAGACGCTGCTCCTGGCGGAGGCTTTTCCCGAAACCGCACCGTCCCGGCGACGTCGTCGTTACGGCGAGGCGGCGCTGCCTTCTCTGGGGGCGCCGCCGCCCTGGTTGGAGGCGGCGGTTGGCCACATGCTCGGCGTGCTGTCGCGCTGCTGCATGATCGACGCCGTCAGCTCGCGGTCCGGCGCGGGCAAGTCTCCCGAGGTATTGGAAGCCCTCCTCATGGTCGCGGCGGTCGATCATCTCCTTGCCGTGCGTCTGCGGTGGGCCGGGCGCGATTATTGGCGGGATCGTCCGCTCGCGGCGCGCCTTCTCGGTCGACCGGCGATCGACCTGGGCGTACGGTCCATGTTTCAGAAAGCGCTCGCCGCCCGGGATGAGCGATTCGTCGCCGCGGCGCCGGTTCTTTCCAAGCTGGGACTGTCCGGTCTTGCCCTATCGCAGTCCGAGGACGAGCGTCTCCTCGCCTTGGTCACCCAAAGCCGCCGATCTCAGGTCAAGCCAACGAGAGTGACCCCGATGCCCGCTTTGCCGGGTCCGCATCGGCCCAAGTCCACCATTGGTGTCGGTAGAGCGGCAGTCCCCATCCTGATCGCGATGGCAACGGCCATAGGTTATGGTCAGTACCTGTGGTGGGACGCGATGCTGTCTCGCCTGAGCGGAATCCTTTCGACGCTGTGATTGCGCTTCGGTGGGCGGGTCGGCCGCGCTGGCTCATGCTCGAGGCTGCCGGGTGCAGCCTTGCCGGCCGGCTGTCGGCGCTTGCCGGACGACAGACGAGCCGCGGCCCCTTCCGGTGCTTTCATTTCGAGGACGGCGACATCCTGACCCCGCATGATGGGGTCCACGCTGCAGCACTGGGGCGTGCGGCGCGGCGCGTCGGCATTCAGGGCGTCATTCTCTTTCTTGAATTCGGCGAAGCCGACGATGCCGCGACGTTGGTAGGGCGTCTGGCGGCGCTTCGACCTTTCCTGGCCGAAGTGGCAGTGCTGCGGCCGGATCTGCCCGTTCTTCTTCTGATGTCGGCCGCCTTGCTGCCGCCCGGCTCGGATGCCGCGGGCGCGTGGGACTGCGATATTTCATCGGCGCTGACACAGGCGGCGGATGCCGTTGCCCGGCAGGCGCTCGGTCATCTCGAACAGGTCGACGAGCCGGTCGCCGACCGGCTTTCGATGAGCCGACATCTCCTGCTGCCGGACGCCATCCATGCTGTCGCGGCCGACGTCGCCGATGCGGTGGGTGGCCTTCTGCAGGCATCATCTGCGTCAGGGGCGCGGGTACGCAGCATCGGCGCATTTCTCGTTCCGGCCGTCGCGGGCAGGGCCGAGCTGGATCTCGCCGGGACTCATCCCGATCCGGCGTTGGCGACGGTGGTAGGACGGAATCTCTTCATGCGCGGCGAAGCGTCGTCCGATACGTCGTGGCGAACGGTCGCTGCGTTCGGTGCCGCCGTCATCATCGGCGCCGGCGTTCTGCTCTTCGCTGGCCGGCAATGGATGCATGAGCGCGAAGCGGACATTACGGCCCTGGTGGCACAGATCGAACAAGGCGGATCGGCAGGTGAGATCGTCTCGCCGACGGCCGTCGCCGCCATCGGTGCCCTTGCCGGGATGATCGATGAAGGACGGACGGAAACGCCATTGGTGCCCGCCTCATGGAGCGGCGTTCTCGGGCGCAATCTGGCCGAGTACGTGCACCAACGGGTCCATGCGACGCTGGTTGCGCCTGTCGTTTCCGCTGTCGATGCCCGCCTGAAGGCCCTGCAGGACAAGGTCGGAGAATACGAGACGAGCGCAATCGCCGCGCCTCAGGCCGAGATGGAACGGCTGCTCGGTTTCCTCGCTGAGGTCGTGGAGCTGGATCTCCAGGTGCTGCGATCAAGGCTTGCCGAGGCGGGAACGCCGCGCCAGCAGTGGGAGGATCTGGTGCACTGGGTCTCCGGGCAGACCGTGCCGCTCCCGTTCCTGGACAGTCCGACGATACAAGCCGCCTTTGCCAAGACGTTTTCCGGCGGCCGTATCGCGCTTCGGCGACCTCAAGACGTGGCGGCCCGGATCTTCGACGCCGGCGCGCGGCGCCTGCGCCTGGCTTTCGAAAGCAGTCGGGTGTCGGAGTCGATGGCGGCGGCCCACGGCCGGGCAGTCAAAGAGCTCGACCTCATATTGGAAGGGAATGGGTCACCCGCCGCCACGATACAGGCGGTCCAGCGGCTTGGGACGGCGCTGGCCGACTTGGCCGCATCGGGGACGACGACGAGGGAGACGGCCGCAGCCGTAAGGGCAGACCTTGCCGCGGCCGCGCCGTTGCTGAGGGAGGCGGTCGGGAAGGGGCTGTTGACAAGCGCCGCGGTCACCACCTTGCAGGACCAAATCGAGGACGCGGTGGTGGCGTCACGGACGGCGATGGAGCGCATGACGCTGCCGGGGCTGGGCACCGTCTTCGATCGCAGCGGCAAAGAGGTGCTGGCGCCGGGCACCGACGCGTTATTGCAGGCAATCGACGCGCTGACGGCCGGCGGCTTTGCGTCCGAGCCTGACCGGCCGATGGCCGACCTGACACGTCTTGCAACCGGGCGTGGAGCACCGGATGCCGCGCTTCTGCATGCCGCCAATGCGCGCCTGGACGCCTTTGCGGCGTGGCACCGGGACCATGCCGTCGTCTTGCCCCGACTCGTCCGGGACGGCATCCTGGATGTCGCCGCACAGGCGACGTTCTCCGGGGTGCTGGCGGATGTCGGACTTGCCTTTCAGGCCGAAAGAAACGCCGTGACTCCCATGGCGGTCGCAGCGGATTTCAAGGCGGCGGTGCCGGAACTGATCAGGCTGTTCAAGGGCCTTGGCGCGTTCGACGCCGGTGTTTCCAACGACATCGGCTGGCTGGTGGCCGTTCGAACCTACCGGGCCCTGGAACAGCTCGACGCGGCCTACAGCAGCTCGCCGCTCTTCGGCATTCTTGACGAAGTGCGCCGTTGGGACGGCGAGCGTCGGCTGAGCGTCGTCAACGGACGTGTTTCCGAGGACACGAAGCGCCGGCTGTTGCGGGAGGAACGAAAGCGGCTCGCCGACACGGTCGCATCCGCCGAAGCGCTCCTCACGATCCTGTCGATCGATGCCGTACGGGCTGCGATCGGCAGGCCCCAGCTGGTCGACAAATGGTCACGACTCACCGAGGAAGCCGCGGCCTCGGAGGCTGGAGGCGCGGGCCTCGCCGCCTATGTCGATTTCGTCGTCAATGTCGTGCAGGGCTTCGGGGTCGGGCGGTGCAGCAGCTTGCCTCCGGCGTCGGTGGTCGCCGTCGACGAGAGGGCGCCTCTGTTTCTGCGCGAGCGCGCCAGGGTCAGGGACGCGTTGGGCCAGCGTTGCGCGGCGCTTCTGCGTTTTCCGGTTCCCAAACCAAAACCGACCCTGCAATCCGCTCTTCCGTCGGAGGGCATGTCGGTCCGCATCCCGTGGTGACGCGCCGGGGGCGGACGCCTGACGATCAGGCAGGAAAGTACCCGCCCGGGCGAGGGATGATCGCGCCGACCATGCCCGGACGCATGCGTTCCGTCTTTCCCGCGTTGATGTCAGAGGTCGATCCGGCCCAGCGGCTGGATGTTGATGTCCTGCGTCAGCTCCTGATAGGACAGGACCGGGAGCTCATAGAGATCCAGCTCGATCAGCTTGCGCACATAGCGGCGAATATCCATCGACGTCAGAAGGACCGGCTTCTGTGCGGTTGCGGATATGTCGCCGACGGTCTTCTTGATGTTTTCGACGAGCTTTCGGGACACGTTTGAATCCAGGGCCAGGTAGCTGCCGGCCGACGTCTGCCGAACCGCGTTGCGGACGGTGTCCTCGACTTTGGGGGCGAGCATGTAGGCGGGCAGCATGTTGTGCCCGCTGCTGTACTTGTAGCTGATGTAACGCTTCAGGCTGGAGCGCACGTACTCGGCCAGAAGGACGGTATCTTTTTCCTTTTGGCCCCAGTCGATCAGCGCCTCCATGATCGCGCGCAGGTTCCGTATCGAGATGTTCTCGGAAACCAGCCGCTGGAGGACCTCGGTGATCTTCTGGAGCGGGAGGATACGCTGCACTTCCTTCACGAGGTCGGGGAAGCGGCTCTCCATGCTGGCCAGAAGGTAACGGGTTTCCTGGATCCCGATGAAATCCTCGGCGTATTTCTTGAGTACGAAGGCCAAATGGTAGGTCAGGACCTGGCTCAGATCCATGAAGCCGATCCCGGCCTTGGTGAGCACGTCGCGACGCTCGTTCGAAACCCAGATCGTGGGAAGATTCGGCAGGAATTTCCGGTCTTCGATGCAGGCGACCCCGAGGGTCTTGAGGTTGTCGACCGGCTCGCGCACGAAAAGGTACCCTGGCTTCAGCACCCCCTGAGAAACCGGCACTTCGTGCAGCATGATGGTATATCCGCCGGGCGGCAGGGTCTCATTGTAGCGCAGGTTGATGCCCGGGAACGGCACGCCGAGATCGTAATAGAGGGCGCGCCGTACCTTGAGCAGGTCCTCGTTGAGGGCAGCCGGCTTCAGGTGCTGCTCGAGATCGACCGATACGTCGAGCAGCAGTGGCACTGTCAGGACGACTTCTTCCTGCCGGTCGGCCGAGGTCGGGCGCTTGGGTGGCGGCTGTCCCGGCGCCGCCATCGCCGGGATGGTGGCTTCTTCTGCCTTCTCGGCATCCGTTTTCGCCATCTTGAACAGCACGAAGCCGACGGCGCCGATGACCGCCCCAAGGGCCAGGAACGTCACCGTCGGCATGCCGGGAATCATGCTGAAACCGAGCATGATGGCCGCGCCGATGAGCAGGGCGCGCGGCTGGGACAGGACCTGGCCGCCGATGTCGCGTCCGACGTTGCTGGCGGCGTCCTCGGACGACACGCGCGTGACGATGATTCCCGCGCAGATGGAGATGAACAGCGCGGGGATCTGGGCGATCAGGCCGTCACCGATCGTCAGCACGGAGTAGGTCTGCATCGCCTGACCAACGTCCAGACCGCGCTGCAGGGTGCCGATCGTGAGCCCGCCGAGAAGGTTGACGGCGACGATGATGAGGCCGGCGATCGCGTCGCCTTTCACGAACTTCATGGCGCCGTCCATAGCGCCATAGAGCTGACTTTCTTTCTCGACCAGTTGGCGGCGGCGGCGCGCCTCCTCCATGTCGATCACGCCGGCGCGCATGTCGCCGTCGATCGACATCTGCTTGCCCGGCATCGCATCGAGCGAGAACCGCGCCGCCACCTCAGCGACGCGCTCGGCGCCCTTGGTGATCACTACGAACTGCACGATGGTCAGGATGAGAAAGACCACCAGGCCGACGACCAGATTGCCGCCGACGACGAAGTTGCCGAAGGTCTCGACGATGTGGCCGGCGTCGCCCTGCAGCAGGATCAGGCGGGTCGTCGAGATCGACAGCCCCAGCCGGAACAGCGTCGTGACGAGAAGAACGGCGGGAAACGCGGAAAATGAAAGCGGCGACGGGATGTACATCGCGACCATCAGCAGTATTGCCGACAGTCCCATGTTCGTCGCAATAAGCGCATCCACCAGCGCCGTCGGCAGCGGCAGGATCATCATGAAGATGATTGCCACCAGAAGGACGGCCAGGACGATGTCATTACGGTTGGTAGCGGCTATCAGGAGCCGCCGCAACGGTTCCATGGCGTTTTCGTCAGACCGAGGATTGACGTGCGGCGAGATACTTTTCTATGGCTTGCTGCGACTGCGCCGTGCGACCTGCCGCAGCCAGGGCCTTGGCCCGCAGCAGGTGGACGGCCGGGGTTTCCTCGCCCAGGCTGACGAGACGGTCAAGTACCGACAGGGCCTTCTCGTGTTGTCCGGCGTCGACCAATGCGGCGGCTAGCGACTTCATTATCAGGGGATCGCCGGGCGTCACCACATCGAGAAGCGCGAACAACGCCGCCGCCTTCGCCGGGCGACCGTGTTGAAGGTTAAAGTATCCGAGAATGGCCAGAAAATCGCGGAAGCGGCGCTCCACGGAATTCAACCCTTGAGCAGCGCGTTCTTGAAGTAATCGAGAAGTTCTCTCAGATCTCGTTCTTCCCGCAATACGGCTCTTGCCTCGGCAAATACTTTTGCATGTTCGGCATACTTTGCCTTGAGATCATCATAGTGGGACAGAAATTCCGTCAGAGTATTTTGGAAGGTATCCGGCATCAGTAAGCTGCGGTCCGCGATCGGGGGCATCAGCTCGTCGCGGAGCACGTCGCTCAGGGTGGACATGTGCAACAGCTGGTCGAGCCGCTCGGTCGAGGGGATCTCGCTCGGGGGCAGCCGCCCTTCGGACGGCAGCCGGCCGATCGCCTGATCCTGGGCAGAGCGGATGATGCGGTCGATGCCGCGGTCGAAATTGAATCCTTTGATCTCCATGACCACCTCTCCGGCTCGCCTCAGCCTCGCGCCATACTATGCAGCCGCCACAGCAGGTCGATCGCCTGATTCAGGGTCGCCAGCGACAGGGTGCGTTCCGGCAGGCGCACGAGGAACACAAGATGATTCGCGTCGCGGAGCCCGGCCTGGACGGGGAAGGGCCACTGGCGCTTGTAGTGGCACAACGACAACACCCGCAACTTTAGGTCAGTAGTGAGTGCCGGGACCTCGACCGAAAGATATACCAGGATGTCTTCCTCGACGGTTTCGAGGCACAGGACGGCACCGCTCTCGAAGGCAAGCTGTATGAGCCCCCGATCGTTGAAGGCCAGATTGGGAATTCCGATCGACCGTCCGAATTCGGCGATCGTCTGTTGAACCCAGCTCATGCGCCTTCTTCCTCGATGGCAAGGTCGAGAGCCTCCTGGGCGGTGCTCACGAGCTTGTCCCGCGTATCGATGTCAGGAAAGACTTTCAAGGGAATATCCTTCACGACGTCTTTGACCCGTTTCAGGAAGTTGATTCGAGCCTCGGTATCCGTCACGCCCATGTCTCTTGCCAGCCCGGTGAAGCGATCCGACGTTATCCACCGTTCGCCGGTCAGCGATACGATCCGTTTCATCAGGTCGTCCACCGGAAGCCCCCGGATGCCGAAATCCTTGTCCAGAGCGGCGACGATTTCGTTGCACCCCTCGAGCACGGTCGCGAGGGTCCGCAGCTGGTAGAGGTCCTCGAGAATGCTCCGCAGCTCGGACGGGGGCGTCGAGGGGCCCCGGGCGGACAGATCGTCCCCGACGGCCCGAACCAGAAAGTCGATGGACCGCTTCAGGTCGCTGCTGCCGAACCGTTGGAGCAGGGAATTGAAGGTGTCGGCCAGGGCCTCGCGGCCCAGCACCGTCTCCCGATAGCATTCCCGCAGTTCCTGTGCGCGCCCCGGGTCGCCGTCGGCAAAGGCGTCGACCGCCTTTACGGTATTGAGGCCGGCCCAGATCGCCTGATAGTGCTCCTCGTGGAGCGCCTCCAGCTCTTCCCGCAGCGCCGCGGCCAGCTCGGGATCGCCCCCCTTGCCCTCGAAGTGGCCGACCAGATAGTTTAGCGCCAGGAACTGCTGCGAGACGTCGCCGAACGCCTCGCGGATCATCTGGCCTGCCGCCGCGCCCCCGGAGCCTTTCAGGCTCGCGACCAGCTTTTCGAGCTTATGCTGGTTGTCGCCGTCCCCCAGGGCACGGAGATAGTTCATGATCTCCTGGATCTGGAGGATCTCCAGCCCACGCGGCACGTGGACCTTGCGCTCGGATATGTCCTTTTCCTCCTCGCGCTCGGCCTGGGCGAACGTCAGCTCTTCTGCCGCATCGGCCAGCATCGATGTGGCCGATTTCTCGACTGTCACCGTCTCGCCGCGCAATGAGCCGCGCTGGGCGTCGACCGACTGCCCGCCGACGTCGCCCTGCAGCGATACCTGGCCGTGCTGTACCCCGTCGATTCTCATAGTCTTGCCGAACTCCGCGCCTTAGGTGTTAACCGGCGGCCCTGCTAACTGGGGCACCCGCTTAGTAACAGCCCGGCGGGACCCAGTTCCGCCCCTCCCCCCGAGGGGGCCGGAATGCAAGATTCCGGCGGCCGGGGAAGAACCAAATGGCGCCGGCCGTCACTAAGCGCTCGGAAGCGGGCATCGACCCCTACGACGCTCGCGGATGACCTGAGACCCTGGAGGAGAAGACAAAATGGCCAAAGAGCCCGAAGAACGCGCTGCCGAATACCTGGCCGAGATGGCCGCGTTGATACGTACCTGCGAAAACCAGCTGCAGGAAACCAGGGACTTCTATGCGGCCCACGGAATCGACCCGGAGGCGATAAAGAAGCAGGTGGCGAATCTGCCTGCCGACCAACGCCGTCAGCTCGAAGAAGCGATTAAACGCGACGCCGAGGAGGTCGAAGAGGAAGTGCGGCGCGCCAAGCTCGATGCAAGTCATGCGCCGCGCACCAGCGGGCGCATCAGGACCCGCCCGATGGTTTGAGGGCGCCACTTCACAGTCCGCTGCGAACAAACGCCGGAAGACACAGGCGAACGCAAGGAGATCGAGGCCATGGTGGACACCAACATGTCAGTTAACACCAACATGACGGTTGCGCAGGTCACGGGAGGGTTGGACCTCGAGACCTTCATGATGATGGTGCAGGCCGAGCGGGCCAACAATCTGGAGAGCCAGATGGCGCAGCAGATCAACGAGATCAAGCAGCGCCAGGCCCGCATCGCCGAGCTCAACCAGCTGCTCGCCGACCTCCGCGCCCTGCGTCCGAAGGGCGACGATCCGAATGCGTGGGCTGATCTCGGCCCCACGTACGAGAAGTCGAAGGAGATGGCCCTGCGCCTCAAGGAGGCCGGCGTGACCATCGTCATCGACGGGTCGGATGATCAGTTCGGCGGCGTCAATGTTCCGGGCACCGGCAAGTACGATGCCAAGCAGATCTGGATCGACAAGTGGATCGAGGAGCTGAAGGGCAAGCTGGATGCGCTCAACAATACGGCGCAGCTGGACATGATCCGGCTGCAGAGCCTGTCGAACAAGCGCAACGAGGCCTTCGAGCAGCTCACCAACTTCATCCAGAAGATCGCCAAGAGCAAGGAATCCGTCATCGGCAACATGCGCTGACGGGGACTTGCTTCTGCGGAACGGGACAGTCTCGACGAGGGACAGGGGAGAGGAGGGTTACATGACGATTGGCGGTGTATCCGGCGTGATGACGGTCGCGCAGGTCACGGGGGGGCTCGACATCGAGACCTTCATGATGATGGTGCAGGCCGAGCGGGCCAACAATCTGGAGAGCCAGATGGCGCAGCAGATCAACGAGATCAAGGAGCGCCAGGCCCGCATCGCCGAACTCAACCAGCTGCTCGCCGACCTCCGGGCGGCCAAACCGGCGGGCGAAGACAGGTCGGTCAAGGGTGACCTGAGCGCGGACATGGTAGAGAAGCTGAAGCGGGCGGGCGTGACGTTGCAGCAGACCGACCCCAATCAGCCCGGTTACGTCGAGGACATCAAGGCGGGCAAGGAGGCCCAGCTCGCCAACCTCGAAAAGGAGCTGCAAGCCAAGCAGGCGCAGCGGCAAGACCTGGAAAAGAAGCTGAACGAGCTGTCTGAAGAAATCAGCAAGACACCTAATAATTTTACCGCGTTGGATCTTGTCAAGAAGGTCCAACTCGAGACGCAGCAGGTGGCGATAAAACAGCAGATCACTCTGTTGAATGGGCAGATGTCGTCGCTGAACGCGCAGATCGCACAGGTCAAGTCCGAGATCGCAGCGATCACGCCGGACAAGCAGTTCAAGGCGACGGGTGCCTCGTTCGACAAGTGGATCGAGGAGCTGAAGGGCAAGCTGGATGCGCTCAACAATACGGCGCAGCTGGACATGATCCGGCTGCAGAGCCTGTCGAACAAGCGCAACGAGGCCTTCGAGCAGCTCACCAACTTCATCCAGAAGATCGCCAAGAGCAAGGAATCCGTCATCGGCAACATGCGCTGACCGGCGCCCCGCTGCTGAAGCACTTAGGGAGATAATCATGTCACAGACAGTCGCTGCCGCTTCCGAGCTTGATCCGAAACTGAAGGAACTCACCGCCGAAGTGGCGGATCTAATCCTGAACAAGGGCATCACGGTAGGGCAGATGCACAACCTTACCGATCAGGATTACGAGGCCGTCTACAATCTCGGCTACAATCTCTACAACCAGGCCAAGTACGAAGAGGCGCTGAAGGCGTTCACCTTCCTGACCTTCTTCAACCATCTTGAGCGGCGCTACATCAAGGCGCTGGCCTCGTGCCAGCAGATGCTCAAGCGCTATGACGCGGCGATTCAAAGCTACGCCATCGCCACGCTGCTTGATGCGAGCGACCCCGAGCCGACGCTGCATACGGCGGAATGCCTGATCGCACTCGGCATGATCGACGAGGCGTGCGAAGCGCTGGAGCTGGTGATAGAGGATACTGCCGGGAAACCGCAATATGCGGCGCTCCGTCAGCGTGCGGAAGCAATGGTCGAACTGATTCGCGAGCATACCAAGAAGTCGGCGCAGGCGAACCAGGACAAAAAGTGAGGAGATGACGATGACTGTCGACAGCGTCGGGCGCGGAATGCCGCAGGTGACGACGACTGGTGGCGTCGGTCAGACGACCGGCGTCGCACCGACCCCGGAAGAATTGAAGGCCCAGATCATCGGGCAAATCATCGCCGACATGAAGAATGTCGGCGTGTCCAAGAATGAAGACGGAAAGGCGCCGCCGGGTGCACCGGTTCTGGAGCCGCCGACCGTTTCCTTCAGCGCGGAAGACGCCGCTTTGATCCTCGGTGCGCTCCAGAGCAAGCTCACGGAAAGCCAGCTCAAGACGGCGAAGGAAGGCGTGCAGATGGACGCCCAGAAGAAGCAGGAGCTGCATCAGGAGGCGATGAAGAAGCTCGAAGAGGCAGCGAAGAAGCTGGCTGAGGCTTCGGCCCTGAAAAAGGCCAACTTCATCCTGAATATCGTCGCCAAGATCGCTGCCGTCGTGGTATCGGCCATTGCCCTTGTCGCCGCAGCCGCGTTGACCGTGGCAACTGCCGGCGCCGCAGCGCCGCTTCTGGCGGTCGCTGCCATCGGCTTCGCCATGGCGGTCATAGATGCCGGTTTCACGGCAGCCGATGCGATCAGCAGGTCCCTCGGCGGACCCGAGCTTACCATCAATGCCCTGTTGACCAAGGCCACGGCGGAGATCCTCAAGGCCTTCGGCGTGGACGAAAAGAAGGCACAGGAGATCGGCGGTTGGGTCGCCATGGGGATCCAGCTCGCGGTTGCCGTCACGATGGTGGTCATCTCGATCGCTGCGACGATCGCCACTGGCGGTATCGGAGCTCCCATGTTGCTGGGGTCGCTCAGTGCGATCACCAACATCGTCAGCGGAATCGTTCAGGGCGGCTTGGCCGTGGCCCAAGGTGGTCTCACCATCGCAACGGCTGTCGCCGAGAAGGATGCCGCGCATGCGCAGGCGGACAAGCTCGACATCGAGAAGCTGATGCAGAAGCTGCAGCAGATGATGGAGCAGGAAGGCGAACGCATCCAGGAACTCATCGAGAAGCTCGAGGAGGGGATGCAGCGCGTCATGTCGATCATCGCGGCAGGCGGGGAGACGCGCATGCAGATCGCTCGCAACATGGTCTGATCCGGGTGGATGGCGTTAAAGGAGTTTGGGAAAATGAGCGATATCGGACCTATTCGTCCCACGGCTCCGGGGATCCCGGCGCAGGGCCCGGACATGGTCGGTCATCTCAAGGGCACCGCCGACGTGTCGGGGGCGCGGCTGGGCGAGGCCAATCTTGAGGACCTCAAAAAGGCACTCCTGGGGTTGAACCAGGACAAGGGCGAGTACAAGATCACCATTGACAAGCCGGGGGACAAACAGACGCCCGGCGACCAGCTCGCGCCGAAGCTCAACGACATCCTCAATTCGGAGGCCTTCGACATTTACACGGTCATGGCGCTGTTCCAGAAGATGGCGCAGCAGGCGCGGACCGCGGCACAACAGGAGCGTTTTGCCGAACTTCAGAACAAGATGCAGGCGCTGAGCGATGCTGCACAGAAGATGCGCGACGCGGCCACGAAGCGCTTTATCGGGGCCATTATCCAGGGCAGCGTGCAGATCGCCAGCGGATACATTCAGATGGGCACGTCGTTTGCTTCCGCATTCTTCGCCTACAAGGCGGGCAGCCTCCAGCCGGCAGCAATGAAGGGCGATCAGGGCGCGGTGGCGGCCATAAATCGGTATAATTTGATCGGGCAAACCATACAGACCGTCGGAGCGGGCAGCGGTCAGATCTTGTCCGCTGGGGGGACGTTCGCCAGCGGCGGCCTTGAATACTCGGCAGCTCTGGACGACGCGGAGAAGGCGGAAGCCGAGAAGCGTGCGCAACTTGCCGGGCACAAGTACGACCAGGCGAACGAAATGATGCAGCAGATGCGCGAAGTGATTAAGACTTTGCAGGAAAAGTTCGCCGCTATCGAACAGTCCCGGCATGAAACCGCGAAATCGATCATGAGGGCATAGGATGTAGATGGGGAGGTTCCGGAAGCTGGGTCAAATGGTCGTTGCTCCCGATACCATCCGGCTGTTGACCGAAATTGGTCTGCTGGCGGCCGGCCGCGGCCGGCTCAGGGAATGCCAGGAGATCATGCAGGGCATCGCCGCTTTGCGGCCCGGGGCCTCCCAGCCCTTCATCGCGGTGGCGCTTGCATATCTCAACGCCGGCCGGCCGGCCGATGCGGTGAGGCTCTTGCGCGACGAGGCGCTGCCGGCCGTGAACCCGGAAGAAGCGGACATGGTTCGGGCTTTTCTCGGCCTGTCGCTGCACCTCGACGGACGGCCGCGCGAGTGCATCGAAACACTTGATCAGATCCGGCCCGACTCGAACGATTCCGCCGCACTGCGGCTTGCCGTGGCGATCCGGCAATCACTGTAGATCCAAGGAGACGAGAATGGCGACGATGATCGGTGCTTCCTACGGCGCAATCACTGCCGGCATCACGGATCTTGGGTCGAACCTGTGGCAGCCGACGGCACCGGCGAATCCCGACGACGTCCGGCGGTTTCGGGAGGCGATGACCGCCGGGACGAATCCGACCGATTTGTCCGCTGCCAGTGCCACCGAGGCAAAGGCGCCGACGGATCTGGCCCCGGTCATGCCGCCGGCCCCCGAGCCCGCGGCGCCCCCGTCCATCGGCGAGACCATCCTTGCCGGCATGAACAGCGTGCGCAACCAGTTCGACAGTGCCGTCGAAAACATCCGCAATATCCTGCAGGCGACGACCGAGGACATGAAGGTCCAGGACATGCTGTCCATTCAGATGCAGATCAGCACGTTGGCCATCCAGCAGGATCTGATGGGCAAGATCGTCGGCAAGGCGACCCAGAACATCGACCAGATGCTTCGGGCGCAATAGAGGCGAACGAGGTCATGCTTTCTTTACTGCGGCGGCTTCGCCTAACGATTGCGTCACTGGTTCTTGGCTTGTCGCTCGCCGCCTGCCAGGAGCAGGTGAACCTGATCTCCCAGGTCAGCGAGCAGGAAGCGAACGAGATCCTCGCGACGCTGCTGTCGGCGGGCATCGACGCCGTCAAGGTGCCCGGCAAGGAAGGGCTCGCGAGCATTACGGTGGAAAGCGGCCGCGTGGCCGAGGCGTTGCAGATCATGCGCGCCAACGGTCTGCCGCGCGAGCAGTTCGCCCGCATGGGGGACGTGTTCGCCAAGCAGGGGCTGATCAGCTCGCCGCTGGAGGAACGAGCGCGCTACATATTCGCCCTGTCCCAGGGATTGGCCGAGACGGTATCCCAGATCGACGGCGTGGTGACCGCCCGGGTCCATGTGGTCTTGCCCGAGAGCGGATCCAGTTCGACCGGTCCCCTGGTTCCGTCCTCGGCCGCCGTGTTCATCAAGTACAAGGAGGCTTACGATCTGGAAAGCGTTCTACCCCAGATCAAGCGGCTGGTAACCAACAGCATTCCGAACCTTTCCTACGACAACGTGTCGGTCGTGCTGGTTCCGTCGATGCAGCCGCCGCCCGCGATCGGCCAACCCGACATGGTTTCCTTCCTCGGAATCGAGGTGGCGCGGTCGAGCCTATCGCTGCTGGTCATCCTCATGACCGTCATGCTGCTGTTGGCATTCGGCGGGATCGGGGCTGCCGGTTTCCTTTACTGGACCTGGTATCTCAAGCCGAAGTGGGGGCAAGCGGCCGCCAATGGCTAGATCCTCGGACGAGGCGATGCCGCCGGGGGGCAGCGGCCTGAGCGCCGTCCTGCGGGGCGACCGGAACGTTTTCCGCCTCGTCTACGAATTCAACCTTCTGCCGGCCCGCTACATACATGTGAGCTGGGCCGAAACCATTTTCACGGAGGGGCTTTGGAAACGGCTCGCTTCGACCCCCCGTTGCGAGGCGCCTCTGTCCCGAATGATTCTGGACGAGCTCGGACTGTCCGAGACTTTTCCGTTCGATTTCTCGGGACCCGCCGCGCGTCTGACCTTGCTCGATTCGCCGACGTTGGACCGGTTGGCGCTTTATGCCGGGCTGGTGGCCGGCGGTAGCGCCGTTCGTCAGGTCATCGAACGTGACGGCGTCAACGAGCTGCGGCAGTCGCTGGGCGACGCGGCGTACAATTTCGCGCTGGTTCGAGCCCCCCTTCTCGAAGGAGCTTGTCCCGGAACCGTGTCGGCGGAAGGCGGTCCGGATGCGGCTCACTGCCGCAGCGCCGACGATTTCCGGGCAATTGGCCGCCGTCTGCTTGCGGCGGTCGTTGCGGGCCTGCCCGGCGAAATCGTAAAGCGCTTTGTCCTGAAGCTGCCGTTTCAGGCCGCCCCGATCTTTGCCAAGGCGGCCCACGACGACAGGGCGCAGTCGCTGATCGTGCGGATCATCAGAGAGGCGGAACCAAAATGGGCTTTCTTGTTCGCGCCAACGACCGCCTGATCCGCTTCGCGCCGGATCGCAAAGTGATGAAGGCCGCCGAGTACACGCGCTTCATGGAGGCGAAGGAAGTGCTCGACCGGGCCCTCGCCCAAGCGCGCGAGATTCTCGATGCGGCGCAGACGGGATACGAGCTGGAGCGGAAGCGGGGGTACGCGGACGGTCTGGAAGAGGCGAAGCTCGCGGCGGCCGAACAGATGTTCGAGACGATCGGTCGTTCCGTCGACTATTTCGGTCAGATCGAAACGCGAGTGATCGACCTCGTCATGACGGCGGTGCGCAAGGTCCTGGCCGAGTTCGACGAGCGCGAGCGTGTCGTGCGCGTTGTGAAGAATGCGCTGTCGGCCGTCCGCAATCAGAAACAGGTCGTGGTGCGCCTGAACCCGGCGGAGGCCGAAATGGTCCGCAGCCGGATCAACGATCTGCTTGCGGCCTATCCGGCGATCGGGTTCCTGGATATTACGGCGGACAGCCGTCTGCAGCCGGGCGGGTGCATCATCGAAAGCGATCTCGGCACCGTCGAGGCCGGCATCGAGACCCAGTTGGAGGCCATGCGACGCGCCTTCGAGAAAAGCCTCGGTAGTCGACGCGGATAGTCCATCGCACCGGAATCACCGTTAGCCGTCACCGTCATCTGCGCTGCCCGGCATGCGTCAGTTTGATTACATAACCGATCTGCTCGAACTTACTTTGGCCGACACGCCTACCCTTCATGTAAAGGGGCGGGTGGTCCAGGTCGTCGGGACGATCATTCGGGCGGTCGTGCCGTCGGTAAAGCTCGGCGAGGTCTGCATCCTCAGAAATCCCGGCGAGGATTTCGAGCTGCAGGCCGAGGTGGTCGGGCTCAGCCGCGATGCGGCACTCCTCACGCCCATCGGTGACATGTTCGGCATCTCCACGGCGACGGAGGTGATTCCCACCGGTCGAAACCACATGGTTCCCGTGGGGCCGAAGCTCCTGGGTCGCGTGCTGGACGGGCTGGGGCGACCGATCGACACCAAGCAGCGCGGTCCGCTCGAAGCCGAACAGTTCTATCCCGTTTATAAGGACGCGCCCGATCCGCTGACCCGTCGTGTCATCTCGAAGCCGTTGCCGCTCGGCGTGCGCGTGCTGGACGGTCTGCTGACATGCGGCGAAGGGCAGCGCATGGGCATCTTTGCGGCCGCGGGCGGCGGCAAGTCCACGCTGATGGGCATGCTGGTCAAGGGCGCCGACGTGGACGTTACCGTGATCGCCCTTATCGGCGAGCGCGGCCGCGAGGTTCGGGAATTCATTGAACACGAACTGGGCGAGGAGGGGCGACGCAAGTCCGTCATCGTTGTGGCGACGTCGGACAAGTCGTCGATGGAGCGTGCCAAGGCCGCCTACGTGGCCACGGCCATCGCCGAGTATTTCCGCGACCAGGGCAAGAGGGTCCTTTTCCTGATGGACTCCGTCACCCGCTTCGGCCGTGCCCAGCGCGAGATCGGGCTTGCCGCGGGCGAGCCGCCGACGCGCCGCGGCTATCCGCCTTCGGTGTTCGCGACCCTGCCGAAGCTGATGGAGCGCGTCGGGATGAATGACAAAGGGTCGATCACGGCGCTCTACACGGTGCTCGTCGAAGGCGACGACATGAACGAGCCCATCGCCGACGAAACCCGGTCGATTCTCGACGGTCACATCATCCTGTCGCGCAAGCTTGCGGCGGCGAACCACTATCCGGCCATCGATGTTCTGGCCAGCGCCAGCCGTGTGATGAACAACATCACGACGCCCGAGCATCGCAGAGCCGCCGGGCGCATCCGTGAGCTTCTGGCCAAGTACCGCGAGGTCGAGCTGCTCGTGAAGATCGGCGAATACAAGCGAGGCGCCGATCCCCTGACCGACGAGGCGCTCGACAAGATCGACGCCATCAACGCCTTCCTCCGCCAGCGCACCGACGAACGCAGCGACTTCAAGACGACGCTCGAGCAGATGGAGGCGCTGACCAAATGAGCGTCTTCAGCGAGCTGCTGCGCATCAAGGAGTTCCGGGAAAGCCAGGCCGAAACCGAGGTCAGGCGGCGGCGCGCGCTGCTTGAGGAAGCGATCCGCCTCGTCGACGAGCTGAGACGCAAGCTCGAGGAATTCCGGATCTGGAGCGCCCGGAAGGAAGACGAGATGTTCGACGATATCTGCCGGCGGATCGTCAAGCTTCGGGAGATCGAGGCGCTGCGCAACCGGATCTCCGAGCTGCGAAACGAGGAGCGCAATCTGGAACAGGGCATTATAGATGCCGAAGAAGGCCAGCGTCGGGCTTCGGCCGAACTCGATGCCGCGGTCAACCTCTTGCGCGAAGCCGGGCGCCAGAAGAACAAGTTCATGGAATTGGCCCGCGTCTTTTCCGAAGAGGCGCGTCTGGAACTGGAACGTGCGGAAGAGGCCGAACTGGAGGAGTTCCGGACACGGGATCGAAACGACGAGGAGTGGGGGGACAATGAGTACGCCGATGATGCCGCCGTCGCTTGACGGCGGGGGAAGTCGGATCGGGACCGAGCGCGACCCCGGGCGGATCGAACGGGGGGCCGCCGATCCCCGGGATGCCGAGCGTTTCGGAAACCTGATGCGCGGGCGGGATGCCGGCGGCCGCTCGACGGAAAAGGGCGGCGAAGGAGACGGGCAGAACAGGGCCGACGGCGGCAATCCGCTGCCGAGCCCCTTCGACCTGTTCGGGGCACGCGCCACCGCCGGGTCGACCGCGCCCACCGCTCCTTCATCCCCGTCGCTGAATCTGAACGAGATCGTGGAAACCGTCGCCGAACGCATTCTCGTTTCCGAAGGCGACTGGTCGCGTAGCCCCGAAGTTCGCATCCAGCTCAAGGAGGGGATTCTGCCGGATACGGAAGTGCGGATCCGGCAGGAGGCAGGCCGCATCGTCGTCGAGTTCGTGTCGGGGCACGTCGACAGTCTGCGGTTCCTGGAAGGTCAGCGCGACGCTCTTCTCGATCACCTCGGCAGCCGTCTCAAGAACGAAGTCGAGGTGCGTGTCACCTCCGCCCGGAAGGATTCGGACGCCGGCGGACAGCCCCATGATGGCCGTTCGAGAGAGGAGTATCTTCCGCCGCCGGAGGGCGACGAGGGCTCTCGATGACGCCACTTGACCTGCCTCGCCTGTCGAGCGCCGAGGCCCGGTATCTCAACATCCTGGCCCGCCGGCCGGGACCGATACCGGTTGCCGTCGGTGGCGTGTCGTGGGAACTGCGGTTCTGTCCGCTCGGGGGGCGGGAGACCGCAAGCGACGACTATCGGGTCACCGTCGACTTCGGCGGCGCCAGGATCGACGTCCTCCTGGACGCCCGCATTTTCGCCGAACTGCTGCGCGGCATGGATCCGGGGGGCGATCCGTCCGTCATACCCGGACCTTTGCGCCAGGCGTTGGTCGAACTGGCCCTGAACGATGCGGCCGAGGCATTGGAGCGTGCCTGCGGCCACGCCATACGCGTCGTCGATACGGGGCCCGTGGAAAAAGGGGACGCGCGAAAGGCGGAGGCGCGTATCGGCTTTACGATGCGCCGCCGCGACGGCAACCGGATGATCGCCGGCGAACTCGCGACCGACTGGCGCGGCCTCGCCATGATCGCCGATCTGGTCGACAGATTTCCGGAATCCGAACCCGAGGGCGCGGATGCGGCATGGGACGACTTGCCGATCCCGCTCCGGCTCGAGGTCGGATGGGTCGATCTTCCCGTATCGGAGCTGCGCGATCTCGACATACACGACGTAATCCTGCTTGATTACGTTCGTCTGCTCGACGAAGACCGTCTTATCCTGAGACTTTCGCCGCGCACGGCTCTTCATGCCCGTCTGCACGGTTCGACGATCATCATAGAAGGCATAGCGAGGGCATCCATGACCGACGAGTCCGACGCTCCGGGGGCCGACGCCGCAGACGGCGCTTCCCCGGGTGCCGCTGCCGGTTCCGGCAACGTCAGCGCCGAGCAGGGCGAGCCGCTGCTCGACTCCCTGGACGACGTTCAAGTGCGGCTTACCTTTGATATCGGCCACCAGGTACTGACGCTCGCCGATCTCCGCCGTCTGTCCGTCGGCGCGGTCTTCGATCTCGCCCGCGATCCGCGCAGCGCCGTCAGCATCCGGGCGGGCGGCAAGCTCATCGGCCGTGGCGAGCTGGTGCAGATCGACGATCGCGTCGGCGTCAGGGTCGTTTCCCTGGCGGGCAATCCGAAATGACGCAGCTGCCCGATCCTTTTGCACTTGCGGTCGTACTCGCCGCGCTGGCGCTGGTGCCGTTCATCGCGGTGATGGTGACCTCGTTCGTCAAGATCGCCGTGGTGCTGTCCCTCGTGCGCAACGCACTCGGCGTTCAGCAGATTCCGCCCAACATGGCGATCTACGGGCTCTCCATCATCCTGACCGTGTACATCATGGCGCCGGTCGGATATGCGATTGCCGACAGCATACGGCAGCTTGACGCCGATCTGACGACAGGCGACGGGTTGATGCGCGCCATCGAAGCCGGATCGGTGCCGGTCCGCAACTTTCTCATGGCCCATACCACGGCCGCCCAGCGGGACTTCTTTCTCACGACGGCGACGCGCCTGTGGCCGTCCGACATGGCCCAGACCATCACGGCGGACAATTTCTTCATCCTCGCGCCGGCGTTCACGGTCGCCGAACTGACGACGGCATTCGAGATCGGCTTCCTGATCTATCTTCCCTTCATCGTCATCGACCTGATCGTGTCCAACATCCTGCTCGCCATGGGCATGATGATGGTTTCGCCGATGACCATTTCGCTCCCGCTGAAGCTGTTCCTGTTCGTCATGGTCGAGGGATGGTCGCGGCTCATCGAGGGGCTGGTGCTCACCTATGCCTGACGGAGCGGCTGTGAGGGACACGCATTGCACGGGGAGGCGCCCATGACGGAAGCCGATATCGTCGGCAATCTGGCCCACGCCCTGACGCTGGTTCTGCTGCTCTCGCTGCCGCCCATCTTGGTCGCGTCCGTCGTCGGCACGCTGTTCAGCCTGCTGCAGGCGCTCACGCAGATCCAGGAGCAGACGCTGTCCTTCGGCGTCAAGCTGATCGCCGTCGGCGTCACCATCTTCGTCGTCGCGCCATGGCTGGGCAGTGAGCTTTACCGCTATACCCTTTCGATCTTCACCGGCTTCGGAAGGATCGTGCACTGAGGGAAGCCATGGCCGACCTCGGCGACTTCAGGACCTTCATCCTCACCTTCTCCTTTGCGCTTCCGCGGATCCTCGGGCTGTTCGCGGCACTTCCGTTCTTCAGCAGCCAGATCCTGCCCGGCATGATCCGCATGGGGGTCGCCGTCAGCATGTCGCTGATCGCCGTTCCGATCGTGCTGCCGCTCGCCGTATCGGCGGATCTGGATGGCGTCACCATTGCCGCGATCGTCGTGAAGGAGGCGGCCATCGGATTCATTCTCGGCTTTCTGGTCGCGATCCTGTTCTGGGGGGTAGAGGCGATCGGCGCCTTCATCGACAACCAGCGCGGCGCGACCATGTCGAGCTCGATGAATCCGTTCACCGGCGTCGATACGT
This sequence comes from uncultured Rhodospirillales bacterium, assembly GCA_937926175.1. Lineage (GTDB taxonomy): Bacteria > Pseudomonadota > Alphaproteobacteria > CACIAM-22H2 > CACIAM-22H2 > CALANV01. The sequence goes on along the minus strand of CALANV010000054.1, from coordinate 12,004 downwards.
CGCTGCTCGGCATGCTCCTCAATCAGGTAATGACGACGATCTTCTTCGTCGGCGGCGGATTCCTACTTCTGCTGGCGGCAATATACGAGACCTACGCCCTGTGGCCGGTCGGATCGTTCTGGCCGCGGCTCGAGATCTCCAACAGCACGTACTTCCTGGGGCAGATGGACCGTCTGATGTTCATCGCCGTCATTCTTGCGGCACCGGTCATTCTGGCCATGTTCATCTCTGAACTGGGCCTTGCGCTGATCAGCCGGTTCGCTCCGCAGCTTCAGGTGTTCTTCCTCGCCATGCCGATCAAGAGCGCCATCGCCGTGCTGGTGCTCACGGCCTATGCGACCTTCCTGATCGATTATGCCGGCACTTGGATCCGGTCCGGCTGGAACCCGTCGGATATCGGCGCGCGCATTTTCGAATGAGCGACAAAACCGAAAAACCGACACCGAAGAAGCTGCGCGACGCCCGCAAGAAGGGACAGGTCGCCTACAGCAAGGATTTCACGCAGACGATCCTGATCCTCGCCATTTTCGGGTATTTCATCGGGAACGGACCGTCGATGCTTCAGAGCCTGGCGACGATCGTGACGATTCCGGGCCAGGTGGTGGACCTGCCGTTCCACATGGCGCTCGATCTCGTCGTGAACGAGATCAAGCGATACGCGCTCGGCATCATTCTTCCCGTGCTGATCCTCATTCTCGTCATCGGAATTTTCGCGGACGCCATGCAGGTCGGCGTGAATTTCGCGTTCGAGGCGATAAAACCCAGCGGCAAGAAGCTCAACATCGCCAACAACGCGAAGAACATCTTTTCAAAAAAGAATCTGGTCGAGTTCCTCAAGTCGATCGTCAAGGTAACGTTTCTGTCGTTTCTCATTTTCCTGGTTCTTCGCGGTGCGCTCGACGGCCTCATGCGGGTGCCGCCGGGCGGCGTATCCGGGGTTCTCGATGTGCTCGGAAAGCTGGTCGTTCAGATCATGGCCTATACGGCCGTGGCCTACGTCATCATCGCGGCCTTCGATTTCGCCTACAACCGCTTCCATTTCATGAAGCAGCTGATGATGACGAAGGAGGAGGTCAAGCGCGAATACAAGGAGATGGAAGGCGACCCGCACATCAAGGGCGCCCGGAAGCAGCTTCATCAGGAACTGATGATGAACAGCATGATCGAACAGACGCGGAAGGCCTCAGTCGTGATCACCAACCCGACCCATATCGCCGTCGCGCTGCGCTACGATCAAGACGAGACTCCTCTCCCGGTCGTCCTCGCCAAGGCCCAGAATCTCCTCGCCAAGCGCATCATCGAGGTCGCGCAAGAGGAAGGAATTCCCATAATGCGGAACGTGCCGCTGGCGCACGCGCTGTACGAGACCGCCGAGATCAACCAGTACATACCCTCGGACCTGATCGAGCCGGTCGCCGAGGTCCTGCGCTGGATTCAGCAGATGGAACAGCGCTGAGCCTCGATTTTCCATGCAACTTTTTCCGGCCAACGGCCACAAAGATACGAAAACGCCCGTAAGGGGGGCATTGGCAAGGCAATAGGGGGTCATCCGTGGCTGAAAGTTACACCGCTTTGCTCGAGGATGTTTGCCGTGTGCTCGGCATCGAACCTGCCGACCCGGTCATTCAGAGCGGAACCCTTACGGTCGACGACGTCGACGTCTATCTCGACTACCGGGACGAGGCTTTCGAGACCTCGGTCGTCATCTATACGGACCTCGGCGCCGTTCCGCCCGAAGCCCCGGCAACGCTGCTGCGCAATCTGCTCGAGGCCAATCTGTTGTGGGCCGGTACGGGGGGCGCGACCATCGGCCTCCACCCCGAGACCGGGCAGGCGGTTCTCTCCTATGCCATGCCTTTCGACGGCCTGACGGGGGAGGGCCTCGGCGCGGCACTCGCCCAGTTCGCCAAGGTCGCCAAGTTCTGGCGCGAATTCATCGCCGACACCCGGAACAACACGACGTTGGGCGCCGCGGCGAACCCCATGGGGGAGGGGCCGGGCGATGTCCTTCGGGTTTGATCCGTATCATCGTCGTTGGGGAGAATTCTCATGCCGTTTCCGCTCGGTAGTGTCGGTTCGGGGCCTGCACTGGGGCGACTGGTCGGGCAGGACTCCGCCAATAACAGCGTCAATCAGCAGGGCAACCGGCCTGGTCTGCGCGAGAGCATCGGCGCCGCACTTTCCCGTATCGCGCATACCATCGGCGACGGGTTCCAGCGGATCACGCATTCCGGCCGCTATAACAGCGATGCGGTTTTCGTTCGCAACAACCCGTATGTGACGGCGCTGGCGAACCCGCCACGCGGGCAGCCGGGCATGTATGACGACGGCATTCTTGCCCGGCACGGCGACAAGATAATGGAGAAGCTGATCGCCTATCGCGACCTGTGCGGCTCCAAGATCAGCAACGAGGAGATGCGCGCCCTGATCAACACGGGCGAGCATCTGGTCAATGCCCTCAACCATGGCCAGGTGAACGACAGGGGTGACACCATCCGCGTCACCGTCAATGGCACGACCTACGACGTCAAGAGCTGCCTGCATACCACCCGCGCCATTTCCTGGTATCTGACCGCCAAGGCGGCCGAGCTGGAGCTGCTCGAAGGCGGTGATCATCTCGTGCGCGAAGGCACGATGATCATGCAGGATCCGGGCAACAGGCTGTTCAGGTATCTGAGCGCGGCGCCGACCGCCTATGACCGTATCTCGACGCACTTCAACGAACGGCATGACGGTCCGACCCCGCGCGGGCTGTTCACGAACCAGCCGACCCAGCGCGGCATCGAGGACTTCCAGGGCAAACTTCCGTCCAAGAGAGGGGCGCTGTGCTTCGATCGCCTGAAGGGGAGGGACGGCTCGCCGCAGCTTTTCATGAAGTTCGAAAGCGTGGGCATGCCGACGGTGTTCCGCCTCTCCGGCCATGGCGAGGACCATGAAAGCGGCTTGCGCAAGGTGGCCAATGTGTTCCGCAGCATCGGCCATTGCATCAAGCACGCTTTGAACTTCATCACGACGCGCTTCGACCGGGCGCACGGCACCGAGCACGTCCACAAGGAGCACGTCGTCAAGGGCGAGCCGAAGAACGTCGTCTGGAAGCCGTTTACGGAGCTTCTAAGGAAGCTGGATACCAGCACGCCTGAGGCCAGGCGGTGCGTCGATGAGTTGCTGGCCAACGGCAAAAAGCACGGCATCTCCTACATCGAGGAGGCGCTCGAAAATATCGGGCAGTTTGTCGCTCGGAATAATCTCACGCCCAAGCCGGGATTCTACAACGAGGCGCGGGAGCTTCTTGAAAACATCAAGAAGTATCACCAGGAGCAGGGGCCCGACTTCGGGGTCGAGCGCAAGGGCAAGGAGACCCACATCAGCCTCGAAACCTATCCGCCTGGCCTGATCGACATTAAGCGGAATGAAAACGGCCAGGTCGAACTGCAGATGTGGTATACGATCCCGCTTAATTGACAGGCTGGAGGGAAGCGAGCGCCTCTTGCAGGGCCTGTCGTGGGCCCCGCTTCTCTCCTTCTCCGCCGCAAGGGCAGGGCGGGCGGCTGGTGACGGCCGCCCGCCCTTTGCCGTGACACGGGCTGCCCTGCGAAGCGAGGCGGCGGTGGAGATGGACCGACGGCGGTTTGCCGGGCGCGTGCCGCCCGGACGGAGCGCTAGCCTGCGATGGCTTGTTCGGCTTCCATTCGGTTGTTGCAGACGGTGAGAATCGAAAGGAAGCCGCTCATTTCGAAGATCTCGCGGATGTGCGGCTTCAGGTTGCACAGGGCGAGCTTGCCGCCCATGCCGCGAAGCCGCTTTGCCGCCATCAGGACGACGCGCAAGCCGGCGCTCGAGATATAGTCCATCCTGTCGAAATCGAACACGACTCTGGATGCCCCTCCATCGAGCTGGCTGATCACCGTCGTCTCGGCCTCGCCGCTGTTGTTGCTGTCGAGCCGGCCGACCGGCATGAAGATGGTTACATCGCCGGATGTCAGGACATCGATGGTCATCCTCGTCTTTCTCCCTTTGCCGATACCGGCAGATCGCTGCGAAACTTGGAACCGTTCAGCGGTGTCGTCGGTACGCTTCGATCTGTATCAACCCTATTCGATCGGATCTACCCGTTCGACCCGGGATATCGTCGTCGGCCCGTCATTATAGCGCACGGGTTGTGCCGCGACGCAATCCAACCCGCTTCCCTTGTCGCTAGACCGGCAGGAGTGGTTGCGCCGGCATCTTGCTCGCGGCCAGGGGCGGCATTGTCGGGTGGAAGCGGGGTTGCCGCCTCGATCCCGGCCCCGTCGGTCCGACGGCGAGGCGAAGCGAACGAGGCTGCCGTGCCGCAAACTTGTCCGGGACTTGGCATGGGGATTGGGGGATCGAACCCCCTCCATGTGCCCGGAAGCGGCCGGCCGAGGCGCCACCGGACGTTTCCGGATCCAAAGGACACAGAAAATACATATAAAACAATTGGTTGGCGACAGGTATGTCGCCATCGTGACGAGTTTGCGCCCTCAGGTCATATACGCGGTCTTCGACAATCCTCTCGGGCGACGACGATCGCCGGTACTGGCTCGATTGTCCCGGGCCTCGATGCCACGCATACCGCGCGGGACCCGCGTCCGACGCACCTGTCATGATCGACATGTGCCGCATCGCCGCCGTCTTCGGTCCCGGCGGCGTCCGTTGCGATTCGCATTTGGGAAGAGAAGGGTGGCTGGGGGACTTGGATTCGAACCAAGACTGGCGGAGTCAGAGTCCGCTGTCCTACCGTTAGACGATCCCCCAACCGGACCGGGCTGGGCCGCCGATTGCCGGCGGCGCGGCCTTCTAGCACGAAGACGGGCCCCTTGTGTAGCACCCATGTAGGGGCACGGGGCTCGCCACTGCCCTTGCTTTTAGTTACGATGCCGGGAAATACAAGACCTTGAGTGCCGAACGCCGGCAGGGAGCTTTGCTGTCGTGGTTGACGTCGACCGAACCCCTCATCTTGGCCGCTCGCCGGCCCCGGCACCGCCCGTCGGGGATGGACCGGTTCTCGCGGCGCTCGACCTCGGAACCAACAACTGCCGGCTGCTCGTCGCCCGCGCCACCAACGGCTCCTTCCAGGTCATCGATGCATTCTCCCGGATCGTCCGCCTGGGCGAACGCCTGTCGCTGACCGGCAACCTGGGCAGCGGCGCCATGGATCGCGCCATCGATGCCCTCCATGTCTGCGCCGCCAAGCTGCGGCGGCGGATGGTGACGCGCTTCCGCGGCGTGGCGACGGAGGCCTGCCGCCGCGCCCGGAACGGCAGCGAGTTCCTCGGCCGCGTTGCCCGCGAGACCGGCATCACGCTGGAGATCATCGAGCCGCAGGAAGAGGCGGAGCTGGCGCTCGCGGGGTGCGCGCCGCTCCTCGACGTACGCATTCCGAACGCGATCCTGTTCGACATCGGCGGCGGCAGCACCGAGATCCTGTGGCTCCGCCACGTCGCCGGTACCGGGTGGACCATCATCGAGACCATTTCGCTCGATACCGGCGTCGTCACGTTCGCCGAAAAATATGGCGGCGACCGCATCTCGCGCGACAGCTACGAGGCGATGGTGACGGACATCGTCACACGTCTGGCGGCATTCGAGGCGCGGCATGCCATTGCCGAGCGCGTGCGGCGGGGACAGGTGCAGATGCTCGGCACGTCCGGCACGGTCACGACCATCGCCGGAGTCCGCATGCGTCTGCCGCGTTACCAACGCGCCCTCGTCGACGGATGCCGGCTCGAGCTCGTCGACGTCATCGCCGTCAGCCGCGAGCTGGCGGCCATGGACTGGGCCGGCCGTGCCGCCCATCCGTGCATCGGCACGGCCCGCGCCGATCTCGTGGTCGCCGGCTGCGCGATTCTCGAGGCGATCTGCCGCCTCTGGCCGGTCGAGCGCCTGCGCGTCGCCGACCGAGGGCTGCGCGAGGGGATCATTCTCGGCCTGATGCGGGCCGATTGCCGGCAAGTGCAGGCGAACGGTCACGCATGACGAAGCACGGGCCGCAGGGCCGGCGGCTGGCCGAGCGCGTGCGGACGGCGCGCGGGCGGACCCCGGCGTCGAGCCGATGGCTGCAGCGCCAGCTCAACGACCCCTACGTCGCCGAGGCGAAACGGTGTGGCTACCGTTCGCGCGCCGCCTTCAAGCTGCTGGAGATCGATGAGAAAGTGCGCTTGCTCAGGCGCGGCATGACCGTCGTCGATCTCGGTGCGGCGCCGGGCGGGTGGACGCAGGTCGCCGCCGAGCGCGTCGGCGCCGCCGACGGCGTGGGCCGGGTCGTGGCGGTCGACGTCCTGGAGATGGGGGCGGTGCCGGGCGCGACGGTGCTGCGTCTCGACTTCCTGGCCGACGATGCACCCGCCACCGTCAAGGCGGCGTGCGGGGGTGATGTCGATGTCGTCCTGAGCGACATGGCGCCGTCGACCACCGGTCATCCCGAGACCGATCATCTGCGGATCATGGCCCTGGCCGAGGCGGCGCTGGCCTTCGCGGTCGAGGTTCTGCGGCCGGGTGGCGCGTTCGTGACCAAGATCTTCCAGGGCGGCGGCGAGCAGGAATTCGCCGGCGAGCTGCGCCGCCGCTTCGCCACCGTCCGCCGCATCAAGCCGCCCGCGAGTCGCGCCGAGTCGGCGGAGTTCTATTTCGTCGCGACCGGCTTCAAGGGCGCGTGACCGGCCCAAGGTGTTGCGTGCCCGCGACGATTTGCGTGCCACGACGCCTCGAACGAATCGGCGGCGCGCCCTGGAATCGCGTTGGAATCACGCGGTGCTTGTGTATGATGGCCGGCCACTTCCGAAACGGAGGCGGCCTTGGATTTTCCCGTAGCCCTGACATTCGATGACGTTTTGCTGAAGCCGGCGCGTTCGTCCGTGCTTCCGACCGAGTGCGACACGCGCACCCAACTGACCGCGCGAATCGAGCTCGGCATCCCGCTGATCTCGGCAGCGATGGACACGGTGACCGAGAGCAGTCTCGCGATCGCCATGGCGCAGGCCGGCGGCCTCGGAGTCATTCACCGCAATCTCGATCCCGAGCGCCAGGCCGAGGAAGTGCGCAAGGTGAAGAAGTTCGAATCCGGAATGGTGATCAATCCGGTCACCATCTCGCCGGACGCGACGCTCGCCGACGCGCTCCGCCTGATGGCCGAACACAAGATCTCCGGCATTCCGGTGGTGGAGCCGGGGACCCGCAAGCTGGTCGGCATTCTCACCAACCGCGACGTCCGCTTCGCATCGAACTCCGCACAGCCGGTCCGCGAGCTCATGACCAAGGAGCGGCTGGTGACGGTGCGCGAGGGCGTGTCGCGGGAGGAGGCCAAGCGCCTTCTGCACCAGTTCCGGATCGAGAAGCTTCTGGTCGTCGACGACGATTACCGCTGCATCGGCCTGATCACGGTCAAGGACATCGAGAAGGCGCAGCGCTTTCCGAACGCGACCAAGGACGAGAAAGGGCGGCTTCGCGTCGGCGCGGCGACGGGAACGGGCGATGCCGGCGTCGCCCGGGCCGAGGCGTTGTTCGATGCCGAGGTGGACGTCGTCGTCGTCGATACCGCCCACGGTCATTCCGAAGGCGTCCTCAAGACCGTCGAGCGCGTCCGCCGCCTGAGCAACTATACGCAGATCATCGCCGGCAACGTGGCCACCGCCGACGGCGCGAAGGCGCTGATCGACGCCGGCGCCGATGCGGTCAAGGTCGGGATCGGTCCGGGCTCGATCTGCACGACGCGTGTCGTCGCCGGCGTCGGCGTGCCGCAGCTGACCGCACTTCTCGAGACCGTCGAGGTTTGCCGCAAGCACAACATTCCGGTCATCGCCGACGGCGGCATCAAGTATTCGGGCGACCTCGCCAAGGCGATCGCGGCCGGCGCCAGTGCGGCGATGCTCGGCTCGCTTTTCGCCGGCACGGACGAAAGCCCGGGCGAGGTGTTCCTGTACCAGGGCCGTTCGTACAAGGCCTATCGCGGCATGGGGTCGATCGGCGCCATGGCGCGCGGCTCCGCCGACCGCTACTTCCAGCAGGACATCAAGGACTCGCTGAAGCTGGTGCCGGAAGGCGTCGAGGGCATGGTCCCCTACAAGGGGTCGGTCAGCGCCGTGATCCATCAGCTCATCGGCGGCCTGCGCGCGGCCATGGGCTACACCGGCAACCGCACCATCGCCGAGATGCAGCGGAACTGCGAATTCATCCGGATCACGGCGGCCGGGCTGCGCGAAAGCCACGTGCACGACGTGACGGTCACACGGGAGGCGCCGAATTACCGGCCCATCTAGCCGTCCGTCCGCCGCATGACGCCCGGCGCAAGGATCCAGGCGGCGATCGAGATTCTCGAGGCCGTCGATGCGCAGCGTGCGCCGGCGGATGTCGTCGCCGGCGGGTACTTCAAGAGCCGTCGCTACATCGGCGCCAAGGACCGGGCCGCCATCGCCGGCCTCGTCTACGGCGTGCTGCGGCATCGCGCGCAGCTCGACTGGTGGCTGGCGCGCGTGGCCAGGGACGCGGACGGGTCCGCGGCCGACAATCGCCGGCGCGCCATCGCGTGGCTCGCGGTGGGCGAGGGGTGGCCGGCGGAGCGGATTGGTGCCGCGTTCGACGGCGGACGCTTTCGCCCGCCGCGTCTGTCGCCGGCCGAGGCGCGGCTCGTCGATGCGCTGATCGGGCGGACGCTCGAGCATCCGGCGCAGCCGCCATGGGTCCGCCACAACTATCCCGAATGGCTGCATCCGGCACTGCGCGCGCGATTCGGCGACGATCTTGCATCCGAGATGGCGGCGCTCGGCATGCCCGCGCCGCTCGATTTGCGTGCCAATGCGCTGAAGACGACGCGTGACGAGGCACTCCGTCGGCTCGCGGCGGAGGGGCTGGAGGTCACCCCCACGCGATGGTCGCCATGGGGCATCCGCGTCAATGGCCGCCCGCCGCTGACCGGTATCGGTGCCTTCCGCGAGGGCCTCGTCGAGGTCCAGGACGAGGGCTCGCAGCTTGCCGCCCTGTTGGTCGCGGCCCGTCCCGGCTTTCGGGTCTGCGATTTCTGCGCCGGGGCCGCCGGAAAGTCGCTGGCGATCGCGGCGGCGATGGCGAACAAGGGGCGCATCGTCGCCCTCGACGTCTCGGGCAAGCGTCTCGAGGGGGCGACGCGACGCCTTCGCCGCGCCGGCGTGTTCAACGTCGAGGCGCGCACGCTTTCCAGCGAGCGCGATCCCTGGGTGAAGCGCCATCGCGCCAGTTTCGACCGCGTCCTGGTCGATGCGCCGTGCAGCGGCACCGGGACGTGGCGGCGCAATCCCGACGGCAAATGGGCGCTTCGGCCCGTCGATATCGACGAGCTCACGGCGTTGCAGCGGCGCATCCTCGACAGCGCCGCGCGCCTCGTGCGGCCGGGCGGACGCCTCGTCTACGTGACGTGTTCGGTGCTGCCGGCCGAGAACGAGGACCAGATCGAATGGTTCAGGAATACGCACGCCGGGTTCCGGCCCGTTCCGGTCGTCGAGATCTGGGCCGAGACGATCGGCGGCGCGCCGCCGACGCGCGACACGTACCTGAGACTGTCACCGGCGCGACACGGTACGGACGGATTCTTCGTTGCCGTGCTCGAGAGTGCGCAGGCGGCAGATGCTGCGCCGGCGGAAACGTGATACTTTTTCGATATGGCGATCATTGGTCGTGCGACCGTCGAGGACGCGGTCGACATCGCGAAGGTCTACGTCGATACGTGGCGATCGACCTACGCCGGCATTCTTCCCGACAAGGGTTTGATCCGTCTTTCCTATGAGCGCCAGGCGGCGGAATGGGCCTGGCTCATCCGCAACCGCGGCGACGTTCAACCGGTGATCGTCGCATCGGAAGTCGGCTGGGGCGTGATCGGCTTCGCCAGCGTGGGCCCGAGCCGCGTGAGCGCGCAGCTGCTCGGCGGGACCTATGCCGATTCGCGCGTCGGCGAGGTCTACACGCTTTACGTCCGGCCGGAATTTCACGATCAGGGGATCGGCCGCCAGCTGCTCGCGGGCGGCTTCGCCGCCCTGGCGGAACGCGGATTCGCCCGGTCGATCGTCTGGGTCCTGCGCGACAACCCGGCCCGTTTCTTCTACGAACGCATGGGCGGCGAACGCGTCGCCGAGCGGCGGGAGCGGTTCTGGGGCCGCGATCTCGACGAGATCGGCTACGGCTGGCCGGACTTGAGGCAGGCGATCGCGCGACTCGGGTCCTACTCGGCAAGCTGAACCCGGCCACGCTCGATTCACCCGGCCGACGGCATGGATCGCGAATCGGGCCCGCGGCCGTGTGCCGGGCACCCGGTCGCGCAATGAATTCCGTTTCGCCGGGCACGGTTCCCGGCTATGTATCGCGGTCTCTCCCTCAATGAAGCCCGGCCTCGAATCCCGTGACTGATCGCGTTCTCATTCTCGATTTCGGCAGCCAGGTCACCCAGCTGATCGCGCGGCGCGTGCGCGAGAACGGCGTGTACTGCGAAATACATCCGTTCAGCATGCGCGAGGACGCGATCCGCGCCTTCGCGCCCAAGGCGATCATCCTCTCCGGCGGGCCGGCTTCGGTCACGGCGGAAAACACGCCGCGCGCCCCTGAGATCGTCTTCCGGCTCGGCGTGCCCGTGCTCGGGATCTGCTATGGCGAGCAGACGATGTGCGCACAGCTCGGCGGCAAGGTGGAAGAGGGGGACCGCCGCGAATTCGGCCGGGCGTTCATCGACGTCGTCGACGACTGCAAGCTGTTCGAGGGGCTGTGGCCCAAGGGCGCGCGCGAGCAGGTGTGGATGAGCCACGGCGACCGGGTCATCGCGCTGCCGCCGGGATTCCGCGCCGTCGCCACCACCGAGGGGGCGCCGTTTGCGGCCATCGCCGACGACGAGCGGCGGTTCTATGGGGTCCAGTTCCACCCCGAGGTCGTTCACACACCTCAGGGCGGCCAGCTTCTGAAGAACTTCACGCATCGCGTGGCCGGCTGCACCGGCGACTGGACCATGGCCGCATTCCGGCAGCAGGCGATTGAGCGGATCCGCGCGCAGGTCGGGAAGGGGCGCGTGATCTGCGGCCTGTCGGGGGGCGTCGATTCGTCGGTGGCGGCGGTGCTGATCCACGAGGCCATCGGCGATCAGCTGACCTGCATCTTCGTCGACCATGGTCTCCTGCGCGAGGGCGAGGCGGAGGAGGTGGTGTCGCTGTTCCGCGGGCACTACAACATCCCGCTCGTCCACCGCGATGCGAGCGACCTGTTCCTGAGCAAGCTCGCGGGCGTCACCGATCCCGAGCAGAAGCGCAAGATCATCGGGGCGACCTTCATCGACGTGTTCGAGGAGGAGGCGAAGAAGCTCGGCGGCGCCGAGTTCCTCGCCCAGGGCACGCTCTACCCCGACGTGATCGAATCTGTGTCGTTCACGGGCGGGCCGAGTGTGACGATCAAGTCCCACCACAACGTCGGCGGCCTGCCGGCGCGGATGAATCTCAAGCTGGTCGAACCGCTGCGCGAGCTGTTCAAGGACGAGGTGCGCGCGCTCGGCCGCGAGCTCGGCCTGCCCGAGCGGCTGGTCGGCCGGCATCCGTTCCCCGGCCCCGGCCTCGCGATCCGCATTCCCGGCGACGTCACGGCCGAGAAGCTCGCCATCCTCCGCAAGGCGGACGCGATCTATCTCGAGGAGATCCGCCGCGCCGGCCTCTACGACGCGATCTGGCAGGCCTTTGCCGTGCTGCTGCCGGTCAAGACGGTCGGCGTCATGGGCGATGCGCGCTCGTACGACTATGTCTGCGCGCTGCGCGCCGTCACCTCGACCGACGGCATGACCGCCGACAGCTATCCGTTCGACCACGCGTTCCTCGCCAACTGCGCGACGCGGATCGTCAACGAGGTGCGCGGCATCAACCGCGTCGTCTACGACGTGACGAGCAAGCCGCCGGGAACGATCGAGTGGGAATGATTCCACGTCCGGCAGCCGCCGGCAGGATCAGGCACCAGACAAACCTAAGCCCGCGTCACTGCGGGCTTTTTT
>CALANV010000053.1 GCA_937926175.1 uncultured Rhodospirillales bacterium | reverse complement strand
GTACGGGATCCGGGACGGTGAAACGGTGGGACAGTGGGACAGTGGGACAGTGGGACAGTGGGACAGTGGGACATGTCCCCCTGCTTGCGTGGCTTCGCCCCGCCGAATCAAAACGCCCGCGCGGGGGCCAGGACCCGGCGGGCGCAATTCGTCACACCCAAGTCAACCGCAGGTGGCGGGTGACGTCAAGGCACTTTCTTCGTGCCCGAGTGGTGGCGCCGAACCCGTCATTCCCGCGTCTAACGGATCGGTGCCGCTGCGGGCCACGTCGACCTGGCTGTCGTTCGACCGGGGCCGCGGTCGGGACCGCGCGATGCGCAACCCCGACCGTCGGTACGAAATCAATGACCGGCCGGATGATTCCAATCCGGCAGCAGTACGATGCTGTTCGGGTTGAAGCCCCGTTCCTTGAGGGTGTCGATACTAGCGACGGCCTCGCCCTTGACGAGGTCGACGACGGTGATCGAGCCATCGCTCATGCCGGGCAGATTGAGCAGCGAGTTCTGTACGAAGGCATAGCGTTCGTCCTTCGTGAACGCCACATGATGCGCGCCTTCGCCCGCCGGTATGGTCTTGACGTGTTGCGGCTTGGCCGGATTTGACGAGATGTCGAAGATGTGCAGGTGGCCCGGCTTGGCGGTCGTCACGTGGAGCCGGTCGGCTTTCCTGTTGAAGTACATCTCCAACGGAATGCCTGCCTTGAGGGGGGTGAAGTCGAACGCCTGCTCGACGATGAAATCCTTGCGCTGGGGATCCCACGTGGCCGTCCACAGCGTGCCTCCGTACATGTTGGTGACGTAGGCGACCGGTGGATTTGCCCCCGGTACGAACAGGACTTCCACCGGCGCTTCGCCGGATGGTGTCGCCTTGCCGGATACCTTGTGCGTCGACAGGACATTGCCGGTGCTGGCCTCGATCACCGCGATCGTTTCGCCCGCGTCGCCCAGATCCGAAGGCCGAACGGTGCTGGTCACGAGAAGCCGGTCGATGCCGTCATGAATGGCGATGCCGTGCGGATATGGATTCGGCGTCGCGATGGTCTTGATCGGCCGATCTTCGCGGGCGTCGCCTATGATCACGCTGTCGGATCCCATGCAGGTGAGGTACCAGCGCGTGTTGTCTTCGGAGAAGACGATGTCCTCGCCGACCTTGCAGTCGGGAACGGCAATGGTCGCGATGGTAAGCGGGCGTTTCGTCATGTCGATGACGCGCAGCTCGCTCTTGCCGAGCGCCGTGATATACGCCTTCGATGCGTCGCGATTGTAGAAGATGTGGTGGGCGACGAGATCCTCGGGCAGGGGAATGTCCTCGACGATCTTCCCGTAGTTCGCCGAAGCCGGATTGACGTCGATGATCGCAAGGCCTTCCTTGCGGACCTGTCCGGCGACCGGATGCTTGAACGCCTTGAGCGCCTCGGGTGGCTTGCTCTCGTAATTCAGCATCGCCAGGATCTCCGCTTCGGATTGCGAAGAGATGCCGAGTGCCGCCGCCATGGCGGCAACGGCCAATGCGCGCTTCATGTTCTGAGCCTCCCTTCAATGCCTGAGATGACGGGCGTCGTTCCGCAGCGTCTGTCCGGCGGCACCGCCGGTCGCGATGGGAGATCTTTTTGATGTCGATGATCCGTCCGGTCGATGCCAATGACGCATCGAGCCGCGTCGACATCTGTTCGGTTACCTGTTCGCACGCCCAATGGCATCGTATCATGGTGCCGGCACGGGAGCATTCACAATGCGCTCCATCACCCGGAAGATCGCGCCGGTCGCAGGTACTCTCACCCGGTCAAGGTTCATCGCCGCGGCGCTTATCACCATGCTCGTGCCGATCGCGATGCCGACCGGATCGGCCGCGCAAACGGGTGAGGTCCGCCGCTTCGAATTAAGCATCAAGGACGGGAAGATGGACGGCGGCCTTCGTACGGTCCGCGTCGTTCGCGGCGACGCCGTGGTCCTACGATGGACGGTGGATCAACCGACCATCCTTCATCTGCACGGATACGACATCGAGATCGAAGTTCGCCCCGATGCGCCGCGCGAGATGGCGTTCGAAGCGCGCAGCACCGGTCGCTTTCCGGTCGAGATGCATGGCGGCAACGGCGAGGGCCGGCGCGCGCATCGGGTTCTCATTCATGTCGAAGTTCATCCGCGCTGACGGCGTACCGTTCGTGCGCATCCGACGGTCGTCCGCCGCGCTCCTTACCATCTACCTGGCATGGCCGACCGGTTCGGCGTACGGGCATGCATTCGGTCAGCGTTACGATCTTCCGCTGCCGCTCTGGCTCTACCTGTGGGGTGCGGCGGGGGTCGTCGCCGTCACCTTCGTTCTTCTGGCGCTGTTCGGCGCACGGCAACGCGGAGGCGCCGGTTCGTCTTCGTCAGGGTGGGCCGGATCGAACGTGCCTGCCATGTGCGGGAACGTTCCGCGCGTGGTGCTGCTGCCGTTTCAGGTCATGTCGGTTGCCGCGTTCGCCCTGGTCCTGGCAGCTGGGCTCTTCGGCCGTCAGGACCCGTTCAAGAACATCGCGCCGACGGCGATCTGGATCGTCGGATGGGTTGGTCTGGCCTATGTGTGCGCCTTCATCGGGAACGTGTGGGCGCTGATCAGCCCTTGGGCCGTAGCGTTTGCATGGATGGAGACGATCGCGGGACGCGGCCGGACCGGCACCGCATATTCGCCCCGATTCCGCTATCCGGCGTGGCTGGGTGTGTGGCCGGCCGTGATCCTGTTCCTTGCCTTCGCCTGGGCCGAGCTGCTCTGGCCGGGTCGCGACGTGCCCCGCAACATTGCCGTGGTCGCCCTCGTCTATACCCTGGTGACATGGGCGGGATGTCTGGCATTCGGCCGCGAGGCATGGCTGCGCGGGGGCGAGCTGTTCTCGGTCTTCTTCGGGCTGGTCGGCCGGTTCGCCCCGCTTCGTTTCATGCCGGTGAACGGGCGATGGACATGGCGCCTGCGGCCTTATGCCGTCGGACTGCTTGACGACAAACCCGCGTCTTCGTCGGTCACGGCATTCGTGCTGCTGACGCTTTCGACGGTCACGATCGACGGGTTGTTCGAAACCCCGCTGTGGGCCGGCGTGGTCGACCTTCGGCTCGGTGCACCGCCGGCGACAGGCGGACCATCCGGCGATTACATCGTACTGGCGTCGGCTGCGCTCGCCCTGGCGCCCGTGGTCTTCGCGACGGTTTATCTCGGCGTCGTTGCGCTGATAGCCTTTGCCGCCGGAACGCCGCAACCGCCGGACGGCCGCTCAATGGGCAAGCTTGCCGGCCGGTTCGTTCTGTCGCTGGTCCCGATCGGGATCGCCTATCATCTCGCGCACTATCTTTCGTTCCTGCTTTTGGCGGGACAGTTCCTGATTCCCCTGTCCTCCGACCCGTTCGGGTTCGGCTGGGACTTGTTCGGTACCGCGCTTTACCGCCTCGACATCGGCATCATTGATGCGCGCGCCGCATGGTACACGGCCGTCGCCGCGATCGTCGGCGGGCATGTCATTGCCGTTTGGCTGGCGCACGAGGCGGCGCTGTTCGTATTCCAGGATCATCGGGCCGCCCGTCGGAGCCAGTATCCGATGACGGCGCTCATGATCGGCTATACCGTCCTGAGCCTTTGGATTCTCGCACAGCCGATCGTCGAAGCCGGGTGAAGAGGGCGAACCTGCAGCCTTGTCGGCAGCGAGGGAACCCCCACCATCGGCGAGGGGCCTCGCGACCGACCCGGATCACTGCGACTGGCGCGGCATGCTGGGCATTTCCGGCGCACCGCTCGGGGGCTGATCCTGCATGGGCGCCCGTGCCACGGTACTCTCGACGACGCGGCCGCTGCGGGCGTCGACCCGGAGATCATAGGTCTGTCCTTCACGAATCGCCTGCGCTACGTAGGCATCGCCGTTGCGCCGCAGATTCGTAACGTTGCTGTAGCCCTGGCGACCGAGTTCGTCGCGGATCTGCTGCTGCGTCATCATGCCCGACGGCGTACCAGTCCGCGTCGCGGTGGACCGCGTCGCCGGGTCCGAGGAGATGATGCGCCCGGTCATCGCATCGACCCTGATGTCGTAGGCTTGGCCGCGCTGCTCGCCGCGGGCGAGATAGACGTTGCCGTCGCGGCGGATGTTGTAGACCCGCTCGTAGCCGACGTCGTGCAGCTTGTCGTGTATCTCGTCGCGCGTCCAGGCGCGCGAGCGGTCCGCCGCACCCGACATGCTTTCCTGCCGGGCCTGCGCGGTGCTGTCGCTGGCGTAATAGTCGCGTTTTGCGGAGGCGACCTTCGTCTCCAGACCTTCGTCCAACCAGTAGCCGCCTCCGACGCCGAGTCCGGCACCGACAATTGCCCCGATCGGACCGCCTACGAGCGCGCCGGCGGCCGCGCCGCCGAGCCCGCCCGTCGTCATACGATCTTTCTCCGTATTGCCACATGCCACGGTCAACAGACCGAGCGCTACGCTCCATATCACTCCGATTGCTGCACGCATGGTCATCACATTCCCTGCTCGATGGTTATACCCACCCCAGGAACCCGGCCGGTGACGGCTACGGCGCGACGGCCAAGGATGGCCGCCTTGCAACAGGCTTCACCCGGCGAGCCCAAGGGAGTGGCGGATCGAACCCGCGCGAGCCAAGCTTTGTTGACGTCTCACCCTGCTTTTATGCGGTCCTGATAACGCCACGTTTCCAAGCGGCACAACGCGCAGCGAGCGTCAGCGTTCCGGAAGCCGTGTAACGTGACGGCGCCTTCTGGCAAGCTGCACCATTCCGCATGTGCGCGTCGAGAATGCCATTCGACACGAACCCGATCGGCCTTGGCCGTTCTCAGCGGAGCCAGCGAATGTCGGCGGCGTACCGTCGCGCTGTCGCACAGGCGTATGGTCCCGCCGAACGGCGGGAGTGACGCGCCAAGGGCTGACGGCTTCGAAATCAGGCCTGCATCGCGACGAAGCCGGTACCAGCAGACGCATCGCCGGAGTCAAGTCGGTGCCGTCGCGTTGTGTTGGCATCCCTGCCTGCTCGCCTCGTAAGATCGCCATGAGAAGAAGGGCTCGTAAGATCGCCATGAGAAGAAGGGAAGGTGACGGGAAGGATGGAGAGCATCGAATTCACCAATGCCGTCCTCCTCGTCGGCTCCCTCCTGATTTTGGCTGGCATCTTCTCGAGTCTGGTCGCGTCCCGGTTCGGGACACCGTTGCTGCTGGTTTTCCTCGTGATCGGGATGCTGGCGGGCGAGGACGGGCCCGGCGGCATCTTCTTCGAAGACTATCAGGCCGCTTACTTCATCGGTTCTCTCGCACTTGCCGTCATCCTGTTCGACGGCGGGTTGCGGACGAAGCTTTCGTTCTTCAGGGGCGTACTCGCGCCATCGCTCGTCCTGGCGACGGTCGGCGTCGTCATCACGGCGGCAATCACGGGCGGAATTGCCGCGTATCTGTTCGGGATCGGATGGATCGAGGGACTGCTGATCGGCGCGATCGTCGCCTCGACCGATGCGGCGGCCGTCTTCTTCCTTCTCGGTGCCGGCGGCCTTCGATTACAGCGTCGCGTGCATATGACGCTGCATATCGAGTCCGGGACGAACGACCCGATGGCCGTGTTCATGACGATTGCGCTCGTCGAGGTCCTTGCGGCGGGCGGCACGTTTACGTGGAGCAGTGTGGCGATGTTCGGGCAGCAACTGGTGCTCGGCGCCAGTCTCGGCGTGGCCGGCGGCCTGGCCATGTCGTGGATCGTGAACCGGGTCGATCTGCCCAGCGGTCTCCACGCGCCTTTCGTCATCACGGCCGCGATCGCAACGTACGGCCTGACGGGGCTCCTCGGCGGCAGCGGACTGCTGGGTGCCTATCTTGCCGGCCTCGTCCTCGGCAACCGGCCGCTCCGCGCGTTCGCCACGATCACGAGCTTTCACGATGCGGCGACCTGGATGGCCCAGATCGTCATGTTCGTCATGCTCGGGCTGCTCGTGACGCCGTCGCGTCTGTTCGAATATGCCGTTCCGGCGCTGATCGTCGCCGTCGCGCTGATCGTGGTGAGCCGGCCGATCACCGTCGTGCTGTGCCTGCTGCCGTTCCGCTTCGGAAAACGTCAGACCGCGTTCATCGCGTGGGTCGGCTTGCGCGGCGCCGTCGGCATTTTTCTCGCATCGATCCCGATGCTGTCGGGTCTGCCGAATGCCGAGCTTTACTTCAACGTGGCCTTCTTCGTGGTGCTGATCTCGCTGATCGTGCAGGGGTGGACGATCGCGCCGGTGGCGAAGGCGCTTCGGGTCGCCCTGCCGCAACGGCACGTCGACGTGCGCCGCGTCGAGCTCGACCTTCCCGGTCAGCTCGAATACGAGATCGTCGGCTACGCAATCGAGCCCGATGCGCCCATTCTCGCTTCACGCAAGCTTCCAACCTGGGCGCGGCCACTCCTCCTCGTGCGGGTCAACCAGATCCTGCCGCCGCCCGCGATCGACGAGATCAGGAGCGGGGATTATCTCTACGTCCTCGCGCCGCCGTGGCGGGTCTATCTCCTCGACCCGCTGTTCCGCGGCCATACGACCGAGGAGAGGGCGCCACCGCCGGAGGCCGAGTTCGTGTTTCCGGGCACCGTCCGGATGGGAACGCTCGGCGAACTTTACGGCTTGAACATCCCGGCCGAGCAGGCCGACCAGACGATCGCGGAGCATTTTTTCAGCACGATGAGCGAGCGACCGGTCGTGGGCGACCGTATCCAGGGCGATGGCTTCAGTCTCGTCGTGCGTCGCATGTCGGACGAAGACGTCGAGCGCGTCGGCGTGCAGTTCGGCGATGCGGAGGAGGCACCGGCCAAGCCGCCAGGCGGCTGGCGGCATTTGCATGCCGCGCTCGCACGGCTGCTGCATCACATGTGATGGCTGATCTTGACCGGCGGCGATCTGCCGGTCTCCTCGCCGGGGCCCTTTTGCCGTCGGCGGGAAGAGGAAAAGGGATCACGCGCGTCGATGCGGCCGGGCCGGTACCAGCGTCGGATGCCCGGGACGTCGAGCTCGAGCCCCTCGTTGATCCCCGTGCGGCGGTTCGCACCGCGCACCCGCCGTCGGTGTCCCGTCAGACGACCTTGAACGGCACCTTTTCGGAAATCGTGGAGCCGTCGTCGTCGATATACGTCAGCTCCAGCGATCCGGACTCCGTCGCCCTGACGAAGAAGGAGAGGTACGGATTGGCCGCGATCGCCGGCGCGAGATCCATCCGGATGACCTCCCGGCCGTTATACGTGCAGATGAACTTGTTGAGAATCTTGCGCGGGATCGGATTACCCTGGGCATCCTTGCGTTGACCCGATTCCATGGGGTGGGAGACGAGGGCGCGAACCTCGACGAGATCGCCGCGCCTGATTTCCTTGGGCAGACGGACCTTCACGCTGGCCATATCCGAACTCCTCGTTCGATCAGCCGCCGCAACCGCCGATGGTGACCTTCACCTCGGTCTGTCCCGACCACACGGATCCATCGCTCATCTCGGCATAGGCGATCACGCGCTGCGTCTTGGCAAGGCGCATGCGCGTCGACACTTCGGCCTTGCCGCATGCCGGCGTGAAGTAGACCGACAGGACGTCCGGGTTCGGATTGTCGTCGGCGACGACGTGCACGGCCTTGACGTAGTCCTGGTCCGTCATCGGGCTTTCGACGGACACGGTAAGCGGCACCTGCACGCCATTTTCGGCAATCTCCGGCATCTTGACCGTGACCCGGCCGGGCTTGGCCTGCTTGCCGCCGACGAGCCGGTTCAAGACCTCGAGGTGTGCGCCGGGCCTGAGCGCCTGGGCGGATGACGGACGTGCGACCAGGCTCGCCCCGGACATCACGAGGCCGCCGATGCCGACCGCCCGCAGCAGGGCACGCCGGCTCAAGCCTTGGTCATTCGAAGTACCCATACCCGTCTCTCCTTCGAGTTGAGGGCGGCCCACTTGCGGGCAGCGCGGGGAGGGATCCAAATCGTCCCCGCGGAAGCCCGCGCATGGACGGACGCCCGAACCGGCTTTCCGCATTGCCCGCATGGCGCCAACGCCAAGCTCGGATCCTGTCGCAGGAATGCGGGCGTTTTGCAACGGGGCCGCGTTCCTCGGATGCACATTCGGGCGTCTCCAGCGTGGCCTGCGGCAGCCAGCTAATATCATGAACCGGTAATATTCGAATCTCTTGATATATGCGGCCGTCAACCGAAACGGGCCTGTCGCAAAGGCCACGATGTCCACCGGCCAAGCTCCCAAGGGCCGTTGGCTTGAACGCGTCTAAGCGGGCCAAGAGCCGTCGCGCCGCTGCTCGACAGCCGCGGCCGTGGCGGCGCTCTTTCTGCCGCGTTTGATCAGGAAGGTCAGCCGGCAGCGGGTACCGCCCGTCGGCAGCGACGAGAATTTCAGACGTCCGTCGACCTGACCGGCAAGGGCATCGATCAGCGTCAGGCCGGTGATGCCCGACGGGCGCGTCGGCGGGAGCCCGATACCGTCGTCACGGACGGTCAAGATGCCGTAGCGATCACGGCGCCGCAGCTTGACCACGACCTCGCCACGTCGGCCATCGGGGAATGCATGCTTGTATGCATTCATGACGAGTTCGACGGCGATCAGGCCGATCGGCAGCGCCGTATCGATGTCGACCTCGATCGACTCCAGATCCATGTCGAGACGGATCTGATCGTCCGGCAGGATACCGACGGCGGTCTGCTGGCAGACGATCCTGAGATAGACCGCAAGGTCGAGCCCTTCGAGCTTGGCCGAGCCGTAGATCTGCGAGTAGACCTGACCGATCGCGACGATCCGCCGCGTGATGTCGGCGAAGACCGACTGTGCCTCGGCCGGCATCTTGCTCGCATGCATGCGGATCAGGGCCTGGATCATCTGCAGATTGTTCTTCACGCGGTGGTGGACCTCGCGAAGAAGGACGTCCTTGTCGGCGACGGCTTTCTCCAGTTCGGCGGTCCGCGCGCTGACCTGCTGTTCGAGTGTGCGCCGATGCTGACGGGCGGCCTGTCCACGACGAACCGCCTGCGTGACGGTGGCGAACCACAGCAGCGCCATGATGAGCAGAAAGGCGCCGCCGATCTGCACGTTGTCCAGCCAGTGCTCCATGACCGAGGCCGTGGCGATCCCGTACGTGACATAGAGGGGAAGGCCATTGAGGCGGCTGTAGGCATAGATGTACTCGTCCCCGTCGGGCGCCGCGCGCGTCGTCAACACGCCGGCAGGCGCAGCGCCGAAGGCACGCATGATGTCGCTGTCCGACGGGAACGTGATCGATGCGTGGGATGGCGAGCGGGCGAGCAGGGCACCGTCCGACCGGATCAGTTCGACGACGGTGCGGCGGTCTTCGCGCATGCTCTCGAAGAAGTGCGTCAACGTCTCGGCGTTCACGCTCGCGGCAATGATGCCGTCGAAGGTATCGCCGGACCGGTGACGGAGGATGGCGAACGTTTCATGCCCCAGGACACGCCCCGTCAGCCGTCGGGTGATGTAGAGAGGCGCCGGCCGTTCGCGCAGCCCCTGAAAATAGGCGCGGTCCGAGACGTTGATCGCGACCGGAAAGGTCACGCTGCTGTTGCGGATGACGCCGTCCGTGTCGATCACCAGGATGCCGTGATTCAGGTCGGAGCGCCGATGCAGCGCCTGGAGCTGCCGATGAATCGCTTCCGAGCCCGCGATCTCCGACCATGACATGCCATGGATCATGTCGTCGACATGACCGAGAATGAGCTCCTGGGTCTGGATGACGCGCAGGACGTATTCGCGCACGATTCCGACGCTCTTTTGCGCCTGTTCGACGGCACGCTTATGCTCGATGCGCCAGGAATACAGTGCCCAGAGCGAGAGAAGCAGGGCCGGCACCACGATTCCGGCCACCTGCAGGATGCGCAGGGGACGAAGGGAGTCCTGGCTTCGTCCGGTCCTGCCTTCCCGCAAGCGGTTCATCTGGACCTGCGCCAAAGAATGCGATGATCGAATGTTAGCGGCTGTGCAGCGACGAATCCACGGCCCGGCACATATCGCCATCGCGCGGGTACGATGAGTTCATAATCCCGCACCACTCCGATTTTATAACAATTTTTATCAAATTCGAGCGATCAGACATCGCCACAAATTCGTGTGACCCGCGGAACCGCCGCCCGGGTTCAAACGTATATGGCTACAGCCCCAGGCTGTGGCGTCAGTCACGGCGGCAATGCGGTTGCGCCGGCTATCTCGCACCGGACAACCGAACGCAGGATCGAAGGATGTAATGCTCCACGACCGTGAGATCGTTCGCTGTGCGCAACTTCTCGTGCGACGTTACGGTGCGGCAGCACCGTGGCACGCCGCGGCCTATGTTCGGCGCCACGCGCATTGTCTGAGCCCGGAGGCGCAGAGCCTCTGGCGCCGTGTGGAGGCGGTCGCCGCACAACTCGTGGCCGAGGGGATGACGGATCGCGGGGATGTTCCGCGCGCGATTACGCAGGCTTCGTCGTCCTGTGATTGCCCGCGAACAGGAAATGTCAACGAGAGATTGCGCGTCGTGGAATAAGCGCGCTGAACGAAGCGCCCGTCTGATCGGCGCCGCCGTTCATTTCTTCCTCGGGTCTGTATGCCGAGAATGCGACGGGGTTTCATCGCCGCGCGGCTGCTGTGGCGATTGCAGGCCGTGTGCCGGGACGCCAGTTGTGACGCATTACCTATCCGTCGGGCCGACGGCAGCGGTGCTGACCTCGTGTTGCGGCTTTGCCCACGCCGCGGAAGAGATCGCGACGGCGCAGGAAGTCCCGCTATGAGCGCGTAGACGAGGACGCGGTCACACGGGCGCCCCGTGCGCTTGGCGACCGGCGCGTTTGCGGGACCGGGCTTGCACGGGAACTCGGCAACCGCCGGCCATGGGGTGGCCCGGCCCGGAATCGCCGGCGTCAACGATACATTGCGTTGAACGCCTCGAGAGCCTCGGCGCCGGGGCACAGCTCGGCATCGGACAGGGCGTTGAGCGGCTTGTCGACCGTGCCGAGATAATCGTGCAGGTCCTGCGCGGACTCCTCCACGTACAGGAGGCCGGTGACGATCTCGCCGGCCGCCTGGCGCTGCTGCAGGTACGCCATCGCCGCGATGCGGTCGTGCGGATCGTAGTCGGCGGCGAGCTTGCGCAGACGCAGGACCGAGCTGTCGTGTTGCACGATCTCCTCGACGGTTCCGGCGGCATAGTCGGCGGTGATCGGTTCGCGCGGCACCATCACGTCGAGGCGGTTGACCGCCTCGTTGTGCTCGCGCACGTAATCGAAACTCTTGGTCGAGCCGGGGTGATTGTTGAACGCGACGCACGGGCTGATGCAGTCGATGAAGGCGGCGCCGTGATGGAGGATCGCGCCCTTGATCAGCGGAACGAGCTGCTTCTTGTCGCCCGAGAAGCTGCGCGCGACGTAGGTGGCGCCGAGCTGAAGCGCGAGCCCGACGAGGTCAATCGGCAAGTCGGTGTTCATGACGCCGCGCTTGTTCTTGGAGCCCTTGTCGGCGGTCGCAGAGAACTGTCCCTTGGTCAGGCCATACACGCCGTTGTTCTCGACAATGTAGACCATGTTGACGCCGCGGCGGATGCAATGCGCGAACTGGCCGAGGCCGATCGAGGCCGAATCGCCGTCGCCCGATACACCCATGTAGATGAGATCGCGGTTGGCGAGATTGGCGCCCGTCAGCACCGACGGCATGCGGCCATGCACGCTGTTGAATCCGTGCGAGTTGCCGAGAAAGTAGGTCGGCGTCTTCGAGGAACAGCCGATGCCCGACAGCTTCGCGACGCGATGCGGCTCGATGTCCAGCTCAAAGCAGGCTTCGATGATGGCGGCGCTGATCGAGTCGTGACCACAGCCGGCGCAGAGCGTCGACACGGCGCCTTCGTAATCGCGGCGCGTGTAGCCGAGCTTGTTGGTCGGCAGCCTGGGATGGTGGAGCTTCGGCTTGGCAAGATAGGTCATGACACGGTCTTCCTCAGCGGCACGACGTTGAGGGCGGCGAGCCGCTCCGAAATCTCTTGGGTGATGAAGCGGGCGGTGATCGGCGTGCCGTCGTAATGCAGCACCGAGATGAATCTGGCGGGATCGATGGCGCCCTCGTTGACGAGCAGCATACGGAGCTGCGCGTCGCGGTTCTGTTCGACGACGAAGACCTGGTCGTGCTCGTTGACGAAATCGATCACCTCGTCATGGAACGGGAAGGCGCGCACGCGCAGCAGGTCGAGATGAATGCCGGCGGCCTCGAGCGCCGCCAACGCCTCGTGCATTGCCGGCGCCGTCGAGCCGAAATAAATCGCCCCGAAGCGGGTCGGATGCTTCGCGGCGCGTTTCACGGGACGGGGCACGAGCGTTTTCGCCGTCTCGAACTTGCGCAGCAGGCGCTGCATGTTGTCGACGTAGACGGGGCCTTCCTCGCTGTAGCGCGCATAGCGGTCGCGTGACGTGCCGCGGGTGAAGTAGGCGCCCCTGGTCGGGTGCGTGCCTGGCAGCGTGCGGTAGGGAATGCCGTCGCCGTCGACGTCGAGATAGCGGCCGAATTCCTTGCCGGCCTCGAGATCGTCGAACGTCATGACCTTGCCGCGGTCCATCCGTCGCGAGTCATCCCAGGCGAGCGGCTCGCACAGCCAGTCGTTCATGCCGATGTCGAGATCCTGCATGACGAAGACCGGCGTCTGCAGCCGGTCGGCGAGATCGAAGGCCAACGCCGCGAACTCGAAGCACTCGCGCGGGTCTTCGGGGAACAGCAGGACGTGTTTGGTATCGCCGTGGGAGGCATAGGCGCAGGCCAGGATGTCCGACTGCTGGGTGCGGGTCGGCATGCCGGTCGACGGGCCGCCGCGCTGCACGTTGAAGATGACCGCCGGAATCTCGGCGAAATAGGCGAGGCCGATGAACTCCTGCATCAGCGAGATGCCGGGACCGGACGTCGCGGTGAAGGCGCGGGCACCGTTCCAGGCCGCGCCGACGACGATGCCGATGGCGGCCAGCTCGTCCTCGGCCTGGATGATCGCGAACCGATTCTTGCCCGTTTCGGGATCGACGCGGTAGCGGCGGCAGTGGCGGCTGAACGCCTCGGCCATCGACGTCGAGGGCGTGATCGGGTACCAGGCGGCAACGGTCGCGCCGCCGTAGACGCACCCCAGTGCCGCCGCGTTGTTGCCGTCGATGAAGATGCGGTTGCCCACGCGATCGGCGCGGCGGACCCGGAGCCCGATCGGGCAATCGAGATGGCTAAGGACGTAGTCGCGGCCCATGTGCAGCGCCTGAACGTTCGGGCCGATCAGCTTGTCCTTGCCCTTGAACTGCTCCCCGATCAGTTTCTCGATCTCCGCCACGTCCATGTCGAGCAGGGCGGACAGTGCGCCGATGTAGATGATGTTCTTGAAGAGCTGGCGCTGACGCGGGTCGCTGTAGGCGCGGTTGCAGATCTCCGTGAGCGGCACGCCGATGACGTTGACGTCGTCGCGGAACTTGGACGGCGGCAGCGGCTTGGTCGAATCGTAGAACAGGTAGCCGCCCGGATCGATCGAGGCGACGTCCTTGTCCCAGGTCTGCGGGTTCATCGCGACCATCAGGTCGACGCCGCCGCGCCGGCCGAGCCAGTCGTCCTCGGACACGCGCACCTCGTACCAGGTCGGCAGGCCCTGGATGTTGGACGGGAAGATGTTGCGTGCGCTGACCGGCACGCCCATGCGCAGGATCGACTTGGCGAACAGCCGGTTGGCGCTGGCCGAGCCGGAGCCGTTGACGTTGGCGAATTTGACGACGAAGTCGTTGATCGCTTCTATCGGCTTCGACATGCGGTCCCTGCTTGTGCGGTTTCGAGAAGGAATTTCTGCATGTCCCACGCGCCGGTGGGGCAGCGCTCGGCGCACAGGCCGCAGTGGAGGCAGACGTCCTCGTCCTTGACCATGATGCGGCCCGTTTTCAGCGAGTCGGAGACGTAGAGGGCCTGCGTCGGGTTGATCGCGGGCGCCTTCAGCCGCGTGCGGACTTCATCTTCCGGCCCGTTCTCGGTGAACGTGATGCAGTCCATCGGGCAGATATCGACGCAGGCATCGCACTCGATGCACAGATTCGACGTGAACACCGTCTGGACGTCGCAGTTGAGGCAACGCTGCGCCTCGAGCCAGGCCAGGCGCCGGTCGAAGCCGAGCTCGACCTCGGTGCGGATATCCTTGAGCGCGACGTCCAATTCGCGCAGCGGCACCTTGTGACGTTTGTCGAGCGAGATTTCGTTGTCGTAGCTCCACTCGTGAATGCCCATTTTCTGGCTCACGAGGTTGACATTGGGCGGCGGCCGCTCGCGAATGTCCTCGCCGTGGCAGAACTTGTCGATCGAGACGGCGGCCTGGTGGCCATGCGCGACGGCCCAGATGATGTTCTTCGGTCCGAAAGCGGCATCGCCGCCGAAGAAGACCCCGGGGCGGGTCGACTGCATGGTCACGGGATCGACCTTGGGCATGCCCCAGCGGTCGAACTCGATGCCGATGTCGCGCTCGATCCAGGGAAAAGCGTTTTCCTGGCCGATGGCGATGAGCACGTCATCGCATTCCATGTGCACGTCGGGCTCACCGGTCGGCACCAGCGTACGCCGGCCCTTGTCGTCGTACTTCGCCGCGACCTTCTCGAACACGACGCCGGTGAGCCGCCCGTTCGCGTGCGTGAAGGCCTTGGGGGCGAGATAGTTGTGGATCGGGATGCCCTCGTGCATGGCGTCCTCCTTCTCCCAGGGGGACGCCTTCATCTCGTCGAAGCCGCTACGCACGACGACGCGCACGTCCTCACCGCCGAGCCGGCGCGACGAACGGCAGCAATCCATCGCCGTGTTGCCGCCGCCGAGCACGATCACGCGCCGGCCGATGCGGGTGATGTGGCCGAACGCGACGCCGGCGAGCCAGTCGATGCCGATATGGATGTTGGCCGCGGCTTCCTTGCGCCCCGGAATGCCGAGGTCGCGGCCGCGCGGCGCGCCGGAGCCGATGAACACCGCGTCGAATCCCTCGGCGAGCACCGCCTTCAGGCTGTCGACGCGGTGCCCGAGCCGCAGCTCCGGCTGCATGTCCAGGATGTAGCCGACCTCTTCGTCCAGCACGGTCTCGGGCAGGCGGAACTTCGGGATCTGCGTGCGCATCATGCCGCCGGCGTGCGGATCCTGGTCGAACAGCACGACATGGTAGCCGAGCGGCAGCAGGTCACGGGCGACGGTGAGCGATGCCGGACCGGCGCCGATCAGCGCGACGCGCTTGCCGTTCTTCTGCGCCGGGGGACGTGGCAGACGGGCGCGAATGTCGTCCTTGTTGTCGGCGGCGACGCGCTTCAGGCGGCAGATCGCGACCGGATCCGTCTCGACACGGCCGCGGCGGCAGGCCGGCTCGCAAGGGCGGTCGCATGTCCGGCCCAGGATGCCGGGAAACACGTTCGACTTCCAGTTGATCATATAGGCGTCGCTGTAGCGGCCTGCCGCGATCAACCGGATATACTCGGGCACCGGCGTGTGGGCCGGGCATGCCCACTGGCAATCGACAACCTTGTGGAAGTAGTCGGGATTGCGGATGTCGGTGGGCGCCAGGCGCGGTTTGGACGCGTCGGCGCCGGTCGGCCTGTCTTCGACCGAAGTATCCGTCATTGGTTATTTCCGCCTGATGTGATCGGCTTCGTCGTCGAGCTCGTCGGCGATGCGGACGAGTTCCCGCGTGACTTCGGGCACGACGGTCAATTCGGAGAGATCCCGGCAGCGCTGTGCCAAGACGCGGAGACGCTCCGGATTCGCAGCGTCGTCGGATGGGCGTGACTTGAGCTTCATCGTTCCTCCCTCGCGGCCCGGCGCGCCATCGATGCAGCGCCGAACCCGAACACCTCCAAGTCGAAGGTGCCTTTTCCCGGCAAAGCCGGTTGTTTTTGTCGTTGGTCCGTAGGCTAGCCCGACATGGGGCGGCTTCGCAACGTCAGCCGCACCGGGTGGTCTGCGACGGTACAGCCACAGGTTGAGATGCGTCGTCCAGGCGATAGGCCCCGACGTGCCCGAGACGACCGTCGCGGAAGCGGTCCGGACCGATCGCGCGGTCGTCTAGAACCGAAAATAGAATGTCACGGCGCCGCGCGGCCGCGGGTAGGGGAAGTGACGGTAGAGATGCCGTGCATGGCCCGGCGGCACGGCATGGTAGTGGGGACGGACGACGCGCGGATAGACATAGACGGGGCCGCGATGGACCGGTACCGGGACAAAGACGCGCGGCGGCGGAACCACATAGGCGGACGGCGGACACAGCGGATCGTAGAAGCCACGATGATGGGCCTCGACCGGCGTGGCCCCCATGCCGGCGGCGACCAGGATCAGCCCGGCGGCGATGTGGCGCATGATGCGTCTCTCCCGTTTGACGGAAGAACGGGCGAGACCGGCGTTTTATGTCGTGCCCTTCCGGAAAGAGGCCACGCCTGTTCCGTTCCAGTGCGTCCTTGGCCGATCTCTGGCGCCTCTGGCGGGAGCGGCCGCCACGGGCGGCTCGCCAAAGGGGGTAGGCCGATTTTTGTCGGCGTGACGGTACCGTTTTTTAACCGGGCCGGCCCCATGTTGCGGGGGCGAAAGCCTTCGGGCTCTCGCATCCTGGGTGTTCCGATCCCAGGGCGTTTCCTCCCTGATCAGACTTGGGCCGCGGCTCGCCGAGACGCGGCCTCCTTTTTTCTGCGCTGGGGCTTTTTCGCGCCCGAGGAACGCGCGACATCCCGTCAGCCGCGCGCGACCATTGCCTTGAGGGCACCGCCCAGCGTGCCTTCTTCGAGGTATTTCATGCCGTAGACGCCGCCCGCGAGAATCGAGAGGAGGGCCAGCACCGAGCCGACGGCCAGCGTCGAGACTCCGGTGATGCCCTGGCCGATCGTGCAGCCCAGCGCCATCACCCCGCCCACGCCCATCATCGCCGCGCCGACGATGTGGCGGATCATGTCGTTCGCATCCACGAAGGACTCGATGCGGAACGTCTTCGTCGCGATCGCCATGACGAACGAGCCGACGATGACGCCGCCCACCGTCGCGATGCCGAAGTTGATGTTCGCGCCGGTGAACGTCATCAGGTACATCAGGCTTTCGCCGACCGGGGCGATGAAGGTGAACGACGCCAGCGGCGTCGGGTCGAAATCGTCGCGGCCGACGACGCCCGTGATGAGCCAGCCGACGGGGATCAGCGCACCGATGATGAGGCCGCCCGCGATGTTGGCGGGCGATGCCCGAAACGCGGCATCCTTGAACACCCACCAGAGCAGGCAGAGAACGACCGCGACGGTCGCGACCGAACGCGTAGCCGGCACCGGCATGCCGGTCACGGCGGCCATCATGTCGGGCAGGCCCTGGGTGGCGAGACCCGTCGCCGCGAGGTCGATGTTCGTTGCCTCGATCAGGTTGACGCGTGCCGCGCCGATGAGGCCGCGCAGCGTCATGTACGCGAAGATGCCGAGCACGATCGCGACGACGAGCGACTTGAGGTTTCCTGCGCCCAGGCGAACGAGCGTCTTGTTGCCGCAGCCGCCCGTCAGCGTCATGCCGAATCCGAAGAGAAGGCCGCCCATGACCGCGCCCAGCCAGCCGAGATTCGGCGTCAGGTAGATGGACTGGTCGAGATCGATCACCCCGCCCAGGTGCAGGAGCTGGCTGCCGAGCGTGGCGACGGCGATGGCGAGCAGCCAGGCGCGCAAGCGCCGAAAGTCCTGAAAGTTCACCATGTCCGAGATCGCGCCCATGGTGCAGAAGTTCGTCCGTTGCGCCGTGGCGCCGAAAATGATGCCGGCGGCAAAGGCCAGGCTCGCGACGAGGACGTGGATCGGCGTTTCGGACATCGGCAGCTTCTCTCGGGCGCCCGGCCGGCCTTGGTGCCGGGAATGGCTCATGTATATTCGGTTTTTCTAATGTAAACCTTGCGAGCGCACACGCTCAAGATTTAAGCTTCCGGCCTTCGGCCGAACCCGATGCATTCAGTGGAGAGCAACTCGACGCCATGACGACCGTACTCGACACCAAGGGCCTCAACTGCCCGCTGCCGATCCTACGCGTGAAGAAGGCGATCAAGGATGTGCCGGCCGGCGGCACACTTCAGGTCCTGGCGACCGATCCGGGGGCGGTTCGGGATTTCGAAGCGTTCTGCCAGGCGACGGGCAACGAACTTCTCGACTGGAAGGAGGAGGGGGGCGTCTTCACCTTCAACATCAGAAAGAAGGTTGCGTAGGGACGGACGGGCGTCCGGCCCGTCCGGGCCGTGGGCGATCGGAGGCGCCTCAGCCGCGCGGCATCGAGCTGTCAGACGTCGCGAGCCGGGAGGGCGCGGGCGCAGCCTGGCGCACGATCCGGCGCTGCTGGTAGCGGTGAATGAAGAACAGCAGCAGCGACACGAACACAAAAACACCCAGCATGACGAGGCCGAACGTCCGGGCGATGTCGCCCAGGACCGCCTCGAGGACCTCGCCGAAGACGTAACCGAAGCCGGCGAAACTGAAGGCCCATATACCCGCCGCGATGAAGTTCAGGGCCATGAACCGCAACGGACCCACGCCGCTCATGCCGATGGCGAAGGACGCCAGGTTGCGCACACCGTAGATGAAGCGAAACGACAGGATGAACCACGTATTGTAACGGTGCAGCAGTGCCAGTGCGGCATCGGCCGTCGGGCGCCAGCGCGGAAAGCGACGGAGCAGGTCCCTGCCCCAGTGACGGCCGATCCAGAAATAAAGCTGATCGCCGGAAAAGCTGCCCAACCAGGCGAGCAGGAACATGAGCGTCCAGTCCAGATAGCCCTGATGCGCCGCGACACCCGCAAAAATGACGAACGTCTCGCCCTCGACGAACGCCCAGGCGAAGATCAGCGGGTAAACGTAGGCGCCGTATTCAGCGACGATCTGGGAGAAATCCACGTTTATCTCTTATTGTCTTATCCGTCTTGGAAGCCGTCCCGGCGGACCGGCATCGTCCGCACAGTATCACAGCTGCGTGGTAATTCGACTCGAATCAATTCACCTTCCGGCAGCGGCCTCACCCTTTCTTGTGACCCCGCACTTCACGTCCAGGGCGTCGTCACGGATTCGTCCCGTGTCAGGCGTCGGGGTCCGGCCGTGTTTCTGCAGCGCCAAAGAAGACGCCCCAGCCCGGCAACGTCAATAGCCCGCCGTCGAGGCGGCTGTCGAATCCGTGCCCGTCGAGCGGCCGGCAGGGCGGCAGGAGGTCGAGCGGAAGCGCGGCCGGCGCGCGGTCGAAGTTGAAGACGACCACGATCCTTTGCGTCTCGGTCCGGCGCTCGAAGGCGAGGAAAGGTGCCGGCACCGGGATGATCCGGATCTCGCCCGTCCGCAGTGCCGGATGCGCCTTGCGCCAGCGCAGGAACCGTCGCCAGTGGTTCAGCAGCGAGTGCGGGTCCGACTTCTGCCGGTCGACCGCGCGCTCGCGATGGGAATCGGGGACGGGAAGCCACGCCTTCGTGGCCGACGAGAAGCCGGCATTGGGCGCGTCGGCATGCCAGGGCATCGGCGTGCGCGAGCCGTCGCGCCCGCGGAATTCGGGATAGAACGCGATGCCATAGGGGTCCTGCATGTCGGCCGGATCGAGCGTCGCCTCGGGCAGGCCGAGTTCCTCGCCCTGGTACATGCAGGCGCTGCCGCGCAACGTCAGCAGCAGCGCCATCAGCAGACGCGAGAAACGGTCGTCGGCCGTACCATCGTTCCAGCGGCTGGCTGCACGTTCGACGTCGTGGTTGCTGAAGGTCCAGCACATCCAGCCGTCATCCGACACTTCCTCGATCGCGCCGAGGAACAGGTCGCGGGAGAAGGGGCGCTTCATCAGCCCCAGCGTGTAGGCCATGTGGAGCCGGTTTCCCCTTGCGCTCGTGTAGTTGCTGATGCGCTCGAGGGCACCTTCCTGGCTCGACACCTCGCCGAGCAAGGCCACACCCGGGAAGTAACGGTCGATCAGACGGCGCAGCAAGGCGGCGAGATTGACGACCTCGGGCTGCACCATGTCGTACAGATGGATCTGCATGCCGAAGAGTTTGGCCGGTATCTGGCTGGGCGGCAGATTCTTCGGCGGATTGTCGCGCAGCTGCTCGTCATGGAGCATGAAGTCGATCGCATCCAGGCGAAAGCCATCGACACCGCGACGGAGCCAGAAGCGCGCGACGCGGCCGAGCGCCGCCACGACGTGCTCGTTGCGAAGATTGAGCTGCGGCTGGCTCGGCAGGAAGTGATGTAGATAGTACTGCCGCCGGCGCGGCTCCCACGTCCAGGCGCTGCCGCCGAAGACGGACAGCCAGTTGTTGGGCGGCGTCCCGTCAGGCCGCGGGTCCGCCCACACATACCAGTCGGCGTACGCACCGAAGCGGTGGGTGCGGCTTGCCTGGAACCAGCGGTGCTCGTCGGAGGTGTGGCTCCAGACCTGGTCGATCAGGACGCGAAGGCCGAGATCATGGGCGCGTTCGACCAGCGCGTCGAAGTCGTCGAGCGTGCCGAACACGGGATCGACGGCGCAGTAGTCGGCGACGTCGTATCCGAAATCCTTCATCGGCGAGAGATAGAACGGGCAGATCCAGATCGCGTCGACGCCGAGGTCGGCGATGTAGGGCAGGCGCGCGGTGATTCCGCGCAGATCACCGACGCCGTCGCCGTTCGAATCGAAGAAGCTGCGCGGATAGATCTGATAGATGACGGCACCGCGCCACCAGTCATGGTCCATTCTGATCCTGAAAGTCTGTTCCTGGAGCTGATCCGTATACGGATTGCCGTCGCGCCGTTCACAAGAGCGACGGTATGGGGGTGGGCATGGCGGATGCCCGGAAATTGACGGCCATTTCGCGCGAACGAGCTTGGCAACCTCCATCTGAATGCAGCGGTTGGGCATGGCGCCCGTCTCGCTCGAGTGTTTAACCTGAAACGCGCGCGTGGGCCAACTCCGCCGGCCGCGCAATGCTGCTCAGCTTTGGACAAAGACTGACGTACATGCGGCAAGGTGGAGGCATCGCGCCTTCGCGCGTTTATGCCCGGTGTCCTAGAGCCTCATCTTCGTACATGGTACATGTCTCAGCATCCGAGCGTGAAGCTATGCAATAGGGATCTAGCAGGCTTCAGCCGGGCGTTTCCGTGTACGGCTTGACCATATGCCGCAATCTCCCCGACCAGCCCGATGCAGTGACTTGCTCCCCGGTTTTTGCACATCGGCGAGTTGAATCTATTCGCTCCTTGAGTCCACCTAGCTCGGTAGTGCGACGGGGCGGGGCGCGACGTCCCCGATCGGGCGCAGCGTCCGGCCCCGTTACTTTTCGGGTTTGCTGCGCGTGACGCCAAACACCGCCGGCGGCACTCGGTTCAGGCGGTCTGACGGTATCTTCGTCGGTACACCATGCCCCGATGATCCGGTGCGCCTCGGTGAGGCAGGTGGAGACGTTCTCGTCGGGTCGTTATCGCTGTGGCGCCTCGATCGTGGTGCGTCCATGACCCATGACGCTAAGCCTCTCCAAACCGGGATTGCCTCCACTCGTGCACTACGCGATACGATAGGATGTGGCTCAGGGATGCGCTTCCCGGTCAGAGTTAGGCTTGGCTGGTTTTCACAAAATGGTACGCAATTCCGACCGTTCGCGAAAACCATTCCAAAATCTCACGGTCATCGAGTCTGCCATCGCCCAGAGTCAACGGATGGGTGCATATCAATGCGGAGTCGCTGCGTCGCCAATCAAGGCCGGGAAGAGCATCGGGCATAACCGCTTTGCCTTGGGCTTCGCTGATCTTCATAAAGCAGTTCAAGCCCTTGGGCAGGTCGGGATACTCGTCACCTAGGGTGTCAGCGTAGATACCCCAGGCGATATAGAGATTACCTACACCAGAAAAACACGGGTTTGACGGTGAGACATTGACCCAACTCCAGATGCGTTGCAGATGATCAAAATCTGCCGGCAAGTCACCGGACGCGCGAGTCTCCGGAAGCGTACGTTTGATCGTCTTACCTATCTCAGAGAGGAGCGCGCGCCACCGTGCGCGGGCGTTGCTACGCAGGAACGTGTCGAGCACGGCAATGTCTTCTGAATTGATTTGGCAGGACATCATTGATTTGTCCTCCAGATACTCTCTGAAATAATCGGCGAGAAGTCTTATGCTTATTGGCAAGTCTTCTGTATGACGCGCCAGCCATCGGTGAACTTCGTACCAAGAACCGGCACCTCGCACCGGGCATCGAAACAGCGCATCTTGCAAAAAGCCATCTGGCAAGGGCGTCGTGTCGGTTAAGAACATCAGACATCCCGCGCTGCAACCATTTTTCCACTGCTCGTAAAGCCACTGATCATATCTTCGGAGTTGACTGTGTTTCGTGGCTGCCTGTTTGTTGGGCTCTGTTTCATCGGCAGCGATCTTCACTTCAATTAGCGCGATCGGTGCACTTTGCTCGCCAAAGATCGCGATGTCCGGGAAATTTGTCCCGTTCTCGACATTGATGGCAAACCGTGTGTCCACGCGTAGCCGTCGTGCACTGCGGAACGCCATCGCAACCCGCTCGAGGGCCGCAGCATTCAGCACCCAAGGGCGGTGTAGTAGAGTTTGTGAAAAGAGACTCCAGAAGTTATCACGGCTTTTCGCCCCGAGCTGCCGCAAGAACTCTGCGAAGATTTCGGCGAGAAAGTCTTCGTTTGGTTTACGCTCTTGACGATCTCGATATGTCTGCAGCCGCGAAAAGAATGACATCGTCCCCCCACACGATGCTTTGCAAACTGAGAAATTTACGTAACCGCGCTCGTACGACAATGATCATCTGTGGCACGGATTCTGTGCGTTACCTGAAGTGGGTGACACCGCGCGCCGTCATGTGATCCTAGGAGATTAGGGTGCTGCGCCACGCAAGCGCTAGCGCTTGCGTCCCTTGGGCAGAGCAGTGACGTTCGAAGTGAATTTGCTCTTGCCTCCGGCAAGGGCAACGTCGAGCGGCATTGTCGCGCGATTCCGTCCACTTTTGTTTTCTTAAGACGCAAGTGCTCTGGGATAGCACCTACGCCCAGGCCGTCCACATGCTGAGGCGGTGGAATTCGGTCTACCGGGCAGGGGCTTTCCTATTTGCTGATGTTGGGACAGGCGGTGACTATGGGCACTGCACGATGACGGTTCTGCTTGCAGCTTAGTCGGTCGTGACACTGCCAAGCAGAACATCGCCGAACACGGTCATGCGATACGATCCGTCCGAGTCGAATTACCAAGCGCCGGCTGTGAGCAGGCCCCGACCCAATGCGGATAGGTCAAGTGGAATGAGGCGGCCGCCTGATTTACTTGTTTGCGACCGGCGCCGATCGTTGGAAATCGCGCTGCTACCACAGGTCATGCGCGCCGGAGGGCTTCCTTTCGGGTTTGGTTGCGCGCCTCCGCGAACTCGCCCCTGAATTTCAGGAGGTCGAAAACGACATTAAAGCGCGTCGGCGGGCGGTTGCATGACCCGGCCTGCGCCGGCGGCAAAGGCCCGCCGTGTAGAACTTATGAGTTTAGCGGCCTAGCTCAGACGGATAGAGCCCCCGCTGTCTTCGATACGGTGGATGGCATTTCGCAGTATCGGGCGGAGAGGTCGCGGGTTCAAGTCCCGCCGCCGCAACCACCATCAATCGCCCATCGCTAACTAGCGGTGGGCGATTTATTTTGGAGTGCATCTTGCACCAAGCCGATGATCCGCACCGAATCGCCTTCCAGTTCGACGTCGAACATGCCGGCAGCCGGATCGCATCGCGGCTTGACTCGTTCCACGGCTCAAACGTTCCTCGCTTGGTAGCCATGGCGCCAAGTTCAACGGATAGTCCTGCGTAGTGCTTGAAAAGGCTGGTGCCGGATGAGGGATTTGAACCCCCGACCAACGGTTTACAAAACCGCTGCTCTACCGCTGAGCTAATCCGGCTTTATCTCGCCTTGTTCAGTACCTTGATCCGCTCGGCGCCGGGCCCCTCGACCCGCCTCGCGTTCGCCTGTGTCGGCGGCGCGGACGTCGCGTTCGGTGATCGTGACGCGCCTGTGCCGGGCGAGATCCGGCAGACCTGATCCGGCGCCAAGTAGGCGAGGGCGGTTATAAACGACGCGCGGGTGTGAGGGAAGCGGTGACGGTCAGCGAGGCCGAGCTTCGCCAACGCCGTCTCTCGACCGCGCTTTCGAGCGGGTGCCGGCCACCCTTCACCCGACATGTGTGGACCAGGTTGCTCCGGCCGGCCGTGTTGGCGTCGCGCAAAAGAGCGGCGCGGCTTGTGCGTGCCCTGGCATTCACGGATGGACATTGCGCGCATGTTCGGTCGAGCTGCCGAGCCAATCGCCGGTCGTGGCCGTAAATCCGGGCGCACCGGTCGCCCGCGCCAATGTCAGGCATTTTCCGTCAGCGGCCGGATGGTCTCGCGGACCCTTATTGACCCGATCTGAGCCCCCTTATATATCGAATCGATATATATCAATCAGATATATTTGGCGCGCGGGCAATGGACGTAAAGACGCTCTGCCTTGCCGTTCTGTCCCACAGGCCGGCATCGGGCTACGAAATCAAGAAGGCTCTGGAAGAGGGGCCTTATGCCTATTTCTACAGAGCCAGCTTCGGGTCGATCTATCCGGCGCTCGCGCGCCTTCTCGGCGCCGGGCTCGTCACCGTCCAGGCCGAGACGAGGGACCGGCGGCCTGACAAGAAGATCTACCACCTGACCACCGAAGGGCGTCGGGCGTTGATCGACGCGCTCCACGGCGATCCCGCCCCGGACTACTTCCGCTCCGACTTCGTCCTGATGATGTTTCATGCCGATCTCCTCGACGAGCGGCATCGGCGCAAACTCCTCGACGATCGTATCGCCTGGCTCAAGCAGGCGCTCGACTGCGTCACCAAGGAAATCCCGTTCGACGAGGCAAGGAAGGAGCTTTGCGCGGGAGTCGGGCCGGATTTCGTCCGCGGTCTGGGGCGGGCGGTGTATGCCGCCGAACTCTATTTCCTCGAAGCGAATCGGGACCGCATTCTCGGAAGAACAAGCCAAACGGCGCCCGCGGCGGCCTCGACGGAAGGGCGGTGATGAAACGGATCAGGGGATCGTGGCTTCTCGCGGGCGCCATCCTGCTCGGCGCCGCGGCGTGGCTGCTGTCGGGCCATTTCGCCGGAAACGATCGGAATGCCTCGACGGCTGCGCATGAGACGGCGCCGGAAGCGACGGCGCTGCCAAGTGTGCGTGTCGTCGAGTCGGTTGCGCGGCCGCATGCGGAGGTCATTCGCGTCCTGGGGCATACCGAGGCCTCGCGCACGGTCGAGCTGCGTGCGGAGACGAACGGGCGCGTCGTCGAGCTGCCAATCGCGCGCGGTCGGCCGGTCCGCACCGGCGACGTGATCGTACGGCTCGCCACCGAGGACCGCACGGCACGACTTCAGGAGGCACAGGCGCTGCTGCGCCAGCGGCAGATCGAGCACGACGCGGCAAGCCAGCTCAACGTTCGCGGCTTTCGCTCCGAAACCGCGCTCGCCGAGGCGGCCGCCCGGCTCGACGAGGCGCGCGCCGCGCTCAAGCGCATCGAAGTCGAGCTCGAACAAACGGTTCTGCGCGCACCGTTCGAAGGCATACTCGATGTGCGGCCGGTGGAACTCGGGTCCTACGTCCGGGCCGGAGACCATGTCGGCACCATCGTCGATCTCGATCCGTTGCGCGTCGTCGGCTTCGTCGCCGAGCGCGACGTCGGCCGGGTACGGCTGGGGATGCCCGGTGAGGCGATCCTGCCGGACGGCACGGCGCTGAAGGGAAACATTGTCTACGTTGCGGCCGCGGCCGATCCGGCCACGCGGACCTTCCGCATCGAACTCGACGTTGCCAATCCGACCGGCGCGATCGTCGCCGGACTCACGGCGGAGCTGCGCTTGCCGGTGGGGCAGCTCATGGCGCACGAGATCACGCCCGCGGCGCTGACGCTGAACGACGAAGGCATCGTCGGCGTGAAGGTGGTCGACGACGAGCGTACCGTCGCCTTCCGGAACGTCCGGATCGTCGGCAATGGACGCGAGGGGACCGTGCTTCTCGCCGGCCTGCCCGACCGCGTGACGATCATTGCCGTCGGGCAGGAGTACGTGTCCGTTGGACAGCGGGTACAGACGGTCTTGATGGCGAAGCCGGTCATCGAGCAGGCGGAGTAGGCGGCGATCATGAACGCAATTCTGGGCGCTGCCTTCTCCCGAAGCCGTTTCGTTCTGGCTTCGCTCATTCTGCTGCTCCTGGCGGGGTGGACGGCGTGGATCGAAATTCCGAAGGAGGCGGAACCCGACGTCCGCATCCCGATCATCTACGTCTCCATGATCCACCAGGGGATCAGCCCGGAGGATGCGGAGCGGCTGCTGGTCCGGCCAATGGAGCAGGAGCTGCGCAGCGTCGAGGGCGTCAAGGAGATGCGTGCGACCGCCTATGAGGGCGGCGCCTTCGTGTTGATGGAATTCGAGGCCGGGTTCAACGCCGAAAAGGCGCTCGCCGACGTCCGTGAGAAGGTCGATCAGGTTCGGCCCGAGCTGCCCGAGGATACCGAGGAGCCGACGGTCCACGAGGTCAATCTCAGCCTGTTTCCCGTCCTCGTGGTCACGATTTCCGGCGATGTCGGGGAGCGTGCGCTTCTGCGGCTTGCCCGCGAACTTCGCGACCGCATCGAAAGCATTCCCGCCATTCTCGAGGCAAGGATCGTCGGCACGCGCGACGAGCTCGTGGAGGTCGTGATCGATCCGCTGCTGGCGGAAAGCTACGGCCTGTCGGCGGACCAGGTCATCACCGCGGTCACGCGTTCGAACCAGATCATCGCCGCCGGTTCGCTCGACATCGGCAGGGGTCGTTTCGCCGTCAAGGTGCCCGGCCTGTTCGCCACGGTCGAGGACATACTCGATATGCCGGTCGTCGCCGCGCCGGACCGCGTCGTCCGCGTGCGCGAGATCGCCGAAGTCCGCCGGACATTCAAGGACCGGGAAGCGTTCGCGCGGATCGACGGGAAGCCGGCCGTCGTGCTCGAGATCTCGAAACGCACGGGCACCAACATCATCGATACGATCGAGCGCGTGCGCGCCGTCGTCGATGCCGAGCGCGCGAACTGGCCGGCAGGCATCAACGTCACCTACAGCCAGGACAAGTCCGAGACGATCCGGCAGATGCTCGGCGACCTCGAGAACAACTTGGCGGTCGCCGTCGTCCTGGTCCTGATCATCGTGCTCGCGACGCTCGGCTGGCGCACGACCACGCTGGTCGCCGTCGCCGTGCCGGGATCATTTCTGACCGGCATCCTCATGCTCGCCGGCATGGGGCTGACGGTGAACATCGTCGTGCTGTTCGGGCTGATCTTCGCGGCGGGCAATGTCGTCGACGGCGCCATCGTCGTCACCGAGTACGCCGACGCGCGCATGGCCGAAGGGATGGACCGCAAGGAGGCGTATGCGCTCGCGGCCCGCCGCATGGCGTGGCCGATCATCTCGTCGACGGCGACGCAGCTCGCGGCGTTTCTGCCGCTTCTGTTCTGGCCGGGGGTCGTCGGCGAGTTCATGAAATACCTGCCCATCTCGCAGTTCGTCACCATGGCGGCCGCACTGATGATGGCGCTGGTCTTCATACCGTCGCTGGGCGCGATGTTCGGCAAGGCGGGCGGCGGAACGGCGAGCAGCGACGCGGTCAAGGCGATCGAATCGCACGATCTCGGGCGTCAGAGAGGTTTCACCGGCACCTATGTGCGCATTCTCGACCGCGCGTTGTCGTATCCGGGGACTGTGCTCGCCGCAGCAGCCCTGCTGCTGCTGGGTGTGGTGTTTCTCTATGCGGCCTTCGGCAAGGGGGTCGAGTTCTT
Source organism: uncultured Rhodospirillales bacterium (assembly GCA_937926175.1). GTDB lineage: Bacteria > Pseudomonadota > Alphaproteobacteria > CACIAM-22H2 > CACIAM-22H2 > CALANV01. Next base: position 5,635 of record CALANV010000053.1, on the reverse strand, counting down.
CCCGAAGATCGAGCCGGATCGCGCCATCATCATCGTCGAGGCGCGCGGGAATCTCGCGATCGCCGAGCAGGACGCGCTGGTGCGTGACGTGGAGCGGCGCATTCTCGACCTGCAGCGCGAACGGGGGGAATTCGCGTCGATCTATACGCGCAGCGGCAGGCAGAACCAGCAATCGGGCATGGAGCTGCCCGAGGACACAATCGGTGTCATCCAGCTCGAGTTCACGGACTGGCGACGGCGGCGGCGCGCCGACGAGATCCTCGCCGACGTGCTAGCCCGCACGCGCGAGCTTGCCGGCATACAGATTCAGGCCCGCAAGGAGGAGGCCGGACCGCCCGTCGGCAAGCCGATCCACCTGCAGGTCAGCGCACGCGATCCGGAGCTCATTCCGCCGGTGATCGAACGCCTGCGCAAACACCTCGACGCGATGGAGGGATTGCGCAACGTCGAGGATTCGCGGCCGCTTCCCGGCATCCAGTGGGAGTTGCGCATCGATCGCGCCCAGGCCGCGAAGTTCGGCGCCGACGTGACAATGGTCGGCAACGTGCTCAAGCTCGTCACCAACGGCTTGAAGGTTTCCGAGTACCGGCCGATCGACAGCGACGAGGAGATCGACATCGTCATCCGGTATCCGACGACGTTCCGCACCCTGGAGCAGCTCGACCGTATCCGCGTTCAGACGGACCAGGGGCTCGTTCCGATCGTCAACTTCGTCGAACGCGTGCCTATGCCGCAGACGGGCACCATCTTCCGTGTCGACCAGCAGCGCGTGATGACGGTCAAGGCCGACGTCGCCCCCGGCGTGCTCGCCGATGCCAAGGTCGAGGAGATCCGGGCCTGGCTCGCCGGTCAGGAGATCGATCGGCGCGTCCACATCCGTTTCAAGGGCGAAGACGAGGAACAGAAGAAGGCGGCGGACTTCCTGTCGAAGGCATTCGCCGGCGCGATTTTCCTGATCTTTCTGATCCTGTTGGCGCAGTTCAACAGCTTCTACAACACGGCGCTGATCCTGTCGGCGGTAGTCATGTCGACCTTCGGTGTCCTGATCGGCCTTCTCATTGCCGGCCAACCGTTCGGGATCGTCATGTCCGGCATCGGCGTCGTCGCGCTCGCCGGAATCGTCGTCGCGAACAACATCGTTCTGATCGACACCTACAACCAGCTGCGCCATGACGGGCGCCCGCCGCGACAGGCGTTGCTGATCACCGGTGCGGAACGCCTGCGTCCCGTGCTGCTGACGGCGCTCAACAACGTCCTCGGCCTGATGCCGCTGATGTTCGGCATCAATATCGACCTCATCGCGCGCGTCGTGACGGTCGATGCGCCGTCGTCGCAATGGTGGGTGCAGCTGTCGCAGGCGATCGTCTACGGGCTCGGCTTTGCCACGGTGCTCACGCTCGTGCTGACGCCATGCGCGCTCATGCTGCGCGAGAACGTACGGGCGCGCTTGCGAGGCCGGCGCGAAACGTCGCCCCGCCTCGGACGCGGACAGAAGCCGGCCGATATCGACAAGGTCGCTGCAGAGTAAACCTCACACCGAGTTTCGGGGATGGCGCATGTCGGGCGCCGTCCGTCGCCGTGGGATCTTTGCCGTAGGAACTCATCCAATCCTACCGCGTCTTGCCTCGTGCCGAGCGCGGCAGAGAGGCGATTCAGCTTTGCCGCTGCGGCAACCACATCATAGCTCAGCAGCCAGGAGATATCGGTTATGGCAAACGGTCAGACCTCGACTGTGGACACGCAGGAAAACTCGCCGAATCCGACCGGTGCGACGTCGACGGACAGCCAAGGGACGACGGGTGCTTCGACCGGCACCTCGGCCACGGCCGCAACCCAGTCCACGACGGACGACCAAATCGACGCAACGGCGACGGATGCGGGCAGCGAAGGCGGGGCCGAAGCGCGCGCTCAGGATGACCTGACCGGCACGGAAGACGGCGGAACGGATACGGGTACTGATCAGACAGACACCCAGGACCAAGCAGGAGCCACCACGCCGACGCCGGGCGCGTTGCAGGCTGCTGCTGCGCTCGAGGCGCTCCCGAACGGGCCGGATACGGAAGGCATCACGGTCCTGTTCCAAGGCGCCAATGCGGTGCCGATCGTTCGGTTCAGCGAGGTGGCCGAGATGCCCGATGAGGGCGCGGCCGAGAGCACATCCGGGGGCGGGGCTGTCGCATCGGACGCGAACGAGGATGGCACGGCGGGTGGCACGACGGCCGATGATGGGGCTGGCGGCGAGATAAGCGGTGCGCTGCTCGGCGCTGCGGGCATCGGCGCACCGAGCGAAGAGACGATGAGCTTGGCGGCAAGCCGGTCCGCGGCCAACCCGGGCGGCAACACCAGCCTGGTCTGGGTCGGCACGGACGCGGATGACCCCATCCTGGGCTCGAACTACGACCTGTTGTTCGGCGCCGGCGGCAACGACGTGATTCTCGGCCGGGTCGCCAGTGATGCCCTGTTCGGTGGCGATGGCGACGATGTGATCGCGGGCGGCGAGGACAATGACGAAGTCTTCGGCGAAGCCGGCAACGATCGCCTGTTCGGTGGCATCGACGATGACCTGGTGGTCGGCGGTGCCGGCAACAACGTCATCTGGGGCAATGACGGCGACGATCGTCTGCTCGGCGGGTCCGATAGCGACGCGTTGATCGGCGGCGAAGGCCAGGACCGGATGTTCGGTGGCGGCGGCGCCGACGCGTTCATCTACGATGACAACAGCGGCCGCGACATCATCGCCGATTTCGAGGTCGGCGTGGACAAGCTGGTGATGCCGACCCAGATCAACGGCCTGCGGCTCACCCCCGAGGAAGTGATCGAGCGCACGGGGACGAACGCGGACGGTTATGCTGTCGTCAATCTCGGCGGCAATACCGTCACGCTGCTTGGTGTCACGGTCGACGAACTCTCGCCCGACGATATCGTGCTGGTCGCGTGACCGCACGCGCCCCGGATAGATCGGGCGGATCGGCGGGGCGGATGAGTGATCATCCGCCCCGTACGTTTTTGGGGCAGGCGATCCTCCGGCACTCGGCTGGTCAGCGCGGGCGGACGAGTTCGTAAAGGGCGACGGCGGCGGCATTGGAGACGTTGAGGCTCTCCATGCTGCGGGAGATCGGAATGCGGACCATGAGGTCGCAATGTTCGCGCGTAAGACGTCGCAGGCCCTCGCCCTCGGCCCCGAGCACCAGCGCGATCTTGCCGGACAGGTCCGCGTCGTGAATGGCCGTGCTGGCGTCGGCGTCGAGGCCGATACACCAGTATCCCGCCTTTTTCAGGCGGTCGAGCGCCCGCGCCAAGTTGACGACCCGGACCAGCGGCACCCGCTCGAGCGCGCCTGAGGCGGCCTTGGCGAGCGTCCCGGTCACCCCCGGGGCGTTGCGTTCCGGCATGACCACGGCCGCGCTGCCGAAGGCGGCGGCGGAACGGATGATGGCGCCCACGTTCTGGGGGTCGGTGATTTGATCCAGCACGACGATATGGGCGTTGCTCTGGCCCTCGGTCGCGCGGATCACGTCCTCGATGTCGGGCTCGTCCAGGGCGTCTACCTCGGCGGCGATTCCCTGATGCACCGCGCCGCGCGGCAGCAGCCGTTCGAGCGCTTCGCGCGGCACGACCTCCGGGGTGGGGAGATTCGTCGGCACGCTGTCGGCGAGGGCGGCGATCCGGGGCCTCAGCGTGGCCTCCGCCTCCGGGGTCAGCACGATCCGGTGGGTGGTTCGGCGGGTATTGGCGATGGCGGCAAGGACCGGATGGATGCCATATAACCACACGCCGCGCGATTTCAGGCGGGACGGGGCAGCTTGGCCCCCATAAGGACGTCGGTCAAACGCGGGGCGGGCGTGGCGGAAGCGCTCCGATTCGCCGGCGCGGGAATGTCGTTCATTGGGGGCGCCGGAACGGCTCGGGCGGTTCTTGCCTTTCATATCAATGAGACTTAATATGCCTTATCATAACAGTTCGCAAGTTGTCCCCAACCGGCCGCAGAGCGTGGCGGGGCGGGGTGGCTTGTTTTGTTGCGCGGGTTTGTCGTTGACTTTTAGGGCTGAATCCTCATAGTTCGCGGCTCCGTCGTAACAAACCGGTCCGCGAGCGCGGAGGGGTGGCCGAGTGGCTAAAGGCAGCAGACTGTAAATCTGCCCGCGTCAGCGTACGTAGGTTCGAATCCTACCCCCTCCACCAGCCCGCGCGGGCATTCCGGCGGAGGCGCGGACAGGAAAGGCGGTTCACCGGAGGGCAATCCAGGACAGTGGCTCAAGGCGGGTGCGGGTGTAGCTCAGTGGTAGAGCTCCAGCCTTCCAAGCTGGCTGCGTGGGTTCGATTCCCATCACCCGCTCCAGGCCTTGCCGCCGGCCCATCGATCCGCTGCGTTGTGTTTCGTGAGGAACCCACCGCTGAGCATCCCGGAAGCTGAGAAGAACCAGGGCATCAGGAAAACCAGACAATGACGAAGGCGAAGTTTGAGCGGACGAAGCCGCACTGCAACATCGGGACGATTGGTCACGTGGACCACGGGAAGACGTCGCTGACGGCGGCGATCACGAAGGTTCTGGCGGAGCAGGGCAAGGCGCAGTTCATGGCGTACGACCAGATTGACAAGGCGCCGGAGGAGAAGGCCCGCGGGATCACGATCAACACGGCGCACGTGGAGTACGAGACGGAGAAGCGGCACTACGCGCACGTGGACTGCCCTGGGCACGCGGACTACGTGAAGAACATGATCACGGGCGCGGCGCAGATGGACGGGGCGATTCTGGTGGTGTCGGCGGCGGACGGACCGATGCCGCAGACGCGCGAGCACATTCTGCTGGCGCGGCAGGTTGGCGTGCCGGCGCTGGTGGTGTTTTTGAACAAGTGCGACATGGTCGAGGACCCGGAGCTGCTGGATCTGGTTGAGCTGGAGGTCCGGGAGCTTTTGAACAAGTACGAGTTTCCGGGGGACAAGATCCCGATCATCCGGGGTTCGGCGCTGATGGCGCTGGAGGACAAGAACCCCGAGCTGGGGCGGGATGCGATCCTGAAGCTGATGCAGGCGGTTGACGAGACGATTCCGCAGCCGGTTCGTCCGAAGGACAAGCCGTTCCTGATGCCGATCGAGGACGTGTTCACGATTTCGGGGCGCGGGACGGTGGTGACGGGCCGGATCGAGCGCGGGGTGATCAAGGTCAACGACGAGGTCGAGATTGTCGGCCTGCGCCCGACGATGAAGACGGTGGTGACGGGCGTGGAGATGTTCCGCAAGCTGCTGGATCAGGGCGAGGCGGGGGACAACATCGGCGCGCTGCTGCGCGGCACCAAGCGCGAGGAGGTCGAGCGCGGTCAGGTGCTGGCGGCGCCGGGCACGATCACGCCGCACACGAAGTTCAAGGCCGAGGCGTATATTCTGACCAAGGAGGAGGGCGGTCGGCACACGCCGTTCTTCACCAACTATCGGCCGCAGTTCTACTTCCGCACCACCGACGTGACCGGGCAGGTGATCCTGCCGCAGGGCACCGAGATGGTGATGCCGGGCGACAACGTGACGATGGAGGTGCACCTGATCGCCCCCATCGCCATGGACGAGGGCCTGCGCTTCGCCATCCGCGAGGGCGGCCGCACCGTCGGTGCCGGCGTCGTCGCCAAAATCATCGAGTAG
>CALANV010000052.1 GCA_937926175.1 uncultured Rhodospirillales bacterium | reverse complement strand
TTCGCTCGCGCTTCCGCGCTGAACCTCACGTCCTTCGCTGCCATAATTCAGTCCTCCAAAATCGTGATGCGGGAACGACCTCAGGCGGCCTTCTTCTTGGAAGCGGCGTCGCCCTCGAGGATTCCCATGATGTCGGACTCCTTCATGATCAGGAGTTCCTCGCCGTTGATCTTGACCTCGGTCCCCGACCACTTGCCGAACAGCACGCGGTCGCCGACCTTCACCTCGAGCGGAACAATCTCGCCCTTCTCGTTACGAGCGCCCGGGCCAACGGCGAGAACCTCGCCCTGCATGGGCTTCTCCTTGGCGGTGTCTGGAATGATGATCCCGCCCGGAGTCTTCTCGTCCTCCTCGACGCGGCGGATCAGCACACGATCATGCAAAGGCCTGAATTTCATTGGAAATTTCTCCCTCATTGAGCGGATACGCGGCGGCGGCCCCGTTTGTTAGCACTCACCGCCAGCGAGTGCTAATTGACTTAGAAAAGCGGATTTTGGGTGTCAAGACCGGGTCCTGGCGCCCTCGCGGCCGATCCCGTTTCGTCGTTCCGAACGGACGCCAGGGACGACCGGCAGCCAAACCACTCCTCCCCTCACATCGTCAATCGTCCAACCGGATGAGTGGCCATCCGGTCAATCGCCGGCGGCTTGGCAGCAGCCTCCGCCACATGCTGCTAACATACTGATATTATTACTTTTTATGTTGGAATCGGGAATAATCGGGCGCACAATTTGTTGTCCGAATCGGACAGTAACGGCGAAGGAGGAAATGGAGGGACTGCGTTAATGCCTGACCTTGCGTTACAGCTGCGGGACTACCGTCTGACGACGGCCGAAATCATCTACCACATGCCGGACCACCCGGGCGTCCTGCAGACGTTCGTTTGGCAGGAACTCGACATCGCGCCCGATTTTCCGGTGCTGAAACGCTTCCTCTCCTTCTGGGAGCGCAACATCGAAGGCAAGCTTCATACCGTGCGGATCGCCCAGACGGCGATCATCACGCCGGCCGAAGTCCGCGCGCACGCCCATCTGTTCACCTTGCAATAGTTCCGCCTCTCCACGGCCCCCGCATGGCGATCCAACCCAACGGATCGCCGGCGGCCGGCCGGAATTGATCACGCTCGGCCGCAATTGCGGCGTCCGCACCATCGGCGCTGCCCTGAACGCAAGCGGGATACGCCGTCTGTCACGAGCGCCGCGCCGACGTAAGCCCTCTCCAATTCCGGTGAATCCTGCGCACTACCCCCAAAGAACGGCGGCACAGAGGTCCGTCGTTAAGAATCCGTTTACTATATTTCCCTGCAAATTGGCGACGGACATTGATCGCCACCGACGCCAAGGAATATCCCGACATGTCGATTCCTCTTGCGGACCTTTCGCCGACGACGCTCGATTGCCTGGCCGAACTCATCGAGCAGCGCCTCGAGGACCCCGAGGCAATGCTGCTTCCGGCCACTTGGCAAGAGGCGATGGCGCGCGACGATGCCGACCGCGAGCTGGTCGAAGCCCTGCACGCAGCGGGTCTCGGCACGGTCGCGCGCGCGCTGATGCCGCCGGCACCGCCTGTCCTTCACTGACACTGACCATCCTTCACTGATCGGCAGGACCGGCCCCGCCGGATGGGAAATCGCCCGCGTCCGGCCGGGCTCGGATAAGGGGCGGGCCGTCGGGCGAAGCCGCCCTGCCGTCCCGCGCGCCCTGAAGCCTCCAAGCCCTTCCTCTCGAGGCGTCCGTCGATACGAACCGTCACCCCGACGACGTCACCCGGGTCGCCGACACGAAAAACGGCCGCGCCTCGAATTCCGCGTGATCCGCCGCCCCTGGCTTGAAGCCCATGACTTGAAGGCGTGCAAGTGCGGAGGCGGGTGGCGGTGGATGCCGCGGCTTGATCGCCTCGCCAATTTCGCGGAAGGTTGGCCCACGGTTACGAGTGACTTGTGGGGGAGGTTGTAATGGCGGACGTCGCGCCTGCAGGCGGACCCAGCGGCAAGTTGGTCATCCGGAACATCGGTCTGTTGTTGTCGGGCGATCTCGACCGGCCGATTCTCGATGCCGACACCATCGTCGCGATCGACGGCAGGATCCATGCGATCGGCAAGTCCAAGGACGTCGACCAGTCGAACGCGAAGGTCACGATCGACGCCAAGGGCTGCGCGCTCTCGCCCGGCCTGATCGACAGCCACGTACATCCGGTCTTCGGCGACTGGACGCCGCGCCAGAACCAGCTCGGCTGGATCGACTCGTTCCTCAACGGCGGCGTGACCTGCATGATCTCTGCCGGCGAGGTGCATCTGCCCGGCCGCCCCAAGGACATCGTCGGCCTCAAGGCGCTCGCCATCACCGCGCAGCGCGCGTTCGACGCATTCCGCCCCGGCGGCGTCAAGGTCATCGCCGGTGCGCCGGTCATCGAAAAAGGCATGACCGAGGAGGACTTCGCCGAACTCGCGAAAGCCGGCGTGAAGCTCCTGGGCGAGGTCGGCCTCGGCTCCGTGAAGGCCGGCGACGAGGCGAAGCGCATGGTCGCCTGGGCCCGCAAATACGGCATCCAGTCGACCATCCACACCGGCGGTCCGTCCGTGCCGGGCTCCGGCTATATCGACAAGGACGTCGTGCTCGAGGCCGATGCCGACGTCATCGGCCACATCAATGGCGGCCATACCGCATTGCCGCTCGATCAGATCCGCTGCCTGTGCGAAAGCTGCACGCGCGCGATCGAGATCGTGCACAACGGCAACGAGCTCGCCGGTCTCACCGCGCTCCGCTACGCGAAAGAGCTGGGACAGCTCCACCGCGTCATTCTCGGCACCGACTCGCCGGCAGGATCGGGCGTGCAGCCGCTCGGCATCCTCCGGATGATTGCGCTGCTGTCCTCGCTCGGCGATACGCCGGCCGAACAGGCCTTCTGCTTCGCCACGGGCAACACGGCGAAGATCCGCCAGCTCGATTGCGGCCTCATCCAGGAAGGAAAGGCCGCGGACTTCGTGCTGATGGACAAGGCGCAGCATTCCTCGGGCCGCGACCTGCTCGACTCGGTGCGCAAGGGCGACCTGCCCGGCATCGGCATGGTCATCATCGACGGCGTCGTGCGCATCGGCCGCTCCCGCAACACGCCGCCGGCCGAGCGCGTGCCCGAAATCGTGCACTGACCGCCGCGGATCATCGAACCGTCAGGATACCGGGCGCGCCGGGACGAAAAGGCCCGGCGCGTGCCGGCCTGTCCGTCGTCGTGACCTCGGTGTGCTGGTGGTCCGCCATGGCATCGGTACATGGGCGGCACGGTGCCCTCCCAACCGGCGGCGAAAACGGCTACCTATTTGCGCGACACGTCAGATGAGGAACCGCCGATGCAGACTTCGTTCTACCGCGTCGCCGCCGTGCAGTTTCATCTGCGGCCCGTCGCACGCTTCGAGGAATGGGCCGAACAGGCGGCGGGCTATGTCGCGACCGCGAAGGCCGAGTTCGACGCACGTTGCGTCGTGCTGCCCGAATACTGCACCGGCAGTCTCATGTCGATTCCGGTGAACGGCAGAGCCGGCACCGTCCGCGATCTCGCCGCCTATGCGCCGCGCTACGTCGAATTGTTCAAGGAGCTCGCGCGCCGTTACGACATCGCCATCGTCGCCGGCACGATCGTCGTCGCCGAGGGCAACAAGCTCTACAACGCCGCACACCTGTTCCATCCCGATGGCCGCGTCGACGTACAGAAGAAACTGCACATGACGCCGACCGAGGCCGGCCCCTGGGGACTCTCGCCGGGCGAGACGCTGGAACTCGTCGAGCTGCCGTTCGGCAAGGCGGCGCTGCTCACCTGCTACGACACCGAGTTTCCGGAGCTCGCACGCCAGGCGCGCGCCCGCGGCGCCAAGGTCATCTTCACGCCGTCGTGCACCGACGACCGGCACGGCTTCTTCCGGGTCCGCTACACCGCGCATGCGCGCGCGATCGAGGATCAGGTCTACGTCGTCGTGGCCCACACCGTCGGCGGCCTGCCCACCGTCGACAACCTGCGCTCCAACGTCGGTCAGGCCGCGATCCTGACGCCGTGCGACTATCCGTTTCCGCAGGGCGGCGTGCTGGCTCAGGGCGAGATCAACCTCGACATGGTTATCGCCGCCGATCTCGACATGGCCGCGATCGCGCACGCCCAGCAGGGCGGCTCGGTGCGTACATGGCAGGACCGCCGCGGCGGCGAGCTGTATCCGGAGATTCGCTGAAGCCTGCGGGACCGTTCGTTCGCAGACGATCCCCGGCACGGCCTCGATGGCCCACCGATCCTGAGGCCCCAGGGGCGCGAAGAAGGCTGGGTGGCCGGGAGCGATCGCACATGACCGCGACGTGCCCGTGACGGGTTGAATTGGCCGCCGGGACGATCGGCGTACCTCGTCCCCAAGGAAACTACCGTCATGCCGGACGCGTTAAATCCACCGGGTGCAGGTCGCGGCTTCACGTGACCAGCGGAACTATGCATGGCGTCACCGTGACTCGTGGCCGCCCGAACCCCGGTTCAGGAGGAACGGTCATGGCGAATTTCCATGTGATCGCCGGCCCGGACGCGACGACTCCGATCGTCGTGCGCAAGATCGGACCAGCAGACCTCAAGGACGCTCTCGTCAAGGGCGTCGACGACTTCCTGGCGAAGCCGTCGCACCTTGTCTTTCTCGGCCTGATCTATCCGCTCTTCGGTCTCGGCCTCTGGGCCGTGACGTTCACCAGCAATGCCCTTCCCCTCCTCTATCCGCTCGCCTCGGGCTTCGCCCTGATCGGTCCCTTCGCGGCGATCGGCCTCTATGAGATCAGCCGGCAGCGGGAGCTTGGCGAGGAGGCCTCATGGCTGCGTGCCTTCGGCGTGCTGCGCTCGCCGTCGATCCCGTCGATCCTGGCGCTCGGCATTACGCTGATGGTGATCTTCCTCGTGTGGCTGACGACGGCCCGGATGCTCTACGAGTGGCTCTTCGGTCCCCTCGCACCGCAATCCTATGCGCAGTTCGTCAACGAGATCCTTACCACGCCCCGCGGTCTCGCCCTGATCGTCCTGGGCAATGCGCTCGGCTTCGTCTTTGCCGTGGTGGTGCTGAGCATCAGCGTCATCTCGTTCCCCATGCTGCTCGACCGTGACGTCGGCGCGGCGATGGCCGTTCAGACATCCGTCAGGGCCGTGATCGAGAACCCGGTCACGATGGCGCTCTGGGGCTTGATCGTTGCCGCCCTGCTGCTGATCGGATCGTTGCCGCTGTTCGTCGGCCTCGCCGTCGTGATGCCGGTCCTCGGGCATTCGACATGGCATCTCTACCGCAAGGTCGTGGAACGCGCCGTCCACGAGGAGCTTCCGGTCTACTGACGGACGCCGGCGCGGCGCGCATGCGCGCGTCAGTACGCGACGATGCGGCCGGCGCAGCGTGCACGGGGTTGCGCCGGCCTTTATGGTGACGCTAGTGCGGTGACGCTAGGATCCCGTCCCGAAGAACAGGAGCCGGGTGAGGAGTGTGTAGTCCGATTCGAACACCATGATCGCGACGAACACCAGCACCGCGACGGGCGGCACCAGAATGGCGTAGACCAGGGCCAGCCGCTCCCACGCCATGTGCATGAACACGGCGACGATCAGGCCCGCCTTCAGGATCATGAACAGGAGGATCAGGAACCACCTGAGATACCCCTGAAGGTGGAAATAGTCGACGAGATAGGAGAAAGCGCTGAGGACGAACAGCCAGCCCCAGACGACGAGATAAAGTTTTATCGGGTGCTGTTGACCTTCGACGTGGGCCCGCGCCTGCGGGTGCCGTTGTGCTTCGGCATGTGCTCCGGCGTGCGGCATGGCTTTCTCCTACCAAAGATAGAAGAACGCGAAGATGAACACCCACACGAGATCGACGAAGTGCCAGTAGAGGCCCATGATCTCGACGATCTCGTAGCGCCCCTTGCGGCTGGTGAAAAAGCCGCGCGCGGCACGGTCGAAATCTCCCCGCAGCACCTTTCGCGCGATGATGATCAGGAAGATCACGCCGAACGTGACGTGGGTGCCGTGAAAGCCCGTGATCATGAAGAACGACGATCCGAACTGCGGCGCCCCCCACGGATTGCCCCAAGGTCGGACCCCCTCCATGATCAACTTGGTCCACTCGAACGTCTGCATGCCGACGAACGTGGCGCCGAGCGCCGCGGTCGCCAGCATCAGGGCCGCGGTTCTGACGCGGTCGCGGCGATAGCCGAAGTTGACGGCCATCGCCATCGTCCCGCTGCTGCTGATCAGAACGAAGGTCATGATCGCGATCAGGATCAGCGGAATCTCGGTGCCGCCGATATGCAGCGCGAAGACCTGGCTGGGGTTGGGCCACGGCACGGGTGTCGATATCCGCACCGTCATGTACGAGAGCAGGAAACAGCTGAAGATGAAGGTGTCGCTGAGGAGGAAGATCCACATCATCGCCTTCCCCCAGGACACGTTCTTGAACGCCCGCTGGTCCGAAGCCCAGTCGGCGACGAGGCCCCGCCAGCCCGCCGGCGGCGTGAGAGTCGCACCCGTGTTCGTCAAAGCGGATTCGGCCATGCTCGACTCCGTCAGATCAGCCATTGACGGCAGATTGCCGCGAATTCGTCGCCCCAGCCCGTCAGCAGGCCAAAGAGCGCAAGCCAGATGACGAGCAGGAAGTGCCAGTACGTGGCGCACAACGTCACGCTCTCGCGCACCCGGTCCGTTGCGACGTCGTCCCACGCCTTGGCGGCGGTCCGGCCGAGCGCCACCAGTCCGCCCACCACGTGCAGCCCGTGCATGCCGGTGATGAGATAGAAGAAACTGTCGGCCGGATTGGCCGCCACGAAATAGCCCGCATCGGCAAGCCGCTGCCATGCCGCGAGCTGGCCTGCGACGAACGCGGACGCGGTGAAGCCGCCGGCGAGCAGGCCCCATCTTACGTCCCCCATCCGTCCCCGCCGCGCGGCGATGACCGCCCATTGCAGCGCGATGCTGCTCGCGACCAGCACGCCCGTGTTGAACCAAAGCAGCCCCGGCACCGGCACGGGCCGCCATTCCGCCATCGGCATTCGCATGAAGTAGGCGCTGGTGAAGATCGCAAACAGGGCGCCGACGACGGCCAGAAACACACCCAATCCGATCTTCGCCGCCGGCAGGGTCGATGCGCCCGTTCCCGGAATCTCGCCGATCACGCCCTCTTCCAGCCAGGGCTTCGACGTCAATCGCTGGTGCGACAGCCACCAGGCGACGATGCCGCCGATCACGGCCATGAAGACGATGATGACGGCCACGGCCCGCGCCCCTTACGCGGCCCGCGTGATCGTGGGCTGGTTCTGCGGCACGAAATCCTGATCCGCGCCCGGCACGTTGTAGTCGTAGGCCCAGCGATAGACCACCGGCAGCTCCTTGCCCCAGTTGCCGTGCCGTGGTGGCGTCTCGGGCGTCTGCCATTCCAGCGTCGTGGCGCGCCACGGATTGCCGCCGACTTGCCTGCCCCGCGACAGGCTCCAGAACAGGTTGAACAGGAACAGGATCTGGGCCGCCCCCACGGTCAGGGCCGCGACGGTGATGAAGGCGTTCAGCGCGTCGGACGAATGCAGGTTCGAGACCGTCTCGCCCAGCTCGTAGTAGCGGCGCGGCACGCCCATCAGGCCGACATAGTGCATGGGGAAGAAGATCGCATAGGCGCCGATGAACGTGATCCAGAAGTGGATCTTGCCCATCGTCTCGTCCAGCATTCGCCCGGTGATCTTGGGATACCAGTGATAGATCGCTCCGAAGATCACGAAGATTGGCGCCACACCCATCACCATGTGGAAATGGGCGACGACGAACATGGTATCCGACAGCGGCACGTCCACGACCGCATTGCCGAGGAAGAGCCCCGTGAGGCCGCCGTTCACGAACGTGACGATGAACGCGATCGCGAACAGCATTGGAATGGTCAGGTGGATGTCGCCCCGCCACAGGGTCAGTATCCAGTTGTAGACCTTGATGGCCGTCGGAATGGCGATGATCAGCGTCGTCGTGGCGAAGAAGAATCCGAACCACGGGTGCATGCCGCTGACGTACATGTGGTGCGCCCAGACGATGAAACTGAGGGCGCCGATCGCCACGATCGCCCATACCATCATGCGATAGCCGAAGATGTTCCGCCGCGCATGCGTGCTGATCAGGTCGGAGACGATGCCGAACGCCGGCAGCGCGACGATGTAGACCTCGGGATGGCCGAAGAACCAGAACAGATGCTGGAACAGGATCGGGCTGCCGCCATCGTAGTTCAGACGCTGCCCCATCTCGACGAGGGCCGGCATGAAGAAGCTGGTGTTCAGCACCCGGTCGAACAGCAGCATCACGGCGCCGACGAACAGTGCTGGAAAGGCGAGCAGCGCCAGCACGGTCGCGGTGAAGATTCCCCACACCGTGAGCGGCATGCGCATCAAGGTCATGCCTCGCGTGCGCGCCTGCAGCACCGTCACCACGTAGTTCAGCCCGCCCATGGTGAAGCCGATGATGAACAGGATCAGCGAGACGAGCATCAGGATGATGCCCCATTCCTGTCCGCCCGGCGTGCCGGAGAGGATGGCCTGCGGTGGATACAGGGTCCAACCGGCGCCGGTGGGGCCGCCCGGCATGAAGAAGCTCGCCACCAGGACCAGCACCGCGAGCAGATAGACCCAGTAGCTCAGCATGTTGACGTAGGGAAACACCATGTCCCGCGCGCCGATCATCAGGGGGATGAGATAGTTGCCGAAGCCGCCCAGGAACAGCGCCGTCAACAGATAGATCACCATGATCATGCCGTGCATGGTAATGAACTGGTAATAGGTGGCCGCGTCGATGAAGGCGAAGACGCCGGGAAAGCCCAGTTGCAGCCGCATCAGCCACGACAGCACCAGGGCCACGAATCCGATCGCCAGCGCCGTGCCCGCGTACTGGATGGCGATGACTTTGGCGTCCTGCGAGAAGACGTACTTCGTCACCCAGCTTTTCGGGTGATAGAGCTCCAGGTCATCTGCTTCAGCCGGCGGAACGCCTTCGGCCGTACCGGGCAGGACACCTTCGACTGCGCCAGATGGAACCATCTCGACAAGCCTCCTCGTTCCTGCTCGCGGGTTCGTCGCGATGGGGCGCGCGGGGCCATGGGGGCCTTCCTCGGCTCTCGATCGTACGATCCGCTCGTTTGCGCCCCCGCCATGGACGTCGTTCGCGATCCGACGCGACGCCCCGTCACTCGGTCTTGCTTTCTTTTCCGGCGTCTTCGCTTGCGTCGATGCGCGCCCCGGCGCGCGCCGACATGTGCCTGAACGTCTTCTGCTCCCGCAGCCACGCCTGGTAATTCTGCTCGGTATCGACGACGACGCGGCCGCGCATGTCGGCATGACCGACGCCGCACAGCTCCGCGCAGAAGATTTCGAAGGTTCCGGTTCTGATGGGCGTGAACCAGACATAGGTGACCATGCCCGGCACCATGTCCATCTTGGCCCGGAACTCGGGCACGTAGAAATCGTGCAGGACGTCGATGGAGCGGAGCAGCAGCTTGACCGGCTTGCCGATCTCGAGGTGCAGGTCGCCGCCCTCGATCACCAGGTCGTCATGCGCGTTGGGATCGTCCGGATCCAGGCCCAGCGGATTGTCGGCACTGACATGCCGCGTATCGACGGCGCCCAGACGGCCGTCCTTGCCCGGAAGACGGAAGTTCCACAGCCATTGCTGGCCGACGACCTCGAACTCGGTCGCATCCTTCGGCACCGCGATGAACTGGTGCCAGACGAACAGGCCGGGCGCCAGCATGGCCGCAACGCCCAGCCCGGTCACGATGGTGAGCCACCATTCCAGCTTCCGGCTCTCGGGCTCGTACACCGCCCGCCGCCCCGGCTGATGCCGGAAGCGGTAGATGCAATAGGCCATGAACAGGACGACGGCGGCGAAGACGATCCCGGTAATCCAGAACGTGATGGTGATCGTGTCGTCGATGTAGCCCCAGTTCGACGCGATCGGCGTCCACCACCACGGGCTCAGAAGGTGGAACAGCACCGAGCCGGCAACGATCAGAACCAGTATGAGCGCTACGGCCATCCCTCATTCATCCCTGCCCCCAAAGGCGACGGACATGAATTGAGGCGATTGTCTTTTTTATCGTCGGCCTTTTTTGCCGGACGATCGTCTCTGCTGCGTCCGGCGGCTCTTCGCCATGGCGTCGTCCAGCCCGATCAGGACACCGCACGAATCCCCCGAGCGGTCCAAGGGACGCTCGGGTGAGCGGGGCTCATGCCTGCACGGATGCGTGACGTCGCATTTGCCACTGTCGTGTCTCCCGCGTCGCCGGTCCAAGCCGTCGCGACGTCGAAGGTGACACCGCACACACGCCGCGGTCGCCGGCTTCAATGCGCTGCGACCGGCAATGTTTGATGGTGCGGCACGGCCAGCCTCGTTGTCAATCGGCGTCGACCGCCGGCGCGTCCGCATCTTCGGTGCAAGCTGAACCATTCGGGTCGGCTTGGCCGATCCCTGTTGCGGATGGTTCATCCCGAACGGATCCTTCGGCATCCACCGTTCGGTAAGGTTTGTCGCGCATCCTCGGGCCCACCTGCAATCCGAGGTGACTTTCCATGCGCGCCCTCCCGGCCGCCCTCCTGGCGGCAGGACTTGGTGTCGGCACGCCGGCCGGCGCGGCGGAGATCGTGCTCCGCAACTACGAGATCGAGCTTAACGGTGAAATCCGTCGCGGCGACGACGAGATCTTCGCGATCGCGCTCGGCGAATGGTTCGCCGTCACCGGTCGTCCCGTCGTCGAACTGCGACTGCGCAATGTCCACGGCGACACCGCGGTCGCGCGCACCATCGCCCGGCATGTCGTCGCCCACGAAGAGAAGACCGGCTACGCCGCCAATGTCCTCACCGAGGATCGCGTCTGCACCGATGCCTGCCGGATCATCTTGCGGCGCGAGGCGGCGCAGGATGCGTCGGTGAATCCGGCGGCGGTTGGTCTCGCCTTTTAAGGCGGAAGGTCGTGCGGCAATCCGGCTGATCGGCCGTCACGCCCGTCGTCTCGTCACCGGCCGTCCGCAGGCGGAACGTAGACCGGTTCGACCGGCCGCGGCGTCGCCGTCGGCCACACCTGGCGCGCGGTCAGGTTGATGCGGGTGCCGGGCATCAGCATGTCGCTGCCGTAGAACACGCGCCTGACGCCGTGGAAGCAGTTGCGCGCCGCTCCTGCCAGTACGACGACGTCGCCCGAATGCAGCAGCAGGCTCTCGACCCTGTCCTTGCGGTTCGGGCCGCCCATCACGAACTCGCAC
Source organism: uncultured Rhodospirillales bacterium (assembly GCA_937926175.1). Taxonomy (GTDB): domain Bacteria; phylum Pseudomonadota; class Alphaproteobacteria; order CACIAM-22H2; family CACIAM-22H2; genus CALANV01. The sequence continues at coordinate 1,952 of CALANV010000052.1, read as the reverse complement.
GAATCGCCCAGCGAGATCGACACGATCGGCGCAGCGAGGTCGTGCTCGTCGGCGTCGCGGTGAAGCCCCAGCTTCGCCCCGTCGCGATAGAGGTTCATGTGGCAGGCATCGAGATGGTAGGGACGTTCGTAGCCGATCGCGCCGAGCGATTCGCGCACGACCACCGCGATCGGCGCGGGCACTGCGGGATACGGCGCACCGGTTTCGGGGTGCCGGCGCACATAGCGATAGCCCGCCCGGTCGCTCCACCAGCCGGCAAGGCCGCACGACGTGATCCTGACGCTCATCTTCTGACCGCCCGGCGTCGTCGCGCTCAGCCACGGCGCCGCGGCGACGACCGCCTCGACGGCTGCGACGAGATCGCCGATGCGTTCGCGCGCGAAGCCTTTCAGATGGTAGAAGCCGCTCGCGACCACGGTTCCTGTGCTCCTGCTGCCGTTCTCCTGCTGCCGTTCGCGACACTATATAGGAAGAACGGTCTACGGGATGCCGCGGGGGACGACGTCGGATCGGCAGTGGCACCGACGGGTCTTCGGAATCGGCGCGGTTTCGCCTATGATCCCCGCGCTCATTTGGCCTTGGACAGGATTCGCTCGATGAAGATCAGAAACGTCACGGCATTGTTCCTCGCTGCCGCCCTCGCGCTCGCCCCTGCGCTTGCCGAAGCACGGGCCGGCGGCGGCAAGAGTTTCGGCAGCCGTGGCTCCCGCACTTTTCAGAGCGTGCCAGCGACGCCGACCGCCCCCACGGTCCGCCCGATCGAGCGGCGCGCGACCCAGGAGCAGACTCAGCCGACGGCGAGCCGTCCGGCACCGGCGCAGCCCGGCGCGCCGTCGCCGTTCTTCCAGCGTAATCCTTTCCTGGGCGGGCTCTTCGGCGGGCTGATCGGCGCCGGCCTGATCGGCCTGCTGCTGGGCCACGGCCTGTTCGATGGTGCGCTCGGGTTTGCCGGGTTGCTGGGCGTCCTGCTGCAGTTCGCGCTGATCGGCGGTCTCGCATGGTTCGCCCTGAACATGATCCGGCGCGCACGGCCACAGTCCGCCTACGTCGGCGCCGCCGCGCCGCGCATGCCATTCGACGGTCACGTACCGGACGTGAAGCCGCTCGACCTCGGCGGCGCGCGCCGGGTACCGCCGGCCGCCGTGGACGAGATCGGCATCACGGATGCGGATCTCCAGAGCTTCGAGCGCAGCCTTGCGGCCATCCAGGCGGCCTGGAGCGACGGCGACTTCACGACGCTCGGGCAGATGCTGACCCCGGAAATGCTCGACAACTTCACCGAGGCCTACGAGGCGGAGGCCGCGCGCGAACGGCGAAACCGGGTCGAGAACGTCCGCTTCCTCCAGGGCGACGTCGTCGAGTCCTGGCACGAGGACGGCTTCGACTACGCCACGGTGGCGATGCGCTGGTCGGCGCTCGATTACACCGTCTCGACCGGGGACGGGACGGTCATCAAAGGCAGCCGCGAAGTTCCGGTCGAAACGACGGAGGTGTGGACGTTCGCCCGCCGGCCCGGCGGCGCGTGGCGCCTCGCTGCCATTCAACAGACGGGCTGACGCCCGGCCGACTCTTGAACGCCCGCCCGATACGGCCCGGCCGACGACAGGCTATGGGCCGTGGCGTTCGGGCGCGAGGGCGGTCAAGCGAAGATGATGTATCCCACTCGGGCGGATTCCGGAAAGAGGAACCCGGAAGAACAAAGTGCATTGACGCCGACAACGATCTGGAGTGGAATTTCGGCAAGGAGAACTGCGCCCGCCGGGTCCTGGCCCCCGCGCGGGCGTTTTGATTCGGCGGGGCGAAGCCACGCAAGCAGGGGGACATGTCCCACTGTCCCACTGTCCCACTGTCCCACTGTCCCACTATCCCACTGTCCCACTATCCCACTGTCCCACTATCCCACTGTCCCACTGTCCCACTGTCCCACCGTTTCACCGTCCCGGATCCCGTAC
>CALANV010000051.1 GCA_937926175.1 uncultured Rhodospirillales bacterium | reverse complement strand
GCGGTGTCCTTGTTGATGGCGGTGAAGAGCGCGGGATTGTCGGAGATGCCGGGGACCTGCGCCTCCATGTAGGCCTGGTAGAGAGCGATCTGGGACGCGTAGACGGGCTTCGCGACAACCACGCCCTTGGCCACGGTCTCGCGCCAGTTCCTGGCATTCATCGTCTTGCATTCCCAGAGCGCGGGAACGCCGATGCCCAGCAGCTGGGGTGCGGCGGCGATGATCCCATCGACATGACCGCGGATGCGGCCACCAGCGACCGAGAAGCCGAATTGCCCGCCGTCCGCACGGTTGCCCTTGCGGGTATAGAGGTCGAACCCGGCGCCGCGCAGCCAGCCGATGGCAAGATCTTCGAGCGCGTGTCCGATCTCGAAGATCCGCAGCGTTTGGCCGGAAAACTCCTGACCCTCATCCTTCGGTGCGCCCGCGAACTCGAATTGCAGAGCGCGCTCACAGCCGTGTCCAAGGCGGGAGCCGCCCAGATAGTCGCGGGCCGGCCGCGTCGCCTGATCGGCGGTGAGCGCCCGATCGACGGTGGCGTTGACCCGGTCGGCAAAGCTGGGACGGCGGTTATAGTCCAGCATGCCGACCTCCCTCGTAGCTGCGGTGGGCGAGCCCGTGGCAGGTCGAGCAGAGCCATTCGACCGCGAGCGGCTCGGAATAGTCGTGATGATGGGCTTCGAGTTCGGTCACGCAGCCGCAGCGCTGACACCAGACCGGCACGATGATCCGGCACGCCTTGACTGCGCTCCTGACGATGCCGTGCGCCTTGTTCTTTTCAGCGTGGCGCAGCCGATACCGGCGCTGCGCCTCCCGATGCCTTTCGGGATCTCGGAAGTTCTGCGCGTAGGCACGCTGATATTCCCGGCGGCAATCCCGGCACCAAGCCTGTAGACCATCGGGGCTCCGGCGCCGCACGCCAAACTCTACCGCCGGCTTCTCTTCACTGCATTTGCTGCACGTTTTCATCAGAACGGCACCTCCGCGTCGGCGTCGGCTGCCATGGCGTGCATGGCGTCCTGGAAGCCGCCGACGGCGACCTCGATGAGCGTGAGCACCTGCGCCTCCGTGAGGTCGGAGAAGCGCGTCTGCCAGCCGATCTCCTCCATGATCTCGGCGACCGGCTTCATGGCGGCGCGGATCGCCGCCTTCTCCTGTTCGGTGAGATCAACCATGGCCCAGCGCTCCCGCGCCAAGCGCGTCCAGAAGCCTTGGCAGGCCATCGAGCAGAACCAGACCGAGGGGCGCGGTTGCTTCGACCGCACCGGGTCGAACCAGCCAAAGCCACGGGTGGGTCGCCGGCAGACAGCACAGAGCGTTCCACGCGGATGCCAGAGCCGCCGCCGGTCCTCGGCCGTGGTGGGGGAAACAGATGCCATGGCTCATGCCGCCCTCCCTATGGCTGCTTCGGGCGCGGCATCGGCCGCCCCGAAGACGAGGGAGCGGATGGCGTCGCGGTTGAAGCGAAAAGCCAGCAGCGCTGATGCCTGATAGCGGGTGAGCCCGAAATCCTGCCGGTACTCCGGCGGCAGGAAGGCAAGCTGCCGGTCGGTGGGCGGCTGGTTCAACCAGCGGCGCGTCTTATGCGCGCTCTCATCGCTCTCATGCTCGTTGAGCCAGTCGTCCGCCGCCGCGAGGCAAACGGTGCGTTCGCCCACGGCCAACAGATGGGGGCGCTGCTTCTGGAGGCCTCCGATGCCGTACCACCGGCCGTTCAGGAAGAAGACACCGCCCCAGGCATTGAAGCCGTTGGCGATGAGCGCGGCATCGTCGCCGAAGAGATCGCACCAACGGAAACTCGACCGCTTCAGGAGGTCGATCTCGGACATCACGAAGTCGCCGAGCGGCGCTGCTTCGCCGCCTTCGGGACGCTCCCAGACATGACCGCACAGCGGGCATTCGATAGTGGCGAGCGGCACGATGGCGCCGCAGTCCGGGCAATCCTTAGTGGGCGCTTCGCCGGAGGGCTCACGACCGTCCAGGTCGACGTCCTGCTCCAGCGATCCGTGCAGCAGGGTCGACGTGCCGAAGTCGAGCACGATGCAGTCGGTCTTGACGACGCCTGGATGTTCCTCGGGCGAGACGGTGCGCAGGCCGCGGCCGACCATCTGGATCATGGTCGACTTGTAGGAGCTCGGCCGCAGCAGCACGACGCAGCCCGTCGGCGGATGATCCCAGCCCTCGGTCAGGACGGCGACATTGACAACGACCCGCAGCTCTCCGGCGGCGTAGGCGTCGAGGGTCGTCTTGCGGTCGGTATCGGCCATGTCGCCGTGGATCAGCCCAGCGGCGACACCGGCCGCGTTGAAGGCGGCTGTCACGTTGCGCGCGTGGTCCACGGTCGAGCAGAACACCACCGTCTGGCGCTCGCCCGCCTTTTCCCGCCAGTGGCGGATGACGGCGTCCGTGACCGGCGACCGGTTCATGATCGCGTCGACCTCGGCCATGTCGAAATCGTCGGCCGTGCGACGCACCCTGGTGAGCTGGTCCTGGACGCCGACATCGATCACGAAGGTTCGCGGCGGCACGAGATGCCCCGACGCGATGAGCTCCCCGATCCGGATCTGATCGGCGACGTTCGAGAACACCGGGCGCAGACCGCGCTTGTCGCCCCGGTTGGGCGTCGCCGTGACGCCGTAGATCCGGCACGCCGAATTGCGCTGCAGCGCGGCGTCGATGATGCGCCTATAGCTGTCGGCGGCCGCGTGATGCGCTTCGTCGATCACCAGGAGGTCGAGCGCGGGCAACTGGTCGAGATTACCGGCGCGCGCCAGCGTCGGCACCATCGCGAAGGTGACCTGGCCGTTCCAGCACTTCTCCTTCGCATCGACGACCGAGGTCGTGATGCGGGGATTCACCCGGCCGAACTTGCTGCGGTTCTGATCGGTCAGCTCGTCGCGATGCGCGAGCACGCAGGCCTTGGCGCCTGTGCTCTTCGGGGTTTCGCCGACCATGCGCCCGACGACGCCTGAGAGCATGATCGTCTTGCCGGCTCCGGTCGGGGCGACGCCGAGGGTGTTTCCGTGTTCGTCGAGCGCGCGGACGCTGCGCTCGACGAACTGCTTCTGACGGGGACGCAGCAGCATGGCCGCCTCACTGCGCCCAGGACGGGCGCGTGCCCGCCGCCGGTGCTGAAGATTGGGGCATGGAGGGCTGGGAAGGCTGAGCCTGCGGCTGCGGTGCCGCACCGGGCACGCCCATGAGGGCGGCATAATCCTTGTGATCCGGCGTCACCGCCGCGCGGATCTCGTTTTTCTCCTCGCCGTTGGTGTCGGTGCCGATGTCGATCCGCGCCACGAACTCGAGCCCGTCGAGATCGGCAAAGCCGCTGATGCGACGCGCGGCCTGGGCCTGAGCGGACGTGTCCTTGTCCGAAATGCCGCGCGCGGAGTTGAGCATGCCGCGGATCAGGCTGCGGCCCATGTTCGCCCAGTCCGGCCCCTTGGGGCTGTACAGCCCGATCAGGGTGAAGATCTTGCGCCGTGCGAAGGGCCCTTCGAGAACCGTGAACTCGCCCGAGAGATAGACCGAGCCGGTGGTCCCCCGCGTGGCGTATCCGCCGGTCCAGCCCTGCGCCGGATCGTCGAATCCGCCCGGACGGATCGTCAGGCGCACCTTGGCCAGCGTGCCCTTGGGGATGATGTTGCTGTTCTGCTTGGCGTCGTTGAAATCGTTCCAGGATCCAGTCATGGCTGGGGTCTCCTCGTTCAGGCGTTTTCGGAATGGGTGGGGGCGTCGGAGGTCGGCGCCGTCGCGGCCGGGGGCGGGCTGCGATACGCCAGCCGCTCGGAGGCGGGCTTCACGGGGCCGCGGATCTTCGCCATCAGGCGGCCGAGATGCGGCTCCTCGATCAGGTCGAGACGGCCGGATCGATCCTTCGCCGGGAAGTTCCAGGGGTTGATCGTCTGGCAGACGAAGGCACGGTACGGCGCGCCGGACTCGTCCTTGATCTCCGCCATCGTCAGGACTTCATCGACGATGCCCGGCAGCTCGAGGCCGGTCTTCGAGCCGTCGATCTGCGGCTGGAAGATGCGCCGATTGAAGTCGTCGAGCTTCTCGTCGAGGATCCCGACGAACCAGACGTTCTTCGCCCGCGTGTGCTGGAGATGCGTGAGCCACGCGATCATCTCGCGGCCGTGCAGGCCATAGGCGCCGCGGACATCGGGCTTGCCGGTCTTCTCCGAGAACGCCTCGGGCTGCCCCTTGCACCATTGGAAGCAGAGCCGCCCGGCGACGGTGATCGAGTCGATGAAGACCGTGTGGTAGCGGTCGAGCGAAGCCGGATCGCCGAAGCGCTCGCACACCGCCGCGAAGTGGGCCTCGCTGTAGACCTGGTCGTCCCGCAGCGCCGGATTGGGGCCGCCGATGAAGACCGCGAAGTCGCGGCACTCGGCCCATGTGCGCGGCCGGACGCTGTCGCCGGACCATCCCTCGATGGCGAGGTCGCCCGCCTCCAGATCGATGAACAGCGTGGTGGCGGAGTCGAGCGTCCAGAGAAGCGAGGTCTTGCCGATCCCGGACTTGCCGAAGATCGTGCCCTTGATGCCGCGCGGCTCGGCGAGCCGCTGATCGGCGGAGATGATCGGGAGGGCCATCACTTGCCTCCCTTCGCCGCGATCAGGGCGTCGATCGCGACGTCCACTCCCAGCGCGCCGGCCTTGCGGGCCTCGTCGTGGAGGGTGCGCACCGCATCGATCTCGCGGTAGAGCGCCGATGCCTGCTCGTTCAGCCCGATGAGGGCGAAGGCCAGGTCGTCGATCGAGGCCGCCCCGACCGGCTTGACGGTCTCGTCGCGACGCTCGCCAAGGGCCGGCACCCGGATGGTCTCGGGCAGCTTGTCCAGCCCGTAATGGTGCTCGCGGAGCACCGCGAGCTTCTTCGTGATGCTCATGACGTCACCTCGGTGTTCAGGGAAAGACGGAAGCTGGGCTTGCCGGTGCGGACGGTGCGCGCGTCCTCGAAGGCGGAGCGGATGTGGCTCGGCCAGGCCGCGAACTTGCGCTCGGGCACCTTGATCGCGACATCGACGTATTCGGTGGGGTCGTCGCCCTCGGCCCGGATGCGTTCGACGAGAGCGGCGAGCTTGTCCTGGTCCCAGTCGACGCGCTTCGGCAGATCGGCGATCACGGTGACCGCGCCGTCATCGAAGCGGACCGTGCCGGTGTCCTTGCCGGCGGCTTGGCGCGTTGCGTGGGCACGATCGCCGTACTTGAGCGCGACGGCCCCATCGAGCCAGTCGCAGACGGTCTTGGCGCGACGCAGCGCCTCCGCGGCCTCGTCCTGCAGAAGGGCGAGCTGTTCGGCAGGCAGAGCGGCGATGTCGCCGACGGCCATGCGCCGGAGCTCATCGAGAGAGATGCGGTTTGAGATCGTCATCACCGCCCCCTCACGCCGCAGGCTTGGCTCCGGTGGTCGGCAGTGCTCGCGCGGATCTGCTCGCGCTCGTACTCCTCGACGTCTTCGAGGCGATACACGACGCGACCGCCGAGCTTGACGAAGCGCGGGCCTTCGCCCGTCCAGCGCCAGCGCTCAAGCGTGCGGTGGCTGATGTTCCAGCGCGCAGCCAGGTCGATCTGGTTGAGGTGTTTCGTAGCCATCTG
>CALANV010000050.1 GCA_937926175.1 uncultured Rhodospirillales bacterium | reverse complement strand
GGTTCCCTGCCCCGGCTGGATCCGGCGCCGGAAAATGACGTCCGCTTTCACGGCGGATCTCGAGATGCGGGCGCGGCGAGAAACCTCGCGGACGAAGACGAGATGCGTCGGACCAGCGGCTGTGCGTGCCGGCGCCCGGCCGGTCACCCCGTGACATGGAGGCGCCCCGAACCGAGGCGGCAGCGCCCCGCGCCCCAGCGGAACCGGGTATCGACTGGCGCCTCCCCGGCCCATCGCACGGTCATGCGATTTCGACGACCCGCCCGGCACCGCTTAAGGTTTGAGGCAGGCCTACCGATCGGGCATAAATACGCGCGCGTGCGGTCGCTTCATGATGGAGACTCGTCGTGCGTAGTGGAGGGGTGTCCGGGCGAATCTGGCTTATCCTGGTGCTGATCGCCGTAATGATGGCCGGCACGGCCGGGGCACTCAGTTATTTCAAGTTCGAGATGAAGTTGCGCGAGTTGGTGACGTCGCAGTTGACCACCAAGACGGCCGAACTTCATTCGAAGATTCAGCGGGTCCTAATGCTCGGGTTGCTGCTGCCCGAGCTGAACGAACTTCAGCTGCTCGTCGAGCGCGAAGCCGGCAGGGAGGAACGGACGGATCTGGTCGATATCCATGACGAGACGGGGCGGATCCTCTTTTCGAGCGACCGCGACCGCATCGGGCAAGCTTTGGCGGATTACGATGCGGCCGCGGTTCATGCGGCCCCGATACAGGTCGTAACCGGCGATGCGACAATCACAATCCGGATGCCGTTTCGGAATGATTTCGACCAGCTCATCGGCGGCCTTTCCGTTCGCTATTCCATAAGCGACACCCGCCAGAAACAGCAGTGGATGGCCGGTTATCTCGTTACCGGCGCGGTCATCACGATCGGCGTGTGCGGTCTGCTTTCCTTACTCGGAACACGGCTCGTCGTGGGCCGCCTGGAAAAACAGGCCCGGCAAACGCGGCTCTCGCTCAAGCAGATCTATGACCCGACCGACGCTTCCGCCACGTCCCCCGAGGAGCGGTACCGGACTCTGGTTTCGCGCCTCGAACGAGGTCCGGACCTGATCGCTGATGCGCGCGACGAAGTGGCGCGCGACGCAGCCCGGATCGTGGCTGCTCTTCGCCGGACGGTCGCCGCCGAAACGGCGACGCAAGCCACGAAGAATGAGCGGTTTCCTGCGGATGTCTCCGTCGGCTGATCATGCATTCGATCCGCACCGTAAGCACACGCGTCTTCATTCTGTCGGTACTTGTGCTTCTGACGGCCGCTGCCATGATGGCGGCCTGGGCTCATCGCAGCTTCGGCCCCCAACTTCTCCCTGAAGCCGAGAAACGAACGATCGCCGCGGGCGAGGTCCTGGCCGCCCAGATCGCCCGTGCGTTGGAAGCAGGCGTGCCGCCCGACAAACTGGTCGGCGTCGAAGACATCCTTGCCGACACGATGGCTGTCCGCGACGACCTGCGCTACATCAGAATCCTCGATCCGGCGGGCCGCGAGCTTTTTCGACGCGATGCCGAAGCAAACGGTAACGGGAGCTTGCCTGTCCTCGATCGGCCGGATGCGATACTCGATACCGTCGTTCCGGTGATGGTGCAGAACCGCCCCCTGCTGCTGATTCACCTGGGGGTGGACCGCCGTTTCGTCGACCGGCTCAGCCGCGATCTGCTGATCGACATCATCACTGTCCTGGTCGTCTCCGCACTCTGCGCGCTGGAGGTGCTGCTGTTCATCGGCAATGCCACGACGGCGGAATTGCGAGAACTGCGATGGCTGGCAGACGAGGCCGAGCGCGGACGTCTCGTAACGAGGCTCTATAGCCGCGCCCGCGACGAATACGGGCGAATTCTGGCCTGGTATTCCGCGGTCGTGCAGGTTCTCGCCGAAGGCGGCCGGAAAATGAAGGAGGCCATCATCCCCCCCGGTTCTGGCCAATCATCCGCCACCGACCCGGTCGACCATGACGTGGTCCCGGACGCAACGCGATCGCTCAATGTCGTCGCCGCACGTCTTTCGATCTTCATTTTTGCGCTCGCTGAGGAACTTTCGCGCCCCTTCTTTCCACTCTATGTCCAAGAAGTCGCTGGCCGGGTCGGCGACCTGTCGCCGCATCTGATCGCAGCGTTGCCCATTTCGACGTTCATGATGGTGTGGGCGCTGGCGCAGATGTTCGGCGCGGCATGGTCCGAACATGTCGGGCGCCGGAAAGCCTTCATCATCGGCGCCGTAGCCGGGGCGGGCGGACTGGCGATGACCGGGATGTCAGTCGGCTTCTACGATCTTGTCCTATGGCGATGTGTGACCGCAGTCGGCTACGGCGTGCTGATGATCGCAGTTCAAGGCATTGTCGTCGACAACACGGACGAGGCAAGCAGGGCGCGTGGGTTCTCCATGTTCGTCGGTGGTACGCTGGCAGCCGGCATATGCGGGCCGGCATTCGGGGGTGTCCTGGCGGACCAGATCGGCTATCGCCCGACGTTTGTGCTGGGCGGATTCGTGGCGCTGGCGTCCTGCGCCGTGATCTACGCCTGCGCCGTCGAGACCCGCCGGCCGAATGTCGGCAACTCGGCAAGTATCAACTGGCATTACATCGCCACGTTATTCCGCAACCGGCGCTTCGTGACGCTGGTGGCGGCCAGTGCGTTGCCAACGAAGCTCGCCGCGACCGGAATCCTTTTCTACCTCGTCCCGCTGTTTCTCAATTCGGCAGGAGCTGACAGCGCAGATATCGGGCGAGCACTTCCCCTCTACTTCGTCGGCTTCATGTGCGTGTCGCCGTTGGTTGCGCAGATCTCCGACCGCCTGGCCATGAGGAAGGAGTTTCTCACGGCCGGCGGCGTCCTGTCGGGCATCGCCTGCCTGGTGGTGCTCTGGCTGGATGGTTTTTGGGCCGCTGCGCTTTGCAGCCTCGGCCTCGGTGCAGCCCAGGCCCTGATCAGTGCACCGCAGCTCGCCCTCGTCCTGGATACGTGCGACGAAGAGGTGAAGAGCTTCGGTGCGGCCGCAGTCCTCGGCGTGTTCCGCTTTGTGGAACGGATGGGCAGCTTTCTGTCGCCATTCCTCGCAGCAGCACTGATCACCTATGGCGGCTATGACGGTGCAATCATCGGTATCGGAATCCTTGTTGCCGTCTGCGCCCTGCTGTTCTACGTCGGATTCCGCAAACGTACCACCGACAGCAGTAGCAGGCCGTAAGACCTGAAGAGGATATTCGGCATGAATCGCCGCCGCTTCTTGCTTCTAGCTGGAGCAACAGCTACCGGCATGGCTGTCGCCGGACCGGCCGTAGCTTCCCGCGGACGCCGCCGCATCTATATGGTGGTGCCCCAGCAGGCGACCGACACCGAAATCGGTTTTCAGGAGTTCCTCACACGCCGCAACATCGAAGCGGACTTCATCCTCCGCCCGACCCATGGTGACCCGAGCCGGATCGCCGCAATCATCGAGGAGATCAAGACTGTACGCCCGGATCTGGTCTACACCTGGGGAACCCCGACCACACTGGCCATTTTCGGACCGTACGACGGCGATCCGGAACGCTACGTCATGGACATTCCGGGTGTCTTCGCCACGGTGACGGATCCGATCGCGTCCCGGCTCGTCACCGATCTGGATCATCCCAACCGCAACGTGACCGGTGTCGTGCACCTTGCGTCGCTCGAGGTGCAGCTGAACACGATATCCGCCTATCGGGACATCAGAAGCCTGGGCATCATCTACAATCCGCACGAGGAGAACGCGGTCCTGACGATGAAGAAGCTGACCGAGCTGACCGCGGCCCGAGGCATTCAACTCCTTCCCGAAGCGGTTCCGATCGTCGACGGCAAGCCGAACGGTGACGCCATCCCGCACCTTGTGGAACGAATCGCCAAGCAGGAGGCAGATTTCCTTTACATCGGCCCTGACACGTTCGTTGCCGTCGCCAATGGCGCCCGGCTGACGGCGGCGGCAATTCAGCATCGTTTGCCGACGTTTTCGGCGACGGAGAGCATCGTGCGGCGCTCGAACGCATTGGTCGGCCTGTTCAGCAGCGCGATCAGCATCGGCCGCTTCTCCGCGTTCAAGGCCGAACAGATCCTTGTGGAGGGTCGCTCGCCTCGGGAAGTGCCGATCGAAACGCTTCGGCGCTTCTCTCTGCTGATCAATATGCGCGTGGCGCGACAGATCGAGGTTTATCCGCCGATCGGTCTGCTCAGTCTCGCGGAAGTACTGACCGACTAGCCGATGGCCTTCGGCACGCAGATATCGAACAGAAACGAACCGGACGTGACAGCAACCGGCTGGCTGCCGCACGGCCTGAGCATCCGCCTGCTCGGGATGGCCGACCTGCCGGCGATAATCGAACTGCGTCGCCAAGTCATTGCCGAACTCGACGACCCCGACCATTACGTGCCGGAAGAGCCGGCGTTCGTCCAAGATCATATTGCGGCCTGCGGTCTTACCATCGGTATATTCGAGGCGGACGAATTGATCGCCTATGGCGCGCTCGGCCTGTCCGGTACCGACCACGCCGAGATGGTGGCCGCGCTCAAACTCGAACCGGACCAGTTCGCACACCTCGCGAGCTGCATGGTCGTATCCCGCTGGCGCCAGCATGGCCTGCATAATGGCCTTATCCAGGCGCGGATCGACTACGGATTGCGCCTTGGCCGTCGGCACTTCGGCGCCATGGTGTCGCCGAGGAACGAAGCGAGCTGGAGCAACCTGATGCAGCGAGGCTTTCATCTCAGGGTCATCGCCGACTTCCCGGATGGCCGGCGGCGCTATCTCGTCCACAAGGACGTCACGGAAAACGTGACCTTCGACGAAAGCACGTTTCAGCTCTGCGAATCGGACGACATCGACGGACAACGGAAACTTCTCGCTGCAGGCTTCAGGGGTTATCAACGCGTGCGACGCGACGGCAAGGCGCTGGTCGGATTCGCCCTGCCTTCCCGAATCGATCGTTCGGTACCGGACGCACTTCAGCCATAGTCTCGCCGCGGCTTTCCGCCCCGCGCCGATGACGATCCGTCGAGTACGGAAAATTCGGCACGTGGCTGCGGCAACCGGCTTCGAATGCCGGCGGGCGTGGCCGATCGCAGCCTGGATTTCATGAGGAGATGCCGATACCGGCCCCGGATGTCACGGGACAGGTGACGGCACTCATATCCCCTTCCATCAACCTTCGAAGAATCAGCCGGCTCGACGTTCCGGCGCGGCTACGGCTGCCCCGTCCGTCTTGGAAGCTACGGCTTCATCTGCGTCGGGGCACCGCAGCCATCGCCCCATGACGAAGCAGGGCTCCCGCACATAACCCAGCGCCTCATAAAAGTCGGCGACCGCACTGTTCGTGTCGCGCACCAGCAACAGGACCTTCGGAACGCCGGCCGACATCAGCCAGGACTCGGCATATTCGATGATGCGCCGTCCGAGTCCCTGACGCTGGTACTCCGGCGCGACTGCAACGTAGTAGATCCAGCCACGATGGCCGTCCATTGCGGCCGTCGCCGTCGCAACGAGCTGCCCGTCGCGTTCCATGACGAAAATCCGCCCGGCACCGGTTGCACGGATGTTTTCCAGATCCTGATCCGGGTGATTGGGATAGTTGCCGAGCCCCGCCGCGCGCCAAAGCGCTTTGAGTTCTTCGCTGTCGCCGTCGACAAAGTCCCGTATGACGGCGTCGTCGATGCGCTTTTTCATCGGCCAATCATCTCCGCGACAGCCGTGTCGCCCGAAGAACCGGAAATCCCCGCTGCCCCGACCGGTCCCCGATAGCGCAGGACCATGCAGGTAATGTCGTCGGATTGTGCCGCACCGTCGGCAAACTCGTTCACCGCGGTCATTACCCGATCGACGCCTTGAGCGGCACTCTTTATCCTTTCCTGTGCCATCAACCGAACCAAACGGTCATTGCCGAACAACTCTCCGTTCCGGTCGAAGGCCTCGGTGACGCCGTCGGTGAAGAGAACGATGGCGTCGCCTGGATGCAGTGTCACTTCCTGCTCCTCGTAGGGAACGTCCGGAAAGACCGCAAGCGCCATCCCACCGCCAGTACCGAGCGGCCTCACGTTACCGTCGTGTCCGACGAGAAGCGGCGGATTGTGGCCGCAATTGACGAAGACGAACCGGCCGCTCCGAAGATCGAGCTCCCCGTAGAAACAGGTAACGAACATCATCTGCTCGTTGTCATCGACCAGAAGGTTATTCACCATTTCCATGGAGCGGCCCGGCCCTCTCTCCGCCTGACACGTCGCCCGCAGCAACGTCCGCGAAATCATCATGAAAAAGGCGGCCGGAATTCCCTTGCCGGAGACATCGGCGACGGCGATGCCGAGCTTGTCCTCACCGACCCAGAAGAAGTCATAGAAGTCGCCGCCGACCTCCTTCGCGGGGATCATCCGCGCCGAAAGGTCCACCTCGTGCCGATCGGGAAACACCTTCGGCAAAGCAGAAAGCTGTATGTTGCGTGCGATACTCAGTTCCTGCTGAAGCGCGACGAACTGGGTCTTGGTCGCCAACGCTTCCTGCAACTCCTTCACGAGCTGGGTCAACCGTTTCTGCTGACTGCTGATCCGGTCCGCCAGACGTTCGAAGGTAACGGCGATCAGGCCGAGATCGTCGTTGACGGAGTCGACCGTCGCCGCGGCGCCCTGGATTCTCACCAGATCGTCCAGTATCGCCTGCCGGGCCTCGTCATCCAATGTGGCGGCGAGCGATTCCATCTGGCGGCGAATGAAGCGTGCCTGCCTATGACGGCGCCGCTCGCGCTGATTGGCGAGCCGCTCGAGTTCAAGGGACTTCACGCGGAACAGATCGACAGCCCCGGCCACACGCCCGATCTCGTCGTCGCCGGCCTTCAGCTCTTCGTAGACTCGCGTGTCTCCTTGGCTGAGTGCGTTCAGGGCACCTATCGCAACGTCAAGAGGTCGGAAGGCCCGGCGCATGTACTGATGGAGAAGGACGAGCGCGATCACGATGATCAAGGCCGTGCCAATGACGAAGGCGTATCGCCGCAGCATGCGCGTGGTCGCGGCCTCCGTATAGTCTTCGATCAATATCAGGCTGCCGATGCGCCCCCCGCCGAGACCGGTAATGACGGTACTGGCGACAGACAATTGCCGGCCGTCCGCCTCAACCTCGACGACCCTGTCTTCCTCCAGCGGGATTTTTGTCTGGAGAGAAGTCCAACGTGCCCTGTTTAAACCGACGATCATCTGGCCGACTCGATCCACGACATATACTTCTACGCCGAGCCGCGCCGAGAGGCGTTGCACGGGGATGGTCAGGCCGCTCGCGAGGACAGCCGCGCCGTGGATTTTCCCGCCCGTGATGATGGGAAATGCGACGATGGAGACCAACGTCTGGTCCATGCGGGCAATGCCACGCAGCCTCTGCTTGCCGGTAACGACATCCTGAAGCTGTGAACGCTCGATGAGCGGAGTCGGCACGACGGCACTCGCCGACGAATAGATGATGTTTCCATCCGTCGACATCAGATCGAGACGCACACCTTCGCCGACCTTGCCGGCTTGCGATACCGGCTCCGACAAAGCAAGGGACAATGCTCCCACGTCCCGGCGATCGAGCGCAGCCACGATTGATGGATCGGAAAGCCATGCCGCGGCCCGTCCTTCGACGGCCTGACCGGATTCCATCAGGATCTGGCTCCAGACGGCGCGATACATTTCGAGCCGAAGCTTCTCTTCGCGCGCGCCACGGATGGCGTCACGAGCCTGACCGATCGCAATGACGGCCGCGACGGCGGCAATCAGCGCAAAACTTGCAAAGATGACGACGCGCGTGCGCAAAAGCATGAGTCTAACCACGCCTGCTCATACCCGGGCGCTCGACCATGAATCGGAGCGCCCCCGCAGTACCGAGCAGCGTCAGAATCCCGGCCAGAGCCGCCACGAGAGACGCCGCTTCAACCACGAGAAAGCCGCCCGAAAGAGAACCGACGAGAATCCCGGACAGGCAGCGCAAGCCGACGCTGCGGACAGTATCTTTACGATGGGATTCCAGCGCCGCCTCCCGCACGTACCGACCTGCCGCTCGCGCAGTCAGGCCGGCGCCGAAACCAGCCAGACCAAGACCGATCCAGGCTGCACTTCCATCGGCCAGTGACATTATCGCCGCCACGCCGACGGCGCCCGCAAGGTTGCCGGCGGCGACCACGTGGCGAAGCGATGGCATCTTCGGGTGAGTGACCGGCAGCAGCGTGCCGATTGCAAGACCCAAGAGGACGGCGATCAAGACCGTGCCGGACGAACCGGCACCCGCTTGCGCGGCCAACAGGGCTGCTGCCGTCCAACACAGGAATACCGGCACATGAATGTCGGCAGCATCACCGGCAGCCCAACGGATCGGCACCGCCGTCATGCCGGAGCCGAAATGCCGGTCGACGTCGGCGCGAACCTCGCCGATCCGCGCCGCGATGCCGGCATCGAAGACGGCCTTGCTGACCTCCTCGGCATGGGCGCAAAAGCGTTGGAAATCGTCGCGAATACGGAAGATCAGGGCATTCAAGGCACGGAAGCACTGGCCGAACTCGTCGTCGCCGTAGCGCGCCGACAGCTTTTCAAGTCGTCCCGCGGCCACCTCCTGGGCCAAGTGAGCGAATCGTCCTGCCGGCGCCGTGCAAAACGTATGCACGGCGAAGGCAAGAAACTCGCCGACGAGGACGAGCGCAACCAGGCCGAGCACGACAATCCGCCACAGGATCGGCGTCGCAAGCTCGTCGGTGATCTGAAAACGATCGACGCCGACCAGGACGAAACCCGCAGGAGCGCCGTCGTCTAACAGCGGTACTGCAAAAACGAAGTCCGTGCCGACTGCGATCGAATGGATGTGGTCGGTCGCCACATGAAAATCCGTCTCCGTGAAATCATGGCGCAGCGCGTCGCTTGCAAGTACCTGGTCGAGAGAGCCGCCCGGCTCACTGCCGACCTGATGCAGCAGACCACCTGTCGCATCGACGACGGCGATGAAATCGATACCCGGTGCGGCATGGAGCCGTCGCTCGAGAAAAGCCGGTACGCCTGGAATTTCGGCCAGGGGAATGCCGAGACTGATGGCCCTCACCAGCGGCCGTTCGACTGAGCGCGCGACCGCGATCGCATGCTGATCGAGCGCGCTGACCACTTCGTCGGCGGCCCATCGGAAACCGAGGAAAGACATGACGGCCGCCCCCGACACGACGACCAGCAGGAGGAGCGCGCCAAACCCGAGCCACAAACGCCGGAGGTGCGTCGATGCGATGGCCGTCATGTTTCAAGCCTGTTCATCGAGCCGGCTGATTTCGATCTCGCCCTCCTTCAGGCGGGCGAGATGCCCCCGTATCGCCGCCTCGAAGCGACCGTACCAGGGAAACACATCGACAGAAGGTCCGGACGGCCCGGTCGTCTTTTGCGGGTCGGTAATGCCGAACCGGGCAAGCGTGCCAAGCGCTGCTGCCACTGCCCCCGCGTTGCTCGACAACGGCCGAATGATGAACCCCGCCCCGAATGCGACGATGACGAGGCTAATGAAGGCGACGACCAGTCCTGCGCCGGCAAGCTTCCACCCGAAACGTTCGGTCTGAAGGGCGATGTTTGCAACCGGCAGGCGAAGAGCGATGGTTCCGGATATCGTCCCGAAATTCGTGAAGAACGACGCGCCGGCAGTCAGGGTATCGTCTTCGAGGAGATGCCAGACCTGCCTTGAACTGGCCGCGGCCGCGTGCTGCCATGAAGACGGTACTTTCTCACCGATCTCGGCGGGATTGGTGCTGTAAAGGATGATGCCGTGCTCGTCAAAAACGAGGATCGACCGGATGTCTGACTGCTGACGCGCCTCGCGAATCAGCCAATCCTGAATTTGCCTCAGCTCGGTGAGATCGAAGCCGAGGCTCATGCCGGCCTCGATATCGTCTCTTATCTGCGTCACGACATAAGACAGATGCGTCCGCGCCGCGTCACGAAGCGATCGGTCTACCTGATCGACGGTCAGCGTTCCGGCGGCAATGAGTACGGCGATGACGACTGTCGCGAAGCAGAGCGCGAATCGTGCCCGCAAACCGAATGACGCTTTCGATTCCTGGTATGGTGCCGGCATCGGCCAAGCGTGTCTTAGCTCAAGACCGCAGCGACGATCATTTCGTTCGGGCACCGGCCCCACATGACGAGAGGGCAGCCGCCCGAATGCCGTCGGATAGCACGCCCGGCAATGCCGGCATGAGACCGCTGCCCCATTGTTCTGTCTGATCGCCGGGCGGTCATGATTCCGTGGACACCAGTCGTTTTGAGAAGGTCAGGCAATTATGACCCTCGACCCGCTGATACTCGACATGGTCCATCAGCTTCCTGACCAGGAAGATGCCGAGCCCCCCGATCGGTCGATCGTCGAGATCGGCATTGATGTCTGGCTCGGGCCGTTCGAGGGGGTTGAAGGGGCGCCCGCTGTCGATGACCGAACCGCGCAGCGCGTTACCATCGATGGCCAAACTGATGGCGAGGTCCTTCGGACCGGCCGGATCGAAGCCATATGAAATGACATTGGTCAGGATCTCGTCGAAGGCCAGATTGATGTGCTGAACGACCGACGGTGGAACGCCGTTCTCTTCACAGAAGCGCTCGACCGCTTCACCGACCCGATGGATTTCGGGCAGCTCGGCCGCCAGTTGCATCTCCATACGTGATCGCACTACCTGCCCTCCTCCACTTGGCGGCAGTATCTGCAACGATCGGTTGATATTCAGATAGCACGTCAGCCTGCTTGGGGTCGAGATATGCCGCTTCCCGGCAGATTCTGACCCTGCTATCTGAAAACCCATGCGGGCGCAGGGGCGAATACAGACAAACGGCAACCCGGCCGAAAGCGGCTGCCGACGAAACGATCCACCGACCCGCCACCCCTGATGTCCGAGCAGGTATCATCGAGCGTACAGACGGCGCGATGGCGGGCGGGCAACTGTTAGGCTCCATTGCAGGAACCTGCCGGCAGGCCGGGCTGATCCGCCACCACGTCGCAGCCCCCATCCCGGTCTTGAAACACGAGGTGTCCGGCCACAGATAAAGTTGACAAAATTAGTCAGATTTTGATGTGACACCCCATGCGCCTCTGTCGCTTGGCTGGTCGCGCCGCCATCGATCCGATGTGCCGTATCGCACGACTCCCCGAGCACGTGCGTACCGCGGCAAACGTGGCGGTGGCGATCCCGGTACAGGTGCTGATGGCTGCCCGTGCCCCGTCACGTCTGCAGCATGACCGGCGCGTACCGCATTTCTGACTGCTCAGGATGACGTAACCATGGTCGCATCGCCCCAAACCGTCGAGACCATCCGCGCCCTGGCCGGCGATTATAAGTACGGCTTCGTCACGGATATCGAGTCCGAGCTGGCGCCCAAGGGGCTCAACGAGGAAACCATCCGCTTCATCTCCGCCAAGAAACAGGAGCCGGCGTGGCTGCTCGAGTGGCGCCTGAAGGCCTTTCGCGTCTGGCAACAGCACCAGGACCACGAGCCGACCTGGGCGCGCGTCCGCTACCCGAAAATCGACTACCAGGACATTCACTACTACGCCGCACCGAAGAGCAAGGACCGGCCGAAGAGCCTGGACGAGGTCGACCCTGAGTTGCTCGAGACCTACGAGAAGCTCGGGATCCCGCTCAGGGAGCGCGAGGCGCTGGCAGGCGTCGCCGTCGATGCCGTGTTCGACTCGATCTCCGTCGCGACGACCTTCAAGGACAAGCTCAAGGAGATGGGGATCATCTTCTGCTCGATCTCCGAGGCGGTGCGCGAACACCCCGAGCTCGTGCGCAAGTATCTCGGCTCCGTCGTGCCCTACAGCGACAATTTCTTCGCGACCCTCAATTCCGCGGTGTTCAGCGACGGCTCGTTCGTCTACGTGCCACCGGGGGTGCGCTGCCCGATGGAGCTGTCGACCTATTTTCGCATCAACGCCAGGAGCAGCGGTCAGTTCGAGCGCACGCTCATCATCGCCGACAAGGGTTCCTATGTGAGCTATCTCGAGGGCTGCACGGCGCCGATGCGCGACGAAAATCAGCTCCATGCCGCCGTGGTCGAGCTCGTGGCGCTCGAGGATGCCGAAATCCGCTATGCGACCGTGCAGAACTGGTACCCGGGCGACAAGGACGGCAAGGGCGGCATCTACAACTTCGTAACCAAGCGCGGCGCGTGCCGCGGCGCCCGCTCGCGCATCTCATGGACCCAGGTCGAGACCGGCTCGGCGATCACCTGGAAATACCCGAGCGTCATCCTTCAGGGCGACGACTCGGTCGGCCAGTTCTACTCGGTCGCCGTCACCAACAACTGGCAGCAGGCCGATACAGGCACCAAGATGATCCATATCGGGCGTAACACCCGGTCGACGATCATCTCCAAAGGCATTTCCGCCGGCCACGGCCAGAACACCTATCGCGGCCTCGTCCGTGTGCTGCCGCGCGCCGAGAACGCGCGCAACTACTCGCAATGCGACAGCCTGCTGATCGGCCCGCACTGCGGCGGGCATACGGTCCCCTACATCGAGGTCAAGAACCGCTCGGCCCGCGTCGAGCACGAGGCGACCACCTCGAAGATCGGCGAGGACCAACTCTTCTACTGCCGGCAGCGCGGCCTGTCCGAGGAGGAGGCCGTTGCCATGATCGTCAACGGATTCTGCAGGGAGGTATTGCAGAAACTTCCCATGGAGTTCGCGGTCGAGGCGCAGAAGCTGCTCGGGGTGAGTCTCGAGGGCAGCGTCGGCTGACGGATAACGAGACGAGGCATCAGGGTATGCTGAACATCGAGAACCTGCACGTCGAGGTCGAGGGCAAGGAAATTCTGCGCGGCGTCGACCTCGTCCTTCCGGCCGGCGAAGTGCACGCCGTGATGGGACCGAACGGCTCGGGCAAGAGCACGCTCGCCCATGTCCTTGCCGGTCACGAGGGCTACAACGTCACACAGGGACGCATCCTCTACCGGGGCCACGACCTGACCGCGATGGAACCGGAGGAGCGCGCGCGCGAAGGCATCTTCCTTGCGTTCCAGTATCCGGTCGAGATCCCCGGCGTCACCAACGCAAACTTCCTCAAGTCGGCCGTCAATGCCGTGCGCAAACACCGCGGCGAGCCCGAACTCGACGCCATCGAGTTCCTCAAACTCGCCCGCGACAAGCTGGCATTGCTCCGCATGGACGAGAAGCTTCTGTCGCGCGCGATCAACATCGGCTTCTCGGGCGGCGAAAAGAAACGCAACGAGATCTTCCAGATGGCCATGCTCGATCCGCAGCTCGCCGTGCTCGACGAGACGGACTCGGGCCTCGACATCGATGCGCTCCAGGTCGTCGCCGACGGCATCAACGCGCTGCGCAGACCCGGCCGGTCGATTCTGATGATCACGCACTATCAGCGGCTGCTCAACTATGTGGTCCCGGACTGGGTGCACGTGCTCGTCAGAGGGCGAATCGTGAAGTCCGGCGGCAAGGAGCTGGCGCAGGAGCTCGAGGCCAAGGGCTATGCCGACATGATCAAAGCGGCTGCGGCATGACAGCGCATCGGACGCGCCGATGATGAACGCGGATTCCTCCATCGCCATCGCTCACGACCGGTTCATCGCCATCGCTCACGACCGGTTCGCCGAGGCCGGCACGCCGCTGGGCGGCGTCAGGCTTCCTTGGCTCGAGTCTCTGCGCCGCGACGCACTGGAACGCTTTCGTCGTACCGGCTTTCCCACCACCAAGGTCGAGGCGTGGAAGTTCACCAATCTGGCTCCGCTCGCCCGAACCGACTTTGTCGAGGCAATCGCGCAAGGGGTTGCCGACATCGCCACCGCAGTGGTCGATGGTTATCGTCTCACCCCCGACTGTCACCTTGCGGTTTTCGTCGATGGCCGCTTCCAGCCGGCGCTGTCGGATCTCGGCCGTCTGCCCGCCGGCACACGCGTGGTCAGCCTGTCGCAGGCCGACGAGGCCGATCTCCGGCTCGTTACGGCGCCGCCGGCGGTCGACGACGCGCCGAGTGCGCGCGCGCTCGTCGAATTCAATACGGCGCTCATGCAGGACGGCGTGGTCGTTCATCTCGGCCGTGGCGCCGTCCTTGACCCGGTGCAGCTCCTGTTCCTGACGCGACCCGGTGCGGCACCGCGCGTGGCGCATGTGCGCAATCTTCTGGTCGCCGAGGCGGGATCGAGCGCGACCGTCGTCGAGACGCATGTCGGCCTTGGCCGCGGCGTTTACTGGACGAATGCCGTGACGCAGGTCGTGGTCGCGTCGAATGCGGTGCTGCGGCACTACAAGCTTCAGGCCGAGGACGAGGCCGCTTTCCATACCGCCGCCACATCGGTGCGGCTTCAGCGGAATTCCGCCTACCGCGCCTTCATGCTGTCGCTCGGCGCACGGCTCGCCCGAAACGAGCTCGACGTGCTCCTCGCCGGCGAAAATGGCGAGGCTCGTCTGGCCGGCGCGACGCTCGCGCGGGGTGATCAGCATCTCGACACGACGCTCCGCGTCGAGCATGCCACGGCCCGTGCCTCGAGCGACCAGGACTTCAGGAACGTGGTCGACGGCCGCGCGCACGCCGTCTTCCAGGGCCGCATCCGTGTTGCACCGGATGCGCAGAAGACCGATGCCCGTCAGATCAACCGGAGCCTTCTACTGTCGCCTGCTGCCGTGGCCGATTCCAAGCCCGAGCTCGAGATCCTGGCCGACGACGTCAGATGCAGCCATGGCGCTACGGTCGGCGATCTCGACAAGGACGTGCTGTTCTATCTCCGCGCCCGCGGCCTTGATGAGGCCGAAGCCCGAGCGACCCTGATCGACGCCTTTGTCGGTGAATTGCTGGACGGCATCGAAGGAGAGCCGGCTCAGGCCTATCTCCGCCGCGCCTTCGCCGACTGGACCCGGAAAGGAGCACGGCCATGACCGCCCTCGATGTGGCACGGCCTCCCCGTCTCGATCTCGCGCGCATCCGGCGCGATTTTCCCATCCTCGGTCGCGACGTTCGCGGCAAGCGGCTGGTGTTCCTCGACAGTGCCGCGAGCGCGCAGAAGCCCAGGGCCGTGATTGAGGCCGAGCGTGCCGTCTACGAGAACGAGTATGCGAACGTGCACCGCGGCGTCTATTGGCTGAGTCAGCACGCAACCGACGCCTTCGAGGCGGCACGCGAGACGGTCCGCCGGTTCCTGAACGCACGCTCGACGCGCGAAATCGTGTTCGTGCGCGGCGCCACGGAGGCGATCAACCTGGTCGCGCAGAGCTATGGTCGCGCGTTTCTCCGGCCGGGCGACGAGGTCCTCATCACGAACATGGAGCACCATGCCAACATTGTGCCGTGGCAGATGCTGCGCGATGAGAAAGGCATCGTTCTCAAGATTGCGCCGATCGACGATGCCAGCGAGCTCGATTTCACTGCCTTCGAGCACCTGATCGGTCCGCGCACCCGGCTCATTTCGGTCCCGCATGTCGCGAACGCGCTCGGGACCGTCCTGCCGGTAGAGCGAATCGTCCGGCTTGCGAAGGAACGAGGCATCCCTGTGCTGATCGACGGCTGCCAGGCGGTGCCGCACCAGGCAGTCGACGTCCAGGCACTCGGCTGCGACTTCTACGTCTTCTCCGGACACAAGCTCTATGGTCCGACCGGGATCGGCGTGCTTTACGGCAAGGCCGAACGCCTCGAGACGATGCCGCCGTGGCAAGGCGGCGGCGACATGATCAGCTCCGTCACGTTCGAGCGGACCGAGTACAACGACCTGCCCTGGAAGTTCGAAGCCGGTACGCCTCATATCGCCGGCGCGATCGGGCTGGCCGCCGCGATCGATTACGTCGAGGCGATCGGTTACGACGCCATCGGCGAACACGAACGAACGCTGCTCGCCCATGCGATCGACGCCCTTGCCGAGATCGACGGGTTGCGCCTGATCGGCACGCCGGCGCATCGTGCGGGCGTCATCTCGTTTGTGCTCGACGGCGTCCATCCGCACGACATTGGCACGATCCTCGACCGCGAAGGCGTGTGCGTGCGTGCCGGACACCACTGCGCACAGCCGGTGATGGAACGCTTCGGCGTGCCGGCGACGGTACGCGCCTCCTTCGGCCTCTATAACGGCCACGACGACGTCGACGCGCTGGTTGCAGCCCTGCACAAGGTCCGGGAGATCTTCGGCCCATGAACGAGCTGCGCGATCTCTACCAGGAAGTGATCCTCGACCACAGTAGGCGTCCGCGGAACTTCGGGGCACTGCCTGACGCGAGCCACCGTGCGCAGGGGCATAACCCGCTCTGTGGCGACAAGGTGACGGTCTTCCTCGCGCTCCGCGACGGACGCGTGGCCGACGTACGCTTCGAGGGGTCGGGCTGCGCGATCTCGACCGCATCCGCCTCGTTGATGACCGAGGCGATCAAGGGCAAGACCGAGGCCGAGCTCCGTCGCATGTTCGACCTCTTCCATACCGGCATGACGGCTCCGGACGAGACCGAGGCGGCCGAGGCACTGGCGGCATTGGGCAAGCTCGCGGCGTTCACCGGCGTGCGCGAGTTCCCGATCCGCATCAAGTGCGCGACGCTGCCGTGGCACACGCTGGTCGCCGCCCTCGACCGTGCCGATGCGCCGGTCAAGACCGAATGAACATGAGGACCGAATCATGAACGATGGAACGCCCAGTTCTGCCGAACGCCCCTCTGCCGACACGTTGCGGGCGCGTGTGGAAGACATGCTGCGGACCGTGCACGATCCCGAGATCCCGGTGAACATCTACGACCTCGGCCTGATCTACGATCTGGACGTCACCGAAGACGGCGTCGTCGAGATCAAAATGACACTGACCGCGCCGAGCTGTCCGGTGGCGGGTGCCATGCCCGACGAAGTCGCAACCAAGGTACGCGCGATCGAAGGCGTCACCGAAGCAAAGGTCGAATTGGTCTGGGATCCTCCCTGGGATCCCTCGCGCATGTCCGAGGCCGCGCGGCTCGAACTCGGCTTCATGTGAAGGGCGACGCAAGGGGCGCCACGGCGGCCACTGTACGACGTGCCGGCGGCGCCCGCCCGTCGGGTTACAGCCGATACAGCCGCACGGCGTTGTCGTGCAGAATCTTCCGGCGGCTTGCCGCGTCCAGCGTGGCAAGCGCAGCCTTCACCGCATCGAGGATGGCGGAATAGCTCGTCCAGAGCTTCTCGATTGGGAAATTCGAGCCCCAGACGCAGCGGTCCGGGCCGAAGATCTCGACCGTCTCCTGAATGACCTCGGCGATATGGTCGGGATCGTTGCGGCGCAGGAACGTGCCGAGTCCCGAGAGCTTGGTATTCATGTTCGGCAGATCGGCGAGCCGACGCATCCCGTCGCGCCAGGCCTTGCGGCCCTCCTTAGAGCGATCCTCCAGCATGCCCGCGTGCTCCAGCACGAAGGTGATGCCTGGGAAGGCACGCGCGAACGCCGCCCCGTCGGCCATCTGCGACGTGAAGATCTGAAGCTCGAACAGCCAGCCGTGATCCTGCAGACGGGCGAAATTGCGGCGGAACCTTTCGTCGTTCATCAGGTCCGGCCGGTCGGCGAACCGGTAGAGCGGATTCTCGTGCCAATGAAGCTGCTGACGGACGCCGCGCATGAGCGGATATCGCGCCTGCGCCTTCATGACCTCGGCCGCCCCGTCGTCCAGAAAATCGACGTAGCCGACGATTGCGTGTGGCCAGCCGGACTGGTCGGCGACCGACTGCACCCAGGCCACTTCGTCGACCGCCCCGCTCGTGGGCCAATTCGCCTGTACGTAGACCGATCGCGTGACTCCTGTGCCAGCGAGATCGCTCAGAAACTCCTCGATGAGGTAGTCGCGCTTGATCGGGTCGTAGTCGCCGAAGATGCGCGGCACGGTCGGCCCCTGCAACCACGGCAGGTCGGCTCGCCGCCAGATGTGATGATGGGCGTCGACGATGGGTTCGGTGATGGTCACCTGCAGACTCCTTCGAACGAGTGTGTGCGATGCTTAAGAGGTGGATGCGCGCGGCACGGGCGTACCGATGGGATTGGACGACGGGCGACGACGCGCCGACTGGCTTGTGCCCGGGATGACGCTGCGACGAACAAGTTGAGGTTGCTTCGACTTCCTGCTGCCGAGGATTGCGACGTGATATCGATGATTGCCTCGACCGGTGTCAACCTTTTCGACGGATCGAGCCGTAACCCGGCGGGCGGCGAATCATCGCCGCCCGCGCACGTCGAAACGATCGCGACGATTTGGTGACGATGGAACCCCCGTGGAACGGGCGGCCCGTTCGCGCCTGCCCCCTGACCGCTTTGGACTACACCGCGTCTGCGGCCGGCGCTATCCTCCCGGGCGCCGCGCGATGCGGCTTGGTCCGCAACCATTCTCCCGATCACGAATTTTCGCATGGCGCAATCAGTCCGGCCGAACGGCGCCGTCACGCCCAAGATCTCTATCCGAGGCCTCCGCAAGGCATTCAACGGCAAGACCGTCCTCGCCGGTGTGGACCTGGACGTCGCCGCGGGTGACAACCTCGTCCTGCTCGGAGTCTCGGGGAGCGGCAAGACAGTGTTGATGAAGTGCATTCTCGGCCTCATCGAACCCGATGCCGGATCGATCCGCATCGATGGCGAAGAGACGGTCGGACTGCCGGCCGACCAGCGCGACCGGCTCCTGCGCCGGTTCGGCGTTCTGTTTCAGAACGGCGCCCTGTTCGACTCGCTCCCCGTCTGGCACAACATCGCCTTCAGCCCGATGAGCCGCGAAGGTCTCACGCGCGAGGCGGCGAAGGAGCTGGCGCGGGCGAAACTCGCGGCCGTCAATCTGCCGCCGGCGACTGCAGACCTCTATCCTGCGGAACTGTCGGGAGGCATGCAGAAACGCGTTGCCCTCGCCCGCGCCATTGCCGGGCGTCCGGACATCCTGCTTCTGGATGATCCGACCGCCGGCCTTGACCCCATCCTGACCACGCTTATCGACCGGCTCATCCTTCGTTCGCTGGACGACTTGAAGGCCACGGCCATCACCATCACCCACGACCTCGCCAGCGTGCGGCGTATCGCCGACAGGGTCGCGCTGCTCGCCGCCGGCCGCATCATCTGGGAAGGCAGTGTCGACGAACTCGATCGTTCCGGGCATCCCGAGGTCGAACGGTTCATCCGCGGCAGCCGCGCCGCCTAGCCTTCGAGGATGCCCGCGGCCCGACGACTCAGGACGTGAAATCGAGTCCGGACCGGTTACGGCCGGCTGAAGCCGGCCACCGCGCTTCGCGCTCAACCGCTTCCGATCAGATCAGCCGGTGACGAGCCACGCCACCGCCGCCGCGATCAGCGCGACGACGGCGACGAGAAGGACGAGACGGCCCGTCGCGGTCTGCAGGTTGTGCCCGAGCAGCTGCTCGAAAAGCCCATCGGTTCTGTCGACGTCCATGTCCCGACTCAACCCTGCTATGACGCCTTGTCGTCGGCGTTCATGATACGCTTCGGAAGCGAATGTGGCCAGCGCACGTCTCTCCCGGCGCAAGGACGACGGCGCCCGTTTCCGTGACGCCGTCCGCTGCCAGATTGAACGCATCCGGCACGGCGGATTCCGGCTCGACGCAGAAGAACGCCCGGCTCGGCGGTGTATAGATCACCAGGTTTCCGAATACCGGGTCCGCCTCGATCTCGAGCCCCAGGCCCCGCTCCGGCCATTCGATGGTGGCGCGCCCCGTCCACCCCGTGAAGCACGTGTCGAGGTTGAGGTCGGCGATACGTCCGAATGCCGGCCGGACCGGCACATGGCGTTTTGGAATGAGAGATGCGTTGCTTTCCCACATTCCCGCGACCGAGGCGGTAAGCTTCGCCCCAGGTGTAGATGGAAAGTATGGATGAAGGCCGAATCCGGCAGGCATCGGACGTGGATCCAGGTTCGTGAGCTCGATGGTCACCTCGAGCATGCCCGGCGCGACCGTGAACGACTGCCGCGCCCGGTAACGGAACGGCCACTCGCCGGGTGCGTCCGACGGGTCGTGTTCCAGTCGAAGCCGTGCGGCCGTGGAGGCTACGGCTTCGACCGTCCATGAACGCTGCCACGCGTTTCCATGGATCGAGACCGGCGCCTCACCGAAATTGCGGACGAGCGCATAGGTATGCCCCTCGAACCGGAAGGTCGCGTTCCGGATTCGCCCGCAATAGGGAATCATGGGAAAGCTCTCCATGGCGCGCGGATCGCCTTGCCGAAGGCCGTCCACGCTGGCCCCCCGCATCACTTCGATCCACCGCCCGCCGTCTCTGTAGTCGAAGCGTGCGATCGCCCCGCCGATCGCCGGAACGAGTTCCACCCGAAGCCGGTCTGCAGCGAGGCCAACCGTGCGGCGCCGTTCCTCCACCATACTTCCCCTTCGATGCCGGTGACGATCTCGCCAGAACGCGGACCTAGTCCGCTGCCAGGCGGACAGAGTCGCCCGAAATCCCTGCCGGTGTCTCGTCGGCAAACGTGGTCATCGATGGCCCCGACCGTTCCGAGTACGGCATGTCCAGGACGGCACTGTCGGTGATGACGAAAATGTTCGCCGTCCGGCTGGCGCCGCACCGGATCCATACCTACGAGATCCGGCCGGCGGGCATCCAGACCGACATGACGGCAGTTGCCGGGGATAAAGTACGATCGGCTGACCCGGCGAAGGTCCCACACCGATCATGCGATGGGCGAGCCCATCGATGTCGGACGTGCCGTCGCACCGCTTGCCGCCGGCGCGATGCCGTTCGGCACCGGCGACGCCCTTCACACATCGACGGCGGTTTCCACGTTCCAAAAGCCTGAGAAGGCCGTGCACCGGGTTCGTGCCGGACGCTCAGCCCTGTGACGCATCCACGCGTGCGACGTGCCAATGACACCACTCGCGGAAGATCTCTGCCACCTCGGAGCCTTCGCCGAGCTCAGCAAGATTGACGGCGGCCCGCATGCCGAACGGCGATTCGACCTCGAGCCAGACGCCGTCCGGATTGATGTGGAACTGCGCACCGGAAAGGGACGCGACGACCATGGCATTAACCCTGCATTACCCGGTGACCCATAGCCAGATCCGGGCATCCAGTTTATACGGAACAAAACAGGAACACAAGCCGCTCGCGCCACCCGGACGGCCTTCACCCTGCCACCAGTCGCGCGACCGGCCGGACCACCGTGCTCTGCATGCGGTCCGGCATGATCCGCCTGCCACCAGGCTCGACGCGACCCTGACCTTATCGAGGAACCTGGCCGATTTCGGCGCGAAGCACGTCGGCCTGCCGGCCGAGCCCTTCCGACGAGGCCAGCTCCTGCGCCGCGGCCGCCCCGTCTCGCCGGCGGTCTGGTTCACGGCGATGATGTTGGCCGAGACCTGCCTTGTCCCCTTCGCCGCTTCCTGGACGTTGCGGGCGATCTCAGGCTTCACCCGTCATGTGGAAACGGCGAACGTTTCGCGGCGTTCGGTCATGACGAGGCGACGATGAACACAAAGACTCTTCGACTCCCGACGACATGGCCGACCTCGCCCGACGAAGCCCGGCGCCTCCAATCTGTCCTGCGGTCGCACGTCGTCACGTCCGACCGCCTCGGGCCCGTGAGATATGTCGCCGGACTGGATGCCCATGAGGCGCCGCACGAGAGCCGGATGTATGCGGCTGCGGCGTTGCTTCGCTATCCGGATCTGGCACCCGTCGAGACGGCGTTCGCCGCTGAACGTGTCACGTTTCCATACGTCCCCGGTTTGCTGTCGTTCCGCGAGGCGCCGGTCATGCTAGCGGCGCTCGCGAAGCTCGAGACCAAGCCCGATCTCCTGTTTGTCGACGGTCAGGGAATCGCGCATCCGCGGCGCCTCGGTATCGCCGCCCATATCGGCCTGCTGGCCGACATCCCGACGATCGGCGCGGCGAAATCGCGCCTCGTCGGCCACTATGTCGAGCCTGCGCCGACGCGTGGCGCCTGGTCGCCGCTCACGGTCGGCGACCAGATCGTCGGAGCTGCCCTGCGGACCCGGGCGAGTACACGGCCGATCTTCGTCTCCGTCGGTCATCGCATCAGCCTGGAGACGGCGATCGTTTACGTGCTGGCCTGTGCGCCGCGATATCGAATCCCGGAGCCGACGCGCGTCGCGGACCGACTATCGCGCCTGCACCGCACCGATGCGTCACCGGGCGATTTCGGTCCGTCCTGACGGCAGCGATCGGGCGCACCGACCTCTCAGACCGGTTCGTTGGGGCGCTGCTGGGGCGCCGGGGCTTCCTCAGCCTCTGCAGCCGGCAGTGACGGTGCCGGCGTCATGTCCGCCGATGCCGGCGCCAAGCGACGAGCACGCATCTGCGTCCAGACCGAAACCGGGATGCTCAACAGATAGATCACCCCCACGCAGATGAACGTAGTGAATGGCGCACTGGCGAGTGCTGCGACCATGATTCCCACGAAAAGCAGGGTCGGCAGCATGAACGACGGCGGGATGCGGATCTGCTTGATCGAGAATGTCGGCAGACGGCTGATCATCAGCAGGGCGATCGCCACCAGGACCACCGCATTCACGCTCGGCCGGTCGAAAAAGCCGGGACCGAATTCCAATGTGATCATCATGGGCAGCAGCACAAGTCCGGCGCCGGCCGGCGCCGGCACGCCGGTGAAGTAGTAGCGCGCCCAAGGCGGTGGGCTGGGATCGCCGAGTGCCGTATTGAATCGCGCGAGACGAAGCGCCGTGCATACCGCGAAGACAAGCACGATCGCCCAGCCGATCCCGCCGAACTGATGCATCGTCCACATGTAGAGCAGTACCGCCGGCGCCGCGCCGAAACTCACGAAGTCGGACAGCGAATCGAGCTCCGCGCCGAACTTGGACGTACCGCCCAACAACCGCGCCATACGGCCGTCCAGCCCGTCGAAAATGCCCGCGACGACGATCGCGAACACGGCCAGGTCCCAGCGCTCCATCAACCCGAAGCGGATCGCCGTAAGCCCTGCGCACAGGGCACCGACGGTAAGCGCGTTGGGAACGAGCTGATTCATGGTTGGCCGCTTCAGCCGCGGCCGCCGCAACTTCAACCGCCCGAATTGCGGCGTGTCGGGACGCAGCATCAACGCACCTCTCCGATGCGGGCCGGCTCGCCCGAGGTAAGATCGGCCAAAACGGTCTCGCCGGCGACTGCGCGCTGACCCGCGACGACCAGCGGCGCCACGCCGTCCGGCAAGTAGACGTCGAGCCGACTGCCGAAGCGGATCAAGCCGAATCGTGAACCACTCTTCACGGCCTGACCCGGCTTGAGCTCGCACACGATGCGCCGCGCGACGAGACCGGCGATTTGCACAAACGCGATTTCGCGCCCATCCGGCATGCGCAACCGGACCGCCATGCGCTCGTTCTCCTCGCTGGCCTTGTCGAGCGCGGCATTGATGAACTTGCCGGGCCGGTAGTGTACGGCGACGACCTCGCCGTCGGCCGGCACCCGGTTCACGTGCACATCGAAAATATTGAGAAAGATGCTGACGCGCGTCAGTTCCTGATCGCCCATGCCAAGCTCGGGCGGCGGAACAGCGCGCACGATCGGCTGGACGCGACCGTCCGCCGGACTGACGATCAACCCCGGGCGCGTCGGCGTGACCCGATCCGGATCGCGAAAGAAATACGTGACCCATGCCGTCGCCGCGGCGCCGAGCCAGCCGAGCGGCGACCAGATCCAGCCGAGGATTACCGTACCGATGGCAGCGATCGCGATGAACGGAAACCCCGCCGGGTGAATCGGGGCAACCACGGACTTGAGGGCTTCACTCATCGGTCTTGGGTATTACGTCTTCGATTTCGGATCTGTCTTTGCGCGAACCGCCCGCATTCTACCGGCCCGCCTGCCGGAATGAAGGCTTAAACGGCCGTACGGCACGGCGCTTTACGCTTCCTTAAAGCAGATTTGCCCCAATATGTCTCCGGACAAGAGGTATTGGCTTCATGGAATCGGTCCGATTGCAGGGACATTCGCCGCGGACGCTGGAAGTGCTTGCGTCCGACGGACTCGCCATCCTCGTCGATAACGTCAGGATCGGCCCCGATGGCACTGTCCAACGCACCCCGCGCCAGCGCCTTTCGTTCAGCTTCGACTTCGAGGGCGCGACCTTCACGGCCGAAGCGCGACCGGCTCACGGCGATTGGATCATCGTCCTGACGGCCGAACTCGGCCCACTGCCCTACAGCGCGGAGTCGCTCACCGCGCGAACCGCCATCCAGGCCCTCGTCGCAGCCCAGACCGGTTCGTCCGGTCTGCGTATCGACCTAGATGACGCCATCAATCTTGTCGTCCGCGGCAACGTCGTCGTGCCGCAGCCGGTTACGCCCGTGGCGCTGCTGACGTCGATGACCGAAGCGCTGCTCAAGCTCAGGCCGTCGCTGCGCCGGCTCGCCGAACTGCTCGCGAGTGCAACACCGGCCAACAATCGCGCGGTCTGACGCTGCCCATCAGTGTGTTTGCGGCAGGACGAAGACCTGGCCTGGATAGATCAGGTCAGGATCGCGGATCTGTGCCTTGTTCGCCTCGTAAATCTCGATAAACCGGATGCCCTCGCCATAGGTCCGCCGTGCGATCCGCCACAGCGAGTTGCCCGGTTGCACGACGACGCGCCCGGGACTGGCCGCGAGCTGACGTGAGGGGGCTTCGCGCATGAAGGGAAGCTCGATTCGGGCGGCGACCTTACCCTGCGGTCCGAGCTGATCGACGCGCACCGTATAGGTGCCGGGCGCGATCTCCATGTCCGGGACCAATGTCCAATCCCCATTGGGGTCAGCAACCGCGCGGCCGAGCGACTTGTTGTCCAGATAAACCTGAACCTCGGACCCGGGCGGCGCACGACCGCTAAGCGTAACGTGTCCCTGCTCGCCGTAATCGATGGTCTCGAGCGCCAGTCGGGACGCCCCGTCGCTCCGGTCGACCGGCCCTTGCAGCACGCGGCTGCCGGCCGCGCCGTCGCGGGACGTTGCGACCGCCAGCGACGACGTTTCGCCCGTTGCCGGACGGCCGGCCAAGTCCTGGCCGCGCTCCGGCACGGCCAGCACCACGACCTGGTCGGACCTGACGGTCGATCCGTCCGGAAGCTGCGCGGAGAGGCTCAGTTCGCGCGCGCCGGACGGCAGCGGCTCGTTGGGCACGAACACCCATTCGCCGCGTCCGTCGGCCTGGGCGCGGCCGATTTCGCGCTCGCCGTCCATGATGATGACCTCGGCGTTCGGTGCGGCGCGGCCCGCGATCACCGCATCACCGGCCGGATTGACGCGAACGACATCGAAGCTCGGAAGCTCTGGCGCCGAAATCGGCGGCGCGTGCATCTCCGTCTGCGCTTCCGTGGCGGCAAGCTGCGGTTCCGACGCCGGCGCGTGGGCCACGGACGGTCCGCCGGGATCCTCGTCCTGGGCGAGATGCTGCCACGCCCAGACGATGCCGCCGATGACCATCGCAAGACCGACGAGGCCAATTACGATGAAACGATTCACACGCCGTTCCGACAGTTGCCCCGACCGTGACCACAGGGCACGGCAAAGCTTCGCCGCTCGCGATTCGGACACGGTCCGTTTGCACCATAGGTCAAAGCCGCCATCACGCGCAACCGGCGTTTGGCGCGATCGATGCTTCTACTCTGGCGTGTTCTGCCTGCGGGTGACGCGATTCTCGATGGGCGGCAGCGACCGCAGATAGGCCACGACCGCGCGCTGATCGTCGTCGCTCAACTTGCTCGTCGTGTTGCGCACGACTTCCCCCATCGAACCGCCGACGAAGTCGCCGTCCGGCGTCATGCCGAGCTTGAGGAGGTCGAGTAAATCAGCAGCACTCCAGGTGCCGATGCCGGTCTCCGGGTGCGGCGTGATGTTCGGCACGCGCTCACCATCCGGGCCGTCCGGTGTACCCGCCAGCAGACGCGACGAGTCGAGTCCACCGAGCGCATCGCGGGGGGTGTGACATTCGCCGCAATGCGCGACCGCCTGGACGAGATAGGCGCCGCGATTGACCGCCGGCGGCCGCGTACCGTCCGGCGAGAACGGACCGGGCGTGAAGTTCAACCACTTCCAGATGGTCAGCAACGGCCGAAAACCGAAGGGAAACTTGACCTCGTGCGCCCGGTTCGGCCGTGCGACCGGCGGAACCGAACGGAGATAGGCCCAGAGATCGCGCAGGTCGCCGTCCGTCATGCCCGTGAACGAGGTGTACGGGAACACCGGATAGTAGTGGGCGCCATCCGGTCGAACGCCCTCGCGCATGGCCCGAATGAAATCGGCCTCCGTCCATCGGCCGATCCCGTGGTCCGGATCCGGCGTGATGTTCGGTCCGTAGAACGTTCCGAACGGCGTGCGCAGGGCACGGCCGCCGGCGAGCGGCGGTCCGCCGCCTTTGACGTCCGTATGGCAGCCGAGACAGCCGCCGGCGTTGAAGAGATACTCGCCGCGCCGTACGGCCTCGCGATCCGGCGCCTGCGCTGCCGCTGGCAATGTGCAGGCAGCGAAAGCGAGAACGGATGCGACCGCAAAGGTCCGCCAGAAACGTTGCGGCCGCACCTGATCCTCCGACTAGTTCCTCTTCGCCCGATAATGCTCGTGGCAACCGCCGCAGGTGCGGCCGACATTCGGAAACTGCGCCTTGAACCCTGCCTCATCGCCGGCATTGGCCAGCTCGAGCAGCTTTGCGCTTTCCGTCTCCATCGCCTTGGCTTTTGCCTGGAAGTCGGCCCAGTTTTGCCAGATGGACGGCAGCGCATCGGTCTTGCCGGCATCCGGGCCGGTGCCCTCCGGGAAGATCGCGGGAATCTGGCGCGCCGAGTTATGGAGCGTAGTCGCCGCCTGGACGGCTGCCTGCTGGTTCCACGCGGCTTCACCGCGGACCATCGGTGTCAGTGTGCGCATCGCTTGCCCGTTCGCCTTCATCATGTCCTGACGCTGCGCGATCTGCTGTGCGGCGCCGGTCTGCGCCTCGGCGACGGCGAAACCGCCCACCAGAGCAACCGCGGCGATCGCCGCCAGACCGAACCAAACTCTGGTCATTCTTCCCCCTTGGATGTGCTTTGCTCCGCAATTCGGGTGATTCGCCGTCATTCGCAGCGAGTCACCCGAGGACAAAAACACTAGACTTATCAGTTTATTCCCCCGGTCGACGATTGGTTTGTCATGCCGATCTATGATAGGTGCTGTCGGAAAACCCCTCAACCATGCCCCGCCTGCGGGGCCCCCGTTATAAGTACGATGGCTGAATGACGGAAATTCGATCGCTCTGTGTCTATTGTGGGTCCTCGGACCTCGGCGCCAAGGAACATCGCGTCGCAGCCGCGAAACTCGGACGCATTCTCGCGGCAAAGGGGATCGAGCTGGTTTTCGGCGGCGGACGGGTCGGCCTGATGGGGGTCATTGCCGACGCGGCGCTGTCGGCCGGCGGCCGTGTCACGGGAATCATCCCCGATCATCTGATCCAGGCGGAAGTCGGCCACGGGGCCGTCAGCGAACTCATCGTCGTCGAAAGCATGCATACCCGAAAGGAGGCCATGTTCCGCCGCTCGGATGCATTCGCCGTGCTGCCGGGCGGTCCGGGTACGTTGGACGAGATGTTCGAAGTCCTGACCTGGCGCCAGCTCCGCCTCCATGACAAGCCGGTGGTGGTCTGCAATCTCGGTGGCTATTGGGATCCGCTGCTCAAGCTCATCGAGTCGATCATCGATGCGCAGTATGCGCGGCCGGAGTTCCGGGATTTCTTCACAGTCGTGGGTACGGTCGAAGACATTCTGCCGGCCATCGCCGGGGCCCGTCCTCCCATGGTTCCGTCTCAGCCCCGCAAGCTGTAGCTGCGTATGGAGAGGCTGGCCCCGGGCCATGATCGAGGCCATGACTTCTGCCACCGAGTACGCTAAAAAGCCGCGCGCGCCCGTGGCATTTTCCGGAGTTAGCTGAACATGAAGAAAATAAAGGTCGCCAATCCGATCGTCGAACTCGACGGCGACGAGATGACCCGGATCATCTGGAAGATGATCCGCGAACGTCTGATTCTCCCCTACCTGGACGTCGATCTGAAGTACTTCGACCTCGGCATCGAGAACCGCGACAGGACTGACGACAAGGTCACCGTCGAAGCGGCGAATGCCATCAAGAAATACCGCGTCGGCGTCAAGTGCGCGACGATCACGCCCGACGAGGCCCGCGTCAAGGAATTCAACCTCAAGAAGATGTGGAAGTCGCCGAACGGGACGATCCGCAACATCCTCGACGGCACCATCTTCCGCGAGCCCATCGTCATCAAGAACGTGCCGCGCCTGGTGCCCGGCTGGACCAAGCCGATCATCGTCGGCCGCCATGCCTTCGGCGACCAGTATCGCGCGACGGATTTCGTCGTGCCAGCGGCCGGCAAACTGTCGATCACCTTCAAGTCGAACGACGGCACCACGAAGATCCATCACGAGGTGTTCGAGTTCCCGGGGCCGGGCGTTGCGCTCGCCATGTACAACCTCGACGAATCGATCCGCGGGTTCGCGCGCGCCTGCATGAACTACGGATTGATGCGCGGCTATCCGGTCTACCTCTCGACCAAGAACACCATCCTCAAGGCGTATGACGGGCGCTTCAAGGACATCTTCGAGGAAGTGTACCAGAACGAGTTCGCCGACAAGTTCAAGGAAAAGGGCATCGTCTACGAGCACCGCCTGATCGACGACATGGTGGCCTCCGCGCTGAAATGGTCGGGCGGATTCGTCTGGGCAGCGAAAAACTACGACGGCGACGTGCAGTCCGATCTGGTCGCCCAGGGCTACGGCTCACTCGGGCTCATGACTTCGGTCCTGATGACGCCCGACGGCCAGACGGTCGAGGCCGAGGCCGCGCACGGTACCGTCACGCGCCATTACCGCGAATGGCAGAAGGGCAAGGAGACGTCGACCAATCCCATTGCCTCGATCTTCGCCTGGACGCGGGGCCTGGCCTATCGCGGCCGCTTTGACAACACGCCGGACGTGGTCAAGTTCGCCGAGACGCTGGAGCGCGTGTGCATCGAGACGGTGGAGGCCGGTTACATGACCAAGGACCTCGCCGTCCTGATCTCACCGGACCAGAAGTGGCTAAATACGAACCAGTTCCTCGACAAGATCGACGAGAACCTCAAGAAGGCGATGGGCGCCTGACATAAGACGCCCCGACATCAAGATGCACTGTGCGAGGGGCGCGCCGCGACCGGCGGCGCGCCCACTTTTTTCCACCGGAAGAAGCAACGGACGCTCGCATAAGCCGGGAGTCGGGCGACAAGCGATGCTGCCACTAGTAGTAGCGTCCCCGAATCGGCCACAATCGTTGCATGAATCGGAAGGAGCGTCGTCGCCGCTCCAGGCTTACCAGACGCACCATAAGAACCAGAGGCGCCGAAGCCGTAGCGGCCCCCGACGGGACACGCCGGGCTTCGATGCAGCCGATGCCTTTGCGTTCCTTGCATTTCACAGCCGCCCGGTGCCGGTTCCGCGCCGGCAT
The DNA here is from genome assembly GCA_937926175.1 of uncultured Rhodospirillales bacterium. Classification (GTDB taxonomy): domain Bacteria; phylum Pseudomonadota; class Alphaproteobacteria; order CACIAM-22H2; family CACIAM-22H2; genus CALANV01. The sequence goes on along the minus strand of CALANV010000050.1, from coordinate 34,646 downwards.
GCAGTGCCAATCGTGCCTTCGCTGCGCGTGGCGGCTCCCCCAAAACCGCCGCCCCGTCCGGCGACGCCGCCGGACGGCGGAATCGGGCCGCGGATCAAGGCCGGCGAGATCCAGAACGCCGTTTACTTCGCGGCACTCGACGCCGCGTGCGACGCACCCCGCGAGCGCCGAATGTCGGCGATGGCGCAGGCTGCACAGGCCCATGCCGACCGCGTATGGGCTGTCGTGCGACCTCGCGTCGACGTCGCGGACGCCGCCCCAATCGCCTGCCGACCCGGTTGTTCCTGGTGCTGCCACCGGCTCGTGGCCGTGCTGCCGGCCGAGGTCTTTGCCGTCGTTCGGTATGTCGAGCACGCCTTTGCTACGGATGCCCGCGCGGCACTCATGCGGCGGCTCTCCGCCCTCGATGACCGCGTGCGCGACCTTTCTCCGATCGAGCGCGCGCCTCAAGCAGCCATGCGCGTTCCTGGTCGACGGCACCCGCTCTATCCACGCGGCACGGCCGTTGCGTTGCCGTGGCGTGCATTCCCGGGATGCCGACCATTGTCGTTGGGCATTCGACCATCCCGACGAGGCCTTGGCGAGACGCCTGACATGTATCGGACCGGGCCCTTACATCGTCGACTTCGCCGAGATCGCCGACGCCGCTCTCACCGGGCTGGCGCGGGCCTGCCGCGACACCGGTCTGGACCATGACATGGTGGAATTCAATGCCGTAGCCAAGATTGCATTCAGCGTGCCCGACGCCGAGCTGCACGCGCTCAATGCGGATCCGATCTTCGCCGCGGCAGAGCTGCCCGACATGGCCGTCCAAACGGCTACCGTGCACTCTGGCAACGCGGCGCCGGCCGACATAGATTAAGGGCCATGAACCAGCTGAAACGCGCCGAAGCGGCCGAGGAAAGCCGCACGATCAAGATTCACGGGCCCGACGACTTCGAGGGTATGCGCCGAGCCGGCCGGCTTGCCGCCGAGACGCTCGATTTCATCACACCCTACGTAAAGCCGGGGGTCACCACCGGCGAGCTGGACCGGCTCTGCCACGATTTCATCGTGTCGCACGGCGCCATCCCCGCGCCGCTCGGCTATCGCGGCTTCCCGAAGTCCATCTGCACGTCGGTGAACCACGTCGTCTGCCACGGCATTCCCGGCGACAAGCGCCTTGCCGAGGGCGACATCATCAACATCGACGTGACCGTGATTCTCGATGGATGGCACGGCGATACGAGCCGGATGTATTTCGTCGGCGACGTCGGCGTGAAGGCCCGTCGCCTCGTCGAGGTCACGTACGAGGCGATGATGCGTGGCATCGAAGTCATACGTCCGGGCGCGACCCTGGGCGATATCGGGCATGCCATCCAGAGCTATGCCGAGGCACAACGGTTTTCCGTCGTGCGGGACTTCTGCGGGCACGGCCTGGGGCGCGTCTTTCACGACGCCCCATCAGTCCTGCACTATGGCGAACCCGGCACCGGCGTCGTCCTGCGCGAGGGCATGTTCTTTACGGTCGAACCCATGATCAATGCCGGCCGCTGGGAAGTGAAGATCCTGGCGGATGGCTGGACGGCCGTAACCAAGGACCGATCGCTTTCGGCGCAGTTCGAGCACTCGGTCGGTGTCACCGCGACCGGGTACGAAATCTTCACGCTCTCGCCCAAGGGTTACACGCGGCCACCTTACACCCTCTGATTGTCGGCCGATCATGGGTGACGGCCAAAATCCTACCGGGCGCGATCCGCCGCGTTTCGACGACGCGTTCCGCGCCAGGCTGCGTGATCTCCTGACATGGCGCCGCGATGTTCGCCGGTTTCGCCGCGATCCGCTGCCGGATGGGACGGTCGAACGTCTCATCGGGCTTGCCTGCTTGGCGCCGTCGGTCGGACTGAGCCAACCGTGGCGCTTCGTCACCGTCGACGACGATGGACGACGCGACCGTGTGCGCGCGATCTTCGAGGCTTGCAACCGCGAGGCGTTGGCCGAGCTGTCGGGGGAGCGAGCCGCCCGCTATGCCCGCCTCAAGCTCGCCGGGCTCGACGAAGCGCCCTGCCACGTGGCGGTGTTCGTCGACCCGACGACGACGAAGGGTCACGGGCTCGGTCGCCGGACCATGCCGGAGACGATGGCGTACTCCGCCGTCGCCGCCATTCATACGCTGTGGCTGGCGGCCCGCGCCGAAGGCATCGGCATGGGGTGGGTCTCGATCCTCGATCCGGTCGCGGTTGCCGAGGCGTTGGCCGTTCCCGATGGGTGGCAATTCATCGGCTATTTCTGCCTCGGCTACCCGGCCGAGGAGAGCGACGCGCCGGAACTGGAGCGGGCCGGATGGGAAACGCGGCACGATCCGGCGCTCTTCATCGTCCGGCGTTAAGCACCTCGCCCGTGGAACATCGTCGCCGCGGCTTCCCGCGCCGTAGCCGTAGCCCGCATGTATCCCCAGGGCTCTTCGGCCAGACCATGGCCAGGCGCCCGCTCGCTGAAACGCGTCCGGTGGTTGTAGGCGGCCTCGCCCTCACAACGGCACGAATGCTAAGCTGTCGGCCTTCAGGGCGGAGCATTTCGGGGCGGCAGGCGTGAACGAATTCGACGAACGGCCGGCGACGGAGCCATCGGCGCCGAACGAGAAGCCGCACTACCACGGCCACCGCGCCCGGCTCCGCGAGCGGTTCCGGAAGGCCGGCGACGCCTTGCCGGACTACGAGATCCTGGAGCTGCTGCTGTTCGCCGCAATTCCGCGCCGCGACGTGAAGCCGCTCGCCAAGGCGCTCATCGATCGCTTCAAGACCTTCGCCGCCGTGATTGCCGCGCCACGCGAGAGTCTCGCCGAGGCGGGGCTCGGCGACACAGCGATCGACATCATCAAGGTCGTGCGCGAGGCGGCACTTCGCCTCGCCCGTGCCGAGGTCATGAACCGTCCCGTCCTCGGCTCATGGCAGAAGGTGCTCGACTATTGCCGGACCCGGCTCGCGCATGAGACCGTCGAGCAGTTCCATCTCCTGTTCCTCGATCGAAAGAATGCGCTGATCGCCGACGAGACCCAACAGCGCGGAACCGTCGATCACACGCCGGTCTATCCGCGTGAAGTCGTCAAACGCGCGCTCGAGCTCGGTGCATCGGCGATCATCCTCGTACACAATCACCCATCAGGGGATCCCACCCCTTCCAAGGCGGATATCGAGATGACCCGCGAGGTCGCCAAGGCGGCGGCGGTACTCGGTATCGCGCTCCACGACCACATCATCGTCGGTCGCACGGGCCACACGAGCCTGCGCAGCCTCGGGCTGTTCTGATCGCCCGCAACGCCCCTGCCTTCCCAGCAGCGCCAACGCTCATGAACAACGTTTTCCTGTATTTCGTCACGATCGCGGTGTGGGGCTCGTCCTGGCTCGGCATCAAGCTGCAGCTCGGCCTAGTCCCGCCCGAGCTCTCGGTCGCCTACCGCTTCATCCTGGCCGCCGCACTGCTCCTCGGCTGGTGCTGGCTGCGCGGTCTGACGCTCCGCTTCAGCCTGCGCCAACACGCGTTCATCGCGCTGCAGGGGATGCCGCTCTTTTCGATCAACTACATCATCTTCTATTTCGCGACCGGCTACATGACGAGCGGACTCGTCGCCCTGACGTTTTCGACCATCGTCATCATAAACATCTTCCTCGGCGCGCTGCTGCTCGGGCTTCCCGTCCGGCCGCGTGTCACGCTCGGCGCAGCCCTCGGAATCGCGGGCCTTGCGCTGGTCTTCTGGCCGGACCTCGTTGCCTTCGACCTGTCGAGCGACAGGCTCATCGGTCTCGGCCTGTCGCTCGTCGCCACCATGTTCGCCTCGCTCGGCAACATCGCCTCCGCCCGCAATCAGCGGGCCGGTATCCCCGTCGTCCAGGGCAACGCCTTCGGTATGGCCTACGGCGCCCTGCTCACGACCGCCTTCGTGCTGGTTCGTGGGGTTCCGATCGTGTTCGATCCGTCACCGGCCTATGTAGGCTCGCTGCTCTTCCTCGCCGTTTTCGCCTCGGTCATCGGATTCGGCTCCTATCTCACGCTGATCGGCCGCATCGGACCCGACCGCGCCGCGTATGCAAGCGTCGTCTTTCCGGTGATCGCGCTGACGCTTTCGACCTTTTTCGAAGACTATCGATGGACGCCGCTCGCCTTCGCCGGCATGGTGCTCATTCTGATCGGTAACATCGTCGTGCTGACCAGAATCGGCCGCAAGCACGAAGGCTAGCGCATGCCGAGTCGAGCGATCGTCTCGTCGGTCGAAAGCACGTCGCCGAACTGCTGGATGACCGTCTCCAAGGTCGCGCGGTGTTCCTCGTCCGACAGCGCGGCGAGGCAATCCGAAACCATGACGACTTCGAAATCGAGCATCATGGCGTCGCGCGCCGTCGATTCGCAGCACACGTTCGTCTTCGTGCCGGCGATCAGCAGCGTGCGAACGCCGATGCCGCGCAGAATACGCTCGAGCGGCGAGGCGCCGGGAATCAACGCACTGTAGCGGTTCTTGATCACATGGATGTCCCCAGGCTTCACGTCCAGTTCGTGCCACAGACGTTGCCCCTCTCCGTCCGACACGAGGCTGTCGATGGTCTGAGTCCGTACGTCGTCGGCCACGAAGTTCTCGAAGAAGCCGGGCCAATCGCTGCCGTTGCCTACACGCTGGTTGGCATGGATCACCCAGATCACGTGGCCGCGCCGCTGGCGCAGCGCCTCGGCCAGCCGGTTGATGTTCGCGACGATACCACGCGCCGCCGGCACCTCGGCCGGCGCGCCGGGTGCGACGAAGGTATTTTGCATGTCGATCGTGACCAGAGCCGTCCGCACCGGATCGAACCGGTCGAAGAGGTGCAGGCGCTTGCGGCGCTGCATCACGCGCGCGATGATCTCGGGACGGATCTCCACTTGGTGCATGGATCGGCGTTCTCCCCTCTGCCGGCGGGAGACTAGCCATAGAGCGCCCGCGATGCCAACCATGGCCCGCCTTGAACGCCGCGGCGCCACGGCGTTAAGCTCGCCGGCATGAGCCAAAGCCCGCCCCGCGCCACGCACGACCTCGGGGGCGTCGAACCCCTTGCCTCGCGTCCGATCGACCGGACCGAGCACGAGCTGACCCAATTCGACAAAAACGTCGACGCGATGATGTATCTGCTGTCGCACCCGTCGCGACGGATCATCCGCGTGGACGAGCTGCGGCGCGCGATCGAATCGCTGCCCCCGCACGAATATATGAGGTTGTCCTATTACGAGAAGTGGCTGCGCGCCATCCACGACCTGCTACTCGAGAAAGGCGTGCTGGATCGCGCAGCCGTCGAGAACAAGCTAGCCGAGCTCCGTCTGCAGATGTCCGACGAGGCCAAGGCATGACCATCTTCGTGCCCGGCGACCGCGTGCGCGTGCGGAACGACTGGCCCGAAGCCGGTCCAGTCCGCGTACACATCCGAACCCCGCACTACCTGCGCGGCCGCGAGGGTATCGTCGAACGGCAGCTCGGCAGTTTCCCGAACCCGGAGGAACTCGCGTTCGGCAAATCGGGTCTGCCGGCCCGCATGCTCTATCAGGTCCGCTTCGTGCGGGCGGGACTATGGCCCGGGACAGGCGACGGGTCTGCCGACACGGTGGTCGCCGATCTTTACGAGCACTGGCTGGAACCGGCGGAGGAACGCCATGGCTGACGCTCACGTCCACGCCCACCAGGACCATCCCCACGGTCCGGACGAACATGCCCCGATCGCGGCGCACGGCCCATCGCCCGAATCGGCGTTGCTCGAACGCGCGATTCGCGAGCTGCTGATCGAACAGGGCGTCTTCACCGCTGACGACCTGCGCCGGCAGATTGATCTGATGGATTCCCGCAACCCGGCGGTCGGGGCGAAGCTCATCGCGCGGGCCTGGGTCGATCCGGCCTTCAAACAGCGACTGCTCGCCAACGCGAAGGCAGCCGCCGAAGAGCTGGGCATCGATTGCAGCAACGCGCCGGACGTGATGGTGCTCGAGAACACGCCGAAGCGGCACCACCTCGTCGTGTGTACGCTCTGCTCGTGCTACCCAAAGGCGATTCTCGGCATTCCGCCGGCCTGGTACAAGAGCCCCGAATACCGTGCGCGCGCCGTCAAGGACCCCCGGGGCGTCCTCGCGGAGTTCGGCACGCATCTGCCGGACGACGTCGAGGTGCGGGTGGTCGATTCGACGGCCGACCTTCGCTATCTCGTGCTTCCCATGCGGCCGGCCGGCACCGACGGCTGGGACGAGGACAGGCTCGCCGTGCTCGTCACGCGCGACAGCATGATCGGGGTGACGGTCCCGACTGCGGCGTCATAAGGCGCACCGGACGGATTGCCGACGGCCCCCCGATGGTCGGGGCCGATCGCCGAACGAGCGGCGGGGACAGCGGGCCGAATGACCGCTTCGTTGCCGGGGGTAAACCCTCTCCGCCTTTCCGAGAATAGCGGCGAGGGTGTCAAAGTTTCGTCATCGGCCGATGGTATCCAACCTCCATTCGACGAGGGCCGATTCGATGACGACTCTGCGCCTTCTTCTCACCCTGATCCTCGAAAAGATCGAAGAGCGCCACAACGACCGTCTGTTTGCCGACTGGCGGGCGGCGCGCTTGGCGCGGCGCGGTGAGTAGCGCCCCGTGACGATCGGGATACACCGCCCTGGCATGGACCGGCGGTCCTCCAGACCCGCCGCGATCCGATAGTCCGCCGGCACGCCCCGATCATCTTCGCCCCCGTCGCGGTCGATCGCACGCCCGTCAGGCCGCCGGGCAATCCTGAAGCCATGATGTCGCGACGGCACGAACGGGTGCCTGCCGAACGGCACCACTTTCGGCTTTGATTGCCCCCGGATGCCGCGATAAATGTTTGCCGTCATTCCGGGCCGGACACAGCCGCGACACGTCATTCAACGAAGGGGCAGAAGTTTTGATTCCGCGTTATTCTCGACCGGAGATGGCGGCCATCTGGGCGCCGGAAAACAAATTCCGGATCTGGTTCGAGATCGAGGCGCATGCCTGCGACGCGCAGGCCCGACTGGGCGTGATCCCGAAATCGGCAGCGAAGGCCGTCTGGGCCCGCGGCAAATTCGAGATCGCGCGAATCGACGAAATCGAACGCGAGACCAAACACGACGTCATCGCCTTCCTGACCAATCTCGCCGAGCATGTCGGGCCGGAAGCCCGGTTCGTGCACCAGGGCATGACGTCCTCCGACGTGCTCGACACCTGCCTCGCCATCCAGCTCAAGCAGGCATCCGATATCCTCCTCGCCGATCTCGACCGGGTGCTCGCCGCGCTCAAGAAGCGGGCATTCGAGCACAAGATGACACCCATCGTGGGCCGCAGCCATGGCATCCATGCGGAACCAGTAACGTTCGGTCTCAAGCTCGCGAGCTTCTACGCGGAGTTCGCGCGCAACCGCGCCCGGCTCGAAGCCGCCCGGCGCGAGATCGCGACCTGCGCCATCTCCGGGGCGGTCGGCACCTTCGCCCATATCGACCCGCGGGTCGAAGCCTACGTCGCCAAGAAGCTCGGGCTGGCGATCGAGCCGATCTCGACCCAGGTCATCCCGCGCGACCGTCACGCGATGTTCTTTGCGACCCTGGGTGTGATCGCCAGCTCGATCGAGCGGATCGCGGTCGAGATCCGCCACCTGCAGCGCACCGAGCTGCGCGAGGCGGAGGAGTACTTCAGCCCCGGGCAGAAGGGGTCGTCGGCGATGCCGCACAAGCGCAACCCGGTGCTGTCGGAGAATCTCACCGGGCTTGCCCGCATCATCCGGGCCGCGGTCATACCCGCGCTGGAGAACGTTGCCCTGTGGCACGAGCGCGACATCTCGCATTCCGCGGTCGAACGCGTATTCGCGCCCGATGCGACGATCGCGCTCGATTTCGCGCTAAACCGTCTTGCCAATCTGATCGAGAACCTCGTCGTCTATCCGGAGAGCATGAAGGCCAATCTCGACCGGCTGGGCGGCCTGATCCATTCGCAGCGGGTGCTGCTTGCCCTCACCCAGGCCGGAATGAGCCGCGAGGAGGCCTACAAGATCGTGCAGCGCAACGCCATGGAGACGTGGAAGAACGGTGGCAGCTTGCTTGACCGCCTCCTGGCCGATCCGCTCGTCACGAAGTACATCCCGCCGAAGCAGCTCGCCGCGCAGTTCGATCTCGACTATCACTTCAAGCACGTCGACACGATCTTCAAGCGGGTTTTCGGCAAGGCGAACGGCAACGCAAACGCAGGCACGAAGTCTCGCGGCAGCCGGTCACGCCGGTCGCGTCGCTGAGCGGACGCCCTCTCTCCCCGCCGTTTCCGGGAAATGGGGCGGGGCGAGAATGCCGTGGATTGCGGTTTCGAGAGTTGAGGGCGGCGCCTTACACGCGACAGTCGTAGATCGCCAGCTTGTCGCCGCCCGATTCGGCGATGTTGCTGCGGAAGATCGCCCGGCGTCCGTAGCGTCCGCATTTTCACTCGCCGTGCCGTCGACGGCACCGCCGTGGTCGCCGAAATACCGGATGGTTACGACGTCGAGCGACGAGGATTGGACGCGCGGCTCCCGCGCGCAGGCGGTCAACGCCATGATGGCCGCGGCCAGAAGCTTCCAGCGCATTCGCCCGTTCCCTCTCTGTCGCAAGCTTAACGTCGGCAGGAGCAAACGGTTCCGCTTGGATCGCGGTGCCGGCCCCTCAGGACGAGGCGCGAAGCAGATGCACGCTGAAGAGTCCCTGCGGGTCGGTCCAGGCGCGAACGGGGCGGAAGCCGGCCTCTTCGGCCAAGCGCTGGAACTCGCCGATCGCGTATTTGTAGGAGTTCTCCGTATGGATCCGTTCGCCGGGCGCGAAAAGGAACGACCGTCCGGCGACCGACACGACCTGGCGCTCGAGACTGCGGATATAGATCTCGATCCGCCCCTGGGCCTTGGAATAGAACGCATCATGCGCGAAACGCCGGACGTCGAAGGACGCACCGAGCTCGCGGTTCATCCGCACGAGCAGGTTCAGGTTGAAGGCCGCGGTGACGCCTGCCGCATCGTTGTAGGCGGCGTTCAGGATTCCCTCGTCCTTCTTGAGATCGACGCCGATCAAAAGCGCGCCGCCCGCACCCACCACGCGCGCGCATCGCGCGAGGAAGCGCCTGGCCTCCCCGGGCTCGAAGTTGCCGATGGTCGAACCGGGGAAAAACGCGAGCCGCGTGCCGTTCGCCCCGGGCAGCGCCGGCACAAAATCATCCGCCGTGTAGTCGGCGCAGATGGCGACGATATCGAGGCCGTGGTAGCGCGAGGCCAGCGCCGATACCGCGGCACGCAGCTGCTCGCGGGAGATGTCGACGGGAACATAGGACGAAGGTCGCCGCAGCGCGTCAAGAAGAATGCGGGTCTTCGTGCTCGATCCGCTGCCGAATTCCACGATCTGGCAATCCGGCCCGACATGTTGGGCGATCTCGCCCGCCGATCGCCGCAGAATGCTGCACTCGGTGCGCGTCGGATAATACTCCGGCAACTCGCAGATCTTTTCGAACAATGCCGAACCGCGCGCGTCATAGAGGAACTTGCACGGAATCGATTTCGGCGTTCGCGAGAGGCCGGCCAGGACCGCGTACCGGAAATTCTCCTCGCTCGGCGCAAGGTCGACGAGGCCGTGAACGCAGCTTTCCATTACGCCTCCTCCGCAAGGCGGATGCCGCTGAAGGCCCAGCGCGCATCCGGGAAAAAGAAGTTGCGATATGTCGCCCGGACATGATCCGGCGGCGTCACCGCCGCCCCGCCGCGCAGCACCATCTGGTTCGCCATGAACTTGCCGTTGTATTCGCCGATCGCGCCCGCCGGCGGCCGGAAGCCCGGATAGGCGGTGTACGCGCTGCACGTCCATTCCCAGACGTCGCCGAACATCTGGACGGGCCCCTCGGTCAGCGGCGCGGATTGCGGATGGAAACGGCCGCGATCGGCGAAATTGCCAGCGACCGGCAGCGTTGCGGCTGCCGTCTCCCACGCCGCCTCGGTGGGCAGCCACTTGCCAGCCCAGCGTGCGAACGCATCGGCCTCGTAGTAGCTGACGTGGCATACGGGCTCGGACGGATCGAGCGAACGCAGACCCGAAAGGGTGAAGATCAGCCACGCGCCGTTCCGCCGTTCCCAATAGAGCGGCGCCTCCCAGCCGCGCAAATTGACGGCGGCCCACCCGTCCGACAGCCAGAGCTCCGGGCGGCGGTAGCCGCCGTCCTCGATGAACGCCAGATACTCGCCGCAGGTGACCGGGCGATTCGCGAGACGAAACGGCTCGACCCAGACCTTGTGCCGCGGCCCTTCGTTGTCGAAGGCGAATCCGTCGCCGCGATGACCGATCTCCACGAGGCCGCCGGCATAGGACGTCCACCCTTGCGGGGAAGACTCGGCACGCACCGCCGGCGCCGACGCCCGGTAGGACGGGCGCATCGGATTGCACGAGAACACGTGTTTGATATCCATCAGGATCAATTCCTGATGCTGCTCCTCGTGGGCAATGCCGAGTTCCAGGAGCGGTGCAATGGCCCGCCACGTCGCGTCGGCTGCATGTGCGATCAACCGCTCCATCGCCGTGCTGACGTGCCGCCGGTATCGCATGATGTCGTCGACGCCGGGCCGCGACAGCAGACCGCGCTGCGGTCGTGGATGCCGCGGGCCGACCGCCTCGTAGTACGAATTGAAGAGAAAGCCGTATCGGGCGTCGAAGACCTCGTATGCAGCATCGTGGGGGCCGAGCAGGAATGTCTCGAAGAACCACGTGGTATGCGCGAGATGCCACTTCGTCGGACTCACGTCGGGCATCGACTGGATCGTCTGATCCTCGGGCGTCAGGCACGAGGCCAGTTGTTCGGTGAATGCACGAACCTGGCTGAACCGGGCGCCGAGCGCCATTCGCCGTTCGTCGTCATACTGTGCGCGGCTCTGCGACCCCCTCGACATGGCGCCCTCACTCGTTGGATTTCCGGCTCCGCCGGCTGCCACGGTTCGGAACGGTGACGCCGGCACCTGAGTTCCGTCAGGTCGGGCGCGTTCCCGCCGCTGCACACGGTCTGCCGGCGCATGCGCGCAAAACGCCGCTCAAAATCCGGTGATCGCACGGCCGATAACGACATGCAGCGCCTCGGCCCGACATGAGGGCAGCATCTTGTATGGCGAGGCGCGTGCAAGACGGCTCGCGTTACGGCAATGCCGATTGCGTCACAAACGCGCGCTCATATCGAGCGCGCATCACATATTTCTGTTCGGATAAACGCAGCCGCGCGCGGCAGTCACGTCGCGCCGCCGAACCGGCCGGTTTCGGCCGTCGGTCGTGAGGCCGGCGGCCTCATGACTGATTCATGATCTGCTCTTTCGCGACCGCGAGCAGGCGTTCCATTTCCTTGCGCACCTGTACCTCGGTGACGCTTACACCCTTGTCGTTCAGGTCCTTGAGTACCTTCTCGACGACATCGGAGTCGCCCGGCCGCTCGAAATCGGCCTGCACGACCGTTTTTGCGTAATCGTCGGCAGCCGCGCCGCTCAACCCCATGCGCTCCGCCGCCCACAGCCCGAGCAGCCGGTTGCGCCGGGCATTGACCTTGAACTGAAGTTCCTGGTCGTGCTTGTACTTCTGTTCGAAGCCCTTTTCGCGGTCGTCGAAGGTCGTCATGCCCGTACTGTCTCCCTACCGGAAACCTGAAATCCGCGGCATCCACGTTAGGATGCGCCGGCGGTCTTATACAAGTGGCACGGACCAGCGGCAATCGCGCCGTCCGCCCAAGCTGCCATGTGCACTGTCGTCTTCCTGCGCCGGCCCGGCCACGACTGGCCGTTGATCATCGCCGCCAATCGCGACGAGCGGGTCGAGCGGCCCTGGCGCCCGCCCGCACGCCACTGGCCGGACCGCGACATCGTCGCCGGGCTCGACGAGCTTGCCGGCGGCACATGGCTCGGCATTAACAACCATGGCGTCGTCGCCGGCGTCCTCAACCGCCCCGGTACGCTCGGGCCCGCAGCGGGCCTGCGCTCGCGCGGCGAACTTCCGCTCGAGGCACTCGATCACGCCGATGCGGTAGCGGCGGTAGCGGCGCTTGCCCGGCTCGACGCCCGCGCTTGGCGGCCGTTCAACATGTTCGTAGCGGATAACCGCGACGCATTCTGGATCCGCTCGCTCGGTGGTGACGCACCTGATGCGATCACGGTGCATGAAGTGCCCGAGGGCCTGTCGATGCTGACGGCCCACGACCTGAACGATACGACCTCGGCGCGGATCCGCTACTATCTGCCGCGGTTCCGCGCCGCTGCCGTGCCCGATCCGAATCGGAACGACTGGTCGGCGTGGCAGGCGCTGCTTGCAAGCCGCGCGACGGAGGCCGGCTGCGGCCCCCGATCGGCCATGACCGTGGTGACGCCCGAAGGGTTCGGTACGACGTCCTCGTCCCTGATCGCGCTGCCGAGCGTTGCCGCCGCACCTAAGGTAAAACCCGTCTGGAAGTTCGGCCGCGGCCACCCCGATTCGATCCGGTACGAGGACGTAACTCTTTGATCAAGGCCGCGAATTGGTAGCATTGCGGCACGGCATTCAAGGGGTATATAAGAAGTCGCACACGGGCGCGCCCGTGATCGATTCCGTCATACCGGCCGGAAGGTCGGCCGTTTCCCGAACAGCCCAGATGTCCCGACGCAGACAGATCTACGAAGGCAAGGCCAAGATTCTCTTCGAAGGCCCCGAGCCGGGCACGATCGTCCAGTATTTCAAGGACGATGCGACCGCGTTCAACGCCAAGAAGAAGGGCATAATCACCGGCAAAGGTGTCCTCAACAACCGCATCTCGGAATATCTGATGCTGCGGCTCGAGGAGATCGGTGTGCCGACGCATTTCATGCGCCGCCTCAACATGCGCGAACAGCTGGTGCGCGAGGTGGAGATCATTCCGATCGAAGTGGTCGTGCGCAACATCGCGGCTGGCAGCTTCGCGCAGCGCTTCGGTGTCAAGGAGGGCCAGCACCTTCCCCGCTCCGTCGTCGAGTTCTATTACAAGAGCGACGAGCTCGGCGACCCGATGATCACCGAGGAGCACATCACGGCGTTCGGCTGGGCTTCGACCCAGGACATTGACGATATGATGGCGCTGGCGCTGCGCATCAACGACTTCCTGTCGGGACTCTTCCTCGGCGTCGGCTTGCGTCTCGTCGACTTCAAGGTCGAGTTCGGCCGCCACTGGACCGACGAAGAAATGCGCATTATCCTCGCCGACGAGATCAGCCCGGACACGTGCAGGCTGTGGGACGTCAAGACTGGCGAGAGGCTCGACAAGGACCGCTTCCGCCGCGACCTCGGCAACGTCGAGGAGGCCTATCGCGAGGTCGCGCGCCGGCTCGGCATTCTGCCCGAGGGTGGGCCGCAGGACCTCCAGGGTCCCAAGACGATGCAGTGAGCGCGCGGGGGAGCGTTTGAACGCATGAAGGCCAAGGTCCACGTCACGCTGAAGAACGGCGTTCTCGACCCGCAGGGCAAGGCGATCGCGCACGCGCTCGGCAATCTCGGCTTTACCGGTGTCAACGAGGTGCGCCAGGGCAAGTACATCGAGCTCGATCTCGCCGAAACGGACCGTGCCAAGGCGCACGAAGCCGTGAAGCAGATGTGCGAGAAGCTGCTCGCCAACACCGTGATCGAGAACTACGCGATCGAGCTGGTGGAATGATCGAGGCCCCTCATGTCGAGCCTGTTGAGGCATGAGGACATACCGTCAATGGACGCCAACCTTCGACAGGCTCAAGGTGAGGCCCGCTAGTTCGCCATGAAATCCGCCGTCATCCTCTTTCCCGGATCGAACCGTGAACCCGACGTCGTCGACGCCATCGAACGCTCGACCGGCCGCAAGCCGGCGATCGTCTGGCATCGCGAGACGGAGCTTCCCGACGTCGACCTGATCGTGCTTCCGGGCGGCTTCTCGTACGGCGACTACCTGCGCACCGGCGCCATCGCCGCGCGCTCGCCCATCATGAACGAGATCCGGCGGCGGGCCGAGCGCGGCACGCCGGTGATCGGCATCTGCAACGGGTTCCAGATCCTGTGCGAGGCCGGTCTGCTGCCGGGCGTGCTGCTGCCTAACGCGAGCCTCAAGTTCATCTGCAAGGACGTGTACCTGAGGGTCGAGACGAGCCAGAGCCTGTTCACGAACCGCTACGCAACCGGACAGGTGATCCGCGTTCCCGTCGCCCATCACGACGGCAACTATTTCGCCGACGACGCCACTCTCGACCGGATGGAGCAGCGCGGCCAGATCGCCTTCCGCTACTGCGACCCCGACGGCAACGTCACGCCCGAGGCAAACTGCAACGGTTCGGCGCGCAACATCGCCGGCGTGTTCAACGAAACCAAGAATGTGCTCGGCCTGATGCCGCACCCCGAGGACGCGACCGATCCCGTGCTCGGCTCGGTCGACGGCCGGCCGCTGTTCGACGCGCTTGCCGAGGCCATGGCATGAGCCGGACGAGTCCCACGCCCAAGGCCAGGCGCCCCGACGACCTGATGGGCCTGACGCCCGAGGAGTACGACCGCGCGATCGCGATCCTCGGCCGCGAACCGACGCTGACCGAGCTCGGAATCTTCTCGGTGATGTGGAGCGAGCACTGCTCCTACAAGTCATCGAAGAAATGGCTGAAGCAGCTGCCCACCAAGGCACCGTGGGTCATCTGCGGACCCGGAGAGAACGCAGGCGTCATCGACATCGGCGACGGTCTCGCCGCCGTCTTCAAGATGGAAAGCCACAACCACCCTTCGTTCATCGAGCCGTACCAGGGTGCGGCGACGGGCGTGGGCGGCATCCTGCGCGACGTGTTCACGATGGGCGCAAGACCCATCGCCAACATGAATGCGCTGCGCTTCGGCGACCCGAGTCATCCCAAGACGCGCCATCTTGTCGCCGGCGTCGTCGCCGGCATCGGCGGCTACGGTAACTGCGTCGGCGTGCCGACCGTGGGCGGCGAGACGAATTTCGACCCGTCCTACAACGGCAACTGCCTGGTCAACGCCATGACCGTCGGCATCGCCCCGGCCGACCGGATCTTCTATTCGGCCGCTGCCGGACCGGGAAATCCGGTTGTCTATGTCGGTGCCAAGACCGGACGCGACGGCATTCACGGCGCGACCATGGCCTCGGCCGAGTTCGACGAGAAGTCCGAGGAAAAGCGCCCGACCGTGCAGGTCGGCGACCCCTTCACCGAGAAGCTCCTGATCGAAGCGTGCCTCGAGCTGATGGCGACGGACGCCATCGTCGCGATCCAGGACATGGGTGCGGCGGGTCTCACCTCCTCGTCCGTCGAGATGGCCGGTAAGGGCGGGCTCGGCATCGAGCTCGACCTTGACCGCGTGCCCACGCGCGAAGCCGGCATGACCGCCTACGAGATCATGCTCTCCGAGAGTCAGGAGCGCATGCTGATGATCCTGAAGCCGGGCCGCGAGGACGTCGCGGCGCGGATCTTCGCGAAGTACGAGCTCGACTGCGCCGTGATCGGCAAGGTGACCACGACCGGACGCCTGGTCGTGAAGAAGAACGGCAAGGTCGAAGCCGACATGCCCGTCGGGCCGATGGTCACGCAGTCGCCCGAGTACGACCGTCCGTGGGTACGCACCCCCGCGCGTCCGGTGCTCGAAGCGGACGCGGTTCCCGCCCACGACCCGGGCCAGGCGCTCAAGACCCTCATGGCGTCGCCCGATCTGTGCAGCCGGCGCTGGATCTGGGAACAGTACGATTACCTCGTCCGTGGCCACACCGTGCAGCGGCCGGGCGGCGACGCTGCGGTCGTCCGCGTCCCCGGCACGCACAAGGGCCTGGCCATCACCACCGACTGCACGCCACGCTACTGCTATGCCGACCCCGAGACGGGCGGCGCGCAGGCCGTCGCCGAGACATGGCGCAACCTGACAGCCGTGGGGGCGCGTCCCCTCGCCATTACCGACAACATGAACTTCGGCAACCCGGAACGGCCCGAGATCATGGGCCAGTTCGTCGGCTGCATCGAGGGCATGCGCAAGGCCTGCCTCGCGCTCGACTATCCGGTCGTGTCCGGCAACGTGTCGCTCTACAACGAGACCCAGGGCCAGGCCATTCTGCCCACCCCGACGATCGGCGGTGTCGGTGTGGTCGACGACGTGACGAAGACGATGGGTCTCGCCTTCCAGCGCCCGGGCGATACCATCATCCTGATCGGCGAGACCAGGGGCTGGCTGGGCCAGTCGCTCTACTTTCGCGAGCTGTGCCGGGACCATGCGGTCGCGCGCGAGGTCTGGGCGCCGCCGCCGGTCGACCTCGCCGCCGAGCGCCGCAACGGTGACCTCGTCCGGGCCCTGATCGGCGCCGGGATGGTGTCCGCATGCCATGATCTGTCGGATGGCGGCCTGCTGGTCGGTCTCGCCGAGATGGCGCTGGCCGGCGGCTTCGGTTTCGCGATCGACATTGCGGACGCGGTGCCGCTGCACGCCTTCCTGTTCGGGGAGGACCAGGGCCGCTACGTGGTCACGTCGGCCGATGCCGATACCGTGCTCGACCGCGCCCGTGCGGCCGGCGTTCCCGCCACGGTACTGGGCCGGACGACGGCCGAGCCTCGATTGACACTCAATGGGGCCGTCCTTATATCGGTCGAGGAGTTGCGTGCCGCGCATGAGAGCTGGCTGCCGGCCTTCATGGCGGCACCGTAAAGGCCGGAGCTGAGAACGCCCCATGCCGATGTCGGCGACCGAGATCGAGCGACTGATCCGCGAGGCGATCCCCGATGCACAGGTAACGATCGAGGATCTGCGCGGTGACGGCGACCACTATGCCGCGCATGTCGTCTCGGCGACGTTCAAAGGCAAGACGCGGGTGCAGCAGCACCAGATGGTTTATCAGGCCCTGAAGGGCCGGATGGGCGGAGAGTTGCACGCGATGGCGCTGCAGACCTCCGTCCCCGAAGGCGCCTGAATCTCGGGCGCACGACACGCCCTTTCTTCCAGGAGATCCGACGATGGATTCGACCGTCGAACAGCGCATCAGGGACGACATTCAGAATAATGACGTCGTCCTCTACATGAAGGGCAGCCCGGTGTTCCCGCAATGCGGGTTTTCCGCCGCGGTCGTTCAGATTCTCACGCATCTCGGCGTGAAGTTCAAAAGCATCGACGTGCTCTCCGATCCGTCGATCCGTCAAGGCATCAAGGACTTCTCGAACTGGCCGACGATCCCGCAGCTTTACGTGAAGGGCGAGTTCATCGGCGGCTGTGACATCGTCCGCGAGATGTTCCAGACCGGCGAACTGCAGGAGATGCTGCGCAGCAAGGGAATCGCCATGAAGGCGGCCTGAGCGACAGCCTTCTTTCATTCCGAACGATGGAGGGCGGCCCGACAAGGGCCGCCTTCTTGCTTTTGGCCTAGCCGAAGCGGCCGTCGCGGGCAAGCACAACGTCGAACGTCCCGGCAAGCGCGCCGGGCTCGAGCTCCGGTGCCGGCAGAAGCGGCACGATCAGAGTCTCACGCGCCATCGGATCGCGGATGCTGTTGAGCAGGAAGTCGGTTGCGTTGCGCGACTCGCCCGCAACGTACATTTGCGTGACAAGTCGCCCGCCGCCGGGTGCGGTGATCGCGAAATGGATATGCGGCGTGCGGCCCGGATACGGCACCGGCCGGATCGTCCGGAACCGGTAAGTGCCGTCGTCGGCCGTGACGGTCTGGCCGTACCCCTGAAAGCCGGGATCGAGCGGTGCGTCCCGCGTATCGTTGACGTGGTGATAGCGGCCGAACGCGTTGCATTGCCAGATCTCGACGCGCGCTCCGGCAATCGGGCGCCCGGTCGCATCGAGCACCCTTCCGAACACGTGGGTAATGCGACCGCGTGCCGGAGCGGATGCGCCGTCGACCCGCGCCAGATCGTTGTCGCGATCGAGCGGAAGCTCACGCGGATAGAACGGACCGGTCGACTGCGGCGTCGGCTGCAGCGCTGCCAGTGCCGCGGCCGATTGCAGCGCGAACACGCCGCCGGCGACGGCTGCGCCCAGCACAAAGCGACGGCGGCTCGGCCTGAACGGGATGTGCATCATGCGCCTTCCTCTCGTAGCCCCCCTGCTTCATTGGTCGGCCGCTTCATTGGTCGGCCGAACGGGCGGCCTCGTCGGTTCAACTTGGCCGGATCGGCGCCGTTCCGACCGGACGGCCCGCCAGAGCCGCGTGACATCCGGCATCCTACGGTTCGCTCCAGCGTGCGCGCATTTCCTCGTATTGCCACAAGTCCCAATCGAAATCCTGCGTCTCCCGCGGCGCCACCGGAAGACCAAGGTTGTTCTGTCCCGCAAGGTCGACCTCGAAACGGGGTGTCGATACGTCGACCACGCCCGCGGGCGCGCCCGGCTTCGCATCACCGAACGATGCAAGACCGATGACGGCCAAAATGACGAAGACGAGCAGCCAGCCGGCGACCAGTTCCCGGTCCTTCAGCCGCGCAGCCAGCTTTCCGACGAAGTTTCGCAAGCTTGCCATCGTCTCTCCACGTTCCGGGTTCAATCGGTCTGGATCACGAAAAGCTGAAGGCAGCCATGCTGAGGCTGCCGTGCATGAAGCTCGAATGCAGGCGCGTGCCCTTCGCCCGCGGTCCCGCTGCACCCATCGCGACGAACAGCGGCAGCAGATGCTCGTCGCTGGGATGCGCCGCGGCGGCGGCCGGTGCCTGGTCGCGATAGGCGATCAGTTCGTCGTGAGCGCCTTCGGCGATACGTGCCTCGAGCCAGTCATCGAAGGCCTTGACCCATGCCGGCGGCGCGCCGTGCTGTCCCCACACGAGCGTCGACAGATTATGGACGGCGCTGCCGCTCGCCAGGATGAGCACGCCGTCGTCCCTGAGAGGCGCAAGCGCCCGTCCGAGTTCCGCATGATGGGCCGGCCCCAGCGCGGGCTGGATCGAGAGCTGCATCACCGGCACGTCCGCCGCCGGATACATCATCATCAAGGGCACCCAGGCGCCGTGATCGAGCCCGCGCGACACGTTCTCCTCGACATCGAGGCCGGCCGCGCGAATACATGCGGCCGCACGGCGCGCGACCTCGGGTGCGCCCGGCGCTGGATACGTCATCTCATAGAGCGCGCGCGGAAAGCCGTAGAAATCGTGGATCGTCGCCGGGCGCTCCGCCGTGCCGACCGTCGGCACGTGCGTCTCCCAATGCGCCGAAACGGCAAGGATCGCCGCCGGCTTCCCGAAGGTGGTGCCCAGCTCGTTGAAGAAGTCGCGGGCCGGCCCTCCTTCGAGCGGCAGGGTCGGCGCACCATGGGAAACGAAGAGCGTCGGCATCATGACCGTCTTCAACCGTCTACGCCTCGTTGAGTTTCAATCCGACGACACCCGCGACGATCAGGCCGATGCAGAGGAGCCGTGGCAGCGATGCGTTTTCGTCGAACAGGACGATACCCATCAACGCGACACCCGCTGCGCCGATGCCGACCCAGATCGCATAGGCCGTGCCGACCGGCAGCGTCTTGAGCGCATAGGACAGCATGACGAAGCTCAGGATTGCGCTGCCGGCAGCGAAAACGCTCGGCCAGAACCTGGTCCAGCCGCCCGCCTCCTTGAGACTGATCGCCCAGGCGATCTCGAGCAGCCCCGCCGTCAACAGCATGATCCACGCGGTCATGTTCGGGTCCCTCTTGCTTCGTTTGACGATCGGCGCCTCAGCCCGGCACACGCATGCCGCGCCGTACGGCCGGCCGCGCGGCCACCGCATCGTGCCGGTACACCAAATTGGGAAAGTCCTCACGTGCGACGCCCCGCGGGTTGCCGCTCTCCCACGGAAACACCGTGATATCGGCGATCGAGTAGTCGCCGGCGCGATAGGTCGGAATCGAACGGCGCGAGTGGCGCGCCATCGGGTTCCTGCGCGCCGACGATTGCCCGAGTCTTGTTGTTCGGGCTGACCGTCAGGAATTTGGGCGCGAACTGTTCACCGCTGCCGGGATCGACCTTGCGGACCCGGTCGTCGAGGCCGAGTTCCTTGAGCGCGATCGAGATCATGCGGCCGTTCGGCATGGCGGCGGCGCAGAGATCGATCATGGGCCGTCACCCGTCGGGCCGCCTGAGCGACGCACGACGTGCGCCGCGCGCGTGGCGCGACCGGTGCCCAGTTCGTTCCATTGCGATGCCGCTTCTGCGACCCGGGTGGAATCGTGCGCCGTGAGCTGGGTTTGCGACATGTTGTTACCTTAAGGAAATTTGTTACATTAAGCTTCAAAGTATCTTTTGGTAACTTTTACAAACGAATGTGTGCACTTGAATTTCCTTTGTAAAGTAGGTACCTTTTAGTAACTAATGTAACGGACGGCACCTGTTTGGCCGTCTTGCGTTTCGCCGACTTGCGAAAGGAATGTCGCGATGACCCTGCCCTGTAGCCCGATGGGCTGCCCGATGGACGCGATCCTGCGCCTCCTGATGGGGCCGTGGACGACTTACATCCTGTGGGTGCTGCGCACGAACGGGCCGACGCGTTTCGGCGAGCTGAAGCGCCGCGTCGAAGGCATATCGGCAAAGGTCCTCACACAGCGACTGCGAATGCTCGAACAGGCCGAAGTGATCCGGCGCCATTACGAGCCCACGATCCCACCGCAGGTGACCTATACCCTGGCGCCGCGCGGCGTTGAACTCACCGAGGTGCTCGACCGTCTCGACGCCATCGCAAGAAGCTGGCACGCTGAAGATGCGAGCAAGCTCGATCGCCCGGCGGAGCCGAAGACAAAGGCTGTCGCCTAGCCTGTCACGTTGTTCGGAACCGTCGCATCGCCGCACCGTTTCCACGGGCGATGCCGGACCGGAACGACGAGCAGGATCGCGCCCAGCGTCCCAATCCGCAGGTGCTGACGCCCAACGAGGCCCGCCAGGGCGCACCGCAGGGTTTCGTGCGCTATGTCATGTACACGGCGATCGCGGCGGCCATCATCGGCATGCTCGTTGTTTACATTCTCGTCACGCCGTGAACGCCCCCGATTGTTCTCGCCCGCAACAAAAAAGCCGCCCGAACGGGCGGCTTTTCCGTTGCACCCTGTCGCGTATCAGCGCGAGTAGAACTCGATGACGAGGTTTGGCTCCATCTGCACCGGATACGGCACGTCGGAGAGCTTCGGCGTGCGGACGAACGTGCCCTTCATTTCGCTTTCGTTCAGCGTCAGGTAATCCGGCACGCTGCGCTCGGGCGACTGGATGGCAGCGAGGACCGACGCCATTTCCTTCGATTTCGGCTTGAGCTCGATCACGTCCCCTTCTTTGACGAGATAGGAGGGAATGTTGACCTTCTTGCCGTTCACCCGGACATGGCCGTGGTTGATCAGCTGCCGCGCCGCGAACGGCGTCACCGCGAACTTCAGGCGGTAGACGACAGCGTCGAGCCGGCGCTCGAGCAGACCGATCAGGTTCTCGCCGGTATCGCCCTTGCGGCGGACGGCTTCCGCATAGATGCGGCGGAACTGACGCTCCGTGATGTTGCCGTAATAGCCCTTCAGGCGCTGCTTGGCCTGCAGCTGGAGACCGTACTCGGACGGCTTCTTGCGGCGCTGGCCGTGCTGGCCGGGACCGTACTCGCGCTTGTTGATGGGGCTCTTCGACCGGCCCCACAGGTTCACGCCGAGTCGCCGGTCGATCTTGTACTTCGATTCTGCACGCTTCGTCATCGCGTCCGAGCCAATCTCGATTGTCGCAAAAAATAACAGGCGGCCGTGCCCGCCATGCCGTCCAGGGCCCGTCCCGCCAGAGCCGCGGTACTATACTTAGGGCCGACTGCTTGTCAAACCCCTTTGACCGGCGCGCTCCTCTGCCCTACCCCCCGTTCTCGCCGTCATTTTCGATCTTCGGCCGGGTCCGCCGCCCGGCCGAGCCGCGGGGCGGCGCCGAACCGGCATGGGGCCGACGGGTAAGCGCGGTCACGATCCCGTGCAGCGTGCGGATCTCGTGCGCCATCAGGCCCGCCCGCATGAAGATCGCCCGGATATTGCGCACCATCGTCGGCCGCATCTCGGGATTCCGCAGGAACCCGGCATCGACGAGTTCCGCCTCCAGACGGTCCAGGAACTGGTTGATTTCGCCGGCGGTCGCCGCCTCGCCTTTGCCACCCATGAAGCGGGCGGGACTGTGGCTGCCGGCCTGGAACCATTCATAGGCGACCAGCAGCACCGCCTGCGCGATGTTGAGCGACGCGTACGCGGGATTGAGCGGCACGTGCACGATAGTATGAGCAAGCGCGATGTCGTCGTTCTCGAGGCCCGTGCGTTCCGGCCCGAACATGAAGCCTGAGCGTTCGGTCCGTCCCGCGCGCGTATGGACCTCGATGGCGGCCTCGCGCGCCGTCACCACCGGCTTGACGACCTCCCGCAGGCGGGCCGTGGTCGCATAGACGTGGTGCAGATCGGCGATTGCGTCCGCCGTCGACTCGAATATACGGGCGCCGTCGATGACCGCGTCCGCGCCGGCGGCGGCGGCGCGGGCCTTGTCATTGGGCCACGCCGGCCGCGGGCGGACGAGGCGCAGATCGGTAAGCCCACAGTTGAGCATTGCGCGAGCCGTCATGCCGATGTTCTCGGCAAGCTGCGTGCCGACCAGAATGACCGCGGGGGCCAGGAGGTTCATTGCCGCGCGGGTGCACCGTCGTGGAACAGCTTCCACGTGATCGCGTCGTGGAGGGCATTGTAGGACGCGTCGATCACGTTCGCTGAAACGCCGACCGTGGACCAGCGACGCCCCTGCCCGTCGGCGCTTTCGATCATCACACGCGTCACTGCCTTGGTACCCGCCTCCGGCGTCAGAATGCGCACCTTGTAGTCGACGAGGCGCATATCGCCGAGTTGGGGAAACACGGGCGTGAGGGCCTTGCGCAGCGCACCGTCGAGCGCATCGACCGGGCCGTTGCCTTCGGCAACGGTCATCGCGTGCTGGTCGCCGATCTGCGCCTTGATCGTCGCCTCCGATACGGTAACGAGCTGCCCCTTGGCGTTGAGCCGGCGCTCGGTCAGGACCCGGAACGAGTTGAGGACGAAGAACTCCGGTACGTCGCCGAGTGCGCGCCGTGCCAGCAGCTCGAAGCTCGCCTCGGCGCCGTCGAAGGCAAATCCGTCGTGCTCGAGCGACTTCACGGTCTCGATCAGGCGCGGCAGACGCGCGTCGTCCGGATCGACGGTCAGGCCGATCTCCTTGAGGCGGGCCAGGATGTTGGCGCGCCCCGCCTGGTCCGAGACGATGATGTTGCGCTGGTTTCCGACCTTCTCCGGCGCAATGTGCTCGTAGGTCCGCGGGTCCTTCGTCACGGCCGAGACGTGCAGGCCTCCTTTGTGTGCGAACGCGCTCTCGCCGACATAGGGCGCGTTGCGCGCGGGTGCGCGGTTGAGATGCTCGTCGAGGAGCCGCGATACGTGCGTGAGCTGCATGAGCTGCTCTTCCGAGATGCCGGTCGAGTAACCCATCTTCAGCATCAGGTTGGGGATGATCGAGACGAGATTGGCATTGCCGCAACGCTCGCCCAAGCCGTTGAGCGTGCCCTGGACCTGCCGCGCGCCGGCGTGCACCGCGGCCAGCGAATTGGCGACCGCGTTGTCCGTATCGTTGTGGCAGTGGATGCCGATATGGTCGCCCGGAATCTTGGCGACGACCTCGCCGACGATGCGCTCGATTTCGTGCGGCAGCGTGCCACCATTGGTGTCGCACAGCACCAGCCACCGCGCCCCCGCCGCAAATGCCGCCTTGAGGCAGTCGAGCGCATAGCCTGGGTTGGCCTTGTAGCCGTCAAAGAAATGCTCGGCATCGAAGATGACTTCGGCCTTCTTCGACCTGGCATGCGCGATGCTCTCGCCGATCATGTCGATGTTCTCGCTGCGCGACACGCCAAGCGCCAGATCGACATGGAAATCCCAGGTCTTGCCCACGAGGCACACGACCGATGCCGGCGCGCCGAGCACGGCGGCAAGCCCCGGATCGTTCGCGGCACTGCGGCCGGGACGCCGCGTCATTCCGAAGGCCGTCAGGCGCGCATGCGCGAGCTTCGGCGCCGAGGCGAAAAACGCGTCGTCGGTCGGGTTCGCACCGGGCCAGCCGCCCTCGATGTAATCGATGCCGAGCCGGTCGAGCGCCGTCGCGATCGCGATCTTGTCCGATACGCCGAAATCGACGCCCTGCGTCTGCGCGCCGTCGCGCAGTGTGGAGTCATAAAGGTAAACGCGATCAGACATACGGATTTTCGCCTTGCCTTCGGCCCTTGAAGCGCGGCGCCGAGCCCCGGGCGGCCGGCGACCAGGGGCAGATTTCGCACGCGATCCCGAAACTTTCAACCATTCCCCGCCGCACCGCGCCTTCGCCCCGAAGCGCCGGCGTACCGGTTGGACCAGTGGATTGACCGTACGCGGCCGGCCTCACGACCTTCGGCTTTCGCCGCAGAGACGGGCCACGACGTTCGGCGCCGCATCGATGGCCCCGTAACCGCTGAGATCAGGCACGAGGCGGGAAAGGTCTTATGACGCTCGCTTCCAGATCGTCCCCTGCGGGGTATCCTCCAGGATGATGCCGCGTGCCTTGAGGTCATCGCGGATCCGGTCCGCCTCCTTGAAGTTCCTGGCCTTGCGCGCGGCGACGCGTGCGGCGATCAGGCGCTCGATCTCGTCTTCGCTGATCGTCTCGGCGCCTTCAGGCTGCCACCGGAACCACTGCTCGGGCGCGGCATTGAGCAGTCCCAGCAGATGACCCCCATGCAGCAGATTCGCCTTGAATCGCGCCCGCCGCTTCGGATCGCGCTCTGCGTTCAGGTCGCGTGCCATCTCGTGCAGATAGGCGATCGCCAGCGGCGTGTTCAGGTCGTCCTCGAGCGCATCCATGATCCCCGTCGGCAGATCGCCGCCTTCGGGAATCACGTCCGCCGCGTTGCGGAGCGCCGTGTAGAACCGGTCGAGTTCCCCTTTCGCCTGGCGCAGGCCGTCCTCGGTGAAATCGAGCGGACCGCGGTAATGCGTCTTCAGCAGCAACAGCCGGATCGCCTCGCCCGGCGCCTTGGCCAGCAGTTCGCGCACGGTGAAGAAGTTGCCGAGGCTCTTCGACATCTTTTCGCCGTTCACGACGAGATAACCGTTGTGCACCCAGTACTTCACGAACGGCTTGCCGCCATGCGCGCACTCGCTCTGGGCGATCTCGTTCTCGTGGTGCGGAAAGATCAGGTCGTGCCCGCCGCCGTGAATGTCGAACGTCTCGCCGAGGTGGGTCTCCGACATCGCCGAACATTCGATGTGCCAGCCCGGCCGGCCGCGCCCCCACGGGCTGTCCCACCCCGGCTGATCCACCGTGCTCGGCTTCCACAGCACGAAATCTGCCGGGTCCTTCTTGTAGGGCGCGACCTCGACCCTGGCGCCGGCAATCAGCTCGTCACGTGAACGGCCCGACAGCTTGCCATAGTCCGGCATGCTCGGCACGCTGAACAGCACGTGCCCCTCGGCGACATAGGCATGTCCCCGCGCGATCAGCGTCTCGATCATGCGGATCATCTGCCCGATATGCTGGGTCGCGCGCGGTTCCACGTCGGGCGGCAACGCGCCCAGCGCCGCCATGTCTTCATGAAACGCACGGGTCGTCCGCGCGGTGATCTGGTCGATCGGCTCACCCGTACGACGGGCTGCGTCGATGATCTTGTCGTCGACGTCCGTGATGTTGCGGACGTAGGTAACTTTCGGATAAAGGCGCTTCAACAGCCGATACAGCACGTCAAAGACGACCACCGGCCGCGCATTGCCGATATGCGCAAGGTCGTAGACCGTCGGTCCGCATACATACATGCGGACATGCGTCGGATCGATCGGCTCGAAAACCTCTTTGCGTCGCGTGAGCGAGTTGTAGAGCTGAAGCGCCACTGTCGTCGTCCGTCGGAAAGATCTACCGGGCCGGCGGTCAGGCCGTCTTGCCCGTCAACCGGGCGATGGCACGCGCACGGCCGATCATCGGTAGCAGGGTTTTCATTTCGGGTCCATGTTCACGCGCGGTCAGCGCCAGGCGCAATGGCATGAACAGGTCGCGTCCCTTCCGTCCCGTCACGGCGCCAACCGCTTTCGTCCAGGTGCCCCACGTTCCCTCGTCCCACGGTTCGGCCGGCAGCAATTCGGCCGCGCCGCGGACGAAATCGGGATCGGTGATGACCGGGCTGACGTCGCCGCGACAGACGTTCCACCATTCCCGCACCTCGCCCAACGTCGTGATGTTCGGCCGTACAGCCAGCCAGAACGCCTCGTCGACCCCGCCCAACCCCATCCCGGCGAGACGGTCGCGCACCATTTCGAACGGCATCTCGTGCAGCAGGCGCGCATTCAGCCGGCGCAGCTCCATCGGGTCGAGCTTGGGCGAAGCGCGGCTGAACTTCGACAGGTCGAATCCTTCGACCAGATCCTGAAGGCGCAGCTTCGGCTCGATCGGGTCCGAGGTGCCGAGGCGCGCGACGAGGCTGTTGATCGCCATCGGCTCGATCCCCTCCTCGCGGAGGGCCGCGATCGAAAGGCTGCCCAGGCGTTTCGACAGGTTATGGCCGCCAACGTCCGTGAACAGCGGAAAATGCGCGAACGTGACCTGCCGCGGATCGTGGCCCAGGGCGGCGAAAAGCTGGATCTGCACCGCCGTGTTCGTCACGTGGTCCTCGCCGCGGATGATGTGCGTGACACCCATCTCGATGTCGTCGACGACCGAAGACAGCGTATAGAGCGGCGTGCCGTCGGCCCGCACCAGCACCGGGTCCGACAGCTTGGCGCCGTGAAATGACACCAGGCCGCGGATCGCGTCGGTCCACGTAATTTCGGTCGTCTCAAGCAGGAAGCGCCAGTACGGCTTCCGCCCCTCGGCCTCGTAGGCCCTCTTCTGCGCCTCGGAAAGGCGCAGCGCCGCGCGATCATAAACCTGCACACCGCCGCCCGCGACTTGGCGAAAACGTCGCCGTTCGAGTTCCTCGGGTGTCTCGTAGCATGGATAAAGACGGCCTGCGGCCTTGAGCCGCTCGACCGCGTGGGCATAACGCGCGAGCCGGTCAGACTGGCGTGCGAACAGGTCCCAGTTCAACCCCAGCCAGAGCAGATCCTCTTCGATGCCGCGCGCAAACGCCTCGGTCGAGCGCTCGCGATCAGTATCGTCGAGGCGCAGGATCAGGCGACCGCCATGGCGGCGGGCAAACAGCCAGTTGATGACGGCGCCCCGCGCGTTGCCCAGGTGAAGCCGGCCTGTCGGGCTCGGCGCGAAGCGAACTGTGATCGTCATGAGACGTCGGTCAATCCTGAATGATCGTCATCCGGCCGGCTCCGCAGCCGGCACCCTGCCGCCTGACGGTGTCCGGCGTGACTTCAGGCGGCGCACTAGGCCAGAACGTCCTTGCCGGGTCAAGCGAGGCCGCCGGACCAGGCCCCGGCGCACGGATCATGCGATCGGGCGGAAACCGTTCGTGATCGGATAGCGCCGGTCGCGCCCGAAGGCCCGGCGCGTGATCTTGACGCCAGGCGGCGCCTGCCGCCGCTTATATTCGGCGAGATCGAGCATCCGCCAGACCCGCGCAACATAGTCCGCGTCGTGCCCGCGCGCGACGATCTGCGGGAGAGTCATCTCCCGCTCGATCAGACAGTAAAGGATGTCGTCGAGCTTCGCATAGGGGCCGAGCGCCGCCTCGTCGGTCTGGTCGGGCTTGAGCTCGGCCGTGGGCGGCTTGGTGATGACGCGCTCCGGCATCACCGGTCCCCTGGGTCCCAGCAAATCGTCCAATGCCGCCTGGTTGCGCCAGCGGGACAATTCGAACACCGTCGTCTTGTAGACGTCCTTCAGCACGGCGAACCCGCCACACATGTCGCCGTAGAGTGTCGCATAGCCCACCGACATTTCGGACTTGTTGCCGGTGGACACGACCATGTGGCCGAACTTGTTCGACATCGCCATCAGCGTGATGCCGCGGCAACGCGACTGGATGTTCTCCTCGGTAATATCGACATTCGTGCCCTTGAACGGCTCGCGCAGCATGTCGGCGAACGCCGTCATCGCCGGCCCGATCGGCACCGTGTCGAGCTGCACGCCGAGCAGGCGCGCGACGGCCTCCGCGTCCTCGATGCTTTCGCGCGACGTATAGGGTGACGGCATCATCAGCGTGCGCACCTTGGCCGCACCGAGCGCGTCGACGGCAATCGCCGCAGTCAGCGCGGAATCGATGCCGCCCGAGAGCCCGAGGATCACGCCGGGAAAACGGTTCTTAGTGACGTAGTCGCGCAGGCCCGTCACCAGCGCGCGATAGATCTCCTCGAGCCGCTCCGGCGGCCGATTGATTTCGCCCGGGGCGCAACGCCATCTGCCGTCCGCCGCGCGCCGCCAGCGCGTGAGTGCGACCGTCTCCCGCCACGACGGAAGCTGCGCCGCGATGCTGCAGTCGGCATTGAGCACGAACGAGGCGCCGTCGAACACGATCTCGTCCTGGCCGCCGACCAGATTGACGTAGACGATCGGCAGCCTGTTCTCCGTCACCCGCGCGACCGCAAGATTGAGGCGCTCGTCCGCCTTGTCGGTCTCGTAGGGGCTGCCGTTGGGTACGACGAGGATCTCGGCGCCGGACTCGCTCAAGCATTCCGCGCAGTCGGCCGTCCACATGTCCTCGCAGATCATCACGCCCAGGCGCACGCCGCGGAAGACGATCGGCCCCGGAAACGGTCCGGACGCGAATACGCGTTTCTCGTCGAACACGCCATAGTTCGGCAGATCGTGCTTGAAACGGAAGCTTGCGACGCGGCCGCCGTCGAGCAGCAGAGCCGCATTGTACAGCTTCCCGTCATAGGTCCATGGCGCGCCGACCAGCAGCGCCGGTCCGCCGTCGGCCGTCTCGGCCGCTAGTGCCTCGACCGACCGCGCAACGGCCTCTTGGAAGGCCGGCTTGAGGACTAGGTCCTCGGGCGGGTAGCCGCACAGAACCAGTTCGGGAAACACGACGAGGTCGGCCCCGCCCCGCGCCGCCTCGGCCCGCGCCGTCCGGATCTTAGCGGCATTGCCGGCCAAATCGCCGACGGTAGGATTGACCTGCGCAAGTGCCAAGACAAGAGAGTCAGCCATGCCAGTGAGTTAGCAGCAAGCGCGCCGGCGGTCCACTGCCAACCCGGTCCGCACGGCGCGCCGGCGTTGCGCATCACCGCGCTCAGCTCGCGTAGGGCGGAATCGATGCCATCAGCTTTGTCATGGCCTCGTCGTTAAGGATCCAAAGATCCCTGTAATTGCCGGTCAGGCCATTGCGCACGTTCTGGTCACTGACCACATACACTTTTCTGGCTTCGATCACCTGCATGTTCGGTGCGGCCAAGGCAAGCCCGTCCTCGAACTTCAGACAGATCCCTTTCAACAGGTCCCGTCCTTTCTTCCCGCGTCTCTCGTTCTCCTCCTTGAATATATCGAGCTCGTCCCGGCAATAGCTCGACTCACTCCAAGCCTTGGTGACCATAAAGATCATCGTGTGAGCGTTTTTGACTGCGTATTTGTAGTACCATCTCCAGGCCTGGTTCATAGACGCGAGACCGCCGGCTGTCGGCACCATGGAGTGGGAGTTCCACAGCCGCGAAGTCCGCATCGGCGTCTCTACAATCGTGCGCATCGTCAGTTTCGTGCCAACGGTGTTCTGCAGCGCGATGGTGTCGAGGTAGACCGCGTTCTGCGCTGCTGCGTAGCCCTTCCTCCGGCGCAGTTCCTCGCGCAACCACTGCGCAAACAAGGCGCCACCGTCCCGCGCGCCAAAGCTGAGCACGATCTTTGGCTTGCCGTACCTCGCCTCGAGCTCTTCGACCATTTTGTCACGCACCGCTTCCTCTTCCTCACCGGGTGCGTTCCGCTGATCCTCGAGGTTCTTTCGGACCTGCTCCACCAGGCTCGCCCAATTCGCCCGCTGCTCGGTGACATGCCGATGCCGGATACGCTGCCGCAGATTGCTCCAATTCACCACGATATGCCCCCCCCCTTGTTGCCCGTTCCGAAAGCCAGTCCCACCACCGACAGTAGCAGAAACTTGCACCTTGTATCTATCTGAAGTTGTCGTTTTTCCGGCCGGGGATGCCCCTCGACCGCCCAGGTCCAAGTGCGAGCGGCGGTCGGATATCGAAACACATCTCGGCAATGACCTGAATTCAGCAACCCGTCCGG
This sequence comes from uncultured Rhodospirillales bacterium, assembly GCA_937926175.1. Lineage (GTDB taxonomy): Bacteria > Pseudomonadota > Alphaproteobacteria > CACIAM-22H2 > CACIAM-22H2 > CALANV01. The sequence goes on along the minus strand of CALANV010000050.1, from coordinate 4,515 downwards.
GTCGCCATCCTCAGCCCGCATGACATTCCGCGCGAAGCGATGGGCGAGCGCAGCGCTCAACTCTGCGTCGACGATTCCGAGCGATCCCGCCCGCCCTCGCGATGCCGCAGGAGGAACTCGCGACCGACCTTGACCGACGGTTTGCCGTCGTACTCGACGATATCGGCCGTGGCGTAGGTTTCGGTCCAGATCTCGGGCAGGAAGGAGCCGGTTCCGATCACGTTCACGGGCACGTCGGCGACCGCCATCGTCTTGCACTTCGCCGGCGTGAAACCCGACGACGCGACAATGCGCACGCGCGGGAACCCCGCGGCGTCGAGCTGTTCGCGCATGTGCCAGATCGCCGCTGCCGACACGCCGGTGCCGACCAGATAGCGGAGTTCCGCCTCCGTCCGATAGCCACGGATGGCGCTCGGCGCGTTGCGCTCCAGCACGGCATAGGATTTCTGCAGGTCAAGTCCTTCCACGTAACGGCCGCCATGGGTATCGAGGCGCACGGCGAGCCGTCCGCTCTCGGCAAGGTCCGGGAACCGCCGGCAGACTTCGAGCGCATCGGTGATCTCACGCCCATAATAATCGACGAGAACGGTCAGGTCGTCGGACGGGAACGTCTCGTACATCATCTCGGCGGCACGCACGGTCGACCCCGCATAACCGATGAGCGCGTGCGGCATCGTGCCCTTGCCCTTGGTCTGGCCGAAATAATGCGCCGTCGCATCCGTCGCGTTGCCGACGAAACCCACCGCATTGACGTCGCGCCGTGCGGCCGCGGAGCCGACGGATGCCGCGTAGGCCATCATCTCCGCCATCTCGGTGCCCGCGCAATGGCGCGCATCCATGGCGAGGAACGCGACGTGCGGCAGGTCAACGCACATCGTGTACGCGTTATAGGCGGCAACGCAGGCCGGTCCGAGTTTCTGCAGGTAGAGCGTCTCGAGGTCGACGAGGTGATAGAGCGACCCGGTGATGTACATCATCGGCTCGCCGGCGCCGACCCAGTCGCCTTCCTTGTAGCGCAGGTCGATATCGAACTTGACGCCGCGCGCGGCGGCGACCGCCTGCAGCCATTCTATCGCGAGCCGCGGCGTGCAGATGACGGGCCGTCGCATGAAGATGGCATAGGTGACCGTCTTGTCGCCGAACCGCCTGACCGTTTCCTTGGTCCGCAGGAAGTAATGATCGGTCAGACGCGGAATGTCCTCGACCGCTGGGCTCGGCGCCTTTGCCGTCCCCATCGCCTTCTGTCGACTGTCGTCCACGCGTAACCCCGTATCTCAGTCGGATGCCCCGGCGACCCGGCGCGCCTCGATGTCGGTGCGGCTCGCCTTCAGCCCCTCTGCGATCAGGAAAGCGAGTTCGAGCGACTGGCTCGCGTTCAGACGTGGATCGCAATGCGTATGGTAGCGGTCGGCGAGGCACATTTCGGTGATTTCCTGCGCGCCGCCCGTACATTCCGTGACGTTCTGGCCCGTCATCTCGAAATGTACCCCGCCCGCATGCGTGCCCTCGGCGCGGTGCACCTCGAAGAACGTGCGCACCTCCGACAGGATACGGTCGAACGGGCGCGTCTTGTACCCGGTCGACGACTTGATGGTATTGCCGTGCATGGGATCGCACGACCATACGACGTTGCGACCCTCGCGCTTTACCCGGCGGATGAGGCCGGGAAGTTTCGCCGCGACCTTGTCCGCCCCCATGCGCGTGATCAGCGTCAACCGTCCGGGCTCGTTGTCGGGGTTGAGAATATCGATCAGCCGGATGAGCTCGTCATGATCCATCGTCGGCCCGCATTTCAAGCCGAGCGGGTTCTTGATACCACGGCAGAATTCCACATGCGCGCCATCCGGCTGGCGCGTGCGATCGCCGATCCACAACATGTGGGCCGAGCAGTCGTACCAATCGCCCGTCGTCGAATCGATGCGGGTCAGCGCCTCCTCGTACGGCAGGAGCAGCGCCTCGTGCGAGGTATAGAACTCCGCCTCGCGGATCTGCGGCGTCATCTCTGCCGTGATGCCGCACGCCTCCATGAACACGAGAGCCTCGGTGATACGGTCGGCCAGCTCGCGGAAGCGCTCGCCGGCCGGGCTCCGCTCGACGAAGCCCAGCGTCCAGCCGTGAACGCGATGCAGGTCGGCGTAGCCGCCACGCGAGAAGGCGCGCAGCAGATTCAGCGTCGCCGCCGCCTGGCCGTAGACCTGGATCATGCGGTTCGGATCGGGCCGGCGCGCCTCGGCCGTAAACTCGATGCCGTTGATGATGTCGCCGCGATAGGCCGGCAGGGTCACGTCGCCGATCGTCTCCGTCTCGGACGAGCGGGGCTTGGCGAACTGCCCCGCCATCCGGCCAACCTTCACCACCGGCAGCCCGCCCGCGTACATCAGCACGACGGTCATCTGCAGCAGCACCTTGAAGGTGTCTCGGATCGTGTTCGCGCTGAACTCCGCAAAGCTCTCGGCGCAATCCCCGCCCTGAAGCAGGACGGCCTTGCCCTCCGCGACCTTGGCGAGCGCAGCCTTGAGCGCCCGCGCCTCGCCGGCAAAGACGAGCGGCGGAAATCCGCGCAGCTTGGCCTCGACGGCGGCAAGCGCGGCGGGGTCGGGATATTCCGGCATTTGCCGGATCGGTTTGGTACGCCAACTGTCCGGCGTCCAACGAGTCATGGTCCTGGCAGCCATTCATAAGTCCCCGGAGAGACAAGGTTTTAAAATACCTCGGCCGATGTACCCCCCGCAACGGGCACGGTGCCAGGACTTGTGCTTCGACCGGTTCGGAACCCGACAGGCCGGGAACGGGGCCGGACGAGGCGGGCGACGATGGCGCGGATAGAGTTGGTGGCGGCCCCGCTCTGCGCGCGGCTTGTTCGGACCACTCGAGGTGTAAGGAACGCCATTCCGCCCTTGACTGACGACGAATCCGACACGATCAGGGGTGCTGTGCCCGATCTCGACCGCGATTGGTTACGGACAAGGCGCCCGCCCGCACACATCGGTGTGGCCGCTCCCGGCAAACATCCGCCCAAGAAATGAATACTACCCGACAGAAGGCAAGACGCTGCCGACATCCGGCACCGCCGGATGCCCCCTCATCTCCCGCTTGGCGTCATGGCCAGCTTACCCCTTGGACCTTCAAGGGCACTGCCGGATCACTGACGGCGACGCTTTGCGCACAACTCGCCATGACGGCCTGTCCAGAAGCAGCAAGGCTCCATCCGCACACTCCATTCAGGGCAGACCTCGGCATCGTAAAGTCATTGGTGTAATCGCGTTTACCGCGCCCAGGCACGATTGATCCTGTCGATCTGCGCATGGCAGTATCAATGTCAGGGTTAGAAGAGGCATAAGACATCGTAAGCTCGAGCCTGGCGCAAAGCTTGACCTCACGGGCGGGCATCCTTCGTTCGTTCGCCGCAATCAGCCCGCCGTGCCGTCGCGCCGATTTTACCGACCACGCAACAGAGCGCATATGCCGCAAAACCGGCCGGAACGCGTCGCGAACGCGGCACGAACCCGCTTTTCCCATCCGGAGAAGGCGATGACCGATGGCAATTCGAGTTGAATTCGAGAAAAGCGAGTTGGTACCGGGGCGCGGACGCTGCCACGTATGCGGCGGAACGCAGTCGATTCGAGTTCTGGAAGTCGACGTATCGCCAGAACCGCCCGGGAAACTGCGTCTGAACCGTTGCTCCTCCTGCCGGTCTCTGTTCTACGAGGGCGAGAATACGGTCATCGGATACTCAACCGACGAAACCGAAAACTCCGACTGGAAGCACTACGTCCAGATCGGTGCCGGCATCGACTTCATGATCCGCCCGCTACATGCCATTCCCGTTCCTGCGGGTGCCTCGATGCTCGAAGTCGGCTGCGGGTTTGGGTACGCCGTCGATTATTGGTCGCGCATGCGCGGAGGCCGCGCGGTTGGTCTTGAAGTAGCCGGATACGGAAAAATCGGCCGCCAACTGCTCGGTGTCGAAATGTACCACGAGTATCTGGCGACATGCGCGGCCGTAAAGAGCGAGAAATTCGACGTCATCCTCAGCTCCGAAGTCATAGAGCACGTCAAAAATCCGTCCGAATTCGTTGCAGAACTGAAGTCGGTCCTGAAACCCGACGGCGTCCTGATTCTGACCACCCCCTCCGCGGACTTTGTCTCGCCGGCTCAGGAAGCGGCCGGCGACCATGCACGCTCCATGCTACGGAGTGCCCTCGCGCCGGGTCTCCATTACTTTCTCATATCCAAGGCAGCGCTCGAGACACTCTTGGCGGAAGCAGGATTCCCGTATGTACATGTCATCGAGCGCAACGAGCGGCTCCTGGCCTGGGCAAGCGGGCGCGCCATTCCGAAACCGGACCTGAATGCGATGCCGCTATCGCATTATCTCGGGTACTTGCACACGCTCACGGCAAACACCGACTTGCATGTCCGCGGAGGTGCCCTCTACCGGCTCTTCAAGGAACTCGTGAATGCTGGAAATCTCGAAGAAGCCAGTGCGGTGTTCGCCGAACTCGAAGCCGTGGC
>CALANV010000049.1 GCA_937926175.1 uncultured Rhodospirillales bacterium | reverse complement strand
GCCGACGAACAAACACGAGACCCCCTCCCGCGCCGCCGCCCGCGCATCCCTTCCTGTCTAGCTTTCACGATGTCAAAGAACACACGCCGCCCGGTCGGCAACTACCGATCCCGCGCGGCGAGGCCGGGAGTCTTACGCTTCCCGATTTACGGAGTCAAGCACCGATCGCTTTCCTTCTTCCGCAGCCCCGGCGCTTGTAGGTGCTTAATATAAGCAACAAAACATGGTTGACAAGGGCCGCGCTAAAGGGATTGTTAAACCCTTGCTGCCGATATGTAACTTTCGAATGTCGTCGAGGGGGGACAGTGGGACGACAGCCGCAAGACCGTACTGACCGTCAGTGGGCCCTCAGCGGCACGCTCTCCTCTGCTCTCAAGATCGGTGCCCTCGTCGCCGGCATCGCCATCGCGCTCTACTCGTCCGGGCAGGATACGGTCCGCCCCGCCATCGACGTCGCCGCGACGACGCTGAACGAGGAGATCGACCTCGGCACCATGGCGGCCGAGGGCGAGGAGGACACCCCGGTCCTCAACGGTATCGACCCGGGCGAATACCGGCTGTCGGCAACGGGGCCAGAACCGTCGGAAGTCAGCGAGGCCGAAAACGCGCAACCGGAACGACTGGTCGTGCAGATCCGGCGCGGCGATACGCTGCTCGACGTATTGCTCGGAGTCGGCATTCCGCGCGCCGAAGCGCACGAGGCCGTCAGCGCGATCGCGAGCGTCTATGATCCGCGCAACCTCAGGCCCGGCCAGGAAATCACGCTGACTCTGGACTCCCTTGCCAGCGATACGCCGTCGCTGATCGAGGCAAACCTGAACGCCAGCGCCGAGCGCGACATCAATCTGAGCCGCGATAGCGACGGTCGCTTCACCGCGCTCGCCCGCAAGAAGGAGCTGCGCCGCGAACTCATCCGGGCGATCGGGACGGTCAATTCCAGCCTGTTCGAGGCCGGCAGCGCCGCCGGCGTGCCCGGTGCGATCATGGTCGATCTCATCCGGGCGTTCAGCTACGATGTCGACTTCCAGCGCGACGTCCACCCCGGCGACTCGTTCGAGATCGTGTTCGAGCGCTATCGCGACGCCCAGGGCCGTTTCGCCAAGGACGGCGACATCCTCTTCGGCCGTCTCACGCTCGCCCAAGGGGGCACCAAGCGCATCTACCGCTTCGTGCACCGCGACGGCACCGCCGATTTCTACAACGAGAACGGCGAGAGCGTGCGCAAGGCGCTGCTCAAGACGCCCATCGACGGCGCGCGCCTCTCCTCGCGCTTCGGCATGCGCAAGCACCCGATCCTGGGCTACAGCGCCATGCACAAGGGCGTCGACTTCGCGGCACCGCAAGGAACGCCGGTCCAGGCGGCGGGCGACGGCATCGTCGAAGCGGCAGGTTGGCACGGCGCCTACGGCAACTATGTCCGCATCCGCCACAACTCCGAATACTCGACCGCCTATGCGCATCTAAGCCGCATCGCCGCCGCCGTGAAGCCCGGCGCACACGTGCGTCAGGGCCAGGTGCTCGGCTATGTCGGCTCGACAGGTCGTTCGACCGGCCCGCACCTGCATTACGAGGTGCTGCGCCGCGGCACGGCGATCAATCCGACCAGCGTGCGGTTGCCGACCGGGCGCAAACTCGACGGGCAGGAGCTCGTCCAGTTCCGCATCGCGAAGGCGGACATTGATCTGACCGTCGCCGCGATCGAGCCGACGACTCGCGTCGCCCGCAACGCCGACGAATCCGCGCCCCAGGCGCAATAAAGAAAGCGGCGGTCCGCTTCCACGGACCGCCGCAATCGTTTTCCAGCCCCGAATCCGACGTCAGGCTGATCGTTTCAGCGCCGCACCGGCCTTCGCGCGCACTTCGAGGCTGAGCCCCTTCGGTCCGACGCCGACGTGCACATCGTCGCCTTCGGTGACGCGACCGTCGAGGATCATCGTCGCGAGCGGGTTCTGCAGCTCGCGCTGGATCACGCGCTTCAACGGACGGGCACCGTAGACCGGATCGTACCCCGCCTCAGCCAACCACGCCTTTGCTGCGTCGTCCAGCGTGAGTCCGATCTTGCGGTCCGCGAGCATGCGCCGCAGGCGATCGAGCTGGATGTCGACGATCCCGACCATATGCGCGCGGGAGAGCCGCCGGAACATCAGGATCTCGTCCAGGCGGTTCAGGAACTCGGGCCGGAACGCCTTGCGCACGACCTCCATCACCTGATTGCGGACGGCATCGACATCCTGACCATCCGGCAGGTTCGCCAGATACTCGCTGCCCAGGTTCGAGGTGAGGATGATCAGCGTGTTGCGGAAATCCACCGTGCGGCCCTGCCCGTCCGTCAGGCGCCCGTCATCGAGCACCTGCAGCAGCACGTTGAATACGTCGGGGTGCGCCTTTTCGACTTCGTCGAACAGGATCACCTGGTACGGACGGCGCCGGACCGCTTCGGTCAGACTACCGCCCTCCTCGTAGCCGACATAACCGGGCGGCGCACCGATGAGCCGCGCGACGGCATGCTTCTCCATGTACTCCGACATGTCGATGCGCAGCAGCGCCGCCTCGTCGTCGAACAGGAACTGCGCAAGTGCCTTCGACAGCTCGGTCTTGCCGACACCGGTCGGGCCGAGGAACAGGAACGAGCCGAGCGGCCGGTTCGGATCCTGCAGGCCGGCGCGCGCACGCCGGACCGCCTCGGACACGGCGGCGACCGCTTCGTCCTGGCCGACGACGCGTGCCTTGAGCGCCTCTTCCATCTTCAGAAGCTTCTGGCGCTCGCCCTCGAGCATCTTCTCGACCGGAATGCCGGTCCAGCGGGACACCACCGCCGCGATGTCCTGCTCGGTGACCTCCTCGTTCAGCATCCGGTTCTGCGCCATCGCCTGATTGGCCTGAAGCTCGCGCTCGAGCTGCGGGATGATGCCGTACTTCAGCTCGCCGGCACGTCCGAGATCGCCGTTGCGCTGGGCGATCTCGAGCTCGCTGCGGGCCTGATCGAGCCGCTCCTTGAGCCGCTGCGCCTCGGTGAGCTTCTCCTTCTCCTGCTTCCACTGCTGCGTGAGCGCGGCCGATTTCTCCTCGAGCTCGGCCAGCTCGCGCTCGAGCCGCTGCAAACGGTCGCGCGAGGCGGGATCGCTCTCCTTCTTCAGCGCCTCGCGCTCGATCTTGAGCTGGACGATGCGCCGGTCGAGCTCATCGATCTGTTCCGGCTTCGAGTCGACCGCTATACGCAGCCGGCTCGCCGCCTCGTCGACCAGGTCGATCGCCTTGTCGGGCAGGAAGCGGTCCGTAATGTAGCGATTCGACAACGTAGCGGCCGCCACGATTGCGGCATCGGTGATGCGCACGCCGTGGTGCAGCTCGTATTTCTCCTTGAGGCCGCGCAGGATCGAGATCGTATCCTCGACCGACGGTTCGGACACGAAGACCGGCTGGAAGCGCCGTGCGAGCGCCGCATCCTTCTCGATGTGCTTGCGATACTCGTCCAGCGTCGTCGCGCCCACGCAATGCAGCTCGCCGCGGGCCAGCGCCGGCTTCAACATGTTGGACGCATCCATGGCGCCCTCGGCCTTGCCGGCGCCGACGAGCGTGTGCAGCTCGTCGATGAACAGGACGATGTCGCCCTGCGAGGCGTTGATTTCCTGCAAGACGGCCTTGAGACGCTCCTCGAACTCGCCGCGGTATTTGGCGCCGGCGACGAGCGCCCCCAGGTCGAGGGCCAGCAAACGGCGATTCCGCAGCGACTCGGGCACGTCGCCATTGACGATGCGATGCGCGAGGCCTTCCACGATCGCGGTCTTGCCGACGCCTGGTTCGCCGATCAGCACCGGATTGTTCTTGGTCCGGCGGGAGAGGACCTGAATGGTCCGCCGGATCTCTTCGTCGCGACCGATGACCGGATCGAGCTTTCCTTCGCGCGCGGCCTGGGTCAGATCCCGCGCGTATTTCTTGAGCGCGTCATAACCTTCCTCCGCGCTCGCGCTGTCGGCCGTGCGTCCCTTGCGGATCGACTGGATGGCGGCATTCAGCTTTTCCGGCGTCAGTCCCGATTCGGCGAGAATCTGGGCCGCCGCGGTCCCCTTGACGATGGCGAGCGCCAGCAGGAGCCGCTCGACCGTGACGAAGCTGTCGCCGGCCTTGGCCGCGGCCTGTTCGGCGGTTTCGAAGACGCGATGCAGTTCCGGCGCGGCATAGAGCTGCCCAGCGCCCGATCCCTCGACCCGGGGCAGCTTGCCGAGTTCGGCATCGACCCGCTCCAGGGCGCGCGCGGGATCGGCCCCGGCACGCCGCATCAGGTTGGCGGCAAGGCCTTCCTTGTCGTCGAGTAAGACCTTGAGCAGATGTTCGGGCGTCAGGCGCTGGTGGCTCGAGCGCTGGGCGAGCATCTGCGCGGCTTGCACGAAGCCACGCGACCGCTCGGTGTACTTGTCGAAATTCATGGTTCTTCAATCCCTTATTCATGTCCCCCGGATGGGCGGACAGGGTTCGAGGACCCTTTCAGGCGTCCTCTCCAGCTATATGAGATGCCTGCCGGCACGCTGCAAGAGAGGCCCTATTCCGATTATGGGTATGACGGATATGAACCGAACCTTGTTGGGCGCCGCGGCCGCCCTCATGATGACCGTCCCATGAGCCGTCGCATCACCAACATCTACCGCTATCCCGTGAAAGGCTTGAGCGCAGAGCCGCTCGGCAAGGTCGACCTCAGCCCTGGCGAGGGGCTCCCGCACGATCGCCGTTTCGCGCTCGCGCACGGCACCACGACCTTCGATCCGGCGGCACCGGCGTGGCAGCCCAAGACCAACTTTCTCATGCTGATGCGCAATGAACGCCTGGCGCATCTGCGGACGCGCTTCGACGAGACGACCGGCGTCCTGACGATCGAACGCGACGGCAAGACGATCGTTCGCTGCAACGTGTCCGAACCGTCAGGACGCATCATCGTCGAGCAGTTCTTCGCGGCATTCATGGGCCCCGAATGCCGCGGGGCGCCCAAGTTTCTCGAAGCGCCGGGCCACATGTTCTCGGACGTGTCGCAGAAGGTCGTCTCGATCATCGGCCTCGCGAGCATCCGCGATCTCGAGCGCGTCGTCCGCGAGCCCATCGACCTGCGACGGTTTCGCGCCAACGTCTATTTCGACGGTGGTCGAGCCTGGGAAGAACTCGACTGGATCGGCCGCGAGATCACCATCGGAACGGCCCGGCTGCGCGGCGTCAAGCCGATCAGCCGCTGTGCCGCGACCAATGTCAACCCGGATACGGCGGCGCGCGACATGAACATCCCGCAGGCCCTGCAACAGGGATTTCGCCATACCAACATGGGCGTATATGCGGAAGTCGTCAGCGACGGCACGATATCCGTCGGCGATACCGTGACGGTAGAGTGACGCCGGGGCTGTACACCCGGTCGTGACATGGGCGTAACGAGAAACGGCGGCGCACCGCCCGTGCCCCGCCGTCCCTTGCGTCCCGGATTGCAGCCGGCCCTTACTCGGCCGCGCCTTCCGGCGATGACGGATAGTTCGCGTTGTTCGCCGACGGTTGCGGATTGGCCTGCGGCACCACCGGCTGCGAGCCTGAACCCGCCGAACCGTTGGTCTGCCCGTCATGCGCCTGTGCCGCCCGCGAATCCTGCTGGCCATGGCCATGATCGTGACGGCGGTGATCCCCGCCATTGGCGTTGATCAGCCGATAGTAGTGCTCCGCATGCTGATAGAAATTCTCCGCGGCAATGCGGTCACCAGCGGCCGCCGCGTCACGTGCAAGCGCCAGATACTTCTCAAGCACCTGATACGCATTGCCACGAATGCGAACATCGGGTCCGCTGCTGTCGAACGTCTGCGAACGGACCGGCATATGCGATTTACGTCCGTTATTACGGCCACGTTGTCGCTTCATGTTTGGACCGGGTCTCACTTACTACCTGATGAAAGTTGTCGCCGAAGGTGTAGCGGGCCTCACAAAGCCGGCCCGCCTGTCCGTCCGCGCGCAGCGCAGACGCGACGATCGTTTCGCTGAATTTCGGCCAGCGGGAGCCCCCTGCCCCCTTGCCCCGCCAACGCGGTAAGCGTTGGCAGCCTAGTCCCGAGCCGCCGGTATTCCAAGATAAATTTTGCGGCTAAGCTCCCTGGTTAACGCCCCCAATAACGCAGCGTTCGACACCACTCAGGTCGTGGCGCCGGCCTTTCGGATCAAGACCTGCAGCCCGAAGGATCTGTTCGACGGCGTCGGCCTGTCCCCGACCGACCTCCAGGACGGCAATGCCGCCGGGCCGCAGGCGGGCGCGAATCCGCGGCGCAAGCGCCCGATAGGCCGCAAGCCCATCCGCGCCGCCGTCGAGGGCGAGTCGCGGTTCGTAGTCGCGAACTTCGGGCTCGAGAACGGCGATCTCGTCCGTCGCAATGTAGGGCGGGTTGCTGACGACCAGATCGAAGCGGCAGCCGAGGCCGGAGTCCCAGTCGGCTGCGACAAAATGCGCGCGCGCCGCGAGGCCAAGTGTCCTGGCGTTGTGCCGCGCGACGTCGAGCGCGGCGACGCTCATGTCCGTACCGATGCCGGTCGCGTTCGGCAGCTCGCTGAGGAGCGCCAGCAGCAGACACCCGGTTCCGGTACCGAGATCGAGAATCGTCAGTGACCGGGACCGGTCCGGTATGTACGCAAGCGCCGCTTCGATGACCGTCTCGCTGTCCGGACGCGGCGTCAGTGTGTCGCGGGTCGTCAGGAACGGCAGACTCCAGAACTCCCGGCACCCGAGGATCTGGGCGATCGGCTCACGTCGGGCGCGCCGCGCGACGAGCGCTTCGAATGCACGTCGATGAGCCGGATCAACCACGTGCTCCGGCCACGCGACGAGCTGCTCGACGCTCCGTGCCGCCGCCATCGCGAGGAGCAACCGCGCCTCACGCCGCGCCGCCTCAATTCCGGCGGCACCGAGCTCGGCGGCCCCCGCCGCGATGAGCGCCTCGACCGTGCACGTGCCGTCCGCCATCGTCGCTGCGTCAGGCCGGAAGCTCTGCAAGCCGCGCCGCCTGATCGTTGGCGATGAGCGCATCGATGATCTCGTCGAGCGCTTCGCCCGAGAGAACCTTGTCGATCTTGTAGAGCGTCAAGTTGATGCGATGATCGGTGACGCGGCTTTGCGGAAAGTTGTAGGTGCGGATCCGCTCCGAACGATCGCCGCTGCCGACCTGACTCCTGCGGTTCTGCGCGCGTTCCGCTTCGGCCTTCGCCCGTTCCATCTCGTAGAGGCGGGCCCGAAGGATCTTGAGGGCCTTGGCCTTGTTCTTGTGCTGCGACTTTTCGTCCTGCTGCTGCACGACGATACCGGTCGGCAAATGCGTAATGCGCACCGCGCTGTCGGTCGTGTTGACGGATTGACCGCCCGGTCCGCTGGCGCGAAACACGTCGATGCGAAGATCCTTCTCGTCGATCTTGACATCGACCTCCTCAGGCTCGGGCAGCACCGCGACGGTAGCGGCCGACGTATGAATCCGTCCGCTGGCTTCCGTTTCCGGCACACGCTGTACCCGGTGCACGCCGGATTCGAACTTGAGACGGGCGAAGACCCCGCGTCCCGAAATGTTGGCGATCGCCTCCTTGTAACCGCCAATTCCCGTTTCGGCGAGTTCCATGATCTCGAATCGCCAGCCGTGCAGGGCGGCATAGCGCTGATACATGCGAAAGAGATCGGCCGCGAACAGCGCCGCCTCCTCGCCGCCGGTTCCGGCGCGCACCTCGAGAATGACGTTCTTCTCGTCAGCCGCGTCCTTGGGCAGGAGCAGCATCTGGACCTGCCGTTCCATCTCCGGCAGCCGTTCCTTGAGCGCGAAGAACTCCGTCTCCGCCAGCGCTCTCATTTCCGGATCGACGCTGCCGTCGGCCATCAGGGCCTTCAAGTCCTCGAGCTCTCCCCGCGCCTTTTTAAGAGCCGTCACGGCCTCGACCACCGGCTCGAGATCGGCATATTCCTTTGACAGCTTCGCGAATTGTCGCGGGTCGAGATCCGGCGCGGCCAATGCCTGCCGAAGCTCCTCGTGCCGGGCGACAACCCGTTCAAGCTTTTGTTCGAAACTCACTTTCTGTTCTCCTCGTCAGTCGCCGATCGGTCGTCGTCCAGGCGGAACAGCTCGGCGAGCGCACGCTCCATCGTCGTCCGGTCCACGCCGTCGGTCTCGCCGGCTGCGACGCGGCGCAGCGCCTCGGATGGCGCATGGAGCAGGCGGTTGATCAGCAGTTCGGTCGCCCGCGCTGCATCGTCGCCGGCCTGGCGGAGTGCGGTTGCACGGGCAAGTTCAAAATGCCGACGCAATGTCGTGATGATCGGTACGGCCGCACGCTCGGCACGGCTTTTGACGAACAGCCGAAGTTCCTGCTCGACGATGGCCCACGCTTCGGCGGCAGCCGCCGTGCGCGACGCGCGACCGCTCATCGTCACACGCTCGAGGTCGTCAAGATCATAGCGGAACACGCCGTCCAGCGCTTCGACCGCCGACTCGACGTCCGCCGGAACCCCGAGATCGATGATGAAGACCGGTCGGCGCCGGCGGCGCACGAGAACCCGGTCCATCGTCGCCGCGGTGATCACATGACGGCCGCTGCCGAGGGCGGTAATGACGATATCGGCATCCACGAGCGCCGTTTCCATAGGCTCGAACGGGACGACATGGCAGGTGAATGCCCGGGCGAGCTCCTGCACATGGCCGATATGCGGTCCCGTGACCGCGAGTCGTCCAAGTCCCGCTCCCTTGAGATGCTCCGCCATCAGCTCGCCCATCTCGCCCGCCCCGACCAGAAGGCCGGCGCAACGGGCGAGGTCGCCATGCACGTCGCGGGCGAGCTGAACGGCCGCAGACGCGAGCGTGACCGGTCTCTGCCCGATGGCCGTCTCGGTGCGCGTGCGCTTGGCCGCGACATAGGCCGCCCGAAGAGCCGCGTCCAGCTCAGGCCCCATCATCCGCATTTCCTTGGCCTGCTGGTGCGCCGTCTTCACCTGACCGAGAATTTGCGGTTCGCCGATCACCTGGCTCTCGAGCGCACAGGCGACGCCGAAGATACGGCGCAAGGCCGCCTCGTCGGTATGTATGTAGCTCTGTTCACGCAACGAGGATGCGAGGTCGCCCGACCGCCGCGCCAGGACGTCGAGCGCGATATCGCCAGCACGGTCCGGATCGGCGTGCGCCCCCTGAACTTCAATACGATCGCAGGTCGACAGCAGAATCGCCTGATCGAGCCCCGCCTCTCTCAGCGCGGCGAGCACGCCGGTGATCTCAGCCTGGGGAACGAAGAGGCGATCGCGTAGAGATGCGGTGCTGGAACGATGATCCAGACCGGCCACGAACAGCCGCGCAGTGTCGCGGGGCGTGACGCTCACGGCGTCTGTCCCGTGCCCCGCGACGCTATCGAAACTGGGCGAGTCGGTCCTTCAGGGCCGCAAGCGGCACCTCGGCCTGCTCGCCCGTATCGAGGTCGCGGACAGTTGCGGTGCCGCGTTTGAGTTCGTCCTCGCCCAGAAGAACGGCAACGCGTGCGTTCACCTTGTTGGCGGCCTTCATGCGTTTGGACAGATTGCCGCGATAGCCAAGCTCGACTGGATATCCGCTACGCCGCAGATCCTCGCTCAGCGTCAGCGCGACGTCCTCGGCCTCGGGGCCGATCGGCACGACGGCCACGGGTCGGCGCGCCGGTGGAGCGGCCTCCAAGAGCATCGCCAGACGTTCGACGCCGGCGGCCCAGCCGACGCCCGGCAGTTCCGGCCCGCCCATCTGCGCGATCAGCCCGTCGTAGCGTCCGCCCGCAAGCACCGCGCTCTGCGCGCCCAAGCGCTTGGTCGTGAATTCGAAGGCGGTGTGCGCATAGTAGTCGAGCCCGCGCACGAGATACGGATTCCAGACATGCGCGATTCCCAGCTTGTCGAGGCCGCGACGCACGGCATCGAAGAACTTGCGGCTCGTCTCGTTGAGGAAATCGGGCAGCTTCGGCGCGTTGCGAATGATGGCGATGTCGCCTTCGTCCTTGCTGTCGAGAATGCGAAGCGGGTTGCGGTCGAGCCGTACCCGGCTGTCGGCGGAAAGTTGATCGACGTGCTGGCGGAGATAGGCAACCAGCGCCTCGCGATAGGCGAGCCGGCTCTCCATGTCGCCGAGCGTGTTCAGTTCGAGCGTCGTATCCTTCAGGACACCCAGCCGGTCGAGGATATGCGCCCCGGCGGCGATCACCTCGACGTCGGCCAAGGGCTCCGGTACGCCGATCAGCTCGATGCCGATCTGATGGAACTGCCGGTAGCGGCCCTTCTGCGGCCGCTCGTATCGAAACATCGGACCGGCATAGTAGAACTTGAGCGGCACGTGCTGGGCGAGCCCGCCGGAAATGACCGCGCGCGCGACACCGGCGGTGTTCTCGGGCCGCAACGTAAGCTGTTCGCCGCTGTTGTCGGTGAAGGAGTACATCTCCTTCGTCACGATGTCGGACGTATCGCCCAGCGTGCGCTTGAACACCTCGGAGAACTCGAAGATCGGCGTCGCGATCTCCTGGAATCCGTAGAGCTCGGCGACCGCGCGGGCCGTCTCGACGACGTGCCGGTGGCGGCGCATCTCCTCGCCAAGAATATCGCGCGTGCCGCGAACCGGCTGCAGATTTGCCATCGAATACGGATCTCTCGTCTATGGGACGTCCTTACTGTGCGACGTCCTTACCCGGCCAACCGCCCGCGCGTCAACGCGCGGGGCACACCCCGCGCTAGGCCTCGGCCGGAGCCGGCGCCGCGCCAGCGTCCGTCCGCGTCTTCTGGATTTCCGCAGCCTTCTTCTCGACGAGCGCGACGAGATGGTCGACGATATCGGCGTCCTTGAGGCGGTGGTCCGGCTGACCGGCAATGTATACCATGTGCGTGCCGTTGCCGCCGCCGGTGAAGCCGATATCGGTCTCGCGCGCTTCGCCGGGACCGTTGACGACGCAGCCGATCACCGACACGGTCAGCGGAACCGTAATGTGCGCGAGCCGCTCCTCGAGCACTTCGACCGTCCTGATCACGTCGAACTGCTGCCGCGCGCAGGAAGGACAGGCCACGACCGTTACGCCGCGCCGGCGCAGACCGAGCGACTTCAGGATCTCATAGCCCGCCCTGACCTCCTCGACCGGATCGGCCGACAGCGAGACGCGGATCGTGTCGCCGATCCCCGCCCACAACAGCGAGCCGAGCCCGATCGCCGATTTGATGGTCCCGGCCCGAAGTCCGCCGGCCTCGGTGATTCCGATATGCAGCGGGTAATCGCATGCCTCGGCAAGCTGCTGATACGCCGCAACCGCGAGGAACACGTCGGACGCCTTCACGCTGATCTTGAACTCGAAGAAATCCTCGTCCTCGAGATACTTCGCGTGGTTGAGGGCGCTCTCGACCATGGCCTCGGGGCAAGGTTCGCCGTACTTCTCGAGCAGGTCGCGCTCCAGACTGCCGGCGTTGACGCCGATGCGCATTGCACACCCGTGGTCGCGCGCCGCCTTCACGACCTCCTTCACGCGCTCTTTGCTGCCGATGTTGCCCGGATTGATCCGCAGGCATGCCGCCCCGGCCTTCGCCGCCTCGATCGCGCGCTTGTAGTGGAAATGGATGTCCGCGACGATCGGCACCCGCGCCGCCTTGACGATCTGCGCGAGGGCAGCCGTCGACTCCTCATCCGGGCAGGAAACGCGAACGATATCGGCCCCCGCTTCCTCGAGACGGCGGATCTGATCGATGGTCGCCGCCGCGTCGGCCGTCCGCGTGTTCGTCATCGACTGGACAGAAATCGGCGCATCGCCCCCCACGGCAACGGATCCGACACGGATCTGCCGGCATTTGCGACGCTGGATCTGGCGGTAGGGCCGAACGGTCATAGTAGCTCTTGGCCGATATGTAGGAGTTTGAGATGCCGCCGGTTATAGCCCAAAAGCCGCGCCGACCTCCAGGACGCGTCCGGAGGCCCGGCGGGCCGAAGGAACGTCGCCGTAAAGCGCCGTTGCGTCCGGTGGCGGTCAATCCCCGGCTGGAGCCGGCGATCTCTGATCCGTCGGCGCCGGTCCGGCCTCGCTTGTTGCCGGACGGGTCTGTTCGGGCACGGCGGTTCCGGCCAGAAGCCGGTCGGGATCGAGCGCGATGTCGCGGCGGACCGCGCCGACACGGCCCAGCGGTGGCAGTGCCTTGCCGTCAACCTGAACCTCGAGTGCACCGGCATTGCCGGTAATGAGCACCAGGTCGCCGCGGTTCGGCACATTGTACGAGTCGCCGGCGCGCAGAATGCGCGAGAACACAATGTTACCGCCGCCGTCGCGGATCTGGATCCAGCTGTCGGCCGTCGCGCGAAGAACCACGCGGGATTGTCCTGACGTTTCGCCGAAGACGCGCGGCTGCGGCGGCGCATCGGACGGCGGCTGCGGTGGCGCGCTGTCCTCGGCCGAACCGGGTGTGATCGCAACCACCCCGTCCGTCGGGGCGGTTTCGAACGCTCCGGTCGCAGCCGACGTCGAATCGGCGTCCGTCATCGTCGCGGGCGGAACCTCGGCCGGCGACGACACGTCCGCATCCGTGTCGACGGTCCGCGCGACCTCGGATGACGTCACCGAAGCCGGGGCCTCGGATCCATCGGCCGGCGGAGCGGCCGGCATGGCGACCTCGGTCTGCGTATCGGTGGTCTGCGTATCGGTCTGGTTCGGTGGCGCCGTCTCGGCAAGCGGCATCATGCGTTCCGGCACCGCAGTCACGCGCGGCAGCTCCGGCTGATCGGACATGCGCTGGGTGTACCAAAGCCCGTAGGCACCGGCGGCGATCAATACCGAAACCACCAGTACGACGCCGCCCGGCAGCCGGCTTTCCTTAATCGGGCGCGGGAAATGCAGTTCCTTGCGATTGTTGAGCTCCGCCGCTTCGGTCTTGAACCGACGGACGATGTCGTCGCGGTCGAGCTCGAGGAACTCGGCATAGGCGCGCACGAAACCGACCGCATAGGGCGCGCCCGGCAGATCCTTGAAGCGGCCCTCCTCGATCGCCTCGAGCTGGGCCCGGCGGATGCGGAGATTGGCCGAAACGTCGTCGAGCGAAAGGTTGCGCCGCTCGCGCTCGGCCCGCAACAGGCTGCCGACGGACAGCCGGTGGGTGGTATCCGGCTCGCTCCGCTCTCCGTTCGTCGATTCGGTAGGCATGAACTTCAGCTGCTGTCGCTCTTTCAATGCCATGCGCTTGAACGACCTGATCGTAAGCGTACGACAGCCCCGGTTGCCCGAGACCCGGCGGACTGCCCGCCCCAAAAACGGGAGGCCGGAGTTTAGGCCGCTTGTTGCAACGAAATCGTTAATATCAACCAGGTTGCACCGCCGCAACAATTTACGGTGGTGCAATTGGCGGTTGGACCTGCCCCTCAGAGCGGAATGGCATGATCGCGCGCGAACGAACGTAAATGTTCGCGCAAGGAATGGTTAGGCAGCCGGCAAAGCTCCTCGACATAGGCGGCGAGCGGGGCCAGCGTCAGGCTCCGGGTCATCGCCTTGATCGGCCCGATGGCGCTTGCGGGCATGGACAGGCGCCGGAACCCGATCGCAATCAAGGCCATGGCTTCGAGCGGGCGGCTGCCCATCTCGCCACAGAGCGTCAGATCGACCCCGGCACGGTTGCATTGCCGCACGAGATCACGCAGGAACGAGAGAGCCGGCGGCGATAGCACGTCGTAGCGATCCGCCAGACGCGGATTGCCGCGGTCGCTCGCGAACAGGAACTGCATCAGATCGTTGGTCCCGACCGAGATGAAATCGACGCGCGGCATCAGCGTTTCCAGCTGCCAGAACAGGGACGGCACCTCGAGCATCGTGCCGACGCGCAAGGTCGACGGCAGCGGCTCGCCGCGGCGGCGGGCCCGCTCCAGTTCCTTGTCGAGTAGCGCGCGAGCCGCATCGAACTCCGCGACCTCGGCCACCATCGGAAACATGACGTCGAGCCGCTGCCCGGCCGCCGCGCGCAGCAGCGCACGCAGCTGTTGGCGCAGGAGCATCGGCCTGTCGAGGGCGATGCGAATGGCACGCCACCCCATGGCCGGATTCTCCTCGCCCGAGCCGTCGACATACGGCAGGAGCTTGTCACCGCCGATATCGAGCGTGCGGAAGACGACCGGCTTGCCGTTTGCGCGCTTCAGGACCTTGCGGTAGAGATCGGTCTGGGCGGCGACATCGGGAAAGGTCGAGCGCACCATGAACGGGATCTCGGTCCGATAGAGACCGACACCGGCCGCCCCGGTTTCGTCCAGATGCGCGAGATCGATCAGCAATCCCGCATTCAGCCATAACGAAATCTCGACACCATCCTTGGTGACGGCGGGGAGATCGCGCAGCGCGGCGAAGGCGGCCTGCCGTGCCGCGCGCGCCTGCATTGCCGTCGCGAACGCCTCGCGGACGTCGTCGCTCGGGCGGACGATCACCTGCGCATTGTCCCCGTCGACGATCAGCGGATCGAGTGCCTCGACGCGCGTCAGCAGTCCCTTCACCCGACCGACCATCGGAATATTGAGCGCACGCGCGATGATCGTGACGTGGGACGTGGCGGCCCCTTCCTCGAGAACGACGGCACGCAGTTTCGCGCGGTCGTAGTCGAGAAGTTCGGCCGGCCCCATCGTCCGCGCGACCACGATGGCATCGTCCGGCAGATCGGCGCGCGCCGCCGTCTGGTCGCCGGTCAGATGGCGCAGCAGACGGTTGGCGAGATCCTCGAGATCCGACAGCCGCTCGCGCAGATACGGGTCGGTGATCTGGCTCATCCGGATGCGCGTATCGTCCTGGACGCGCTGCACAGCCGCCTCGGCGGTGAGGCCCGTCCGGATGGCCTCATGGATGCGGCTGAGCCAGCCGCTATCCTCGGCGAACATGCGATAGCTCTCGAGGATTTCGCGATGCTCGCCACCTGCCATGTCGGACGCGGCGAGCATGTCGTCGATCGCGCTGTGCATGCTGCGCAGCGCCTCGTCGAGCCGCTTCAACTCGAGCTCGGGATTGTCCGCCACCATCTGCCGGATGGAGACCCGCGGCTGGTGCAATACCGCGCGGCCGATCGCGATCCCCTCGCTCAGGCGCAGTCCCTCGAGTCGCGCCGGCACCAGCGCAGCATCGGCCGTCAGGGTGTCCTCGGGCGTGACGAGATCACTGCCGGCGATCAGCTCGGCCAGAACCATCGCGATGGTCTGGAGCGTCTCGACCTCTTCCTCGTCATATTCGCGGAAGGTGCGGTTCTGGACGACGAGCACCCCCAGGACACGCCCGCCGCGCAGGATCGGCACGCCCATCAGCGAGTGATAGATCTCCTCGCCCGTTTCCGGCCGGTAGGCGAAGTTCGGATGGGACTGGGCATCGGCCAGCGCGAGGGGACGTCCATGCGCCGCGATGTCGCCGACGAGACCTTCGCCGACCGCCAGCCGCGTCTTGTGCACGGCCTCCTGCTTCAGGCCCTGGGTCGCGAACAGCTCCAGCACCTCGCCGGCGCGCATGATGTAGATGGAGCACACCTCGGCGACGAGGTCTGCGGCGATGATCTTGACGACCTGGTTAAGGCGCTCCTGGCCGGATCCACCGCCGGCCATGAGGTCCCTGAGCCGCTTCAGCAGGCGGCGGGAGCCGCCAGCGCCCAGGGACGGCTGCATCAGTCCGCGGCCCCCCGTCCGACGTCGAGATTCATGTCGTGGTCGCGGGCGATCAGCGCAGCGATGGCTTGGTCCACGAGTTCGTCAATGATTTCCTGCGTCGTCTGCTCGCGGGTCACCATGCCGACGCTCTGCCCGGCCATGAGCGATCCGGACTCGACGTCGCCGTCGATGACGGCGCGCCGCAGGGCACCGGCCCAGAAGTGCTCGATCGACAGCTGGGCTTCCTTCTGCGTCAGCTCGCCGCGATCGAACTTGGCGATGATCTCGCGCTGGGCCTCGATAAAGCGCTTCGTCGCCTCGTTCTGAATCGCACGTACCGGTATGACGGGAAAACGCGGGTCGAGCTGCACCGACGGCACGGCGTCGCGCGCCGAGGCGCGGATGAAGGCCTGCTTGAACCGCGGATGCGCGATCGACTCCGTCGCGCATACGAAGCGCGTCCCGAGCTGACAGCCGGAAGCCCCCATCTCGAGGAAGCACAGGATCGCCTCGCCGCGGCCGATGCCGCCGGCGACGAAGACCGGCACCTCGCGGATGCTCGGCAGGATTTCCTGTGCCAGGACGGCCGTCGATACCGCGCCGATATGGCCGCCGGCCTCCATGCCCTCGATCACCAGCGCGTCAACGCCGGACCGCACCAGCTTCTTCGCGATCGCCAGCGCCGGGGCAAAAGCGATGACCTTTGCCCCACCCTGCTTGAGCCGGTTCATGACGTCGGTCGGCGGCAGGCCGCCGGCGAGCACGACATGCCGCACCTTGTGATCGAGACACACCTCCGCGAGCTTCATCAGCTCCGGATGCATGACGATGAGATTGACGCCGAACGGACGCGACGTCAGACGGGCCGTCGCGGCGATCTCCTCGCCGAGCTGGTCGGGCGACATCGATCCGCATGCGATCACCCCGAAGCCGCCGGCGTTCGAAATCGCGGCGACGAGGTTCCGCTCGGAAACCCAAGTCATCGCACCGCCCATGATGGCGACGTCGCTGCCGAGAAGTTCCTTGCCCCGGCGCCAGAGATGTTCGAGCCGCTGACGAGCCTGCGCGCGGTTCATGCGCTATGCCGCATCCAGTCCGTAGGCCGTGTGCAGTGCACGCAGCGCCAGTTCCAGATACTGTTCGTCGATCAACACGCTGATCTTGATCTCGGAGGTCGAGATGACCTGGATGTTGATCCCTTTTTCGGCGAGAGTCTTGAACATCGTCAACGCGACGCCGGCGTGGCTTCGCATGCCGACGCCGATGACCGAAACCTTGACGACGCTGGGGTCCGGTATGAGCTTCTCGAACCCGATCTCCCGGCGTCGGTCCTCGAGCGCCTTCACGGCGCGGTCGAGATCCGCCTTCGTGACGGTGAAGGTCAGATCGGTCGTCCTTCCGTCCTCGGATACGTTCTGGACGATCATGTCCACGTTGATGCTGGCCTCGGCCAGCGGACCGAAGATCGCCGCAGCCACACCCGGTTTGTCCGCGACCTTGGTGAGCGTGATCTTCGCCTCGTCGCGACTGTAGGCGATACCGCTTACGACTTCCTTTTCCACGATCTCATCCTCGTCCACGACCAACGTGCCGGGCAAATCGGCAAAACTCGACAGAACCTGCACCCGGACGCGATGGTTCATGGCCATCTCGACGGATCGCGTCTGGAGCACTTTGGCGCCTAGTGACGCCATTTCGAGCATTTCTTCGTAGGTGATTTTAGCGAGCTTGCGTGCCTTCGCAACGATACGCGGGTCGCAGGTATAGACGCCGTCCACGTCGGTATAGATGTCGCATCGATCCGCATGCAGCGCCGCGGCGAGCGCCACCGCCGACGTGTCCGATCCGCCGCGCCCCAGCGTCGTGATGCGGTTGTCGGGGCCCACCCCCTGGAACCCAGCGACGACGCAGACCTGGCCATCGTCCAGGCGCTTCGACAGCTCCGCCGTTTCGATTCGCTGGATTCGCGCCTTGCCGTGAATGCCGTCGGTGACCACCGGAATCTGCCAGCCCAGCCACGAGCGCGCGGGGATGCCCAGGTCCTGCAATGCGACGGCGAGCAGCCCGCTCGTCACCTGCTCGCCGCTGGCGACGACGGTGTCGTATTCCCGCGCGTCGTGCAGGGGCGAAAGCTGGTTAACCCAGTCGACGAGCTGATTGGTGACGCCTGCCATCGCCGAGACGACGACGGCGACCTGATGACCAGCCTCGACCTCGCGTTTGACTCGCCGCGCCACGTTGCGAATTCGATCGATGTCGGCGACGGACGTACCGCCGAACTTCATGACGATGCGTGCCATTGTCGTAGACGCGGTGGTGATTGCCGGCAGATTGGCCCGAGACGGCGGGTTGCCTGGCTTGGGCGGGCCCATACATACTGGATTTCACGCCCGAAGCAAGCATTGCCCGTATCCGAGGTACCCCACCATGCAGACTGCCGTTGCGTCAGCCCCCAGCGTCGACCACGCCGAGGTCGCACGGTTCTCGGCACTGGCGGCGGAATGGTGGGATCCGACGGGGAAATTCAGGCCGCTGCACCAGCTCAACCCGGTCCGGCTAGCCTTCATCCGGGACCAGATTGCCACCCATTATGGCCGCGACCCCTTGGCCGCGCAGCCGCTGCGCGGGCTCCGCGTGCTCGATATCGGCTGCGGCGGCGGTCTGGTCGCGGAGCCGATGGCGCGTCTGGGCGCCGAGGTGGTCGGGATCGACGCCTCGGCGGAAAATATCGGCATCGCCCGGGCCCATGCGGTGGAAAGCGGCCTCGACATCACCTATCGGCCGGCCGCCGCCGAAGATCTGGCCGCCCAGCAGGAGCAGTTCGACGTCGTGCTGGCACTCGAGGTCCTCGAGCACGTGGCCGACCTTCGCAGCTTCCTCGCCGCCTGCGCCGCCTTGATCAGACCCGGCGGCGCGCTCATCGCCGCCACGCTCAATCGCACGCCGCAGTCGTTCCTGCTCGCCATCGTCGGCGCAGAGTACATCCTGGGCTGGCTGCCGCGCGGAACCCACGACTGGCGCAAGTTCGTGCGGCCGTCGGAACTCGCCGCCGGCCTGAGGCCGCACGGCGTTCAGATAACGGCGCTGCAGGGGATGTCCTACAATCCGATCGCCGACCGCTGGCGGCAGTCGGACGACCTCAGCGTCAACTATCTCGCCTTTTGCACGAAATAGGCGCCGCATCCGGCCCGGACGGCCGGCTCAGGCGTCGTGGCGCGGGATCCACGGGATACGGGTGAACTCGATGCCTTCCTCGGCGAGCTCTCTTGCCTCCTGATTCGACGCCTCGCCATAGATGCTGCGCCGCTCCTTCTCGCCGTAGTGCATCTTGCGCGCCTCCTCGGCGAATCTGTTGCCGACATACTCGGCATTTTCTTCCACGTGTTTGCGCAGCGCGGCGAGTTCCTTCATCAGGTCAGCCACTCTCTTCATGCGCGGATCGGTGGCATACGTCTCCGTCGGTGCCGCACCCGACTCGGCCCCCCTGCCACCCTCACCTTTGCCACGCCTGATGCGTGGGGCCATCGGCGCCTTGCGTATCTTGGCCGACCCGCATAGCGCGCATGAAATCAGCTTCTTCTTGACCTGCCGCTCGTAGGTCGCGCTGTCCTTGAACCATGCCTCGAACACATGGCCGTTGTCGCAGGCAAGATCGTAAACGATCATGAGATCGACACTTCCGTTGTGAATCCGAAGCCCGCGGCACTAGGCGGCTGCAGAGCTAGATAAACATGTAATGGTCCCGCCATGCGACCGCAACCTGATCGACACGGTCCCGACGCCCCGCCCTCCGGCTGGGTGGTCCGCTTTGCACCGTTCGTGCCAGCCGGCGGTACCGTTCTGGACGTCGCCGCGGGGGCCGGACGCCACGCCCGCCATTTCCTCTCAGCCGGGTACCGGGTCGTTGCAATCGACCGGGATACCTCGAAACTGGCCGATCTTGCCGGGCGCGATGGCATCGAAATCATTAATGCAGACCTGGAGTCGGGGGCGCCCTGGCCGCTCGCCGGCCGGCGTTTTGCGGCCGTGGTCGTCACCAATTATCTGCACCGGCCGCTCTTCCCGGCGCTGGTCGATGCGGTCGAACCGGGCGGCATATTGATCTACGAGACGTTTGCGGTCGGCAACGAACGCTTCGGCAAGCCGAGCAACCCCGATTTCCTGCTACGGCCCGGCGAACTGCTCGATGCCGTACGCGGGCGGTTGCGCGTGCTCGCCTACGAGGACCTCGAGGTGACCGAGCCGCGGCCGGCCATGATCCAGCGCATCGCGGCGATCAACGACCGGATGGGGACCTAATCGCCGGCCGCGCGCTGCGGCGCGGCGAACGGCCGATCATGCTGCAACGACGGAACCATCCGGCGCGCCTCGTGTACCTTTGCCGGATCGATGTCCGCCGCGATGACCCCGACATCCTCGCCGCCGTCGGCCAGGATCTCCCCCCACGGCGCCACGATCAGCGAATGACCATAGGTCTTGCGCCCCTCGGCATGCTCGCCGCATTGCGCCGGCGCGAAGATGAAGCACCCGGTTTCGATCGCACGCGCCCGCAGCAGGACGTGCCAATGGGCACGGCCTGTCGGACGCGTGAACGCCGAGGGTACCGTGATGTACATCGCCCCAGCCTGCGCGAGCGCCCGGTAGAGATGCGGGAAGCGCAGATCGTAGCAGATTGTCAGACCGACCGGTCCCCATGGCGTCGCCGCAACCACGGCACGATCGCCCGGCCGGAACGACGCGGATTCCCGGTACGATTCGCCGCCGGGCAGGTCGACATCGAACATGTGAATCTTGTCGTACCACGCCACGACGTTTCCGGCGCCATCGATCAGGTACGAGCGATTGGCGAGCCTGTCGTTCTCGAGCCGAATGGCGAGCGATCCGATCAGGACCCAGGCGCCCGTACGTGCCGCAACGTCGCGGAACGCAGCAAGCGCCGGATGGCTTTTCTCCGGCGCCGCCTTCTGCAGGCGCAGTGTGCGGTTGGGTTCGATCATCGCGACGTTCTCCGGCGTGCAGATGAGATCCGCACCGTCGCGGCGCGCGCGTTCGATCATCGCACCGACCGTTGCGATATTCTCGTCAACGTCCCGTGTCGAACTCGGCTGGATGCATGCGACCTTGAATATCGTCATCGTGTCTCGCCGTCCGGCACCTCCCCGCCTTGGGGTCCGTGAAAGATCGCCCGGCACATCAGATCGTCGCCAACGTCCTCGACGCGACGGACCCGTCCCCGCAGGCACGAATACGAAGTCGTCCGGACCGGAAAATCGCGCCCCGCTGCTCATCCCGCGCGTCCGAGGAGCGGATCAAGTTGTCCCGCACGGTCGAGCGCATAAAGATCGTCCGATCCGCCGATATGCCGGCCGTCGATGAAGATCTGCGGTACAGTGGTCCGCCCATTGGCGCGCGAAACCATTTCCGCGCGCCTGTCGGGCTCTGCAAGAACGTCGTATTCGATGTAGTCGACCCCCTTCTGGGACAATAGATGCTTCGCCCGGTAGCAATACCCGCAGAAGGGACTCGAATAGATTTCGACCTTGGCCATGAACGAACCGGTAGAACCGAGACATCAACTAAGATAGAGCGCCTTGCGGGCTATGCCTAGCTTGGCTTGGCTGCGTCTCGATGGCGACGCCAGGCCTCTAAACGTGGGCGGGCCGTACCACCCGGGCGAGCGTCAGGACATCGACGGCAGCCGCTCCCGCCTCCTTGAGCGTCCGGGCGCATTCGGCCACGGTCGCACCGGTCGTAAATACGTCGTCGACGAGAACGATTCGCGCCCCATCGACCAACGCCCGGTGGCGCGGATTGACCCGGAAAGCCCCGCGCACATTGCGGCGTCGGGCGGCAGGGCCGAGATCGCCCTGCTGGGGCGTGTAGCGGCGTCGCTGCAGAAGATCCGGGATGTGGCGACGGCCCGACTCCGCGGCGGCGACGGCCGCGATCATGGCCGACTGGTTATAGAGCCGCCATGCGAGACGCAGCCAGTGCAACGGTACCGGCGCGACCAGATCGGCAGCGGCGAGCAGGTCCCGGCCGGCGCGGGCAAGCCATCGCCCGAACGCCGGCGACATATGGGTCCGGTCGGCGTGCTTGAAGCCGAGAACCAGCCCGCGGCTCGTCTCGTCATACTGAAACACGGCCCGTGCACGATCGAACGCGGGCCGCTCCCGCAGGCAGGCGGCGCAGCGCAGTTCCTCCGTCCCGGCTCCGATGCGGGGATCGAACTCGAACGGCAGACCGCATCCGTCGCACTGGGGCGGCCCCAACCAGACGAGTTTCGACCAGCAGGCCGGGCACAGCATGCCTGCGGCGCCGACCGCCGCGCCGCACGACAGGCAGAGCGGCGGCAGCACGGCGTCGACCACCAGCGATACGCCACGCCGAACGACGGCGAACGCATTGGACAGGCCCCCCATGGCCGGATGCGACCACGGCCGTCCCACGGGTGTCAATCGCGGGCCCCGTCATGTCATACTCCGGCCATGACCTCGCCCCAGCACGTCTTCGACCGTCACGCCGTCCGTCGGCATCGCGATCGCGCCGCGGGTGCCTTTGCCGAGCATGATTTCCTCTTTCGCGAGGCGGCGGAGCGGCTGGTGGACCGGCTCGACGATATCCAGCGCCGATTTCCGCGCGCGCTCGATCTCGGCGGGCATGGCGGCGTCCTCGCAAAAGCGCTGCGCGGACGGGGGGGAATCGAAACCCTGGTCGAAACCGACTTCTCGCCGGTGCTCGTGAAGCGCAGCAGGGGCATGGCGCCGGCAGGTATCACCCACTATGTCGTCGCCGCCGACGAGGAATGGCTCCCCTTCGGCGCCGCCAGCTTCGATGCCGTGCTCAGCTGCCTCAGCCTTCACTGGGTCAACGACCTGCCCGGCGCCCTCCTCCAGATACGCCACGCGCTGAAGCCCGACGGTCTGTTCCTTGCGTCGATGTTCGGCGGCGACACGCTGCGTGAACTGCGTCAATGCCTCCTCGAGGCCGAGGCCGAAGAGACCGGCGGGGCGAGCCCGCGCGTCTCACCCTTCGTCGACGTCCGCGACGCAGGCGCGCTGCTTCAACGTGCCGGCTTCGCGTTGCCGGTGGTCGATTCCGACACGCTGACCGTCACCTATGCGAATGCGCTCGATCTGATGCGCGACCTGCGGGCGATGGGCGAATCGAACGCCGTCGCCGAACGAAACCGTCGCATGACGCGGCGCGGCGTGCTGATGCGCGCCGCCGAAATCTACGCCGCCCGCTTCGCCGACGCGTCGGGCCGGATCGCGGCGACGTTCCAGATCATCACCATGACCGCCTGGGCCCCGCACGCGAGCCAGCCCAAACCGCTCAGGCCCGGGAGCGCCGCCGCACGGCTGGCCGAAGCGCTCGGGACGGCCGAGCAGCCGGCGGGCGAAAAAACCGGGCTGGAGCGCACACGTTGACGCCCCGGTGCGTGTCGCCCCGTCCACCCCGTCGAAGCGGAGAGCGGCGACTGCGCGCCCTTCAACGTCAAAGATAGTCCCGCAACATGGCGACCAGGGGCACGTCGGCCGGCGGCATCGGATATTCCGACAGCCGGTTGGGCCGCACCCACGCCAGTTCCTGCCCCTCGCACGGCGTCACGGTGCCGCGCCAGCGGCGGCACAGATAGAGCGGCATCAGCAGGTGGAAATCGGGGTAGAGATGCGAGGCGAACGTGAACGGCGCCAGACAGGCCGCCGTGATGTCGATGCCCAGTTCTTCGGCCAATTCGCGCACGAGCGCCGCCTCGGGCGTTTCGCCGGCCTGCACCTTGCCGCCCGGAAACTCCCATAACCCGGCCATCGGTTTGCCGGGCGGACGGCGCGCGATCAGAACGCGGTTGTCGACGTCGATCAGTGCTGCCGCCGCGACGAGGACGGTACGGACCGGGCCGGCAGGCGTCGGCAGCGCCGCGCGCTCGCAACCCTCGCCCCAGTCAGCTCCGGTAACTGCCATTGATATCGATATACGCGTGGGTGAGATCGCACGTCCACACCGTCGCGCGACCGCGCCCGACGCCGACATCGACCTCGATCTCGATTTCGCGGCCCTGCATGTGGCGTGCGACCGGCGCCTCGTCATAGCCGGGAACGACTTCCCCGTTGCGGGTGATCTGCACGCCGCCGATGCGGATTTCCAGCCTGTCGCGGTCGGCCTTCTCGCCGGCCTTGCCGACGGCCATGACGATGCGCCCCCAGTTGGCGTCGGCCGCGGCGATCGCCGTCTTCACCAGGGGCGAATTGCCGATCGCGAGGCCGATCTTCCGTGCGGCCTTCGCCGAGGCAGCGCCGGTGACCTTGATGGTGACGAATTTTTGCGCGCCTTCGCCGTCGCGCACGATCTGGTGCGCGAGGTCGAGCAGGAGATCATTCAGCTTTGCCCGGAAATCGGCGAGCGCCGGATCGTTCGCCGCCACGATCCGCTTGTGCTTGGCCTGGCCCGTGGCGCACAGCAGAACAGTGTCGCTGGTCGAGGTATCGCCGTCGACGGTGATGCAGTTGAACGACCGGTCGACGCCCGCGGCGAGCAGCTTCTGCAGCACGCCGGCCGGCAGCTTCGCGTCGGTGAAGACGAACGCCAGCATCGTCGCCATGTCGGGTGCGATCATTCCGGATCCCTTGCAGATGCCGTTGATCGTCACCGGCACCCCGCCGATCTCGGCCCGGCGCGTTGCGCCCTTGGCGAATGTGTCGGTCGTCATGATCGCTTTCGCGGCCGGCTCCCATGCCGAGGGCGATAGCGCGCGCTGCACGGCCGGGAGCGTATCGACGATCTTTTCGACCGGCAGCTTGACCCCGATCACGCCCGTCGATGCGACGAAGACGTCATTCGGCGCACAGCCCAAGAGCTTCGCCGTTCTCGCCGCCGTCGCGGCCACGGCGTCGCGTCCATGCCGGCCGGTGAAGGTATTGGCATTGCCGGCATTGACGACGATGGCGCGCACCTTGCCGCGGCGGACCTGCTTGCGGCACCACTCGACCGGCGGCGAGGCGGTAAGCGAACGCGTGAAGACCCCGGCAACGGTCGAGCCCGGCGCGAGCTCCGCCACCATCAGGTCGTCACGCCCTTGATACCGCATCCCGGTGCAGCCGGCGGCAAGCCGCACGCCGGCAATGGCGGGAAGGTCAGGAAAGCGTTCAGGCGCGAGCGGGGAGCGCGGATGCATGGATCGGCACTTCTCGTTACGGTTGCATACGGCGTGAAAAGAAATGCTGCGGCAGGGAAAAGCCGCT
Organism: uncultured Rhodospirillales bacterium; assembly: GCA_937926175.1. Lineage (GTDB taxonomy): Bacteria > Pseudomonadota > Alphaproteobacteria > CACIAM-22H2 > CACIAM-22H2 > CALANV01. The sequence goes on along the minus strand of CALANV010000049.1, from coordinate 25,371 downwards.
TGCGCAGCGGGATACGGCTCAGCTCATCGCGGGGGCGTGGCTTTTTCCGCCGGCGCGCTCGAGCCGTCGGAATTGAATCGCTCGATCTTCGCGCTGCTGCGAAGCTGGGCGACGATCTGGTTGACCGTCTCCTGCTGGATCTCCTCGGCAAGCTGGTCACGCATCTCTTCGAAGGCCGGCGTGCTCTTGCGCTTGGCTTCGACCTTGATGACGTGCCAGCCGAACTGCGACTTGACCGGCGTCTCCGTAATCTCGCCTTCCTTGAGGTTGAAGGCCGCCTCGGAGAACTCGGGTACCATCTCGTCCCGCGAGAAATAGCCGAGATCGCCGCCCTGCTGCTTGCCGGTGGGATCGATCGATTTCGCCCTGGCCACGTCCGCGAAATCCGCGCCCTTCTTCAGCTCGGCGATCACCTCCTTGGCCTGGGCCTCGGTCGATACCAGGATATGGCGCGCGCGGACCTCCTCCTCGGCGGGATTGGTCTTGATGTACTGGTCGTAGCGCTCGCGGATCGCCTTGTCGTTGACCGCTGCCTCGATGCGCCGCGTCAGGTAAACGTCCTGGATCAGCCGTTCCTCGAACTGGGCGAGCCGCTGCTTCACCTCGGGATCCTTGTCGAGATTCTCCCTGCGGCCGGCATTGGCGAGCAGTTTGGCATCGATCAGACGCTCGAGCACCGCCGGGTACAGCACTTCGACCGGGAGCTGCTGGAATTGCGGCGGCAACGTGCGCTGGACGGCGATCACGTCGGAGCGGCGGATGGGCGCGCCGTCGACGGAGGCCAGGACCGGGTCGTCCGTGTCGAGCGGTTGGGGGGCCTGCGCCATGGCGGGAAAAACAAAAACCGAGGCCAGGAGCAGGGCCCGGATACCATGTCTGATCATCGGATATTCCTCAAAAGCGGGCGCGGACGCCGCGGCCGGGCGTACACGAGGACCGCAATGCCGCGTATCTTGCACGGCGGCGGAGGCAGCGACAAGCGCGCGTATGGCCCGCAAACGGCCAAGGCGCCGCTCCGGCGGTATCGTTGACAGAATCCGGCCTGCCCCCTATCTGTGAGCATGGATCGGCATCCGATTATCCCCTTCAACGTCCCGGGTTTCACATTCGATGTTCGGCGCTCTCGCCCGCCGGCTTTTCGGCACCGCCAATGATCGCGTCCTCAAGAGCCTGCGCCCCACCGTCGCTGCCATCAATGCCGCCGAGCCGGCACTGGAGAAACTGTCGGACGAGGAGCTGCGCGCCCGTACCCCGTGGCTGAAGGAGCGGCTGGCCAAGGGTGAGACGCTCGACGACATCCTGGTCGATGCCTTCGCGACCGTCCGCGAGGCCGCCAAGCGGACGCTCGGCCAACGGCACTTCGACGTACAGCTGATCGGTGGCATCGTGCTCCACCGGGGCATGATCGCCGAGATGAAGACCGGCGAAGGCAAGACGCTGGTCGCGACGCTGCCGGTGTACCTCAACGCCCTTACCGGCAAGGGCGTCCACGTCGTCACGGTCAATGACTATCTGGCCCGCCGCGACGCCGAATGGATGGGCCGGATCTACAATTTCCTCGGCCTGTCGGTCGGTTGCATCGTCCACGGCCTGACCGACGACGAGCGCCGCCAGGCCTACGCCGCCGACGTCACCTACGGCACGAACAACGAGTTCGGCTTCGATTACTTACGCGACAACATGAAGTTCCGCCTGGACCACATGGTCCAGCGGCCGTTCAATTTCGCGATCGTCGACGAGGTCGACAGCATTCTCATCGACGAGGCACGCACGCCGCTGATCATCTCCGGGCCCAGCGAGGATTCGTCCGAGCTCTACATCGCGGTCGACCGCCTCGTCCGCAATCTCTCGCCCGAGGACTACGAGAAGGACGAGAAGACGCGCACGGTGTCGCTCACCGAAGGCGGCGTCGAGAAGATGGAGGGGATGTTGCGCGAGGCAGGCCTGCTCAAGGGCGGGTCGATGTACGACCTCGCCAACATCAGCATCGTCCATCACGTGAATCAGGCGCTGCGCGCCCACACGCTGTTCAGCCGGGACACCGATTACATCGTCAAGGACGGCAAGGTCGTCATCATCGACGAGTTCACCGGCCGCATGATGGAAGGACGGCGCTACTCCGAAGGCCTGCACCAGGCGCTCGAGGCCAAGGAAGGCGTCCCGATCCAGATGGAGAACCAGACGCTGGCCTCCATCACCTTCCAGAACTACTTCCGCATGTACCCGAAGCTGGCCGGCATGACGGGTACGGCGATGACCGAGGCCACCGAGTTTGCCGAGATCTACAAACTCGAGGTGGTCGAGATCCCGACCAACCGGCCCTGCATCCGCATCGACCACGACGACGAGGTCTATCGCACCGCGCGCGAGAAGACCAAGGCGATCATCGATCAGATCGAGGAGTGCCGGAAGCGGCAGCAGCCGGTGCTGGTCGGCACGGTCAGCATCGAGAAGTCCGAGGCCTTGTCGGCCGAGCTGCGCAAGCGCGGCATCCCGCATCAGGTCCTCAACGCCCGCTACCACGAGCAGGAAGCCTACATCATCGCCCAGGCCGGCCGTCCCGGTGCGGTGACGATCGCGACCAACATGGCCGGCCGCGGCACCGACATACAGCTCGGCGGCAACGTCGAGATGCGCCTGCGACAGGAGCTCGCCGGCATCGACGATCCCGCCGTCATCGCCGAGCGCGAGGCGCAGATCCGTGCCGAGGTCGAAGCGGCGAGGAAGGTGGTCCTCGAGGCGGGTGGCCTTTACATCATCGGCACCGAGCGGCACGAGAGCCGCCGGATCGACAACCAGCTCCGCGGCCGTTCCGGTCGCCAGGGCGACCCGGGCGCCTCGAAGTTCTTCCTGTCGCTCGAAGACGACCTGATGCGGATCTTCGGGTCGGAGCGCATGGACACCATGCTGCGCAAGCTCGGCCTCAAGGAGGGCGAGGCGATCGTCCATCCCTGGATCAACAAGGCGCTCGAGAAGGCGCAGCAGAAGGTCGAGGCGCGGAACTTCGAGATCCGCAAGCAGCTGCTCAAGTACGACGACGTGATGAATGACCAGCGCAAGGTCATCTACGAGCAGCGCAAGGAGATCATGCGGGCGAACGACGTGTCGGAGCAGATCGCCGACATGCGCCACGAGGTGATCGACACGCTGGTCGCGCGCTGCATTCCCGAGAACGCCTATCACGAGCAGTGGGACACGGCGACCCTGCACGACGAGATCCGGCGTATTTTCGCGCTCGACCTGCCGATCGCCGAATGGGCCAAGGAAGAGGGCATCGCGGACGAGGAGATCAAGGCCCGCATCGTCGACGCCGTCGATCGCCGGATGGCCGAGAAGGCCGCGAATATCGGGCCCGAGATCATGCGGATGGCGGAGAAGTCGCTGCTTCTGCAGGTCCTCGATCATGCCTGGAAGGAGCACCTGCTGCACCTCGACCATCTGCGCCAGGGCATCAATCTGCGCGCCTACGGCCAGCGCGATCCGCTCAACGAATACAAGCGCGAGGCGTTCGAGCTGTTCGAAGCCATGCTGCGCGACCTGCGCGAGCAGATCACGTCGCTGCTGGCCCATGTCGAGATCCGCGTCGCCGGTCCCGAGGATCAACTCCTGCAGCCGGCCGAACCCGATGCGTCGCGCCTGCGCGAGGTCCATGCCGATCCTTCGGCCGCCGAGGCGGCTCTCGCCGGCGGCCCCGATGTGGCCGGCGGACCGGCGGAACAGCCGCGGCCCACACCGCAGGTCCGCCGCGGCGCGGCAGCAGCGGCGGCGATGAATGCAGCCGACCCGACGACCTGGGGCAAGGTGCCGCGCAACGCGCCCTGCCCGTGCGGGTCGGGCAGGAAGTTCAAGCACTGCCACGGCCGCGTCTGACGGCGCACCTCAGCGCCGCCGCCGGTGAACCGCGGCTTTCGAACCACGAAGAACGCCAGGGCCATCAAGGCAGCGTTCACGGACGCTTCTTGATGCCCCTGATCGTCGGTTCTTCGTTCGAAGATTTGAAACGCGCGCCGATGCGCACCTGCGCGTGACCTCACACGCGCTTGCCGAGGATCTCCGACAGGATGATGTAGAGTTTGCCGACGTCGGAGGTCAGGAACGTCGCCGACAGGATGTTCTCGGGGTCGGCGGCCTGGGCATCGGCGCGCAGCCGCTCGAACTGCGACAGATAATCGGAGACGTAACGGCGGAACTCCGGATCGGCCTGGTACTTGTGCCGGATGACCGCGCCGACTTCGCCCCAGTTCATCTTGAGGAGGCGCCGCACGAACACGCCGCGGTCGCCGTTGACGAAATCGCGCAGGATGCGCTCGGACAAGTCCGGCTGCAGCACGCGCGTCAGGTCGATCGCGATCGAGTTCAGGCCCTCGACGACGAGGCGCGAGGCGCGCAGGAAGCTCTGGCGCCGTGCCGCGACCTCGTTCTCGGCCAGGCGATTGGCCTGGGTTTCGGCGGCCTTCGCCGCCGCGACCAGCGTCTCGGCCTGCCGCGCGAAGGCGTCGCCCGCCTTCTTGGTCTGGGCGAGGCTGTGCTCGGCCACGCTCGTCAGCAGCCGCGCCTGGCGGGCAAGATGTTCCTCCGCCTCGCCGAACCGGGTACGGGACTCGCTCGCGACGTTCGCGAGTTCGCGCGCCTGGCGTTCGAACGTATCGCCCAGCGCCGCCATGCGGGCGGACGCCTGCGCCACCGCGTTCATCAGCTCCGCGGCGCGCTCGCGGAACGATGCGGCAACCGCCTCGATACGGATCGTCCCGTCGCTCGAGGCCTCGGCAAGCGCGCGGCTGGTTCCGGCAAAGGCCTTTTCGACGGCATCCATCAGCTCGGTGGCCTTGACGGCGGCCTCGGCGACCTCGCGCGATTGCTGCCCGAACCTCGCGCTGGTGTCGTTCAAGCGCGCGTTCACGTCCGCGGCGGCGGCGATCAGGCGGTCGGCCTGCTCGCGCAGTGTGGTCGCCAGTTCGCTCGCCTGCGACCCGGCGCTGTGGAGCGTATCGAGGATGCGTTTCTCCTGGGCGCCCAGCGCTGCGTCGATCTCGCCCAGCTTGGCAAGGCTGCGACCGGTGGCATCCGACATCTCGCCGGTCCGGCGCTTGAGCGCCTCGCCCATCGCCTCGAGCCGCTCCGCTGCCTGCGTCGCGCTGGCGGCCAGCGCCGCTGCCGCCTCGTCCAGGAGCTGCCGCATCGTGCCGAAGCGCGCCTCCGACTCCTCGGCCGAGGCCGTCATCTGGGCGCGACGGTCGGCCACTTCCTTGCCGAGCGCCGCCAGCCGTGCCGCGGCGCGATCGGCGGCAAGCGCGAGGTCCACTGCCTGCTGACGGAAGATCGTCCCGGCCTCGCCCAGCATTTCGCCGACCTTGCCGGAGGTCTCCGTCATCTCGGCGAGGCGTTGGCGCAGCATTTCGCCGATATCGGCAAGGCGGGTCACCGTACGGTCGGTTATCGCATCAAGGGCCTGGACACGCTCACGTACCCCGTCGCCGACCTCGTCGAGCCGCGCCGCCACGCGTCCGGAGAGCGCGACAAGATCGTCTGCCGTCGCATGGAGATCCCGCTTGGCCGTGCCGATACGGACCGTCACCGCTTCGGCGGCATCGCCGACCGCGCCGAGCTGCTGTTGCAGCATGGCGCCGAGTTCGCTGGCGCGGCTGGCCGCCTGCTCCATGGCCCGCAACAGGCGCGCGCTGTGCTCGCGGATCAGCGCGTCGACGGCGTTGCCGAAGCCGCCTGCCTGCCGCTGCAGGGCGCTGCCGAGTTCGTTGGCGCGTCCGACCGCCGTCTCCATTGCCGTGAGGAGTTCGTTGGTCCGGCTGCGCACCAGCGCCCCCATCGCATCCCCGAATGCGCCGGCCTGCTGCTGCAGCGTGCCGGCGAGCGCCGTCGCCCGCGCCACTGCCTGATCCATCACGCTCAGCAGGTGGCCCGTCTGGTCGCGCACGAGGCCATCCACACGCTCGCCGAACGCATGGGCGTGAGCTTGCAGGATTCCGCCGAGTTCCTGCGTGCGCTGTCCTGCCCGTTCCATCGCGGCCAGCAGCTGTGTGGTCTGATCGCGGACGAGCGTCTCCATGCGCTGGCCGAAGGCATCGGCTTGACGCTGCAGGGCGCCGCCGAGTTCGTCGGCATGCGCCGCCGCCTGCTCCATCGCCTTGAACAGATGCTCCGCGTGTGCGCGAAGCTGCGCATCGACGCCGCCGAGCTCGTTGCGCGCGGCGGCTGCGGCGCTCGTCAGCTCGTCGCTGCGCTGGCGCAGCAGGTCGCCCGCTTCGCGCAAGCGCTCGACCGCACGGTCGGCGGCGGCGCTGACGCCATGCGTGCGGGCTTCCATCTCCTTGCTGCGCTCGGCCGCGACGACGGCCGCGCGGTCGAGCGCGGCAGCAAGGTCATCGGCGTGCCGGCGCAGCTCCTCGCGCACGTCGTTGGTCCGCGCCGCAGCCGCGGCGACCTCGCGGGTCCGGCTGGCCAGTTCGGCGGCGAGCTCGCCGATCCGCGTCATCGCGAACGTCGTCTCGTCCGACATCTCGCGCGCCTGGCGATGGAACGCCTCGCCGGCAGCCCGCATGCGCGCGACCGACTCGTCGGCGAGCGCACCCATCTCCTGACCATGGCGGCGCAGCGATTCGGCCATGGTCTCGGCGTTGGCGCCGAGTCGCTCCATCTCGGCCGCGAGATGCTGCACCTCGCCGCCGACGGTCTGTCCCAACTCGTCGACGCGGACGGCGATCGTCTGCAATTCGCCGCTGCGCGTGCGCAGCGACTCGCCGACCGCGTCGATCCGGTGCCGTCCGTCATCGGCGACACGGGTCAGCTCCGCGGCCTGCCGCGCCAGCGCCTCCCGCGCCTCTTCCGACCGCGCCACGAGTTCGGCGGCCGCCTTGGTGATACTCTCCGTGTATTCGGCGAGCTTCGCGCCGCTCGAATCGGCCCGGCCGCTCACCTCGATGACCACGCCGGAAAAACGCTCGGCACTCGCCCGCAGCACTTCGCCGGCCTCGCGCGCTTGCGCCGTCGCCTTTTCGACGAACGCGCCGAGTTCCGCCATCTGCGTCGACAGCGCCCGGCGAATCTCCTCGGCCTTCACCGCCGCGCGATTCGAGGCGTCGGTCACGGCGCGCCCCTGCTCTCCCAGCGACTCGCGAATGGCGCTCGCGCTTGCCGCCGTGCGTTCCGCGACGCTGCGCAGCTCCTCGAGTTGCTGGCGGAGACTGTCGCTGATCATCCGCGCCTGGGACGCGGCGCGCTCGGATGCATTCGACAGCGTGTCCGCCTGTTCGCGCACGGCCGTCTCGATCGTCTGCACCCGGCTGGCGAGGAGCGACGACACGCGTTCGAGCTGGTCGGCATGGCGCCTGAGCGCGGTCAGCACCTGCGTCGCGCGCATCGAAATCTGATCCGACATCGCGCCGAGTTCCGCCGTCTGGAGCTGCAGCGCCTTCTGGCTGTCGGCGATGCGCCTCGCCGCCGTGTCCGACGCCTCCGTCAGGGCACGGGCCTGCTCACGCAGGCTGAGCGCGATCGTGACCGCCTTGGTCTCGGCGGCAGCGGCGGGATAGGAAAGCGCCGCGAGCTGCGCGCGGAGCATGCGGGCCGTGTTCCGCAGGTCGCAGCCGCGGTCGACGAACGCCAGTGCAAGCCACAGGAACAGGAGCGGCGTGGCGATGCCGCTCAGCATCGCGCCCAGCTCGTGCGGCATCATCGCCGCGAGCGCCGGCCAGCCAATATAGCTGTCGACGTACCAGCCGGCCACCGTCACCCATGCGAACGAGACGAGCGCGCCGACGATGATGACGGCGATCGACCGGTCATGCGTCGGAGCCTCGCCGGCGTCCGTCGCGCGGCTTGCCGCCTGCGCCGCCGGCGCTTCCGTCGATGTCGCGACCGGCACCAGCTTGCGGGCTTGCTTGGACTCCATTGCCTCCCCCCTGTCGCCGGACGTTGCGGCCGTCCTGCTTCCCCGCGTTTATGCGGCGAGCCGCCGTCTTCGTATCAGTTTCATAATTTCGGCGGCGGCGTGCGGAATGTTGGTGCCGGGGCCGTAGATGGCGGCGACGCCGGCCTTGAGCAGCACGTCGTAGTCCTGCGGCGGGATCACGCCGCCGCACACGACGAGAATGTCGTCAGCGCCCTGCGCCCTGAGGGCCTCCAGCAGTTGCGGCACCAACGTCTTGTGACCCGCCGCCTGCGACGACACACCGATCACATGCACGTCGTTCTCGATCGCCTGGCGTGCCGCCTCCTCGGGCGTCTGGAACAACGGCCCGATGTCGACGTCGAAGCCGATGTCCGCGAACGCGGTGGCGATCACCTTGGCGCCGCGGTCGTGCCCGTCCTGGCCGAGCTTGACCACCAGCAGGCGCGGACGCCGTCCTTCCTCGGCGGCGAACTGCGCCACCTCGCGCTGGATGCGGCGGAAGCCTTCGTCGCCCTCATAGGCCGAGCCGTATACGCCCGACACGCTGCGGATCACGGCGCGGTGGCGCGTGAACACCTTCTCCAGGGCATCCGAGATCTCACCCACCGTGGCCCGCGCCCGTGCAGCGTTGATGGCGAGCTCGAGCAGGTTCCCCTCTCCGGACTGCGCCGCCGCCGTCAGCGCCTCGAGCGCCTGGCGGCACGCCGCCGCATCGCGCTTGGCGCGGACCTCCTTGAGGCGGGCGATCTGGCGCTCGCGCACGAGTGTGTTGTCGATGTCGAGAATATCCACCTTCTCGGTCTTGTCCGGCCGATACTTGTTGACGCCGACGATCACCTCTTCGCCGCGGTCGATGCGCGCCTGCCGACGCGCCGCCGCCTCCTCGATCCTGAGCTTCGGCATGCCGGCCTCGACCGCCTTGGTCATGCCGCCCATCGCCTCCACTTCCTGGATCAGCTTCCACGCCTCGTTGGCGACGCTGTGCGTCAGATGCTCGACGTAGTAGCTGCCTCCCAGCGGATCGATCACGCGGGTGACGCCGGTCTCCTCGGCGATGATGAGCTGGGTGTTGCGGGCAATGCGCGCCGAGAACGGCGTCGGCAGGGCCAGTGCTTCGTCGAAGGAGTTGGTGTGGAGCGACTGCGTGCCGCCGAGCACGCCGGCCAGCGCCTCGATCGTCGTGCGGATGATGTTGTTGTAGGGGTCCTGCTCGGTCAGGCTCACGCCCGACGTCTGACAGTGCGTCCGCAGCGCCAAGCTCATCGGATTCTTCGGCCCGAACGGCGCCATCAGGCGCGCCCACAGCAGGCGCGCGGCGCGCAGCTTGGCGATCTCCATGAAGAAGTTCATGCCGAGGCAGAAGAAGAACGACAGCCGCGGCGCGAACGCGTCGATGTCGAGTCCCCGGGACAGGGCGGCGCGCACGTACTCGAGTCCGTCGGCGAGCGTAAAGGCGAGTTCCTGGACGCAGGTGGCACCTGCCTCCTGCATGTGATAGCCGGAGATCGAGATCGAGTTGAACTTCGGCATGTGCCGCGCCGTGTATTCGATGATGTCGGCGACGATGCGCATGCTGGGTCCGGGCGGATAGATGTAGGTGTTCCGGACCATGAACTCCTTGAGGATGTCGTTCTGGATCGTGCCCGAGAGCTGGGCCTGCTTCACGCCCTGCTCCTCGGCCGCGACGATGTAGCTGGCCATCACCGGCAGCACCGCGCCGTTCATCGTCATCGACACGCTGACCTGGTCGAGCGGGATGCCGTCAAACAGGATCTTCATGTCCTCGACCGAGTCGATCGCCACGCCGGCCTTGCCGACGTCGCCGACTACGCGCGGATGGTCGGAGTCGTAGCCGCGATGGGTGGCGAGGTCGAAGGCGATCGACAGACCAGTCTGCCCGTTCCTGAGGCACTCCTTGTAGAACTTGTTCGACTCCTCGGCCGTCGAGAAACCGGCATATTGCCGAATCGTCCACGGCCGGTTCGCATACATGGTCGCGCGCGGTCCCCGCACGAAGGGCGGAAAGCCCGGCAGCGTCCCCACCGTCTCCAACCCTTCGAGATCGGCCGCGGTATAGAGCGGCTTCACCGCGATCCCCTCGGGCGTGTGCCAGATCAGATCCTTCAGGTCCTTGCCCTTCAGCTCCGCGCGCGCACACGCCTCCCAATCGGCCAGGGTCTTGGACGGAAACTCGACCATCGCTCAGCTCCTCTCGGACGCGCCCGAATGTAGCTCGTTCAAGGGCCTAATCTAGCCCAACCCGACGACCGGAGCGGCAGGAAAAATCGACCCGTCCGGCCACGCGTCAACCGCCTTTTCGGCCGTGACTTCAATGACCTGGAACGGCACTGTCAGGCGGGATCCACAGCCATTCGACCGACCGGCTCCGGTCATGCACGCAGGTAGGCAGAGCCCCGGCTGCCGCTAGCCCGTGTACGGCGACGCTGTCCGTCCGGATGCAGCCGAGAACGCTTACGGGCCACGGGCGAGTCGTTCTAAGATGCCGGGCCCGAACGGGAGGAGCCTGCCGTGCCGCACCTCGTGCCGATTCGCGCCATCCGCCTGTTCCTGATCGGGCTCTTCGCGCTGCTCGGCGCCACTGCCGATGCGGCTTGCCTACGCAACGTCGCCGATCTCCGGCCCAGCCTGGTTCCGGTGCGTTTCGGTCCCGGCGCCGTGCCGCCGGGGCATGTCGGCCTGACGTTCATCGGGCACGCCAGCTTTCTCATCGAGACGGCCGCCGGCGTCACCATCGTCACCGACTACAACGATTATGTCCGGCCGGACATCACGCCCGACATCGTGACGATGAACAATGCGCACTCCACTCACTACAGCCTGAGCGTTGATCCCGGCATACGCCATGTGCTCCAGGGCTGGGGCGACCCGAACGGTCCCGCCACGCACGAGCTGATCGTCGAGGACGTGCGGATCTTCAACGTGCCGACCAACGTGCGCGAGTTCGACGGCACGCGAAAGAACGGCAACTCCATCTTCGTGTTCGAGACGGCCGGTCTGTGCATCGCGCATCTCGGCCACCTCCATCACCGTCTGACCCGTGAACATCTCGCCATGCTGGGACAGATCGACGTGCTGATGGTGCCGGTCGACGGCTCCTACACGCTCAATCTTCAGGACATGACCGACGTCATCGAGCAGATCCGCGCGCCGCTGGTGATCCCGATGCATTACTTCACGGCGGGCGGGCTCGAGCGGTTCCTCGCCACCTACCGCGGCAAGGCCACCAGCCTCGACTACGAGGTAAACATCAGCCCGACCGCGAGCGTGCTGCTCTCGCGCGACCGCCTGCCCGCGCGGCCGGAAATCCTGGTGCTGCCGGGGCATTGACGAGCCGGTCCGACGGCTGCCGCTACGCGAGCACGCGCCGTCCACCGCTGATGGCTCGCCGCCGGCGCGACGTGGTTCGGACATTGGCCGGAGAAAGCGCGTCCGCCGACGGGAATGGCTTGAGCTGCCGGCGCTCGATCCTCCAGCGTGCCGCCAGTCTGATTTCACTCTAGATACCTGCCGGGCGCCATATGCAGGCCGTGCAGCCATTCCATGGGCTCGAACCTGCCATCGGCGAGCTTTGCGCGTTCCTGATGTTTCGTTACTGCCCGCGCGGGCTGAAATCGGAGTACGGCGTGCCGGGATCGCCCGAGTCTCTTGGACGGGTCCCCAGAGGCGAGACGGTCCACACGGCGCGACTTGCAGCCGAGCGCCGCGTTGCCGTCCATCGCAACGCAGAGCAGCGCCGCCCACGCTCGAATCAGATGACGCGCGCCCGAACGTACCCCTGACGGGCGCTGACGGTTGCAGCTGTGCCGCGACTTGCCCGGTGGACCGATCCAGCGCGAGCAGCGCGTTCCGCGCAGCCTCGGCCCGTCGTCGGTCCTCGTAGAAGGCATGGAACGCGTGCTCCGCGCTCGTCGATCTTCCGCAAGGGCGATCTCCGGCCTGCCGCCACAATCCAAGGTTAGGGCTTGGGACAGTCAAGCCTCGGGTCAGGCCGGAACGGACGCTAGCGCCGTTGGCGCGCGACGGTTCAGGCCGTAATATCGCCGCTCCTGCTACGGAACCGTTATGGCGAAGAAGAAAAATCCTTTGAACCTGAATCCGCTGCAGCTCAAGACGCTCACCCTGCTGCAGGCGCTCGCCAAGCTCCCCGACCACGGCCGGCCGGCCGACGAGCCGGGCGCGATCATGGTCGACAATCTCCCCCGTCCGCACGGCGACCATTTTCACCTGGGGCCCTATGTCGTGCTGGCGCGCGATGCGACCGGCCTGCAGAACCCGGCGGCCTGGGTCGCGCTCGAGCGCAAGGGGTTGATCAAGTCGATGTTCCCGGACGCCTGCATCGTGACCGCCGCAGGCATGGAATATGACACCGGCCTTGCCGGCCAGATCCTGCACGGAAGCGACCACTGACGACCTGGCGGCCGCGACTTCGCCGCGCCGACGGAAGATCCGCTCGAAGCCGATCCGTCCGGGCACCCGCCCCCATGGCGACACGATTTGCAGCCGCTACACGGTTGCGGCCGATTGACGTTCGGCGAAGTTCGCGTCGAGGAAAATCGCCCCCCGGATCAATCGCGCGGGCTGCTCCCGGATTTCGGGCATGAGCAGATCGAGCACGCCTGTCTCCGGCCGGGCTGCAGCGACGATGGCAAGAGCCAGATCGCGCCCACCCGCGTCGGCGAGGCCGACCAGCAATCGTTCCGGCGGCGCAATGCCGGGCGCGGGGCCGCCTTCGATTTGCAGTCGATCGGTCCGAACGGACCGCAACGAGGCATTCTCGAAATAGCGCCGGAACGCTGCGCGGCGGGCGGCGCGCCGCTCGGCATCCGTCTTGCGTCGTGCCTGCGGTGAGGGCGCGAGACGAAGCGAGGGGCGCCTTTCATTGTCGCAGAGGATCGATTCGAGCATGGGATCATGGCCGAGCACGACCAGCAGATCCGGTTGTGCAGCGGCGATCTTAGCCGCCTTCAAACGCCGTCCTGGACCGGCGAGCAGGCCGCCGGTGTTGACGACGACGAGATCGGCGTCGGCCGTGTCGATCATCCGGCCCACGCCCTGGATCAGTCGCTGCCAGCCGTGGACGGGGTTCGTGGTCCCGACGAACGCCAATGACGAGAGGACTGGCGTATCGCCGTCGAGATACCCGAGCGTGACGCAAGCGGGGGGCCCGACGGTCTTCTGCCCCACATCGGCATCGACCAGGGCCGCACGCCGGTCGACATTCCTGGCCGCTTTCATGAGAAACCGTGCGAACGTGCTCTTGCCGACATCGGCCGGCCCCAGAATGAGCACGCGGTCGAATCCGCTGCGGCAGATTCGCCTCGCCGCATCGGCCCAGTCCGCCGGCACGTCGACGCCGTCAAGGCAATCAGGCTGCGGCATGAGGCAAGGCTTCCGGGGCGGCGGCTCCTTCGTCCGAAAGACAACCTGGCCGCCGCAAAAGAGGTCCCCCTTTGCCCGGTAGGCGTCCCGACGCGGCCGCGTCTACCAGCGCAGGCCGGGCAGAATGTAGGTGGGGCGCAGGCCGAACTGGGCCAGGAGCGCCGCCACGCGCTCGGCGGCCGGCACTTCGCCCATGGCGATGCCCAACGTCTCGCCGTGAACGCCGCCGGGGATGAAGGCGCTGTGGATACCGGCATTGACGGCGCCCTGGATATCGGTCCTGAGCCCGTCGCCGATGCCGAGCACGCGATCGGGCGCGGGATTGCCGAGGAGCGGCATGGCCGCGCGATACGTCACCGCATACGGCTTGCCGTGATAGATCACTTCGCCGCCGAGTTCCTCGTAGCGCTGCGCCAATGCGCCGGCGCATACCAGCCGCGTGTTGCCGCGCAGCACCTCGAGGTCCGGATTGGCGCAGACGAGCGGCAGGCCGCGCCGCCGCGCCTCACGCAGCAGCGTCTCGTGCGCGGCGACGTCGAGCGCGTCGTCGTTGGGCCCCGTGCTCAGCACGAAATCGGCCGCGCCGATGTCGTCCACGCGGACGAGACCGTTTCCTTCGAACATGTTGAGGTCGCGCTCCGGCCCGATATGGAACGCCCGCCGCCCGAGCGGCGCATGCTGCGCGTCATCGCGACGCTTGAGCGACCGCCAGGCGACTTCGCCGGACGTCAGGACGGCATCGTAGAGCGATGCATCGAGGCCGAAATTGGCCGCGAGCTGCTGCTCGATGATGTGCGCGCGCCGCGGCGCGTTGGACAGCAGCAGCACGCGCTTGCCCGCCGCCTTCAGGTGCCTGAGGGCATCGAGCGCGCCGGGAAAGGGTCTGACGCCGTTGTGGACGCACCCCCACAGATCGACAATGAACGCGTCATAGCGGTCGGCGACGGCGCTCAAACCCGGAATCACGGGCGGCGCATCGGTTCGTGTTGCGTGGCAGTCGTGCATGGCGGTGCCTTCATGTCACGGCGGCGCCGCCGAGAAAAGCGCAAATTTCAAGCGGCCGCGCTTTCACGCAACCGCGCGAGACGCGGCTCGCCGAACAGGAAGCCCTGGCCGAGGTCGACCGGCAGGTCGAGCAGCTCGACGACCATCGCTTCGGTCTCGATCTTCTCGACGACCAGGTCGATCGCGTTGCTGTCGAGCGCACGCTTGAACGCGCGCATGTCGAGACTTCGCGACGGTTTGCGCGCCTCCTCGATGAGCCTTGCTGCCTCGATCTTCACGAAACGGAAATGCCGGGCGCCCAGCTCGTCGACATCGAAGTCGAGGTTCGTCACCTGGTCCATGGAGAACCGGCAGCCGAGCTGCGCCAGCCCTTCGAGCTCGCGCACCACTTCGCGCCCATGGCGGGCAACACTCGCCTGGGTGAATTCGAACACGAGCCGTGGCGCGAAGTCCCGGTTGGCGGCGACGAACGCGACGAATTCGCGCATGAAGTCGGCATCGGCGAGGGTGTACTCCGAGACGTTGATGAAAAGACCGAATCCCTCGCGCTTCTGGATGCGCCGCACGAGCTGGATGCTGCGGAACAGCAGCATGTTGTCGATAGCGCCGATCAGCCCTTCGCGCTCGGCGACGCCGAGATACTGCTCGGGCGTGATCATCGTCCCGTCGGTCGCACGGATGCGCGAGAAGCACTCGTAATGGCGGTGCTTGCGCTGCGGCAGGCTGACGATCGGCTGCACGAACAGATCGACCCGGTTGCTGCGCAATCCCTCGCGAACGATGTCCAGCAGCGCGCCCTCGTCGAGGCCGACGGCGATACGCGGCGCCTCGACCGCCGGCTCGCGCGCGGCGGACACGTTGGCCGGCGCCCTGGCCTTTGCCGGTGCCACCGGCGTCGCGCTGCGCTCGCCCTTCGAGAGCTGGGCGACGAGGCCCTGCAGCATGCGGACCTCGTTCATGATCTCGGCGAGGTCGGACGATCCACCGTTGCGCCCCTGGCTCGCCACGATCGCCTCGTGGATCCGCCGGGCTTCCTCGCGCGCTGCGGCGAGTTCGCTGCGCATCCGGGCGTAGGCGTCCTGCATCGCGGCGAGTTCGGCCGCGACCGCGCGGTCGTGCGCCATGCGCGAAACCGCGAAATGGATCATGCCGCAGACGAGCAGGAAGATGCCGGCAAGCTCGGCCACGAGCCGCGGGTCGAGGTCGTCGAAATGCCTGGGAAGGGACAGCGCAACACCGGCTGCCACCAGCACGTAGGACAGCACGATGAGCGCGTGATTGATGACCGCCATCCGGGGACCGCAAGCTCCGTGGAAATGTCGCCCGGATTCTAGCGGGCCACCCTTGACGTATGGTTAACCTACGGTAATTGCCGCGCTCGGCGCCGATCTACCGGTGGTCCGCCCCCACCGCATCGGCCAGACAAGCAAAGCCATCGGCGCGGAGGCGTGCTGCGAGTTCGTGCTGGATCCGGGCGATCAGACCGGGCCCCTGGTACACGAGCGCGGTGTAAAGCTGCACCAGCGACGCACCGGCGCGGACCTTGCGATAGGCATCGTGCCCCGATGCGATGCCGCCCACGCCGATGAGCGGGATGCGCCCCTCCGTCAGCCGGTACATCGTGGCGAGACACGCGGTCGACATCTCGAACAGCGGCCGGCCGGACAACCCGCCGGCCTCGCGCCGGTACGGACTCTTCAGACCCGGCGGCCGCGCGACCGTCGTATTCGAAACGATCAAGCCGTCGATGCCCATCGCCAGCGCCACGTCGGCAATGTCGCGGCAGTCGAGCTCGGTGAGATCGGGCGCGATCTTGAGCAGGAGCGGCGGCGCGCCCGACGGCATGACGTCGCGCAACGCTGCCTGCACGCGGCCGATCAGTTCCTGCAGCGCGTCGCGGCCCTGCAATGCACGCAGGCCGGGCGTGTTGGGCGATGAGACATTGCACACGAGAAAATCGGCGCAGGGTGCGAGTGCCTTCACGCCGGCCACATAGTCGGCTGCGGCATCGACCGTATCCCTGTTCTTCCCCAGGTTCACGCCGACGATGCCGCGCCGCTTGCGCCGCTTGAGTCGCACGCCGACGACCGCCGCGCCCTCGTTGTTGAATCCCATACGGTTGATGACCGCCTCGTCCTCGGTCAGCCGGAACAGGCGCGGCCGCGGATTACCCGGCTGCGGTCGCGGCGTGACGCTGCCGATCTCGATGAAGCCGAAACCTTGGTTCAGCAGCGCATCGGGCGCCTCGGCACTCTTGTCGAATCCCGCTGCCAGTCCGACCGGATTCGGAAACGTCAGGCCCCACAGGTTCTGCACGAGGATCGGATCCGGCGTGATGGCGGCCCGGGGGACCAGCCCCGTCCTGAGGGCGGCGATCGTGAGCCGATGCGCCGTCTCGGGCTCGAGCGCACCAAGCAGCGGCCGCGCAAGGCGATACCAGTCCATCTACCGCTGCCGATGCCGTTTCACGTGCCCGAACCCAGGCCCCAGGGCAGGACATGACGTCCGTCGGGGCCGAGCGGCAGATCGGCAGTCCGGCGTACCGACGTCAGCGGCAGGGGACCGTAGAGATGCGGGAACAACTGTCCGCCGCGCGAAGGCTCCCATTTCAGGGCCGGACCGAGAGACCCGGCATCGACTTCGAGCAGAACGAGGTCGTGCTGCCCGGCGTAGTGCCTGGCGGCGCTCTCGGCAAGCTGTGCGGCGGTCGAGAAATGGATAAAGCCGTCGGCACGATCCTGCGGCGAACCTTCGTAACGGTCGCCGTTCCGGATCGCCTCCCACTCGCGACGCGAGCATATGTGATAAACGCCGTTCATTAACGATACGCTAGCTTAGGAGGCCGCTTCCGAGTCGCACAACGGCGGAGAGAATGCGGGTTCCTCTATTGATTCCAATGCCATGGCACAGCCTGCCCATTTTTCGGGGCCCTGCCCGGCGTTTGGACATATGGAATGAACTGAGATGAACCCAACACGCGTTCATAACATGTGCAACTTCGCACGGGTTGACCACATCGCCTGATTGTTGTCGTTTCCTGGCGCAGCTAGGACCGCGAGGATGTCACAGAACAAACGTGGACAGTATGTCCCGTGCGAGAACTGCCCTTGGCGGCGAAGCGGCGTCTTCAGGCCGATCCCACCTGCTGCTCTCGTGGCGCTCGGCAGGTTCAAGAAGGACCACATCCATGTTCCGGCGCGCCGGACGCTGGTCCGGCCATCCGGACAACATTCCGTGTTCTACACGCTCTTTGACGGCTGGGCGTTCGGCTACGCCAATGTCAACGGCAATCGCCAGATCCTGCACTTTTATGTGCCCGGGGACGTCATCGGCGTGCAGATTCCGCTCCTCGGCGCCGTCACCTGCACGGTGCAAACGCTGACCGATGCGAGCCTCTGCGTCTTCGCATGCGACAAGGTCGAGGCGCTGTTCGAGACTCAGCCCCGTCTCGGTCTGGAGATCGCGCGCATCGCTGCCGCCGAATCGATGCTGATCCGAATGCGCCTTGCCGCGATCGGCCGGCGCGAGGCGGTCGCACGGGTCGCCTATCTCCTTGCCGAGCTCCACGCACGCCTCAAACAGCGCCGGCTGTGGCAGGGCGATGGTTGCGTGCTGCCGCTGACGCAGGAGCATTTCGCGGATGCCTTGGGCCTGAGCACCGTCCACATCAGCCGCATGTTCAAGGTCCTGGGCGACGACGGCATCGCGCGCTTCGAGCGCGGCCGCCTCACCATCCTCGACCTGCAGGCGCTGCACGAACGCGCCGAACTCGACGGCGGATTCGGCCTGGCCGAACCGTCCCTCCTCTGAAATCCGCCGGAGCCGGACCGAAGCGGAGCAGCCGCGGGTTGCGCCATGCGCGGTTCAGCCGACCGCCGCGGGTTGTATTTTCAAGAATTTATGCATAATCTGCTGTTTGTTCCGACAACTTCCGATAACGTACCTATCGAGGGGCTGTCCCCCTTATGTTGCGCCATCAGGACGTCTGGCTCGCGATCGATCAGCTTGCGGCCGATCACGGATTTTCGCCGTCGGGCCTCGCCCGCCGTGCCGGCCTCGACCCGACGACGTTCAACAAGAGCAAGCGCATCGCGCGCGACGGGCGGCCGCGCTGGCCGTCCACCGAAAGCATCGCCAAGATCCTCGAGGCAACCGGCGCGACGCTGGCCGACTTCGTTGCCTATATCGGCAAGGCGCAGGGAGCTTCGGGCGTCGTCCGACGCATTCCCGTGATCGGCTATGCCCAGGCCTCTGCCAAGGGCGCCTTCGACGATGCCGGCCGCCCGGCCGGCACCGGATGGGACGAGCTGATGTTTCCGGACATCGCCGACCCGAACGCCTATGCCCTGGAGATTACCGGCGATTCCATGGCGCCGATCTACCGTGACGGCGATACGATCATCGTTTCGCCCGGGGCGGGCCTCAGGCGCGGTGATCGCGTCGTCCTCAAGGTCCGGGACGGCGAACTCTTGGTCAAGCAGCTGTTGCGCCGTGGCGCCAAGAAGATCGAGCTTGCTCCCCTGGGCGCCACGCATGTCGAGCGCAACCTGCCGGTCGAGGACGTCGCCTTCATGCATCGCGTCGTCTGGGCGACGCAGTAGCCCGGACTTTCAGCGCCCTTCGCCGGCGAGGCCCGAAGCCGCTTGCGCCGATGTTGTGGCGCCTGAACGGCGCGCGCTGTCGAAACGCGGGATCCGTCCCGGCTAAGACGCACGATTCGTCGCGACGAGTTCGCCCGCGAGCGCCTTCCGGATCAGCGCGATCGTCTCGGCTATGCCGTAGAGCGCGATGAACGAGCCGAGCCGTGGTCCCTGTTCGGTGCCGAACAGAATCTCGTAGCAGGATTTGAACCAGGCGCGCAGATCCTGCGCCCAGCCGTGCCGCTTGCCGACCTCGTAGACCTCGTACTGGATCGTTTCCGACTCGGTACCCGGCGGAAACTTCTCCAGCACGGCGATGAGGTCCTCGAGCGCCGCCCGCTCCTGCGCCGTAGCCGCGCGGTAGCGCCGCGTCGGCCGCACGTAGTCGCGGAAGTAGTTGATCGCGTAACCCACCAGCCGGTCGAGGAACGGGTGCGTCGCCGGCGATGCGTTCGGCCTGTACCGCGTGATGAAGCCCCACAATACGCCCCGGTCCTCGGTATTCGCGACGCCGACGAGATTCAGCAGGATATTGAACGGCAGCGTGTCCGGTTCGGGCGCCGGCGGCTTGCCGGCGTGGATGTGCCACACCGGATTGTCGAGCTGCTCGCGCGGCGACTGCGTCGGGAAACGCGCGAGCGCCGTCAGGTAGTCGTCCACTTGGCGCGGAATCACGTCGAAGTGCAGGCGCTTGGCGCTCCTGGGCGAGGTGAACATGTAGAGCGCAAGGCTCTCGGGCGGACCGTAGGTCAGCCATTCCTCGACCGTCAGGCCGTTCCCCTTCGACTTGGAGATCTTTTCGCCCTTCTCGTCGAGGAACAGTTCGTAGTTGAACCCCTCGGGCGGCCGTCCGCCCAGGATGCGGCAGATCTGGCTCGACAGCTTGACCGAATCGATCAGGTCCTTGCCGGACATCTCGTAGTCGACGCCGAGCGCGACCCATCGCATCGCCCAGTCGGCTTTCCACTGCAGCTTGCAATGTCCGCCCGTGACCGGAACCTCGACCAGCTGCCCCGTCTCCGGATCGCGATACGTGATCGTGCCGGCCTTCACGTCGCGGGCGATCAGCGGCACCTGAAGCACCACGCCGGTGCGCGGACAGATCGGCAGGAACGGGCTGTAGGTCGCACGGCGCTCGGGCCCGAGCGTAGGCAGGATGACGTTCGTGACGGCGTCGTAGTGCTCCAGCACCTTGAGCAGCGTCGCGTCGAACCGCCCGGACTTGTAGCATTCGGTCGCGGATTGGAACTCGTACTCGAACCCGAACGAGTCGAGGAATGCACGCAGTCGCGCATTGTTGTGGTGGCCGAAGCTCTCGTGCGTGCCGAACGGGTCGGGCACCGAGGTCAACGGCTTGCCGAGGTGCTGGCGCAGCATGTCCTGGTTCGGAACGTTGTCCGGAACCTTGCGCAGCCCGTCCATGTCGTCGGAGAACGCGAACAGCCGCGTCGGTACGTCGCACATCGCCCGGAAGGCGTTGCGCACCATCGTCGTGCGCACGACCTCGCCGAACGTGCCGATATGCGGCAGGCCCGAGGGCCCGTAGCCCGTCTCGAACAACACGTAGCCTTTGGCCGGCGTCTTGCCGTCGATGCGCGCGATCAGCTTGCGCGCCTCTTCGAACGGCCAGGCCCGCCCCTGCAGCGCGAGGTCGCGCGGAACGTTCACGGTGATGTCATTCATGGCCGGCGGAAGCTAGAAGGCGCGTGTTCCCGCGTCAATGGCGCGCTTGACCGCGCGCGCCCGCCACCCATCTGCGGCAAGATGCATCGGATGGCGCGCGTTAATCGGTGACTCGCCGGCATCGAGGCGCGTTATAAGAGGCCTCGCGCATGCATCCTCCGGCCACGCCATCCGTCCCTACCCCCGTCGTTCCCGACGCACCGGTGCTCGTCGCCGGCGTCGCGCGCGCGATCTGGCTGTCGCCCGACGGCGAGATCGCCGAGATCGACGGCGAGGAGGCGGCGGTACGCGCCCGCGCCGCGGCACCGATCGTCGTCCATGCGCCCGCCACGGCGCGTCGGCTCGGGCTCGAGCGTATCGCGGCACTCGACCTGCTCGAGCTCTTCGCCTTCGTTCGTCCCGCGCAGTTCTGCCTGCCGACGCCGCGCGGCCTTGCGGCCGTGCTGGGCATCTTCGTGCGCCACGATCTGGCGTCCGAGGCACTGGCGCTCCGCGAGGCCACGCATCGCCTGCTGGCCGAGCTCGCCGCCCCCGACCGGCCGCACGATCCGGATGTAATTGGCATCGCGCGGGTGATGGCGCGCGGCGGCTGGCGCTGGGCTGATGCGGTGCTCGCCGCACTCGGCGATGCGCCCGAGGCCTATGCGGCGGCGACCTCGTTCCGGGCCCTTCACGTATGGCTGCGTCTTGCCGAATGGTCCGAGCACGCGCCCGAGCCTCCGCCCGGCACGTGGCCGGTCGAACCCGTCGAGGCACGCGCCCGGCTCGTCAAGATGCTCGGCGCGGATGCCGAGCCGCGCCCCAGTCAGGCGGACTATGCCTCTGCCGTCAGCGCTGCCTTCATGCCGCGCGAGGTCGAGGACCAGCCTCGCCTCGTTCTCGCGGAGGCCGGCACAGGCGTCGGCAAGACCTTGGGTTATCTCGCACCGGCCACCGTCTGGGCCGAGAAGAACAACGGGCCGGTGTGGATCTCCACCTACACCCGCAACCTGCAGCACCAGATCGACCGCGAGCTCGACCGGCTTTACCGCGACCCCGTCGAGAAGCAGCGTCGCGTTGTCATCCGCAAGGGACGCGAGAACTATTTCTGCCTGCTCAATTTCGAAGAGGCGGTCGCCGCGCTCGCGTCACGGCCGCAGGATGCGGTGGCGCTCGGCCTGATGGCGCGCTGGGCGCTCGCCACCCGCGACGGCGACATGGTCGGCGGCGACTTCCCGGCTTGGCTCGCCGATATCGGCGGCCGTGCGCGCACGCGCGGTTTGGCCGACCGGCGCGGCGAGTGCATCTACGCGGCCTGTCCGCACTTCCACAAATGCTTCGTCGAGCGCAGCATCCGCCGCGCCCGGCGCGCCCATATCGTCATCGCCAACCATGCGCTCGTCATGTATCAGGCCGCACTCGGCGGGGTCGACGACACCAACCTGCCGACGCGCTATGTGTTCGACGAGGGCCACCACGTCTTCGATGCGGCCGACGGCGCCTTCTCCGCATTTCTGTCCGGCGAGGAGTCCCACGAGCTCCGTCGCTGGCTGATCGGCAACGAAGGCACCGGCCGGTCGCGCGCCCGCGGCCTCAAGGCGCGCTGCGGCGACCTCGTCGCCGGCGATCCCGAGGCCGAACGCGATCTCGAGGCGATCCTCCACGCCGCGCGCGCCCTGCCGGGCGAGCACTGGCCGCAGCGGCTGACCGGAACGCCCATCGGCCCTGCCGAGTCCTTCCTCGCCCGCGTGCGCGCCCAGGTCTACGCCAGGGCCGAACGCATCGACGACGGCTACAGCATCGAAGCCGACCTGCGGCCGCCGATCGAAGGGCTGATCGACGCGGCCGCAGCCCTCGATGCGGCACTCGCCCGCCTCGCCGAACCGATGCACCGGCTCGTGAAGCGCCTCGTCCAGCGCCTCGACGTCGAGGCCGACGAGCTCGACAGCACGACCCGCGGGCGCATCGAGGCGATCGCAAAAAGCATCGCGCGCCGCGGCCTCGACAAGATCGCAGCGTGGCGAAGCATGCTGTCGGCACTCGCCGGTGAGACGCCGCCCGAGTTCGTCGAATGGCTGTCGGTCGAACGCGTCGAGGGGCGCGACGTCGACGTCGGTCTGCACCGGCACTGGATCGATCCCACCCTGCCGTTCGCCGAGGCCGTGGCGCGGCCCGCGCACGGCGTCCTGATCACCTCGGCGACGCTGACCGACGGCACGGGTGATCCCGATACCGACTGGGCCGCGGCCGCGGCCCGTACCGGTACGCGCCACCTGGCCGACGCGGTGTACGCCAGCGTTCCCTCGCCCTTCGACTATCCGGCGCGCACGCGCGTCCTCGTCGTGCGCGACGTGCGCGGCACCGACATCGCACAGGTCGCCGCCGCCTACCGCGCGCTGTTCATCGCGGCGGGCGGCGGCGCGCTCGGCCTGTTCACTGCGATCAACCGGCTCAAGGCGGTGCACGCGCGCATCGCCACCGCGCTCGAGGATGCCGGCCTCCCGCTTTACGCCCAGCATATCGACGGGCTCGATACCGGCACGCTCATCGACATCTTCCGTGCCGAGGAAGACGCGTGCCTGCTCGGCACCGATGCCGTGCGCGACGGCGTCGACGTGCCGGGGCGCAGCCTGCGTCTGATCGTGTTCGACCGTGTGCCCTGGCCGCGGCCCGACATCCTTCATCGTGCGCGCAAGGCCGCGTTCGGCGGCGCGGCCTATGACGACATGCTGACGCGACTGCGCCTCAAGCAGGCCTTCGGCCGGCTCGTGCGCCGCGCCGACGATACCGGAGTGTTCGTCCTGCTCGACCCGCGCCTGCCGTCGCGGCTTTGTGGCGCGTTCCCGCCGGGCGTGGCCGTGGAGCGCGTTGGCCTTGCCGATGCCGTGCGGATCACGCGGGAGTTCCTGGGGCGCGCGCCGTGATCGCGCACCGCTTCGTGCCGCAGCTGCGGCGACGGCCGCGACGACGACGGCTGTGACGGAATTGCGTCGCGACGTCTATGGCCGCACGTCACCGAGGGCGATCATCACGGCCGACAGAGTGACGACCGACGCGACGGTCGACCCCAGGATCGCCGCCGACGTCCGTTCGGCATAGATTCCGTAGCGGCTCGCGATCACGAAGGCGAGCGCGCCGGTGGGAAGCGCCGCGAGGATGACGGCGGACGCCGCCCAGAACGGGTCGAGGCCGAGATGGCGCGCGAGCCACCACGTCACGAGCGGCTGCAGGACCAGCTTCAGGATCATCAGCCACGTGACCTCGATCGCGCGCCGGCCGCCCATCAGGGCGCTCAGCGAGCGCGTGGCGAGAAAGAGGCCGATCGCGAACAGCGCGCAGGGGCCGGCCGAGGCACCGAGCAGGTCGCCGAACGTGCCGATCGGCGCGGGGATCGGCAGATGCAGCGCGCCCCAGACGAGCCCGGCCACGGGCGCGATCACCAGCGGATTGGTGACGAGCGCCCTGGTCACGTCGATTACCGCCTTGCGCAGGCCGGCACCCTGTGTGAGATCGAGTTCGATCAGCACGATCGTTCCGCCGATCACGATCGCGCTGTTCAGCACGGTGGCGATCACGGCGGGTAACGTGCCATCGGGGCCGAACGCCGTCAGGAACAGCGGAATGCCCATGTAGCCGGTGTTGGCGAACACGGCCGACAGGCCGCTCAGGCTGCGTGCCGCAAGCCGGCCGGGAAAAGCGACGTACGCGGCCGCCATGGCCAGCACGAACACCGCGATCACGCCGCCCATGAAGGCGGCGATGAACGGCAGGTTGAACACCTGCCCGACCGGCACGCGGGCTATGCCGAGGACGAGCACCGCCGGCAGCGCGAAGAAATAGACGAAGCGGTTCAGCGCCTCCGAGCTCTCGGTGCCGAGGATGCGGAACCGGCCGGCGAGGAAACCGGCGAAGATGATGGCGAAGACGGGGAGGACGACGTCGATGACCGCCTGCATGCGTTGGGCGCCGGGTTGCTGGGGCGCGCAACTTACGTGCGCATTGCGCACGTGTCGAGCACGATCGTTGCATTGCAGGTTCGCCGGAAGGGCGGGGTACGGCCCTCATGACAGGCCCGGACCGAGCCCCTATAGTCGTCCCCAGCTTCGACAACCGACAGGCTTTCCGCATGACGATCGCCCAACCGCCCGTCTCGCCGCACGCCGCGCTGATCTACACGATGATTCTCGTGTCGGCCGTCGATGGAAACATGCCCTCTCTGGAGATGCGCCGCATCGGCCAGATCGTGCAGGGCTGGCCGGTGTTCAGCGCCTACGATCCCGAGCAGCTGATCGAGACGGCCCAGGAATGCGCGGTGATGCTGCAGACCAACGACGGACTCGACCGCGTGCTCGCGATCATCGGCAGCTCGATCCCCTCGCATCTGCGCGAGACGGCGTACCTCATCGCCTGCGACGTCGCCGCGGTCGATGGGCGCGTGCCGTTCGTCGAAAGCCGGATGCTCGCGCGCCTGCGTCACGTGCTCGGCATCGATCACCTCGTCGCGGCGGCGCTCGAACGCGCCATTACCGCGCGCCACGCCCGCATCTGACCGGCCGCCGGGCCGTCATGACCGCCGGGACGGCCCGGCAAAAAACAAAAAAGGGGCGGGTCTTTTCGACCCGCCCCCAACTGGAGGCATGTTTTTGTTGGCTTGATCAGAAGTCCATGTCGCCCATGCCGGCACCCGGCGCGGGCGTCGACTGCTTCTTCTCGGGCTTCTCGGCGATCATCGCCTCGGTGGTGATGAGGAGACCCGCC
>CALANV010000048.1 GCA_937926175.1 uncultured Rhodospirillales bacterium | reverse complement strand
GGCGGGTCTCCTCATCACCACCGAGGCGATGATCGCCGAGAAGCCCGAGAAGAAGGACGCGACGTCGCCGATGCCCGGCGGTGGCATGGGCGGAATGGACTTCTAAGCCGTCCGTCCGCTTCGCAGATGAATGTGCGACGCCCACCGAAGCAATTCGGTGGGCGTCGTCGCGTCAGAGGGCATGCAGCGCATTTCGGTCCGCGTCAGGGGGGGAGGCGGTGATCCGGGTGCTGAGGCTCACTCACTGGTCGTCCATGCGCTTGCCCCGACAATCCCGTCGAGGCCTCGACTGACGTCCTTCAGCGAGGGAAGGCCCGCATGAGCTCTGGCATCCGCCGATATCCCGATGTCGATGCCGTCAGCGGATGTATCCGCGACGTCGTGACAACGGCGATTCTGCCGCGTTTTCAACGGCTGGCGCATGGCGACATTCGGGAGAAATCCGGACCGCACGACCTGTTGACCGTGGCCGATCTCGAGGCCGAGCGCATGCTGACCAGCCGCCTGTCGGCGCTTATGCCGGGCTCGATCGTCATTGGCGAAGAGGCTGTGGCGGGAAATCCGCGACTCGTCGATGCCCTGCGTGAGCCGACGCCGGCATGGCTCATCGACCCGATTGACGGAACCGCGAATTTCGCGGCCGGGATTCCACTGTTCGGCACGATGATCGCCCTTGTCGTGAACGGCGAGACTCGCATGGCCTGGATTCACGATCCTATTCGGGGCGTCACGTTGACGGCTGAGAGTGGTAGTGGGGCGTATGCCGAGGGACGGCGCCTCAAGGTCGCGGCACCGAAAAGCCTTGCGCACATGGCCGGGGTCGCGAACCTCCGATATGGCGAACGCGACCTTGCGGCCCGGATCGGCGCGCGCGCCGACCGTGTCGCGGCTCTCGTCAATTTTCGATGCGCGGCGCAGGACTATGTCAATCTTGCCGAAGGACGTCTGCACTTCGCGTTCTACCAACGCCTGAATCCTTGGGACCACGCGCCTGGCGTATTGATCGTCACCGAGGCCGGGGGGTACGCACGGCGACTCGATGGAACGCCGTATCGTCCAACCGATCCGCCTTTCAGCGGTCCGTTCGTGGTCGCGTCCGATGAGCAAAGCTGGCACTGGTTGCGGGCTGCGCTCTTCGCGCCCTGACGGCCATCTGTCCTTTCTCCGCTGTCGGTCCTATGATGGAGAGAGAGGGCCACAAATCGCCAACCGACCGGAATCTAACATGCAGACCAGCGCCAACTCGCTCGAGTATCAGTGGATGCCTTTCACGGCGAACCGGCATTTCAAGGTCGAGCCGCGCCTCTTCAGCGAGGCGCAGGGGATGTACCTGAAGAACCATCGCGGCGAGACGTTGATCGACGGTTGTTCAGGTCTTTATTGCGTATCGGCAGGGCACGGCCGGCGGGAAATCGCGGACGCCGTCCACCAGCAGCTGCTCACGCTCGATTATGCGCCTCCGTTCCAGTTCGGGCATGACAAGGCGTTCGAACTCGCCCGACGGATCGGCGAACTTACGCCCGACGATCTCAATTACGTGTTCTTCACCAACTCCGGTTCGGAGTCGGTGGATACGGCGATGAAGATTGCGCTGGCCTATCACCGGGCACGCGGCCAGCCGCAGCGGACGCGCTTCGTCAGCCGTGAGCGCGCCTATCATGGCGTCAATTTCGGCGGTCTGTCGCTTGCGGGAATGGTCCGCAACCGCGAGCAGTTCGGAGCGGTGCTGCCGGGCATCAGCCATATCCGCCACACGGTGCTGCCAGAGAACAAGTTCGTTCGCGGGGAGGCCGACAAGGGGGCCGAGCTCGCGGACGATCTGCAGCGCCATGTGGATCTTTACGGCGCCGACACGATCGCCGCCTGCATCGTCGAGCCGATCGCCGGCTCATTCGGCATTCTCGTGCCGCCGAAAGGCTATCTGAAACGCCTGAGAGAAATCTGCGATCGGCACGGTATCCTTCTTATTTTCGACGAGGTTATCTGCGGTTTTGGGCGCACCGGAAAGCCGTTCGCAGCACAAAGCTTCGGCGTTACACCCGACATGATCACGATGGCGAAGGCGCTTACCAACGGTGTGATCCCGATGGGCGCCGTTGCCATGCGTGAACAGATCTATCAGACGGTCGTTGACGCCGCGGCACCGAAATCGATCGAACTGTTCCACGGATATACCTATTCGGGCATACCTGCGGCATGCGCGGCCGGTCTCGCCACGCTCGACATCTATCGCCGCGAAGGATTGTTCGAGCGTGCGGCGGAACTGTCCCCGTACTTCCTGGACGCCGTCTGGTCGCTTCGCGACATTCCGATAATCACCGATATTCGGGGTTATGGCCTGCTGGCCGCCATCGACATTGCGCCGGCGGACAAACCCGGCATGCGCGGCTATGAAGTGTTATGCGAGTTGTTCAACACGGGCATGCTCGCGCGGGTGGGTGGCGACACGCTGATTTTCGCGCCGGCATTCATCGCGGAACGCAAGCACATCGACGAGATGATCGACAAGGTCAGGCGTGTCCTTCAGCGCCACGCCGGACAACGGCCAGGTGTTCGCCTTGCGGGTTAAACGTTCCTCTTCACGGCGAACGGCGAGAAAGCCTGCTGCACGGGCATCATCTCGATCCGATTGATGTTGAGGTGCGGCGGCAGCGTCGACACCCAGACGATCGTGTCAGCGATTTCTTCGGCGGTCATCGGCTTGACGCCTTCGTAAACCTTGCGGGCTTTCTCGGCATCGCCCCCGAAACGTACGAGTGAGAACTCGGTCTCGGCCATGCCGGGTTCGATCACGGTGGCGCGCACCGCCGTCCCGAGCAGGTCGGCACGAAGGTTGAGGGTGAACTGGCGCACGAACGCCTTTGTCGCGCCGTAAACGTTGCCACCGGGATAGGGATAGGTGCCGGCGACCGATCCGAGATTGATCACGTGACCTCGATTACGCTTGACCATCCCCGGCAATACGGCATGGGTGACGTACACCAGCCCTTTGACGTTCGTGTCGATCATCGTCTCCCAATCCTCCAGGCGCGCGTTCTGCGCCGGTTCGAGACCTAGGGCGAGACCTGCGTTGTTGATCAGACAGTCAATCTCGGCGAAAGCCGGTGGCAGCGATGACACGGCAGCGGCCACGGCATTCCGGTCACGTACGTCGAGGACGATCGGATGGACCAGCTCGCCGAGCTCGGCCCTGAGCGCATCGAGCCGTTCCCGGCGACGGCCCATAATCACGACGCGACTGCCCGATGCCGCAAAGCGGCGCGCAAGCGCCGCACCGAAGCCGGCCGTCGCGCCGGTGATGAAGACGATCCGAGGTTGATAGGCTGCCATCTCTTCCGGACTCCCTTGACGAAGGTGACGCCATCGAGCAGGCATCCTCGGCGAGTCGGGTGAACACAGTCAATCGGCGTTCCGCTGGATTGCCGTACCGGTACGCGGTCGCTATGATCGCGGCCGACACAAAGCTCATACGGACTAGGGGAAGCGCTATGGCAAAAGTGGCCTTTATCGGTCTCGGCGTCATGGGATTTCCGATGGCCGGACATCTCGCCAAGGCTGGGCACGAGGTGGTTGTCTACAACCGGACCGGCAGCAAGGCCGAGAAATGGACCACTCAATACAAGGGCCGCAAGGCACCGACGCCGGCGGAGGCGGCGAAGGGGGCCGAGTTCGTGTTCACGATGGTCGGAAACGACGATGACCTGCGTTCGGTCGTTTACGGCGACAGCGGCGCGCTTGCCGGGATGCAAAGGGGCGCGATTCTGATCGACCACACGACAGCCTCTGCATTCGTCGCGCGCGAGATCGAGGTCGAAGCGAAGAAGCGCGGCCTCGGGTTTCTCGACGCGCCCGTGTCCGGCGGTCAGTCAGGTGCCGAGAACGGCCAGCTCGGCATCATGGTCGGGGGCGATGCGGAAACCTATGCACGCGCCGAACCGGTAATGAAAGTCTATGCCAAGGCGGTTACGCTCATCGGCCCTGCGGGCGCGGGACAACTGACCAAGATGGTGAACCAGATCTGTATTGCCGGATTGCTGCAGGGACTGGCGGAGGGCATGAACTTCGCTGTCAAGGCGGGGCTCGACATCGACAAGGTGTTGTCGGTGATCACCAAGGGGGCGGCCGGTTCCTGGCAGATGGAGAATCGCGGCAAGACCATGGTCGAGGGGAAGTTCGACTTCGGCTTTGCCGTCGACTGGATGCGCAAGGATCTGGGCATCTGTCTGGACGAGGCCAAGCGCAACAAGGCGCGTCTCCCGGTGACTGCGCTCGTGGATCAGTTCTATGCGCAGGTCCAGGCCCGCGGCGGCGGCCGTTGGGACACGTCGAGCCTCATCCACCTTCTCGCCAACGACTGACGACCGTGCCTGTCATCAATCGCATCGCCGAGTTCCACGACGAAATGACCGCGTGGCGGCGCGATCTCCACGCGCATCCCGAGACGGCATTTCAGGAGCATCGCACCGCCGATTTCGTCGCCAGGCGACTCGAGGAATTCGGCATCGAGGTTCACAGGGGGCTTGCCGGCACTGGCGTCGTCGGGACGCTGCGCGCCGGCAAGGGGACCCGCGCGATCGGCCTTCGGGCCGATATGGATGCGCTCGATCTGGAGGAAAAGAACACCTTCGCGCACGCGTCGCGCCATCGCGGCAAAATGCACGCATGTGGTCATGACGGCCATACCGCCATGTTGCTCGGCGCGGCCAAGTATCTCGCGGAAACGCGCAACTTCGACGGGGTGGTCCATTTCATTTTCCAACCGGCCGAGGAGAACGAGGGCGGCGGCCGGGTGATGGTGGAGCAGGGGCTGTTCGAGAAGTTTCCCGTCGAGGCCGTCTACGGCATGCACAACAAGCCCGGCCTGGCCGTCGGGAAGTTTGGCATCAGGCCGGGGCCGATGATGGCGGCCTACGACGTCTTCGAAATCGCCATCCGGGGCAAGGGCACCCATGGCGCCATGCCGCATCTTGGCATCGATCCGGTCGTCGCGGCGGCCCAGATCGTCCTCGCCCTGCAGACGGTCGTGAGCCGGAACACGGACCCGCTCGACGCGGCGGTGATCAGTGTGACCCAGGTTCACGGTGGTGACACCTGGAACGTTATCCCCGACGACGTCGTCCTCCGCGGTACGACGCGATCGTTCAAGCCGGAAGTGCAGGCCGCGATCGAACCAGCGATCCGTCGGATTGCCGACGGCGTGTGCCGTGCGCTCGGCGCAACCATGACTCTACGCTACGAGCGGCGTTATCCGCCGCTGGTCAACGATGCGGCGGCAGCGCAGCACGCAGCACGGGTGGCAGCGGAAGTCGTCGGCAACGACAATGTCGACACCAACTATGAGCCGACCATGGGAGGCGAGGATTTCGCCTTCATGCTGCAGGCGAAGCCAGGGGCCTACATCTTCATCGGCAATGGATCCGGCGAAGGCGGTTGTACGTTGCACAACCCGCACTACGACTTCAACGACGCGATCCTGCCGCTCGGCGCCAGCTACTGGGCGCGGCTCGTCGAACGGAGTCTTCCGAAGACGACGTGACCGCCCACGTCGCGACCGTCAGGACCGTTCCTCGGCTTTTGCGCGGTCCCACAGCGCGTCCATTTCGCTCAGGCTGGCCCGTTCCGGCGTCTTGCCGCTTTGGGCGAGCAGCGCCTCGACGCGTCGAAAACGGCGCTCGAACTTGAGGGTCGCCCGCCGCAGCGCCGTCTCCGCATCGGCGCCGATCAGCCGTGCCACGTTGACGACGGCGAAAAGCAGATCGCCGATCTCCTCCTCGAGCCGCTCCGGCGATGCGGCCGTTCGGTTGGTGAGTTCGGCCCGGAGCTCGCGAACCTCCTCGTCGACTTTTTCCAGGGCCGGCACCGCGTCGCCCCAATCGAATCCGACGCGGGCAGCGCGCTTCTGGATTTTCTGTGCCCGGGCCAGGGCAGGGAGATTGACCGGCACGCCGGCGAGCGCGCTGGCCGCTTCACCATAGCTTGCCCGGCGCTCTTTCGCCTTGTGCTCTTCCCAGGCCACGGTCTGCGCTGCCGCCGTCTTGATCTCGGATGTACCGAAGACGTGCGGGTGTCGACGGACCATCTTGTCGGCGAGGACATCCGCGACGTCGTCGAACGTAAACAGGCCTGCTTCTTCGCCCATCCGGGCGTGAAACACCACCTGAAACAGAAGATCGCCCAATTCCTCCTTGAGCGCCGCCATGTCGTCGCGCTCGATGGCATCGGCAACCTCGTAGGCTTCCTCGATCGTGTACGGCGCGATCGTCCGGAACGTCTGCTCGACGTCCCACGGGCAGCCACGCTGCGGGTCGCGCAGCGTCGCCATGATTGTCTTCAGGCGTTCGATCGGCGACGGTCGACTTGTCATCGGCTCGTGAACCTCGGTCGGGGCTGGGCTGTTACAGCGCTGCAGGTGCGGCATTTTTTGCATGCCGGTGGAGCCCTCGCAAACGAAGCGATAATCCGTTGTAGGATCAATCGGCGTCATGTGGTCGTCGATGCGACATGCCGTCGAACCGGGCGGACCTACCCGGCGCGCTTTCGGACCTACGAAAGGCGGCTTCGCCAAATGCATAAAATTAAAGAAAAAATCAATCTTCAGGCGTCGTGTTTACGGTTTACGAACCGGCAAGCATTGTCCGCGCATGATACGCGCCGAATCGGCTCCCATGGCGGCTGTATTGAAAGGTCGGAAAAGGGGATGGCGGCAAAAGACTTGCGCGTATTGATCGTCGACGACTATGCGACGATGCGGCGAATTCTCAAGAGTTTGCTGGAACAACTCGGCATCAAGAATGTCGAGGAGGCCAATGACGGCGTAGGTGCGCTGCACAAGCTGCAGTCGTCGAAATTCGACCTCGTGATTTCCGACTGGAACATGGAGCCGATGTCCGGCCTGCAGCTTCTCAAGGAGTGCCGGTCGGATCAGCACCTGAAAAGCATTCCGTTCATCATGGTCACAGCAGAAAGCAAGACGGAAAACGTGCTCGTGGCCAAGGAGGCGGGGGTCAACAATTACATCGTCAAGCCGTTCAATGCGGCGACGCTCAAGTCCAAGATCGAATCCGTGGTCGGGCCACTCCAATGAGCACGCAGCAGCAGTTTTCGTTGACTGATGCCGAGTTCGCCGAGATCCAGGCTGCGCTCGAGTCGACGGTGCGGGGGCGCGCCTTTCTGCGTGCCTACGCGGAACAGAACCGGCTGGTCGCCTACAACGCGGTCGTCGAGCTTACGCGCGAGCTCAAGGAATGGACCGAGCGCAAGATCTCTGATGCCGCGGAGCAGGCACAGATCTCCGTATTGCGGCGTGAGCTGCAGGAGATGTCCGCGTGCATTCAGCGCACGCGGAACGAGATCGCCGCGATGCAGATGAAGACGGGCGACGGCAATGCCAATAGCCGGATCATGCTCGCGACCGGTGAACTCGATGCGATCGTGTCTCACACCGAACAGGCGACATCGAACATCCTGAACGCGGCCGAGCGGATTCTGGAGATCGCGGCCCAGCTGCCGCCGGAACATGCAGCGCTCGCCGCCCAACTGTCGGAACAGGCGACGGACATCCTGACCGAATGCTCGTTCCAGGATCTGACCGGTCAGCGGATCACGAAAGTCGTCAACACGCTGCGGTACCTGGAACAGCGGGTCCATGCCATGGTCGAGATCTGGGGCGCCGATAGCATCACGCCGACGTCCGTGGTCCTTCCGACGGATCCGCGGCCCGATGCGCATCTCCTGAACGGGCCGGCACGCCCCGGTGAGGGGCGTTCCCAGGAAGAGATCGACGCCCTGCTGGCCGGCATTGGACTGGACACCGGAAGCCTGCGGGACGGGAACACCGACTCCGATGGCGCCGCCGCGCCGGGAGATGCCGCCAACGTGATGCCGCCGCCGAACGGTGCGGCCGGTCCCAAGCCCAACGGTACCCTCAGCAACCAATCCGAGATCGACCGGCTGTTCAGCTGAGTGACGGGCTCAGGTCAAATTCACGTCGCCGGCAACGAGCGCCGGACGAAGTTACATCGGCAATCGTTGCCGAAGGGGCTGCCTTGATGGCCCGTGGGCGTGGGTCGCATCCGGCAGCGAGATTCCAACAAGCCACACTCTGTGTTGACCCCGGTCGGGCTTACGACGACAGACGAATTCGTCGTTTGTGGCGGGGTCCGGAACGGGGAAGAAGAAGAAAGCGTCATGGGGCTGCGATCCGGACGGCCGTTCTGGTAGACATAATTATCGCATAATATACATTATCGAAAATCATCGGCGGACACCGATACGCAACCCCGACTGCGTCGAATCCGACCCCATTTCGGGCCTTAGATTTCGATTACCATGCCGTCGTAAGCCGGCTCCACGCCCTGTGGCAGTTTCGCCTTCCAGGTCGCATAATCCACCGTGTGGTTCATGTGCGTGAGAACGGCGCGCTTCGGTCCCACACGGCGGACCCAGGACAGCGTCTGTTCAAGATCGCTGTGCGCGATGTTCGGCTTCTCCTGAAGGCAGTCGACTACCCAGACTTCGACGCCTTCAAGGACCGCAAAAGCGGCTTCCGGCATCTCCTTGACGTCCGTGGAATATGCGAACGGCCCGAAGCGCAGCCCCAAGGTCGGGTCGCGATCCCGGCCATGGTTCTGCTCGAACGGCTGGACCATCACGTCGCCGATCTGGAACGCGCCCGTGATCTCGCGCGGGCGCAATGACGGCGCGTACCAGATCCCCTCCACGTGGCGCGGCGGATTGAACGCATAGCTGAACCGCCGCTGCGCCTCCGCGAGCGTACCTGCAGTGGCCCAGACATCGAGCGGTGCGTTCCTATGGTAATTGACCGACCTCAGATCGTCGATGCCGTGCAGGTGGTCGGCATGGGCATGCGTCAGAATGACCGCATCGACCTCGGAGAAGCCGTTCGCCAGGAACTGCTGTCGAAGGTCCGGCGCGGCATCGACCAGAAGCCTGGTGGAGCCGACCTCGACCATGATCGAGCACCGCGTACGCTTGTTGCGCGGATCGGATGACGTGCACACCGGACATTTGCAGCCGATCAACGGTACGCCACCGGACCCGCCGCAGCCGAGAATCGTGATTTTCATGCCGGTTGGGCCGTCCGTGCGCGCTGGAAAAGCGTGAAGAAATTCGCCGTTGTGTGCCGTGCGAGCTCGTCGACCGAGATGCCCTTGAGCTCGGCGACTTTCGCCGCGGTATAAGCGACATACGCCGGCTCGCAGGGCTTGCCGCGCATTGGAACCGGCGCCAGATACGGCGAGTCCGTCTCGACGAGAAGGCGTTCGATCGGCAGCGCCCGTACGGTCTCACGCAGTGTTTCTGCGTTCTTGAACGTGATAATTCCGGAGATAGAGATATAGAAGCCGAGCTCGATGGCCCGCTCGGCCAGCCAGCGCGAAGACGTGAAGCAGTGAAGGACGCCACGGACCGGTGGCCCCTCGTTTGTCGCTTCGGCCAGGAGCCTTGCCGTGTCGTCGTCCGCATCGCGGGTATGCACGATCAACGGCAGGCCGGACTGCTGTGCCGCCCGGATGTGGGCGCGGAAATTCGCCTGCTGCTTCTCGCGCGGACTCTTGTCGTAATAGTAATCCAGCCCGGTCTCACCGATGCCGATCACCTTCGGGTGTGCGGTCAGTTCGACAAGGCGCGTCACATCGGCCGCCTCGTTCTCCGCCTCGTGAGGATGGATGCCGACGGAGCAGAAAACGTTCGGGTGCTGGTCGGCAAGCGCGCGGACGCGCGGAAAGTCGCGCAACTTGGTGCCGATTGTCAGCATATGCGTGACACCGGCTTGCCCTGCCCTGGCCAGCACGCCGTTCAGATCCTCGGCCAGCGGCGGGTAGTCGAGATGGCAATGGCTGTCGACCAGCATCAGCCGCCGCCCCCCTTCGCCGCTCCCTCCTCGACATACCGCGGGAAGATTCCTACCGGCGGTGGCAGCTTGGTTCCCGGCTTAAGCATGTTCGTCTCAAGAGCCGCGAAATGGCGCTCCTGCGCCGGGACGGCGAGCTGATCGAGCAGCCGACCCATCGTGCCCGGCATGAACGGCTGGCAGAGAATACCGAGATGCCTTAGCACCTCGGCCAGGACGTACAGGACCGTATTCATCCGCTCTGGGTCGGTCTTGCGGAGTGTCCATGGCGCCTGTTCGTCCACATAGCGGTTGGCGGCGCCGACTACCTGCCAGATCGCATCGAGTGCCTTGTGGAAGGCCTGCTCGTCCAATTCGCGGCGCAATACCGGGAGCAAGCCCCGGGCTTCGCCGAGCAGGCGTTCATCGGCCGCCTGGAACGGGCCCGGCTCCGGAACCTGCGCGCCCGCGTTGCGCTGTATGAAGCTCAGGACGCGTTGGGCCAAGTTTCCGAAGTCGTTGGCAAGATCGCCGTTGAGGCGGTTGACCATGGCACGCTGCGAGAAATCGCCGTCCTGGCCAAACGGAACCTCCCGCAGCAGGAAATAGCGAACCGGGTCCAAGCCATATTTTGCGACGATGTCGTAGGGGCTGACGACATTGCCCAACGACTTCGACATTTTCTGGCCTTCGACGGTCCACCAGCCGTGGGCAAAGACGCGGCGCGGCGGCGGCAGGCCGGCAGCCATCAGGAACGCCGGCCAATAGACCGCGTGGAAGCGGAGAATATCCTTCCCCACCATGTGAAGATCGGCCGGCCAGAACGTTCGAAACGCTTCGTTTTCAGTGTCCGGGTAGCCGATGGCCGTGATGTAGTTCGTAAGCGCGTCCAGCCACACGTACATCACGTGGCCCGGCGCGTTCGGCACCTTGATGCCCCAGCTGAAGGTCGTTCGCGAAATTGACAGATCCGTAAGCCCTTGGCGGACGAAGCTCACGACCTCGTTGCGGCGGCTGGCCGGTGCGACGAAGTCCGGATTGGCGTCATAGAACATCAGCAGCCGGTCCTGCCAGGCCGACAGCCGGAAGAAATAGCTCGGCTCTTCGACCCATTCGACCTCGGCACCGCTTGGGGCGCGCCTCTTGCCGTCCGGCCCGATGGTCAGTTCGTCTTCGCCGTAAAACGCCTCGTCCCGGACCGCATACCAACCAGCGTACTTGCCGAGATAGATGTCCCCGTTGCGCTCCAGCGCCTGCCAGATCGCCTGACACGCGCGGATATGGCGCGGCTCGGTCGTACGGATGAAATCATCATTGGAAATGTCCATTGCCCGACACATGTCCCGAAAGTTCTGGGAGACCATGTCGGTGAAGGCCTGGGGATCGATCCCAGCCGCTGCTGCCGCCTTCTCGACCTTTTGGCCATGTTCGTCGGTGCCGGTCAGGAAGTGCACGCGGTAGCCGTCGAGGCGCTTGAACCGCGCCAGGACGTCGCAGGCCACGGTGGTATACGCGTGGCCCAGGTGCGGCCGATCGTTCACATAATAGATTGGTGTCGTTACGTAATATGTCTTGGTCATGCTGGGCTATCCGCTCGCGTCCCTTATTTAGGCGACGACCGAGCAATTGGCTACCGAATACGAACGGGCTGCCAGGGGGCCTTAGCGCGGCCGTACGGCGGCAGCGGCGGCGCGCTGCACGGCGAGCAACGCGCCCAGAAGCACTTGCTTGCGGTCGAGGTTGAGGCCGTCGGCGAGCCCCGCAAGCCGCCGAACCCGGTCACGAGCGTCGAACCAGAGTGGTCCCGCGATTCGGCCGGTCGTGAGACGCCTCTCGATCCAGTCCGCAATCAATTCCATGACCATTCGGAAGCCCGCATCTGCCCCCTCGCCGGCACGGACGAAGCGGTCGGTAAACGCATGTGCGGCGGGCACGTCGAGGTCCGGCAACCGGCCGAGCAGCCCGTCGACTTCCCGAAAAAGCTCGCCGCCGCCGCTGTCCGCCAGTTCCAGCGCACGGCCGATCGAACCGTTGGCGAGTTCGACCAGTATTTGGCGCTCGCTGGCGTCGAGCGTCGGGCGCAGTTCGGCAAGGAGCGCATCGACATCCGAGGGAGTCAACGGCTGAAGCGTCAAGAGCCGGCATCGGGACCGGATCGTGGGTAGAAGCCGGCCGGGGTTATGGCTGACGAGCAGGAGCAGACAGTTCGACGGCGGCTCTTCGAGGATCTTGAGAAGCGCATTGGCCGCGCTCCGGTTCATTGCCTCCGCTTCGTCGATGACGACGACGCGCCAGCCGCCCTCCGCTGCCGTTTTCAAGAGGAAATCGATCGCACGGCGGACATGGCCGACGACGATGTCCTGCGTCGGCTTATTCGTTTCTGGATGGAGCATGCCCGGCTCCAGTGACAGCAAATCCGCGTGACTGCCCGCCGCCACCCGGCGAAAGACCGGGGCCGAAACCGGAATTTCCAGTGAATCCGCCGGCATGCCCGGCAGACTTGCTGTGCCCTGCCCTTGCGCGAGGACGAAGCGGGCGAAGCGGTAGGCGAGCGTCGCCTTGCCGATACCGCGTGGTCCGCCGACGAGCCATGCGTGAGGCATCCGACCCGACCGCCAGGCGCCAAGCATCGCCTGCTCCGCGGCCGCGTGGCCGACGAGGCGCGGATTCGCGCGTGGTGGGGTCCCAGTTGGTGTCGGTTCGGTCATGGCATGTCATGCCGGCTGCTGACCGGCGGCACCCAGCTGGACGCCAAGCCGTTGCGTCACCACCTCAAGAATGCTGTCCGTGACGGCATCGGGCGGACCGTTTGCATCGATCACGACGCAACGCGCGGGGTATTGCCGCGCAATCTCGAGAAACCCCCGACGAACGCGTTCGTGGAAGCCATGATCCATGCGCTCGTAACGCGTCTCAGCGTTGCGACGTGTCGCAGCACGGGCAAGTCCGATCTCGACAGGTACATCCAGGATCAACGTAAGGTCGGGCGCGAAATCACCGATTACGGTTTGGTACAGCGTCGTGATCACGGTGCGATCGAGCCCATGCCCATATCCCTGGTAGGCCATGGTCGAATCCGCGAACCGGTCGCAGACGACCCATTCTCCGGCATCTAGCGCGGGAAATACCAAATCGTCGAGGTGCTCGACCCGGGCGGCGAAGTGGAGAAGCGCTTCCGTCGTCGGACGCCACCGCCCAGGTTCTCCCTCGACCAGCAGCTTGCGGATGAGCTCTGCGCCCGGCGCGCCGCCCGGCTCGCGCGTCGCGCGAGCCGGGATGCCGGCCGCGGTGAGCGCCCGCACAAGTCGTGAGATCTGGGTCGATTTCCCCGCCCCCTCACCACCCTCGAGCGTGATGAAACGGCCCCGACCTCTCGCAGAATGGCTCACTTCCTTTCAGCACCCCAAATCAGATAGCCGATCGCCGCGCCGATCCGCCCAGTGAAGCCGAGCTGATTGACGTCCGAGTCGGCAACCAACGGAACCTCTACGGTCTGGATACCCGGCGCGGTGACGATCAGTTTCCCAAGTTCGGTACCCTTCGTGAATGGCGCGGGTACCGGCGCATCGTACACGACCGTTACCTTCATCTGGGCGCGGGCGCGACGCGGCATCGTGACGAGCACGTCCTTTGGCGCAACGAGCTGAACGGTCGGCTTGTCGCCGAGCCAGACATCCGCGGTTTCGACGACCTGGCCGGCCTTGAACAGGCCGTACGTGCCGAATTCCCGGTAGGCCCAGTCGAGCAGCCGTTCGCTTTCCTCGGCGCGATTGCGCATGCTGGGCATTCCATTCAAGACCATGATGATCCGCCGGCCGTCGCGTACCGCGGATGCAGTCAGGCCGTAGCCAGCGGCCTCCGTGTGTCCGGTCTTGATGCCGTCGGCCCCCGTGTTCTTGTACAGCAGCGGGTTCCGGTTGCCCTGCCGGATCGGCGTGCCTTTTGAGTCGACCCCGTACGTGAAACTCTTCTCGCTGTAATACTTGTAGAACTCGGGAAAATCGTCGATCAGGCGCTTGGCGAGGATCGCCAGATCGCGCGCGGTCATGTAATGGTCGGGGTCAGGCCAGCCGGACGCGTTGCGGAAGTTGCTGTCCTTCAGTCCGAGGCGCCGCGCCTCCTCGTTCATCCGTTCGGCAAAGGCCTCCTCGCTGCCGGCGATGCCTTCCGCCAGCACAATGCAGGCATCGTTGCCCGATTGAATGATCATGCCGCGGAGAAGATCCTCGACCGTCACTCGCCCGCCCAGGGGGACGAACATCTTCGACCCCTGCATACGCCACGCCTTCTCGCTGACCGGCAGGGTATCGGTGAGCGACAGCCGCCCCTCTTTGATCTCCTTGAAGACCAGGTAGGCGGTCATGATCTTGCTCATCGACGACGGCGGCATGCGCTCGTCGGCGTTCTTCTCGAAGAGAACGGTGTCGGTCTGATAATCGACAATGATCGCCTGGCGTGCCGTGGTCTGAAGCGTTTGAACGCCAGCCTCTTCGGCGATGATCCTCGGCTGCTCCGCCGGATTGCGCTGGGCTTGCTGAGCTGCTGCGTCCGGAACCCGGCCGGAAATCCCGAGGAGCAATACAGCGGCGACCAAGGCCGCGTATCGGAAGGGCGATGGTTTCATGGGCATCATCTGCTCTGAAATCTGAAGAGCGCCGCAATAGATCTCTCAACCACCAGTCGCACGCGTTTTCCCTAATCACGAATTGCGCCGGAACTTTGGCATGTGCACGGAACTGACATGGTCTAGTCCACGACGATCCGGGCTTCCGGTACGACCGAGCTCACTTCGGCAAGCAATGAATCCGCCTCCTGGACGGTCGAGATCGGGCCGATGCGTACTCGATAGAGCTGCTGTGCGCCGCCATTGACGGGAGTGACGGTGGCCTTGCCATAGCGCGACAAGCGCACGCTCAGCCGGTAGGCATTGTCGTAGTTCGCGAAGGCGCCCGCCTGGATGAAGATGTTCGTGGGGCTGATCGGCGTCTGCAGAACCACGGGCGATGCCGCGGCCTGCTGAGCAACGGGCAATGCCGCAACCTCCGTCGATGCCGGAACGGGTGCCGGCTGGGGTGCAGGGAGTTGACGTTGTGTTACCGGCGCCGTGGCGGACGTCGAGGTCGAGGGGGCGGCCACCACCGGCGCCGCCGGGCGGGCCGCGACGGTCTGTGGCGGCCTGCTCCGCGCGCGCTTCTCGGCTGCAGCCGACGTCAAAGACGTTTCCGGGGCCGGCGGGAACATCGCGGAAGGCGGCGGTAGCGCGGCTGATCCGACGTTGCCTGTTGCGCGAGTACCGGGCGGCGGTGGCAGCGCGTCGCTGGCAACTGCGGTGCGCGGCGCGGCAGCAACGGTCTGGATCTCGGAAGGGTCTTCCTGGCCCCGCAGCATCGCTTCTTTCAGCCGCCGGCTTTCTTCCGCGAGAATCTGAACCCGAACCCGAGCCGTGCCCTGACTCTCGAACCCCAGGAGCTGTGCGGCCCGTCGCGAGACGTCGATGATGCGGCCACGTACGAAGGGGCCCCGATCATTGACCCGCAGCACGATCGAGCGTCCGTTCTCGAGGTTGGTGACCCGTACGAGGCTGGGCATCGGCAGCGTCTGATGTGCCGCCGTCAGGGCGTTCATGTCGTAGATCTCCCCGTTCGCCGTCACGCGACCGTGGAAGTTTACACCCCGCGTTTCGCCACCATAGTACGAGGCGATCCCCGTCTCGTCATATTCGTAATCTTCTGCCGGGTAGTACCAGACGCCGTTGATCTGGTAAGGCTCGCCGACCTTGTAGATCCCCTGGCGGGGGGGCGTCTCGTTACGCGTGAGCTGTTTCGCGGTGTGGATGGCAAGCGTCGTTTCGGCGCATCCGCCCAGCAGCACAGCCGTAGCTGCCGATATGGCTGACAGCGCCAGCCGCATGCCCCCCCGCATCTAGTATCCCCCTCCCTACAACCTATATTTCGTAAATTAACTATCGTCAAAGTGGTCAGCAAGGAACCCGACCGCCGTCGCGAAGTAGAGTGAACGATTCCACCGCAGGATAACCCGGTAATTGTTGTAAATTAGAAAACTAGGTCCATCTGCCCCGCCGGGCTGGATCAGGGACGCGCTGATATCCTGCGCCGGCAGATCGCTGCCATCGGCCCGCCGGACGCCCAGCGCTTGCCATTCCCGCAGTGTCTTCTGAACCTTGTTGTGGTCGATGAGCTGGCGATCGAAGTCGGCCGGTAGCCGGACCTCCCGCCCCCACGTCTCGTTGCTGCGCCAGCCGACCGCTGCAAGGTAATTGGCGATGGAGGCGAACACGTCGGCCCGACTGTTCCAGATGTCGGCGCGTCCATCCCCGTCAAAGTCGACGGCGTACGCGAGGAAACTCGACGGCATGAACTGGCTCTGCCCCATCGCACCGGCCCAGGAGCCGCGCATGTCCTTTGCGGAGATGTCGCCCCGCGCGACGATTTTGAGCGCATTGAACAGCTCCTCGCGGAAGAAGGCGCTGCGTCGGCCGTCATAGGCGAGCGTCGCGAGGGCGCCAATGACCGAGAAGTTGCCGGTGATGCGACCGAAGTCGGTTTCGATCGCCCACAGTGCGACGATGAAGCGTGGTTGTACGCCATAGCGGCGTCTGACCTGTTCCAGCAAGTCCCGGTGCTCGCGCAGCCGGCTGCGCCCCGTCTCGATCCGAGTTTGCGTCACGACACGCGAGACGTATTCGTCGAAGGTCAGCGTCGTTTCGGGCTGGCGTCGGTCAAGCTCCAGCACGCGCGGAATGGGGGTCACGTCCGCCAGGGCATCGGCCACGATTTCGGCCGGTATTCCCCGCTGGATAGCCTCGCGCTGCACGCCTTGCAGCCAGGTCCTGAAATCGGCTTCGTTGGCGCATGCCGGACGGATTGCCGCTCCGAGCGCAAGGGCCATCCCGCCCGTAATAAAAA
Source organism: uncultured Rhodospirillales bacterium (assembly GCA_937926175.1). GTDB lineage: Bacteria > Pseudomonadota > Alphaproteobacteria > CACIAM-22H2 > CACIAM-22H2 > CALANV01. The sequence continues at coordinate 33,415 of CALANV010000048.1, read as the reverse complement.
AGCGACGCTTCATGAGCGGAAATTCGTAGTAACGCTATCGAGCACTCGGCTTTTTCTGCCACAAGCTTCGAAACGCGGCAATGAAAATGGCTCCGGCTCGAGGATTCGTTGCACCCGCGGCCAGTATATGCGGCGGGCTTCGTTACGGCCCAGGAAACCAGGTCGTGGTTCGCCCCAGCCAGTAATAGACAGTCAGGCCGATGTATTCTCGGACGGCTTCCGACAAGAACTGCAGGTTCCGTCCCAGTCCGAACTGGGGCTCGAAGTCGGACTCGGGGTCGGTTGCGAAATCAACCGGAAACGGAATGAGATTCTGCCAACCGGCCTTGCGGAACGTGCCTATCGCGCGCGGCATGTGTCGGGCCGACGTGATGATGATCCATTGCTCTTCCGGCTCGGGCTTCACGGCCGCATAGCTGAATACGGCGTTCTCGTAAGTGTTGCGCGATCTGTCCTCGAATATGATGCGCGTCGTGTCGACGCCGATGCGGGCGAAGATGCGCCTGACGACATCGGCCTCGGTATCTCGACCGTTGATCAGCTCGATGGCTCCTCCCGTAAAGACATGCCGTGCCATCGGGTAGCGACGTGATAGTTCGAGGAACGCATCGAGGCGCGGCGACCCCGTGGCAGCGAGCGACTTCGGAATCCCTCGCTTCCCGATGATGTATTCGTCGACGACGCCGCCCAGGACGATGATGCCGTCCACGCGGGCGGGAAGCGTTAACGGCGGAGGAAAACGATCCTCGATCGGCCGCAACGCCCACTGGCCGATGGGAAGCATCGCATTCGCCAGGGTAACCAGCGCCGCGGCCGCGACCAGCAAGCGGCCGTATTTCAGCCAGGGCGTCCAGAGCAGGACACACCCGACCAGCCAGCACAGGAGCAGAAAGCTGCTCGGTTCGGCAACCAACCAGAACAGCTTCGAGAGTGGGAGCAGAGTGTCCATAGGTAGCGGGAAACGCTCTTAAAGAGACGCCATTGGGAATGCAACGGCCCCGTTACCCGAGGGGTGATCCCCGGCGCGGGGCTGCCGAGGCGCCCGGAACGACGGTTACGATGGTTACCAAGTGCCGGGAACCGTTCGTATCCCCGGAATCCGATATCGGATGGGCTTAGACCGGGGGAGAGTGCGCCGCGTGCGAATAGGCCCGACACGCCCGTCACCATCCTTCCGTGGAACTTTCGCCCCTCCGGCGCGTTAACGGCAAGCTAATTAGCTTTCGTCTGCCTCGGCTGTGGGCGAAGTTGGGGGGGGGGCCAATGTTGACGAACCTGGCTATATCTGCGTGCGACGGACTGAACCGACTACGGCCTTCAGACTGCTCCGCACGTCGCTCGGCAGCCCAGGCAGGACCAAACGTCTCAGGCAGCCACACGCAAGCATGCGATCGACCTGCATCCGGCGTCCAATATCGCGGACGATCGGCGCATGGGGCATCCGGGGGCGCATCGCGGGACGGTTGGAAACGAGAAATCCTCGGTACCGGACTGCTCGGAGGTCCCGTTGGAAATACTCCCACGGAACCGTCGAGCTGTTCGTACGGGAGATTTCACCGGACCGGGTGCTTCAATACCCTACTGGTCGCGTCACACGCTCAGGGTGCACTGCCTAATGGGACTCGTTCGCCGAACGAGCAGTAAGAAAAATCTCTTAAGGGCGTCAACAACCAACATGCGGGGCACGGATATGCAGACATTCCAGATCTTCCTCGTTGATCCCAGTCAGCTTCTCCGCGAAGGTTTGCGCAAACTGCTTGACGACCCAAGCTTTGCGGTCACAGGCGAGGCGGCCACCGTGGCAGAGGCATTAACCAAAATCACGCCGGACAACACGCCGGACTTGATGCTCGTGGACTACTCCGCCGACGACAAGCAGCGTCTGGAGGAGATCAAGTCGTTGCGCCAGCGCATGCCGAAGATGCGCGTTGTCGTGCTGACGGATGTTCTCTCGAGCGTCAGCCTGGCCCAGTGCTTCGACGCCGGCGCGGATGGTTACCTCGTGAAGAACATCTCTTCCGCCGCGCTCAAGCAGTCGCTGCGTCTGGTCATGATCGGCGAGAAGGTTTTCCCGACCAATCTGGCGAGCCTCCTCGTCAACGGTAAGGTCGAGGCCCGTCCGGCACCGGTCAACGACGCCGGCATGGCCGGCCTGTCGGAGCGCGAAATCCAGATCCTGCAGTGCCTGCTGAACGGCTACCCGAACAAGGTGATCGCGCATCACCTCGACATCACCGAGTCCACCGTTAAGGTCCATCTCAAAGGGATCCTTCGCAAGATCCGCGCGACGAACCGGACCCAGGCCGCCATTTGGGCACTCAACCGGGGTCTTGGTGCGGCGGTGACGAACACATCGGGCAACCGGCCGGGTGTGAGTGTGGCGTTTACGGCCGCACGGTCGGCCGAGGAGCGGACCGAAGCTGGGGCTGCGGGCAATGGGGCCCGGAGCGCCCGCTGACGTCTACGAGACCAACTGCTTCTCCGGCACGGTCAACTTGGCAGGCGCTGGCTCGGCTGTGATGCAGTCGAGCCAGCGTACGGCGAATATAGCCGCTTCGGTGCGGTTCTTGAGACGAAGCTTAGTCAGGACCGCACGAACGAGCGATTTGGCTGCTGGCTCCGGAACGTTCAGGGTTCGAGCGATGGCACGATTGCTCAGCGCCTGACCGAGAAGCTGCAGGGTTGTCCGTTCCATCGGAACAAGGCGATCGATGAGGCCGATGCGGACACGATCGGATATCAGATCCGGCAAGAGCTCGGGCGGAACGCTGCAGTAACCTTCGCGCATGATTGTGGCCAACCGGCCGATCTTGTCGAGGTCGTGCTGCCAGAACAGGATTCCGTTACAGACGTGCAGAAATGCGAGCGCATCGCGCAACTCGTCGTCGGCCAATGTGAGGATGACGGCGGCGTTTCGTCGTTGCGGCACCTTGAAATGCCCGACGCCACGCCATCGGCGCATGAGTGCCGAAAGAAATGGCACATCGACGAGGATCAAATCGATGGTCGCGTCCACTTTCTCCAATAGCTGTTCTGGAGAGAGGCAAACCGCGATCAATTCGACATGCAGCGCGGCTGCAGCGGCGACATCGTTGCGGACTCGCGGTACCGCGATTCCAATGAGTGTTCTAACCTTCGTCACGCATCCCTCGGCGCATTTGGCCGACGACGCGGAGAACTGACGAAGCGTAACTGCTGCCTCTTGGGCCGCGTATCCCGGACATATTCATCCCCGCCCCGTCGATCTTGTTATTGGGTGCATGCGTGCCGCTCCGGTGATGCACGCCGCCGAGTCGCCGGCCTGCAACGGGCGGCCAGCGCAGCCGCATATATAATCTAGGCCCGCGCTAGGCTAGAAGCGTTCAAAACGGGTTTTCCGAGTGGCGATTATGAGTGATCACGAGGCGGGATCACTCGAAATCGTACCCCTTTCGTGTTTCGACGTCAGTTGCGAAGACCTGCGGCGATGACCGCTTGTGTTCGGTTCCGGACTTTGAACGCCTTGAAGATCGCGGCAATGTGGATTTTCACGGTACCTTGCGACAGGCCGAGCTGATACGCGATTTCCTTGTTCGAATGGCCGCGGGCCAGACAACGCAGCACTTCCATTTGCCGTGGCGTCAACTTCTGTAGGGGCGGATCGTCGCCGCCGTCGCCGAGGCGCGACACCCCCCCTGTCCGGGCCGCGCCCGAAGCCTGGTTCATGAGCGGGGGAATATATGTTCCGCCGGATAGGATAAGCCGGAGCGCGGCCAGCATGATGACGCTGCTCGCCGATTTCGGGATGTAGCCGCGGGCACCGGCCTCGATCACGTTGCAGGCATCCGTCCAGCGTTCAGACCCGGCCATGATGACGATCGGTGCCTTAGGGTATTGAGTCGTCAGTTTGTGCAACGCCGGTACTCCACCGAAATTCGGCAAATTGAAGTCGAGCAGGACAAGGTCAACCTGTTCCCCGTCCATGAGCGGTGTCAGCCGTTCGAAGTCGTCGCAATGCACCACCTCAACGTCAGGGGCCAGATCCTTGACGATCATGCCAAGGCCGTCACGAAGCAACGCGTGGTAGTCGGCGATCACGACTCTCATCGGCATAGAACCGGCGAATCCGGACTCTGCAGTTCGACTTGCTGCGATTTTCCGACCAACCCGGCACAAAGCAATATCTCAGACGGGGGACGACACATGCCGCGTTTACCGAGTGAGTAACGCCAACAGCGCTTCCGGGAGCAGCACCCAACGCCTTCGGGCGAGAACCTTCTCCGACGCGCGCCCGCCGAGCACACATTGCCCCTTCAGATGTGCCGTTTCGCTTGAACGGCATATACCGCGCTGCCGAACCCTCCTCTGATTTGCTGAATTGCCGGAACCTGTTCAACGGCATGACAGTCACGGACACATCGTGCGGCTGATTCATGTCCGTCGCTCGACCGTGTGAATCAATTTTGGGCTTCGGACTTCCCGTGTCGGCCAATCAACTTTCCACCGCACTCAAGCCCGTCTCGGTTGCAGCCACCCGATCCCAGCAAGTGCCTTCCGCGGCACACGTGCCGATGGTCCTCGATACGCTCAAGTTCGTCGACGGCGCACTCGTCTTCGGGTTGGCCTGGCTCGCCTTTCAGATCGACTCGTATCTTGGATCCCCAATTCCCAATCGCTTCTGGCCCGACTACGGCTTGGTGGCGATAACGGGTACGTTCATCGCTTCCAAGGTCTTCGGCTTGGCGGGGCTTTACGGCGCTATCACTCTTACGCGGTCGGGCCGGCAGCTTGTGCAACTCATGGTCGCGCTCATCTGCATCGCGGCAGTGCTGGCGCTGCTCGCAATAGCGACGGAGACGTGGACGTCATTTTCTCCCCAGTGGCTGCCATTGTGGTTGGGGCTGTCATTTGTCTCGATCGCGATCGTCCGCACGGCGGTCGCGACCGCCGTGCGTCACAGTCTCGCCCAGGGGCATCTGATACAGAACGTGGTCATCGTCGGTGCCGGCGAGTATGGCCAACGCCTGGCAGCACATCTAGCCGCTTCGAGCGATCCGTCTCTTCGCGTCATCGGGTTCTTCGACGACCGCCGTGATCGCGTTCCGCGCCACGTGGAAGGGTACCCGGTGCTCGGTACGACGGATGATCTTCTCGAGCTCGGCAAGACCACGGCCATCGATCACATCATCATCGCCCTGCCCTGGTCGGCGGAGGCGCGCCTCCTGGGCATTCTCCACAAGCTGAAGTCGCTGCCGACGAACATCAGCCTCTGCCCCGACAAGATCGGTTTTCATCTCCGGTGTTACGGGCTGACGCAATGCGGAACGGTGCCGCTCGTGGGGGTTGTCGATCCGCCGCTCCGCCACTGGCGCGGCTTCGCGAAGGCCTGTGAGGATCGGATGCTCGCGATATTCGCGCTGATTGTGACGGCGCCGCTCTTCCTGATCATCGCGCTCGCCATCAAGCTCGAGAGTCCAGGTCCCGTTCTATTCCGGCAGAAGCGCTACGGCTTCAACAACCAGGAGATTGAAGTCTACAAGTTTCGGACGATGTATCATGAGCTCAGCGACGAGTCCGGCGCCAACCAGACGCGTCGCAACGATCCGCGCGTGACCCGGGTCGGTGCGTTCCTTCGCCGGACGAGCCTCGACGAGCTCCCCCAGTTTCTGAATGTTCTCAAGGGCGACATGTCGGTCGTCGGCCCCCGTCCCCATCCGATCGGCATGCGGACCGAAAAGCGGCTGTGCCACGAGATCGTGGCCGAGTATGCGCATCGGCACCGCATGAAACCGGGCATCACCGGATGGGCTCAAGTTAACGGTTGGCGCGGCGCGACGGACACTGCGGAGAAGTTGCAGCGCCGGGTCGAGCACGACCTCTACTACATCGAGAACTGGTCGATCAGTTTCGACCTTCGGATCCTGTTCCTGACCGTCATCCGTCTCTTCTCGGACGAGAACGCCTACTGAAAACGCCGCACCGTACTGGCGGAGAACCGATGCCGTTCGCCAATTTGGATAGCGTGGTGAAGAACCGCTTGTTATGGCGAACGCTGTGGCTGGCGACGACGCTCGCAGTCACTGTCGCATATGTTTCACCGATCTTCCGGCCGCCCGGCCAGCATCACGCCGACAAGTTCACGCATGTCGTTGCGTTTGGTGCGATCGCATTTCCGGCGTACTTTGCCGCCAAGGGCTTACCAGGGCACTTGATACTCACGACGTTCAATCTGCTTCTCGGTGTCGGACTGGAACTCCGCCAGATCGGTATTCCCGGGCGGGAGTTTTCGGTCCTCGATATCGGCGCCAATGGACTTGGCGTTCTGTCGGGCCTGACGCTCGGTGTCGGGGTTTCCGCCTTGCTTCGCCGGAATCAGACCGGTCATCGGCCGCAACGGCGCGTTGCGGCCTTTACGCTACCCGGTCGTACTAGCTCGATGAGTGCGTGGCCGCGATTCGACCGCGACGAGAATGCCATTTCCGTTGCACGACACGTCGGTACTCGGCCCCCTGAATGTCTCTAATCCTTTTGCGAAGCCAGCCGCCCGGAAAGTCAGCTCGTCGTCCGGATTCGTTCTGTTACGATCTCGCAAGCAAGAAACCGAAGCACACACCCCTGCAGCCAGAGATTGTCATCGGACCGCTTCGATTTTGATGTGAGACAGAGGATCGCCCGAATGATTTTCCTCCGCTTCGGCAGTCGGCGCGTACGCCGGACCTTTTCTTTTCTTGCCGCTGCCATGTTTGCCGTCCTGGGACTCGGCGGCTGCGGATCTGCGGTAAGGAATCCCGCCTCCATCGAAACGGGACAGGCGATCGCGCGTTCGTCAGGCGACGAATACATCCTCTACCCCGGCGATGAGTTGGATATCCGCTTCTACTACAATCCGGAACTCAATACGTCGGTGGTGATCCGACCTGACGGCCGCATCTCGCTGCCGCTGGCGAACGAGGTCCAGGCCGCCGGCATCTCGCCGTCCCAGCTGGCAGAGCGCTTGCGTCAGGCGTACGAGCAGGAGTTGCGCCGACCGGAGCTCACCGTCATCGTCCGGTCATTCAATGCGCAGAAAGTGTTCGTCGGCGGCGAAGTCGGAAGCCCCGGCGTGATCCAGGCGATCGGACCGATGACCGTCCTGCAGTCGGTCGCACAGGCCGGCGGTTTCCGTGAAACCGCCCGTATCAACGAAGTGCTCGTCATCCGACGCAATCCGAACGGTCAGCGTCCGATCGTCATTCCGGTCGATCTCGAAGCCGTGATCGACGGTTCCAACATGGAACAGGACATCGCTCTCGCACCACTCGATGTGGTGTACGTGCCGAAGTCCCCGATCGCGAACGTCAACAAGTTCATCGACCAGTACATCCGCCAGAACATCCCGTTCGGATTCGGTCTGGCCTACGGTTTCGACTGATTGTCTAGCCTTGGGAGCTCCTGATGCGCTTAGACTCCGAGAACGGGACAAGGGATATCCTCAACGTCCTGTTCAAGCATCAGCGTAAAATCATCGCGACGTTCCTCTTGATTGTCGGTCTGGCGACTTTCTACAGCTTCACGACCGGTCCGACATACGAGGCAAGGGCCGCGCTGCTCGTAAAGGCCGGTCGGGAGTATACGTATCGTCCGGCCGTTGGTGAGGAACAGCCGCAACTCACGTTGAGCCGGGAGGACCTGCTCAACTCCGAGATCGAGATTCTCACGAGCCAGGATCTCGCGCTCAAGGTGATCGACGACATCGGCATGAAGCGGCTGTTCCCAGGCATCGATCGGCCGCCGCCGCTGTTCTCCGTGGCCAAAGTCCGCGAGGTCGCGAACGATATTGCCGCGTTCTTCACCGGTGTACCGGAAATTTCGCCGGAAGAGACGATTCGCCAGAAGGCGGCCCGCGCCTTCCGCGGCAGCCTCGAGGTCGAGCCGGTGGCGAAGGCAAACGTGATCAAGGTGGCGTTCCAGAACGGCGACCCGCAAATCGCGGCCGAGACCCTGAACTCACTCGTCGATCAGTTTCTGGCCACACGCCTCCAGGTATTCAGCGGGCCGAAGTCCGAGTTTCTTGTCGAGCAGATGGAACATTACGGCCAGATGCTTCGCATGGCGGAGCAGAAGTTCGAACAGTTCCGTCAGCAGCACGGCGTGTTCTCCCTCGATCAGCAGCGCAGCCTGCTGCTGAACGAGCGAAGCGCGCTGGACGTCGAGCTGCGTGCGACGGAGAACCGTATCGAGGAGACCGGCCGGCGGCTTTCTTCGCTTCGGGAACAGCAGAAATCCGTTCCGCAACACGTTCCGATAGGTACGGATAACGAGCGATACCCAGTTGTTGACGACGCCAAGTCGCGATTGCTTGCTCTGCAGCTTCGAGAGCAGGAACTTCTTTCGAAGTACCGGGAGGAAAGCCAGCTCGTGCGGAATGTCCGCGAAGAGCGTCGCGTCGTCGAAGAATTCCTCGCTCGTGTCGAAAACGACAAGGCGGTACGGACGCGAACCGGCAAGAATCCGGTGTGGGAACAGCTCGAGCTCGATATCGTTCGCAACCAGGCCGAATACAATTCGTTGATTGCGAAGAAGGCGGCAGTCGAGCAGCAGATCGGAGAGATCGACGAGAAACTCCGGGAGCTTGACCTGCGCGAGAAGGAACTGGCGCAGATCGAGCGCGAGATCAGGAATTACCGGCAGAACTATGACACCTATGTCGTCCGCGTTGAGGAGGCCCGCATCTCCGAGGAGATGGATCAGCAGAAGATCGTAAACATTAGTGTGATCGAGAGTGCACGTGCGCCGACCAATCCGGTCGCACCCAAGAAGGTGCTCAATATCGCGCTTTCGATCGTCTTCGGGGTCGCGGCAGGCCTGGGTCTGGCCTTCCTTTCCGAGTATCTCAGCTCCGGGTTCATCACGCCGGAGAGCGCCGGCCATAGCCTGGGGGTGCGGGTCCTGGGCACCGTGCCCTATCGAAGCCTTTGAATAACCGGATCCGGTGCGTTGACAGGCGAAGATGTACGCAGCCTTTTACGAGCTGAGCCAAGAGCCTTTTCATGTGACGCCGGATCCGGAGTTCCTTTTTCCGAGTCCGGCACATAAGGAAGCGCTTGCGGCGATCGTCTACGGTATCGAGCAGCGCAAGGGCTTCGTCGCGATCACCGGTGAAGTCGGCGTCGGCAAGACGACGATTCTGCGCAGTTACCTGGATCTCGCAGATCGCAAGAATCTAAAGCTCATCTACATCTACAACTCGAACCTGACTTTCGATGAGCTGCTTACGACGGTCTTCCGCGAACTCGGTATCGAAGACCACCCCGAGACGACGTTTCTCGCGGTTACCCGACTGCACGAAGAACTCATCGAGATCTACAGGAAGAACCAGACCGTCGTTCTCATCATTGACGAAGCGCAGAACATGCCGGCCGAGACGCTCGAGAGCCTGCGCATGCTCTCGAATCTCGAGACCGTGACCGAGAAGCTCATTCAGATCATCCTGATCGGCCAGCCGGAATTCGAGGAAATGTTGCAGCAGCACCGGCTGCGACAGCTTCGCAATCGTATCGCCATTCACGCCCGAATAGGGCCATTGTCCGTCGACGAAAGCGTCGCGTACCTCGAACACCGCATCAAGAAGGTCGCATTGACGACCAAGCCCGTTTTCTCGAAGCAGGCGCTCCACATGATTGCCAAGGCGGCGAAGGGGATTCCGCGGACGCTGAACATTCTGGCGGATAATGCGCTTGTCACCGGCTACGGGTACCAGGTGCGTCCGGTCGGTACCAAGGTCGTTCGGGAGGTTCTGGCGGACCGACAGCTCGCCGATACCGAGCCCGTGCGACGCCGGCACTTGTCGGGGGTCTGGATCGGCGGGGCAGTCACCGCCGTGTTGGCGGTCGTGGTCGCAGCGTCGGTTGCGACGTGGGGGCTCGGCAATGCGCGTGTCAGTGCCGGGGCGGGCAATGATGCACTGGCGGCCGTACGCGAAGAGGTCGGCCGTTGGCTCGGTCTCGGTCCGGACGACGAACCGGTTTTCCGGACGGGCGCAGAGGCAAATTCAGAGGTCGCCCGAGTCGAACAGCGCCACGCCGTGCCGCCCTTGCCGGCAAACGAACCCACCCCCCGAATGCCCGCCGCGCCGGACGCCGGAGAGCGCCCGACAGCTCCGGCTGAGGCCGACAATGCGTCGCCGGGATCTGGTGCGCCGGCCGGTACGGCACCGCGATCGAGCCCGCACGCCGTATTGCCGGAACAGCTCGCGCGTGCGCCGGCGGTATCGGACCGAACCGAGGAGGTGCCGCCTGGCGAACGGACAACGCCGGCGGAGATTGGGCCGCCGCATACCGCACCGGTCCTGTCGCAGGCGCGTGACCGCCAATCGGGTGCCCCCGAGCGCGTCCAGAACAGGACTGATCAGGAGTCCGGCAGCGACACCGTTGCCACGCGTTCCGAGCCCCGGGCCGGCGATACGGCCTCCGCGTCCGTTGACGAGTCCGCTCACCCCCCCTCCCCGCCGACGGTATCGGAACCGCGCACGACGCCACAGGTCGCTGCACGACCGCCCTCTGCTCAGGCCCCCACGCCACCTCCTGCTGAAGTCACTTCCCCTGCGTCTGTCACCCCGCCGGCACCGCTGCGCGCCCTCGCGGCCGCACCGACTGCCCCGCCCCGTGCGATGCCGTCGCGTCCGAGCGAAACGGAAAATGATGTCGACGTGGCGAATCCGCGCAATCGAAGCACCGACATTCCCCGGCCGCGTGACGAGCACATCGTCCGCGTGGTTCGGTTCGGTGACAACCTGTGGACGATGGCAGAAGACGTCTATGGGTACGTGAACCCGAACGTTCTGCGCAAGGTGCAGGACGCCAATCCGCAGATTCGCAACATCAATTGGCTCAACCCCGGTCAGGAGATTCTATTTCCGCGATCGCCCGAGGAACTACCCGATCGAACGGTGGAGATCCTGAATTTGAATCAGCCCCGGATACGGTCCGATGGACGATGATGAGGCCGCAATGACCGCTGCCGACATTCAAAGCACGAGGACAATCGCGCTATGAGCAAGATATTCGAGGCTCTTGAACATGCCAGGGCCGAGCGGAAAGCGCAGAAGGCCGACTTGCTCACGGCAGTTCAGCCGGTCGTGGCGCCCGCGCCGCAACCGGTCGCGCCACCATCCCCGAAGATCCAACCATTCTCGTTTCAACCGTTCGAAGCGAAGTTCGAACGAGAGATGGCGGGTCTCTATCACCCGATCATCTCGGCCCTGCCCAATGGCAAGGGCATCGTTCTGTTCATCGGTACAAACGAGACGGACGGCACCTCGACCATGGCGCGCGAATTCGCGTCGTTCATGGCCGTTCACGTCGGGGCTTCGACGCTCCTTTTCGATGCGGATCAGGAGAAACCGAGTCAGCTCGCCCGCTTCGGAATCCGGGGATCAGCCGACTTCGAACAGGTCGTGACCGACGGCAGGTCCGTGGACGAGGCGATTTACGCCGTTCGGAACACCGGTCTCCACGTGGGTGCTCTGTCGCTCCGGCCGACGTCGCGTCCTTTCGTCTTCGGGTCACCGCGCGCCGACCATCTCTTCACCCAGCTTCGTCAGCGCTTCGATATGGTCGTGATCGATGCCCCGCCACCGACCGTGGCGCCTGACGTCCTGGGCCTGTCGGCAAAGGCGGACGGCGTCGTGCTCGTCATCCAGGCCGAGCAGACACGGTTCCATCAGGCCAAGCGGACCAAGGAGCTTATCGAGACCAACGGCGGCAAGCTGATCGGAATCGTCTTCAACAAGCGACGTTTTTTCATCCCGGACTGGATCTATAAGCGGCTCTAGCGGGTGACCCGCTTCGGCGGGTTGCTCCCGGATCCAGTCTGAACAGAGCCAGAGGAGAGCGCCACCGCGGGGCGTCCGGGTAGGGCTTCCCATTTTCCGTCGCTCAGCTCACCCGCTTGTAGGCTGCATAGGCCAGACGGATCAGGCGCCCGTCGGCCAGGATATAGTTGCGCAGGCGCTGAGTCGTCTTCATCGACAGTTCATGCTTGAACATGGCAAGCGGGTTGCGTCGCCGGTATTCGCGCCAGTACGCCTTGAGCTCGGCGTCCGTCTTTGCGCGCCCGTTGTCGGCGTATTTGGCGACATAAGGCGTGAAGTCCGGGTACAGGCTCTTGATGTTATGCAGCGTGGTCTTCATGAAATTGCCGATCAGGAGATCGTCGAAGATCTCCCACCTGAGGGCGGCGACGAGCGAGTTGCGCGGGACTTCGAAGGTGATGCCGGACTTGAACCCGCGCTTGGAGATCTCAATCACCGTCTCCTCGCCACCGACCACCAGGCGGATGAAATCGATCGAGCGCCGCAGCGATTCGATCGACGTGAAATAGCGCCGCGCGAGCTCCTTGTCTTCCTTCTCAAGCTGGTCCGACCAGTTGTCCCCGAACGCCTCGGGGGGCTTGGGGGTCAACGGCAGGGCTTGTGACCCGATTTCCTCGTACGCATCCGTCTCGCAGTCGTAGCGGACGTTGGCAGGAAGGATCTGGTCCGGACTTCCCTTGAATCCTTCCGAGAACTCCTTGGGATCGAAGACGACGTATTCATTGGCCCAGATGCTGTCGGTTCGCTGATAGACGTGGAACGTACTGAACGGCACGTAGTATCGGCATCCTGTCGCCGCGAGCTTCGCCTGCACCTTGGCTCCGAGGGGAACCGACTTGAGAAACGGGGGAACCGCCCGTCGTCCCTGCTCGTCGAACAGGTTGATCATGTCGGCATCGCCGTGGTTCACGAGACGAAGCAGGAACGTCTTCTCGAATTGCGACGTCACGCTTCGGATGAAGCCCATCCAGTCGCGGTTCGTCGCATCGTTCATGTTAAGCAGCAGGCGCCCATTCAGGTTGATGAGAAGGATGGCGTCCTGGTTGTAATCGGACAGGCAAAGAATGGAGATTTTCTCCGATAGCGGGTACCACTTCTTGTTCTCGAGAATCTTTACCGTGAACCTTTGGCTGCCCAGATCCCGCGCGATACGGCCGCCGTAATGATCGGGCAGAAGAATCGTCCTCCCCTTGAACCTCGGCAGCGAGTCAGGGTTCAGATGGTCCGGATGCCCGTGCGAGAACCAGACATATGGGCAGGATTCGATCGACCGGAGCTGATCTGGCGGCAACTCGAACTTGTGGGTCCAGCTTCCGAAATAGGCGCTGCCGGTGACCCATGGATCTGTGCACAGGACGGGCACGCGGTCGTGGCAGATGACGGTCGCATTACCGATGGTTTCGAATCCGATCATCTCGTCCTCAGGTCAAGTCTCAGATTGCAGGCGGTCGTTCTGCGAGAATTTTCCGTTGGGAATGCCGTTGCCAGCACGCTTGCGCATACTGCCCTTGGGCAATTCGGGTAACGACCGTCCGGGCACATCCGGCCGGATACGATCACTGCCTCGCGGGATCGACGCACGGTCGAAGCGTTGAAGTCACGGCTTCTCGAACGACGCTGATACCAGCCTCGTCGTTCCCTGCTCCGGCAGCTTGTTGCCGTGCAGCAGGCGATAGAGCTGTTCCGCGCGAAGCGCGCGGATCAGATCCTTGTCGGGTATCTGTTCGGCGCCAGTCAGCCAGGAACGGAAGTACCCATAGCCGAGGGCAAAGCCGGCCACGACGTATGGCGGCTCGAACATGCGGTAAATGGCTCTCGCCAGGGCGAACAGCGGATGCGTCCCGATGACGTATGCGCCGTGTCCCATGCGTATGTTGCCCTTGATGATACCTGTCGCCGCTCCCGTCCGTCGCGCGTGGAAGACCACCAGGTCGGGGACGTTCACCGTCCGGTATCCGAGCGAGCGGATCTTGACCAGATCGATGATGTCCCAGCCGAGCATGGGCAGAAAGCCGCCCATTTCGTCGAAGACGGCCTTGCGGATCGTCTTGATCGGTCCCGGGACATGGCCTTCCGGCATGCGCAGCCGCATCTGGCCGCCGCTGAGCGTCGCTTCGTCGAGGATTCCGCTTGCCGCGCCGATCCGCGGATCGGCATCCATGACGGCAAAAAGCCGCTCGAAATAATCCTTCGGAAAGATCAGATCCGCGTCGATTTTCGACACGTAAATGAAGGATTCCGTGCGCACCAGCTCGTAACCGCGGTTGAACACCTCGACGACCCGGTAACGGCGCACGTTCTGCTTTGGCCCTTGGACGAGCTGGACGCAATCCTGCTTTTCCGCAAACCGACGGACGATATCGGGCGTCGCATCCGTCGATCCGTCGTCGACGACGATGATCTTGTCGGGGCGCCGCGTCTGCGCGAGCAGCGTATCCAGTGTCTGCCCGATGAAGGCGGCCTCGTTGTGAGCCGGAATGATGGCGACGTGCTTCATGCAAGCCTCTGAAGAGCGCGCGGGGCGCGGGCGGCGGGCCTCATCCTCACGCCCGCCCCGTTCCGCCGCGCGGGCTTGATCCCGCCGCCGGCGGAAGAAGAGACCGAAGGCGTTCGGCAAGGACACGGGAAAGGAAAATCGGATTCTCGATCAGATACCGATCGATGAACCGGCGAGGACTCTTTATGGACAGATACAACCACTCGAGCCCGCAATCCATCACCCATTTCGGCGCAAGGGGAACGACGCCGGCGACCCGATCGAAGATGCCGCCGACGGCCCAGACGACATTCGCATTGAGACGGTGTGCGTTGTCTTTGATCCAGGCCTCCTGGATCGGCATCCCGAACCCGACCATCAGGATATTCGGGCAGGCACGGTTGATCAGATCGATGACAGCATCCGTCTCCGGACCGCTCTTCGCGAAATAGCCATGATGGGTACCAACGATGCGCAGTTGGGGGCTGTGTCGCCGCAGCGCGTTCGCAGCGTCTTCTATGACCTCCGGCCGCGCTCCCAACAGGAACAGGGAGTGCCCGCGCTCGGCACAGAATGCGGCGAAATCCCAGACGAAGTCGTTGAGCGAGACCCGCGGGTTGACCCGATGTCCGAGGATCCGGGCCCCGAGCACCACACCTGCACCATCACAATGGGTGATCCTGTTTCTGTTTCTGAACTCCCTGAGCCAGGGATTCTTGCTGGCGAGGTGGATGCCGTGGACGTTGGTGTTGAGAACGACCTCGGATCGGCCGGCGCGAACGATCTCGTCGAGTTCCGCGAAGAACTCACCGACCGTCATGTCGGTGAACTTGTTACCAAGAATCTCGACGTCGCGCATCCTCACCCTCTCGCGGAAGTAGGGCGATGATGTGGAACGGCTCCTCTCCCGAGCAATTCGCCTATTCGGATAGGCGTCGCGTTTCCTTCCCGACGTAGGAATGTCGCAGACGAAATGGGCGGCGCTCCCGAAGGAGCACCGCCCGTCCGGCTCGAGATCGACCCCTGGAATTTACTCGGGGATCTGAACGCCTTAGAAGATCACCTGCTCCGGGGTGAGCTTCGCGATCCCATTGATCGTCAGGCGATCGCCGTCCCCGAAGTCGAGAACGAGGTACGAGGCACCGGAGCTGGCCTTGCCCGAAGTCGCCGTGGCTGCTTCCGACAACCCGGTCAGGTCGGTCAGACCGAAGGCGCTGAGGTCGATCTTGTCGCCTCGCTCCAGCCAGTTGATCGTGTCCTGGCCGTAGCCGGGGGCAAAGACGAACGTGTCGTTGCCGGCATTGCCCTGCAGGAAGTCGTCACCCGGACCGCCGTCGAGGACGTCGTCGCCGTCGCCGCCGTAGAGCTTGTCGTCGCCGGCACCGCCGACCAACGTGTCGTCGCCGCCATTGCCGGTGAGCGTGTCGTTGCCGTTGCCGCCGGTCAGGATGTCCGCCCCGTCCGTGCCGACCAGGTTGAGAGGCTGATCATCCTGCGGCGGGTTCGTCGAACCGGTTGCGAAGATTACGTTCTGCGCCGTGAGTTCGGCGATGCCCTTGACGGTCAGGCGGTCTCCGTTCCCGAAGTCCAGGACCACATAGGGCCCGGTGCTGCCGGTTCCGGTCGACATCGTCGTGATCTTGGCGAGTTCGGCCATGTCCTTCACGCCAAACGCCCGCAGATCGATCTTGTCGCCTCGCTCCAGCCAGTTGATCGTGTCCTGGCCGTAGCCGGGGGCAAAGACGAACGTGTCGTTGCCGGCATTGCCCTGCAGGAAGTCGTCACCCGGACCGCCGTCGAGGACGTCGTCGCCGTCGCCGCCGTAGAGCTTGTCGTTTCCGCCGAGGCCGCGGAGCGTATCGTTTCCATTGCCGCCGTTAAGCGTGTCGGCTGCATCCGTTCCGACGAGGTTCAGCGGCTTATCGTCGTGATTGCCACCATTCCACGTCGGCGCCTGCGTAAGGATCGTGGAATTCTTGTCCCAACCGGTCCCGGACCGCAGTGCCGAAAGCGAACTGTAGGTCTTGCCCCATACGTTGAAGCCGGCCGATTCCGGGCTCCAGCCGTTGTTGTCGGAAGTCCAGGTCTTGCCGCTGATCAATTTTCCGTTGAACTTGATCAGGTCGGCAGCCTTCGGCGACCACACGTCGTTGTTCAGGAACTTGCCGCTGATCGGCACATTCTTGTCGACGGTCAGGGCAGACTTGATGAAGTCCTTGAATACGTTCCCTTCGATCGTGATGCCCTCACGCTTGTTCGTCCCGAACATATAGATCGCGGTGCTGTCGCCTTCGAAAAGATTGCCCCGGATCGTCAGATTCTTGACATCGTTGTGGTTGCCGCTGAGGACCCCGGCCGACCAGCTCGCGCTCGTATGGCCGATGAAATGGTTGCCCTCGATCACGGTATCACTCGCGTGCACACTGGTGCCGAAAGCGCCACCCTTGAACGTATTGCCCGCAACCACGCCGTTTCGGGAATTCTGCAGCAGCAGGTTGCCCTTGCCGCTGTTGGTATCCCCGCTCATGTCCATGTAGTTGCCGCGAATCTCGAAATTCGTGGCGTCGTAGATGTGGACGTTGTCAGCCGTGCCGCCCTGGTTGGTATTGAAGTGGTTGTTGAGGATCCTGAGGCCGTCCGTGTCCCAGAACCACAAGCTATCGCCCGTCACGTTCGTGAACGTGGAGTTCGAGACGGTCATGTTGTTGCTGTACCAGGACTGGATGCCACCCCCGCCGTTCGTCCGGTTGTAACCGGTATGATCGAACGTGAGGTGATCCATTATCCAGTTTCTGGAATCGGTGACGTAGATGCCGACGTCGCTCGTGTCCTTTATCTGGATGTTTTGGATGACGATGTAATCCTTGTCGGATGCATAGATACCGTGTTTGCCGCCCTTGATGATCGGATCAGCGCCATCGCCGTAGGCGCCGAACGTGATGGGGGCGCCACTCGTGCCCGAGTGCTTGATCGTCAGCTGCCCCTGCAGGACGCTGTCGCGTGCAAACAGAATCGTGTCGCCGGGCTGGAAGGTGAAGCTGTTTACCTTGCTCAGTGACTTCCACGCGGACGTCGCGGATGTACCACTATTCGAGTCCGATCCGTTGCGCGGGTCAACGTAGAAGGTGCGTGCCATT
Organism: uncultured Rhodospirillales bacterium; assembly: GCA_937926175.1. Taxonomy (GTDB): domain Bacteria; phylum Pseudomonadota; class Alphaproteobacteria; order CACIAM-22H2; family CACIAM-22H2; genus CALANV01. The sequence continues at coordinate 15,972 of CALANV010000048.1, read as the reverse complement.
TCGAGATTGCTCCGACTCTCAGTTGCGAAAGTGCCGGCAATCTCGGGAGGAAACCTTAACGAAAGTTTAAGAAAGTAGGTTAATACCTGAGCGAGATCAATTTTGTAACTGGAGATCGAAAGTCATTGCGTTAATGATCCGAGTTGTTTGGCAACCATACCGAGTATAGGAAAAGACGTATGAAGGCTTATAATCTTATCTTGTGTTCCGGAAACAATTGGTGGATGGCAGGTTAATCTCAGGGGCGCAGGAGCCATTATTGAGTGATATCAAGTTGGTTCTGACGCGCTTCGCAATTTATGGCTGTGGGATGATGCCGAACGTCGCGGGCGGTTCGATTCCGGGACTAAGACACCGATCCTAACGGCGACAGGCGTATTCGTTTTGTGATTCTGATCACGGGATCTCGTCGTCTCTTGCATAAATTTGTCACGCGAGATGCGGACGCCGAGGAAAAGGCGCTGATACGCAGGCCCCTTTGAATCGCCCGGCATCGGGTTGAGTACGCCGATGTGATCGGCGGCAAGGCGTGGAACCGGTCATTTCTTCGAGAGTACAAGGTTTTTCTTTGCGCTATCGGACCTTGCCCCCGTTTTTCCTTTCGGTACGCATTACGACGTTGCCGTCGACCCGCCAGCTTCCAGCGCGATCCACGCTTCCGCTGAATTCGAGCGGTCGCGCCGCCCACGGACTGCGGATCGTATTGTTGACGAAAGCGCCGCTGACCGTGCTTTGAATGACGACGGCCGGTCCTTCCAGATCCTCGAAAACATTTTCCCGAATGACGATCGCGTCTCGGGTGAACTTTCGATTGAAGATGTAAACGCCTGCTCGCCCCCCGCTGAAAACGTTGCGGGCAATCATATTGTTGGCGACGTTCGTGTCCTCCCCCATCAGCAGCCCGGCCGACCACTTGAACCTGTTGTGATTCATGAAGCGATTGTCCGTGATCGACACGTTGCTGGCCGTCGTGCTCAACCCGAAGCTTCCTCCAGCGAACACATTGCCCGTAATGACACCTTTGTCTCCGGCGAAGATGAAGACGTTGCCTTTCCCGCTGTTCGTCTTCCCTTCCATCGAAAGAAGATTGCCGCGTATTTCGAAGTTGCGCGGCTTATAGATGTGAAGATTGTCCGCAGTCTCGCCTTGCACGGTCATGATCCGGTTGTCGATGATTTTCAGACCATCGACATTCCAGGCCCATATTCCATCCCCTCGCACATCGGTCATCGTGCATTCAATGATCGAAAGTCCGTCGCCGTGCCACCACGTGATCCCGCCGCCTTTCTTTCCTTCACCGGTTCGTTCGATGGTCAATCTTTCGAACCGCCAGTCCTTCGCGTGCTGGACGAATATGCCTGAGTAGGACGTATCCCGTATGTGGATGTCGCGGATGACGATATGCCGTTGCCGCTCACCGGCGATGCCGTTATCCACCCCGTACAGAACCGGTGCCGGTCCGGTACCGTAGGCCCCATAGATGATGGGGGCGCCCGGTTGTCCGGACGCCTGAACCTCGATCTTGCCTCGCCAGGCGGCACCGCGCCGGAGGAAAACCGTATCGCCGGGCTGCAGCCGAATCTCGTTGACCTTGTCCAGGGACCGCCACGCCTCGCCCGGCGACCGGCCGGAGTTCGTGTCGCTCCCGCCAATGGCATCAACGAAGAATTCTCGCGCGACCGACTGTCCGGGCAATGCGCAGACCAGGGCATAGCCGATTACGGCGACGAGCGCAGCATATCTGGGTGGGCACCGCCCCATCATCTTTCCTTCCCGCATCGGTAGAGGCGATCTTCGGTTTGCACGCGAACGCTGCGCGTCGACTCTGCCGGCGGCAATGGTATTCCCGGTCAGCTGGGCGGAAAATAGGAAGCGCCAGTACTGCCCTTTCCGGCAGCACCTATTCCCGTTTGGATGAGCCCAAAGCGCACATGGCCGAGTTCATCGCCGAAGTCCGGCTATCTAAGATCGAACTGCAACCTTCGGCAGTCGCGTGGCAGCATGGCATCGGACCGTTCGTCGGCGATCGCGATAAGCGTGATCATTCCCTGCCGCAATGCGGGATCGGTCCTCGCCGGACAGCTCGAGGCTCTGTCGCGTCAGCAGTGCCCACGCCCCTGGGAGGTGGTCGTCGTCGATAACGGATCGTCCGACGATACGCGGGTGGTGGCAGAGCGGTATCGTGAACGGCTGCCGAATCTCCGCATCGTCGAAGCGTCCCGACGGCTTGGTGCGGCCTATGCCCGGAATGTCGGGGTCGATGCGGCAATAGGCGAAAACGTCGCGTTCTGTGACGCCGACGACGAGGTGGGAGACGGGTGGCTTACAGCCGTCGATGCGGCACTTCGGGAGAATGAGTTCATTGCATTCCGAACCGAGACAAGGAAGCTCAATCCCCGCGCGCCGCAGCGCGAGACCAAACAGAACGACGGGCTTCAGGTCTACACCTACCCGCCATATCTCCCCTATTCCGGTGCGACCTTCGCTGTCCGCCGGCATCACTTCCTGCGGGCCGGCGGGTTCGACGAGAGCATGCTGGCCTGCGAGGATGCGGATTTCTGTTGGCGGCTTCAGCTGATGGGGATTCCGCTTCGTTTCGCGCCGGATGCGGTCATCCACATTCGCCTTCGCCCGACCCTTTGGCAGATGTGCCGCCAGGCCTGGATCTGGGGGCAGTACAATGTGCTCCTCTACAAGAAGTTCCGCCCCTTGGGCATGCCACGCCTGGAACGGGTGCGTGGCCTGCGAAACCTGTTCGGTGTCCTGCGTCGCGCATTCCATGTCGTGGATCCACAGCGGCGTGGGCCGTGGTTGTGGCAGGCAAGCTGGATCGCCGGCCGCCTGGTCGGCTCGATCAGGTATCGCGTATGGGCGCTGTGACCATGCGTCGAATCCGATCTCTCTGGGCGAGAGGCTGGATGCTCCTCGCCGGGCGTGGCCCCGTGGGCCGCGTCGCCAGTGCCCTTGCTGCGCTGGCGGTGCCGCCATGGCGTGGCCGCAGCCGTCTTGCCGCCATGTATCGCAAAGGCTTCTACGCGCCCAGTGCACGCATCCATCATTCACGCTTTATCACTGGCGACCACCCTTTCCTTGACGATCGGGTGCTGATCTTCGAAGCGAAGCCCGGCGGTGTTGTTCAGTTCGGTGATAGGGTTTCAATTTCCCGCGATACGATCCTCGAGACCGGCGAACGCGGTTCGATCATCATCGGTGACCAGACCTACATTCAGCCACGGTGTCAGCTCTGTGCCCATGAGGCCGCGATACGCATCGGCCGCCGGGTCCAGATCGCGGCAGGCTGTGCCTTCTATTCCTATGATCACGGTTTCGCACCCGACCGCCGTATCTGGGACCAGCCGCTGACGACCCGGGGCGACATAGAGATCGGCGACGATGCGTGGCTCGGCTATGGCGTGATCGTGCTTTCCGGCGTGCGCATCGGCGAAGGCGCAGTGATCGGCGCCGGTGCAGTCGTAACCCGGGACGTGCCGGCCGGGGCGATCGCCGTCGGAAATCCGGCCAAGGTCATCAAGATGCGACGCGATCTGGCAGACGACCTGACCGCGCCGGACAAGGTTTCCGTACTGCGTTGAAAAGGAGGCATCTTTGGCGCCCGACTCCGCGACCGCGGTCGACGCATCGAACGCTCTGGGCCGCGAGATGCATGATTTCATGCGCCGGTTGTTCCCGATCTGCCGGAGCATCACGGGTAACGGATTGCGCCGTACGCTCGATCTGTTGGGACGCGACCTCCCGATGGTCATACACGAGATTCCGTCGGGAACGCAGGTGCTCGACTGGCAGATTCCCGACGAATGGAATGTGCGGGAGGCCTACATCGCCCGCCTTTCCGGAGAGCGAATTGTCGACTTCGCCGAGAACAATCTGCACCTCGTTCAGTACAGCACGCCCATCGACAAGGTTCTGCCGATCGAAGAGCTCCGCAGGCATATACATACCCTTCCAGAAACACCGGATTGGATTCCGTATCGCACGGCGTACTATGCTCGAACGTGGGGCTTCTGCATGGCCCACAGGACGCTGGAGCAGATGACGGACGCGGAATACCGCGTCGTCATCGACAGCACGCTGGCGCCGGGAGCCTTGAGCTACGGCGAGATTCATGTTCCGGGCAGGCGCACCGACGAGGTCCTGATATCGGTGCATTGCTGTCATCCGTCGCTGGCAAACGACAATCTGTCGGGAATGACGATCGCCCGGACCCTGGCACGATGGCTGTTGGCGGCTCCGCGCCGTTTGTCATATCGCTTCCTCTTCATTCCGGGAACGATTGGTTCGATTGCATGGCTGGCCCGCAACGAGGACAGGCTTGCGAATATCAGGTACGGTCTCGTCCTGAGCTGTCTCGGCGACAGCGGCGGCTTCACCTATAAATGCGCGCGCGACGAGAATGCACGGATCAACCAGGTCGTGGCCCATGTGCTGCGGCACGTGGCTGCGCCGTTCCGAATCGAGCCGTTTGTACCCTACGGCTACGACGAGCGTCAGTATTGTTCCCCCGGCTTCAATCTGCCGGTCGGCTGCCTCATGCGGTCGCCCAACGGAGCCTTTCCCGAGTATCATACGTCCGCCGACAACCTCGACTTCGTGCGGCCGGAATGCCTTGCCGAATCACTGAATGTGCTTCAGCAGATCGTCGAGGTGCTCGAGCAGGACGAATACTTCGTCAATACCAACCCCAAGGGCGAACCTCAGCTCGGACGGCGCGGGCTCTACCGGCCGATCGGCGGCCAGAAGGATGGCGGCGGCTACGATCAGCTCGCGCTGCTGTGGGCGCTGAACCTCTCCGACGGGACTCACTCCCTGCTCGACATTGCACGCCGGGCCGAGCAGCCGTTTCATGCCGTGAAGGCGGCCGCCGATGCCCTGCGGGCGGCCGGTTTGCTCGTACCGAGGGAGACAGGCAGGGAGGCCGGCGACGCCGTCAGCTCTTGAGCATCGGACGGATCGTCAGGTGTGTGACCTCGGCGGTACGTGACAGCTTGAGGGCGGCCAGAACCATCGTGCTGATGTCTTCCGGCTGCACAAGGCGCTCGGGCGTGTAGGTGCGGCCTTCCTGTGCGAAGATCCGTTCCTGACGGGGGGTCGCGGTCCGGCCTGGAAAGACGGTCAGGACCCGCACGCCATCGCCGTTGACCTCGTCGCGCAGCGTGTCGGCCATTGCCTTGAGCGCGTGCTGCGTTGCGGCGAACATGCCGACTCCAGTGCTTGGCGTGAGGCCCTGGGTCGAGTTGATGAATACGATCTGCCCCTGCGCCGCCTTCAATCCGGGCAGGAGCCGCTGGGTAAGATACATCGGCCCGCTGACATTGACTGCGAACATGTCCGCGTACTCGCGATACGGGCGCTCCGCATGTGGCCCACGCGCATAGAGTCCGGCCGAATGGATCAGGACTCCGACCGGGGTATTCTCCAGCAGTCGGGCATAGGCATCGATCTCTTCGCACCGGCTCAGATCGATCCTGTGCCACATCACTTTTGGTGCCAGGCTCTGCGCCTCGGCTGCGACCGCCTGCAATCGCGCCTCATCCCGGCCGATAAGGCTGAGCGCCGCGCCCTCCGCTGCCAGCGCCAGGGACAGTGCGCGGCCGATTCCGCTGCTTGCGCCGGTCACGACCGCAAGCTGCCCCGCAAGCCTGACTTGCATGTGCGTCAGCCTTGTACCCTGATTGTGCCTTCGGTTTCCTGCCCGGTAACTGGTGGTGGAAAGACCGGGATCCCCTCTTCGACGGTGCCGTCGTCGTACAGGGCGACGATCTCGTCCGGGATATGCGTCAGGTCGCTGACACGAAGATAATCCCGCATCGTCGTTCCCGTACAAGCGGAATCCACGTTCTGCGCGCCGCGGCCGGCCTTCGCATCGTCGATGTTCACGGTGCGGAAATCGATGCTGTAGCGCACCTGTCCGGCCGTGTTCGGTACGGTCGAATGCATCTGGGCGGCCGAGAACAGAATGACGGTTCCCGGCTTCCCGATGATGCGGATTTGGGGATCGAGTTCCATCGGTTCTTCCGGTTTCGGTTGCTCTCGCGTATCCGCTTTGATGTATTTCGCGGCGGTAGCGCGGCTCTGGGCATTCCAGCGGTAGTAGTTGTAGTTGGCCGAGCTGTTTTTTACCGCGCGACTGAAGTATTGCGGGTGGAATGCCAGGCAGTTCTCGGGCAGCAGCTCGTAGACCGGAAGCCACCAGTTCAACTGGAACATCGGGGCCGAGTACCACGTGTCGCGATGCGGATGGAATGCGTAGGCGATGCCCGAGGTGAGATAATCCGCCGGCATGGCCGTTCGCAGCCGCGGGACATCGAAATACGTCACATCCGGCCCGCAACCGAACTCGCGCATCATCTGCTGGATCAGCGACTTGCAGCGGGGGTGATGGATGAATGCAGGTTTGAGACGCGCCAGTATTTCCACACACTTCTCGACCGGAAGGTTCTCGTGAACGCGCAATGGATCATGCGGCGCGAATGCCTCCTCGATCATCGATCGCGCGTGCGCACAGAGAGCCTGCGTTGTCGGCGTCGGCGAAAACACGAAAATGTCGCCGGCATACAACCGTGCCCGCCGATTGTTGTCGTCCAGATCTGAGTCGTGGTAGATGACCGTCATGATGCCCTCTGTCTCGATCGGTTCGGTTCGACGCGATGTTTGCATATGGCTGAGGCCGGCCAAGCGTGCCACGATGGGCTAGTGCTTTCAGAGAGCTCGAAAGGCGAACTTCGCCAAAGGCGATATCCCTCGATATCACTATCTTCCATCGACGCACGCGACCCAGTGGCCCGGGCTTGTCTCGTGCGCATCGACATGGTGCATTCCGTGCCGATGCCACCGTCGCCAGCCGGCTTTGAGGACCGGCCCCCCGACGATTTCCCGCTCCTCGTACTCGTCGGTCGTGAGACGGACGATTTCGAACGCGCGTACGGCGGTACCGTACTCCGGTCGACAGACCTGACCAAATCGGATCAGCTTGTCGTCCATGGTGACGACCCGCCCCGCGGGCCGCGCGCTGTTCGGGTCGTTCTTGATGAGCGGATTGCGCGCGTGGGCGATCCATGGCCCGTGCAGGCTGTCACTGTAGAACAGTCGTAGCTCTCCTTCGGTGTGGTGTGGGCTCGTATCGCAGAACATCCACCAGCGGCCGTTGTGCTGGAAGATCGTGCTGTCGAGGATCACCGGGCCATGGAGCAGCGTCGCGATCCTCTGCCAGCCACGCGGAAAATATGACGCCCGGTAGAGGTTGGCACCCTGGGCCTGATAGCTCTCCGGGATCATGTAATGCACGCCGTCCGACACGACGATCAGCGGATAGGAAAGGTGAAATGGTTCGGAAAGGACGACTCCTTCGTAGCGCCACCGTCGGAGGTCGGGGCTGGTTGCAAGCGCGATCTCGCCGCGGTCCGTTTCGCGATTGAGGACTTCGAAGAAGAGATACCAGATGCCCTCCACGTTGACCATGAACGGGTCCGCAACGAATGCCGCATTCCGGTCGGTCACGTCGTGGCGCGACAGGACCGGATTGCGTACCCCGGGCATCGGGCGCAGTGCGGTTGGTGACGTCCCCTCATAGATCGCGATTGAAAACTCCCAGCGGTCGCCGTCGAGGCGACGCCGGACGCGGTGCCACGCTGTGCGCGCAAATCGGCCCGGTAGTGCCGGATTCAGGAGTGCTCGCAGCCCGTCTTGGTCTCGATCGCGAAGGGGGCCCATGTCTCCGTCCAGCTAACCATTTATGGCCGGTCGGGTATCGCGGGCGGATGCTCGTGCGGCGATCAGGGTCCGTACGATCCGACGATACGTCTCGGCGAAATTCCGCTGGTTGTGGGTGGTTTGCGCGAACCTCGCTGTGGCCTCCGACATATCGCGCAGCACGCTGGTCGGCAGGTTCGCGATACGGGAGACCGCTTCCTTGATTTCCTCGATCGTAGAGGTTCGCAGAATGATGCCGCACTCGGGGGCGATGTCGACGCCGGATTCATAGCTGGCGATGGGAATCAGGCCGGCGTGCATGCAGGTGACGGTCGAGCCGGATTGCCCTTCCGAACACGAGGGAAAGACGAGCGCGATGCAACTGTCCGCGAGATCCCGGAACTCCTGCCCGCCGACATCGATCCACCCGATCGTCCGGATGTTCGGCGTGTGATAGAGTTCCGTACGGTAGGCAGCGACGAAATCCGGCTCGTTGTCGATCGGGCCGCAAACGATCAGGCGATATTGCGGCATCTGGGCAAAGGCCTCGAGTACGAGGTCGAGCCCCTTATGCACGAGCCCACGCGTTCCGAGCCAGAGGAAGGTTCTTCGACATGCATCGAAGTCTTTCGGTCGACGTTGGGGCTGCAGTGCAGGCGCGCTGATGGGCACACGGTAGATCGGCTTGCGTGCGTACGCGTACGTTCCGTACGTGAAGTCGTTGCCGAGCATGGTCGCGCAGTCGGCGAACTCGATGCCGCGATTGGGAATTTCGTACCGTCGTGGCATCAGCGTTACGCCGCGTCGCCGTTGCAGGTCGAGAAGACGTCGTGCTTCGGCCGCGTTATGAAAAAGGACATTGGCGATGTCGATATGCATGACCTTCATGCAATCGGGGCCGAGCACGTCCGAAAGGCGTTCGAGGTTCCACCGTGCATCGACAAGGAAGTCGTAGCGCTTCTTCGGCATGAAGACTTTGTTGCGGTAACTGATGACGTCTACCGCAAAACCCTCGGCGATGAACGCATCGGCAATGGCTCGCGCTTCCCATGCCTGCGTGTGACCGTGAGCCAGGGCTTGTTCACGTGGGATCAGGAAAGGCCAAAGCGCATAGGACAGAAGGACCCGGCCCCGTGCGTCCGGTCTTTCGATCGAGATGATGCGTTCTTCGGAAAGACGGGTCCGCAACCGCGCCGGAATGCTGCCGGCCCGATTGACGATTTGCCCCAGGAGGTGCCCCGGCATCGACATCCACCATTGCCACGGATATCGCCGCCACCTTGCGGCATCCCGGGGCGCAGACTCCTCGCCCCCCGCTGCCGTTTCACCGGACGTGGTGGCAGTAAGGTGTCGATCCAACGGCGCATCGACATCCCGCGTCGCAGCGCTCGTAGTGTCGCGGTGTTCCCCCGGCGGAGCAGTCCGTGTCCCGTTCATCGTGACGAGCCTCTCCCCCACGCGTCCCCCGGCGTGCCAACCCTTCGTCCATGGCAGATCGGTTGTGGCCACGGTCCGGATCTGCTTAGTCGAGGACTGCGACTTCCGGTACAGGGATAACGAACTTGCCGCCCCATTGTCGCACCCCGGCGGTCTGGCTCATGATTTCCTTCTTCAGGTTCCACGGCAGGATCAGCAGGTAATCAGGGCGGGTCACGGCGATTTGACGAGGGTCCCGGATCGGAATCCGACTACCAGGCAAATAACGGCCTTGCTTGTATGGACTCCGGTCGACGACGTAATCGATGTCGTTGGGCCCGAGTCCGCAGTAATTTATGAGCGTATTGCCCTTGGCGGCGGCGCCGTAACCGACGATCGTCTTGCCGGCGGCGCGGGCGTCGGCGACGAAAGCGAGCAGGCTGCGTTTGCAATGGGCGACTGCATCGGCAAACCGGTCGTAGGTTTCGATCCGGTTTAGACCTGCCTGCTCCTCGCTTCGCCGGACGGCGGCGACGCTGTCTTCGGTGGCACGATCGGCCGATTTGTGACAGGCCATGACCCGCAGGCTTCCGCCATGCGTGGGCAGTTCCTTCACGTCGAAGATTCGCAGGTCATGCGCATTCATCACGCGCTCGATCGCGTGCAGGGAGAAGTATGAAAAGTGCTCGTGATATATGGTGTCGAACTGCACGCCTTCGATGAGGCGCAGCAGATGCGGGAACTCGAGCGATATGACGCCGTCCGGCTTGAGCAGTATCGTCAACCCGGAGACGAAGTCGTTGAGATCGGGGACGTGGGCGAGGACGTTGTTGCCTACGATCAGATCGGCCTTTATCCCCCGGCCGACGAGATCTTGCGCCGTCTCCCGGCCGAAGAACCGGCTCTCCGTCGGGATGCCCATGGCGCGGGCCGTCTCGGCAACGTTCTGCGCCGGCTCGATACCCAGCACAGGGACACGTAGCGCCTTGAAATGCTTCAGAAGATAACCATCATTGCTGGCGATCTCGACGACCTGGCTGTCGGCATTGAGCTTGAATCGGCGCGTCGCCATGCCGGCGAAGTCGGCGGCATGACGGACCCAGCTTTCGGAATACGACGAGAAGTACGCGTAGTCGGAGAACAGGACGGCCGGTGAGACGTCGGTCGAGAGCTGTACGAGAAGACAGGATTCGCAAACCTTCACATGGAGCGGATAGGTCGTCTCCGGCTTGTCCAGATCGGCCTCCGAGACATACGCGTTGGCCAGCGGCGTCGAGCCGAGGTCCAGGAACGTCCGCGTAAGCGGTGCGCCGCACGCACGACATGTGACGCGTACCGAGGCCGGGGCTTCCGCATTTCCGGATGCTTTGACGTCTCCCCCGACATGCGTTTGATCGCCGGTTATCGTTGTCGTCATGTCTCCCCTCTTGTCGCTCTTATGCGAACGTCCGGCTGCCCGAGACCGGCGTCGTTGAGCTGATCGGTTCGTTCACCCCCGCGTTAAGGGGGCGGTACTGCGTGGTCCAGGGCAGCATCGGCCGCACGACGCCGCCCATCTCCCCTTCCCAGTCGCCTCGTGCGCATTCGACGCGGTACGACTCCGTTACGTGGAAGGCGACGACCTCTGTCACGTGAAACTGCGTCGTCAGGGGTTCGATGGTGATCAGCGCAGCCTCGACGAACATCGTTCCTTCCGACAGCATGTTGCCCGGAATCGTCATGCGACTGATGTAGCGGCCCGGCGGCCGCGGGCGGCGGCGCCAGTTCGGATCAATATCGATGCTGGTGAATGCGTGTATCCCGTCGCTCGTCATGAGATGGAAATGCGGCAACAGGATTTCGCCGCCCTTGATCACGTCGAACTCCATGGCGATGCATATGGGCTCGGCCATGTCGAACGTCTCCGCGATGGCCCCGTCGATCGTCTCGACGCGAACTGCACGAAGACGTGCGACGTCGCCACCTGGTGCGCGGGCCGGGTCGTCCCATGTCCGGACGGCGCCGCAGGCCAGGCCCGAGGACAGGTATCGCCCCACCACCTCGTGCGCCGGACCGTCGTCGCGGATGCGGCCTTTTTCGAGAAGAATGGCGCGCGGGCACAGTCGCGTGACCGCGGCCATGTTGTGAGACACGAAGATGACGGTGCGCCCCTGATGCCCGACATCTTCCATCTTGGCCATGCATTTGCGCTGGAATCGCCCATCACCGACGGCGAGCACCTCGTCGACGAAGAGAATTTCCGTCTCGAGATGTGCCGCGACCGCAAAGGCCAGCCTCATGTACATGCCGCTTGAATAGTGCTTCACGGGCGTATCGAGGAATCGCTCGATTTCGGCGAAGGCGACGATCTCGTCGTACTTCCGTTCGATTTCGCGATGGCGCATCCCCAGTAGCGCACCGTAGAGATAGATGTTCTCCCGCCCGGTCAGCTCGGGGTGGAAACCGGTCCCGATCTCGAGCAAGGATCCGATCCGCCCGTGGATCTCTGCCTGACCACGCGTCGGCTCGACGATTCGGGACAGTATCTTGAGCAGCGTGCTCTTTCCTGCGCCGTTGCGTCCGACCAGGCCGATGATCTCGCCCGGCCTGATGTCGAAGGTGACGCCGTCCAAAGCCCAAAAGCTTTCCGAATTCTGGGACGCGCTCCCCCGCTCGCCGCGCACGATCTGCCTGATCCGGCGGAATGGCGCCTTTACGCCGTTGCTGATCGTGTCGCGCAACGTCGAGTAGGCGTGGGCCGTCTTGGGTCCCCGGATCTGATACTTCTTGGAAAGATCCGACACGCTGATGGCGTAACCGCTCATCCGGCCTCCTAGGCGACGTCCGCAAAATTGCGCTCGACCCGACGGAAGAAAAACGCGCCGCTGACAAGCATTCCGACCGCGACCAGCGACGACACAACGAAGATGCCGACTGGCGGGTTTCCGGCGCCGAGCAACGCCCACCTCATGCCTTCGACGACGCCCACCATGGGATTGATGGCGTATACCAGCTGCCAATTTGCACTTAGCAGACTGGTCGGATAGGCAATGGGCGACGTGAAAAGCCAAAGATAACCGAGGAACGGGACGATATAGCGCACGTCCCGGTATTGGACATTCAGCGCCGACAACCAGAGTGCAACGCCGGTTACGGCCACGACCTCCAGAAGGATGAAGGCGGGTACGAGTATGACCTGTGGGGGCGGCGCAACCTCGTAGTAGATCATCGCCACGACGATAAGGCAGAATGCGACCGCAAGGTCGACGAGCCCGGACAGGACGGATGAAATCGGCGCGACCATCCGCGGAAAGAAGACCTTCTTTATCAGCCGTTCGTTCTCGATCAGGCTGTTGGCGCCGTGGCTGAGACCGTTCATGAAGAAGAGCCATGGTACCAGCCCGCCGAGAGCGAAGAGCGGATACGGGACCCCGTCCGACGGTATCCTGCCGAGTCGGCCGAAGAATATGCTGAACACGATCATCGTCAGCAGCGGCTGGAGAATCGCCCATGCCGCGCCGAGGACGGTCTGCTTGTAGCGAACCTTGATGTCGCGCCAGATGAAGAAGAAGACGAGTTCCCGGAACTCCCACAGTTCGTTGAGCTTGAGTCGTCCCCATCCGACCGTCGGCTTGATGATCGTGACCGGCACGTCGGCCGCAGGATTGCTCGTGTTCCGAAGAGCGCCTTGGTGACGCAGATTGCCCGCAACATGCGGCGTTTTTACGCTCGTCTCCTTATCGGGCGCGGTCGAGGTCGTGTGTTCCCACTTGCCGTCCCTTGCGGTTGGGCGCAGGCGAACCTTGGTTGCGTGCGTCTTCATCTGACCCGCACTGCTCATGCCGCTTCGTTTACTCGAAAATCCGGCCAGGACCGGTCTCGACTGGAGATCACGGTCACGGGCAACGGCCAAACTACGCCGATGGCCTTATCGTTCCACCTGATGCCGCGGGCGGCCTCCGGCCGATGGTAGGTCGAGATGTGGTAGGCGACCTCGGTATCGTCCCGCAGAGTCTGGAAGCCATGCGCAAATCCCTCGGGGATCAATAGAGCACGGCCGTTTTCCGCGCTGAGTTCGATACCGAGCCATTGACCGAAGCTCGGCGACTTGGGCCGGATGTCGACGATGACGTCGAAGATGGAGCCGCGTATGCAGCGGACCAGCTTGGTTTCACCAAAAGGGTTCTCCTGAAAGTGGAGACCGCGCAGCGTACCCGCCACCCGATTGTAGGACTGGCTCGTCTGCACGAACTCGATGTCCCCGATCACGTCGCCGAACTCGCGTTTGCACCATGTGCGGACGAAGTATCCACGTTCGTCCTCGTGGCGGACCGGATCGATCTGGTAGGCGCCGCCAAGCCGGAGCGGCGTGAACTTCATGCCGTCCTCCAGAACAGCTGGTCGTCCAGACGGCCGAGTCGGATCAGATGCTCGAGTTGCTTGAGACGCGTGAAGGCACGGAAGTTGAAGACGTCCTTGCTCATGTCGATCCTCTTGAAGAGCGCGTAGAGCTGAATCGCCCCGATCATCGCGTTCCGCCGGCAGGTGAAGCCAAGTTGATCCCGGATCTTCTGGAAGCTGACGCGATAGCTCCGATTGTCGGCTCCACCCGGCCCGAACTCGATCGTGCTGCCAGGAAAGACATCGCGGATGATCTCGGCGATTTCCCTGATGCGGTAGTTGTCGCTGTCCTGGCCCACGTTGAAGATCTGGTTGTGAACCTTTGTTCGTGGCGCTTCCAGCGCACACAGGATCGCGTCGCAGATATCGAGGACGTGAACGAGCGGACGGTGGGCACTTCCGTCACCGTTCATTCTGATTTCCTTCTCCGTCCAGGCAAGACCGGCCAGATTGTTGAGGACGATATCAAACCGCATGCGCGGCGATGGACCGAATGCCGTCGCGTTGCGCAGGAACGTCGGCGAAAAATCATCATCCGCCATCGCCGATACGTCGCGCTCGACCAGGACTTTGCACTTCGCGTAGGTGGTTTGCGGGTTCGTGGCCGACTCCTCGGTTTTGATCTCGTCGTTGCCCGCGCCATAGACGCTGCACGAGGAGGCGTAAATGAAGCGTTTCGCGCCAGCCTTCTTTGCCAGCTCCGCCAGCCGGACCGAAGCGCGGTAATTGATCCCGTACGTGATCTCCGGATTGTGCTGGCCCAACGGGTCGTTCGACAGCTCGGCGAGATGTACCACTGCATCAAAACCGTCGAGATCCCCGTCCTGCAGATGACGAAGATCCTTCCGGTGAACGTTCGGGAAATCGTCAATCCCGTCATACAGCAGGCCGTCACGGTAGTAGCCCGTGTCAAGCGCGACGACCTCGTGGCCATTCTTCTGCAGGAGCGGCACGAGCATCACGCCGATGTACCCATCGACGCCGGTGACGAAAACTCTCATCGGTTAATCCTCGGAAGAAAGTTCGCGTGGGCCGATACGGCCCGGCTTCACGCCGCCTGCGGTTGGTCCCAGATCCGCCAGGGTGCCTTCCCGCTGTTCCACAGCTCCTCGAGGACATGCTTGTCGCGAAGCGTGTCCATCGGATGCCAGAAGCCGTCGTGGCGATAGGCGGAAAGCTGTCCCGCACGCGCCAGTTCCTCCATGGGCTCGCGCTCCCAAACGGTCGAGTCGTTCTTGATGTAGTCGACAACCTTTGGCTCCAGCACGAAAAAGCCGCCATTGATCCAGCTGCCGTCGTCGCGCGGCTTCTCGCGGAAATGCCACACCCGCGACTCGTTGTGGCCAAGCGTGAAGCTGCCGAACCGTCCCGGCATCTGCACCGCGGTCAACGTGGCGAGCGTGCCTTGCGCCTTGTGGAAATTGATCAGGTCCCTGATGTTGACATCGCTGACGCCGTCACCGTACGTGAAGCAAAAGGTTTCGCCGCCGACGTGGTCGATGACGCGCTTCAGGCGACCGCCGGTCATGGTCCTCTCGCCGGTATCGATCAAGGTGACCCGCCAAGGTTCGGCGCAGGACCTGTGTATTTCCACGCGGTCGCGCGCGAGGTCGACCGTCAGATCCGCGTGGCGAAGCAGGTATCGCGTAAAATAGTCGACGATGACGAAGCCTTTGTACCCCAGACAGACGACGAATTCGTTGATGCCGAAGGTGGAGTAGATCTTCATGATGTGCCAGAGAATCGGTCGCCCGCCGATCTCGACCATCGGTTTTGGCCGGACGCCGCTTTCCTCGCTGATCCGTGTTCCGTAGCCGCCGGCCAGGATAACCGCCTTCATCGCCGTTCTCTTCTCCGTTCACAATCAAGGATAAGCAATTGCGGCAACGGCGCTGAATAATGCCGGACGGTTTATTTCAACGGCAATGTCGTTGGAGACGTAACCCGATCAGGTTTCTTCCGATCTCACTTTCGCTGCGTCTTGCCCTGACAGGCGGTCACGTGCCGTTCCGGCCTATGACGTTCGGCATAAGGCGCGCGAACAGTGTCGTTCGGCACAAGTATCGTCTAAATCGGCCACATCTGGTCCAGCGCCGACGTACTACCCCTGATACATGGCTGTCGGTGGCGACTCCGCTTGTTTATCGTCTCGCTCTGCGGCGTCGCACGGTTCGGCGAAGGGTCCTGCCGCATCGACCTTCGCAAGCAACTAGTGGGAGAAAATGAGATCGAGCCGTAAGCGCGTCCTCGTCACGGGCGGCGCCGGTTTTCTCGGGTCTCACCTGTGCGAGCGTCTTCTCGCGATGGGCAACGAGGTCCTCTGTGTCGACAACTACTTCACCGGGCGCCGGGAGAACATCCTGCATCTCGTGGATCATCCGCGTTTCGAGGTGGTCCGGCACGACATAACGTGGCCCCTTTATGTCGAGGTTGACGAGATCTACAACCTGGCCTGTCCGGCGTCGCCGG
>CALANV010000047.1 GCA_937926175.1 uncultured Rhodospirillales bacterium | reverse complement strand
ATCCGCTGGTCTGCACCGCCTTCAACGCCGACTTCGACGGCGACCAGATGGCCGTCCACGTGCCGCTCTCGCTCGAGGCACAGCTTGAGGCGCGCGTGCTGATGATGTCGACGAACAACATCCTGTCGCCGGCCAACGGCAAGCCGATCATCGTGCCGAGCCAGGATATCGTGCTGGGGCTCTACTACATCACGCTCCAGCGCGACGGCGAGAAGGGTGAGGGCATGGTCTTCAACGACGTCGCCGAGATCGAGCAGGCGCTCTTCCACGGCCATGTCTCGCTGCACGCCAAGATCAAGGCGCGGTACCGCACGGTCGATAAGGACAACAAGCCGGTCACCATGCTGGTCGAGACGACGCCGGGCCGGATGCTGCTGTCCGAAATCCTGCCGCGGCACCCGAACGTGCCGTTCAGCCTGATCAACCAACTTCTGACGAAGAAGGAGATCAGCAACGTCATCGACGCCGTCTACCGCCACTGCGGGCAGAAGGAGACGGTGATCTTCGCCGACCGGCTGATGGCAATGGGCTTCAGCCACGCCTGCCGTGCCGGCATCTCGTTCGGCAAGGACGACCTCGTCATTCCGGCGGCCAAGTGGAAGCTGGTCGAGGAGACCAAGGCGCGCGTCCAGGAGTACGAACAGCAGTACCAGGACGGCCTGATCACCCAGGGCGAGAAGTACAACAAGGTGGTCGATGCCTGGTCGCGCTGCACCGATCTCGTCGCCGACGAGATGATGCGCGAGATCAGCCGTACGAAGCCGGGCGAGCCGATCAACTCGGTCTACATGATGGCGCATTCGGGCGCCCGCGGCTCGGCGGCGCAGATCAAGCAGCTGGCCGGCATGCGCGGCCTGATGGCGAAGCCCTCGGGCGAGATCATCGAGACCCCGATCATCTCGAACTTCAAGGAAGGCCTGACCGTGCTCGAGTACTTCAACTCGACCCACGGTGCCCGTAAGGGACTGGCCGACACGGCGCTCAAGACGGCGAACTCGGGTTATCTCACCCGCCGTCTCGTCGACGTGGCGCAGGACGCGATCATCATCGAGGAAGACTGCGGCACGACCGAGGGCCTCGGGATGAAGGCGGTGGTCGAGGGCGGCGAGGTCATCGCGCCGCTGTCGGAGCGCATCCTGGGACGCACCGCGGCCGAGGACGTCACCGACCCGATGACGGGCGAGGTTCTGGTCCGCGCCGGCGAGCTGATCGAGGAGGCGGAGGTCGAGAAGATCGACCGCGCCGGCCTCGAGCAGGTCAAGATCCGTTCGGTGCTGACGTGCCAGAGCAAGAACGGCATATGCGCCAAGTGCTACGGCCGTGACCTTGCGCGCGGCACGCTCGTCAACGTCGGCGAGGCGGTCGGCATCATCGCGGCTCAGTCGATCGGCGAGCCCGGCACCCAGCTGACGATGCGGACCTTCCACATCGGCGGCGCCGTCCAGCGCGGTGCGGAGCAGTCGTCGGTCGAGGCGGCGTACGACGCCAAGGTGTCCGTGCGCAACCGCAACGTCGTTCTCAACAGTCAGAACATTCCGATCGTCATGGGGCGGAATACCGAGATCGTTCTGATCGACGAGAACGGGCGCGAGCGGGCGCGCCACCGCGTACCCTACGGTGCCAAGCTGCTTGCCGACGAGGGGGCGCAGGTCAAGAAAGGCCAGAAGCTCGCCGAGTGGGACCCGTACACCCTGCCGATCATCACCGAGAAGGAGGGTATCGCGCATTACGTCGACCTCATCGAGGGCGTGTCGATGCGCGAGGTCGTCGACGAGGCGACCGGCATCTCCAACAAGGTCGTGGTCGATTGGCGTCAGCAGCCGCGCGGCGCGGACCTGCGTCCGCGCATCGAGCTGCGCGACAAGAAGGGGAACCCGGTGACGCTCGCGAACGGGCTCGAGGCGCGCTACTTCATGTCGGTCGACGCGATCCTGTCCGTCGAGAACGGCGCCGAGGTCCGGGCCGGCGACGTGCTGGCGCGCATCCCGCGTGAATCGTCGAAGACCCGCGACATCACCGGCGGTCTGCCGCGCGTTGCCGAACTGTTCGAGGCGCGTCGTCCCAAGGATTACGCAATCATCAGCGAGATCGAGGGACGCGTCGAGTTCGGCAAGGACTACAAGACGAAGCGGCGCATCCTGGTCCGTCCGCTGGACGACAGTCAGCCACCGGTCGAGTACCTGATCCCGAAGGGCAAGCACATCAGCGTGCAGGAAGGGGACTACGTCCAGAAGGGAGACTTGCTCATGGACGGCAATCCCGTACCGCACGACATCCTGCGTATTCTCGGGGTCGAGGCACTCGCGACCTATCTCGTCAACGAGATCCAGGAGGTCTATCGGCTGCAGGGCGTAAAGATCAACGACAAGCACATCGAGGTCATCGTCCGCCAGATGCTGCAGAAGGTCGAGATCGTCGATCCGGGCGACACGACCTATCTGGTCGGCGAGCAGGTCGATCGCGAGGAGTTCGAGGAGGTCAACGCCAAGGCGGCCAAGGAGTCGCTGCGTCCGGCCGTAGCGCGGCCAGTGCTGCAGGGCATCACCAAGGCTTCGCTGCAGACGCGCTCGTTCATCTCCGCCGCCTCCTTCCAGGAGACGACGCGCGTGCTGACCGAGGCGGCCGTCCAGGGCAAGGTCGACAATCTGCTCGGCCTCAAGGAGAACGTCATCGTCGGACGGCTTATCCCCGCCGGCACCGGTGCCGTCATGAACCGGTTGCGGCAGATCGCCGCCGAGCGTGACCGTCAGCTCCTCGCGGCCCGCAACGAGTCCGAGGCGCCCGCTTCCGCCGAGAGCGGTCGCGACAAGGACAAGCCGCGGGCGATCGCGGGCAAGCGCCGCGCCCGCTCGGCCTAGGTCGAGCGCCGGATCCCGGACGTCGACGACGGCCCCTCCCGCCAGGGAGGGGCCGTTCGTGTTTCGGGCCGATTCGGGCGTCGTGACCGGTGCCGTGCGGCTAAGCTTCATCTGGGCCGTTACGGAGCCTTAACCGTGAAGCTCGATCGGACGGCCGCTGCTAGGACCTTGCTTTTATGGGGCTTTATCGGAATGCCCGAGCGGCGATCGATGGCGTCGACGTTAACGGGATTCGCTTGACGGGGTAGGGGCCGGTCCATATATTCCGCGCTGCCTTGAGGGACCGGTCGTCGGCTTCAGGTCCGAAACACGGTCCCGGGCAAAGTCAGACAGCGTTATCGCCGGATACGATCGGCGCTGTGAGCCCGAGGGAAGCCATTGCCGGCTTCCTGTCGGGCATTTGTTACGCCGGGGTCTGCCTCGCTCGGGCGGCCGCGACTATGGAAGGAATTGGGAATGCCGACGATCAACCAGTTGATCGCAAAGGGACGTCAGAGTCGGGTGGCGCGGAACAAGGTGCCGGCACTGAAGGCATGTCCGCAGAAGCGCGGCGTGTGCACGCGCGTCTACACGACGACGCCGAAGAAGCCGAACTCCGCGCTGCGTAAAGTCGCGCGCGTGCGGCTCACGAACGGCTACGAGGTCACGAGCTACATTCCCGGCGAGGGACACAATCTTCAGGAACACTCGGTCGTGCTGATCCGCGGCGGCCGCGTCAAGGACCTGCCCGGTGTCCGCTATCACATCATCCGCGGCACGCTCGACACCCAGGGCGTGAAGGATCGCAAGCAGCGCCGCTCCAAGTACGGCGCAAAGCGGCCGAAGTGAGGAGGGTTATTCATGTCGCGTCGTCGCGCTGCACAGCGTCGTGAAGTTCTGCCGGACCCGAAGTTCGGCGACACCGTTCTTACCCGCTTCATGAACTGCCTGATGTACTCGGGCAAAAAGTCGGTTGCGGAGACCACCGTGTACGGCGCCCTCGAGCACATCGAGAAGCGGACGAAACAGGATCCGATCAAGGTGTTCCACGCCGCGCTCGAAAACGTGAAGCCCGCCGTCGAGGTGCGTTCGCGGCGCGTCGGCGGTGCCACCTATCAGGTTCCGGTCGAGGTTCGGCACGAGCGGGGCCAAGCTCTGGCCATCCGCTGGATCATCGCGGCTGCGCGCAACCGTTCCGAGCACACGATGATGGAGCGGCTGTCGGCGGAGCTGCTGGAGGCTGCGAACAATCGCGGCGGCGCCGTCAAGAAGCGGGAGGACACGCATCGTATGGCCGAGGCCAACCGAGCCTTCTCGCATTACCGCTGGTAACAGGATCTTTCCCTTATGGCTCGCACCACCCCTCTCGAGCGCTATCGCAACATCGGCATCATGGCCCACATCGATGCCGGTAAGACGACGACGACCGAGCGCATCC
>CALANV010000046.1 GCA_937926175.1 uncultured Rhodospirillales bacterium | reverse complement strand
CTGAGGACATATTGGCGGCCGCTGTCGGCGATGATCGCGCTGATCGTCGCCTCCAACTGGCTGGTGCAGTTTCCCATCGAGCTCGGCGCCGTCCTCGGCCTGCCGCTGCTGATCACCTGGGCCGCGTTCACCTATCCCGCGACGTTCCTGGTGACCGATTTGACCAACCGGCGCCACGGGCCCTATGTCGCGCGCCGGGTCATCTACGCCGGGTTCGCGGTGGGTATCGCATTGTCGGCAATACTGGCCACGCCGCGCATCGCCGTCGCCTCCGGCACCGCGTTTCTCGTGGCACAGCTCCTCGACGTCACGGTCTTCAACTGGCTGCGCCGGCAGCCGTGGTGGCAGGCGCCGTTGGCTGCCTCGCTGCTCGGTTCGGTGGTCGACACGGCCATCTTCTTCAGCATCGCCTTCGCCGGCACCGCGGTGCCGTGGGACCTGCTGGCGGCAAGCGACCTCGTCGTGAAGATGGCCTACGCCGTCTTCGCGCTCATCCCGTACCGCGTCTACATGGCGCTCGTGCGCCCGGTGTGGGGCGAGCCGGTGACGCCCAGCGCATAAGATTACGAGACGCAAGACGGAAAGGCTTAACGGCCGCTTAACCGGGCGCCTGCACAGTTATTATTTTATGCGGCAGACGGCCGGGCGCGTCGCACCCGCGCCGCTCGGTCCTGCGCCTATCGAAGGAGTGATCCGTGGCGGAACATTCGCGGCGGCTGAGCGACAAGATCCTTGCCGCCTTCAATCAGGCCTGCGACCAGGGGCGGATCGAGGTCGCCGAGCATCTCCTGCGCGCGCTCGAACTCGCGCTCACCCGCCACGGCGGCAAGGGACGTCCCGAAAATCGCACGGAGCTCGGGCCGGTGGTTGAGGCCTATGGCCGCCTCGAGGCGCTGCGCCGCGCGGCTCGTGCCGGTTCAGGGCAAGTAGCGCCGACGTCCGCGGGTCGCGCCCGTCCACGATGGTCGTGATCTCGCGCACGAGCTTCTTGACGATCACGTCCTTGAAATCGACGTAGTCCCGGGCCGACATGACGAAGGCGCCGGTGCCGCCGATCACGAAGGCCTGGTAATACGCCGCCAGCGCCGGCTCCTCGTTCAGGATGGCCATGCCGTTCACCGTGATGCCGAGGAAGACGGCGTCGTTCCGCGCCGCCGTCACGTCGCGTCCGCGGTTGCTGATCCCGTCGCCGGAAATGTCGATGACGCGCCGCCCGTCGATGGCGCCGCTCGTGGCAAACAGGCCGATCGCGAAATCGATCGCCGCGCCGATCGCCGTCTCGCCGCCGACGACGAGGCGCGGCGCCGCGGCCAGCTCGTCGGCGAAGGCGTTCAGGCTCTCCTCGTCGCGCAGGATGCGCCAGGGCAGGTTCACGACCTGCTGGTCGGGGCCCGACCATTCGAACAGGGTGACGGCGATGGCCTTGTGGGGGCCCGACTGCACGGCGCGGACGAGGTCGGGGTGGCGGAACGCCCCAGCATAGCCTTCGAGCTGCAGATAGTACTCGTCCATGTCGACGCTGGACGACGAATCGACGGCGAGGACGAGCTGAACGTCGACGGGCTCGCCTTCGGCCAGGGCGGCTGCCGGCGCGGCGACCAGCGCAAGCAGACCTATATAAAAGGAAAGGACGCGCAAAGCTGGTGAAACTCCCGCAAGTGCGCTTCAACATCGGCCTGAAACTGTGGCAATTTTCGGATCGATGCAGGGGAATTCCCGGAACGTGTCGGCGCTGCTGACCTGCGCCGAGATGGCGCAGGCCGATGCGGCGGCGGTCGCGGCCGGCACGCCGTCGCTCGAGCTGATGGAGGCGGCAGGGCGGGCGGTCGCGCACGCCGTGCGGGTCCGCTACGCGCCGTGCCCGACGGTCGTCCTGTGCGGGCCCGGCAACAACGGCGGCGACGGCTTCGTGGCGGCCCGATACCTCGCCGAGGCGGGGTGGCCCGTCCGGGTGGCGCTTCTCGGCTCGAAAGAGGCGCTCAAGGGCGACGCCGCGGCCAATGCCGCGCGCTGGCCGGGCGCGGTCGAAGCGCTGGCGCCGTCGGTGCTCGACGGCGCCGCGCTCGTCATCGACGGGCTCTTCGGGGCGGGGCTCACCCGCGCCTTGTCCGGCGTCGCCGCGGACGTGATCGAGGCGATCAACGCGCGCGGCATCCCGTGTGTGGCGATCGATATGCCGAGCGGCGTTCACGGCGATACCGGCGACGTGCTGGGGGCGGCGCCCCGCTGCCGTCTCACCGTCACGTTCTTCCGGCGGAAGCCGGGACATCTCCTGATGCCGGGGCGCGCCCTGTGCGGTGAGATCGTCGTGGCCGATATCGGCATCCCGGAAGGGGTTCTGGACGCGATCGGCCCCAAGTGCCACGCGAACGACCCCGTACTGTGGCTGGGCGCGTATCCCTGGCCCCGGCCGGAAGGCCACAAGTACAGCCGCGGCCATGCCATTGTGGTCGGGGGCGCCCAGACCACGGGGGCCGCGCGCCTCGCCGGGCGGGCCGCCTATCGAATGGGCGCCGGCCTCGTGACGATCGCGAGCGACCCCGCCGCCATTCCGATCTATGCGGCGGACCGGGCGAGTTTTCTGACCGCGCCGCTGCCGGACGAGACGGCATTCGCGGCGCTGCTCGCGGACGAACGGCGCAACGCGGTCTTGCTGGGACCTGGCAACGGCGTCAATCTGACGACGCGCCTGCGCGTGCGCGCCGCACTCGGCGCACGAAAGCGGTGCGTGCTCGATGCCGACGCGATCAGCGTCTTCGCCGACGAGCCCGACGATCTCTTCCGGGCGATCCGCGGCCCCTGTGTGCTGACGCCGCATGAAGGCGAGTTCGCCCGCCTGTTCGACGTTTCGGGCGACAAGCTCGCGCGTGCGCGCGCCGCGGCGAAGCGGAGCGGGGCGGTCGTCCTGCTGAAGGGACCCGATACCGTGATCGCGGCACCCGACGGGCGCGCGATCATCAACGACAACGCGCCGCCGGAGCTTGCGACCGCGGGCGCCGGCGACGTGCTGGCCGGCATGGTGCTCGGCTTGCTGGCGCAGGGAATGGACCCGTTCCTCGCGGCCGCGGCGGCGGCCTGGATTCATGGCGCGGCGGCGGCACGCTTCGGGCCCGGCCTCATGGCCGAGGATCTGCCGGAGCAGATCCCCGCGGTACTACGCCACCTGAAGGAGAAAACCGTTCCTTCGTAGAAACCTGATTCCGGGCCGGCGGGCGGCGCTTGCGTCGGCCGCCGTCGGCACGCCACAATCGCCCCCATGGTCCAGGCACTTTCCGCGACACGTTTTCTCGACCGGACGTGGCGTAACATTCGCGACGCCTGGCGCGACATCGCGGTATCCGCGCGCGGCGTCAAGCCGGCCTCGTTTCGTCCCGATCTGCCCGACGACGATGCCGACCGGCTGCGCGAGCAGCTGCGCGATTGTCTAGCCGCGCGGGGTGGCGAGGTCAGCGCCCGCGCGCGCGCGGCCGAGCTCGGCCGGGCCTACATCAGCCTCAACCGCGAAGGCCGGCGGCGGTTTCTGAGCATCCTCGCCAACGAGTTCGACGTCGATCACGAAGCCGTGAAGGCGGCCGCCGAGCGTCTGCGCGAGGTCAGCACCCTCGACCAGCTTCGCAGCGTCGAGGCGTCGCTGAAGCGCGCGCTCGAGGCGCCGCGCGTCAAGCTGCTCACGCAGTTCAACGCGCTGCCGGAAGGGACGAAGTTTCTCGTCGATCTGCGCGCCGACCTGATCGAGTTCGCGCGCGGGGACAAGGCGCTCGCCGCGCTCGAGCAGGATCTCAAGAGCCTGCTCGCGGCGTGGTTCGACATCGGTTTTCTCGAACTCAAGCGGATCACCTGGGATTCGCCGGCGGCACTGCTCGAGAAGCTCAGTCGCTACGAAGCGGTGCACGCGGTACGCAGCTGGAACGACCTCAAGAACCGGCTCGACTCCGACCGGCGCTGCTTCGCGTTCTTCCATCCGCGCATGGAGGGCGAGCCGCTCATCTTCGTCGAGGTCGCGCTTGTGAACGGCCTCGCCGACAACATCGCGACGCTGCTCGACGAGTCCGCGCCGGTCGGCGACCCGCGCACTGCCGACACGGCGATCTTCTATTCGATCTCGAACGCCCAGAAGGGCTTGAGCGGAATCAGCTTCGGCGGCTTCCTCATCAAGCGCGTCGTTGATCAGCTCTCGGCCGAGTTTCCGCGTGTGAAGAACTTCGCGACGCTGTCGCCGATTCCGGGCTTCCGGACGTGGCTGGATGCGCAGTTCGCGAACGGCGCGCCGGGCATGCTGACGGCGTCCGAACGCAAGGCGCTGGCCGCGAGCACCGAAGAAGGTGTCGCCAACAAGGGGACGCTCAAGCAGCTCCTGGCGACGAACTGGCACGAGAAGCCGGCCCTGGCCGCCGCGCTGAAAGGGCCGCTGATGCGGCTGTGCGCGCGCTATCTGCTCGAGGCGAAGCGCGAGAACGGTGCGGCACTCGATCCGGTCGCGCACTTCCACCTGAGCAACGGGGCGCGGATCGAGCGGATCTGCTGGCTCGGCGACACGTCGGCGAAGGGGCTGAAGCAGTCGGCCGGGATGATGGTCAACTATCTCTACCGGCTCGCCGACATCGAGGAGAACCACGAGGCCTATGTCGGCGAGCGAACGGTGGTCGCTTCCCCGGCCGTAACCGGGTTGCTCTGACAGCCGGCGGGGCCGTCGCCGGACCGCGTTCAAGGGCGCGGCCGCGCGATCGGCGGGGGCGTTACATGTTTCCGCCCGGCTCGTGCGTGCTCGATCACCGGGAGGTCTCCGGCGTCGACGTTTGCGTGCCCTCGAGAGCGCGCGGCCGACACGACGGCGATATTGACGTGCCCGGTCGGGCAGGCTACCTAACCCCACGGATCGCGCCGCGGGCGTGGTGGAACTGGTAGACACGCGGGATTTAGGTTCCCGTGCCGCAAGGCGTGTGGGTTCAAATCCCTCCGCCCGCACCACCACGGCCTAGTCGCCACCCGGCATGTCGGGTGCTTTCCCTGAAAAAACGAAACGACAGTCAGGCAGATGCAAGTCATTCAGACCCGTGAGGACGGCCTCAAACGCGAGTTCAAGGTCGTTGTGTCGGCAAACGACATCAAGTCCAAGATCGACCATCGGCTCCAGGAACTCGGCCGGACCGTGCGTCTGCCTGGTTTCCGGCCCGGCAAGGTGCCGATGCCGATCCTGAAGAAGCGCTACGGCGCCGCGGTGATGGGCGAGGTCCTGGAGCAGGCCGTTTCGGATTCCTCGAACCAGGCGCTTATGGAGCGCGGCCTTCGTCCGGCGCTCCAGCCGAAGGTCGAGGTCACGTCCTTCGCCGAGGATGCAGGTCTCGAATACACGCTCGCCGTCGAGCTTCTGCCGGAGATCAAGCCCGCCAATTTCAGCGAACTTCAGCTTGAGCGTCTCAAGGTCGACGTCACCGACGCGGAGGTTGACAAGACGCTGGCGCGGATCGCCGAGCAGTACGAGCGGTCCGAGAAGATCACCGAGGACCGGCCGAGCCAGGCCGGCGACATCGTCGTCGTCGATTTCACTGGCACCATCGACGGCAAGCCGTTTCCCGGCGGTTCGGCCACGGACTACCGCCTGAAGCTCGGTTCGGGCCAGTTCGTGCCCGGGTTCGAGGACCAGCTGATCGGCGTGCGGGCAGGGGAGCGCAAGACGGTCACGGTGACCTTCCCCGAGAATTTCGGCGGCGCGGATCTTGCCGGCAAGACCGCGGAGTTTGCCGTCGAGGTCAAGGAGATCCACAAGCCGGTTCCGACCGCCGTCGACGACGAGCTGGCGAAGCAGATGGGCTTCGACGATCTCGAATCGCTGCGCAAGGCCGTGCGCGACCAGCTCGGGCGCGACTACGAACGGATGGCGCGGGCCCGGCTGAAGCGCCAGCTGCTCGATCGCCTGGCGGAGATGCACGATTTCCCGGTGCCCGAAGGCATGGTCAATCTCGAGTTCGACGCGATCTGGAAGAACGTCGAGGCCGAGCGCAAGGCGGGCACCGCCGATCCGTCGCTGGCCGGCAAGAGCGACGACGAGCTGAAGGCCGAGTTCCGCGGCATTGCCGAGCGGCGGGTGCGCCTCGGCCTGCTGCTGTCCGAAATCGGGCGCCAGAACAACATCAACGTGACCCAGGAAGAGGTCAATCGCGCGCTCATCGAGCAGGCCCGCCGCTTCCCCGGGCAGGAGCGGCGCGTGGTCGAGTACTACCGTAACAATCCGGAGGCGCTCGCGCAGTTGCGTGCGCCGCTCTTTGAGGACAAAGTAATCGACTTCATCGTCGAGATGGCGAAGGTGACGGAGCGTGCCGCGACGGTGGACGAGCTGATGAAGGAGCCGGAGGAGTCGAACGCCTGAAGACATCTGGCTCGGTTGGCCCCGGCGGATCGCGGTCGTCGCGGCCCTTCAAGACAAGGGATCGGACCTTATGAGCAATATCGAGACTCAGATGAACATGCTGGTGCCGATGGTCATCGAGCAGACGGCACGCGGCGAACGGGCATTCGACATCTATTCGCGCCTGCTGAAGGAGCGGATCATCTTCATGGTCGGGCCGGTGAACGACGCCGTCGCCAGCCTGATCTGCGCCCAGCTTCTGTTCCTCGAGTCCGAGAACCCGAAGAAGGACATTTCCTTCTATATCAACTCGCCGGGCGGGGTCGTCACGTCGGGCCTCGCGATCTACGACACGATGCAGTACATCCGCCCGGACGTCGCCACCGTCTGCATCGGGCAGGCGGCGTCGATGGGCTCGCTGCTGCTC
Source organism: uncultured Rhodospirillales bacterium (assembly GCA_937926175.1). Lineage (GTDB taxonomy): Bacteria > Pseudomonadota > Alphaproteobacteria > CACIAM-22H2 > CACIAM-22H2 > CALANV01. Next base: position 2,842 of record CALANV010000046.1, on the reverse strand, counting down.
GCCGCCGGGGCAAAGGGCAAGCGGTTCTCGCTGCCGAACTCGCGAATCATGATCCACCAGCCTTCGGGCGGCGTGCAGGGGCAGGCGACGGACATCGAGATTCAGGCGAGGGAGATCCTGAGCCTGCGCAAGCGGCTCAACGACATCTATGTCCATCACACCGGGCAGCCGCTGCATGTCATCGAGGCCGCGGTGGAACGCGACAAGTTCCTGTCCCCCGAAGAGGCGAAGGCGTTCGGCCTCATCGACGAGGTCGTGACGACCCGGCCGCCGCGTCCCGAGGACGTGAAGGCCGCCTGAGAAAAGCCGCCTGAGATCGGTGGGCTGCCGAAAACGGCGGGCTGGCGAGGCGCGGTTCCGCCGCGCGCAGCCGCCCTCTAGGGCGGCGGCACCTCCATCAGCGTGACCATTTGGGACAGATCGCCCCGGCGGGCGTGATCTGTTTGGGGGGGGGCGCCGTCCGCCCGGGAAGGGTCGGCCGGATGCCTGAACCTGGGGTTTGGCCGGGTTTTTTCCCGGATACGGTTGAAGCGGAACGTAAGGTTTACGATTTATTGAGGCGGGACTGGCACGATTGTCGACCGCGGAGTCGCAGGTACGCCGCGGCTCCGTCCGCCGGCCACCAGCCGGCGGCAGCGTGTCGAGTCGCTTCGGGTACTTTGCTCTAAATGGCTAGTCGGTAAGGGTTTTTTTGCCATTGTACCGATCGCGCTGCTAGGGCTAACATTCATTAAGGTACGGCCGCGATGCGGCAAGTGACGGAGAGTTCATGAACAAGTCCAGCGGCGGGGACTCGAAAAACACGCTTTACTGCTCGTTCTGCGGTAAGAGCCAGCACGAAGTCCGTAAGCTCATTGCCGGCCCGACCGTGTTCATCTGCGATGAATGCGTCGAGCTGTGCATGGATATCATCCGCGAGGAGCACAAGACGACCCTCGTCAAGTCGCGCGATGGGGTCCCCAGCCCCCGCGACATCTGCGCGGTCCTCGACGACTACGTGATCGGGCAGGAACATGCCAAGCGCGTCCTCTCGGTCGCGGTCCATAACCACTACAAACGCCTGAGCCAGGGCACGAAGAACAACGACGTCGAGATCGCCAAGTCGAACATCCTGCTGATCGGCCCGACCGGCTGCGGCAAGACGCTGCTGGCGCAGACGCTCGCCCGCATCATCGACGTGCCGTTCACCATGGCGGACGCGACGACGCTGACCGAGGCGGGTTACGTCGGCGAGGACGTCGAGAACATCATTCTCCGCCTGCTGCAGGCCGCCGACTACAACGTCGAGCGCGCCCAGCGCGGCATCGTCTACATCGACGAGGTCGACAAGATCAGCCGCAAGTCGGAGAACCCGTCGATCACGCGCGACGTCTCCGGCGAGGGCGTGCAGCAGGCGTTGCTCAAGATCATGGAGGGGACCATCGCGTCGGTGCCGCCGCAGGGCGGCCGCAAGCATCCGCAGCAGGAGTTCCTTCAGGTCGACACGACGAACATCCTGTTCATCTGCGGCGGCGCGTTTGCCGGGCTGGAGAAGATCATCTCGCAGCGTACCCGCGGCACCTCGATCGGCTTCGGTGCGGATGTCCGCGCGGCGGACGAACGCCAGACCGGCGAGATCCTCCGCGAGGTCGAGCCCGAGGACCTGCTGAAGTTCGGCCTGATCCCCGAGTTCATCGGACGCCTGCCGGTGATCGCGACCCTCAACGACCTCGACGAGAGCGCGCTCGTCGAGATCCTGGTCAAGCCGAAGAACGCTCTTCTAAAGCAGTACCAGCGGCTGTTCGAGATGGAGGGCGTGCGCCTCGAGTTCTCCGAGGACGCGCTCCGCGCCGTCGCCAGGAAGGCGATTCAGCGCAAGACGGGTGCGCGCGGCCTGCGCTCGATCATGGAGAGCATCCTGCTCGACACGATGTTCGAGCTGCCGAACATGAACGGCGTCGAAGAGGTCGTGATCAACCGCGAAGTCGTCGAGGGGCGGGCGAAGCCGCTTCAGATCTATGCCGACCGTCGCGGCGAGAACGTCGGCAGCTCCAGCGCCTGAGCAGGACGGCCCGGTGGCTTGGCCGGCCTCCTGCTCTCGGCCGATACTTGAAGCGGGAGGCGTCGCTCGCCAATTAACCATTTCGATGACAATCGCCCTGAACCGGCATTCTCATGCCGGAAACCCGAGTAAGTGAGGCGTAATGCTCGAAGTTTCGCCCCGAGGCAATCTCTATCCCGTTCTGCCGCTGCGCGACATCGTCGTGTTTCCGCACATGATCGTGCCGCTCTTCGTCGGCCGCGAGAAGTCCGTCCGCGCCCTCGAAGACGTGATGAAGGACGACAAGCAAATCCTTCTCGTCGCGCAGAAAAATGCGTCTCAGGACGACCCTGCGACGAGCGACATCTACTCGGTCGGGACGATCGGGACGGTACTGCAGCTGCTCAAGCTGCCGGACGGTACGGTCAAGGTGCTGGTCGAGGGCGGCCAGCGCGCCCGTATCGTCAAGTACGTCGACAATCCGAACTTCTTCCAGGCCTACGCCGAGATCATCGAAGACAAGCTGGGTGACCCGGCCGAGGTCGAGGCGCTGACCCGGACGGTGGTCAGCCAGTTCGAGCAGTACATCAAGCTCAACCGCAAGATCCCGCCGGAAGTCCTCGTTTCGATCAACCAGATCGACGACCCGGCCAAGCTCGCGGACACGGTCGCATCCCACCTCGCGCTGAAGATCCCCGAGAAGCAGGAACTGCTCGAGACCGACATGGTAACGCAGCGTCTCGAGAAGATCTTCGGCTACATGGAAAGCGAGATCGGCGTCCTCCAGGTCGAGAAGCGCATCCGCAACCGCGTCAAGCGGCA
>CALANV010000045.1 GCA_937926175.1 uncultured Rhodospirillales bacterium | reverse complement strand
GACCCGGTACAGGCACACAAGCAGCTCGCAGCATGCCTGACCCGCCTGGGCCGGACGGACGAGGCGATAACGGCTTGGCGCGACGCGGTTGCGGCCGATCCGGAGGACCCGATCGTACAGTGTCAGCTTGCGAATCTCCTTATCCGTTCGAGGCGCCTGGACGAGGCGCGCGAACAGGTTGAGCGGCTGCATCGCCGCTGGGGCGTCGGATGCGGCATCGCTCTCCTCAAAGCCTATTTGCTCCTCGCCGAGGGCCGTAACGACGACAGCCGGCGCATGCTGCTGACCCATCTGGGTCAGCCGGACCAGGACATCGTCGCCGACCCGATCGGGCCGACGATCCTCGACGCCGTCCATCCGACCAACGACCGGATCGTCGTTGCCACATCGCTCATGCCGCGCCGCATCGACGCCCAGCAACGCGCCGTTGCATCGTGGCGCGCGGCGGGGCTGGAGGTCGTTTCGCTGAACACGGCGGACGAGATCGGACAGCTCGCGACCGCCTTTCCCGACGTTACCTTCGTGCCGGCGAAACGCACGGCCGCGGCCATGGTCGGCCGCCCGCTCGTCTATATTACCGACATGTTGCGCGCCGCGACGACGAGCGGCGCCGCTTACGTAGGCGTGATCAACAGCGACATCGTCCTCACCGGACAGGACATTCCTGCGGTGGTTCGAAAGAACTGCCGCGGACGGCTCCTGTTCGGCAGTCGGTTCGACGTAAGGGCGCAATTCGACGAGCGTGGAACGGAGTACCCGTTCGGTTTTGACATCTTCTTCCTCGAGGCCGCGGCCGCAACGCGGTTGGGAGAAGCCAGGATGGTCGTCGGAATGCCGTGGTGGGATTTCTGGTTGCCGCTTGTCGCCCGGGAGGCCGGGATGGAGCTTGTCCGGCTCACCGGCCGCTTCGCGATCCATGAGATACACCCGGTCGGCTACTCGCCGGAGCTATGGGGCCGTTTCGGCGAGTTGTGTCTTGAAGAACTGTCGGCCATGCGCCGACGACACGGCCGTTTCTTCCGGAAGCTGCTGGAGAGCCTCAACGCGCCGCCACCGGCGAACCGACCGGCCCCAGACCGCCACCGGCTGCTGCTCGATCTTTGTTCCTACTTCCACTTCTCTCTGGAATGTGCCGCCGCGTCCGTCCCTGTACCGACACCGACGACCCACCCGAACGACGTTTGAGCAGCATAGAGGTCGGCCACGGCAGTCCGACAGCTTGATTGTTTGCCATGCGCACGCCGCATGGTCTATGGTCTTACCGCACCGGAGCCATTCACAAAGAGCATTTCGCCGGGGGATCTCATGGATACTGATCCGAACCAAATCCGCGCCGCACAGGAGATTATTGCGGGCAGCTACGATCTTGCATTGAAGCAGGGCCTGCCGCCGGAAATCGTCGCAAACGCCGCGCTCGCCACCGCGATCGGCCTCATGGTGCAGGTCCACGGCGCGGAAAACGTCGCGACGATGTTGCCCGAGCTTTCAGACCAGGTTCGGGCGGGGGTGTTTACGCACGAGTGACGATCGCGGCCGGCTCTCGTCCAAGATCGCCATTCGACCTGCGCCGGCGCCGATACTGCCCGATCGAGCGCATCAATACGACAGCTCGCGGCGCCGTTCCGGTTCAAACCCAGCAGATCGGAATTCGGGTCGCCCCGATCCATGCATGCAAGCGAGCCGTGGCTCGTGCTGGCGACTGTTCACACAGGCCGCAGGCCCTGTCAGGCATGATCCTGCCGCACGGCTCACGGCTGCAGCCCCCTCCGCCCCCATGTTCAGTGAGGCAGGCTCGTCGCAATCCTCATGAACTCCCGTGCCGCCGACTTTTGGCGCGAGATCCGCGTCTGCGTCGCTTCCATTTCCATGGCGAGATCGGGACCGGGTCGAAGATCGCCGTATATGCGTGCCACCACGGCGGCGAGGTCTTCCGGATCCGTCGGCCTGAAGAAAAGCGTACGCGCATCCGCCTGCTCGCGATGGACGGGAATGTCCGACGCGATCAGCGGACGTCCCATGGCTTTCGTATCCTCCACCACCGTGCTCCAGCCCTCGAACAGCGACGGCTGGATGACCGCCGCGGCATAGCGGAACAGCTGGATCTGCTGTTCTCGCGACACGATCCCGAGATAGCGGACCCGGTCGTTTAGATTGGCGGTGCCGATGGCCTGCTGCACGCGGGAGAAATGATCGGGCCAGCGATAGTCCAGCGGGCTGCCCGTACACACCAGCGTCGCGTCGATGCCGTTTGCACGCAAGATGCTCAGCGCCCGGATGGCGGTGATGTGGTTCTTATGACGCCAGAACTGGTTAGGCAGGTATAGATACTTATCAGGCAGTCCAAATCGGGGGCGTGGATCTTCCGGCGGGACGACGGACGGATCGAGCGACGACACGAATGACCAGACATGCGGCCGCACGGCCGATTCCGGATAGAACTCCCGGAAGTCCTTGAGTACGTCGCGACTGCTGAGGATCAGCCGCTCGTTCTTTGCCGCTATCAGGCCGTAAATACGATCCCGCTCCGCCCGTTCCCGTTCCGAGAACTGATCGGGCAGACGCCGGTGCTGGAAATCGGGAATCCAGAAGAGCGGTCGCGGCACCTGCATTCCCGGCCCGAGGACCGGAAAGCTGGCAACGACCGAATCGAAGAGGCGTCGAAGGCGCTCTGCGGCATTCGCGCCGTGTCTCTTGAGCCATCGCCGGAGCGCCGGCTTCATGTCGTCGATGCGGCCCTGCATGTTGAACAGGAGAATTGCGGAAGATCGTTTGAACAGTTCCGCAACGAGGTCCGCCGGCGCCGCCGGCGCCGCCGCGACGATAATTCGCGGCCGCTCGGACGGCGGAAGCGTCTCCAACGCATGCATCCAGCTGAGTACGTAGTTTCGGCCCCCGAGCCATAATCCGGAATGATATTCCCGCAGAACCGGCACGAGGATCACAGGGCGCTCGGTTCGCATAGCTGCCTGGCTCATGAGAACTTCCTGGCGATCATGATGTGCTGCCGGACGCACGCATGAACGCACGAAACATCCTAAAGAAAGCATAAAATCCCGCCGACTGGCCGAGACGACGCCGCCCGCCTTCAGGCGTTCAGGCGCCGGCAAATGGGCGACACCGACACGACCGCCCCTTCAACCGTGGATCGACACCGTCGCGGTCCGTCGCGATACGCCGCAAGCGGGGCCGTTTAAGCCTCCATTAACGCTAACCGGCAATATTGCACCCATGAGATCGATCCAAACGGCGGCAGTCGCGACCGCCCATTGGCGCACCGCCATCGCCAACCTCGCGCGGCCACATTATCCCCCGGTGGCGGCGCACGTACCGGCGCTCTGCTTCCGTTCGGCTTCCGGAACCCAGTGGTATCCGCCGGTCATGGCCGGCGCATCGACGATCGCGGACATGCTCTTTCGCGGCGACTACATCGCCCGCGCGCTCGAGCTCGCAATGCGCCTGGCACCCGACGACTATGCGAGTTACCTGAAACATTTCTACTCGGAAGGACTGACGCGTTTCGGGGCTTCCTGGCGCTATGCCGACATCGTCACGGTTCTGCTCTGCCTCGCGGACGTGCTGCGGCCGCGCAGTTACCTCGAGATCGGCGTGCGCCGCGGGCGTACGGCCTGTGCGGTCGCTTCCATCGCGCCCGACTGCGCGCTCGCGCTGTTCGATATGTGGATTCAGGACTACGCCGGCATGCCGAATCCGGGACCGGATTTCGTCGAGGCGGAACTCAAGAAGGTCGGTCACCGGGGGCCCGTCGTCTTCAACAACGGCAACTCGCGTGTCACGGTCCCCGCCTTCTTTGAGCGAAATCCCGACCTCTATCTCGATCTCGTGACCGTCGACGGCGACCATTCCCTGGAGGGAGCGGCTGTCGATCTGGCTGCGACGCTGCCGCGCCTCGCCATCGGCGGCGCCGTCGTGTTCGACGATATCGCCCACCCGCAACATCCCGAGCTGGGCGAGCTTTGGAACGAATTCGTCGTCCGCGACCCCCGCTTCTCGACATGGTCGTTCACCGAAGCCGGTTACGGTGTCGGCTTCGCGATCCGACACCGCTGACACGGACATGAGCACCGGACGCGGGCGCACGGCCTGGGTCATCGGGGGCGCCGGCTTCCTGGGACGTCATGTCGCCCGACGGCTCGCAGCCGAAGGCTGGATCGTCCACGGCCTCGGTCACGGGACGTTCAC
>CALANV010000044.1 GCA_937926175.1 uncultured Rhodospirillales bacterium | reverse complement strand
TTACCGCACGCGACGTTGCCAGCGGCCGTACGGAATTGTGACTCAGAATGTCACCGGTGCGACAAAGATTATCGGGAACAATGTCCCTCGCCCGCGATTAGCCTACGTAGGAAGGCGGGGACCGGATACGCGACATGCGCAAAGCCGCAAAGCCCTGCAAGACTTGCATGTCTTGCACACCACAGGAGTCGCGAAATATCCGGCTAGTACGGCCAAAAGTAGGATCACAGGCCGTAAAGACGTGATAAAATAAACCTCAAAATGAATTGACCGTCGGCTGCCACAGATAACTGGAGGTCATCGATGGAACACAAGACATTGGAGGAAATCAGGCAGGTAGCCGAAATCCGGCCGCATAAGCCTCTCTCGCGGCGTGAACGTCTCGAACGCTGGGCGGAAGCGCTCGAGCGGTTGAACGGCGCCCGTGTTCGCTCGCTGGTACGCACCGAGTACGTACCGCGCGAGGAGCGTGACCTGATGCGGGTCGACAATTCGCCGCTGAGCGTGGCGTTTGAAGACCCAGTCCTCCGTGCCGAGGGCTTGAAGAGCGACCGTCTGGGCGATGCCACGACGTTCTTCGGCCTCTCCGAATCCGAGATGCACTACATCGTCTGCTACTGCCACTATGGCGAGACGATGTCGTCGGAGGAAGTGGCCCGCCGGATCCGGGCGACGGCCCGGCAGAGCGACGCAGGCACGCGCACCAGCCCGCATGCGTTCGTGACACTCGGTTCGATTGCGGCTGTTGCGGCGGTCGTGATCTCGGCGATCTGACCTCTCGGCAGGGCGTCGCGGCTGCCCGCGAACGGTCCGGCATGAACCGGCGTCGCTAGAGCCTGGGCTGCGCCGCGAATAGATCGGCGAGGTATTCTCGCACGCGGCCGTTTGATCACCTTTCCTCACCCTGGGCGCGGCTCCCGAGCGGGACCCACGACCCGGGGTGGGGTTCCAGTCAAGGGCCGCAACGGCTCCGTCGCGGTACGGTTTCGTGTGTCTCGATCAGTCGTGCGCGGCGGCGCGCTTGAGTGCGGCCTCGCGCAACGCCGTCAGCGTCGTGCGCGTGGTGACGAGTTCAGGGTCCGTTTGCAGTTCGATCACGGCCGGCTTACCGGCAGCGATCGCCCGCTCCAAGGCAGGCTGAAACTCGTCCGTCCGCGTCACCGTTTCACCGTGACATCCCATGGCGCGGGCAAGCGCCGCAAAATCCGGATTCACCAGATCCGTACCCACGACCCGCCCCGGATGCTCACGTTCCTGGTGCATCCGGATGGTGCCGTACATGCGGTTGTTGAGAACGAACGTGATGACGTTCGCCCCGTACTGTACGGCCGTCGCCATCTCCTGCCCGCTCATCATGAAGCCGCCGTCCCCGACGAAGCTGAGCACCAGCCGGTCGGGGTGCACCAGCTTCGCGGCGACGGCCGCCGGAACGGAATACCCCATCGCCCCGCTCGTGGGCCCAAGCTCGCGGCCCGGCCGGCCATAGCTCAGGTAACGCTGCGGCCAGCCGGTATGGTTGCCGGCGTCGAGCGTGATGATCGCATCCCGCGGCAGCCAGTCGCGCAACTGCGCCAGCGCGCGGCCGACATCGAGAGCGCCATTGTAGGGGGTCGGTTCGAGCGTCGCGAGATAGTCCGCGCGCGCGGCCTCCGTCCATGCCTTCCATTTCGTCCCGTCGACCGGTCGTGCCTTGGCCGCAAGGGCGGCAAACGCCACCGACGACGATTGAATCGCGAGCGTCGGCCGATAAACGCGGCCGAGCTCATCCGCATCGGCGTGCACGTGCACCAGCTTCTGCCGCGGCTCGGGCGCGTCCATGATCGTGTAACCCTGCGTCGTCATCTCGCCCAGCCGCGCGCCGACGACGATGAGCAAGTCCGCCTCCTTGACGCGCTTGATCAGAGCCGGCGGTCCCGACGTGCCGAGGTCGCCGGCGTAGACCGGGCTGCGGTTGTCGAGCACGTCCTGGCGCCGGAACGAGGCGCAGGCGGGAATGTTGTTCGCCTCGGCAAAAGCAGTGATCTGGCGGCAGGCCTCGTCGGACCAGCCCGGACCGCCGACCAGCAGAAGCGGCCGCCATGCATGCTCGAGCAGCTTCATGAGTTCGGCGAGTTGCGCTTCCGTCGCCTTCGCCTGGACCGGAACATAGGGGGCGGCATCCGCGACCACGACACGCTCGACGAGCATGTCGTCGGGAAGGGCCAGGACGACGGGCCCAGGCCGGCCCGAGGTCGCGACGTGGAATGCGCGCGACATGTATTCGGGAATGCGGTCGGCCCGATCGATCTGCGCCACCCATTTGGCGACGGGCCGGAACATCTGCCGATAATCGATCTCCTGAAAGGCCTCGCGATCCATCATGTCGCGTCCGACCTGCCCGACGAGCATGATCATCGGCGTCGAATCCTGAAAGGCCGTATGCACGCCGACCGACGCATGGCATGCGCCGGGGCCGCGCGTGACGAGACAGATGCCCGGACGGCCCGTGAGTTTGCCGTAGGCTTCGGCCATGTTCGCCGCACCGGCCTCGTGACGCGCGTTCACGAGCCTGAGGCGCGGGGCCGCGTCATAAAGCGCATCCAGTACTTCGAGATAGCTCTCGCCGGGAACGCAGAACGCCATGTCGGCGCCGTGAATGAGCAACTGATCGACGAGGATCTTGCCGCCGGAACGCAGCCCGGGTTTCGACATGGCATCACCTGACTGGGACGGAGCACGAAATCGAGCGGAGTTAAGAGCCGTTCATTCCACCTGTCAATCGGCGCCGCCTGCTGCAACTGCAGACCAATGGATTCCGGACGGCGAACGGGCTAGGGTTGCGCCGCCATGGAAGAGTCGACCACACCGCCCCTACATCGGACCGACGTTCCGAGCGGATTTCGACAGCTCGTCGGCTATCGCGTCAGCGAATGGCGCGATGGCGAGGCCGCCATTTCCCTGACGATCGGCCCTCGGCATCTGAACCGCAGCGGCGTCCTGCACGGCGGCGTCATCGCGACTCTCATCGATGCCGCCGGCGGTTATGCCGGATGCTACTGCCCGTATCCCGGCCGCGTACGCCGCTCGGTGACGATATCGCTGACGACCCAGTTCGTGGCCCAGGCGAAGACTGGTTCGCTGGTCGCGCGCGCCCGCGTCCGCGGCGGCGGCAAACGCATCTTCATCGCCAGTATCGAGGTCCATGACAGCACCGGTCAGCTCGTCGCCCTCGGCGAAGGTGTTTATCGGTACCGCACGGGAAGCGAGAGCCCCGAAGGCGTCCCGGTCGAGCAGAGCGGCGAACGGCGCGGCACGTCGCTCGGCTGAACCTCAGCGCGCCACAACCGCGATCCCGGCGCCGATCATCATGGTACCTGCGGTGCGGTTGAGATTGCGGACCGCGCGCCGGCTCCTGACGAAATTGCGCGCCCGCGCCGCGAGCAGCGCGTAGAGAAGATTCGTCGAGAACAGGACGCCCGTGACGACGACAACCATCATGCCCCACTCGCGCGCCGTGACGTTCGCCAGATCGACGAAGGTCGGCAGGAATGCCGCATAGAAGACGATCGCCTTGGGATTTCCCAGCGTGAGGAGAAAGCCGGCGAGCGCATCGCGCCGAAACTGCCCGTTCACGATCACATCGGCCGCGCGCGGCGCTTCGGGCTCGGCGCGCCACAGTTTCCAGCCGAGCCACACCAGGTACATTCCGCCCGCGATCTTCACGACGACGAACAGCTCGCCCATCGCCAGCGCGACGGCGGCAAGGCCGATCACGGCGAGCGAGAGCAGCACGAGGTCGCCGGCGACCACGCCGACGTTGAACGCGACTGCCGGCCACAGGCCCGACGCGATAGCACGGGCGACCATTGCGAACACGGCCGGTCCCGGCGTGACGGCGAGGACGAATACCGCGAATGCCAGCGCCAGCGTCGTCGTGAGTGTCACATCATTCCCCTTTGCCGATGATCAGATCAGCGCCGTCTCGGCAAGATACGACATCGCCGCCTCTACGCCGCCCTTCCTGTGCGGCACCTTGGCGAGGCCGAGCCCCATTTCGACGCCGGCGAGCGTGCCCATGAGCATCAGATCGTTGAAGTCGCCCAGGTGGCCGATCCGGAAGATCCGGCCCTTGAGTTTTCCCAAGCCCTGGCCCAGCGACATGTCGAAGGCATCCAGGATCACGCGGCGCAGCTCGTCGGCATCATGTCCTTCCGGCATCAGCACGGCCGTGAGGGAGTTGGAGTATTCCGCCGGGTTCTTTGCGACGATCTCGAGTCCCCAGGCACGTACGGCACGCCGTGTCGCCTCGGCATGGCGCGCATGTCGCGCGAACACGTTGTCGAGCCCTTCCTCCAACAGCATCGCGATTGCCTCGCGCAGGCCGTAGAGCAGGTTGGTCCCCGGCGTATACGGGAAGAAGCCGTTCTGGTTGGCGCTCAGCATGGCGCCCCAATCCCAGTACGAGCGCGGCAGCTTCGCGTTCTTGCTCGCCGCCAGCGCCTTTTCGCTGATCGCGTTGAACGACAGGCCGGGTGGCAGCATGAGGCCCTTCTGCGAGCCGCCGACGGTGACGTCAACGCCCCATTCATCGTGCCGGTAATCGATCGAGCCGAGCGAGGAGATCGTGTCGACGAGGAACAGGGCCGGATGCCTGGCGCGATCGATGGCCTTGCGCAGGTCGGCGATGCGGGTGGCGACGCCGGTCGAGGTCTCGTTGTGAACGGCCGCGACCGCCTTGATCCGATGCTGCTTGTCGGTGACGAGCTTCTCTTCGAGCGCCGCGGGATCGACGCCGTGACGCCAATCGCCCGGCACGAAATCGACCTCGAGGCCGAGCCGCTGCGCAAGCTCGCGCCACAGCGTGGCGAAGTGGCCGGTCTCGAACATCAGCACGCGATCGCCCGGCGAAAGCGTGTTGACCAGCGCCGCCTCCCAGGCGCCGGTGCCGGAGGCCGGATAGATCACGACCGGGCCCCTGGTCTTGAAGATCTGTTTCAGGCCTTCGAGCACGTCGCGACCCAGCCGTCCGAACTCCGGCCCGCGATGGTCTATCGTCGGCCGATCGATCGCCCGCAGCACGCGATCGGGCACGTTGGTCGGCCCCGGAATCTGCAGGAAGTGCCGCCCGGCGCGATGACGATTGCTGTCGCGGGCCGTGGTGCGTGTCGTCATGAGAGCTCTCCTTGTTCGTCGCGCAATGTGGCCACCGCCGCCTGTGCCTTGTGTCGCAAATGGTCGGCCATGAGCCGGGCAAGCGTCGCGCCGTCGCGGGCCACGAGTGCGGCAAGGATCGCCTCGTGCTCGCGCACCGCCTCGTCCCAGCGTGCCGGCGACAGGTTCGCCGCATAGCGCGCCCGCCGGATGCGGACGGCAAGGCTATTGTAGATGCCGGTCAGCACACTGTTTCCGGCGATCTCGACGATGCGGCGATGGATCGCCTGGTTCAGGTCGAAGTATCCGGGCCGGTCGCCGGCGTGATACCGCTCCACCATCCGCGCATGCAGCGCGCGAATCTCCTCGATCTCGCTGTCACGGATCCGGCGGCAAGCCGCTTCACCCGCGGCGGCCTCGAGCACGGCCATCACCGCGAACATCTCTTCCGCCTCCTTGGGCGTGAGCCGCGTGACCTCCGCGCCACGATTCGGCAGTAGCCTGACCAGCCCCTCGGCGGCCAGCACCTTGAGGGCCTCGCGCAACGGTGTTCGCGACACGCCGAACCGCTCGCACAACATCTTTTCCGGGACACGCATCCCCGGCGCGAGCTGGCCTTCGAGAACGAGTTCCCGCAACCGGGCGACGACCTCGTCATGAAGCGACACCCGGCGGATCGGAACGGTCGAACGGATGCCGGGCTCGGGTGCGGACTGCACGTTGCCGCTCACGCGTCAGCCCCTCTCTTGCCATACGCGATTGAGTAATGCATTTTGCATTCATAATGAAAAGCACGGCCAGGGGCAAATCCGGCCGTGCCGATATGCCGGTCGACGGGCCTGAGGCCGTCTCGACCGCCGGACTCTGTTGCGCCGTCCGGCCCGATACGTCTAATGGCGCGACATGATCGGGAGGATCTCCATGCGTCGTCTTGCTGCCGCCTGCCTTCTTGGCGCCGTCCTTGCGTTCCCGGCGGCCGCCCAAACACCCTGCGGCCCGTCGGGCTATCCGAACGAACTCGCCGACGCCTGGCTAAAGCGCAGATCTGTCGCCAGCCCTGGCGAGACGCTGACCATGGCGGAGGGAATCTGCATTCAGACTCGGCTCATCGACCTCCTCGCCAAGACGCAGGGCAAACCGATCGGCTACAAGGTCGGCTTGACGTCCCCTGCCGCACAGCAGGCGCTGGGCGTGGACACGCCGGTCGCCGGCATCCTGCTCGAAAAAATGATTCTTCCGGACGGTGCCGTGGTCCCGGCGAATTTCGGCGCGCGCCCGATCATCGAGAGCGATCTGATCGCGACCGTGCGCGACGAGGGCGTCAATGACGCGAAGACGCCGCTCGAGGTCGCCGCGCACATCGTCACGATCCAGCCGTTCATCGAGCTTCCCGATCTCCTCCTTGCCGAGGGGCAGAAGTTGACCGGTCCCATCGTCAAGGCCATCAACGTTGGCGCGCGACGCGGCGTCGTCGGCGAGCCCGTGCTCGTGCGCGCCGACCCAACCTTCGTCGACGCGCTGGCGAACATGGAGGTGATCCTGACCGACGGCAGCGGGGCCGAACTCGGCAAGGCGCCCGGCCGCGCGATTCTGGGGCACCCGTTCAACGCCGTGATCTTCCTCGCCAAGGATCTCGCCGCGCGCGGCCAGCGTTTGAAAGCCGGAGACGTCATCAGCCTCGGCTCCTTCGGTCGCCCGTTGCCGCCGAAGGCCGGACAAAAGGTCACCGCGCGCTACGAAGGACTCCCGACCGGCCCCATGACGGTATCGGTCTCGTTCAAATAGGTCGTCGATGCCACTCGATGAGCGCGCCCCTTCCCGGATACTGCGCGCCGCCAACGTAACACCGGGCGACAGCCGTCTCGCGGCGCGGCTCAGGAAAGAGCTCGAAGGCGAGGTTCTTTTCGATGCGTTCAGCCGCGGGCGCTATTCGACCGACGCTTCGATCTACCAGATCGAACCGATCGGGGTGGTCGTTCCGAAGCGCATCGACGACATCACCGCCGCGATACAGATCGCACGCGAGGAGGGTGTGCCCGTTCTGCCGCGCGGCGGCGGAACCTCGCAATGCGGCCAGACTGTCGGTCGCGCCCTCATCGTCGATACGTCGAAGTATCTGAACCGCGTGCTCAGCGTCGACACCGACGCGCGCACCTGTTGGGTCGAGCCCGGCGTCACGCTCGATGCGCTCCAGAAGCGGCTGAAGCCGCATGGCCTCACCTTTCCCGTCGACATCTCGACGGGCAGCCGCGCCACGCTCGGCGGCATGGCGGGCAACAACTCCTGCGGCGCGCGTTCGATCCGGTACGGCAACATGGTGCACAACGTCCGCGCCATCGACGCCGTGCTCGCCGACGGCACGACGGTGCAGTTCGGCGAAGTGCCGGAAGACCTCGAAGGATTCCCCGCTCAGCCGCGCTACCTCGAACTCATCCGGCGGTCGCGCGCGATCGCTGACAGCATTGCCGACGAACTCAGGTCGGACCGCTGGCCGCGTCTGCTGCGCCGGGTAGGCGGCTACAACATCGACATGATCCGGCCGCATACAGTACCCGGCCTCAACCGGAACGAGCCCGGCCACAACATGGCGAAGCTGCTCGTCGGCTCCGAGGGCACGCTCGCGTTCTTCACGCGCCTTCAGCTCCAACTCTCCACCATTCCGCCGGCACGCGTCCTCGGCGTCTGCCATTTCCCGACCTTCTACCAGGCGATGGATGCGACGCAGCACATCGTGAAGCTCGACCCGTCGGCGGTGGAACTCGTCGATCGCACGATGATCGAGCTGTCGCGCGACATCGCCATGTTCCGCCCGGTGGTCGATCGCTTCGTGCGCGGCGAGCCGGATGCCATCCTGCTGGTCGAGTTCGCCGGCGAGGACCTCGCGGCCGAGACCCGGAAACTCAAGCAGCTCGTCGAGCTGATGGGCGATCTCGGCTTCCCGGACAGCGTCGTCGAGGCGACCGACCCGGCCTTCCAAAATGCGATCTGGGAGGTCCGCAAACAGGGTCTCAACATCATGATGTCGATGAAGGGCGACGGAAAGCCGGTGTCCTTCATCGAGGACTGCGCCGTGCCGCTCGAGAATCTGGCCGAATACACCGATCGGTTGACTCGCGTGTTCCGCAAGTACGGCACCGACGGCACCTGGTACGCCCATGCCTCGGTCGGCACCCTTCACGTCCGCCCCATCATCAATCTCAAGGATCCGGACGGCGCCCGAAAAATGCGCGCCATCGCCGAAGAGGCGTTCGCGATCGTGCGCGAATACAAGGGCTCGCACTCCGGCGAACACGGCGACGGCATCGTGCGCTCCGAATTCCACGAGAAGATGTTCGGACCGCGGATGGTGCGCGCGTTTGAGGCGGTGAAGGACAGCTTCGACCCCGACGGCCTGTTCAATCCGGGCAAGATCGTGCGGCCGCCCAAGATGGACGACCGCACCCTCTTCCGCTATCCGCCGGGCTATCGTGCGCTGCCGATCGAAACGGCGCTCGACTGGTCTGCCTGGGGCGGTTTCGCCGGCGCCGTCGAGATGTGCAACAACAACGGCGAGTGCCGGAAGTTCGATGCGGGCGTGATGTGCCCCTCGTATCGTGTCACGCGCGACGAGCAGCATCTGACGCGCGGACGCGCCAACACGCTGCGGCTCGCCGTCACCGGCCAGCTCGGGCCCGACGCCTTCACCTCGGACGAGATGCGGGCGACCCTCGACCTTTGCGTTTCCTGCAAGGGCTGCAAGCGCGAATGCCCGACCGGCGTCGACATGGCGCGCATGAAAATCGAATTCAGGCACGCCTCGGCGCGGCGCCATGGGCTTTCACTGCGGGCACGGCTCATCGCGTATCTGCCGCGCTATGCGCCGATCGCATCCAGGCTCGCCCCGCTTCTCAATCTGCGCGACCGCATACCGGGGCTTGCGCTCGTCACGGAGAAGCTCCTCGGCTTCAGCGCCCGGCGAACGCTGCCCGCCTGGCGCCGCGACCGGTTCGACGACGGCGAGGCGCGTACGGACCCCGCGACCAAGGAGGTCGTCCTGTTCGTCGACACGTTTACCCGATACTTCGAACCGGAAAACGCGCGCGCCGCCATCCGCGTGCTCGAGGCGGCAGGCTATCGCGTGCACCTTCCGGCCGCGCCGGATGGCAACCGGCCGCTCTGTTGCGGACGGACCTTCCTTGCCGAAGGCCTCGTCGCCGAAGCGCGCGCAGAAGCGCGGCGCATGCTGGATGCGCTCTGGCCCTATGTCGAACGCGGTGTTGCGATCGTCGGGCTGGAGCCTTCGTGCCTGTTCACGCTGAAGGATGAATTCGCGGCCATGATGCCGGGCGCCGAGGTCGATGCGCTCGCCGCACACGCCATGCTGTTCGAGGAATTCCTCGTCGCCGAGCACAAGGCCGGCCGCCTCGACCTGAAGCTGAGGCCGCTGACGCAGCGCAAGGCGCTGGTTCACGGCCACTGTCACCAGAAGGCTTTCGGTGCGATGGCCGCGATCCAGTCCGCCCTCCGTCTCATCCCCGATCTGGACGTACAGGTCGTGGAGTCGAGCTGTTGCGGCATGGCCGGGGCCTTCGGCTACGAGGCCGAGCATTACGAGGTTTCGATGAAGATGGCGGAGATGTCGGTCCTGCCCGCGGTGCGGGCCGCGGGCGACGATACGTTGCTCGTCGCCGACGGCACCTCGTGCCGACATCAGATCCGCGACGGCGCCGCACGCGAGGCGGTGCACGTCGCACGTGTCCTCGAACGCGCGCTTGCATGACGGCGAAGGCTCTTGCGTCCTCCAGGACGGGTCACGACCCGACCGTCTTCCCATCGTGGCTACGGTCCGTGTTCGCACCCATTGTCATGCCGCGAAGCTCATCCGGCACCGGGCGACCGCTGGCGGGCCGGCGGTTGGTGCACTCGCGGCGATCCTTCCGGCGGGTGCGAGCGTTATTGTCACTGTCGCTGGCGCCCGCATCGCGGCGGCGCCCGCGCGAGGTGCGCCGCTGAAGCCGGAGTAGTCGGACTTGCCGATCAACCAGGATGTCGAATTCCATTATGCGCGCGGCGATCTGGTTGCGGCCATCCGCGAGGCGCTGAAGGCCGCCGGCAAGCATCCGAGCGCGCTGGCGGTCGACGACCTGACCGCCATCGACCAGATGCACGTGCGCGGCCGCGAAGCCACGCGCGAGCTGGCCCAACGCCTTGGCCTGACGGCCGACATGCGCGTCCTCGACGTCGGCAGCGGTATCGGCGGCCCGTCACGTCTGCTCGCGGCCGAGTACGGTTGTCACGTCGTGGGGATCGACATCACCGACGACTATTGTCGGGCGGCGACGGCGATCGCGCACTGGCTCGGCCTCGACAGCCGTCTCGAATACCGTCATGGCGATGCGCTCGCGATGCCGTTCGGCGATGCAAGCTTCGACGTCGTGTGGACACAGCACGCGGCGATGAACATTCCGGACAAGGCGCGGCTCTATGCCCAGATCTTCCGCGTGCTCCGGCCGAATGGTCGCCTCGCCCTTTACGACGTGCTGCAGGGGCCGGGCGGCGCGCCGCATTTCCCGGTGCCGTGGGCGTCCGAGCCCGCGATCAGCTTTCTCGTCACCCCCGACGAACTGCGGCAATTGCTGGAGAGCGCCGGCTTCGCCGTGGAGAGCTGGACGGACCGAAGCGCCGAGGGATGCGCATGGGCGCGACGGACGGACGAGCGCCTGTCCGCAGGCGCTGCGCCGCCACTCGGCGGCGCTCTGCTTCACGGCGGCGATTTCGCGGTCAAAGTGAAGAACCTCCGCCGCAACCTCGACGAACATCGGATCGTCCTGATCGAGGCGGTCTGCCGACGTCCTTAGGCCGTGGGCCTCGGGGGCAACGGCGTGCCGCCGCGTTGCACGTGCCCGATGCGGCCCGCAAAAACGTTTGCCGGCCGCAACGCCTGGCCTTAAACAACCGACAGTCAACCGGACCGGTCACCATGCCCCGCTTTTCGGCAAATCTTTCAATGCTCTTCGGCGAAGTCGCGCCGATCGACCGAATCGAGGCCGCGGCACGGGCAGGCTTCGATGGCGTCGAAATCCAGTTTCCCTACGACATCCCGGTGGAGGACCTTGCCAAAGCCTGCCAACGCGCGCGGCTTCCGCTGGTGCTGATCAACATTCCTGCCGGCGATTTCGCGAAAGGCGACCGGGGCCTGGGCGCGCTGCCGGGACGGGAGGCGGAGTTCCGCGCCGCCGTCGACCGTGCGCGGACCTATGCCGCGGCACTCCAGGTCGGACGGGTCAATCTGCTGGCCGGCGTACCGGGGCCAGACGCGGATCCGGCCCGTTGCCGGGCGACGCTCGTCGACAACATCCGTTACGCCGCGCGTATCCTGGGCGACATCGGCGTGACCGTCTGCATCGAAGCGATCAACAGCCGTGACGTACCGGGCTTTTTCGTCAACGACCCCGATCAGGCGATCTCGATCCTGGACGAGGCCGGCGTTCCGAACACCGCCCTGCAGTACGACCTCTATCACATGCAGATCATGCGCGGAGATCTGATCCCGACCCTCACGCGCCTCAAGCACCGGATCGGTCACATCCAGTTCGCCGACACGCCGGGCCGTCACGAACCGGGCACGGGCGAGATAAATTTCGAGAACGTGTTCGAGGCCCTGGATCGCATCGGCTATGACGGATGGGTCGGCGCCGAGTACGTGCCCCGGACCACGACGTCGGAAAGCCTGGGCTGGCTCGAGGCGTGGCGCGACCGCGCCGTCCGCACTAAGCTTGCCGGATGATCCGCGCCCCGATCGTCAAGCTTCTCCTCGCCCTGCTGATAGCGATCGCGACCCTGTCGTCGCCGGCCCGTACCGCGAATGCGAAGGACGAACTCGTCATCGGGCTGACCCAGTTTCCCTCGACCTTCAATCCATTCATCGACGCCATGGTCGCCAAATCCTACGTGCTGGCCATGACGCGCCGGCCGTTGGTCGCCTACGACCAGAACTGGAATCTGGTGTGCATGCTGTGCACCGAGGTTCCGACGATCGAGAACGGCCGGGCCAAGCCGTTCGACAACCCGGACGGCAGCCGGGGAATCGCGATCACCTATACGATTCATCCGAAGGCGACCTGGGGCGACGGCACGCCGGTGACCAGCGATGACGTCGTCTTCGCGTGGGAGGTCGGCAGACATCCGAAAAGCGCGGTCGACGGCACGGAGTATTTCCGGCGCGTGAGCCGGATCGAGGTGCACGACAGCAAGACGTTCACGGTGTACGCGGACAAGCTCACCTTCAACTACGCCGCGCTCTATGCCTTTGATCCGCTGCCGGCGCATCTCGAGCGGGCGGCCTTCATGGTGGACCCGGAAGGCTACAAGCGCCGCACCGTCTACGACGCCGACACGACCAATCCCGGGCTCTATTACGGCCCCTACCGCATCACCCAGGTGACGCCCGGCGCGAGCGTCGTGCTGGAGCCGAACCCGACCTGGTACGGCGAGAAGCCGCATTTCAGGAAGATCACCGTGCGGGTCATCGAAAACACCGCGGCGCTGGAGGCCAACCTGCTGTCGGGCGCGATCGACTATATCGCCGGCGAACTCGGCCTGACGCTGGACCAGGCCCTTGCCCTCGAGAAGCGCCATGGCGACCGCTTCGACGTCATCTACAAGGCCGGGCTGGCCTACGAGCACGTCGACCTCAACCTCGACAACCCGGCGCTCAAGGACAAACGGGTGCGCCAGGCCCTGCTCTATGGTCTCGATCGCGCCGCAATCAGCCGCCAGCTCTTTACCGGCAAGCAGCCTGTCGCGCATTCCTTCGTCAGTCCGCTCGACTGGATCGCCGCCGTCGACCTCAAGACCTATCCGTACGCCCCGAAGAAGGCCGCCGCGCTGTTGGACGAAGCCGGCTGGAACGTGATGAAGGGCGGAATCCGCCACAACGCGGCGGGCGAGCGCCTGTCGCTGGAACTGATGACGACCGCCGGCAACCGCTCGCGGGAGACGGTGCAGCAGGTCCTGCAGAGCCAGTGGCGCAAGCTCGGCATCGATGTCCGCATCCGCAACGAGCCGGCGCGCGTGTTCTTCGGCGAGACCGTGCGCCGGCGCCAGTTCTCGGCCATGGCGATGTTCGCGTGGATCAGCGCGCCGGAAAGCCTGCCGCGATCCATCCTGCACTCTCAGGAGATTCCCGTCCCGGAACGGAACTTCTCGGGACAGAACTACACCGGCTTCCGCAATGCGGAAGTGGACGCGCTCATCGACCGGATCGAGGTCGAGCTCGACCGGGCAAGACGCAAAGAGCTCTGGCACCGACTGCAGGAGATCTACGTCGAGGAGCTGCCGGCGTTGCCGCTCTATTACCGCGCCGATTCGTTCTTCGTGCCGAAATGGCTCGAAGGCGTCGAACCGACCGGCCACCTGGTCCCGACCACGATGTGGATCGAGAGGTGGCGACCGCGTTCGCGATGAAGCCGTTCGTGCGCACCGCCGCCCTTCTGCTCGCGACCGTCATTTCCTTCGCCGCGCCCGCGGCGCAGGCGAAGGATGAGCTCGTCATCGGCGTGACGCAGTTTCCTTCGAGTTTCCATCCGGGCATGGATCCCCTGCTCGCCAAGTCCTACGTGCTGGCGATGACGCGGCGGCCCTTCACCGCCCATGATCCGGACTGGAATCTCGTCTGCCTGCTCTGCACCGAGCTGCCCACGCTCGAAAACGGGCACGCAAAGCTGACCGAGCGGCCGGACGGAACCAGGGGGATCGCGGTCACCTACACCATCCATCCGAAGGCCGCGTGGGGCGACGGCACCCCGGTGACGAGCGAGGACGTCGTCTTCACCTGGGAGGTGGGGCGCCATCCTGAGACCGCGATCGGCGCCGGCGCGTTCTTCCAGCGAATCGAGAAGATCGACGTCGTCGACGCCAAGACCTTCACGCTGCATTTCGACCGGCCGGCCTACGACTACAACGCGATCAACGATCTCGACCTGCTGCCCGCGCACATCGAACGCGCGGCCTTCGCCGATCCCGCGAGCTACCGCCGCCGCACGGCATACGACGCCGATACCACGAACGCGGGGCTTTATTACGGCCCATATCTCATCACCGAAGTGCAGCCCGGCTCCCACATCGTCCTCGAGCCGAACCCGACCTGGTACGGCGAGAAGCCGCATTTCAGAAAGATCACCGTACGGGTCATCGAAAACAGTGCCGCGCTCGAGGCGAACCTGCTGTCAGGCGCCATCGATTACATTCCGGGCGAGCTGGGGTTGACGCTGGATCAGGCACTTGCGCTTGAGAAGCGGCACAAGGACCGGTTCACGTTCATCTACAAGCCGGGGCTCAAATACGAGCACATCCCGCTCAACCTCGAACATCCCGCGCTCGCGGACCGGCGCGTCCGCCAGGCGCTGCTCCATGCGCTCGACCGCGACGCGCTCACGCGCCGGCTCTTTGCCGGCCGTCAACCCGTCGCTCACGGTTTCGTGAGTCCGCTCGACCCCGTTGCGGCGCCGGATCTTCCGACCTATGCCTACGACCCGAAGAAGGCCGCCGCTCTGCTCGACGACGCCGGCTGGCGCATGGGGAAGGATGGCGTCCGCCACAACGCGGCCGGCGAACGGCTGTCGCTCGAGCTCCTCACCACGATCGAGGACAGCACGCGGCGCCTCGTGCAGCAGGTGCTGCAAAGCCAATGGCGCAAGGCCGGCATCGAGGTACGGCTGCGGAACGAGCCGGCGCGCGTGCTGATCGGCGAGAGCATGCGCCGGCGCCAGTTCACGATGGCGATGTACTTCTCGTTCAGCGCGCCGGAGCTCAGCCCACGCGGCTTCCTCCACTCGAGCCAGATTCCGACAGCGGCGAACAACTTTGCCGGCCAGAACCGGTCCGGACTGCGCAACGCGGAGATCGACGCGCTGATCGATCGCATCGAGGCGACGCTCGACCCTGCCGCGCGCCGCGACCTGTGGTACCGTCTTCAGGTGCTCTATGCGCAGAAACTGCCCGCCCTGCCGCTCTATTTCCGCACCGACCCCTACGTGATTCCGAAATGGCTCGCGGGCATCACGCCGACCGGTCATCAGGGCCCGAGCACGCTCTGGGTCGAGCGATGGCACGTGCTGCGATAGCGTAATGCCGCGGAGCCGTATCAATCGGCGCACCGGCCGGACGTCATGGCCGGGTGCAGTCGAATCGACCGTGACATCCCCTGTGCAACCGGCGCACACGGCCCACGAAGTGCTGCGAACCGAGCCATGATCCGTTACCTCGCCGAACGCATCGTCCAGGGGCTCGTGGTCGTCGCGATCATGTCGTTCGTCATCTACGGCCTGATCGGGCTCATGCCAGGCGATCCCGTCGACCTGATGATCAGCGCGAACCCGCAGCTGACGACCGAGGACGCAGAGCGGCTGCGGCGCATCCATGGCCTCGACCGTCCGATCTGGGAGCGCTACGCGGCCTGGGCGACGTCGGCCCTGCAAGGCGATTTCGGCTACAGCCGCACCTTCGCGCGACCGGTCCTGGAGGTGCTCGGGCCGCGGCTCGCCAACACGGCCGCCCTCATGCTCGGCGCCTTCGCGGTCGCGCTGATGATCGGCCTGCCCGCCGGAATTTACGCGGCCTCGCGCCCCGGCAGCATCGCGGACACCCTCGTCAATCTCGCGAGCTTCGTGTCGATCTCGGTGCCGACCTTCTGGCTCGCCCTGATGATGATCATCCTCTTCGCGGTCACGCTCGGCTGGCTGCCGGCGAGCGGTCTGCCGACCGGCCCGGCGGGGTTCTGGGAGCATGTCCGCCATCTGATCCTGCCGGTCGCCACGCTCGCCATCGTCGAGGCCGGCGCCTATGTGCGCTACATGCGCGCGGCGATGATCGAGGCGCTGCGCCACGATTACGTCCGGACCGCCCGCGCCAAGGGCGCGAGCCGGACACGCACGATCCTGGGACATGCGCTCCGCAATGCGCTGGTCCCGGTCGTGACGGTCATGGCCCTGAGCTTCGGCGGGCTGTTCTCCGGCGCCCTCGTGACCGAAACCATGTTCGCCTATCCGGGCATGGGAAAGCTGATCTTCGATTCGATCATGGGCAACGACTACAATCTCGCGCTCGTCGCCCTGTTGTTCGCGACCATCCTGACGCTGGTCGGGAACCTGATTGCCGATCTCGCCTACGTCGCTCTCGACCCTCGCATCGGCCTCGGCACGGGTCCCGGCACGGAGCGGGCGCGATGACGGATGCGAGACGCAGCCTCGGCATCGCGGCCGCCGCGACGCTGGCAACGCTCGTCGTCCTGGCGGCCGCAGCCCCCCTCATCGCCGCGGCGATGGGTCACGACATAACCGAGGCCGACCTGTTGCAGCGTTACGAGCCGCCGTCCCTCGCGCATCCGCTCGGCACCGACGAGCTTGGACGCGACGTTCTGTTGCGCCTGCTCTATGGCGGGCGGATTTCCCTTACGGTCGGCATCGTCGCGGCGATCATGGCCGCATCGATCGGCACCGTCGTCGGCCTGTTGGCCGGATATTTCGGTGGCCGGCTCGACACTATGCTGATGCGGGTGACCGATGGCGTGATCGCGCTGCCGCTGCTGCCGCTCCTGATCGTACTGGCGGCCGTCGATCTCGGCGAACTCGGCCTCCCGCCGGCGATTGCCGAATCCGAGCGCGTGAGCCTCTACCGCATCATCCTGATCACCGCCCTCGTCGGCTGGACGACCGTCGCGCGGCTCGTCCGCGGCACCACACTCAGCCTGAAGAGCCGCGATTTCGTGCGCGCCGCCGCCGCACTCGGCGCGGGTCACGTGCGTATCATGGCCGTCCACATCCTGCCCAACGCGGCCTCGCCGATCATCGTCGCGACGACGCTCGCTGTCGGCCAGATCATCCTGTTCGAGTCAGTGCTGAGCTTCCTCGGGCTCGGCATTCAACCGCCGCTGCCGAGCTGGGGCAACATGCTGACGAATGCCCAGGAAGTGATCTGGGAGGCGCCGCTGCTGGCGTTCTACCCGGGCGTCCTGATCCTGATCACGGTCAGCGCATGCAACCTGCTGGGCGATGCCATTCAGGAATGGCTGGATCCGCGGGCAGTCGTGCGACGGTAGCGCTCAAGGCTTCGACCCCGGCACCACGCCGCCGCTCTGGCCTGCGGTGGCCGCCGCCCGGCCCGGACCGACCGCACCGCGCCCCACCGCTATGGCCATGCCGATCGTGACCAGCACGACGCCGACGAGTGTGGACGTCGCCAGCGCCTCGCCCAGCACCGGTACGGCCAGCGCCGCGGCCATGGCCGGCACCAGCGAGACGAACAGAGCCGCGCGCCCGGCGCCGAGCAGGGCGACAGTACGCATGTAAAGGGCGAGCGCGATCACGCCGGTGATGAGCCCCTGATAGATGCCCTGGAACGCCACCTCGAGCACCGGCGCCGCCAGCAGACGTCCGCCGGCAATCAGCAGATAGAACGGCAGATAGGTGACGAACGAGACCACGGACACGATCGCGGTGGCGACGAGCGCATCGATGCGCCAGGCCCGGGCAGTTACGGTGAACACCGACCAGAGCAGCGTCGCGGCGACGAACAGCAGATGTCCGCGGCCAATGTCGGTGTCGCCGGCCAACCCGTGCCAGCCGATCGCCCCGACGCCGGCCATCACAACGGTCATGCCGGCAAGCTGACGGCGGTCGAACCGCTCACCGAGGAAAAGGGCGCTCAGCCCCGCCGTAAACAGGAGAACCCCTGACGGACCGATTACTGCCTGATGGCTGGCCGGCGCCACCTGCAGCCCGGCAAAGACGACGAGTGCGTAGGGTGCGCCCGCACCGATCAGCATGAGGAAGATGGCATGCCACGGGACACCGGCAATGCCGTGCCAATTCACCCGCTGCCGCAGCAGGACCGGGAGCAGCACGATACCGGAAACCGTGTAGCGCAGGGCGGTGACGTCGTGGAAATCCAGTGCACCAGTCAGTCCGACGCGCGAGACCACCGCCCAACTTCCCCACAGCAGGGCGGTGACGAGTCCGGTGCCGAGGCCGAGCCAGAGTGTGGCACGCGTATCGGCGGTGGTGACGGTCGACATGGCGGCCAGAATAATCCGTCATACTGTCCGGGGCCCGTGCCGCTTTCGCGCGCCAGCCTTGACCGTACGTCAGATCACGAACGGCTCTGGTCCGGCGCGATGCCATCCCTAATGCGACATGAGTACGGGAACCGTCATGTGCGCGAGCAGATGGCGCGTCACGCCGCCGAACACCATCTCGCGGGCACGCGTGTGTCCATAGCCGCCCGCCACGATCATGTCGGCCCCGAGATCTGCGGCATGCGACAGCAGAACGTCGCCAACGTCGATATCCTTGGCATAGGCGCTCGTCGCCTCTACTTTCACGCCGTGTCGGGCGAGATGCAGCGCGACATCCGCCCCGGGTATGCGCCGGGCGGCATCCGGCGGATCGACCGACAGCACCGTGACCGCCTTCGCCCGCTTCAGGATTGGCAGCGCATCGTTGAGGGCGCGGGCGGCCTCGCGCGTCGCGTTCCACGCAACCAGCACCCGCTCGCCGACCGTCGGAAAGCGCCCGTAGCTGGGCACGACCAGGACCGGGCGGCCGCTGCCGAGCAGGAGACTCTCGACCACCATGCGCGACAGGTTCGGCCGATCGTCCTCCTCGTCTGCCCCTTGGCCGACGATGGTCAGGTCCGCATGGCGCGCGTGGATCATTGCCGCTTCCGGCATCGCGTCCCCGACGAGGCGCCATTCCAGCGCGATCCCAGCGCGGTCGCCGGCATCCCGCACCTGCTTTTCCAACCGCGATGCAATCTCTTCGGCCATGCGCGCGCTTTCCTCGATCACCGCCGGCGGCAGGTGTGCGGACACGAAGGTCGGGATGGCGCGCCCGGCCGGCGAATACAACGTGGTCAAATGCGCCTCGTGGGCCTGGGCGAAACGAAGCGCATAGTCGAGCCGGTCGTCATTCGCCCGGTCCGTACCGACATGCACGAGCAGGTCTTTGAAGGGCATGGCATCCTCCTGAGGTACCGGCCGGAGACCGACCGGCCGGCGGCATGGAATGAGACGCAACCGAAGCCGAACCGGTGCGTCTCGCAGCGACTTAACTCGATGGATGCGGCCAAGGTTCCTGCATACGGTATTGGCGACGTTCGGGATTTGCGCTAGCAGAAACACTCCAGCATGAGGGCGACATGGCCGATGAGCCGAAGATCGTACCGGTAATTCTGTCGGGCGGCGCAGGTACGCGCCTGTGGCCATTGTCGCGCGAGCTTTATCCCAAACAGCTTCTGCCGCTCGTCTCGGAATACAGCCTATTTCAGGAGACGGTCCGCCGCATCAGCGGCGCGTCGTATGCGCCGCCGCTGGTCGTCTGCAACGACGAACATCGCTTCATCATCGCCGAGCAACTCCGCCTACTGGACATCAAGCCGCGGGCGATCGTGCTCGAACCGCTGCCGCGCAACACGGCGCCGGCGGTCGCCGTCGCAGCGATCATGGCCGCGGCGGACGATCCCGATGCCCTGATCCTGGTCCTGCCGTCGGACCATGTCGTCACCGAGCTCGCGGCGTTCCATGCGGCCGTGGCAACGGCAGCAGCGGCCGCCCGCACCGGCAGACTCGTCACCTTCGGCATCGCCCCGACCGGTCCGGAGACCGGCTACGGCTACATCCGCCGCGATGCCGCACTGCAGGGAATCGACGGAGCCTACGCGATCGCGCGTTTCGTAGAGAAGCCGGACCTGGCGACGGCACGATCCTTCATCGCCGACGGCGCGTGGTCATGGAACAGCGGCATGTTCCTGTTTCCGGCGCGGCTCTTCCTCGACGAGCTGGCCCGGTACGAACCCGAGATGCTGCAGGCGGCCCAGGATGCGGTTGCTGGTGCCGTGACCGATCTCGAATTCGTGCGCCTGGCCAAGGACGCGTTCGCGCGCTGTCCGTCGAAATCGGTGGACTACGCCGTCATGGAAAAGACGAACGTCGCGGCGGTCGTGCCGGCGCAGCTCGGGTGGAGCGACGTCGGCGCCTGGTCGGCACTGTGGGAACTGGGCGACAAGGATGCCGGCGGCAACGTGACGATCGGCGACGTCATTGCCCACGATACGCGCAACTCCTATCTGCGCAGCGACCGCATTCTGCTGTCGACCCTCGGCGTCGAGGACGTGGTCGTGGTCGCGACCAGCGACGTGGTCCTCGTCGCGAAGAAAGATCGCGTCCAGAACGTCAAGAACATCGTGGAGGAACTCAAGGCCAAGGGCCGCAGCGAGGCGACGTCGCACCCGATTGTGTACCGGCCCTGGGGCAGCTACCAGTGCATCGATGCCGGCCCGCGGCATCAGGTGAAGCACATCATGGTCAAGCCCGGACACAAGCTGTCGCTGCAGAAGCATGCGCATCGTGCCGAACACTGGGTGGTGGTCAGCGGCGTCGCCCGCGTCACGCGCGACGAGGACCTCCTCACCCTGCGCGAGAATATGTCGACCTACATCCCGGTCGGCTGCATCCATCGCCTCGAGAATCCGGGCCCCGGTCCGCTTCACCTGATCGAGGTGCAGTCGGGCAGTTATCTCGGCGAGGATGACATCGTCCGCCTCGACGACACCTATGGGCGGAAGTGACGCCGCGGCACGGGCGTATTTCAGGACTTCGGCGCGGATCCCAGCAGAAACTCCCTCAGCGCGACGGCGTTGTTGTGCTCCCGGTCGCGCGCGCCGAAGACGAGGGTCAACGTGCCCGTCTGCGCATGGCGCCGCAGCAAGGCAAGCGCCTCGCCTTTGCCGGCGAGCTCGCGGGCATAGCGCCGGCGGAACTCGTCCCAGCGGGCGGGATCATGGTCGAACCATTGCCGGAGCTCGGTGCTGGGCGCGACGTCCTTGAGCCACAGGTCGATCCCCGCCCTTTCCTTGGTGACGCCGCGCGGCCAGATCCGGTCCACCAGAACGCGGAAGCCGTCATCTGGCGTCCGCTCGTCGTGAACGTTCTTGACCCTGATCATGCCTTGGCCCCGCCTGCTGTCTACGCCGTCGGCGGCAACGCGGCCATCAGCGCCGTGCAGCGCTCGATGTTGTGCACATGCACGTCGCGCATCTCGCGCAGATCGGCGTAAAGGGATTCGTCCTGAATCCGCGGCAGCGTTTCGTTGAGCTTGCGCACCACCCAGTCCTGCCCGCGGTTGAGGAACGCGAGCCGCGCCCTCAGCCCCGCGACGGCGCGAAATTTCCCGTAGAACGCGCCGGTCGTCGGGCTCGGCGTCCCGCCGAGGCGCGTGATGTGCCGCGACAGCATCGCGCAGAACCGCCCCTCGTCCACGCCGACCGGATGAACCGCCTGCCGAAAATCGTCCGACGCCGCCTCCGACTGCAGCAAGGCGGCAGCCTTCGCCCCCGCCCGCTCACCTTCCAGCAAGACGTTGAGGAAGGCAATGATCTCGTCCCGCGCCATATAGTCGGCATAGACGGGATCCATCTCGTGCGCGAAACACGGCGGCGAGCTCGTCTCGATGCGCGCCTCGCGTTCGTGGCCGTCGTCGTTGCCGGGATCGGGTGTGGATTTGGGCATCGTCCCTCCTCAGCGCTGCCTTAATGAGTCGATGCGGAAGACCGGCGCCGGGTTCCGCGCAGCCGTTTCGAGAGCCAAGCCTGGGCTTCGGCGAGGTCGCGGAAGATCATCGGCGGGTCCGACTGGATGCGCCGGTCGCACGCTGCGGTCAGGATCACCTCGCCGTCCATGCCTGCGCTCAGGATACCCCGCACGGCCCCCTCGGACAGAACGAGCCAGCCTGCGGCCCGACGCCCGCGGTCGCCGAGACGGACAGGATACAGCACTGCAATCATGTTCCCTATATGTTCACACCCTGGTCCTCAAACGCAAGCGCCCAGGGCCGCCGGCCGGGGAATTGTGCACGCTAGATCGGAGAACCCGGCGGAACGGCGCGCGCGGGTGGCAGGCGGCGCTCCTCCACGGCATGGCATGCGACGAGCGCGCCGTTTGGCGCCGGCTTCATCTCCGGCCGCTCGCGCGTGCACCGTTCATTGGCCCACGGGCAACGCGGATGGAAGGCGCAGCCGGCCGGCGGATTGATCGGGTTGGGCACCTCGCCCGCAACGGGCGTGCGGGGGCGACCCGTCATCTCGAGATCGGGGATCGCGTCGAGCAGCATGCGCGTATAGGGGTGCTGCGGCCGCGCGAACAGCTCCTCCACGTCGGCCAGCTCGACGAGCCGACCGAGATACATGACCCCGACCCTATCCGAGATGTGATAGACGACGGCGAGGTTGTGCGAGATGAACAGGTAGGTAAGCCCCAGCTCGCGCTGCAGGTCCTTCATCAGGTTCAGGATCTGCGCCTGCACCGAGACGTCGAGCGCCGAGGTCGGTTCGTCGCACACGAGGAAATCGGGCTTGCTCGACAGGGCCCGCGCAATCGAGATGCGCTGGCGTTGGCCGCCGGAGAACTCGTGCGGGTATTTCTCGCCGTCCGAGGGTGAAAGGCCGACCTGCCGGAGCAGCTCGTCGACCCGGCAACGGATCGCCGCCCGGTCCGTCATCAGACGGTGCGTACGGATCGGTTCTGCGATGATATCCGCGACCCGCCAGCGCGGATTCAGGCTGGCATACGGGTCCTGAAAAATCATCTGGAAGCGGCGGCGTATCGGTGCGGCCTGTGCGCGGGTACGCAGCGTCGCAAGATCGACGCCCTCGAACATGATCGAGCCCCGGGTCGGTTGATAGAGCCCGACGATGAGACGCGCGACGGTCGACTTGCCGCAACCCGACTCGCCAACCAGCGACAGCGTCTCGCCGCGCCGGATGGCGAAGTCGACGCCGTCGACGGCGCGCAGGATCTGACGCGGCTGGCCTTCGATCACGCGGTTGAGCCAGGGCGGCGACACGTCGAAATAACGCGCAAGATCCTGCGCGACGAGAAGCGGCTGTTCGTCGGTGGACATCATGGCGTCATTCATCGACGACGGCCCCCACCCGCACGTCGTCACGGTCGTAGAGCCAGCATGCGACGTGACTGCGGTCGACATGGATCGGATCGGGCCGTTCGACGCGGCAGCGGTCGAACGCCTTGGGACAGCGCGGATGAAAGGCGCAGCCGGGCGGAATGGCGTTGAGCCGGGGCATGGCGCCGTCGATCTGTGCCAGCCGGGCCTCGCGGCGGTCGATCTTGGGAATCGAACCCATGAGCCCGATCGTATAGGGATGCTTCGGCGTCTTGATGACATCCCGCACGGGGCCGATCTCGGCAATCCGGCCGGCATACATGACGGCGACGCGGTCTGCGGTCTCGGCGATCACGCCCATGTCGTGCGTCACCAGCATCACCGCCGTGCCGTGCTCGCGGCACAGCCGCTTCAACAGGGTGATGATCTGGGCCTGGATCGAGACGTCGAGCGCCGTGGTCGGCTCGTCCGCGATGACGAGGCGCGGATTGGCACAAAGTGCCAGCGCGATGACGACGCGCTGACGCATGCCGCCGGAAAACTGGTGCGGATAGTGATCGATCCGTCGCTCCGCCCCCGGAATGCCGACGTCCTGGAGCAGACGGATCGCGCGTTCCCGCGCCTCGGCCGGCGTGACATCCAGGTGGGTCAGGATCGTCTCTGTCAACTGACGGCCGATCGTGTAGAGCGGGTTCAGCGAGGTCAGCGGATCCTGGAAGACCGCGCCGATCTCCTTGCCGCGCAGGCGCCGCATCTGCTCATACGGAAGGTTGTCGATGCGGCGCCCGTCGAAACGGATCTCGCCGCCGGCGATACGCCCGGGCGGCTCGAGCAGGCCGATGATGGCGGCCCCCGTAAGCGACTTGCCGGCGCCCGACTCGCCGACCACGCCGAGCACCTCGCCCGGATCGATATGGAACGAAACCCCGTCGACGGCGACGAGCGTACCGCGCCGCGTCGGAAACTCGACCCGCAGGTCGCGGACCTCGAGCAGGGGATGGTTGGCGGGCGGGCGCGCCATGGCCTCAGCGGAGCTTGGGGTTGAGCGCATCGCGCAGCCAGTCACCGAGCAGATTCACGGCGAGCACCATGGTCACCAGGGCGACCCCCGGGAACAGCGTGATCCACCATTCCCCCGAGAACAGGAAATCGTTGCCGACGCGGATCAAGGTGCCGAGCGACGGCTGCGTGGGCGGCATGCCGACGCCGAGGAAGGACAGCGTCGCCTCGGTAATGATAGCGAGCGCCAAATTGATGGTCGCGATCACCAGCACCGGGCCGATGACGTTCGGCAGAATGTGAGAGAAGAGAATCCGGACCGGTCGCACGCCGATGACACGGGCCGCCTGAACGTATTCCCTGTTCTTCTCGACCAGCGTCGATCCGCGGACCGTACGCGCGTACTGCACCCAGTAGGACAGGCCGATCGCGAAGATCAGGACATAGAGCGCGAGTTGATCGTGAAGGTCACGCGGAAAGGCGGCACGGACGATGCCGTCGATAAGCAGCGCGATCAGGATCGCCGGGAACGTGAGCTGTACATCGGCGATGCGCATGATGAGCGAATCGATCGCCCCGCCGGCATAGCCCGCGACGAGACCGAGCGTAATGCCCAACGCCATCGCGAAGATCACCGAACAGAAGCCGACGATAAGCGAGATGCGCGCCCCGTACATGATCGCCGACAGCAGGTCGCGGCCCTGATCGTCAGTGCCGAGGATGAAGCGCGGATTACCCTCCGCCATCCAGACGGGCGGGGTATAGGCGTCCATCAGATCGACGGAGCTGAGATCGAGCGGATTGTGCGGCGCAATCCAGGGCGCAAGGAATGCACCCGCGAAGCACACGACGGTGACGATGGCAGCGGCGATCGTCAGCGGCGAGCGCCGGAAGCTGTAGAAGATGTCGCTGTCGAGGAAGCGCGCCCACAGGCCGGGCGTCGTCTTCGGGTCGGAGTCGAGCGTCGTCGCCATGCCGCTTATCCGGTATGTCCGCCCGCGACGCCGCGGTCGGCGCGCAGCCGCGGGTCGACGACGTAATAGAGAAGATCAACGATCAGGTTGATTACCACGAAGAAGAACGCGATCAAGCATAGATATGCAGCCATCACCGGGATGTCGGCGAAGTTCACCGACTGAATGAACAAGAGGCCCATGCCCGGCCACTGGAACACCGTCTCGGTGATGATCGAGAAGGCAATGATCGATCCGAGCTGTAGGCCGGTGATCGTGATCACCGGCACCAGCGTGTTCTTGAGCGCATGGCCGAAATGAATGGCGCGATTGGTAAGGCCGCGCGCGCGGGCGAACTTGATGTAGTCGGTCCGCAGCACCTCGAGCATTTCCGACCGGACGAGCCGCATGATCAGGGTCATCTGGAACAGCCCGAGGGTGATCGCCGGCAGGATCAGCGCTTTGAGCCCACTTACGGTAAGCAGCCCCGTCGACCACCATCCGATGTGGACGACCTCGCCCCGACCGAACGAAGGCAGCCAGCCGAGGTGAACGGCGAAAACGAAGATGAGCAGAATGCCGATGAGAAAGGTCGGCAGCGACACGCCGATCAGCGACACGGTCATGAACACCCGGCTCAGCCACGAGTCGCGGTTGAGACCGGTATAGACGCCCATCGGAACGCCGACGACGAGGGCGAAGATAGCAGCAACGAGGCTCAGCTCGAGCGTCGCCGGCAGTCGTTCCGCAATCAGCTCATCGACCGGCCGCGCCAGCCGGTAGGACAGCCCGAACTCGCCCTGTACCGCATTCGCCACGAAGCGGGCGAATTGCACAAAGAACGGGCGATCAAGGCCAAGCTCGGCCGCGATGCGGGCGCGATCGGCCTCGGTGTAGTCCTGTCCGAGCATGATCGAGATGGGGTCGCCGACGTACGTGAACAGCGAAAACGCGACGAACGCCACCACGATCATGACCAGGACCGACTGAATCAGGCGTCGGATGACGAAAGCGATCATGTCGTTCGCAGCAAACGCGGATTATCGCGCGGGAATAGCGAGTTACGCCCCGCGAAGCAAGTGTACCATGCCGACGCGGACGAACGGGCGCAATTTCACAACCCGGGATATCCCCTGCAAACGGCCAGGCCCGCCCCTATGGACGCCGGCCTGACCTCTCGGGCCCTCAGTTGATGGTCCCCCAGCGGACCTCGACGCGGCCGTCTGCCCCGGTGGACCACGTCGACGGCGCTCCGCATCGCCCACGGGATCATCTGGTGATGAAGCGGTACATGGGCCACCTGGGCGTTATGAAGCTTGAGCGCCTGGGCAATCAGGCCGTTGCACTTCTCCTGATCGATCTCGATCTTGATCTGGTTGACCTGCGCATCGAACTCGGCGTTGGAGAAACGGGCCGAGGTTGAAGTTGCCGTCCCCGGTCTTGGGATCGACGGTCTGCGCCAGGCTCTACAGCAAATAGAGCGCATCGAAGGCCGGCACACCCCAACCAAGCAGGCAGAAGCCGGTGTCGTATTTCTGGATCTCCGGGAAGTAGGTCGGCCGCGGCATCGCGTTCAGGCGCACCTGAATGCCGACCTGCGCGAGCATCGCGGTCACAGCCTGGCAAATCTCCTCGTCATTGAGGTAGCGGTTGTTCGGGCAGTCCAGCACCACCTCGAAGCCATTGGGATAGCCCGCCTCGGCCAGGAGCTGTTTGGCGCTTGCCCGGTCGAGCGGAAGCCGGACGTCGGCCTCCTTCGTGAAGCCGTTCACCTGCGGGCGATGATCGAGCCGGTCGGCAGCGACAGGCCACGCATGGTGTGGCTCTTGATCGCCTCGATGCGATCGCGTGATAGCCGGTCTGGCGAACGCGCAGGTTCTCGAACGGTTTTTTGTCCTTCACGTTCGAATAGAGCAGCTCGTCACGATGCCGGTCGAAACCGAGGAAGATCGTCCGGTTCTCGTACCCTCGACGATCTTGATGTTGCCGCTCCGCTTCAACCGCTCGATGTCCTGCACCGGCGGATCCAGAACGAGATCGATCTCGCCCGACAGCAGCGCCGCCTTGCGCGTCGCATCCAATTTGATCGGCCGATACACGATCTCCGTCACGTTGCCGTCGCGTTTGCTCCACCAGTTGGGATTCTCGACGAAGTTCCGGGGCCGGATCACGTTGTGCTTTTCCGCCCAGGCCTCGCTCATGATCCGCACCTCGGTCAGCTGCCGGAACAGAACCGGGTTCGGACCGTCGGTCAGGATGTCGCCCTGGCTGGACCAGCGGAGGGTCTTGGCCTCCTCCCCGCCCAGCACCGCCCGGTGATGACCGCAGCAACGGCCAACCTGCCGACCATGCGAACGGCTTTCATGCGCATTATGCTCTCCCTGTTCGCCTGTTTCTCGGGGGCGGCCGGGCGTCCCGCCGTCGTTCGGATCCCGGCGCTCCCGCAGGTGACCATGCCCCCCGGAATCCGAAACTCAGCCAGTCCGGTGCTCAGCGCCAAGTCAATCGGCCGGCGCCGATCGGCCGTGCCGCGACCTATCGGCGCGCCGGAAGCGATGGCGGTCGACACCTCCCGGGGCAGCGGCCTAAAGTAAAGTTTTCAACGCCGACACGAGTCGACCCGGACGCGACGCGTTCCGGGTCGCGCCGATGTTTTCGAACACCCGCGAGGAGACCGGGGCATGAACGACGCACGCACGAATCTCAGAGGCAACTCGATCAGCAGCCGCGACATCGCTAGCCTGATCCACCCATACACCAATCTGAAGGTTCACGAGCAGGAAGGCCCCCTCGTCATCTCCCGCGGCAAGGGCATCTACATCTATGACGACGGCGGCAAGGAATATATCGAGGGTCTGGCCGGGCTCTGGTGCACGTCGCTCGGCTTCTCGGAGGAACGCCTGATCGAGGCTGCGGTGCGGCAGATGCGCAATCTGCCCTCGTACCACGTCTTCGCGCACAAGTCGCACGAGCCCGGCATCGAACTCGCCGAACGGCTACTGAGCATGGCGCCGGTCCCGATGTCGAAGGTGTTCTTCGCGAACTCCGGGTCCGAGGCCAATGACACCGCGATCAAGCTGGTGTGGTACTACAACAATGCGCTCGGCAGGCCCAACAAGAAGAAGATCATCTCGCGCATGCGCGCCTATCACGGCGTGACCATCGCATCGGCGAGCCTGACCGGGCTTCCGGCCAACCATCGCGACTTCGACCTGCCGATCGCCAATATCGTGCACGCCGACTGCCCGCATTATTACACCGGCGCCGAGCCGGGCGAGAGCGAAGCGGCGTTCGTCGACCGGCTCGCCGACAACCTCGAGAAGCTGATCCAGCGCGAGGGGCCCGAGACCATCGCGGCGTTCATCGCCGAGCCGGTGATGGGTGCGGGCGGCGTGCTGATCCCGCCGCCCGGCTATTTTGCCAGGATCCAGCCGATCCTCAAGAAGTACGACATTCTTTTCATCTGCGACGAGGTCATCTGCGGCTTCTATCGCACCGGCAATCTGTGGGGAGCTCAGACCTTCGACATCCGCCCCGACATGATGACGGTGGCGAAGGCGCTGTCCTCCGCCTATCTGCCGATCTCGGCCCTGCTCGTGTCCGAACCGATCTATCGCGCCATGGTGCGCGAGAGCGAAAAGATCGGCACCTTCGGACACGGATTCACCTACTCCGCCCATCCGGCCGCCGCCGCCGTCGCGATCGAGACGCTGAAGATCTACGAGGAGCGCGACATCGGCAGCCATGTCCGGCGGGTAGCCCCGCGCTTCCAGGCCGGCCTTGCGCAGTTTGCCGATCACCCGCTCGTCGGCGAGGTCCAGTCGGTCGGACTGATCGGGGCCATCCAGCTCGTCCGCAGCAAGTCGCCGCGCCAGTATTTCGAACCGGCCCAGGCCATGGCGCAGTACTTCACCAAACGGGCGCAGGAGCATGGGCTGATCGTGCGGCCGCTGTTCGGCGACCGCGTCGCCCTGTGCCCGCCGCTGATCATCACCGAAGATCAGATCGACGAGATGGTCCGGCGCTTCGGCCGCGCCCTCGACGACACGGCGGCAATGGTCCGCGAGAAGCAGCTCGCGTCCGTTTGAACCGGACCGGGCGGGAAATCCCGGCCGCCGCGCCAGGTCCGCACCCATCGGCCGTCCCATAGGCGGACGGCCGGTGGACACTGCCTGCGCGAGGTCGGGCACGTTGTCGCACCGCCCGGAAACAGGCTCGTTAACCCTTTGCAGTGCCTCGCTTTGGTGCTTAACTGCCGCGCCATGAACGGAAAACCGGGACGAAGGGAGTGGATTCCCGGATGGATTACGAGCGCTATTTCACCGATGCGCTGAACCGATTGCGCGCCGAGGGACGGTATCGGGTCTTTGCGGATCTCGAGCGGATCCGCGGCGCCTTTCCACGGGCCATCTGGCATGGGCCGGACGGACCGGTGGAAGTTACGGTGTGGTGCTCCAACGACTATCTCGGCATGGCGCAGCACCCGGCCGTCATTGCCGCCATGCAGGAAGCACTCGCCCGTTGCGGCGCCGGCGCCGGCGGCACACGGAACATCTCCGGCACCAATCACTATCACGTTCTGTTGGAACGGGAGCTCGCCGATCTCCACGGCAAAGAGGCCGCGCTCATCTTTACCTCCGGCTACAACGCCAACGAGGCCGCGCTGTCGACCATTGGTCGATTGATGCCCGGCTGCGTGATCCTGTCGGATGCGCTCAACCACGCCTCGATGATCGAAGGCATCCGCCACAGCGGGTGCGAGAAGCAGATCTTCGCCCACAACGATCCGGCCGACCTCGAACGGCGGCTGCGGAGCATTGATCCGGCGCGTCCCAAGCTGATCGCGTTCGAGTCGGTCTATTCAATGGACGGCGACATCGCACCGATCAAGACGTTCTGCGACCTTGCCGCGCGCTACGGCGCCATGACCTATCTCGACGAGGTCCATGCCGTGGGCCTCTATGGGCCGCACGGCGCCGGCGTTGCCGAACGCGACGGCGTCATGGACCGCGTCGACGTGATCCAAGGCACGCTTGCCAAGGGCTTCGGCATCGTCGGGGGCTACGTTACGGGCAAGAGCGCGGTGATCGATGCGATCCGCAGCTTCGCGCCAGCGTTCATCTTCTCGACGGCGATGCCGCCGGTGATCGCGGCCGGCGCGCTCGCCTCCGTACGCTACCTCCGGCAGAGCCAGGTCGAGCGCACACGCCACCAGGAGCGCGCCGCGCGCCTGAAGAAGGCGCTCGCCGAAGCGGGCCTTCCGGTAATGCCGTCGGAAAGCCATATCGTTCCGGTGTTCGTCGGTGATCCGGTCGCCTGCAAGCAGGCATCGGACGAGCTTCTGGTCCGGCACCGGATCTATGTGCAGCCGATCAACTATCCGACGGTGCCGCGGGGCCGCGAGCGGCTCCGGATCACGCCGACACCGCTCCATGACGATGCCGAAATGGACCGTCTGGTCGACAGCCTTCGGGACGTCTGGTCCCGCCTGCGCCTCGCCCGCGCGGCGTGACCCGACGGGCCGGCGCGCATGCGCATGACCCCGCCCGAGCCCGACATGAGCAAACTGCGCCACGTCCTCGCCCAGCTTCGCGGCGTGCGAAAGACCTATGACGGCGAGACGCTCGTCGTCAAAGATCTCGACCTCGATATCTTCGACGGCGAGTTCCTGACGCTGCTGGGACCGTCGGGCTCGGGCAAGACCACGACCCTGATGATGCTCGCCGGGTTCGAGACCCCGACGGCCGGGCAGATCATGCTGGCCGGCCGCGACCTCGCGCGGGTGCCGCCGCATCGGCGCGACATCGGCGTCGTCTTCCAGAATTACGCGCTGTTCCCGCATATGACGGTTGCGGAAAACATTGCTTTTCCGCTGAGCGTGCGCGGCGTGCCGCGGTCGGACATAGCAGTGCGGGTCGCCCGCGCGCTGGACACGGTCCGGCTGTCGGGCTTCGGCGAACGGCGGCCTGCGCAGCTGTCCGGCGGCCAACAGCAGCGTGTCGCGCTTGCCCGTGCACTCGTGTTCGAGCCGAAACTCGTGCTGATGGACGAGCCGCTCGGCGCCCTCGACAAGCAGCTCCGCGAGGAGATGCAACTCGAGATCCGCCGCCTTCACGAACGGCTGGGAATCACCATCGTCTACGTGACGCACGACCAGGCCGAAGCGCTCACCATGTCGGATCGGATCGCGGTCTTCCATCGCGGGGTGATCCAGCAGATCGACACGCCGGCCGCGGTCTACGAACAGCCCCGCAATGCATTCGTCGCCAGCTTCATCGGCGAGAGCAATCGCCTCGCCGGCGTGGTCGAGGCGATTGACGGCGCGCATTGCCGGGTGCGGCTCGACGACGGCACGCCGATTCTCGCAAGGCCAATCGACGTCGGAACCGGGGACGCAACATCCGTTCTGCTGCGGCCGGAACGGATCACGCTCGCCGATCCGTCCGATCCCGACGGATCATCGGCACGCAACCGCCTAGCCGCCGAAATTCGCGAGGTGATCTATCTCGGCGACCATACGCGCCTCCGGGTGTCGCTTGCCGGCCGGCACGACTGCGCGATCAAGCTTCCGGCCGGACGCCGCAATCCCGTTCCCCTTCCGGGAATGCGTGTCGAGGCCGTCTTCGAGGCGGCAGACTGCCTCGCGTTCAGGCCCGAATAGACCTCGGGGCCGTCCCGCCATCTTGTCGTTGCCGTAGCCGAATCATACACTCGGTGCCTCGACTGGCCCCGTCAGAACGGGCCGCTTTCCCGTGGAGGCTCCGATGAATGGCCGTAAGACCATCCTCGCCGGAATAGCCGCCGGCGCACTCGTTACCGTCGCCGTTGCCGGTCCGGCAGCAGCCCGTGACCTCACCGTCGTGTCCTGGGGCGGTGCCTATCAGGATGCGCAACGAGAGGTTTATTTCAAACCGTTCGTTGAGGCCACCAAGATCAAACTGCTCGAGGAAAGCTGGGACGGCGGCGTCGGCGTCCTGCGCGCGAAGATTCAGGGCGGAAACAACAACTGGGACGTCGTCCAGGTGGAGTCCGAGGAACTCGTCCTCGGCTGCGAGGAAGGCCTGTACGAGAAGATCGACTGGGAGAAGGTCGGCGGCAAGGACAAGCTCATGGACGACGCGGTGCATGAGTGCGGCGTCGGCACCATCGTCTACAACTTCATCCTGTCCTACGACGCGGACCGCATCAAGGACGGGCCGAAATCGTGGGCCGACTTCTGGAACGTGCAGAAGTGGCCGGGCAAGCGCGCGCTGCGCAAGGGCCCGAAGACCAATCTCGAGATCGCGCTGATGGCCGACGGCGTGCCGCCGGCGGAGGTCTACAAGACGCTCGCGACCGAGGCGGGGATCGAGCGCGCCTTCCGCAAGCTGGACGAGCTGAAGCCCCATCTGATCTGGTGGGAAAAGGGATCGCAGCCGCCGCAGCTTCTCGCCGCGGGCGAGGTCGCGATGACGTCCGCATATAACGGCCGCATCGCCGCCGCCAACCAGAATGACAAGAAGAACTTCCGCATCGTCTGGCAGAACAGCCTGTATACGGTCGACTATTGGGTGATCATGAAAGGCACGCCCAACAAGGCGCAGGCCGAGCAGTTCATCCACTTCGCCAGCCTGCCCGAGAACCAGGCAAAGCTGCCGGCCAAAATTCCCTATGGCGTGACAGCGAAGGCAGCGACCGCAATGATCGATCCGAAAATCCTGCCCGAGCTGCCGACGGCGCCCGAGAACATCGCGACCGCCCTCTACATCAACGAGCCGTTCTGGGTCGAGAACCTTGACCGGCTGAACCAGCGTTTTAACGCGTGGGTGGCACGCTAGAAGCAACCGCACCGGGACCGATCCGTACGCCAGGGCTGCCGGCGCGCACCGGCCGTGGTCCGGTGCGACCGGCCTGCCGTCCGTCGGGATATCAACGGTGATTCAGGCAGCCACCGTCGAAACGACCGAGATTCCCGCGCTCAAACGCCTGCTGCGGCGCAGCCAGCGCCGACAGCAGGTGACGGCGATCGCCCTCGTCGCGCCGCTGCTCGTCTTCCTGCTGCTGACGTATATCGGCCCGATCGGCGCGCTGCTTTCGCGCGGCATCTTGGACCCCGAGGTACCGAGCGTGCTTCCGCGCACGACCGCCGCGCTCGCGACGTGGGACGGCCGGGAGCTCCCGCCGGAGGTGGCATTCGCGGCGCTGGTCGCCGACATGCGCGAGGCGCGCTCGGCCGGCACGCTGGCCGCGGCGGCTACCCGCCTCAACTACGACATCAACGGGTTCCGATCCCTGATGTTCTCGACGGCACGGCGTCTGCCGGCCGAGATCGACAGCGCCCGCGACACCCTGATCGGGATCGACCCCAAATGGGGCGAGCGGGAGACCTGGGCCGCGATCCGTCGCGCCAGTGGCCCGGTCGGCGACTTCTACCTGCTGGCCGCCCTCGATCTGCGGCGCGATGCCGACGGGAACATCGTCGCGGCACCCGAAGACCAGGCGATTTTCATCGACGTGATCGCGCGAACATTCCTGATTTCCGGCGTGGTCACGGCGCTTTGCCTCGTGCTCGGCTATCCCGTTGCCTATGTGCTGGCCACGCTGCCGGCCCGTTCGGCAGGCCTGTTGATGATCTTCGTGCTCCTGCCGTTCTGGACATCGCTTCTGGTGCGCACGGCAGCATGGGTCGTCGTCCTGCAGCGCGAAGGCATCGTCAACAGCCTGCTGCTCGGAATCGGGATCATCGAGCAGCCGCTGGAAATGATCTTCAACCGCTTCGCCGTCTACGTGGCGATGACCCATATTCTGCTTCCCTTCATGATTCTCCCGCTCTACAGCGTGATGAAGGGGATTCCAGCCGTGCATCTGCGGGCGGCCGCCTCGCTGGGTGCGCCACCGTTCACCGTTTTCCGCCGCGTCTATCTGCCGCAGACTTTGCCGGGGATCGGCGCCGGCTGTCTGCTCGTGTTCATTCAGGCACTCGGCTATTACATAACGCCGGCCCTCGTCGGCGGCGCCGAAGACCAGATGATCAGCTATCTGATCGCGTTCTATGCCAGCCGGACCATCAACTGGGGCATGGCCGCCGCGCTGTCGATCCTGCTGCTCGCGGCAACGCTCGTGCTCTGCGCCGTCTACGGACGGCTCGTCGGGTTCGGCCGGGTGAGACCCGGGTGAAACGCATGGCGCTGCCGCCGAACGCAACCACCGGCCAGCGGATCTCGCGCGTCGTCCTTTATGCGGTCACGGCGCTCGTTTGCCTGTTCCTCGTACTGCCGATCCTGGCGATCGTGCCGCTGTCGTTCAGCGCCGGGTCTTTCCTGCACTATCCCCTGCCCGGGCTCAGCACGCGCTGGTACGCGGAGTTCTTCACGTCGCAGTTCTGGCTGCCGGCCATCTGGAACAGCCTTGTCGTCGGGATCGCGGCGACGGTACTGGCATCGGCACTTGGAACGCTCGCCGCGATCGGTCTGTGGCGCACCCGCTTCCCCGGCCGGGCCGCCGCCATCGCCTTCATCGCCTCGCCCATGGTCGTGCCGGAGGTGGTCGCGGCGGTCGGCATCTACTTCGCCTTCGCCCCTGCCGGCCTGACGAACAGCTATACGGGGTTGATCCTCGCCCACACCGCGCTCGCGACACCGTTCGTCGTGATCACCGTGCTCGCCACGCTGACCGGATTCGATCCGACGCTGCTGCGTGCCGCCGGCAGCCTGGGGGCCAGCCCCGTCACGGCGTTCTTCCGGGTCATGCTGCCGCTGATCATGCCCGGAGTTGTCTCGGGCGCGCTGTTCGCGTTCGCGATCTCATTCGACGACGTCATCATGGCGCTGTTCCTCGCCGGCCCCGGCCAGCGTACGCTGCCGCGCCAGATGTTCAGCGGAATCAACGAGAATATAAGCCTGACGATCACCGCCGCCGCGACCCTGCTGATCCTCACCTCGGTCGCACTGATGGCCTGCGTCGAGCTCCTGCGCCGACGTGCGGCGCGGTTGCGCGGCGAGGCGTGATTTCGCCGCACCGGACGCCCAAGACATGGTAGAGTGATGCCGATGTTCCGCGACCAGTCACTCATCCCGACGGAAGCTGTCCGCCTGGCGTCTCTGGGTATCCTGTCCGCCGGGCCGAAGCACTATGGCGAGCTCGCCGTCGAGGTGCGCCATTTCGTCAGCCGCATGCTGGGACCGACGCTGGACATCCTCGGCACGTCGATCGAGCTTCTGCGGTATGAGGGCCTGATCGAGCCGATCGGGCCGCGTGCCGCCCCCGGCCAAAGCCTGACGGCCGACACCCAGGTTCAGCTGACCGATGCCGGGCGCGCCGCATTGCACAAGCTGCTGACGAGCCGGGTGCGCACGCCGTTGACCGACCTGTCGAAACTGGTCATCGCGCTCAAGCTCCGCTTCCTTCATCTGCTGCCCGTGCATGATCAACGCGCCCAGCTCGACATGCTCGTCGAGCTGACGACCGCCGAGATCACCCGCCTCAACGACCTGCGCCAGCAGTACGCGGAGGGCAACCTGCTCGGCGACTGGCTGAAGCAGGACATCGCGCAGGCGGAAGAGCGCCTTGCCTGGTACAAGGAGCGGCGCGCGGCGCTCTAGCGCCGGGAACTTGAAGATTTGGAGACACCCCGATCTTGCCCTCGTGCGCCGAATAGGCTCAACATGAGGACTGCCCTCCAGCCTGTCGAGGGA
Source organism: uncultured Rhodospirillales bacterium (assembly GCA_937926175.1). Taxonomy (GTDB): domain Bacteria; phylum Pseudomonadota; class Alphaproteobacteria; order CACIAM-22H2; family CACIAM-22H2; genus CALANV01. The sequence continues at coordinate 228,677 of CALANV010000044.1, read as the reverse complement.
TAAGGCCCGCCCTTATCTCCTGTCCGCATCGCGACGGTGATATGCAGCTCATCCGCGACTGGCTCGCCCGCACGTTCTCCGACCCCCAGGTCGTCGTCCTGGTTGCGCTCCTGCTGGTGGCGACCGTGGCGATCGCGCTGCTCGGACGGATCATGGCGCCGATCATCGCCGGGATCGTCGTCGCATACCTGCTGCACGGGCTGGTTGTCCGCTTGAGCCGTTTCGGCGTCCCGCGTGGCATCGCCGTATGGACCGTGTTCATTGCCTTCCTGGCGGTGCTGCTGCTGACAGTGACGGCGCTGCTGCCGATCCTGATCCGCCAGACGACCGACCTGATCTCGCAGCTCCCGGCAATGCTGGCGAGCGCACGCCAGGCCCTGCTCGAGTTGCCGGAGCAGTATCCGAAGCTCGTTTCCGCCGAACAGATCGAGGCCGCCATCGCGCAGCTTCAGCGCGAGCTGCTCTTGGCCAGCCAGCATATCCTCGCCTATTCCGTCTCCTCGCTCAGCGCGCTTGCCACCGCCGCCATATACCTGGTGCTGGTGCCGTTCCTCGTCTTCTTCTTCATGCGGGACCAGTCCCGGATCGCGGCCTGGGTGGCGGATCTGCTGCCGAGCGAACGCGACCTGTCGATCCGGGTTTGGCGCGAGACGATGTTGCAGATCGACAACTACGTCCGCGGCAAGCTGCTCGAAATCGTGATCGTCGGCGTGGTGACCTACCTCGTCTTCGCCCTGATGGGGCTGCAGTATGCGGCACTGCTTGCGGTGCTCAGCGGGCTGTCGACGCTGCTGCCCTTCGTCGGTGCGACCGTCGTCACCGTGCCTGTCGCCGCCGTCGCCTACTTTCAATGGGGCATCGGCGCCGAGTTCGTTTACGTGGTCGCCGCCTACACGGTGATCCACATGCTGGACGGCTACGTCCTCAACCCGCTTCTCATGAGCGAGGTAGTGAATCTCCACCCGGTCGCCGTGATCGTCGCCATCCTGTTCTTCGGCGGCCTGTGGGGATTCTGGGGCGCGTTCTTCGCGGTGCCGCTGGCCACCTTCGTTCAGGCGGTACTGCACGCCTGGCCGCGCGCGAACAAGGACTTGCCACGCGAGGATCCGGCGCCTTTCAAGAAGTCGTGTCAGTCTTGAGTGTCGAAACCTGACCGACCGCACTATCGATCGCGGTAGACGAGCTGTCGCGCAATCGCGCCGGACGGCAGCTTGCATTAATCAAGACCGCAAAACAAAAATTGTCGACGTGCTGCCCACGTTGCCGCTTGCGGACCGCACAGACGGCGCGCCTTGTCTACACCGCCACGCCGAGCGCGTGCTCGATCTCCATGTCCCAAGGCGCCTTGTCCCCGATCTCGCCGGCGATGAAGTCGAGAAAGCTGCGGATGACGGGATTGCCGTGCTTGCTCTTGAAGTACATGGCATAGAGGGTATGCGACATGGCCGCGCGGTACTGCGGCAGCACCAGCGACACTTCCTTTGCGACGATGCTTTTGGAGGCCACGTAGGTCGGAAGGCAGGCGATGCCCTGGCCGCTGAGCACGGCCTGCAAGATCGCCGAGCTGCTGTTGCAGATCATCGCCGGGTTGATCTTGATCTCCTCCACCTGGTCATCACGGCGGAACGACCATAGGCCGTTGGGCATCATGGCCGGGTAGGCAAGACACCGGTGGTTCACGAGGTCGCTCGGCCGCAACGGCTCCCCCCGGGCCTCCAGATAGCGCGGGGATGCGCAGTAAACCCAGCGGATCGGGCCAAGGTTTCGGGCCGCGTAGCCCCAGTCGCTGGCAGCAGTCACGCGCACCGCCACGTCGAATTGTTCCTCGGCGAGGTTCACGAAGCGGTCGTCCAGCGACAGGACGATCGTCACGTGGGGGTGGGCTTCCATATAGCGCGCAATGAGCGGCTGGAGCTGCGACAGACCGAAGGCGATAGAACTGGTAATGCGCAGCGTGCCTTCGAGACGCGTCCTGAAGCGGTTGGTCTCCTCGATCGCCCGCTCGATCTCCTCCAGCAGCGTGCGGGCGTGCTCGAAGAAGGCGTATCCCTGATCGGTCAGCGACAGGCTGCGCGTCGTGCGCTTCACCAGCAAAACGCCCAGGCGATCCTCGAGCTGGGAAAGCGATTTGCTGACCGCCGAGGGGGTCACGTTCAGCTCGCGCGCCGCCTTCGTCAGGCTGCCCGTCTCCGCGATCTTCGCGAAGGCGATCAACTGAGAGATCGAGCCGATTCCCCTCATCGCATTTTCCCGTGCCATTTGTGAAATTTTCTCAAGAATGAAATGAGAATCAATCGCTTTTCCCTGTATTTGCCGCTGTTTAACAATCGCAGCGTGACCGTCCGGGGGACAGTACAGGCTGTATCAGGGCGCGGCGCCAACGGCCCGAAAGAAAGGTGCAATCAACGCCAGGATCGCGCCCGGGAAGGCAGCCGCCGCCTGATCGACGGCTCGAAACTACAGGGGGCAAACAATGTTTAGGCGCACAATTTCGGCTGTTGCCACGGCTGTTTTCACGCTTCTCTGGGCGGCACCGCCGGCCAAAGCCGGCGCCACGATGGACGCGGTTCTCGCCCGGGGAGAACTCGTCTGCGGCATCAATACCGGCTTCATCGGCTTCAGCTATCCCAACGAGCGCGGCGAGTGGAAAGGGCTGGACGTCGATCTCTGCCGCGGCCTTGCCGCGGCGCTCTTCGGCGACCCGCAGAAGGTCCGTTTCGTGCCGCTGACGCCCTCGACACGGTTCACGGCAGTCACCTCCGGTGAGGTCGACGTGCTGTTCCGCAACAGTACCGAGACCATGCTGCGCGACGTCACCCTGGGGCTGAGGGCGATCACGCCGTACTTCTACGACGGCCACAGCTTCATGGTTGCCGCCAGCTCAGGCATCAACAAGGCGGTCGAGTTGGACGGGGCCACCATCTGCCTGCTCCAGGGAACCACCAACGAGCAGATCACTGCCGACTTCTTCCGCCGCAACAATCTCAGTTTCACGCCGGTGGTGTTCGAGCGCTCCGAGCAGGCGCGCGACGCGCTGAAGGCCGGCCGCTGCGACAGCTTCGGTTCAGACGTCGGCAACCTGGCGGCCGTGAGGCTCTCGATGGAGGATCCCAGTGCCTGGAAGATCCTGGACGAACGCCTGTCCAAGGAGCCCTACGGCCCCTTCGTGCGCCGTGGCGACGACGAATGGTACGACGTGGTCCGCTGGTACGTGAACGCCCTCTTTCAGGCCGAGGAAAGCGGCATTACCGCGGCGAACGTCGAACAGATCGCGGCATCCACCAACGACGCCGATCTGCGCCGGCTGCTGGGCGTGACGCCGGAGCTGGGCAAGGCGCTGAAACTGGACCCGAAGTGGGTGGTTAACGCGATCAAGGCAGTCGGCAACTACGGCGAGATGTTCGAGCGGAATCTCGGACGCAACAGTCCGCTGGGCCTGCCGCGCGGCCTCAATGAACAGTGGACCAAGGGGGGCCTGATCTACGCATTGCCGATGCGCTAGATCGCTGGGAGAAGGCGGCCGGCTGTCGCAAGCCGGCCGCAAACTTCCCAATAGGCTCGACACCGATACATCGCCCCCGCCCGACCTCCGGGCAAGAAAGCAGGACATGATCAGCGACCGATTTCCGCGGCTGCGTGTTGCGCATCTGCCTACCCCGCTGGAACCGTTGGACCGGCTCAGCGCCTTGCTCGGCGGCCCGCGCATCTGGATCAAGCGCGACGACTGCACCGGCCTCGCAACGGGAGGCAACAAGGTGAGGAAGCTGGAGTTTCTCCTCGCCGACGCGCTGCGGGCCAAGGCCGATGTCGTCATCACCACCGGGGCCGTCCAGTCGAACCATGTGCGCCAGACCGCGGCGTTTTGCGCGAAGCTCGGCCTCGAGCTGGTGGCACTGCTCGAAGACCGCGGTGCCTGCGACCCGACATTCAAGCGTAGCGGCAACCTGTTCCTCGACCGCCTCTTCGCCGCGCAAACGAGGATCGTGCCGGCCGGAACCGACATGCGCGCGCTCAGCGCAGCGACCGCCGAGGCGCTGCGCGCCGCCGGGCGCCAGCCATACGTCATCCCGACCGGTGGCTCGAACGCCATCGGCGCCCTCGGCTACGTGGAGGCTGCGGCCGAGTTGCTCGATCAGGCGGCGGCGATGGACCTCACCATCGACGAGATCGTCCACCCCACCGGCAGCGCGGGGACGCAGGCGGGGCTGCTGGTCGGCTTGGCCGCCCGCAGGCAGCCCGTGCCCGTGCTCGGCGTGAGCGTGGGAAAGCCGCGACAGGAGCTGGAGGCCATCGTGCTGGCCATTGCGCAGGAAACGGCCGCCTACGCCTTGCCCGAGGTGACCGTCGATCCGCAGGCCGTGCGCGTCGACTCCGACTATGTGGGTGAGGGCTATGGCCAGCCGACCACCGCAATGGTGGAGGCGGTCAAGCTGGTCGCCCGTTGCGAGGGGCTCCTGCTCGACCCCGTCTACACGGGCAAGGCCATGGCCGGTCTCATTGCCAGAATAAGGGCAGGACGCCATGCCGCCTCGCGCAACATCGTCTTCTGGCATACCGGTGGAAGCGCGGGCCTCTTCGCCTATCCTGCGGCGCTGGGATTGACCGCTGAGGCAGAAGAGACCGGAGCAACCGCGCTCGGCATCGCATGAGCGCGGCTCCTGCGCCCGTGGAAGCGTCCGCGAGGCTTACATGACCGCGACCAGGCTCCACGATCGGACCACACAGGCCCTGCGGACAAAAAGGCCGGGACGACGCTGGTCCTGGCGCGATCCCGCGTTGCGCGGCGTCGTGTGGCAGGTTCTCGTCGTCGGTGCCGTCTTGGTTGCCGTCGGCTGGCTCGCGGTCAACACGCATCAGAATCTCATGAGTCGCCGCATCGCGAGCGGCTTCGGCTTTCTCGGCAGCGAGTCCGGTCTGCCCATCGGCGAGCACCTGATCAGCTATGCCCCCACCGACACGTATTTCCGGGCGCTGCTGGTCGGCTCGCTGAACACGCTGCGCGTCGCCGTATCGGGCATCCTGCTGGCGACCATTCTCGGTACGGCGATCGGCCTTGCGCGGCTGTCGCGCAACTGGCTGCTGGCGAAGTTCGCGGCAGTCTATGTCGAGGCGCTCCGCAACCTGCCGCTGCTCTTGCACCTGCTGCTGATATACGCGTTGTTGCAGGCGCTACCCCCGCCGCGCGCGGCGCTCAATCCGCTCGCCGGCATCTATCTTTCGAATCGCGGATTGGTGCTGCCGATCCTCGAATGGGCGCCTGCGCATGGCTGGTGTCTAGCGGCGCTGGCACTGGGTGTGGCGGGCACGTTCGCCTACGGCCGCTGGGCACGATGGCGCCAGGCGAAGGACGGGCAGCCACGCCGCATTGCCCCTGTGGCGCTCGTCCTGATCGCAGGTCTCCCAACCCTCGCTGCGATCGCGACGGATGCGCCTCTCTCGACCGTTTGGCCGGAGCTTCGCGGGTTCAATTTCCGCGGCGGCGTCAGCCTGTCGCCCGAATACTTTGCCCTGCTACTCGGCCTGGTGCTCTACACGGCCGCGTTCATCGCCGAGATCGTGCGCGCAGGCGTGCTTTCCGTGCGCAAGGGACAATGGGAGGCGGCCCAGGCCCTCGGCCTCCCCAGGAGCCTGATCCTGCGCAAGATCGTGCTGCCGCAAGCGCTACGGGTGATCATTCCACCCCTCATCAACCAGTATCTCAATCTCACGAAGAACTCCTCGCTCGCGGTCGCGATCGGCTTCCAGGATATCGTCTCCGTCGCCAACACGACGATCAACCAGACAGGACAGGCCATCGAGGGGATCGCGATCGTCATGGCGGTCTATCTCACGATCAGTCTTTCGATCAGCCTGTTCATGAACTGGTACAACAGGCGGACCGCCTGGGCGGAGCGCTGAAGATGGCCCGTGCTTCCGAAGGCACCGCCGCGCTGGCCGCCGAGAGACGGTTTGCCACCGAAGGGACCGCCAAGAAACGGTTTGGCGCCGCGCTGGCTTGGCTGCGCGCCAACCTCTTCTATTCCTGGCTGTCCACGGCGATCACGCTCGCCCTTTGCTACTTGGGCGCCCGCGTCGGCCTCGCCCTGGTGGACTGGGCCTTCGCCAGCGCCGTCTGGCAGGTGCCGTCAGGTGCCGAGGGAGCCGACACCAGCGCCTGCCGCGCGCCGGAGGCCGGTGCCTGCTGGGCGATCGTTGCCGAAAAGTATCGCTTCATTCTCTTCGGCACCTATCCCTATGAAGAGCACTGGCGGCCGGCGCTTTGCGTCCTCGTCTTTGCCGCCCTCTACGCGGCCACGACTTGGCGCCGTTTGTGGGGCAAAACACTGGCTGTCATCTGGGTCGTCGGTGCGACCGCAGTCGGCCTGCTGATGTGGGGCGGCATCGGCGGCCTTTCCCTGGTCCCAACCGAACGCTGGGGCGGGCTGGTGATCACACTGATCCTTGCCACGTTCGGCCTGGTGTCTGCCTTTCCGCTGGCCGTCCTCATCGCGCTCGGCCGACGTTCGAGCCTCCCCGCGATCCGCGTCCTCTGCGTCGTCTATGTCGAGTTCATCCGCGGTGTGCCGCTCATCTCGCTGCTGTTCATGGCCAGCGTGGTGCTGCCGCTCTTCCTTCCTGACGGAATGACGCTCGACAAGCTGCTACGGGCGCAAATCGCCATTACCCTGTTCGCCGCCGCCTATCTTGCAGAGGTCGTGCGCGGCGGTCTGCAGGCGGTGCCCAAAGGACAATACGAAGCCGCCGACGCCCTGGGTTTGAGCTATTGGAACAAGATCAGGCTGATCGTACTGCCGCAGGCCCTGCGCATCGTCATCGCGCCGCTCGTGAACACCTTCATCGCCATCGTCAAGGATACCAGCCTCGTCCTCGTCATCGGCATCTTCGACCTGCTGGGTGCGGGAAAGATGTCGGCGATGGAGCCTGCCTGGCAGGGCTTCGCGATCGAGGCGTTCCTTTTCTGCGGCCTCATCTATTTCGTCATCTGCTTCACGATGTCCCGCTTCAGCCAAAGGCTCGAGGCGGATCTCGGCGCCAGCGAAAGCCGCTGACCGCGTCTCCGACCGCGTCGAACTTCGATGTGCGGCTGGAAGCCGGTCGGCAACCTTCCAACCGAACGGTTCAGCACGGTCGGGCGCCTTCCGGACACAACCGGAAAGCGCCCGACTCCTGGCAGCTCCAGGCCGCTTCAACGAGCGCGGCTGACACGCCCTTTCAAAAAAGGTGCTGACCGCCGGTAATGAAGATCTCGGTCCCGGTCACATAGGCGAAATCCGGGCTGCAGAGCTGAAAGATCACCCCCGCCACCTCCGCCGGCGTGCCCATGCGATGCATCGGAATGCGCGTGATCAGCGGTTCGTATTCGGCGCCGATCATCTCCGTCTGAATCTCGCCAGGCGCAACCGCGTTGACCCGCACGCCGATCTGCGCGAACTCGACCGCCATCTCGCGCGTCAGTGCGGACAGGGCCGCCTTCGACGTCGAATACGCCGATCCGGCGAAGGGATGGACCGCATGCCCGGCGATCGAAGTCACGTTGACGATCGCACCGCGCGCCTTGGCAAGGCCCGAGGCAAACCCGCGCGCCAGTTCGAGCGCAGCATAGAAGTTGAGCTCGAAAACGTACCGCCATCCGTCGATTTCGCCGTGCAGGACGCCGAGCCGTTCCTTGTACGGCGTCTTCGGCGACACGCCAGCATTGTTCACCAAGGCATGTACCGGCGCGCCATCCAGACGGGCGTTCACTTCCGCGATGAATTTCCGCCGGCTTTCGGGATCGGCAAGGTCGGTCGGTATGTGGTGGACCCAATTGGGATCCCGCCGGCATTCGGCCGGAACGTCCTCGCGCGAGCAGGTGAAGATGCGCCAGCCGGCCGCACTGAACCGCGCGACCGTCGCATGGCCGATACCCCGGCTCGCGCCGGTCAGAATCAGCGTCTTCGGCTCCGACATGGCGCGGAGATTAGCAGAAACCGGTGCGTGCGCCAGAACGTGTCTGCGACTTGCGAGCGGCGGCGCCTAGTCGGAGCACGAGTCGGTGGGTCTATCTGATCGAGACGATGCGGAACGGCCGCGTGACGCCGTCGTGCTCGGTGATCGAGATATACTCGCCCTCCTTGAACACGTGGCGATCAAGCCGGAAGATCGGCTCGTCATCATCGTCGCCGGGCGCGTAGGAGAACACCCAGCGTCCGTTGGACTTGCGGATCAGGTTTCCCCTCTCGTCGTCCTCCCCTTGCCAGAAGCGCCGGACGGTGCACGCTTCCCGCGCCTGCTCCCATCCCTTCGCATCGAGATGGCCGTCGGGCGTCAGAGGGGCGACCAACTCGTAGCCGCAATGTGAATTGCCCTCTGGAAACTCCTTGGTGCGGGCGAGCTCGAGCCGGATTCGCTTCAGGTTCATGGTTTTAACCTCTCCGAACGCCGCCGCACGTCGAACCGGACATGCGGAATGTGCGCCTAGACTTAATAACGCCCCCCAGCCGAGGTTCCCGTCGGCAACGGCTCAGTGCACCATGAGCACCGGCAGCCGGGCGTTGGCGAGCACGTACTCGGTCACGCCGCCGAACACCATGCGGCGCAACCGGCTGCGCGTATACGCCCCCATGACCAGCAGGCCGGCCTGACGCGCCTCGACCTCCGCGAGGATCTGCGCGCCGACCGAGGCGGCCTTGACCGTAAGCCGGACGACTTCGGCATCGACGCCGTGCCAACGGAGATAACCGGCGACCACGTCCGCGTCGGCACCGCTGCTGCCTTCGATCACCGAGAGGATCACGACGCGGCGACCCGAAGCGAGAAACGGCAGGGCGGCGGAGATCGCGCGCGCAGCTTCGATGCTGCCGTTCCAGGCAATGACTGCCAATCCGTCGCCGAGACGGGCGAGGCCGCCGTCGGCGAGCGGCGCTGCAAGGACCGGACGGCCGGTGTCGAGCAGGGCCGCCTCGAACGACACGGTCGTGACCACGTTGCCGTCGGCCGCCGGCTGGGGCACGACGATCAGGTCGGCCAACCGACCGCGCCGCGCGATGACCTCGTCCTCGGGCCCGACCTCCTCTCGCCAGGACACCGTCGCGCCCGATGCCTCGCCCGGTGCGGCGACGAGAGGAAGCCCGGTCCGGCCGCGCCATGACTCGAAGGCTTCCTTGGCCCGCGACAGGCGCGACTGCGTATCGCGCTGCGCGGCCTCCATGATCTGCTGGATCAGCGCCCCGGACGCCCCTTCGCCTAGGAACGGGACGGCCTCGCGAGGATCGACTTGGCAATGGAGCGCATCGATGTGGGCCTGAAACCGCTGCGCCACGACCGATGCCGCCTCGAGCACGACGCGATCGCCGTCGGCGCCGACGACGGGCGCCAGGATAACTCTGATCGTCATGACCGCCTCCCTCGACGGTTGGCCACGTTAGTCAAGCCGAGCTTAACACCGATTCGACTGTTCGGCTTGAGCTATATCAAGCCCTGGACGGTCGCCGCGGTCGCCGAGGGGTCACCGCCGGCGTCGACCCGCTCCCACGCGATTTTCCCCAGTTCGTAAGTCAATTGCTGCTCGAGGACCGCCACCGTCGCGTCCGATGCGTCTCCCGTGCGCCCCCTGATGCGTGCACGAAGTTCGGCCGCCGGCGCCGTAAGCCAGATACCCGTGAACGGCACCGCGGCCGACCGCGCCGCTTCTTCGATGAGGGATCGTTCCTCCGGCTTCGCGAAAACGGCATCTGCGATCACCACCTGCCCGGCCGCAGCGATGCGGTGCGCCCGCTCGGCAAGCTCGCGGTAGACCCTGGTCGACACCGCCGGCGTGTACGCGGCAGCGTCGAGACGCGTCGTCGGGGGCACGCCGGCAAGCCGCTTGCGGATCACGTCGCTGCGCAGCACGACGGCGCCGGGCGCACGCCCGAGCCGAGGCGCGATGGCGCGCGCCACCGTCGACTTGCCCGTTCCAGAAAGCCCGCCGATCGCCACGATGCGCCCGGCCGTCGGCGCGAGGAATTGTGGCGCAAGCGACAGATATGACCGCGCCGCGTCGATCAGCGTGCGCCGGCGCATTTCATCCGATTGGGCGCGGGCGGCAGCGGCGGAGGTGTGCGCGCGCACGCCCGCTCGACAGGCAAGAAACAGCGGCAGTGCCGCAAGGCCGCCATCATCCCCGGTTGTGTCGAGATAGGCATTGAGGGCCGCGTTGGCGAGATCACGAAGCCGCCGATGCTCGAGGTCCATCAGCAGGAACGCGAAATCGTACAGCGTATCGATCGAGGCAATGTGTTCATTGAACTCGATCGCATCGAAAAGAACCGGCCGTCCATCGATCAGGCAGATATTGCCCAGATGAAGATCGCCATGACACCGGCGCACGAAGCCGTCCTGGCGCCGCCGGTCGAGCAGATCGGCCACCGCCGCCAATGCCTGCCGACACTGCGCATCGAACGCCGTCACGGCACCGGTATCGAGAATCGCCGGTGCCGCCTCGAGAAGGCTGGCGCGGTTTCCGTCCACGACCGCGGCCATCGCCGCGGCACCGCCGAACGCCGTCGCCGGCGGTGCGATAGCGTGGAATGCTGCCACGGCCTCGGCGATCGCGACGATCAGGTCACGCGTCAGTTCGCCCCGCGCGGCCACCCGGTCCAAAAGGGCCTCCTGATCGAAGCGCCGCATGACGACCAGCCAGTCGACCGCGGGCCCCAGGCCGCCGATCCGCAGCCCGTCCGCCTCGCGCGTCACCGGGCATACCGCCTCGTAGAGCATCGGTGCCGTCTGCCGGTTGATCGACAGCTCCGCTTCGCACATCGCGCGCCGACGCTCTGGCGTGGAATAGTCCATGTAGGGAAAGCGGACCGCGCGTTTCAGCTTGTACGCGCGCGTACCGGCGAGGAACACGATCGCGCCGTGGGTCTCGATGCGTTCGACCTTCTCGACCGTCGGACCGTAGCTCTGGGGCCGGCTCAGAAACTCGATGACCTCGCGTTGTGCATTTTCCTGCGACATCGTCACCACGATGCGCGAGCCGGATGGTTCGACGGCTCCTCGAGACCAGCGGGATCCTGATGGATGATGACCTCGGCGTTCGGGAACGCTTTCCGGATCTCGGCCTCGACCTCGTCGGCGATCTCGTGAGCGCGCTGGAGCGTCATGTCCCCGTCCATCTCGAGATGCATCTGGATGAAGATGTCAGGACCGGCCGACCGCGTCCGCAGATCATGAAGGTTGCGTACTTCGGGATGACCGAGCGCGATTGATCGGATACGTGCGCGATCGGCGTCCGCCAGCTCGCGGTCCATGAGTAGATCGAGCGACATTCGGCCGATGCCGACCGCCCCCCACAGGATGTAGAGACCGATCCCGATCCCGAACAGCGGATCGATCCACGCCACGTCGAGCCACATCCCGAGCAGGAGCGACAAGATGACCGCGCTGTTGACCATCAAGTCGCCGCGGTAGTGCAGCGAATCGGCACTGATAGCGACCGAGCCGGTCGCCCTGATCACGTTCCGCTGATACAGGACAAGCGCGATCGTGACCAAGATCGACAGCAGCATCACGGCGATGCCGATTTCCTCGTGCGCAACCGGCGCCGGTGCGCTCAGGCGCTGGACCGCCTCCATCAGCAGCAGCATGGCCGAACCGGCGACGAAGGCCGCCTGCCCCAGACCGGCGAGCGGCTCGGCCTTGCCATGGCCGAAGCGGTGTTCGTGGTCGGCCGGCGTCAGTGAATGCCGGACTGCAAACAGATTGACGAGCGATGCCAAGGCGTCGAGCAGCGAGTCGATCAAACTGGAGAGCACGCTAACCGATCCGGTCAGCAGCCAAGCCACCGTCTTCGCGACGATGAGCATCGTCGCCACGGCGACCGAGGCATAGGTCGCGCGACGCCTCAGCCGGCCGGCGTACGCGGCATCCGCTGCGGATCCCGGCACCGCGCCGCTGACGCCTGCTTCACGCATCACGGAAACAACCGCTCCGTCCGCCACCCCTCGCCGGTGCGGTAATAGACCAGCCGGTCATGGAGGCGGAACGGACGATCCTGCCAGAATTCGAGACGGTCGGGGATCACGCGGAAGCCCGACCAGAACGGCGGACGCGGAATTGTCCCGAGCCCGAACTTCGCAGCGTATTCGGCCACCCGCCGTTCGAGCTCGAAGCGCGAGGCAAGCGGGCGGGATTGCAGCGAAGCCCACGCGCCGATCCGGCTGCCGCGCGGCCGTGACGCGAAATAGGCGTCCGCATCGGCGTCGCTCACCTGCTCCACCCGCCCCTCGATCCGCACCTGCCGGCGAAGCGACTTCCAGTGGAACAGCAACGCCGCATGTGGATTGGCGCGCAGCTCCAATCCCTTGCGGCTCTCCAGGTTCGTGTAGAAGACGAAGCCGCCGTCGTCCACGCCCTTGAGCAGAACCATGCGGACGGACGGACGGCCTTCGGCGTCGGCAGTCGCCAGCGCCATGGCGTTCGGGTCGTTCGGCTCGCTTTTCTCGGCTTCGGCCATCCATTCCTTGAACTGCGCGAACGGATCGGCCGGAGCGTCACGGGCGGGATCTTCCGAGGGCATCGCTTGAATCCGCTTTTCAGGCTGGAATACACTTCAGAATGATCCCTGTTGTACAGGTGTTTCGCGTTCCCGTCGCGACTGTCGCAGCGGCGCGAGGCGGCGGCGCCCGTATGGTTTACGAGATCGTAAGATATGCGGCCCGGCGCAAGTTCCAGGGATACGCGGTTGATCCTGGTCGACCACAGCAAGGGAAATTCGATGAAGCTTCGGCGATACGCAGTCATTGCCACGATGGTTCTGGCACTCGGCGCCTGTGAGGGCGGCCAGAAGGAGAACATCGGGACGATCCTCGGCGGCGTCGGCGGCGCCGTGGCCGGCGCGCAGTTCGGCAGCGGCAGCGGCCGGCTCGCGGCCACGGCAGCGGGTACGCTGCTCGGTGCGTTCCTCGGCCGCGAAATCGGCAAGTCGCTCGACCGGGCCGACATTGCCGCAGCCCAACAGGCGCAGGCGGCCGCCCATGCCGCCCCGATCGGTCAGAAGATTACCTGGAGCAACCCCGAATCGGGCAATTCCGGGACGGTCACGCCCATCCGGCAGGGCGTCGACTCGGCGGGCAACCAGTGCCGGGAGTATCAGACGACCATTACCGTCGGCGGCAGGACGGAACAGGCCTACGGTACCGCCTGCCGTCAGCCGGATGGCACTTGGAAGGTCGTCAACTGACGCCTTAATGTACTGAAGGCGGTCGAAGGGCGACGGACGACCGTTGCCCTTTTTTCTTCACTCCCGCCAAGAGATCCCGCGATGCGAGACCCCTACGAGATCCTGGGCGTCAGGCGCGACGCGAGCGAAGCCGAGATCAAGAAGGCCTACCGCCAGCTGGCGAAGAAGTATCATCCCGATCTCAACCCCGGGAACGCCGAGGCAGCCAGCCGGTTCAAGGACATCTCGGCCGCCTACGATCTCCTTTCCGATCCGGTGAAACGGGCCCGCTACGACCGCGGCGAAATCGACGTGACCGGCGCGGAGCGTCCGGAACGGCACTTTTATCGTGCCTACGCGGAGGGTCCGGAAGGCATGAAGTATGGCGCCGGGCCGGGCTTCGACCCCGAGGACCTGTTCGCCGAGCTGTTCGGACGGGGCAGACGGGGCCGCGGCTTCGCGGCCCGGGGCGCGGACGTGTCATACGTGCTGCCCGTCGACTTTCTCGAGGCCGCGGTCGGTGCCAAGAAACGGGTGACCATGCCCGACGGGCGCACTCTCGAGATCACCATTCCGCCGGGGACCGAGGATCGGCAGACGCTGCGCCTCAAGGGACAGGGTGAGCCCGGCATCGGCGGCGGCCCGCCGGGCGATGCATATATCGAGGTGCACTTGCAGCCGCACGCGTTCTTCACGCGCAAGGACAACGACGTGCATGTCGAGCTGCCGGTGAGCCTCGCCGAAGCCGTCCTCGGCGGCAAAATCACGGTGCCGACGATCGACGGCGACGTCGTGATGACCGTGCCACGCGGCGCCAACACCGGCACGGTGCTCCGGCTCAAAGGGCGCGGCATCGTCGACCGCCGTTCCGGGCAGCGCGGCGACCAGTACGTAAAGCTGAAGGTGGTCCTGCCGGACCCGCCCGATCCTGAGCTGACGCGCTTCGTCGAGAACTGGAGTGGCCGCGACTACAACGCGCGCGGCCGGATGGGGCTGAAGAAATGACGCGTTTTGCCGAAGTTCTCACCTTGTGCGGCGTCGAGCGCGACGAGCTTGCGGCGTGGATCGAGCGGCGCTGGGTGCTGCCGCTCGCGACCGACGGCGACTACGTGTTCAGCGAAGTCGACATCGCGCGCGTGTGGATGATCCGGGAGCTGCACCGCGACTTCAACATTGACGAGGACGCCATGGCCCTCGTCCTGGGCCTCGTCGACCAGCTCTACGCCGCCCGGCGGCGCCTGCGCCAGATCATCGACGCGCTCGCCATGCTCCCGGACGATCAGCGCGAGGCGGTTCTCAGACGACTCGAAGGGATTTCGGGCGACGACGCGCACATGCCTTCATAAAAATGGCGGCACGGATGCCGAAGTGCGTTTGCGCGCCTACCCATTTGGTGTAGGATCACGCCGTTTTTTTTTACAACTGGAGCATTGCGTTACCATGGCAGAAGCTCGCCTTCTGATGGATGGGAAACGCGGGCTCGTCATGGGTGTCGCAAACGACCGCTCGATCGCATGGGGCATCGCGAAGGCGGTTGCGAACCAGGGTGCGAAGCTCGCGTTCACATTCCAGGGCGAAGCCCTTGAGAAGCGCGTCCGGCCGCTCGCGGCGGAGCTCGGCGTCGAAATCGTTCTCCCCTGCGACGTCACCGATTCGAAGAGCCTCGACGTCCTGTTCGACGAGCTGAAGCAGCGCTGGGGGACGCTCGATTTCGTCGTTCATGCAATCGCCTACTCGGACAAGGAGGAGCTCAAGGGCAAGTACATCAACACGACGCGCGAGAACTTCCTGCGCACGCTCGACATCTCGTGCTTCTCGTTCACCGATCTGTGCCGTCGCGCGGTGCCGCTCATGCCGAACGGCGGCAGCCTCCTGACCCTGTCCTACTACGGCGCCGAACGCGTCATGCCGCACTACAACGTGATGGGCGTGGCCAAGGCCGCACTCGAGGCGAGCGTGCGCTATCTGGCGGTCGATCTCGGTGACCGGAACATCCGCGTCAACGCGATTTCCGCAGGGCCGATCAAGACGCTCGCCGCTTCGGGCATCGGCGATTTCCGCTACATCCTGAAATGGAACGAGCTCAACTCGCCGCTGCGCCGCAACGTGACGATCGAGGAGGTCGGCAACGCGGGTCTCTATCTCCTCAGTGATCTCGGCCGTGGCGTGACCGGCGAGGTGCACCACGTCGACTGCGGCTATCACGTGGTCGGCATGCTCGCGGTCGACGCGGCGGCGGAGGTGGCGGAACTGCTCTCCGGCTTCAAGCCGAAGACCTGACGGCACGACCATGGCCGGCAACAGCTTCGGAACGCTGTTCCGGGTGACGACCTGGGGGGAGAGTCACGGACCGGCGATCGGCTGCGTCGTCGACGGGGTGCCGCCGCGTCTTCCGCTGACGGAGGCGGACATCCAGTATTGGCTCGACCGGCGCCGCCCCGGCCAATCGCGCTTCACGACCCAGCGCCGCGAGCCCGACCGCGTCAGGATCCTGTCCGGCGTGTTCGAAGGCCTGACGACCGGCACCCCGATCTCGCTGCTGATCGAGAACGAGGATCAACGCTCGAAGGATTACAGCGAGATCAAGGACAAGTTTCGTCCGGGCCACGCCGACTACACTTATTGGGTGAAGTACGGCATCCGCGACTACCGCGGCGGCGGCCGCGCGTCGGCCCGCGAGACGGCTATGCGTGTTGCCGCCGGCGCCATCGCCCGCAAGATCCTGGGCGCGCAGGTCCAGATCCGGGGCGCGCTCGTGCAGATGGGGCCGCATAAAATCGATCGCACTCGCTGGGACTGGGCAGCGGTCGAGGACAATCCGTTCTGGTGCCCCGACCGTCAGGCGGCGCAGATGTGGGAAGGCTACCTCGACGACGTTCGCAAATCGGGCTCGTCGGTGGGTGCCGTCATCGAGGTCGTCGCGAGCGGCGTGCCGGCCGGGCTCGGCGCCCCCGTCTATGGCAAGCTCGACGCCGACATCGCGGGGGCGTTGATGAGCATCAACGCCGTGAAAGGCGTGGAGATCGGCGCCGGATTCGCCGCGGCCGAGCTGTGCGGCGAGGAGAACGCGGACGAGATGTGCATGCGCGACGGCAAAGTCGCGTTCCTGTCGAACCACGCCGGCGGCATTCTTGGCGGTATCTCCACCGGCCAGGACATCGTCGCGCGCTTCGCGGTGAAGCCGACGAGTTCCATCCTGACGCCGCGGCGGACCGTGACGACAGCGGGCGAGGATACGGAGATCGTCACCAAGGGACGTCATGACCCGTGCGTGGGCATTCGCGCCGTTCCCGTCGGCGAGGCGATGGTCGCGTGCGTGCTGGCCGACCACCTGCTGCGCCATCGCGCCCAATGCGGCTGACCGAAGACCAACGTGGCGTTCCCCTGACGGCCGCCAACGCGGAAGCCGTCGCACATTACGAGGCCGCGATCGACGGCTACCTGGGCTTCGCGCGGGACACGGGCGCACATCTCAAGCAAGCGATGGCCGCCGATCCCGACCTGGTCATGGGCCATTGCACGCGCGGCTATTTCTTCAAGCTGTTCTGCGCGCCCACCTTCGAGGCGCGTGCCCGACAGAGCGCCGAGGCGGCACGAGCCGCGGCGGAGACGGTCGACGCATCGCCGCGCGAGTGCGCCCATGTCGCCGCGCTCACGGCCTGGTGCGACGGCGACGTCGAAACCGCGGTCGCGCGGTGGGAAGCGATCCTGCTCGACCATCCGCGCGACATCCTCGCCCACAAGTTGGCGCACTTCGTCTATTTCTACCTGGGCGACGCCGAACGCATGCGCGACAGCGTCGCGCGCACGCTGTACGCCTGGGACGAACGGGTGCCCGGCTACGGATATCTCCTCGGCATGTACGGTTTCGCGCTCGAGGAAACGGGAGATTACACCGCCGCCGAAAACGCCGGGCGGCGCGCCGTCGCGATCAATCCCGGCGACATCTGGGCGGTCCATGCCGTCGCGCATGTGATGGAGATGCAGGGCCGTGCGCGCGAGGGCATCGATTGGATCACCGCGACCGCACCCGGCTGGCAGCACTGCAACAACTTCGCCTATCACGTCTGGTGGCACCGCGCCCTGTTCCACCTCGAATTGCGGCAGTACGATGCGGTGCTGGCGCTCTATGACAGCCATGTCAGGGCCGACCAGTCCGACGAGTACCTAGACATCACCAACGCGGCGTCACTCCTGTGGCGGCTCGATCACGATGGCGTGAACGTCGGTAGGCGGTGGGCGGAGCTCGCCGAAAAGGCCGAACGACGCAAGGACGATCACCTGCTCGCGTTCATCGATGCACATTTCATGATGGCACTGGCCGCGACAGGACGCGATCAGGCGGCGCGCGCGATGCTCGCGTCGGTGCCCAAGGACGTTGCGCCGGCGCATGTGCATGGACAGGTTCTGGCGGAGATCGGCATACCGATCTGCGCCGCGATCCTCGCCTACCGGCAGGGCGAGTATGCACGCGCGGTCGATCTTCTGCTTCCCATCCGCTACGCGATCAGGCGGATCGGCGGCAGCCATGCGCAACGCGACGTCTTCGCCCGGCTGTTGATCGAGGCGGCGCTTCGCGCCGGACGTTTCGGGCTCGCCCGCGCCCTGCTGTCGGAACGCGCGGCGCGGCGACCGAGCAGCCCGTGGACCTGGACCGCCTATGCGCGTGCGCTCGACGGCCTGGGCGATACATCCGGCGCCGAGGTGATGCGCAGCAAGGCCCAACAATGCCTGGAGAGGACCGCGTGAGCGCTGCGACGTCGAACCCCGTCTTCATCGTGCGACGCGCCCTTTGGTACACGATCACGAACCTCGCGCTGGGCGTCGCGTTCCTGGGCTTCACGACCGCCAGTCTCGTGCATCAGATCCGGGCCGGCGAAGCCTGGGTCATTCCGGCGTCGTTCGTCGCGTTCGCGGCGTTCTACTGCTGGCAGGTATGGGGCCAGTTCCGGCAGCGGACGCCGCTGGTGGAGATCAGCGCAGCGGGCCTGAGCCTGCCAGGCGTGACACCCGCACCGATTCCCTGGTCGCGGATCTGGCTGGTTGAACCCGGGCGGGGCTTGCCGGGCATTTCAGGTGGCCGGATCCATTTCCAGGTCGACGCCGACACGTTCGTCGGTCTGCGGCTCGGTCAGCGCTTCATGGGCGACGTGGTCGTACGCAACCGGCGCCTGCCCAACAGCTTCTCCTTGATCACGCAGGGGCTGGAGGAACGTACCGACGCCATCTATGCCGCAATCAAGCGGTACTGGCCGCCGGACACGGACGACGCGACGCGCTGAGATCCAGCATCAAGACCCCCCAACATGGCACAACATCCTTCCGGCGCGCCGGTCGAGATCGACGCCGCCATCCTGCAGCATCTGCTGGAGCAGGATCGAGCCCTGCTGATCGACGTCCGCGAACGCGAGGAGTTCGAGAGCGAGCGCATTCCCGCCGCCGTCCTCATGCCGCTGTCGTCCTTTGACGCCCGCGCGGTCGCCGCAATGGCGCCGGAGCGGCAGCTCGTCGTCCTTTGCCTTTCCGGGCGTCGTGCGCAACAGGCCGCGCAGGCCGTCATGGCGCATGGCCGACCGGTTCTCATCCTGAAGAATGGCCTGCTCGGCTGGAAAGAGGCCGGCCTGCCCATCGAGCCGCGGGCGGACGGCAGCTGAACCGTCACGCGTCGGCGTCCGGCGGCGTCACCGACTTCGTCGGGCGCTCATGATCGCGATGCGGCGATCAGGAATTCCTTGTTGCCTTCGGGGCCCAGGATCGGACTCTCGGTCAGACCAAGAACCGTCCAGCCGCGCGTCGGCAGCCAGGCGGCGATACGCTTGCAAACCTCGTCATGAAGCGCCGGGTCGCGCACGACGCCACCTTTGCCCACCCGCGCCGGGCCGACCTCGAACTGCGGCTTGATGAGTGCCACCAGACGCGCCCCCGGGCACGTCAGCGCCAGCGGTGCCGGCAGGACCGTTTCGAGACCGATGAAGCTTGCATCGCAAACCACGAGGTCGATCGGGTCCGGCACCTGTTCCGACGTGAGATATCGCGCATTGGTCTTCTCCAGAACGACCACGCGTGGATCGTTGCGCAGCTTCCAGGCGAGCTGGCCCTGACCGACGTCGACGGCATAGACCTTCGCCGCGCCGCGCGACAGGACGACGTCGGTAAAGCCGCCGGTCGACGCGCCGACATCGAGGACGATCAGACCGGCCGGATCGATGCCGAAATGGTCGAGGCCGTGAGCGAGCTTCAGCCCGCCGCGCGACACCCAAGGATGTTCCTGGCCTCGGACTTCGAGCGGCTGGTCGGCTGAAACCGTCATGCCCGCCTTATCGAGACGGCGTTCGCCCGAGAAGACCAGTCCCGCGAGAATCAGGGCCTGGGCCTTTGCCCGGCTTTCGACGAGGCCGCGCTCGACCAGGGCAACGTCGAGACGTTGCTTTTCCGTTCGTGCCATCGGTTTGCCCTGCTTCATGGGCGCCCAATATGGGCGGTTGGCGCCGCCCTTGCCAGGGTTGTGCTAGCGGGCCGCCCACACGAGGCCGAGGCGCTCGCGCCGGGCGAAACGCCACACCGCGAGCGAGGCAACGACGGCAAGGCCGGTCGCAAGGCCTGTCCAGATGCCGACGCCGCCCCAGTCGAGACCGAAACCGAGCCCGACGCCGACCGGAAAGCCGACCAGCCAGTAGCCGAGGCCCGCGAGCAGCGCGGGAACGCGCGTATCCTTGAGGCCACGCAACGCGCCGATGGCGATCGTCTGAGCGCCATCGAAGACCTGAAACAGCGCGGCGAGTGCAAGGAAGCTCACGGCCAGCTCTGCCGGCCGCACATTTTCCGGACGCGACAGGTCGAGGAACAGACCGACCAGGGACCGGGGCGTCGTCCACATCACCGTCGCCATCGTGGCCATGAAGACGACACCGAGCATCAGTGCGATCCAGCCGGCGCGCGCGATGCCGGCCGCATCACCCGCCCCCGCCGCCAGGCCGACGCGGACAGTTGCCGCCTGACCGATGCCGAGCGGCACCATGAAGCTGACTGAAGCGATCTGCAATGCGACCTGGTGGGCGGCGAGTTCGGCTGTGCCGAGCATGCCCGTGAGGTAAATGGCGCTCGAGAAAAACCCCACCTCGAGCAGCAGCACCGCGCCGATCGGCAAGCCGATGCGGAACAGTTCGACGAACCGGCGCCAGTCCGGCCGCCAGAAATTTCCCAGGATGTGAAACCGGCGCAACCGCCGATCGACCAGCACGAACCCGAGCAGCGACACGAAACTCAGCGTATTGGCGATGGACGTCGCGATCCCCGCGCCGACGAGGCCAAACGCCGGCAGACCCAGCTTCCCGAAGATCAGTCCGTAGGCCAGCGTCGCATTCACGGCGAAGGTGATCACCATCACGACCAACGCGGGGCGCGGCCGTTCGAGCGCCGTTACGAAAAATCGCAGCAGCATGAACCCGACCGCGGGGATGAAACCCCACATCAGCGCCCGCGCATAATCGCGGGCCGCTGCCGCATTCGCCGGATCCTGGCCGAGGATGAGCAGAATGTCCTCGGCATGCCAGAGGACGGCCATGCCGGGTATGCCGACGGCAAGCGTTGCCCACAAACCCTGGCGCACGCTGCGGCGCACGTCGCGGACGTAGTGCAGCTTGCGACCGACCGCCTGCGCAACCATCGGCGACACGGCCACCAGGACGCCGAGCGAGAAGGTCCCGAGCACGAAGAAGATGTTCGCCCCGAGCGAACCGGCCGCGAGCGCCTCGGGCCCCAGCCAGCCGAGCAGGACGACGTCGGTCGTCACCATCGAGATCTGGGCGAGCTGGGTCGCAATGAGCGGCAGCGCAAGCGTAACCGTCGCGCGCAGTTCGTCGCGCCACGGTGACGGTGCCGCGCACGATGTCGAATGTCCGGACGACATGGGGGCGCCTTGATAGCGCGCCCTCGCTGCAGCTACATGCGCAAACCCTGCAAGCGCGTCATGCGCGCGCCGGGCGGGAGCCGGTCTTTATGTCGAGCGCCGCAAGCGCCGTCGCGACGATGTGCCGGGCATTCAATCCGGCATCGTCGTACTGCTTCTGGGGCGTATCGTGCTCGATGAAGCGGTCGGGCAGAATCATCGGCCGGATCTTCAGGCCCGAGTCGAACAGGCCCGCCGTCGCGAGAAAATGCATGACCTGCGTCGCGAAGCCGCCGATGGCTCCTTCCTCGATCGTGATCAGCACTTCATGCTCGACCGCAAGGCGCCGCACGAGATCCTCGTCGAGCGGCTTCGCAAACCGCGCATCCGCGACCGTCGTCGACAGGCCGCGCGCGGCGAGCTCGTCCGCCGCCTTCAGACACTCCGCCAGCCGCGCGCCGAACGACAGCAGCGCGATCTTCGTGCCCTCGCGCAGGATACGTCCCTTGCCGATGGGCAGGACCTCGCCCCGTTCCGGCAGCGGCACGCCGATACCCTCGCCGCGCGGATACCGTACGGCGGACGGCCGATCGTCGATCGCGGCGCAAGTCGCGACCATGTGCACGAGCTCGGCCTCGTCCGCCGCGGCCATGATCACCATGCCGGGCAGGCAGCCGAGAAAGGTGATATCGTAGGCGCCCGCATGAGTCGGCCCGTCGGCGCCGACGAGGCCGGCACGATCCATGGCAAAGCGGACCGGCAGTCGCTGGATCGCCACATCGTGAACGACCTGGTCGTAGGCGCGCTGCAGGAACGTCGAGTAGATCGCGACGAAAGGCTTGAAACCCTCGCAGGCGAGCCCGGCCGCAAACGTCACCGCGTGCTGTTCGGCGATGCCGACGTCGAAGCAGCGGTTGGGAAAGCGCTCGGCGAAGAGATCGAGGCCGGTTCCCGACGGCATCGCGGCGGTGATCGCGACGATCCGCTCGTCGCGCTCGGCCTCGGCGATCAAGCTTTCGGCGAACACCTTGGTATAGGTCGGCGCCGTCGCCTTCGGCTTCACCTGCGTGCCGGTCACCAGGTCGAACTTGTTGACGGCGTGATACTTGTCCGCCGAGTCCTGCGCGAAGGGATGGCCCTTGCCCTTCTGGGTGACGACGTGGACCAGGACGGGTCCGGGCTCCGTCGAGTCCCGGACGTTCTTCAGGACCGGCAGAAGATGATCCAGGTTATGCCCGTCGATCGGTCCGACGTAGTAGAACCCGAGTTCCTCGAACAGCGTACCGCCCGTCACGAGACCGCGGGCGAATTCTTCGGCGCGTTCGGCGGCATTTTTGATCGGCCGCGGGAACTTGTTGGCGAGATCACGGGCGACATGGCGCAGCGTGCGATACGGTTTCGACGAAAGCAGCCGCGACAGATACGCGCTCATTGCGCCGACGGGCGGCGCGATCGACATATCGTTGTCGTTCAGGATCACGATGAGGCGCGTATCCATCGAGCCGGCATTGTTCATCGCTTCGTAGGCCATGCCGGCGCTCATCGCGCCATCGCCGATCACGGCGATGACATTGTTCCGCGCGCCCTTGAGGTCGCGCGCCACCGCCATGCCGAGTGCCGCCGAAATCGACGTCGAGCTGTGCGCCGCACCGAACGGGTCGTATTCGCTCTCGCTGCGGCGCGTGAATCCGGAAAGGCCGCCGCCCTGGCGCAGCGTCCGGATGCGATCGCGCCGCCCGGTCAGGATCTTGTGCGGGTATGCCTGGTGGCCCACGTCCCAGATCAGACGGTCGACGGGCGTCTGGAAGACGTGATGCAGGGCCACGGTCAGCTCGACGACGCCGAGACCCGCGCCGAGATGGCCGCCCGTGCGGCTGACGGCATCGATGGTCTCGCGCCGCAATTCGTCCGCGAGCTGCTTGAGCTGCTCGACCGAGAAATTCCGGATCTGGGCCGGGTCCTTCACCGTGTCGAGCAGCGGCGTCATCGAGTTGTGGCCAAGCTCGGTCATCTTCTACCTTAACGCCGCCGGTCCACGACCCACCGGGCGACCTCGCGCAAAAGGTCGGCCTTTTCTCCGAATAAATCAAGATACGCCGCCGCCTGCTCGGCCAGCAACTTCGCCTGAGCCCTAGCCCGTTCGGCGCCCAGCAGCGAAACAAAGGTGGCCTTGCCCCGCGCCGCATCCTTACCGGTCCGCTTGCCGACCTCGCTCGCCGACCCCTCGGCATCGAGCAGGTCGTCCGTCATCTGGAACGCAAGCCCCAGGGCCTGAGCATAGGCACGCAGCGCCTCACGCACCGGTTGCGGCGCCTTGCCGAGTATCGCGCCGGCCTCCGCCGAGAAGCAGAACAACGCACCGGTCTTGAGCCGCTGCAGCCGCGTGATCGCCCCGATGTCGAGGGCCTGATGCTCCGCCGCGAGGTCGATCATCTGGCCGCCGACCATGCCTTCCGCGCCGGCCGCGTTGGCCAGCGCCAGAACGAGTTCCGCGCGCACCTGCGCATCGGCGTGCGTGAGCGGATCGGCGAGCACGGCAAACGCGCCGGTCAGCAACGCGTCACCGGCGAGAATCGCCGTCGCCTCGTCGAACTGCTTGTGCACCGTCGGCCGCCCGCGCCGGACGTCGTCGTTGTCCATCGCCGGCAGATCATCGTGGATCAGGCTGTAGCAGTGCACCATCTCGACCGCGCAGGCCACGCGCATGGCGCAGGCCTCGTTGACCGCAAACAGGCGCGCCCCCTGAAGGACCAGGAACGGCCGCAGGCGCTTGCCGCCGCCGAGGGTGGCGTACCGCATCGCCTCGAACAGACGGGATTCGAGACCCGTGCGCTCGGGCAGCAACGCCGCAAGCGCGGTCTCAACGGCAGCGGCATCCTCCGCCAGCGCCTGTTGAAGCCGGTCGGTCACGCGTGCTCAACCAAAAGAGGCGGGCTCGGTACCGATGCCGCCGTCCTGGGCGAGGGTGATCTTTTCGATCCGGCTCTGCGCTTCGGCGAGCTTGCGTTCGCAATGCCGCTTGAGCGCGACGCCGCGCTCGTAGGACTTGATCGCTTCATCGAGCTTGCCCTTTCCGGACTCAAGCGCTCTCACGATCTCCTCCAGCTCCTTGAGCGCGTCCTCGAAGCTGAGCTTGGCGATGTCGGTCGGGACGTCGGATCGTTCGGGCATATGCGGCCGGGTCGTTTGACAATCGGGCGGCCAGCGCGGCCGCCCGTTTCTGTCTGAATAATCCGCCGCCCCCGTTTGTGCAACCCGCCGCATGGAAACGCCGGAATCGACGGGCCACCCCGTCGGATAGGGCCGGCCGGCGTTGCATCGAAATAACCGGACGGATGCTTTAACCGGGCGCACAAGGACGGAAGCGGGATAATCATGTCGAGCGGCCCGCGCATCCTGACCACCGTCGTCGGTTCCTATCCCGGGCCCGACCGGCTCCTGACACTGCCGAGCGGGCAGGCCCTGACCGATGTCACTCGCGTCGTCATACATACCCGGGAAAAGGCCGGCATCGACGTCGTGTGCGACGGCGAACCCTATCGCTTCAACGTCAATCATCCCGAAACGAATGGGATGATCGAATACTTCGTCCGGCCGATCGCCGAGGTCCGGACCGCTGTCACCTTCGACGAGGCCAACCTGCCGGGCCATCCCGATGAATGGGAGTGGGCGGCGCGCGCAATCAACAAGGTCCTCGACGCGGTCAAGGGCAAGGACGCCGTGCATCTGTGCTTCGGCAATTATGGCGGCCAGTCGATCCAGAAATGGAGCTGGGACAAGCTGATCCAGTATCTCAACAGCCTGCATGTCGATCACATCGTCATGGAGAACGCGCACCGCCTGGTCGAGGCGCTGGCGGCGTTCCGCGATCTCCGGCCGGAGATCGGCATGGGGCTCGGCGTGGTCGACATCAAGGCGACCCAGGTCGAAAGCCCGGACCAGATCGCGCAGGCCATCGAACGGGTGGAACGGAGACCGGCCCGGGCCGCGTGCGCTACATCCATCCCGACTGCGGCTTCTGGACGGTCAAGCGCAACATCGCCGACGCGAAGATCCGCGCGCTCGCCCTCGGCCGCGATCTCTACGAAGGCCGCTCGGCGAGCCGAGCGCCGTAGACCGCCCCCGACCCTCCGCACGGTTCTTGGCCTGCCCCGGCGCGTCGCGCGGGACTCGCCCTGTCCCGGCCCCCCGGCATCGACGGCTGGAACACCTGGGACAGGACCGGGACACTTGGGACAGGAGGCCCCAGCCCGGGCTCCCGACGACCGGCTCCCGCAACCGGTGGGGCGGGAAAATCATACTGGAAAATCAGTCGTTTCAGTGTTCCAGCCGTTTCGTCCGCACCAGCCGTTCGGCCCGTTCCGACTGTTTCGCCGTTGTGGCGGCCGGTCCGTCCCCCGGCAACGACAATCGGCAAATGGGACAGCGACGTGCCGGGATGCTGGGACAATGGGACAGTGGGACAACGGACCGGCCGGTGGGACAGCGACCGGTCCAGACAAAATGCCCGCCAAGCCGGCGACCTAGCGGGCGCAATTATCCGGCGGGAATTCCACCTTGAAGGGTGTCGGCTGTCAATACACGGTCAGGCCGGGAGACGTTCTGCGCGATCCGGACCGTTGCCTGAAGGTATCACGTGATACCGGCACCGATCTTGGGTCACCGGAACGCCGCCCCGGTGCAAAGGGGCAGCGATCAGCACACGGTCTGGTGCCGCTCGCGGCAGATGCGCAGGACTTCGTCGGCGTCGCGCTTCCACCAGTTGTTCGCCGAGAAGATCTCGACCTCGTGGAAGCCGGTATAGCCGGCCTTTTCGACCCAGCCGCGAATCTTCGGAATGTCGATGACGCCGTCCCCCATCATGCCGCGATCGAGCAGCAAGTCGGTCGTCGGTACCAGCCAGTCGCAGATGTGAAAGCCGAGGATCCGCGATCCGGCGCGGGCGATCTCCCGCTCCAGCGCGGGGTCCCACCAGACGTGATAGACATCGACGGCCACGCCGACGCCGGCGCCGAGTTCGTCGCACAGATCGTTTGCCTGACCGAGCGTGTTCACGCAGGCGCGGTCGGCCGCGTACATGGGATGCAGCGGCTCGATCGCGAGCGGCACGCCGGCAGGCCGCGCGTATTCGAGAAGTTCGGCAATGCCGTCCCGGACCTGCGCCCGTGCGCCGGCGATATCCTTGGAGCCTGGCGGCAGCCCCCCGACCACCAGCACCAAGCACTGCGCGCCGAGCGCCGCGGCCTCGTCGACGGCCCGCCGGTTGTCGTCGAGCGCGGCGCGACGCCCGGCCGCGTCGGCGGCCGGAAACATCCCGCCCCGACAGACCCCCGTGACGGTCAGGCCGGCGTCACGAATGTGTCTGGCGGCGGCCTTCAGACCATATTCCGCGATCTTGTCGCGCCAGGGCGAAATGCCGCGAATGCCGTGACGGACACAGCCCTCGATGGCCTCACCCAAATTCCACTGAGCCTTTACCGTCGCGGTGTTGAGCGACAGCAGATTCGGGTCGGGCCTCGACATCACGCCAGACCATGGACGGCGAGAACGTTCTTCATGCGCGCGACCGCGAGATCGGGATCGCGCAGCAGACCGGCACGATCGGCGAGCCGGAAGAGCTCGGCGAGGTGCAAGATGGAGCGTGCGCTCTGCTGTCCGCCGACCATGACGAAATGCCGCTGGTGGCCGTTGAGATACGCCATGAACACGACACCCGTCTTGTAGAACCGCGTCGGCGCCTTGAAGATGTGCCGCGAGAGTGGAACCGTCGGAGCCAGGATGTCGTGGAACGACCGGTAGTCGTTGCCTGCCAGCGCCCCCAAGGCCGCTGATGCCGCAGGTGCGATCGCATCGAAGATGCCGAGCAGCGCGTCGCTGTAGCCCTGCTCGTCGCCGGCGATGAGCTCCGCATAGTTGAAGTCGTCGCCCGTGTACATGCGCATGCCCTTCGGCAGCCGGCGGCGCATCACGATCTCCTTGTCCTTGTCGAGGAGCGAGATCTTGATGCCGTCGATCTTGGCGGCGTTCGCGTTCAGCATGTCGAGGCATACATCCATCGCCCGGTAATGATCGCGATGGCCCCAATAACCCTCGAGCGCAGGATCGAACATTTCGCCCAGCCAGTGGATGATCACCTTGTCGCGGACCTGCGACAGGACGCGCCCATAGACCTCAAGATAGTCGTCGGGCGATTTCGCGCATGCGGCCAGCGCGCGGCTCGCCATCAGAATGATACGGCCGCCGAGTTTTTCGATCGCGCTGCACTGCTCCTCATACGCGGCAATCACCTGCGCGAGCGTGAGATCGGGCGAGGGTGCGAGATGATCGGTGCCCGCGCCGGAAAACAGGACCGCGTCGGGGATGTCGCGCGCCGCGTCGATGCTGCGACGGATGAGCTCGAGCGACGTGTTCCAGTCAAGCCCCATGCCGCGCTGCGAGGTGTCCATCGCCTCGGCAACGCCGAGGCCGAGCCCCCACAGATAGCGCCGATACGCGATGGTCGCATCCCAGTCGACCGCCGCCTCGAGCCAGGGCTCCGTCTGTGCGATCGGGTCGGCGACGACGTGCGCCGCCGCCAGGGCCACGCGGTTGAACGGTCGCGATGGCCGGCCGTCGAACTCGCGCGGCTCGCTGGTCGTGAACGCTTCCATGCGGCCGTCGGCCGTCGGCAGATTGATCGTCGGCATCGCTCAGACCTCCAGCTCCGGAACGTCGATCCAGCAGCGCTTCTCCCAGCTTTTCAGCCCCAGCTCGGCGAGCTGAACGCCCTTTGCGCCCTCGCGCAGGTTCCAGGGGAATGGCGTGTCGTCGAACAGATGGCGAATGAACAGCTCCCACTGCGCCTTGAACGCGTTGTCGTAGACGCGGTTGGTCGGGACTTCTTCCCATGTCGCGAAGAAGTCGATCGCCTGCGGAATGTCCGGGTTCCACACCGGCTTCGGCGTGTTGACGCGGTGCTGGGTGAAGCAACGGGTCAGGCCGGCCACCGCGGACCCGTGCGTTCCGTCGACGTGCAGCGTCAGCAGATCGTCGCGGCGCACCCGGGTCGCCCATGAGCTGTTCATCTGCACGATGATCCCGCCCTCGAGCTCGAACGTCGCGTAGGCGGCATCGTCGGCCGTCGCGTCATAGGGGCGCCCCTGTTCGTCCCAGCGCTTGGGAATGTGGATTGCTCCCAGGCAGCTCACGCTCTTGACCTTGCCAAAGATGTTGTCGAGCACGTAGCGCCAGTGGCAGAGCATGTCGACGATGATGCCGCCACCCTCCTCCTTCTTGTAGTTCCAGGATGGACGTTGCGCCGGCTGCCAGTCGCCTTCGAAGACCCAATAGCCGAACTCGCCCCGCACCGACAGGATGCGGCCGAAGAAACCGCTGTCGACCAGCATCTTCAGCTTCATCAGGCCGGGCAGCCACAGCTTGTCCTGAACGACCCCGTGCTTGATGCCGCGGTCGCGGGCGAGCTTGTAGAGCGTCATCGCGTCCGCGACATTCGTCGCCGTCGGCTTTTCGCAATAGATGTGCTTGCCGGCGGCGATGGCCTTCTTGATCACGTCGAAGCGCTGCACGGTCGTCGCTGCGTCGAAGAACAGCTCGTCCTTCGGATCGGCCAGCGCCTTGTCGAGGTCGGTCGTCCAGCGCTCGACGCCCGCCGCCTTGGCCAGGCGTGCGAGTTTGTCGGCGTTGCGTCCGACCAGGATCGGATCGGGCATCACGCGGCTACCGTCCTTCAGGACCACTCCGCCCTGCTCACGAATCGCCACGATGGAACGCATGAGGTGCTGATTGGTCCCCATGCGGCCGGTGACGCCGTTCATGATGATGCCAAGACGCTTCTCAGCCATGACCGATTACCCTTTCGCTTGTCCGTGAATGAACTTGTCCGTGTGCGGCCGCGGCATCGGTTGCATGGCCGTCCAGTCCGGCACAGCGCCAGCGGCAAAGCCGGGACACTCGAGCGAGCCGATGTCGAGGATGCCATTGCGGATGGCGAGGCGCACGGCGCCGTGGCTCCGCACGTAGAGATCGGGATGGGCGGCCAGGAACGCCTCCTGCTCCGCCGTCGGGGCGACCGCCATGCCGTTGACGTAGTGATGTCCGTTCCGCTCGACATGCGTGAGGCCGAGGAGATTGACGAGCGCGAGATCCTGCTGAACCGACAGGCCCGCCTGCGTCGTCAGATCCTCGCCCGACATGATGAAGATCGGCCGGCCGGCCTCCGCATTCCACTTCGCGATGCGTGCCGCGTTGAGGATCGACCGGTAGAACCCCTTGCATGTCTTGGACGACACGCCGGCATAGCCGAGATCGCGCGCGTGCAGCAGATCGTCGAGCTCGGCATCGGATTCGTCGATGATGACCGGTTTCAGCCGGCCGAGCGCACGGACGTCGCGCATCAGCGCGGACTTACGGTTGATCGGCTGCTCGATGAAGACGACGCTATCCGCGAGGCGGCGCAGCGCCGGCGTTTCCATCATGCGACGCCATAGGTCGATTACGGCTTCGACGTCCTCGTACTGTTCGTTGCCGTCCAGCGTCGAGTGGTAGGAGTCGAGCATGCGGTCGAGCACGCCCGCGATCTGCGTCAGGCGCGCGATGTCCTGATCGACGTTGCCGCCGACCTTGAGCTTGAACCAACGGTGGCCATAGGCCGCGACCACCTCCTCGAGCGTCTCGGGCAGTCCGTCGTCGACGTGGGTTTCGGCCGTCTGATCGAACGCAGTGATCGGATCGACGAGACCGACCGTGTGACGGGCGGCGATCTGCGCGCGTGGGCGCAAGGATTCGAGGAAGCGGTCCATATCGAAGCCGGCAAGATCGGGGGTGAGATCCCCGACCGTGATGCCGGCAAGGTTGCGTCGCGTCGCGTCATAGAACGACACGCCCAGCAACCGGCACAGCGCGTCGTACGCTGCGCGATCGATCAGGGCCGGGCCGTAGCACGCTACGAGCGGGTTGAGCGCCTTCTCGCCGCACGCGGCGATCTGGGCGCGGTAATGCGCGGCAAAATGACCGAATGCGGTTCGGGCGACGCCGTCGGCCAGATAGAGATCGCGCGCCGTATACAGCGACTCGCGAAGCTGGTCGAAATTGTCCTCGTTGGAAAGTGCCAGGTTCTTGTCGAACCATTTGGGTGCGAGCATCTCGGCCGCCTGACCCCAGGTGCTGCGGCCGTCGGCGAGCACAATACGAACGCGGGCAAAAGCCTGCGGACAATGGGTCAGGGTCACGACGCCGAACCGGAACGGCAGCCGAAGCCGAACCGGACGCTCGAAGAACTGGATTTCCGCAATGCGAAACGATGGCGCGGTCATGCCGCCTCCTGTGCCTCGAGCAAACCACGGATGTAGCCGATGGCCCGTGCCGCCGCACCGGGTCCGTCCGGCTGATAGTCGAACGGCTCCACCGCGACGACGCCGTCGTAACGATGGCGGCAGAGCGCGGCGAACACGGGTGCAAACCGCATGTCGCCCTGTCCGGGCCCCCGCCGGTTGGGATCGTTCACCTGGACATGCGCGACGAGACCGGTCGGCAGCCATTCATCGATGAGGTCCGGTACCGGCTTCGCCTCGGCAAGAACGGCCGAGCTCGTGTCGATCATGGTGCGAAGCGCCGGATTGCCGATCTCGCGCACCACGGCGGCGGCCTCGGCGATGGTGTTCACGACGTCCGTCTGATCCCGCGAAAGCGGTTCGATGCAGTAGATCACGCCGGCCCGCGCGGCCTCCTCCGCCGCGGCCGCCCAGCAATCGCGCGCCCGCGCCAAGGCCTCCGCCCGGGACGTACCCGAGGGTACCGCGCGTTGGGCCGGCGAGCCATGGACCAGCACCTTGCCGCCGAGGGCCGCACAAACCCCGACGAGGCGGCGCATCACCTCCACGGTGCGGCTGCGCACCGCCGCATCGTCCGCCGTGATCGACAGGCCCTTTGGCGCCACCAGCAGCCAGTGGAGACCCGTCACGCACAGGCCCGCCGCCTCGACCGTCCGTCGCAACCGCGCAAGCACGCTTCCGCCGAGAAGATGCGGTTCGCCGTCAAGCGTGAACGGGGCGATCTCGAGCCCGTCATAGCCGAGCGACGCCGCATAGGCGCACTGCCGCTCGAACGGCAGGTCCGCGATCACCTCGTTGCAAAGTGCGATCTTCACGCGTTCCTCAATTTGTAACCATTCAGTTACTACGGCGCATCCGTCTCGGCAACCGGCATGCTTTTCTAGATCCCCCGCCTGCCGAGCGCCGCACCGAAGCGCGCGAGGCCACTGCGCAGGGCGGCACGCGCCGATGCGAAGTTCATCATGATCGAGAAAACGATGATCGCCACCATCACCGCGCTGATCGGGCGGGTGAAGAACGGCGTCAGGTCACCGTCGCTGAGCACGAGCCCCCGGCGCAGGTTCTTGTCGAGCAGATCGCCGAGCACGATGCCGAGAACGAACGGCGCCATCGGGTAGTTGAGCTGCCGCATGACGAACCCGATCAGCCCGAAAGCCAGCATCGTCCAGATGTCGAACAACCGCTGCGCGATGGCGAACGAGCCGATCGTGCACAGCACGAACACGATCGGCATGATGATGTCGCGCGGCACCTGCAACACCTTGATCAGTGGCCGCACGAGAAAGATGCCGTAGAACAGGATGCCGATCGTCGCGAACAGCATCATCGCGACGACGTCGTAAACGAAGCCGGGATTCTGGACCATGATCAGGGGGCCCGGCTGCACGCCGTGGATGATCATCGCCGCCAGCAGCACCGCCGCTGGCGCGGACCCCGGTACGGCGAGCGCCAGGACCGGAATGATCGCGCCGGGCACGCAGGCATTGTCGCCGGTCTCGGCGGCAAGCAGGCCTTCGACCGAGCCCTTGCCGAACTTGTCCCGTTCCTTGCTGACGGCACGCGCCGCCGCATAGGACGACCACGACCCGACGTCCTCCCCCACGCCGGGAATAATGCCCATGAAGGTGCCGATGAGGCCGGAACGGATGATGGTCCGCCAGTAGACGAGCACGTCGCGCAGGCGCGGAACCACCGAATCGAAGCTGTGAATGGCAGGGCGACCGACTGCGTCCTTCATCACGGTCAGCACCTCGGCGAAGCCGAACGCGCCGACGAGCGCCGGTATGAGCTGGATGCCGCCGGCCAGATCGCGGTTGCCGAAGCTGAACCGCTCATAGGCATGGATCGCGTCCTGGCCGATCGTCGCGATGAACAGGCCGGCGAAGCCGGCGAGCCACCCCTTCAACGGATCGTTCCCGGTGAGGTTGCCGGAGACGACGACGCCGAAGACCGCAAGCCAGAAGAACTCGTAGGCGCCAAACTTGAGCGCCATCTCACCCAAGAGCGGCGTGAACATGGCAAGGAAAACCATGCCGATCAGGGTTCCCATCACCGAGCCGGTGGTCGAGATCCCCATTGCGCGCCCGGCGAGGCCCTGACGCGCCAGCGCATGGCCGTCGAGACAGGCCGCCGCGTTGGCCGGCGTGCCGGGAATGTTGAGCAGGATCGCGCTACGGCTGCCGCCATAGATGGCGCCGACATAGGTGCAGATCAGAACCAAGATCGCCATGTCCGGCGACATCTTGAGCGTGAGCGTCGTCAGCAGCGCCACACCCATCGTGGCGGTCAGGCCGGGCAGCGCGCCGATGACCAGCCCGAGCAGGGTCGCCATGCCAACATAAAGCAGCGTGAGCGGATCCATCATGTTGGCGATGGATCGGGAAAACAGGGCGAGTCCTTCGAGCATGGTTGCGCCGCGAGTGATCGTTCAGGGCAGGCGGACCAGGAAGATTTCCTGGAAAACGAGCGTGACCGCCGCCGCCGTCGCAGCCCCGCAGAGCAGCGCGACGAAAAGGCCGCGCAACAGCGTGTCGTCGGCCCGGCGCGCCGGAAACTGAAAGACGAAGATGAAGGCGGTGACAAAGCCGGCAGTGACCAGCCAGAACGGCAGCCCGTGTCCGACGAATCCGGCCGCATAGACGAGACAGAGTCCCGCCGCGACCAGAACACGCACGATTTCCACACGGCGTCCGGGACGTTCGGCAACGATATCGCCAAGCTTCGGAGCGCCCGCCCGGACGGCGCGGATCAACAGCAGCGCCCCCATGAACGCGATGCACACGCCGAGGATGCCCGGCACCAATCCCGGCACCGTATAGGGATTGATGTTCATGTACTCGAGCCTGTCCATCGTCCATGCGCCATAGACGATCGCGCCGCCGAAAAACATCCAGAAGACCGCCGAAAGCAGGTCCGCCGTTGCCGAGGGTCTTTCGTCCATGCGTTCAGCTCCCAATCTGTCCGGCACGGTGCCCGACGTGCGCCGCCGCAATCGGTGCCGTGCCGTCATACCATTCGTGAAACGGATCGGAGGCGTCGCACGCGCCGTCGCCCTTTCCCGACCAAGGGAAAAAAGGGGAGTCCGACGCGCCGGCCACAAACCTTGTCTCTCCCCGCGAGGGCGAGCCAGGATGAGGGTGCAGCCGGCACGACGCCTCCGGACCGACCTTACGGCCGCGGGATGCCGACCGTGTCCGGCGACACCTTGGCCTTGCCGCCGTCGGCCATCAGCCACGCATTCGCCTGGACGGCCGGCATCGCCTTGGCCTGGGCGTCGGCGCCATAAGCCGGCGCGAACAGCGCACCGCGGCTGGCGGCGTACTTCTTCAGCGCCTCCGAGTTGCTGATCTTCTCGGCCCAAATCTTCTCGAGCGTCTGCACGACCTCGGCCGGAACGCCCTTGGGTACGAAGATGCCGAAGTAGTTCGCCGGCGCCTTGAAGTCCTGGAGCTCCTGCGTGATCGGCGAGATCGTTCCGTAACCCTCGAGCTCCAGCGCCGTGTCGCCGACGACGGCGAGCGGCCGGATGCGCTTGGCGCGGATCATCTCCGCCTGTTCGACGGCAAGCTGCGTCGTCACCTCGGTCTCGCCCGAAACCGTGGCAATCACGGCCGGGTTGCCGCCGTCATACGTCACGTGACGGTACTTGATGCCGGTCGCGCGCGCGATCGCCTCGATGGCGTTGTGACCGGCCGACGTCACGCCCGCCGTCGCCACGGTGATCTGCTCCGGCTTCGCCTTCATCGCGTCGAGCAGATCTTTGACGCTCTTGTAGGGTGTCGCCGGATTGACACCGACGACCGCGACGTTTGCGACGTTGAGGAAGAGATGCCAGTCGCTCAGCCTGGTGTCGAGCATGCCGAGGACGATGTAGGTTCCGAGGTCCTGGGCGGCGCCGGCGGTCCAGGTATAGCCATCCTTCGGCGCCTCGAGCGCGTTCTTGGTGCCGATCGAGCCGGACGCGCCGGGCTGGTTCACGACGACGACCTTCTGCCCGAGATGCGTCTCGAGCTCGGCAGCCGTGACGCGCGTGACCTGGTCGGTCGAGCCGCCCGCCGCCCACGGCACGATGATCGTGATCGGCTTGGTCGGTTTCCACTGGGCATGGGCCGCCGGCGCAAAGAGCACCAGCCCGACGGCGGCGATTCCATATGCAATCGATTTCAGCATCGTCTCCTCCTTTCGTGTGTTGTCCCTACTTTCGTTGTGTGGTTCTTACGACCCTATGCCGCTGCCTAGATCCGTGTTCCACGCAAGCAGAACGGCAAGGCCGACTCCGGCGACGGCCGCGAGGGCATATCCCCGAAGATCTCGATCGCCGTCACCGCGACGTTCGACGACTTCATGAACCCCGCCGCCCCGTAATGTGAGCCCGGCCGCGAATCCATCACCGAAAGGTGCGCGGCACGCACACTTCGCCGATGCGATCATGACAGCCACCGCTCGAGATTGGCGCGCACGAACGCATCGTCCGTCAGATGCGGATACGCCGCGGCAACG
Organism: uncultured Rhodospirillales bacterium; assembly: GCA_937926175.1. Classification (GTDB taxonomy): domain Bacteria; phylum Pseudomonadota; class Alphaproteobacteria; order CACIAM-22H2; family CACIAM-22H2; genus CALANV01. The sequence continues at coordinate 193,777 of CALANV010000044.1, read as the reverse complement.
CGCGTGATCTCCTCGGCCTGCCCCGGCCCGAGCCCCTCGTTCGGATCCAGACACCAGATGCCTTCGAGCAATCCCTGCCGGCGCAGCACCTCGTGGCAGCCGGCGATCACCCCGTGGAAGTCGTTGGCGACGTCGAACACGGCGGCATTGCAGTCGGTGACCTGCGAGTCGAGCGCCAGCAGGTCCGCGGTCACGACACCCTGCTCGATGGCGCCATGAATGCGCGCGAGCAGATCGACGGCGGCCTTGGTCCAGACGCTCCAGTGACCGAGCAGGCCGCCCTTGATGCGGACGACCGTCTCCTTCCCGTTCGCACGGATCACAAATGGCACGAGCAGGTCCAGCACGATATGATCATCGTTGCCGGTATAGAGCGCGATGCGGTCGGCGGCGCCGGCCTCGACGACGCCGCGAACGACGTCCAGCGTCCGGTAGCGGTTGAACGGCGCCGTCTTGATGGCGATGACGTTTTCGATCGCGGCGAAGCGCCGCCAGAACGACACCGGCAGGACGATTCCGCCCACCGCCGTCTGCAGATAGAAGCCGACAACCGGCATCTCGCGAGCGATGGTCTGCGCGTGCTCGATCAGTTCGTCCTCGCTTGCCCCCTTGAAGGCCGCAAGCGACATCAACACGGCATGATAGCCCAGGTCACGCGCGATACGTGCCTCCGCGACGGCCTGCTGCGTCCGTCCGGTGACGCCGGCGATCATCACGAGCGGACGGTCCGTCCAATCCTGCGCCGTCTCCATCGCCAGACGCAGCACCGGCTCGTAAAGGCCGACGTCGCGAATGGCGAACTGGGTCGCGTGAACGCCGACGGCAAGGCCGCCCGCGCCGGCGTCGATATAGTAACGGGTCAACGCACGCTGGCGCCGCGGATCGAGTCTGCGGTCACGATCGAGCGCGAGCGGATGGGCCGGAATGACGGCCCCCCGCCTCAACACATCAAGAACAGCCTGTGGCCAGCCCTGCCACCGTGCATACATGAGGTCGCCATCGCGAAGTAACCGTGCGGTTACCTTTGCGCGTGAAGCGATGCCTTGTCAATCCCGTGTGCGTCACGGACGCAGGTAACCGAGAATGACGTCGACCATATGCTGGCGCCGCTTCGATTTCTCCATCGGCGTGGAAAGGTCGCGACCGAAGACAGCGGACAGCGTCGCGTTGTTGGACAGGTAAAAGTAACCCAGGCCGGCGATCGAGATGTAGAGCTGCACCGGATCCACGTCACGGCGAAAGACGCCCTGCTCCGCGCCGCGCCGCAGGATATCGGCGATCATCTCGAGCAGCGGACTATGCAGCGCCCGCACGCGGTTCGAGCCGCGCAAATGCCGGGCGCCGTACAGATTCTCGTTGTTGACCAGACGAATGAATTCAGGATGCGCCTTGGCATAGGCGAAATTGAATTCCACGAGTGCACGGATCGCCGCCTGCGGGTCGAGATGGGCGAGGTCGAGCGTGCGCTCGCTGCCGCGCCGCGCGGCGTAGACCCGTTCGAGAACCGCGGCATAGAGCCGGTCCTTGCTGCCGAAATAGTGATAGATCATCCGCTTGTTCGCGCGTGCCCGCCGCGCGATGGCATCGACGCGCGCCCCGCTCAGGCCCTTCGCGGCAAATTCGGTTTCGGCTGCGGCCAGGATCGCCTCGCGCGTGCGCTCGGGGTCACGCGTTTGACGCCGGCCGTTTGCCCGTCGCGGTCCGCGCGTGACCGTCGTGCCTGCCTGACGACTGCCGCGGAAATCTCTCGGAGATTGAAGTGACATAAGCAACGGATGTGCGGTTGACAGGATGACGACGCCACCCCCTATCGTTCAGGAGTAACTGCCCAGTTACCACAAAAGCCGATGCCGCGTCGACAGCAGCGCGTCGGCACGTTCAGGGAGACGCGCAGCCCCGCCTTACGCGGTTGGTTGTTTTTACCTTTGGCGCATCATCTTCGCGGAAGTAGCTGCGTCCACACTGGCCCCGGCGCAGGAACCCGACTTCACGCTCAACTGGACCGTCGGCGGCAACCACGCGCCCCACTTCTATGCCCCGAAGACGGGCGGAGATCGCGATGCCAGCATCGACATCGAATTCGAGCAGGGTCGCGGCGCTATCGCCGCCCCGGCGCTGGCGCATCGCAGCTGGGGCTCGCCGATGCGGAAGTTCAGTCGTTACCGGACGCGACGTCGTCCTGCCATCCGCCGCCAAGAGCCCTGAACAGCGAGACCGTTGCCTGCAGGCGGTCCGACTTGATCTGGACAAGCTGGTCGCGCGCCTGGAACAACGTGCGCTGTGCGTCGAGCACGGTCAGAAGATCGACCGCCCCGGCCCGGTAGCGCGCATCGGCCAGCTCGAACGCGAGCTGTGCCTGTTCGACCGCCTCTTCCTGAAGAGCCTGCTGCCGATCGAGCTGGCGGATGGCGACGAGGGCGTTCTCGACGTCGCTGAAAGCGTTGATCACGGTCTGGCGGTAGACCTGCACGAGTTCTTCGTAGCGCGCCTCCGTCAGGTCGACTTGGCCCGAGAGGCGTCCGCCCTGGAAGATCGGCTGCGTCACGCCAGCGAAGAGGCTGTAGAAGAATCCGCCGCTGTCGAACAGCGACGACAGCGCGAGGCTTTCGAAGCCCGCCTGTCCGGTCAGAGGAATGCTGGGAAAGAGGGCTGCCCGCGCCACCTTGATGTCGGCATTCGCGGCGATGAGCTGCGCCTCGGCGTTGCGGATGTCGGGCCGGCGCGTGAGCAATTCCGACGGAATGCCGGGCGCGACCGTGGGAATCGAGATCGCGTCGAGCGTGCCGGCCGGGACGGCCACGGCGTCGGGCGCCTCGCCGAGCAGAACGGCAAGCAGGTTCTCGGCCTGTCGAAGCTGCTGCTCCAGCGAGGGTATCGACGCACGCTGGTTGGCGACGACCGTTCGCTGCTGCGCCAACTCGAGCGGCGAGGCGGCGCCGTTCGCCACCCGCGCCTCGACGACGGCCAAGACCTGCTCCGCATTTGCAAGGTTGTCACGCGCAATCGCGAGACGGTCCTGCAGCTCCAGGATCTGGAAGTAGAGGGTAGCCACGTCGGCGGTGATGGTCAGTGCCACCGCCTCGCGGTCATATTGGCTCGACAGCACCAGGGCTTCGGCGGACGCAAGGGCGGCGCGATTCCGCCCCCAGACATCGAGTTCGTAGCTTGCGGCAATGGACGCGCTGTAGCTCGTCCGCGTCTGGGATCCCCGTCCGCTCCCACTTCCCGTACCGCCGCCGGTGTAGCTCCGGGCAACGTCGGCGCCTGCATCGAGTGATGGCAGCAAGTTCGCGCCGGCGATGCGCGCTCGCGCCACCGCCTGAAGCACGCGCGCGGCGGCGCCGGTAATATCCGTGTTGTTACGCTGTGCGCGCAGGATGTAGTCGTCGAGCGTCGGCGATCCGAAGCCGCGCCACCACTCCGGCGATGGCCACGTCACGGCTTCGTCGGGCGCAGTGGTCCGCCAAGCGGCTGGTACCGGCGCCTCCGGCCTGACATAGTCCGGACCGATGCTACAGCCGGCGGTTGCGAGCGCGACGGCCGCGATGAGAATGTGACGAAGAGCCATGTCGGAAAGCGTGCGGTATGAAGAGTCCAGTCAATCGGCGCTGAGAGCGACGACAGGATCGAGATTGGCCGCCTTGCGCGCCGGCATGTAGCCGAACAGCAGTCCCGTGGCGAAGGCGCAGCCGAAGGCGAGAAGCACGGGCGCCACCGAGAATTGTATCGGCGTCCCCAACGCCGACAGCACCCAAGCGACGCCGAGGCCGCCGGCGACGCCGATGGCACCGCCGATCGCCGATACGACCAGGGCCTCGGTGATGAACTGCTGCAGGATGTTCGATTTCCGCGCCCCGGTCGCCATGCGGATGCCGATCTCGCGCGTGCGCTCGGTGACGCTGACCAGCATGATGTTCATGACGCCGATACCGCCGACGAGGAGCGAGATCGCCGCGATCGATCCCAAGAGGATCGTCAGCGTGTTCTGGGTTTCCGATGCGGTTTCGATGATCGAGGCCATGTTTCGGATCTGAAAGTCGAGCGCCCGATGCCGCTGGCGCAGCAGCTCCGTGATCGCATCCTGGGTCGCGTCGATCTGGGCGAGATCCTCGACCTGGACCGTGATCGAGCGGACATGGCGTTGACCGAACAAGCGCAGGCTTCCGGTCGAGAGCGGCACGAAGGCGACATCGTCCATGTCGGCGCCCCAGGGCGTTGCCCCCTTGGGCGCCATGATGCCGATCACCTGGAACGGCACGTTGTTGATCAGGACGTAGCGCCCGATCGGGTCCATGTCCCCGAATAGATTGCGCGCGGCGGTCTGCCCCAGCACGGTGACCGGAACATAGCTCCGCACGTCGTCATCGGTGAGAAACGTGCCGTTCGCGACCGGCCAGTCGCGCGCCTTCGGAAAATCGGCGGTGGTCGCATTGGCCTGCGTCTGGTAGTCGGCGTTGCTGTAACGCAGCGTCACGTTGCCGGTGAGTTCCGGCACGGCGGCGACCACGTTGGGAAGCAGCGCGATCGCATCGGCGTCCTCGGGCACGAGCGTCGCCACCGCCCCGGTGCCGCGCATGTTCGGTGCGCCGGGCCGAATCAGCAGCAGGTTCGTTCCCATGGCGCCGATACGGCTCAGGACCGCCTGCTTGGCGCCGTCGCCGACCGCGAGCATCGCGACGACCGAGCCGACGCCGATGACGATGCCGAGAAGGGTCAGCACGGTCCGGAAGAAATTTGCCCGCAGCGCCCGAAAGGCCATCTTCATCGCCTCCGCCGCGTCCGCGAGCGTGCTGCCCGGTCTGCCGGCCTCCCCCGCGGCCATGTCGGGCAGAACGAGATCCGGCCGGATGCTCGGCCCGGTATCGCTGACGATCACGCCGTCCCGGATCTCGATCAGCCGGTTGGCGTGCTCGGCGACCGAACGGTCGTGCGTGATCAGGATGACGGTATGACCGTTGGTGCTCAATTCCTTGAGGAGTGCGATCACCTCGGCGCCGCTGCGGCTGTCGAGGGCGCCCGTCGGCTCGTCAGCCAGGATGACGCGGCCACCGTTCATGAGCGCGCGGGCGATCGATACGCGCTGCTGCTGACCACCGGAGAGCTGGTTCGGCCGATGATCGAGCCGGTCGGCCAAACCGAGCGATGCAAGCAGGGCCTCGGCCCTTTCACGCCGCTCAGCGGCACCGATCCCGGCATAGATCGCCGGCAGCTCGACGTTCTCCGTCGCGCTGGCCGTCGTGATCAGGTTGTAGCTCTGGAAGACGAAGCCGAAAACGTCGCGACGCAGGCGCGCGAGACCGTCGGCCCCCAGCTTCGATACGTCCTCGCCTCCGAAGAAATAGCGGCCCGTCGTCGGCCGGTCGAGACAACCGATCAGATTCATGAGGGTCGACTTGCCCGACCCTGATGCCCCCATGATGGCGACGAACTCGCCGGGATAGATCTTGAGCGAGATGCCATGCAGCACCTCGACCGCGATCTCGCCGTTGACGTACGTCTTGGTGACGCCGTCGAGCTCGATGAGCGGGGCGGGGCGTCGCGTGACCTTCATGACAGCCGCGGCATGCGGGTGGGCTGCGCGTTCGGCGCAGGACGTGCGCCAGAAGCGCGCGTCCCAACGACGACGCGCTCGCCGAGCTCGAGTCCGCTCTTCACTTCGGCGAGGACCCGGTTCATGACGCCGACAGTGATGATACGCTCGGTAACGGACCCGTCGTCGGCGACGACCTGCACGACGAAGCGGCGTCCCTCCCGGCCCTCGCCGCGCGTCTCGCCGGCATCACCCGGCGAACCCGGGCGGCCGATCGGCCGCAATGCGGCGACCGGCACGGTCAGCACGTTCTTCGCCGCGGCCGAAACGAAGAAGACCTGGGCCGACATCTGGGGCAACAGTTCGTTGTTCGGATTCGGCACGTCGAACAGCGCGTTGTAGAGCACGACGTTGTTGACGACCTCCGGCGTCGGCAGAATCTGCCGCAGCTTGCCGTACCAGCGGCGATCAGGTTGGCCGAGCGTGGTGAAATAGGCATCCATGCCGATGCGAAGCTTGGTGACGTCGGCCTCCGACACCTGCGTCCATACGGTCATCGTCGAGAGATCGGCGATGCGGTAGATGATCGGCGCCTGCTGATTGGCATTGAGAGTCTGTCCCTGCCGGGCGGTCTGCGACACGATCGTGCCGGCCATCGGCGCGTAGATCTTGGTGTAGCCGAGATTGGCCTCGTCGCCCTTGAGCGTCGACTCGGTCTGCTGGATCTGCGCCTTCAGCGCCTCGACCTGCGCCTCGGCCGAACGCAGCGCGGCCTCCGCGCTCTGCACCGCCTCCTCGCTGGTCGCGTTCGCCCTGGCCAGATTGCGCTGGCGCTGAGCCTGCTGCTGCGCGAGGACGAGCTGGGCCTGCTTGTCCATGAGCTGCGCACGCAGGTTCAGGAGCTGCGCCCGATCGGCCTCGACCCGCGCGATGTAGACGGTCGGATCGATCTCGGCGAGCAGCGCGCCCTTCTCGACCGTCGCACCGACCTCGTAATAGAGCCGCCGGAGCTGTCCCGACACCTGGGTGCCGACGTCCACGTACTCGCGGGGCTGAAGACTGCCCAGCGCCGTCGTGCTGTCCTCGACGTCGCCGCGCTCGACGACCGCCGTCACGAACGTGTCCTGAGGCTTCTGGTCCGAGGACCACCACAACCAGCCGCCGGCGATCAGCAGAACCAGCCCCAGCAAGGCCCAGTGGATCCAGCGGCGCGGGCGCCGAGCGACGGGCCGAACCGCCCGTCGCGACGGGCTGCCGGTCTTGAGTTCCGCGACCGATGCGGCGGCCCCGCCGTCGGGCGATCGGATGATCCGTTCTGTCATGTGGCAATCGGAGATATGGGTTCTGCGCCGCGGTCCGGCAACTTTGAAACGTCGTGCACGTCGCCCCATCGGAGGAGCGCCCATGCACCTTCCTATTCACGCACCAGGGCGCAATATCCTGCGCTGCCCCGAGCGGATTTCGCGAAACCGAAGTGCCGATGCGCCCGCGGCTCAGCCCAGTTCGGACCGGCGGCCGCGAAGAGCAGATCGTGCCGCCCCGGCGCAGCGCCGCCCAGGGACATGCGCGTGAACGGTCGCTGCGGCCGAAATCCGAGCGCCGTCAGATGGGCGGTGAAGTCCGACTGGTCCGCGAAGGCGTCCACGAACAGGTGCGCCTGCGTCGCCCCTGTCGATGCCCGTGCGAACAGGGCGATGGCGAGTGCCGGCGCCGTCGCGACCAGGGGGCTGATCTGGGTCGCGAGACGCCCATCCTGCCACGCGACCCAGGCCGCGCTGAACTGGCTCCGGGCAAGATCGGCGAGCACGGCGCGCCGGTTGCCACCGAAGACGCGGACGTCCAGTTCCGCGGCCGTCGCCATGTCCTCGGGGTGGAATGACCGGATCTCCACGCCGGCCGGCGCCGTGCCCGTCACCGCCGGCCGTCCCCCTTCGAACCGCATGAGCCGCGGGCCGTCGCGGAACCCGAGCCGCAGAGACACTTCGCGGCCGGCCGGGGTCGCGTCGAGCACCGCCGTACGGCCATCGGCCCGAAACACGCGGATACAGCGGTTCAGCAGCCACGTGGCGAGTCCGCGACGGCGCCATGCGGCGGTCACCAGGACCATGCTGATCCAGCCGAACGGGGACGCCGAACCGGAGCCCGGATCACCATAGGGCAACGTCAGCGCCGTCGCCACCAGCATGTCGCCATCGGTGGCGCCGATACCCTGCCCGGCCGCCAGCACAGCCGCCAATCGGCCGCGACCTTGATTCCAGCCTGCCTCCTCGGAAAGACGCAGCGCCGCCGGTATGTCGGCTGCGACCAGCGGGCGCGCATTGATGCCCGGCGGCAGCCTCGCGCGCTCAGAACACACCGTCGCGCGTATCGAAATGGGTGTCCTTCCCCAGGCTTGCCTTGCCCGACCCGACCCAGTCGGCAACCCAGTCGATCATGCGCGGCAGCGGCACGAGCGGATAGCCGAACAGCCGTACCGCCTCGGCGGTGTTGACGAGCCACGCCGTCGCCTCTTCGCGGCCGACGAAGACCGGCTCGCGACCGAGCCGTTTGCCGAAGGCGCGGGCAAGAGCGTAGACACTTGCCGTCTCGGGCCCGCTGACGTTCAGCGGGCTGGTCGGATTGGTACAGTGGAGCAGTGCACGCAGCACCTGCGCGTTCGCATCGCCCTGCCAGATGACGTTGACGTGTCCGGTCGCCAAGTTGATCGGCGTCCCGTTCATGACCTTGCGGGCAATGTCGTGCAGGACGCCGTAGCGCATGTCGATCGCGTAATTGAGGCGGATGATCCGCCCCGGCGTTCCCTTCGTGCGCGAGAAATACTCGAACACGCGCTCGCGTCCGACGCACGACCACGCATATTCGCCGGCCGGCGGTCCGATCGGCGTCGCTTCGGTCGCGCCCTGGTGCAGCACATCGACATACGGATAGACGCAACCCGTAGAGAACGCGACGATGCGCGACCCGGCGAACGCCTCGGCGACGATCGCCGGGACATACGCATTCATGGCCCACGTCAGATGTTCCGCGCCGGCCGAGCCGAACTTGCGTCCGGCCATGAAGATCACGTTCGGCAGCTTCGGCAGCCGCTCAACCGCGGCGCGGTCGAGCAGGTCGGCGGCGATGCATTCGATGCTCCAGGACTCGAGCTTCTCGCGAAGCCCGGGCTCGCTGAAGCGTGCGACGCCCACAATGCGCTTGTCGGGTGCCGCGCGCTTCGCGAGTCGCGCCAGCGTCGGCCCCATCTTGCCGCCGATTCCGAGTATCAGGATGTCGCCCGGCACGCGCACCAGATCGCGTCGCAACGCAGCCGATGGCCGCGTCATGAACTCCTCGAGATCGTCGACGTCGACGAAGCGGTCGGGCAGATCAGACGGATCCAGCGTATCAGCGTCGGTCACGTGCCTCAGGCTCCGCAGGATTTCGCCGGCCCCTAGCCTAGAGGCACGCCGTTCGGCGAGGCAAGGCCGAACGGCGCACGGCTTCACGCCGGTCGGCGTGAAGGCAAAAAGCGTGGTCAGGATGGAGGCCGACGCTCCGCGCGTGACCGGACAAGTCTGCCGCGCACCTTTCCCCGTGCCGGTCAGGGATTACGCGGCCATCAGCGCGCGTACATGCGCCGCCGCCGAGGCCGCAAGCGCACGCAGGTCATACCCGCCTTCGAGCGCGGAGACGACGCGGCCCTTGGCATGCGTCGACGCGACTTCGAGCAGCGCCGACGTGACCCAGGCGTAGTCGTCTTCGGTGAGCTGCAGCGAGGCGAGCGGATCGTCGGCATGCGCGTCGAACCCGGCCGAGATGATCAGGAGCTCCGGCCGGAAGGCATCCAGCGCGGGCAGGATGTGCCGCTCGAAGGCGTCGCGGAACGCATCGCCCTCGGCGTAGGGGCGCAGCGGCACGTTGACGATGTTACCCACACCCCGCTCGTCCGCGGCACCGGTGCCGGGATAAAGCGGCCATTGATGCGTCGACGCATAGAAGAGGTTCGCGTCGCGCTCGAACATGTGCTGCGTACCGTTGCCGTGATGCACGTCGAAGTCGACCACGGCAACGCGTTCGAGACCATGATTGACGCGGGCGTGCAGCGCACCCACGGCCACATTGTTGAACATGCAGAAGCCCATGGCGCGCGCCGCCTCGGCATGATGGCCCGGCGGCCGCACGGCGCAGAAGGCGTTCTGTGCCTTTCCGGTCACCACGGCGTCGACGGCCGCGACCACGGCGCCGGCCGCGCGCAGGGCCGCCTCGCCGGAGGCCGGACATACGACGGTGTCGCTGTCAAGGGCATGGCGGCCCGCCGGCGGAATGGTCCCCATCACCGCCTCGACGTAGCTCGCCGGGTGACACAGCGTCAGGTGCCTGTCCTCGGCCCGTGGCGCCTCGACGCGTTCGAGCGACTTGAACTCCGGTTCCGACAGCCCGGACAGCACGGCCTTGAGCCGTTCCGGTGACTCGGGATGATGGGGGCCGGGGTCGTGGTCGACGCAGGCCATGTGAGTGACGAGCAGCGTGGTCATCCGCGTTTCCTCATCGGGCCGATGCCTGTTTACTCTATATAAGGTCGGACCGGCGTCCGCGCACGTCCAAAACCCCTGTCCCGCGGCAATCGGGACCGACGGCAACCTCGTGACACTCGCGGCCGTGAATTTCCATTGCGGCGCGCGGACGACCCCGTCGAAGTTGAGTATGGCTCATGACGGCGGGCAGCCTTGGCAGCTTGCAGCGGATCTACTTTGAAGAAGTCGATCCCGACGCCCCGCCCGAGAGCCGCCTTGACTTCGCCCCGCGATCGGCCGAACCTTCCCCCCGTTCCGAGGGGAGCCCTGCTAGGGGGCTGAGACACCGACGGTCCGGAATACCGGACGACGCGGAAACCCTTCGAACCTGATCCGGGTCATACCGGCGTAGGAACAGGAACTCTGCAGCCGCTGTCACGGCCTCTTTCCGCATACAGCATCGCTGCCCGTCCCGTCCCCGTCCGTCCCGGATCTCCCGTGCGATCACATGCAACAGGAGATTCGACCATGCCCGACGGTACCTTCACCAAGGATTTCACGGTCTCGACCGGACCACTGCCCGGCTCGCGCAAAATTTACGTCGCCGGCGAGATTTATCCCGACATTCGCGTGGCGATGCGCGAGATCGACCTGACGCCCGGCTCGGGCGAACCGCCGGTGCGCGTCTATGACACGTCGGGTCCCTATACCGACCCCGCCGTCACGATCGACATCCGCAAGGGTCTGCCGCCCTTGCGCGCCGGCTGGATCCGTGCGCGCGGCGACGTGGAGGAATATGACGGCCGCCCGGTGCGGCCCGAAGACGACGGCCTCAGGCGCGGCGAGGTTCGTGCGCTCGACATGTTCCCCGGGGCCGGCCGCCGGCCACTCAGGGCAAAGGCCGGGCATGCGGTGACGCAGCTCCACTACGCGCGCAAGGGCATCATCACGCCCGAGATGGAGTACGTCGCCATCCGCGAGAATCTCGGCCGCGCCAAACTGCGCGAGGCCGGCATCCTGCGCGACGGCGAACCCTTCGGCGCCGAGATCCCCGACGAGGTGACGCCGGAGTTTGTGCGCGCCGAAGTCGCCCGCGGCCGCGCCATCATTCCGGCCAACATCAATCACCCGGAGTCCGAGCCGATGATCATCGGCCGGAATTTCCTGGTGAAGGTCAACGCCAACATCGGCAACTCCGCGGTCGCCTCGTCGATCGGCGAGGAAGTCGACAAGATGGTGTGGGCGATCCGCTGGGGCGCCGACACCGTCATGGACCTGTCGACGGGCAAGAACATCCACACGACGCGCGAGTGGATCATCCGCAACTCGCCCGTGCCGATCGGAACGGTGCCGATCTATCAGGCGCTGGAAAAGGTCGGCGGCAAGGCCGAGGAGCTGACCTGGGAGATCTTCCGCGACACGCTGATCGAACAGTGCGAGCAGGGCGTCGACTACTTCACCATCCATGCCGGGGTGCGCCTCGCCTACATCCCGCTCACGGCGAGCCGCGTCACCGGCATCGTGTCGCGCGGCGGCTCCATCATGGCGAAGTGGTGCCTGGCGCATCACCAGGAGAATTTCCTGTACACGCACTTCCGCGAAATCTGCGAGATCATGCGCGCCTATGACGTCGCCTTCTCGCTGGGCGACGGACTGCGCCCCGGCTCGATCGCCGACGCCAACGACGCGGCACAGTTCGCCGAGCTGGAAACCCTGGGCGAGCTCACCAGGATCGCCTGGGAACACGACGTCCAGGTCATGGTCGAGGGCCCCGGCCACGTGCCGATGCACAAGATCAAGGTCAACATGGAGAAGCAGCTCGCCGCCTGCGGCGAGGCGCCGTTCTATACGCTGGGGCCGCTTACGACCGACATCGCGCCGGGCTACGACCACATCACCAGCGGTATCGGCGCGGCGATGATCGGCTGGTACGGCACGGCGATGCTCTGCTACGTCACGCCGAAGGAGCACCTGGGTCTGCCCGACCGCGACGACGTCAAGACAGGCGTGATCACCTACAAGATCGCGGCCCATGCCGCGGATCTCGCCAAGGGACATCCGGCCGCGCGCATCCGCGACGATGCGCTCTCCCGGGCACGGTTCGAGTTCCGCTGGCGCGACCAGTTCAACCTGTCGCTCGATCCGACCACGGCCGAGCAGTTCCACGACCAGACGCTGCCGGCGGAAGGCGCCAAGATTGCGCATTTCTGTTCGATGTGCGGCCCCAAGTTCTGCTCGATGAAGATCACGCACGAGATTCGCGAGCAGGCGCAGAAAGGCATGGCCGAGATGTCGGACAAGTTCCGCAAGAGTGGCGGCGAGATCTATCAGCCCGCCGGCGGCTGAAACCGCAATGTCGTCGTGACTCGCGGATGGGAGCCATGCTCCCGTCCGCCTCCGTTTCAGGTCCCCGTCGATTTCATCGGGAAACGCGAACGGCGGCGTCACCCTGTCCGACGATGCGATCGCGTCGAACTTGCGCGCGGCGCGGCACTGCGGGCAAGATCGCGCCCGTCCGCGCAGCAAGAGGGGGGATATGCCCATGAAAAAATGGTTCGTCGCCGTGATCGCGGCAGCCACGATGTTCGGCGCCGGCATCGCCGAGGCACAGACGCGCGTCACGCTGAAATCGGCGACCACGGGGTCGTCGTACTATCTGATGATGGTGCAGATCGGCGAGGCGCTGAAGGCCGCGAGCGGCGGCAAGTTGACCGCAACCGTGGAGGAGAGCCAGGGCTCGGTCCAAAACGTCAAGGAGGCGGCGCGCCGGCCCGGCAACTTCGTCTTCACCACGCCGCCGGGCCTGCTCGACAGCGCGCGCGCCGGCGAGAAACCGTTCGAGGACGAGCAGGGTTACGATGCGATCCGCGGTCTGTTCCCGATTCCCGGCATCACCATGCACTGGATCGTCCGCGCCGATGCCGGCGTCAATGACCTAACCGACCTTGCCGGCAAGGATTTCATCCCCGGCGGACGCGGTACGGCCGGCCAGCGCCTCACGGTCGCCGCCTTCCAGGCACTGGGTATCGACGGCAAGGTCAAGCTCGTCGATACCGAGCTCGCCTCCGCCCCCGCCGCCGTGCGCAACCGGCAGGTCACGGGCTACGGCACGGCAGCCGCCCATCCCTCGCCCCAGGTCCAGGAACTGGCGGCCTCGACGCCTATCAAGATCCTGTCGTTGTCGCCGCAGCAGCTCGCGCGCGTCCAGCTCATCGACAAGACCGCGATCGGCATCGTCATTCCGAAGGGTACCTATCCGGGCCAGGACTATGACGTCACCACGCTCTCGGTCCCCGTCGGTGCCTATGCGACGACCCGCATGAGCGACGACGTCGCTTACGCCGTGACCAAGGCGTTCTGGACGCAGCGCGCCAACATGGCGAAGCAGAATCCGTGGTGGGCTGGCGTGACGCCCGACATGGTCGGCTCGCTCAGCGGGAAACTCCATCCCGGCGCGCTCCGGTACTACGACGAGGCGAAGATCACCGTGCCGCAATCGGCGCGCTGATCGCCGCCCCGCCGCTCCTCACGCGAGAAAAGAGGCCGGCGCCGACGGCGGCGGGCGAGGGACAACAAGATCCACGGCACGGATACCCCTCGCCCGTCCGCCGTGCCTGCATTTTCTCCCGGCGGGGGAAAGCCCCCGAACATCGCGACTGATCTCGAATGACCGCTTCCGCCGAAAACGCCGCACCGGCTGACGCCATCAGGAAGACCGCCATCGTCGGTTGGGCAATCATCACCGTCGGCTTTCACGTCTGGCTGATCTTCTCGGGACTCATCCCCAATCTCGTGTCGCGGCCGCTTCACCTGCTGCTCGCGTTGCCGTGGATCTTCTTCATCGGCGCCAGGGGCTCCACGCTCTCCCGCGGCTTCGGTTATGTGATGGGCGCACTCGGTATCGGCGGCTGTCTTTACATCATCTTCGACCGCGACCGGCTGCTCGACCAGTACGGCACGCTTGAGGGCTGGTTCCAGTTCGCGGTCGCCATCGTGCTGATCGCCGTCGTGCTCGACATGGCACGCCGCGCGATCAAACCGGTTCTGCCGTCGGTGGCACTCCTCGCACTCGCCTACGGCCTTTTCGGCAACCTCATCCCCGGCGAATACGGCTATGACGGGCTGCCGCTCGACTCGTTTCTCGGTACGCTCGTGATCGCGGAAGGTGGGCTCTGGGGGGAACTCACGTCGACCTCCGCAACGGTCGTCGCACCGTTCCTGATCCTCGGCGCCGTGATCGCGGCCGGTGACGCCGGCGAAGGCTTCATGGCAATCGCCAAGCGCGTCGCCGGCCGCTATCGCGCCGGCTCGGCGAAGGTCGAGGTCGTGGCCTCGGCGCTTTACGGCATGATCTCGGGTTCGGCATCGGCCAACGTCGCCTCGACCGGCACGTTCACGATTCCGACGATGATCCGGCTCGGCTACCCGCGGAAGTTCGCGGCGGCGGTCGAGGCGGTCGCGTCGACCGGTGGCCAGATCACGCCGCCGATCATGGGCGCCGGCGCCTTCCTGATGGCGGAGATGCTGCGCGTCACCTACGCGGACGTCATGATCGCCGCCGCGATTCCGGCCGCGCTGTTCTTCATCATCACCTGGATCGGCTGTCACTTCTTCGCCTACGTCTACGATCTCAAGGGACTGCCGCGAAGCGAGCTGCCGTCGTGGCCCCATGTCGCGCGCACCGCGCCGTTCTTTCTGCTGCCGTTCGGAATCCTGGTCGGCATGCTCGCCTTCACCAGCTATACGCCGCAGTATGGTGCCATCGTCGCCGTGGCGGTGGCCGCCTTCCTGCTCGTGATCGATCACATGGGACGCGTCGACCTGCGCCGTTGGGGCGAGCGGCTGGCGCGTGCCGCGATCGACGCATCGAAGCAGATGGCGATGATCGCGGCCGTGATCGTCTGCGCCGGAATCATCGTCGGGGTACTGCAGATGACGGGGCTCGGCGTCAAGATGACGTCAGCGATCCTGACGATCTCGGGCGGCCAGCTTTGGCTCGCGCTCATCCTCACCGCCCTCGCCTGCATCGTGCTGGGCATGGAGGTGCCGACCACCGCTGCCTACATCATCTGCGTCTCGGTTGCCGGCCCGGCCTTGACGGAGCTCGGCCTTGATCCTCTGCTCGCTCATTTCTTCATCTTCTGGTACGCGCTGCTTTCGGCCATCACGCCACCGGTCTGCGGCGCGGTGTACATCGCGGCGGGTATCGCGCAGACACCATGGCTGCCCGTGGCCGGCACGGCCATGCGCCTCGGCATCGGTCTGTTCGCGGTACCGCCGGCCTTCATCGCCAATCCGGCGCTGCTGCAGCCGGCCCTGTCTGTGCCGCTCGCCCTGCTGGCGGGCATCAAGGTCGCCGTCGGAATCGCCCTCATCTCCTATGCGGTCATCGGCACGGGGGGACGTATCTGGCCGAGGCCCATTGCGTTCATTCTGGGCCTCGGCCTTCTGTTTTTCTTCCGTCTCTAGTCCAACGACGGCCTGACTCCCGAACGACTCACACCCGTCGTCACGGCCGTCGGCTCCGCTCGCCGGCGCATCAGCCGGCGCACTGAGTCGCTGGACGACTTCCCCCGCGACCGGACTGAAGCGGCGGCGGGCGGCATCGCCCGCCAGATCCGCTAGATCAGCCCGGCTTCCGCCGCCTGCTTCACGCGCTTGTCCCGGTACTGGGCCCACATCTCGTCCAGATAGGCCATGCAGACGGGATCAAGATCCACGGCCGGTTCGGGATCGCGATCCCAGTATCCATAGCGGTCCTCGCCATGGATGAGCATGGCTCCCCGCCGCCCGATCGTCGAGCGCACATGCGTCGGGATGAAGAAGAACGCCAGCCCGATACGTCGATCGTCGGAGTTGTTCTGCTGCGAGCCGTGGACAGTCCGCTCATGATGGAGGGAGAACTGCCCGGGTTTAAGGACGATGTCGACGCTCTTACTTTCATCGACGCCGCGGATCGTCTGGCCCCGCGCCAGAAGATTCGCCGGGTCGTAAGTCTCCTCGTGTTTGAGATCCGGACCGAGATGGCTCCGGGGCAGCACCCGCAGACAGCCGTTCGTCGGATTGCTGGGCGTCAATGCGACCCACGCGGTCACCTCCTCATGCGGCTCGAGACCGAAATAGGCGGAATCCTGATGCCACGAGACGAAGCGCGTATCATGCGCGTTCTTCGCAAAGAGGGACGAACCGAACAGGAGAATGTCCGGTCCGATGATCGACGCCACGGCGGAGACGATCGCCGGGTGCCGCGCCAGCGCCGTCATCCAAGGAAATGCCAGATGCGCCTTGATTTTGAGGCGCTTCTGAGCCTCCTGCCCGGTTGCCGCCTCATAAGCTTCGAGCCGTCGCCGGCAGTCGGCTGCTTCCTCAGGCGTCAGTGCGTCCAGCGGAAACAAGTAGCCTTCGCGTTCGAAGTGATCGATTTGATCGGTCGTAAGTGAACGGTACATGTCGTGTTTCCTCTAGCGACGGTCAGCGAGCTTCATGTCGGCCTGCTTCAAGTCAGGCGGATAAAGAACTACAGGGACTCCACCCTGAACCTGGATGATCGGGAGGTTCCGGTTTTCGTTCATGCCGTCCTCCCGAAATTTTATGGGGCCGTAGAACGTCATCACGTCGAGATCGCGCAGGGCAGCGCGCACTTTGGCACGATCGAGCGAGCCAGCCTTCTCGATCGCCTTCTGCAGCACGATCAACGCGGCCGCCGAAGAGGCGTGAACGTAGTCCGGATCCTGCCCGGTCTTCTTGCGCACGGCATCTGCGAAGATATCCGTCGATCCGAAGACATCATCCCCCTTGTAGCCTGCCGCGTAATGCCACCACGTGGCGCTCGTCACGTTCTCGGCGAGCGGACCGAGTCCCTCGACGAATTCCCGATACGCCGGCCCGGTGATCATCGTGACGATCGGTGCGTCGAGACCGAGGTCCTGCATCTGTTTCCGGAACAGAACCAGGTCCTGCGTATAGCCGGTCACGAATATCCAGTCCGGCTTGAGCGTCTTGATGCGTGAAATCGACGCGGAGTGATCGAGCGTTCCGACCGGGTAGAGAGAGTTGTAGACGACGTCCAGGCCAAACTGCGGACTGCGTCCCGCCATCGCATCGGCCATTGCCTTTGGAAAGACGTCGTCACGCCCGACAACCGCGATCGTCTTCAGCGACGGCAACCGGTCGCGGAAGTACGTCAGCATCGATTCGACAAGCCCCATGGAAGGGGCCAACGTGCCAAAGAGGTTCTTGTACCCTTGATTATGGACGGGCTCCGACGATGCGACAGCGATGATGGGCACATCGTAACGCTCAGCCACGCCGGCCACGATCTTCGCGTGTCCAGACCCGAAGGGCGCGGTGAGGAAATCGACTTTGTCGTCGGTGATGAGTTTTTCGGCGAGCTGCTGGGCGCGTTTGCCGTCGGTCTGATAGTCGTAGGTGACGAGCTCGACCTTCATCTTCTTGCCGCCGACGTCGATACCGCCAGCAGCGTTTACCCGTTCGAGCCAAAGCTCGTATGCGGCGGCCTGTTTCTTGCCCTCGTCGGCGAGAGCACCGGTCAGCGCAAGCGGCGTACCGATCCGGATCGAATCCGCATGAGCCGGCATCAATCCCGCGGCGCCGAACAACAGGCCGGCAAGCGCACATCTCCAGATCATCATGCCCCCTCACCGAGATCGTCAGTACACCATCGATCTGACAAGCAAGATCCCTGCCAATCGGGAAGAAGAGCTGACGGGAACTGACAGGCGCTCCGCGTACAGGAGTGCCGATGCCGTGCGCAGAGAGATGAAAGTTTAAGCGTCAGCCCACCCGCAGAAATGCCCGGCCGAGCGCGTTGTTCGCATCGACCAGTATTTCGAGCGCCTCGACGAAACGGCGGCGGGCCTGGGGATCCAGCGCATCGACCGTTCGCTCATGCGCCCGGCGTACGGCGGGTTCCATGCGCTTCAGGATCTGCGCCCCTTTCGCCGTCAGCTTGCACATCTTCAAGCGGCGATCCTGGTCGTGCCCCTTGCGTACAACCAGACCACGTGCCTCCAGACGCCGCAGGACACCAGCCACGGTGGTCCGGTCGACCCCGATCTCCGCCGCCAGCGAGGCCTGATCGAGGGGCGCATGTTCAGCCAAGGCCGACATCAAGCTGTATTGGACCGGCGTGACGCCAAATGCGGCACATTCTTCAAGGAAGATCGCCACATGGATCTGGTGCAGACGGCGGATCAGGAATCCAGGTCGCTTCCGGAGGGCGAATGAGGAATCGGATCTTTCCATCGGTCGTGGCTCGACTTTGGCCCCTGCCGCAAATGCCACGGCACCGGCCCGGTGTCCACGGTCATCTGCGAGTACCGGTTACGTCCCCAGCTGGCATGCCGCTTGCTTGCCAAATCGTCAGTACACTTTCGGTTACTGCGGACGCCGGCCGAGGAGTCATGCCATGAAGAGAATATTGCTTCGGACTATTTATGCGGCCCTTGCCGCCAGCATCGTATCGACGAATGCCATTGCCGCCGATGTCGTCAAGATCGGCGCCCCTCTTGCGCTGACTGGCGGTCTGGCGGATGAGGGCAAGAAACAGGCCGCCGCCTATGACATGTGGCTGCGGCGGGTCAACGCCGCCGGCGGTATCGACGTCGGCGGCAAGAAGATGAAGGTCGAGCTCGTCACCTACGACTATCAGACCGACGGCAAACGCGCCCAGCAGCTCGCCGAAAAACTCATCACCGACGACAAGGTGCATGCCCTGACGGCCCCGTTCGGCTCGGGCCATACCAAGATCGTCGCCGGCGTCGCCGAACGCTATGGCATCCCGGTCGTCGCATCGGTCGCCTCGTCGGAGTCCGTGTTCGACCAGGGCTACAAGTACTTGTTCGGAACGCTTGCGCCCAATGGCGGCCTGGTGGACGCGATGCTCGCGACCTTCCTCAAGGAAATGCCCAACGTCAGGAAGATCGCAATTCTCGGCCGTGACGACGTCTTTCCCCGGGCCATGGCGGACGCGATGCGCGAAAAAGCTCCCAAGGCCGAGCTTCAGGTAGTCTACGCCGAATACTATGCCGTCGGGACGATGGATCATTCGGCAGCGCTGTCGAAGATCAAGTCGCTGGCGCCGGACTGGATCTACATCACGGGCTACTCGCAGGACCTCATCCTCGCGCGCAAGCAGATGCACGACCTCGGTCTGACTGCGCCGATCGTCACGATGATCACCGGGCCGGCCTATCGGGAATTCATCGAGGGTCTCGGTCCGCTCGCCGAGAACGTGACGAGCGTTTCGTGGTGGCATCATTCGACCACCTACAAGTCGGACGACGTCTGGGGATCGACGCAGGCCTTCTACGAAGACTTCAAGCAACGCGAACCGGGTGATCCCGATTACGTCCACGCGTCCTCGGCGGCGGCGCTGATCGTGCTGCAGAAGGCGATCGAGAAGGCCGGCTCGCTCGACCCGAAGAAGATCCGGGATACGCTTGCGGCGATCGACATCACCACCTTCTACGGCCCCATCAAGTTCGGCGAGAACGGGATGAATGAGGGCCGGGATCTGCCGATCATCCAGGTGCAGAACCAGCAGGTGAGGGTCCTGTATCCGGAATCAATCCGTCAAGCGACGCTCGTCCCGTTCAAGTGAGCATGACCGGGGCGGCCCTCGCCGGGCCGCCCCGCGCCTGCGCCTTGACCCCATGCAAACCACCCTTCAAATCGCCGCAAACGGCCTGATGCTCGGCGCCCTTTACGCCTGCATCGCGGTCGGCTTCTCGCTCGTATGGGGCGTGTTGAACGTGATCAACATGCTCCACGGCTCCTTCATCGTGCTCGGCGGCTACATGGCGTTCTTCGCCTGGCGCGACCTGGGAGTCCATCCGCTCGTGTCATTGGCCGTCATCGCCGGACTTCTGTTCCTTCTCGGCTGGGGACTGCAGTACGGCATCATCAATCGCGTCGTCATGCAGCCCGTTCTGACGACCCTGACGCTCACCTTCGGACTCGACATGATCGTCTACAACTTCATGACGCTCGCCTTCACGGCGACGCCGCGGCGCATCGTGCTCGATCTTGGAAACATCGAATTCCTAGGTGTGGTCATGCCCGTGGACCGGATCGTCGCCATGGTGCTTGCCCTGGCGCTCACGGGCCTGCTCTTCGCCGTCCTGCGTTCGTCCAAACTCGGACGTGCGATCGTCGCCGTCCGGATGGATCGCGATGCCGCCGCGCTCATGGGCATCCGGGTCGACCGCATCTATGCGATCACGTTCGGGATCGGTGCGCTCATGGCGGGCGCATGCGGCAGCCTGCTCGCCGTGGTGTACCCCGTGACGTCCAGCATGACGGGTCTGTTCCTCGGCAAGGCGTTCGTCGTCTGCGTGATCGGTGGCCTGGGCAGCGTCCCCGGCGCCCTGATCGGCGGGCTTTCCCTGGGCTTCATCGAAAGTGCCGCCGGACACTGGCTCGGCCCCCAGGATGCCATGACGATCGGGTTCGTTCTCATGATTCTCCTTCTCATGACCAAGCCGACCGGCCTCTTGGGCAAACAGGGATACGAGTGATGCGCAGTTCCGCGTTCTTCATCCTATCGATGCTTGTGCTCGCGGCGGCCCCGTTCATCGCCGACAATTATGTCGTGCGACTGTGCACGTTCCTCTGCATGTACGCCGCGCTGGCGCTGTCGTGGAACTTCATCGGCGGCTATGCCGGTTACCCTTCCTTTGCGACCGCGGGCTTCTTCGGCCTCGGCGCCTATGCCGGCGCGCTGACGCAGAATCTCGGGTTCTGGCTGCCCCTGCCCTGGTTGTTCGCGACTGTGGTCGTCGCGCTGTTCGCAGCCGGGCTCGGCTTCGCCATTCTCCGCATGAAGGGGCACTACTTTGCGATTGGCTCGATCTCGATCGTCGAGATCCTGCGGCTTCTCGCCTCGTCATGGGCGCAACTGACGGGCGGCGGTGACGGCCTCAACGTGCGGATCCTGCCGGGCGGTCCCGACTATGCCGGCCGCGTCTTTCTCTACAGCATGATGGCGGTGATGATCGCGGCATTCATCACGATGCTTTGCGTCGATCGCAGCCGGCTCGGCTTCGGCTTGCGTTGCATCAAGCAGAACGAGGATGCCGCAGATATGATCGGTATCGACGTGACATCCTACAAGACCGCGGCGTTCACCCTGTCCGCCATGTATTGCGGCACGATCGGGGCGATCTACGCGTCCTGGGTCGCCTATATCGATCCTTCGGATGCTTTCAGCATTCTGCTGACACTGAAGGTGCCCGTAATGACGCTTCTCGGCGGTCCAGGGACAGTGTACGGCCCCATTCTGGGGGCCTGGGTCTTCGTCCTGCTCGAGGAGATGATCTGGGCCAAGTTCCTGGAATACAACCGGGCGATTTTGGGCGCCGTCATCGTTCTGCTCATCTTCGCCCTGCCTGGCGGGTTGCTGCGAATGCAGTGGCGCCGCAAATGGCCGAGCAGCGTATTCGGACTTCCCGGCCTGAACCGCCTGAAGGAAAGCCGATGAACGCGCAACCCATCCTGGAAGTCAAAGGGCTCTCGCGCGCCTTCGGCGGCGTGAAGGCCGTGAATGACGTGAGCTTCGCGCTGCACCGCGGCGAGATCGTCGGCCTGATCGGGCCGAACGGGGCCGGCAAGACGACGCTCGTCAACCTGATCACCGGTGTCGTGCCGCCGTCGTCGGGATCGGTCCTGTTCGATGGGCAGGACGTGACGTACCAACGTCCCTGGCAGGCGGCCCGGCGGGGCTTGGCCCGGACCTTCCAGATCGTTCAGCCATTTCCCGAGATGACGGTGTTGGAGAACGTCGCAGCGGGCGCCCTCTTCGCCGGGCGGGCGGCGAACCGCGCGGACGCCGAGGCGCAAGCCCTGGAGCATCTGGCCTTCGTGGGGCTGGCCCAGGACGCACATCGTCCGGCCGCGGCGCTTCCGCTTCCCGGACGCAAGCGGCTCGAGCTCGCCAAGAGCCTTGCGATGCGGCCCAAGGTTCTCCTTCTCGACGAAGTGAATGCCGGCTTGAACTCCGGCGAGGTCGATCAGGCACTCGATCTCATGCGCCGGATCGCCGCCCAGGGCATTACCATCCTGATCATCGAGCATCTCATGAAGGTCGTCCTCACTCTCAGTCAGCGCGTTCTGGTTCTGCACCAGGGCCGCCTCATCAGTTCAGGCGATCCGGCCAGCGTCGTCCAGGACCCGCAGGTGGTGGAAGCCTATCTCGGCTCCAAGTTCGCCGAGCGACAGCGGAGGATGACCGCTAATGGCTGAACCACTTCTGTCCGTTCAGGGCGTTTCGGCCGGCTATGGGGACGTTCAGGTCCTTTGGGATGTCAACCTGTCCGTCGAAGCCGGCCGGATCGTGTGCCTCGTCGGATCCAACGGCGCCGGCAAATCGACGCTTCTGCGGACGATATCCGGCCTGATCAAGCCGACGCGCGGCCAGATCCGGTTCGCAGGGCGCGATCTGGCCGGCGCCAGCCCCGACGAGATCCTCAGGGCGGGGATCGCCCACGTGCCCGAGGGCCGGCGCCTTTTCAAGGGACTGACGGTACGCGACAATCTCCTCTTGGGTGCTTATCTCCGCAACGATGCCCACGCCGACATCGTGCGCGACCTCGACGCCGTTTTCGCCCTGTTCCCTATCCTCAAGGAGCGTCAGAACCAGGACGCGACGACACTGTCAGGCGGAGAGCAGCAGATGTGTGCCATCGGCCGCGGCATGATGGCGCGACCGCAGCTCCTGATGATCGACGAACTGTCGCTGGGGCTTGCGCCGCGCATGGTCGAACGCATCGCCGAGGCGCTGACGGAGATCAACCGCACGGGCGTGACCATCCTCCTCGTCGAGCAGGACGTACTGACGGCCTTCGAGCTTGCGGACTACGCTTACGTCGTCGAGACCGGTCGCATTTCGATGGAAGGTAATACGTCGACACTAGCCGACGATCCGCGGGTCCGTCAGGCCTATCTCGGGCTTTGAGCGCATCGATGCAATCGGGCACTGCCGCACTCGCCGCCTTGGCCGACGTCTGGCCGATGTGGACACGTGTGGTGACCGCCCGGTATGTGGTGCATCGGCCAGGACGGTGGTTGCTTCACGCAGGTCCGCCTTTTCAGGATCCGACCCGCCCTTCGCTTCCGGTCCTCAACGCCGCCACGATCGCGTGCATCCATGAAGGATGGGCTGCGACGCCCGACGAGGCCGAAGCGCTGATCAAACGCGGCGCTGTGCTTCTGGCGCCGGCGCAGGATCACGGAGTCGTGCTTCCTCTCGCATCGGTCGCCTCGCCGCGAACGACGCTCGTGGAGGTTGCCGATGCAAATTGCCCCGACCGGCGCGCCTGGTCCCTGCTTGCTTCTGGTGCGTCCGGACCGCAGATCCGGTTCGGCACACGCGACCTTGGCCTTCTTTCCCGCCTTGCCTTTCGTGACGAAGCGCTTGCGGCCGCATGCCGGTCATTCCTCTCCGCGCCGGTCGATCTGTTCCCGCTCGCGCGCGCCGGTCTTGCCGGCGGCGATGATCTGCACGGGCGCACCAGTGCCGCCACAGCCGCCCTGGCCCGGCATCCGATGCCTGAAATCCTCGCCCAGACGCTTGCGACAATGCCGCTCTTCTTTCTGACACTCTGGATGGCAGCCTGTGCATGCATGGCGCTGGCCTTAACAGGGTATCAGGAGGCGCCGCTGGTCACGGCACTCTGCGGAAACGGCGAGCGCACCGCGTTGCGCCGAGCCGACCGGCCGGGCGCCTGGGTAACAGCGCCGGCCGAAGCCCCCTTCGGCCCGTTGCCGGCCGACATCACGGCCGATTCGGTCGCCGGCATGATCGGCGACAGTGGCATCATCGATGCAATGGGTTTCGGAGGACAGGCGGTTCATAATGCTCCGGAACTCATTGCGCATTTCGGCAACATCCTGCCGACCGACGACGAGATGCGCCGTTCACTCTACGTTGGTTCCCACCCGTTCTTTGAAGAGTGGGGCATAAAGGTCGGTCTCGATGCCGGCCGCGTTGCGGCAACCGGCGTCACGCCTCTGGTCGTCATTGCCATGCTGCGCCGGACGGGCGGTCTTGCCGGTCGCGGCCTCTACCGTCCGCCCGTCGAACTCTTCACGGCGCCGTCCGCATGAAGAGACGACGGATCCAGCGCCGCAGCGCCGCCCATAGCACAGCACCGAGATCGAATGGACGATCGGCAGCGGTCGCCGCCTGATGATCTGTCGTGCTACCGCCCGGTGCCATGGCCGGAGCCAAGGATGCTGCGACCGGATCCGCGGCGAGCGATGACAGATTGCGCTGTAGGTTCTCGGCAAATGCCTGAGTCAGGCGCGCCGCCAGATCCTGAACGATGCTGCCGCGGCTGAATTGCGCCAGGGCACCCATCAACTGATAGTCGACCTCGACGCGAACGGTCGTGCTGCGGCCGCCGTCAGCCTCCATCAGGGCAAATCGTGCGTTGCCGCGGGCGCGCGTGGAACTCTTGCGGTCCATGCCGCTGCCCGTGATCTCGCCCGTGAAGTTCTCGTCATCGAACCGAACTTCGCCCTGCCCGGCGAAGGTCGCGACCATCGGCCCCAGCTTGACCGCGACTTGACCGACGAGACGCCCGTCTCGAGGTGGTTCGGTGAGCTGTGCCCCCGGCAGGCATGTTGCGACGGCATTGAGGTCCTGAAACGCCGCCCAGACGACGGGGCGCGCGAAAGGGACGGAAAACTCCTGGGTGAATTGCATAGCTCAGCTCTTCCGTTCGTCGAGAACCCGGCGGATGGCACGCACGATACCGACATATCCGGTGCACCGGCAGAGATTGCCGGAGAGCTCCTCCCGCACCCGCGCGTCGTCCGCGTCCGGCAGACGCAGCACGATATCGCGCGCCGTCACGAGCATGCCGGGCGTGCAATAGCCGCATTGCAACGCATGTTCGGCCGCGAATGCCTCCCGCAGATGGGACATGATCGGATCATCCACCAGTCCCTCGATGGTTCGCACCTCGGCCCCCTCGCACATGGCGGCGTAAGTGATGCACGAGCGTGCAGGCATGCCGTCGATCTCGACCGTGCAGGCGCCGCAGACGCCGTGCTCGCAACCGACATGAGTGCCCGTCAGGCGCAACTGCTCGCGCAGGAAGTCCGCCAGTTGCATCCGAGGCTCGACAGCCGCCGTCACCGGCTGCCCGTTGACCTTCATATTTACAGTCTTCATGCCGCAATCCGATCTGCAGCGCGCCGCAGAACCACTTCAAACATCTGCCGCTTGTAGGGATCGTCGATATTCGCGGCCCATAGCGCCGCCACGTCGCAACCTGGAAGCGCGGCGTTTCCTTCCAGAACGATCGGTGCCCCGGCGGTTGCGCCAACGACCGCGCGCCGGATACCGTTGTCCGGGTCGACCAGAACGCCGCCGATCGCCTCGGCGAATTCGCCGGTCTTGCGGCAGATCTTGTAGTAACTCCAGCGGGCGCGCGCCGAGAGCCTCGGGATCGTGACCGAAACGAGAATCTCGTCCGTCCCGATCTGCGTCTCGAACGCCCCCAGCAGCAGCTTGGCGACCGCAATCTGCCTTTCGCCGCGCGGGCTGCACACCGTCACATGGGCACCCGCCAGTGCGAGCGCACTGACCCAGTCGGCCGATGGGTCGGCATGCGCCAGACTTCCGCCGATCGTTCCGCGATTCCGGATCGCGCGATAGGCGATCCGCCGCGCGACATATGGCAGAAGACCTCCGGTTGGATCCGGAATCCGGCCGTCTTCAATTTCCGCATGCGTGATGCAGGCGCCGATCGTCACGGCGTCGGCGGTCTGACGCACGTCACGCAGCTCCGGCAGATGACGGATTCCGACCAGGAGCGAGGGCTGCGCGATCCGCAGGTTCAGCATCGGCCCGAGCGACTGGCCGCCGGCGATGACCCGCGCGAGCCCCTGATGTTGCGCGAGCAATGCGATGGCAGCCTCAAGGGACCGCGGCGCCTCGTAGTCGAACGGAGCCGGCTTCATGCGGCACTCCGGACCTTGGCTGCCGCGATCGCCGACAGGAGTCGGGCGGGCGTGATCGGCACTTCGGTGATTTCGACGCCTAGATCCTTGAGCGCATCGTTCACTGCGTTCGCGATGGCCGCCGGCGGTCCGATCGCCCCGCCCTCGCCGATGCCCTTCTGGCCAAATTCGGAGTATGGCGACGGCGTCTCCATGTGCTCGATCACGATGTCTGGAACTTCGGTCGGGCCGGGCAGAAGATAGTCGGCGAGAGTCGATGCCAGCGGTTGCCCATTCGCGTCGAACGGCATCTCCTCATAGAGTGCCGTGCCGATCCCTTGGGCCGTCCCGCCATAGATCTGGCCGTCGACGATCATGGGATTCAGCAGCACGCCGCCGTCCTCCACCACGACGTATTTCAGGATCTCCACGGTTCCGATCTCGACATCCACCGCGACGACGGCCGCATGACAGGCGTAGGAGAACGTGCCGGTGTCGCGTACCGGTTTGTAGCCGGCCGTGAGCTCAAGACCGCCGGGATCGACGTCAGACGGCAGATTCTGCGGCGCCCGATACCAGGTATATGCGATCTCCTTCAGGGTCACGCTGCCCGACGGGCCGATGACCTGGCCGTCTGCAACGCGCACGAGCGACACATCCGTCTGCAGAAGATGTGCACCGATCTTCGCGACACGCTTCGCCATCTCTTTGCACGCCGCTGCCACTGCGCCGCCGGACATCACAGCGCAGCGGGATCCCCAGGTGCCGGTCGAATACGGCGAAAGCGCCGTGTCGCCGTGGATGAGGCGGACATTCTCCGGTTCGATGCCGAGCACGCTGTGCGCGACCTGGGCCATGGTCGTCTCGAGGCCCTGGCCGTGCGAGTGGGCGCCGATGCGCAGTTCCAGGACACCGTCCGGCGTCAACCGGGCTTGGCACTGCTCATGCCCCGGGACCATGGGAATGCCCCACCCGTAATAAACCGACGTGCCGTGCGCGGCCTGTTCGCAGAAAATCGCGAATCCGACGCCGATCCGGCGGCCATCGGGCTCGCCACGGCGCTGTCGTTCGCGAATCGCGCCGACATCGATGGCGGCGACCGCCCGTCGCAGGCATTCGGGATAGTCGCCGCTGTCGAAATGCTTCTTCGTGATGTTGTCAAAGGGCATCATCTCGCGCGTGGGCAGGCTCTCGAGCCGCACTTCCCAAGGCTCGCGCCCGACGGCACGCGCGACCGCATCGATTGCCACCTCCAACGCGAAGCAGACACCCGTTCGCGCGACGCCGCGATAGGGCAGAATTGGCGGCTTGTTCGTGGCAACCGACCATGTCCGGCACCGATAGGCGTCGAACTTGTACGGTCCGGGCAGGATGCTTGCGACTTGAGCAGCCTCCAGGCAGGCGGAAAACGGATAGGACGAATACGCCCCTGCATCCACGGTCGCTTCGCAGTCGATGGCCAGAAGCCGCCCGTCGTTGTCGGCGTAGACGGTCAGGTCGTAATGATGCTCCCGGCAATTTGCGTTCGCGGTCAGCTGCTCGCGTCGGTCCTCGAGCCAGCGCACGGGCTTCTGCAGGTGCATCGCAAGCCAACCCAGGCAGACTTCTTCCGGCAGCAGGATGCCCTTGTATCCGAATCCGCCCCCGACGTCGGGAGAGATGACGCGGACCTTGCCGTGATCGAGTCCGAGGCATTCCGCAAGACCGGACCGCGTGATATGCGGCATCTGGGCCGCAGAGATGACGACGAGCTGATCCAGGCGCCGATCCCACTGGGCCACGACGCCACGGCCTTCGATGGGCGACATGCACTGACGCGCGGTCCGCAGGCGACGGGTGATCTTGACCGGCGCGCGCCGTGCGATCTCGGCGATGTTGCCGTCGACGAACGTCTCGAGGAACACATTGTCCCCCCAGGCCTCGTGCAGGAGCGGCGCGCCAGGCTTGCGCCCCTCGAGCATATCGCTCACCGCCGGCAGCTCTTCATAATCGACGAACACCTGGGCCGCGATGTCTTCCGCTTCGGCGCGGGT
Organism: uncultured Rhodospirillales bacterium; assembly: GCA_937926175.1. Lineage (GTDB taxonomy): Bacteria > Pseudomonadota > Alphaproteobacteria > CACIAM-22H2 > CACIAM-22H2 > CALANV01. The sequence goes on along the minus strand of CALANV010000044.1, from coordinate 165,755 downwards.
CGGCGCCACGCACATGGCGATCAGTTCGCCGACGTAGCGCACCTTGTCGCGCGCCAGAACCGGCTGCTCGGAAACCTTGAATCCCTTCAGTCCCGAGACGGCCCGGATCGGCCGCACACCGGCGAGATCGGCCGCCGTGAACACCCGGTCCTCGAACCCGGCCGGCTTCTCGATCCCTCGCAACCGCGCATGCGCCACGGCGCTCCGCACGAACGCGACTTCCAGCATGCCGTCGAGGCGAATATCGCCCACATACTCGCCTTGCCCGCGCAGGAACCGCTCATCCTCCCTGCGGCGCAGTCGGGCGCCGATGCCGCGCCCGCTCGTCGTGTTCATGCTCATCACGCCGCCTGCGGCAGAGGCAGAATCGCGGCATCGGCTTCGTAACGCCGCCCCGCACGCAAACAGAACAACGGACGCAGCATGCGCTCCGAAACCACTTCCGTCCCTTCGTTGTCGCGGAACCGCCAGCGGCCCCGTTCGTCGGCGAGCACGGAGATGTCCGCGATCGCGCCGGGCCGAAGCGTTCCGATCTCGCCTTCCAGGCCCAGCATGCGCGCCGGATTGGACGTCACCATCGGCACGATCGTCTCGAGAGGAAGTCCGAGCGCGAGCAGTTCGGACATGGCGTGCACGAGGCTGAAGGCCGCCTGACCCGCGAACGGATGATTCTCGTCATCGGGATGCTGCGCCGGCGTACCGGCAGGCGGCGGCACGCGGGTATTGTATCCATGCATGTCCGCGCCCAGCGTGTCGGGAATGATCCCAGCGTCGAGGACACGGCGTGCCATGTTGAAGCTGAAATGCGATCCGTGCCCGATATCGATCTTCACGCCGCGCTGGACCGCCTCGCGGACGATGGGATGCACATTTCCGTTCTTGTCGACGAAACCGCCCGGGTGGCGCGAGAACGGATGCGCGAGAATGTCGCCGGCATCCAGCAGTTCGACGACGCTCGGCAGGATCGTGTCCGGATCGACATGCGCGCCCCCTTTGTCCGGGAGCCCCCAGAGCTGGCCGAAATGAATGTAGACGGGAAGCTTCGTGCGACGCCCGATCTGCTTCGCGAGGCGCATGACCTCGATGCCCCACCGCGCAAATCCGCCCCACTCGGCATGGGCCTTGATACCTTTGACGATGTCGCGATTTGCCTCGGCGGCCCGCACCGTCGCGTCGACGTCAACGCCCGACGGTCCGTAGAGGTCGGCGTAGTAGTGCCCCTCGAGGCCACCGACGACATAAGCCGAGATGAAAGCATAGACCCGGCTTGCGGAACGCTCGACGATGAACTTGCGGAAGCCGGGAAACGTCATCACGGACGCACCGCCCTGGTCCACGAGAGCCGTGACTCCCGAGTGCACGCCGATCATGTCCGGATCGAGGCCGAACCTGCCGGTGACGTACTGGTAGCAATGGGCATGCGTGTCGATCAGCCCCGGCAACACGAGCCGATCGCGAACATCCAGAACATTGGCCGCGCTGCTGTCGATTATGGCGGCCTGGACCTTCGCAATGCGGCCGTCCTTCACGGCCACGTCGAACACCCCGTCGATGCCGGCCGCCGGATCGATCACCCGACCACCCTTGAGAATCAAGTCGAACTGCTGCGTCATCGCGCCGACTCCGAGATCGTCAGTATACTTTCGATCCACCCGATGCAACGGCCGTACCAACCCGAACTGCGCGCATGACGGGGGCAGATGCGGACTCGTCTGTCTGCGACGTCGGCATCGTGGCGCGAATTTAGGCAGTTGTCGGGAAGACGCTGCGCGCGATTGCACGGATCAGCCGCGGCTGCTACGTGACACGCATGAGCGCGGATGAGTTCACCCGCCCGACGACGGACTTCTGGCAAGAGCTCGTGCCACCGGGCCGTCAGACGGAACTAACACCACCCTACAGATACGCCTATCCGGCCCGCCTTCCGGACGGCCGCTTGCTGGAGCTGCCGATCCGCCGACTGCCGGATACGCCCACGAGAGCCGTTGCCTCTCTGATCGCCAATCATGCGTCGTCCGAGGTGGTCGCCTCGCTCGCGACCTTCATGGCCGACCTCGCACGGCCGATCGGGCCGGACGTAATCGTCGGATTGCCAACCCTGGGATTCACGTTCGCTCCCGCCGTCGCCGAACGGCTTGGTCACCGCAATTACGTGCCTTTGGGCTATTCGCGAAAGTTCTGGTATGATGACGCCCTCGCCGAACCGACGCGCTCCCTCACCACGCTTGGCGGTGGCAAGAAGCTGTACATCGACCCGAACCTCGTGCCGCGCATCCGGGGACGCCGGACCGTTCTGGTGGATGACGCAGTCAGCACGGGACAAACGATGGTCGCAGCCATTCGTCTCCTGACGAGGCTCGAGGCCGACATCGCCGGAATCGTCGTGGCGATGCGACAGGGCACGGCGTGGCGCAACGCGCTCGGCGCCATCCGCGCGGACTGGCCCGACCGCGTCCTAGGCGTCTTCGACTCGCCACGGCTGCATCGTGTGCCGGGCGGATGGGCGCCAGAGGAGACGACGCTTGCGACGGCATGCGCAGCACAGCGCACGATCTGAACAAGTCACGACATCTAACATTCCTGAGTGGTCGCGGCGGTTGCAGCCACCTTTCGGGCGACGCGAACCGCCTTGGTTTCCAACAACGTTGCCGTCCTGCTCGGGCTGCACCTGAATGCGCCATACAGCCGGCGCAACGGCACGACCAAGAATCCGTAGTAGAGCACCAAGAATCCGTAGAGCGACGGCGAGGTCGTTGCCTTTCGCAGCATCTGGCCCAAAACTGATCTCAGGCGCGTGGCTGGTCCGCCGATGGACGGTTGACAGGGCCGGGCTCGGCCCCCATGCCGGTCATGGGTTTCGATCGTTCGCAACGAAGTCCAGCGCATAGACTGAGCCCGAGTGCCTGCCCGGGCCTGCCGACACACCCAGGTGTTGCGCCGTTGGTTTCACACCGATGGTTCGTTGGCGAAAACCACGGCGGAGGGCGCATCGCGTCGTGCTCTTTACAAAAACGCCGGCGCGCGCCTACAGCGAAGGCGTCTCCCGATTACGGCTGCATTCGCGCCGCATTTCATGTAAGAGCATCTCACATGAGCTGGTCGAGACATGGGCCGGGCAGCGGCCGCCGCGGCTATCATCACGGCAACCTGCGCGAGGCGTTGATCAACGCCGCGCTCGATCTGATTGCCAAAAAGGGGCCCGCCGGCTTCACGTTCGCGGATGCCGCGCGCTGGGTCGGGGTGAGTTCGGCCGCCCCGTACCGGCATTTCCGTGACCGCGAAGCCTTGTTGGTCGACGTGGCGCGCCGCGGCTTCGAGCTGTTCACGGCGCAACTCGATCGCGCCTGGAACGACGGCCGCCCCGATCCGTTTACCGCATTCGAGAATTTGGGACGCGCCTATCTCGCGTTCGCGCGCGAGCAAGCCGCCTACTACTCGGCGATGTTCGAATCCGGAATTGCCCATGACTCCGACAGTGGTCTGCGCGACGCAGCCGATCGCGCATTTGCGGTGCTGCGCAAGGCGTCCGAGACCCTTTGTGCGCGACTGCCCGCCGAGAAGCGACCGCCGGCGCTGATGGTGAGTCTGCATGTCTGGGCGCTGTCGCACGGCATCGCCTCGATTTTCGCGCGCGGAGATGCCGGACGCCGCAAGCTGCCGATGGCGCCGGAGGAATTGCTGGAGGCGGCGATGCTCGTCTATCTACGCGGTCTCGGCCTCATCAGCAGCCCCTCGTCGTCCGGCGGCTGAGACGTCGGATTTTTTTTGCCCCGTCGCTTGACAGGTCGGAGAGGGCACCATATGTAAATGTAAGATACATTTACATATACATGAGGGCGCGCGGATGGGCCTTGCTGCGAAACTGGACGAACTCGGGAAGCCGGCCTGGATCGGCTTGCTGATACTGAGCTTCATCGTATTCTGGCCGCTGGGACTCGCAATCCTGGCTTACGTGATTTGGAGTGGGCGAATGGCATGTTGGACGCGCGGCCGTGGCGGCCGTTGGCAGGAGCGGATGGAACGGTTGCAGGAAGCGGCGAAGGGATGGCGCGGCTGGGAGCCGCCGTCGAGCGGCAACAGCGCCTTCGATGAATATCGCGCCGAGACGCTGCGCCGCCTCGAAGAGGAACAGCGCGAGTTCAAGGAGTTCCTCGAGCGCCTGCGCCGCGCCAAGGACAAGGCCGAGTTCGACCAGTTCATGGCGGAGCGCCGCGCCCGTCGCCCCGACGCGGGCACGGCACCGGTGCCGCAAACCTGAGCGGGCACGCAACCAGACGTGCAAGCTGAGTGATGCGATGGCCCGCGGCGATCCTTCCGGTCGCCGCGGGCCGTCGACACTTGGCGGTACCTGACCCGCGGAAAAAGCTCACGTCTTCGGCAAACGACGCGTCACCCCGAGCGCCGAACGGTGAGTCTCGCTGACGCTTGGCAAATCCGCCACAATGCATCGGGGCGGAACTGGGAACAGACCCTTCCCCGGATTTTTGATGGACGGCACAGGAAATGTGGGTCGGGACAGGGGTCGTCGTGCCCAGGCAGAGCGCGGCTGCCGGATCGCGTTTTCGCCGGTTTGACCGGCTTATGCGGAAATTCTAATATTCGCGCCGATGGACAGCCGCGACCTTGTGCAGAATGCACGCAAGGCCAGCGCCTTGCTCAAGGCCCTGGCCAATGAGCGCCGGCTGCTGATCCTGTGCCATCTCGCGAATGGCGAGAAATCGGTGGGCGAACTCGAACGGCTGGTCGGCCTGAGCCAGTCGGCGTTGTCCCAGCATCTCGCCCGACTGCGCCGCGACAAAATCGTCACAACGCGCCGCGCCGCCCAGACGATCTACTATTCGCTCACGGGACGCGAGGCGAGCGCGGTGATGAAGACGCTCTACAATCTCTTCTGCGAGCCGGTGAAGGCCCCTCTCCCGCCGGACAGCCGGTCGCCGGAACGGATCGACGCCTAGCGCCCCAGGTGGCCGCATCCTGCATGACGGCCGGCGGACAGCGCGGTACGGGCGATACTGAACCCCGAAGAGAAGGGCCTTGCCGGTCCTGATCGCGATCAGGGAACAATGGCGCTGACGACACCGCCATCCACGCGAATCGCCGCACCGGTCGTGGCCGACGCACGATCGCTGCAGAGATAGACAGCCATGTTCGCGACTTCTTCCGGATCAGCGAAGCGGCGGATGAGGGAGGAGGGACGCGCGGTTGCGAAGAAATCGCGCTCCACCTCTTCGACGGTCTTGTTGCCCTCCTTTGCGAGCTGAGCGAGGAACGTGACGACGCCTTCGGTCCGGGTGGGCCCCGGCAGGAGGCTGTTGACGGTGACACCCGTCGCCGCAAGCTCGATCGCGAGCCCGCGCGCGACCGCCAACTGGGCCGTCTTCGTCATCCCATAGTGGATCATCTCGCGCGGAATATTGATGGCCGATTCGCTCGAGACAAAGATGATCCGCCCCCATTGCCGCACCACCATTCCTCTACCGTAAAGGCGCGCCAGACGAACCCCGCTCAGAACATTGACGTCGAAGAATCGCCGCCAGTCATCGTCTGGGATTTCGAAGAACGGCTTCGGCTCGAAGATGCCGAGATTATTGACGAGGATATCGACGTGCGGGAAACGGGTCACGATCGCATTCGCCCCTTCGGCCGTTGCGGCATCGGCTGCAATGCCGTCGACGTGCCCATCGACTTTGTCCTTCTTAATTCGGGCGATCGCCCTGTCGACACCTTCCTGCGATCGTCCGTTGACGATGACATCTGCGCCTTCGGCCGCCAATCCCCGAGCGATCGCGAATCCGATGCCGGCCGTCGAGCCGGTGATGAGCGCCCGCCGACCTTTGAGCTTGAGATCCATGCTTCGTCTCCGTCCAACCAATAGAATCACGACCCCGCCTTGACGGGGCCCGTCACCTCAACATCGAGGATCGGGGGCGGTCGTGCTACCTTGAAACCCTGCAAGCAGTGAATGGTGCCCGTGCGTCTGCGGCATAATCCATTCTGCAGGTTGAATATCCTGTAGGCACATGGCGCCAAAATCGGCGGGTTGCGAATCGGCCAAGCGATGCCGACCAAGCAACCGGGGAAGCCATGGCCGGCCCCTGCGGAAAGTCCCCCTTCGCATAGCTTGTCCTAACCTTCCCTTCACTTATGCTGGTTGAAAATCGATCTCGTCCGTAGGCACGGACTTCGCGGAGGAAACCCATGACGCGGCTCATCCGGGCCTTGTTCGGCGTGGCTGTCGGCGCAGCCGTCGCGACAGCCGCCGCAGCCGAAGGGGCGGACCCGCATGCGCCGGGGCAGGCCACATCGGTCAGCTTTGCCCCCTTTGCGCCCGAGCTCGGCGTTGCCATCCGACCGCTCGACGATTCGGACGTGAACCTGCAGCTGAAGGATCGCTTCGCGGCGGCACTTGCCGGTCGATCCGTTCGCGTTCAGGAAATGCCGGCGCCGCTCGTCCTCAACTTCGAGACGGAGGTCGACCAGACGTTCGGCCTGCGCACACCCGGGCCCGGCGACGAGCAGATCGGCAACTGGGAATCGCGGGGCGACTTGAACCTCTGGTCGTCGATGCGCGACAGCGTGCTCGGCGCGCCGCGGGACACCGTACGCAGCACGTTGCGCTACGTCCTCATTGCCACCCTGGATGACGAACAGACCGGCCGGCGCCTGTGGCAAGGCGAGGCGAGCTATTCGGGCGCCCCGGCCGACGAGGCCGCGGTGCTGGCCGCGATGGTCCCGATCCTCGCGGACCAGTTCGGACGCACCGTACGGCAACGGAGCTTCTGGCTCGAATGACCGTCACATCCGTCCGCACCAGGCTTGCGGCCGTCGAGGGTGACATCACCACCTTCGCGGTCGATGCCATCGTCAATGCCGCGAACGAGACGCTGCTCGGCGGCGGCGGCGTCGACGGGGCCATCCATCGGGCCGCTGGTCCGGCCTTGCGCGAGGAATGCCGGCGGATCGGCAGGTGCCCGACCGGCGAAGCGCGTTTGACCGGCGGTCATAATCTGCCGGCGCGTTATGTGATTCACACGGTCGGGCCCGTCTGGCGTGGCGGCACGGCAGGCGAAGACGCGCTGCTCGAATCGTGCTATCGCAGCGTCATGGCCATCGCGCGCGAGAATGGATTCAGGACGCTGGCCATGCCGGCGATCAGCACCGGCGCCTACGGCTTTCCGCTCGATCGCGCGACCGCAATCGCCGTGCGGACGGTCGCCGCGGAACTCGCGACGCTGCCCGAAACGCACGTGACCTTTGTGTGCTTCGGACGTACCGCGCTCGCCGTCTATCAGGAGGCCCTCGCCCGGCTTTGAACGCCGCGCTCCTTATACATGCCGTCGGCTTGTGGCGCATGGCGCCCGCGCCGGGCGTAGCACGTCAGGAACGCCACCACGTAATAATGCGGGTGACCGCCGTAGAGCCTGCCCGGCAGGACCTTTCGTCGGCGCTAGAGCCATATGAAAAAGACGACAATCGCCAAGGCCGCGCAGATTGCGGCATACGGCAGGTTCCAGCGCTGCAGCACGAACGGTCTCTTGCCAATGAGGCGCGCGACGACGAGGGAGCCGCCGGTAAACGGCGACGTCGCCGACGCAAGCGACCACGCCGTCTGAACGGCGAGCCCGACCGCGAGCGGTGATATCGGCATCGGCTCCATCTGCGTGATCGTCGTGCCGATGAACGTGGCGGTAATCAGCGGAGTGATGCCGATCTGTGCCAGCAGAACAAGCGACAAAAACGCGGCACTGGCGATCATTGCCGGCGGCAGATCGGCCCGGCCGAGCCAATCGCCGAAGCCGATAGCGTCCGTAAGGGCGGTCAGTGCGACCCCGAGAAAGCCGGAACAGGCAAGAACGACCGCTTCGGGTCGCATCAATGGCAGATCCTGCAGCATGTAGTTGCGAAAGCGGCGCCCGACCGCGGCGAAGGCGAAAGACAGGCCGCGGCGGTGATGTTGAAGCCCGATCCACGCGAATGCCATGAACGGTACCGTTCCCATCACCGCCACGAGAAGACTCGCACCCGTCGCGAGCTTTCCGGCAATGACGCCAAGCAGCAACAGGCCGGTGATGCCCAGCATCGGCAGCAGCTCGGCAGGCGACGACGTCGGTTGCGGCGGCGAAAAGCCCCGGCGCGTCGCCGCCGGCCACTGCAGCCTGTCGAGAATCCACCCGATGACCATCCAGGTCGCTGCCATCGCAAACGCGGGCAACGCGACATCGAACCATGTCAGCGAGGGCACCAGCGACAGCGTGTAACCGACGCTGACGCTCAACGGCGACCACGCGATCGTCGCCCCAAAACCGCGCAGGAGCGCCGTGATCATCCGCCGTTCGCGAATTTCGACGACGCCCGGATCGCCGCCCGCCGTGGCAAGCGTATTAGCGCGGCGGACCATCGCCGTCAGAAGGGGCAGCACCCCCATGTTGAGAATGATCCCGAAGACGTGTCCGCCCAATGTCAGGGCCGCGTAGCGCCGCGGCGGCGATTGCGTCACCAGATACAGACCTGCCCGGCGTACGGCCGATGAACTTTGGGCGGCGTCGCGCAGCACGTTCAAGGTCGCCACGAACGCGAGGAAAAGGGCGCCGCGATCGATCGCCGTGCTCAGGGCCGCACCGGGCCTGGGAACCATCGCGACGACAGCGATGGCGGCAACGCCGGCTGCACCGGCAAAGAGCAGCTCGACGGTGCGCATTCGCGGCAGGGCGATGGCGAACCATGCCAGGAAGGCCACGTGCGCCACCGTCGCCAATGCGTCGATGCCGGCGATCTGAGGCCCGACGATGCCGATCCACGCGGCGACGACCAATGCCGCCGTTATCCGCGCCTCGGCGTTAGAGAGATCAGCGCGGATGGACACCTTGGCAGACGGAGACACGTCTTGCATTGCTGGTTTTGTCGGGTACGGAGCGGCAATAAACAAGCTCGAAAGCGGTATGCGACCTATGCAACCGGAAGGACCGGGCGTCGCCATGCGCCCCCGGGATATCTATACTTGTTCCATCGAACGGCCCGAACGCGGAGCGGTTGTCGGATGGTCTGGTTCCGTTCGGTCACTCTTGCGTGCGTCATCCTGTGTCTGGTATCCGCGGTACGGGCACAACCGGCCGATGTCGACCTAGCCCTGGTTCTGGCCGTCGACGTATCGCGCAGCATCGATGACGAGGAGTTTGCGCTGCAGCGGCAAGGCTACGCGGCGGCGTTCACCCATCCTGCCGTCATTCAGGCGATCCAGGCGAACCCGCATCGCCGTATCGCGGTCACCTTCGTCGAATGGGCCGGTGCCGATTTTCAGCGGGTCGTCGTGCCTTGGACGGTGGTCAGCGACGAGGAAAGCGGCGCGCTGTTCTCGGAAGCAATCATGCGCGAACCACGCTCGTTCTGGGGCTGGACGTCGGTCAGCGGCGCAATCGATTTCAGCGTGCGTGTCCTGGAGATGAGCCCGCACAATCCGACGAGGCGCGTCATCGACATTTCCAGCGACGGGGTCAACAACAGCGGCAGGGCCTCCACCGAGGCCCGCGACGAGGCGGTCGCCGCGGGCATCACGATCAACGGGCTGGTCATCATGAACGACCGCCCCACCCCCGGCTTTTTCCAGATGCCGCAGCCGCCGCTCGACGAGTTCTACCGGGACTACGTCATCGGCGGACCCGGCGCATTCGTGATCGCTATCGACGACTTCTCCAGTTTCGCGTATGCGATTATCAACAAACTGATCAAGGAGATCGCAGGAACCGTACCTGCGCGCGATATCGCCGAGGCCGAGTGATCAGTACGTTCCACCCTGCCCATGCCGCGATCGCGGCATGGACACGCCGACCGAAAGCCGAAACCCGGACGCTTCATTTCAAATCACGATATCGGCGCGTGCCGTGGCCCGCGAAGCTGCTCGGGGCCGCCGTCGCGGCCTATGCGTCCGGTCCGGCCGGCCGCCTTCCGGATTTCGTCCGGGGGTCGGCAGCCCGCGACTACGTCGCCTTCGTTCCCCCCGGCTTCGCTCTCGCGATCCGTTCGACGCCCGACAACATCACGGACGCGTGCCGTGCCCGGACGTCCGATCCTAAGGTACGGCCGACGAACTGGATGGCCGCCGCCGTGATCGTTGCAATCGGGATCGCGGCAATCGTCCTCGTCACCCTTGCTGCCCGCCGTGTCGCCGCCTAAGTCGTCAGACGTCGCCGGCACCATGACCGGCTATCTCGCCGCCGAGGGCTTCACGCAGGAGCTCGTGGACGAACTCGGCGACGTGCGAAGCATCCATGGCCGGTTGGTCCTGGCCGACGGCCCCCCTCGTCCCGCGGCGTGGGCGGCGAATGTCTGGTTCGATCCGGTCCGCATCCCGATCGCGTCCATCGGCGACGGCGTCCGGGCGCTCCGTGCCATCCAGCGCAACTGGGCGCTCTATTCATTCGCCCATCACCGCCGCGCGGCGCTGATCGAGGCACAGCTGCCGCCGGTCCGCCCCAAACCGTTGCCCTTCCCTTCGCCGCTGCCGAAGGCGCCGCTCGGGTCCTGGACGCTGCTCGACCGGAACACGCTTCTTGCGGCCCCGCGTTGCTCGAGCCCGTTCCGGCACGGCTTGGTCGAATTCGCCGAGAACAAGATCGAGCCGCCGAACCGGGCCTATCTGAAACTGTGGGAGCTGTTCACCCTCCTGCAGATACGCCCCGGCCCCGGCGAACGTTGCCTGGATCTCGGCGCAAGTCCGGGCGGCTGGACGTGGGCGATTCAGCAAACCGGAGCGTCCGTGATCGCGGTCGACAAGGCCCCGCTCGCGCCGAACGTCGCACGGCTGCCCCGCGTCGAGTTCCGCCAAATGAGCGCATTCGCCGTGGATCCCCGGGAAATCGGCCCCATCGATTGGCTGTTCTGCGACGTGATTTGCTATCCCAAACGGCTGCTGCAGCTGGTCGAACGGTGGCTTGCCGCAGGGACATGCCGGCGCTTCGTCTGCACCATCAAGTTTCAGGGGCCGACGGACCACGCGGCGGCGCGGGCCTTCGCCGCAATACCGGGCTCAGGCCTACGGCACCTGCACCACAACAAACACGAGCTGACGTGGTTCAGGCTGTGACCGCGGCCGCTTGGCGGCGGCGTCCGAGCTGAAGGACGACGACGATGCCGAGAAGCAGCAGCGCCGGGATGTAGAACAGATAGGGTGACGGCCTGTCGGCCGGCTCCTTTACGGCGACGACGCGCCAGCCCATCTCCACGCCGGCCCGATTGGCAGGGCTGCCCAAACGCACCCCTGTCACCAGCAGATCGTCGCCGCTGCGCTGCAGCGTGAGCCCGGCCCGCGCGAGCCGTTCCTGGCCCGATCCCTCGTCCGGGACCTGCAGCGTGATCACCTTCCGCACGGTTTCGCCGTCGAAGTCTTCGCCTTCGATCGTGAAGACCACGCGCTCGGTCCGCGCGGTCCGCTCCGCCTTCTCGAAGATCGCGCTCGCCTCGATGTCCCGGTACGCCGGGTAGAGGAAGTCCATCCAGAACCCGGGGCGGAAGAGCGTGAACGCGACGAGCAGCAGCACCGCCGACTCCCAAAGCCGGCTTCGCGTGAGGAAGAAGTTCATCGTCGCCGCGGCGAACAGCAGCATCGCCAGCGTCGCACCAGCGATGACGATGCCGGCTTCGACCCAGTTCTCCACCCCGATCAGCAGGAGCTGCGGATTGTAGATGAACAGGAACGGCAGGACGGCGGTGCGCAGACTGTAGACTGCGCCCTGCAGCCCGGTCTTGATCGGATCAGCGCCCGAGATCGCGGCGGCCGCATAGGACGCCAGCCCGACCGGCGGCGTCACGTCGGCCATGATCCCGAAGTAGAAGACGAACAGGTGCACGGCGATCAGGGGGATGACCAGGCCCGCCTGGGCACCGAGTTCGACGATGACCGGCGCCATCAACGTCGCAATCAGAATGTAGTTCGCCGTCGTCGGCACGCCCATGCCCAGCAGCAGGCAGATGAACGCCGTCATGATCAGCATGATCATCACGTTGCCGCCGGAGACGAGCTCGACAAACTCCGTCATCATCAGGCCCATGCCGGTCAGCGTGACGGTGCCGACGACGATGCCGGCGGTGGCCGTCGCCACGCCGATCGAGATCATGTTGCGCGCGCCGAGCGCGAGTCCCTCGGCCAGATCGACGATGCCCTGGCGCGCGGCGGCGCCGAGCGCACGCTCGCCCCGGAAGAACGCGACGATGGGCCGCTGCGTCACCAGGATGAACAACATGCTGGCCGCCGCCCAGAACGCCGCAAGGCCGGGCGACATCAGCTCGACCATCAGGCACCACAACAGGACGACGATCGGCAGCAGGTAGTGCAATCCGGTACGGATGGTCGGCCACGCCTCGGGCAAGTGGATGACGGGCGCATTGGGATCGTCGAGCGCGAGATCCGGAAACCGCGCCGAATAGGCCAGCAGGCCGACATAGGTCGCGATGAACAGCATCGCGATGATCCAATTCGCCGCATCGCCGGCAACGACCTTGATCCAGCCGATCCCGTAATAGACGGCGTAGGACAGCAGCACCAGCCCCAGCACGGCGCTGCTCACCCGGAAGAGACGCTGCGCCAGCGTGCGTTGCACCGCCCGCTGCAGCGGCGGCGTCCCGAGCTTCATCGCTTCGAGATGCACGATGTAGAACAGCGCGATGTAGGATATGACGGCCGGCAGAAAGGCGTGCTTGACGATCTCGTAGTACGGCATCCCGACGTACTCGACCATCAAGAACGCCGCCGCGCCCATGACGGGCGGCATGATCTGGCCATTGATGGACGACGCGGTCTCGACCGCCCCTGCCTTGACGGCGCTGAATCCGGTACGCCGCATCATCGGGATGGTGAAGATGCCGCCCGACACGACGTTCGAGATCGACGAGCCCGAAATGATTCCGTTGAGCGCCGACGACACAACCGCCACCTTGGCGGGCCCGCCTCGCAGATGACCCAGCAACGCCAGCGACACCTGCATCATGTAGTTGCCGGCGCCGGCCTTCTCGAGCAGCGAGCCGAACAGGACATAGAGAAACACGAAGCTGGTCGAAACGCCCAGCGCCACGCCGAATACGCCTTCCGTCGTCAGCCATTGATGCGACACCACCCGCGGCAGCGAGGCGCCGCGGTGCGAAATCACGTCCGGCATGTACGGGCCAGCGAAGGTGTAGAACAGAAAGACGACCGCGATGATGACGAGCGGCGGTCCGAGCGACCGCCGTGTCGCCTCGAGCAGCAATAGGACGCCGCCGATCCCGACGGTGAGGTCGAGCGGAGTCGGCAGACCGGGCCGTGTGGCGAGTTCACCGTAGAACAGAAACAGATAGCCGCCGCAGAATGCCGCGGCGAGCGCAAGGATCCAGTCTTGCACCGGTACGCGGTCGCGCGGCGAGCGCTTCAGCGCGGGATAGGCGGTGAAGGCGAGAAACAGCGCCAGCGCCAGATGAATGGAGCGCGCCTCGGTGTCATTCAGGATGAAGACACCGAACGTGAACGGCAGCGGCGATGCGTACCAGAGCTGGAACAGCGACCACGCTATGGCGATCGCGAAAAGCAGAGGGCCGGCGATGCCGGCGGGCGAGCGCGCGCCGACATCGGCCTCCGCGACCATTTCCTGCAGTTTATCCCGGTCGACGGGCCGATCGGTAACCGGAGCGGTCATGCCGGCACCTTACTTTCCGTGACTTCACCCGAACGGCGGGCGGGGGCTCCCCCGCCCGCCACAGGGCTTACATCATGCCCTTTTCCTTGTAGTACTTCGCGGCCCCGTCATGAAGCGGCGCGGAGTTGCCGTTCTTGATCATGTCCTTGGGGTCGAGGTTCTCAAACGCCGGGTGCAGGCGCTTGAACTCGTCGAAGTTCTCGAACACGGCCTTCACGACGTTATAGACGACGTCATCGGGCACGCGGGTCGATGCGACGAGCGTCGCGAGCACGCCATAGGTCGGCGTCGGGTCCGGATTTCCCGCGTAGAGGCCGCCCGGAATGTTGACCTTGGCATAGTACGGGCGTTCGGCCACGAGCTTGTCGACGGCCGGTCCCGTGATCGACACCAGCTTGGCACCGCAGACGGTGATCGGGTCCTGGATGTTCGCCGACGGATGGCCGACGCCGTAGAAGAACGCATCGATCTTGTTGTCGCACAGCGCGGCGCCATGCTCGTCGGCCTTGAGCTCGGCCGCGAGGCTGAATTCGCTCATCTTCCAGCCGAGCGCATTCAGTAGCTCCTCCATCGCGGCGCGCGTTCCCGAACCGGGATTGCCGACGTTGACGCGCTTGCCCTTGAGGTCCGTGAACGTCTTCACGTTGGCATCGGCGCGTGCGAGCACGGTGAACGGCTCCGGATGGACCGAGAACACGGCGCGTAGATCGCCAAAGGCGCCCTGGTCCTTGAACGCGCCCGTACCCTTGATGGCGTGGTACTGCACGTCCGACTGCGACATGCCGAAGTCGATCTCGCCCGAACGAATGGCATTCACGTTGAAGACGGAGCCGCCCGTCGATTCGACCGAGCAGCGGATCCCGTGCGCCTTGCGGTCCTTGTTCACGAGGCGGCAGATCGCGCCGCCCGCCGCATAGTACACGCCCGTCACGCCACCGGTACCGATGGTGACGAATTTCTGCTGGGCAAACGCGGGGGTGCCGTCTCCGACCGTAACCGCCCCGATCGCGACCACAGCGGCGGCCGCGGCAAGAATTCGTGCCGTCATGACCTTACTCCCTTGCGTAGGTTCGTCTTTTGGATCGGCTGAGCCGGCACAAGGTTGGCGCCTCCCCTGGCAAAACGCAACCTTGCACGCCGCCACCTATCCGGCGTGAAGCCGCGCGATTGACCTGAATTTCCGCCGTCCTGTCAATGGCGAAGGCAGGGTCAACCTATAACCTAAGGTTATCCCCTATCCGGGCGGCATTGCATAACGGCGGGTTATGATCCGCCGACGCAACGGAATTGGGCAGGCGATGACGCGCCACCGATAATCCCACGTGCCCGGCCGCAGCCGGCCGCGGCGTGCTCCCTCCTGTCGAGAATTCGGAGTCGACCGTGACGGAACTCGCGAAGCCCTATCTTCTCTTCCTCGGCGATGCCCCGGACGAACTCGCTGCCAAGACGGCGCGCGGCATCGCCGAGTGGCGGCCACAGGATTGTCTCGGGGAAATAGCGCTCGAAGGCTGCGCGGTCACGCTGGGCCTGCCCAGGCTGTCGGCCCGCGACGCGGCGGCCAAAGGCGCGCGTACCCTCGTGATCGGCGTCGCCAATCGTGGCGGCGTGATCCCGGCCCACTGGCATGCGCCGCTTGCCGATGCGTTGCGCGCCGGACTGGACCTCGCAAGCGGTCTCCACCAGCGGCTGTCGGACGTTCCGGCCCTCGCAGCGGCGGCGGCCGAGACCGGCCGCCGGCTGATCGATGTCCGCTATGCGGCCGATCGCGTGTTCGAAGTGGGCACCGGCCTCAAGCGCAGCGGTCTGCGGCTGTTGACGGTCGGAACGGATTGTTCGGTCGGCAAGATGTACACGTCGCTGGCGATCGAGCGCGACATGCGCGCGCGCGGGCTTGCTGTCGACTTCCGCGCGACGGGCCAGACCGGCATTCTGATCGCCGGCGCGGGCGTGTCGGTGGACGCCGTCATCGCCGATTTCATGTCGGGCGCAATCGAAGCGCTCACTCCGGCGAACGCCGCGGATCACTGGGACGTGATCGAAGGCCAGGGATCGCTGTTTCATCCCTCCTACGCAGGCGTCAGTCTGGCGCTGCTGCACGGCGCCCAGCCCGACGCGCTGGTGATGTGCCACGAGCCGACGCGCCGCCACATGCGCGGCCTGCCCCATCAACCGGTGCCGGACCTCGGGGAATGCATCGCAGCGAATCTGGCGGCGGCGCGTCTGACCAACCCCAATGCGCGATTCGTCGGCATCTCCCTCAATACCAAGCACATGGCGCGTCGCGAGGCCGAGGCGCTGTGCCGACGCCTCGAGGATGCGCATGGGCTCCCCTGCACGGATCCGGTCGCCATGGGCGTGGAGCCGATTGTCGACAATCTGCTGCGCACGGTGCGTCCCGGCATGCCGGCCGGTACCGTCGACGCATAACGGCCATGACCGCACGAACGCTCGCCGCCCGCCACGAGCGTTGGCCGTTGAAGACGCCGTTCGCGATTTCGCGCGGCGTCAAGACCGCGGCGGACGTGGTCGTGGTGGAGATCGCGTCGGCAGGCGCTGTCGGCCGCGGCGAATGCGTCCCCTACGCGCGCTACGGCGAAACGATCGAGAGCGTCCTCGGCCAGATCGAGACCGTGCGTGCGGCGGTCGAAGCCGGTGCCGATAACGACGAGATCGCGCGATTGATGCGGCCGGGTGCGGCACGCAATGCGGTTGATTGCGCGCTGCTTGACCTCAGATCCAGGCTCGAGCGGCGTCCGGTCTGGGACCTTCTCGGCCTCGAACAGCCACGCCCTGCCGTCACGGCGACAACGATCTCGCTCGACACGCCCGAGCGGATGGCCGAGGCGGCCCGGCGCCTCGCCGATATGCCGCTCTTGAAGGTGAAAGTCGGACGGGAGGACGTGATCGCGCGCGTCGCCGCCGTACGCCGCAATGCGCCGGCCGCGACGCTGATCGTGGATCCGAACGAGTCGTGGACGCCGGACCTGCTCGCGGATCTGATGGATCCGATGGCAAGCCTCGGCGTCCGCGTCATCGAGCAGCCGTGTCCGGCAGGCGCCGACGTACCGGTCGCGCATCCGCCGTCGCTGAAGCTGTGCGCGGACGAGTCCTGCCACACCGAGGACGATCTGCCGCGCCTCGCCGGCACGTACGACATGATCAACATAAAGCTCGACAAGGCCGGCGGGTTGACGGCGGCGTGCCGCCTCGCCGATGCCGCGCGCACGCAAGGGTTCGAAATCATGGTCGGCTGTATGGTCGCGACGTCGCTGAGCATGGCGCCGGCGACGATGCTGGCCGGCCGGGCGGTTTTCATCGATCTCGACGGTCCGTTGTGGCTGGCCCGCGACCGTGACGCGGCGCTGGTCTGCGAGCACGGCCGGATATTCCCGCCGACACCCCAATTATGGGGATGGAGCGACTGACGGACCGACGATGTCGCGGTGGGCCGCCTTGAGGTGGCTCAGAAACTCGACGGCCACGGCCGGCAAGGGACGCGCCTCCGGATGCAACGCCGTGACCGTGAAGCGCACGGGCGGATCCAGCGGCCGGTAACGGACATTGATGGCAGCCGATGCCTTGGCGGTGAACTCGTCGACGATGGCGCAGCCGACGCCGCGTTCGACCAGCGCCATCGCCACGTAATAGGTCTGGACGCGAATCGCCGGCACGCGTTCGACGCCGGCCTGCTCCAGCGCCTGGCGCAGCAGAATGCCGGCCGGATCATCTTCCTTCAGGCTGATCAACGAGGATTCGTCGACGTCGCGCAACGCGATCGGTCCATCCGCCGGCATGCCCATTCCGACGTTCCAGGCATAAACGAGCTGGCCGCCGCCGATTTCGGTCCGGAGGATGCCCGGCATGGGCGGCGGGTCGATCGCGATCGCGATGTCGAGCTCGTGGGCGAGAAGACTTCGCACGAGGGCATCGGTATGGTGCGTTGCCACCTCGCAGGTGACATTGGGCGAAGCCGCGCGCAGGCGGCTTATCGCGTGCGGCAGCAGTCCGAGACCGAGCCCGGGTAGCCCGCCGACGCGAAGATGTCCGGTGGTGCCGAGGCGCAAATTGCGGGCCACGGAGCGGACCATCTCGAGGTCGCGATAGACCTTTTCGACCTCGGCAAAGAGGATCTCCGCCTCGTGCGTCGGGTAGAGCCGGCCCTTGATCCGCCTGAACAGTTTGAAGCCGAGCTGATCCTCGGCATGGCGCAACACCTTGCTGGCCGCCGGTTGCGAAACGCCGAGGAGCTGCGCCGCGCCGCTGATCGAGCCGGTCCGCTTCACGGCATGGAACACTTCGATATGCCGCAGCCGCATCGGGATCGTTAACGATTCGCGTGTTGTCTCATGGCCGGGACCTTAACAAGGACCGGTCCGGGAGAAAACGCGCCGCCTGTCGTCCCACGGCCATTGGCGCGGCCCCGTGCGGCGGCGATTGCGTGACGGCACGTGAAGGGTCAATCTTGTCGGCCATGATCAACGTCCACGGACTGCCTCCCGCCGACGCGGCCTGGCGCCATCAACGGCCGGGCAAGGGCGAGATCGTCGTCGACCACGTCGCCCATTTCGTGCCCGACATGGACGCGGCGGCGACGGCGCTGACCGCCCTCGGCTTCACGCTCACGCCGCTTTCGATCCAGCAGCACCGGATCGAACCCGGCGCGCCGCTCGTTCCCGCCGGCACCGCCAACCGGTGCGTCATGCTGCGTTCGGGCTATCTCGAGTTTCTCACGCCGATCGCCGACACGCTGATCGCCGCGCGGATGCGCGCGGCGATCGCGCGCCATGTCGGCCTGCATCTCGTCTGCTTCGGGACGGACGATGCCGCGGCCGTGCATGACCGGCTCGGTGCGGCCGCCTTCGCGCCGCAACCGCCCGTCGCGCTCGAGCGGTCCATCGGTACGCCCGACGGCGATGGTCTTGCCCGATTCACGGTCATCCGCGTTCCGGCCGAGACGATGCCGGAGGGCCGAATCCAGTTCGTGGAGCATCACACCCCCGAACTCCTGTGGCAGGCGCGCTGGGTCGATCATTCGAACGGCGCCCTCGGTCTGGCCGCAGCCGTCATCTGCGCCGACCAACCGGACGAGGCCGCCCTACGATACGAACGCTTCACCGGCCTGACGGCTGTGCGCGATGGCGCAACGCAACGGCTGGATACGGCACGCGGCAGCATCGTGATCGTCGATCCCGCAACGTTCGAACGCCGCTTCGGCACCGCTCCCCCCGCCCCGCCGTCGATTGCCGCTACGATCATCGACTGTGTCGATGCCGGCGTGGCGCGCGACCGCTTCGCATCGGCCGGGCTGTCGCCGATTGCCATCGATCGGTGGCGGGTTGCCGTCGCGCCCTCGCCGGCTGTCGGCGGGCTGTTCGTCTTCCAAGTACCCGGTGCGCCGCCGCTGCGCTGGACGTGAACCCGGCCTAGAAACGCCCTTCCTCGAAATCCTCGCAGCTGTATCCCAACTGCGAGAGCCCCTCCTCGAGATAATCGGCCACAAGCGGCGTTCCGATCAGGTAGTCGCCGCGTTCGTCTGCCAGGGCGCGTGCCTCGGCGAGGACGTCGTCCCATTCGTCGACCGAATAGTCACCGCGCCCGATCAGCATCAGCGCCAGGAGGTTGGCGTATTCCTCCTCATCGAGCGATTCGATGAACTGGCGGATTTCGGTCACGACGGGATCGTCGTCATAATCTTCAAGAATCTCGCGGAAGCCGTCGTCACTCATGTTCGAGCCCGGGTCCGGTTCTATCGCCTCGACCTTGGCATGGAACTGACGGGCACGAACGATCAGATGGCATACCTTGTCGGGGTCGATTCCTAGAGTTGGCATCGCTGCTCCCTCCACCGCATCTCCGCGGTCTCGCTTGGGGCCTCCTCGGCGTGCCAACGGTCGTCCTCAGGGAACGTTCCCGCCTGGCCGCCGGACATCGGGGCCCGGGCATACTATTGGAAATACTTGCTGCGGACGTCCAGGTCGAGCCACTATGCCGAGGTCTCCGTCTTTCGGACGGAGACCTCGGCCCGGCCACGCGTTTCCTCCATGCTTCTCCGCCCACGCCGCCTGAGGGCGGCGCACCTGATTATGCGCTATCCCGATAGCCCCGCCACCGACCGGAGCATTCCGGCCGTCGCCACGATCGGCGCCGCCATGCCGGGCTTCGGCGCCACATGAGCAGGTTCGTCATGCCCGCGTCGTCGCGGGAGGACATCCAGCGCGGCATCGTCTACGTGCTGCTGGCGGTGTTCACGTTTTCGGCGGTAAATGCGCTGATCAAGTGGTTGAGCGCCGTCTACCCGGTCACCGAGCTCGTCTTCTTCCGTTCCGTGTTTGCGCTCGCGCCGACCTTCGCACTGGTCGCCACCCACGGCGGGATCAGCCAGCTGCGCACCCGGCGTTTCGGCGAGCATCTGGCACGCGCCTTCATCCAGTTCCTGTCGATGACGAGCATTTTCACCGCGTTCTCCATGATGCCGCTGGCTGACGCGATCGCCATCACGTTCGCGGCCCCGCTGTTCATGACGGTTCTGTCGATCCCGCTGCTGGGCGAACGCGTCGGCATTCACCGCTGGGGCGCGGTCGTGGTCGGGTTCGCCGGGGTTCTCCTCATGGTGCGGCCCGGCCCCGGCGTGCTCGAGAGCGGCGCCGTCTTCGCGCTGATGAACGCGTTTCTCAGCGCATCGGTGACGATCGCGCTGAGGCGCTTGAGCGTCACGGAGTCGAGCACGACGCTCGTGTTCTATCAGATCGTCATTCCCGCCGGCCTCAGCACGCTGCTGCTGCCGTTCGGGTGGGTGACGCCGACATGGACGGATGCCGGCGTGATGGCGCTGAGCGGCACCCTGGCGGGGGTGGGGCAGTACTGGTGGCCCCAGGCGTTCCGTTTCGCCCCGGCCTCGGTCGCGGCACCCTTCAGCTACACGTCGATGATCTGGGCGGTGGCGTTCGGTTATCTCATCTGGGGCGACGTCCCGACGCTGCCCCTGTTCACCGGCGCCCTGATCGTGATCGCGAGCGGCCTCTATATCCTTTACCGCGAGACGGTCCGCCATGCCGCGCGCCCACCGCAACCACCGGCGGCCCCGACGCAGAGCTGACGCTCATCCCGTTTATTCGGGCGATTCGGAGGTTGTGACGTGCACCGGCCGTCTGCACGTCGGACGGAAGTTCCTCGACCTTCACCGGCGCCAACCCCGCCCCGACCATGTCGATCGCGCGCGCAGCGCATTTCGACAGGTCTATGATACGGCCGTCGACATAGGGACCGCGGTCGTTGATCGTCACATCGACCGATCGGCCATTGTCGAGATTCGTGACGCGCACGACGGTGCCGAGCGGCAGCGTGCGGTGCGCGGCGGTCAATTCGTACATGTCGAAGGGAGCACCACTCGCCGTCGGCCGCCCATGATGCCAGTTGCCGTACCACGATGCGGTGCCGAACTGTTCGAACCGGCTCTCCTCAGACTCCCCATTGCCAGCCGAATGTGCCGTGGCGATGTCGAGCTGCGCGGCGTCGGCCAGCTTGAAGCGCGACCAGCCGAATTCGTACGCAGCAATGGGGCGCGGCGTTGCAGTCGTCTGCCCGGTCGCACAGTCCGACGCGAATACGCTGGTACCGGTGGTGGCGATGCCGGCGACGAGCAAGAAGATGACCGTTCGGGCGTGCGCCATGACCGTACCTCCGTATGGATTCCGGCGGATGAACGCCGTTCATATCGGCTGCCGTCACAAACGGGCGGACAACCGCGGCGTTCCGTGCGGCAGATCCAGGCGACAGGAGTTGCAACCTGACGATGCTGATCGCCCCATCCTTTCGGATCGTGCGATGCCCCTTACGGCGACGCTTCTTTCTTTCGGATGTTCGGCGCGCAACCAGCGCACGAGGTCGTGTCCCAATCCGGGCTGCCCGTCCTATCGGGTCGGGGCGAGTTCGAACATCAGCAGCAATGTGCGCTGCAAGAAGAAATAGTTGTCGTCCGACATCAGGTAGATGAATGTCTCGCCGCCCGGGCCGCGGCGTGCGGCGACGCCTTCGAAATTGTCGAGGGACAGTGGCGGTTCTATCCGTGCCAGCTCGGCGCCGACGAGGCGCGCTCCGGGCCGCACGTCCTGAACCGCGACCTTCACCAGCCGGGCACCCGGCACACCGAGGCGCGTGAAGCGCCGTTCGAGCACGAGGATGTCGCCGTCGGGAAGCAGCGTCGCGCCGGTCGGCTTGAAATCGGGACCGGCGACATAGGTCAACCGCTGCCACTGCCGGCCGTCGCCGATCCAGCCGACATTGTCGCTGCCGTCATAGAACGCCTCGGCCAATGCGAGAAGCCGGCCGCCCGGCAGCCAGACCATCGCCTCGATCCCGCCATTGTCTGGCATGTCCTCGGTCCCCGGCGGCACCGGCACGACGCCCGGCAGCACCGAAAACGGCGGTTCGGCGGGTGGATAGCGCCACACGCGATGACGTCGTTCGAACGAAATGAAGAAGGATCCGTCCGGTGCGGCCGCCAGACCTTCGGCATCCCCGGTCAACAGACGCATCGGCCACCCGCCGAGATTGACCAGCGGCCCGATACGTCCACGATCGAGATGCGTAAGCCGCCCTGCCTCGTCGTAGACCATCTCGGCATCGAACCAGAAGCCGCGGTCGGAGATCGCGACGAGCCGCGCACCATCCGGCGTGATGGTGATATCCGACCAGCCGCCGAACCGTCCGTCGCCGGACGTCAGGCTGATGCCGCCGCGGTAGATCAGGCGTCCGACCCGATTTTGACCGGCATCATGAACGTTCAGCATCACCGGCTGCGCGGTGATGTGAAGCGGTTCCGCGGGCGCAGGTTCGGCCACCCCGTCCGGCGGCGCCGTACAGGCGACGAGCAGCAACAGGACGGCCACGAAGCGGGTAAACGGCCAGATGATCAAGTACCTGTCCTGACCCGGAAAAAAAGCGCGGGCCGGATCGGCCCGCGCCGGTTGTAATGGACTTTCCGGCCTCAGGTTACGCCATGGTGACGGAACCAAGCCAACAGCCGCTGCCAGCCATCCTTCGCTGGCCCCTCGCGGTAGCTCGGTCGATAGTCGGCATGGAATGCGTGCGGTGCGTCCGGATAGAGCACGATTTCGCTGGGCTTGTTGGCGGCCTTGAGGGCAGCCTGCATGCGCTCTACCGTGTCGTTGGGAATGCCGGCATCGGCGCCGCCATAGAGACCGAGCACGGGCGCCTTGAGTTCATTGACCACGTCGATCGGATGACGGGGCGTCATTTCGGTGCTCTGGCCGACGAGGCGGCCGTACCACGCCACGCCGGCTTTCAGATCGGGATTGTGTGCGGCGTAGAGCCAGACGATCCGCCCACCCCAGCAGAAGCCGGTGATCCCGAGTTTGCTGCGGTCGCCGCCGTCGCCGGCCGCCCAGCGCGCCGTCGCGTCGAGGTCGGACATAACCTGGTGGTCCGGCACCTTCGCGACGACGGTCTGCTGGATTTCCCGAATGTCCGTCATCTTGGAAACGTCGCCCTGGCGGGCGTAGAGCTCCGGCGCCACCGCGAGATATCCGAGCTTCGCGAAACGGCGGCAGATATCCTTGATGTGTTCGTGGACCCCGAAGATCTCCTGGACGACGAGGACCGTCGGGAAATTGCTACCGGTGGCCGGCTTGGCGCGGTAGGCCGGGATCTGCCCGTCGGCGACCGGGATCTGCACCTCGCCGGCGGTCAAGCTGTCGGTATCGGTCTTGATCGCCTGTGCCGAGACCGGCCCGGCCGCCAGGGCAAAGCCGGTGCCGAGAGACGTGACGACGAAACCTCGCCGCGTCAACGGGGTGCCGTAGCGCGTTAGACTGGCAATATCATCGTGCATCATGAGCCTCCGTGTGGGCGACGTCCCGAGAGCGGGCGCCCCGTAATTTACACCTGCACCAAGGCCTGCATTCCCGTCCGCGCACGACCGGATGGGCACCGCCCCGTCGGAACATGGCGCGGCCGGCCGTACGGACGGCGACTGATATTAGTAGTGGAGAAAGAAAGAGTGGAACAGGAAAGCCGGATTATTGCCCCCAACGATCCGGCCCTTGTAGCATCGCGCCACGACCGCACGAAGACGCGGCTCAGACGGCGCGGCGCAGCCTGCGCCGCGGCCGCCGGTCTTCCTCGTCGAACAGTTCGGCAAGCTTTTCCATCATCGTTCCGCCAAGCTGCTCGGCATCGACGATCGTGACCGCCCGACGATAATAGCGCGTGACGTCGTGGCCGATGCCGATCGCAAGCAGCTCCACGGGCGAACGCGTCTCGATGTACTCGATCACCTCGCGAAGGTGCTGCTCGAGATAGTTGCCCGGATTGACGGAGAGCGTCGAATCGTCGACCGGAGCACCGTCGGAAATGACCATCAGGATGCGCCGCTGTTCCGGCCGCTGAAGCAGCCGGTTGTGCGCCCACAGCAACGCCTCGCCGTCGATGTTCTCCTTGAGCAGCCCCTCACGCAGCATGAGGCCCAGCGACTTGCGCGCGCGTCGCCACGGTGCGTCCGCGGATTTGTAGATGATGTGGCGCAGATCGTTGAGCCGGCCGGGCGCCGGCGGCTTGCCGGCGGCAAGCCAGCGCTCGCGGCTCTGGCCGCCCTTCCAGGCGCGCGTCGTGAACCCGAGGATCTCGACCTTGACGCCGCAGCGCTCCAGCGTACGCGCCAGGATATCGG
This sequence comes from uncultured Rhodospirillales bacterium, assembly GCA_937926175.1. Lineage (GTDB taxonomy): Bacteria > Pseudomonadota > Alphaproteobacteria > CACIAM-22H2 > CACIAM-22H2 > CALANV01. Next base: position 141,407 of record CALANV010000044.1, on the reverse strand, counting down.
CGCTCATCGCCGCGACCGTAATCGGACGGCCCCGCATGGAGCCGGAATTGTCGATCAGCAGCGTGACGACGGTATCGCGGAAATCCGTGTCCTTTTCGCGCTTGTACGACAGCGGATAGACCGGATTGACGACGACGCGGGCAAGCCGCGCGGCGTCCAGCAATCCCTCTTCGAGATCGAACTCCCACGCGCGGTTCTGGCGCGCGAGCAGACGCCGCTGCAGTCGGTTTGCAAGCCGCCCGATCACGTTCTGCAGATGCCCGAGCTGCTGGTCGAGGTGATGGCGCAGCCGCGTGAGCTCGTCCGGGTCGCACAGGGCTTCCGCCTCGACGACCTCGTCGAATTCCGTCGTGAACGCGCGATAGGTCGGCTCCTCCGGCGCGTTCGCCAGTTGCGGACTCGGCCGCCAGCGGCGGCCGGGCTGCTCAGGACCGTCCTCGCCCATGCCGGCCGCCTCGTCGCCCTCGGCCTCTTCGGTCGCCCCCTCGCTGCCGTCCTCGCCCGCCATCTCGCGGGTTTCGCCCATGAGCGCACTCTCGGCGCTCTGCTCCATGCCTTCGCCACGCTGGCCGGCTTCCGCGCCCTGCTGGTTCTGATCGCTTTGCCCCTGCTCCTCCTCGGACTCGTTCGCCGCCGTTTCCTCCTCGCCGAGATCGAGATCCTCGATCAGCCGCCGGACGGCGCCGGCGAACGCTTCTTGGTCCTCGATCAGGCGGCTGAGCGCCGCGAAGTCGCTGCCGGCGCGCGCCTCGATCCACGGACGCCAGAGATCCACCATCCGCCGCGCGCTCGGCGGCGGCGGCAAGCCGGTGAGCGCCTCGCGTGCGAGCAGCGAGATGACCTCGGGCAGCGGCGCCGATTCACGATCGACGATTCGCGCGAAACCCTGCGTGCGGCAACGTTCCTCGAGCGCAGCATCCAGATTGGCGGCGACGCCCGACATGCGCCTTATGCCCAACGCCTCGCAGCGCGCCTGCTCGACGGCGTTGAAGATCGCCCGCGACATCGGGCCGGCGGGCTGGCGTCGCGCATGGATCTCGTTGTTGTGATGGCGAAGACGCAGCGCGATCGCGTCCGCCTCGCCGCGCACGATGGCGAGTTCCTCTTGCGGCAGATCGCGCGAGGGCATCGGCAGGCGCGCCTCGTTGCCGCGCAGGCCTGCCCCCTCGGGCACGAAAGTGACGGTCAGGTCGGGACGACGCGCGATCGCCCGCATCGCCGCGCCTGTGACCTGCCGGAACGTCTCGATCGGGCCGTCGTTCTGTCGCGCCATCTGGGCTGACGTGCGGTTCAGTGCGTCTGTGCGCCGGGACCGGCGCCGAGCTTGTGCCCGCCCAACTCGACGCCGAAGCAGCGCTGGTAGTACTCGGCGATGGTCTGGCGTTCGACCTCATCGCACTTGTTGAGGAACGTCACCCGGAACGCGAATGGAATGTCGCCGAAGATGCGGGCGTTATCGGCCCACGTGATCACGGTTCGCGGCGACATGACCGTGGAGATGTCGCCGGCCATGAACCCGGCACGCGTGAGATCGGCCAGCGCCACCATCGCCGAAACGATCTCGCGCCCCTCCTTGGTGTCGTAATAGGGCACCTTGGCCAGGACGATCTTCACTTCTTCGTCATGCGGCAGATAGTTCAGCGTCGCGACGATGTTCCAGCGATCCATCTGCCCCTGGTTGATCTGCTGGGTGCCGTGATAGAGGCCGGTCGTATCGCCGAGGCCGACCGTGTTCGCCGTGGCGAACAGGCGGAATGCCGGGTGCGGCCGGATCACGCGGTTCTGGTCGAGCAGCGTCAGCTTGCCTTCGACCTCGAGCACACGCTGGATCACGAACATGACATCGGCGCGACCGGCGTCATATTCGTCGAATACCAGCGCACAGGGATGCTGGAGCGCCCAGGGCAGCAGGCCTTCGCGGAATTCGGTCACCTGCACGCCATTCTTCAGGACGATGGCATCGCGGCCCACCAGATCGATACGGCTGATGTGGCTGTCCAGGTTGATGCGGATGCATGGCCAGTTCAGCCGCGCCGCGACCTGTTCGATATGGGTCGACTTGCCGGTGCCATGATAGCCCTGGATCAGGACGCGACGGTTGTACGCGAACCCGGCCAGGATCGCGAGCGTCGTGTCGCGGTCGAAGCGGTATGCCTCGTCGATGTCCGGCACATGCTCGGTCGGCGTGGAGAACGCCGGCACTTCCATATCGCTGTCGATGCCGAAGGTCTGCCTGACCTTCACCTTGATGTCGGGAACGAGCTTCGCCGTGTCGATTGATGCGGTGTCGGTAGCGGCCATGAATCTGGATCTTTCGGTATTTCGTCGTCGTTGCGGGTAAACGGATGCGGGCGCACCCGGATGATCAATCGCGAACGTTGAGCTTGGCGTTCTGCGCCTGTGTCTTCAGATATGTATATGCCTGATTGATCAACTTTAATCTCTCCTCGGCAGCCTTGTCGCCGCCATTCGCATCCGGGTGGTTGCGCTTCACCAGTTCCTTGTAACGCGCTTTCACTTCCTCGAGCGTCGCGCCCACCGGCAGGTTGAGGATGGCAAGCGCTTCTTCCTCCTGCGTGGTGGCGCGGGGCGGGGAACGATGCGACGATCCGTTGCCGGCGCCAAACATATCCTCATCGAGGAAGCGACGGAACGCCGCCCGCAGTTCGTCCGGATCGATCCGGTAGCCGTTGGCACGTCCCCGCCGCACTCCCATCGGCCAGGTCGGCCGCCAGCCGACCACATCCATGCGCCGCGCCGCCTCGATCTCCTCCGGGGTCATGCCCTTGTAGTAATCCCATGCCGCATTGTAGGCGCGCACATGGTCGAGGCAGAACCAGTAGTACTCGTTCAGCCTCGTGCGTGAGCGTGGCGCCCGGTACTCCCCCGGGGCGGTGCAGTCCGGGTGGTCGCAGCGGCGCGGCGCGGCTTCCGCCGCGTCGGCATCGAGGCGGATCCTGGCGCGCGCTCGGGACATGGCTCAATAAGTATGGGGAACCGGACGAGAACTCGCAAGGTAGCCTAAACGCCGGGCAGGACTGCGTTTTCCGGCGAGCTCAACGGGCCTGTCCGGGCCTCGCCCCATACGGCTCAGCCGCCCAGGACCGCCTCGGCCGACATGGCCAGCCGCCCGTCCGGCCCGGCCGCCCACAGCTGCACGGCCCCGCTGCCCGGCGTCGGCGCGCCATTGACCGAGAACGGCGCCGTATCGAAAAGCGGGCTCACCGCGCGAAAGGCGAAGCGGTCGAGCTTGGCGGCGGGTCGTTCGCGCCCAAGCAGGTCGAGGAGCAGCGTCGCGATCAGCGGACCGTGCACCACCAGCCCGGGATAGCCCTCGACCTTGGTGGCATAGGGGTGATCATAGTGGATACGGTGGCCGTTGAAGGTCAGCGCCGAATAGCGGAACAGTAGGACCGGATCCGGATGGATCTCGCGGCGCCAGACGGGATCGGCGGGCGCAGGCGCCGGCTTTGCCGTTTCGGCGCCCGGGGCCGGCGGTTCGCGATAGACGATATCGTGCTCCTCTTCGATCGCGAGCCCGGCGGCGCCGAAAATACGATGCCGCACCACGACGAAGACGAGATCGCCGCTGCGGCCGCGCTTCGCCTCGACTTTCGCGACCGTCGACTCGCGCCGCGCACGCTCGCCGATCCGCAGACCGGCGCCAAACGTGAGCCGGCCGCCGGCCCACATCCGGCGCGGCAACGGCACCGGCGGCAGAAAGCCGCCGCGCTTCGGATGCCCGTCGGGTCCCAGTTCACTCTGGCGTGCGGCACCGTTGAAGAACATCCAATGCCAGCCCGGCGGCAGGACATCGCCTTCTTCCGGTGCGTGCGTCCAGTCCAACGTCGCCGCCATCGCGACCGCACGGTCGGGGGCGACGACATCCTCGACGGTCTGCGTCCGCCCTTCCCAGGTCTTCAGATGGGCGATATCGGCTTCCGTGAGTGCGACGGCGGACATCACGCCCTCGAACCGCAAACCACGATTTCCCTCGCCGCCGCTCCGCCGGTGGCAAGGAAGAAAGGAATTGGTGACACAGGCATTTGCATCACGCCGACTTCGCGTCGCCCTCCTCCGCCGCTGCCGCGAATTCGCGCCGGATCGCCCCCGAATGCTCGCCCAATGCTGGAACCGGACCCAGCCGCGGTGCCTCGCCGATGACCTGGGCCGGCGGTGCGGGCAGCGATATCCTGCCTTGAGGCGTGTCGATTTCCACGCGGCGAAGCTGCGGGTGCTGCGAGAACTGCGCGACCGTGTTCACCCGTCCGAAGGCGATCTGCGCCGCCTTGAGCCGTGCGGTCAGATCGTCCGCCGTCTGCGCGCCGAACACGGCGGCGATCCGTGCGTCGAGCTCGGGCCGGTTCTTCACCCGCGTGACGTTGTCCTTGAACAGCGGGTGGCTGGCGAGCGCCGCGTCACCGAGCACGTCGGCGCAGAAGCGCTGCCACTCGCGCTCATTCTGGATCGAGATCAAGATGAGCTGTCCGTCCTTCGCCGCGTAGGCGCCATAGGGAGCGATCGAGGGATGGTTGAGACCGACCCGCGCCGGCGCACCGGGGCCGTAGTCGTGGTGCAGCAACGGTACAGTCATCCACTCCGCCATGCCGTCGAAGAGCGAAACCTTGATCGCGCTCCCCTCACCCGTCTTGCCGCGGCGGATCAGCGCCTCGAGCACAGCCTGGTACGCATACATGCCGGCGGCGATGTCGCACACCGACACGCCGACACGGCCCGGCCCTTCGGGCCGACCCGTCACCATGCACAGACCGGTCTCGGCCTGCACCAGCAGGTCGTAGGACTTCATGTCCGCGTACAGCCCCGTCTCGCCATAGCCGCTGATGTCGACGGTGATCAAACGCGGGTGGCGCCGGCGCAACGCGTCCGACCCGAAGCCGGCGCGCGCCGCGGCCCCCGGCATCAGGTTCTGGATGAAGACGTCGGCCTTCGCGACGATGCGCTGGAGCAATGCGTTGTCGTCCGGGTTCTTGATGTCGAGAACCAGCGACTCCTTGCCGCGGTTGAGCCAGACAAAATAGCTCGACTGCCCTTTCGCCGCCTTGTCGTAGCCGCGCGCGAAGTCGCCTTCGGGCCGCTCGATCTTGATCACGCGTGCCCCCGCATCGGCGAGCCGCGACGAGCAATAGGGTGCTGCGACCGCCTGCTCCAGCGCAACGACGAGAAGACCGTCGAGAACACCAGCCATCTCAGTAGGACCGCGGCAGGCCGAGCACATGCTCGGCAAGATACGAGAGGATCAGATTGGTCGAGATCGGCGCGATCTGGTAGAGCCGCGTCTCGCGGAACTTGCGCTCGACATCGTATTCCTCGGCGAAGCCGAAACCGCCATGCGTCTGCAGGCACATGTCGGCCGCCTGCCACGATGCGTCCGCCGCCAGCATCTTCGCCATGTTCGCCTGCGGCCCGCACGGCTTGCCGGCGTCGAACAAGCTTGCCGCCTCGCACACCATCAGGGCAGCGGCCTCGGTCGCCGCGAACGCGCGTGCGATCGGGAACTGCACGCCCTGGTTCTGGCCGATCGGCCGGCCGAACACCACGCGGCTCCTGGCATAGTCGCATGCCTTGGCAATGAACCAGCGCGCATCGCCGATGCATTCGGCGGCGATCAGGATGCGCTCCGCGTTCATGCCGTCGAGAATATAGCGGAAGCCCTTGCCCTCTTCGCCGATCAGGTGATCGGCCGGAACCTCGAGGTTGTCGAAGAACACCTCGGTGGTCGCGTGGTTGATCATCGTGCGGATCGGCCGGATGGTCAGCCCGCGCTTCAGCCCTTCGCGCATGTCGACGACGAAGACCGAGAGGCCGTCAGTGCGCCGCGCCACCTTGTCCCGCGGAGTCGTCCGCGCGAGCAGCAGCATCAGATCGGAATGCTCGGCGCGGCTCGTCCATACCTTCTGGCCGTTGATGACGTAGGTGTCACCGCGGCGGACGGCGGTGGTCCGAATCGCGGTCGTGTCCGTACCGGCCGTCGGCTCGGTTACCCCGAACGCCTGAAGCCGCAGCTCGCCCGCGGCGATCTTCGGCAGCCAGCGCGATTTCTGTTCGGCGCTTCCGTGCTTCAGGATCGTGCCCATCGTGTACATCTGGGCGTGGCACGCGGCGCCGTTGCCGCCGCTCTTGTGGATCTCCTCGAGAATCGCGGCGGCGGCGGTGATGCCGAGGCCGCTGCCGCCATACTCCTCGGGGATGAGAACGGCGAGCATGCCCGCCTCGGTCAGCGCCTTCACGAACTCGGTCGGATATCGCCGTTCGCGATCGAGTTCGCGCCAGTAGCTCCCCGGAAAACGCGCGCACAAGGCACGCACCGAATTGCGGATGTCTTCCAATCCTTCCGCCGCGTTCATTCCGCCTCCTCCCCTGCCGGGCACCATATAAAGGATGGCCGATTGCGGCAATTGCGGTGCATGCGGCCGGATGCGTCAGCCGGCCGCGCGTCGCTCGAGTTCGGCCAGGAGATACGCCGGCACGTCGATTCCTTCGGCCTCCGCCTGTGCCCTGTGCTTCAGGCGGCGGTCGCCGGGAAGGCGCGTCCCCGGTTGCGCCAGGATGGCCTTCGCCAGCCTGCCGACGCGCGCGGCGAAATCCGGGCCGGCGAAGCACGCCGGATCGATGACAAGGAAGAACTGGCCGACACGCGGCGCCGGGCCCTTCGCCTCGAAGAACGAGCTCGCCTCGTAGCCGAACCGGGCGCCGGTCAGTGCGGCCGCCAGGATCTCGACCATCAGGACCAGCGCCGCGCCCTTGGCGTCGCCCATCGGCAGCATGGTGCCGCCGAGCGCCGCCTTGGCGTCGCACGTCGGCCGCCCCTCGGCATCGAGCGCCCAACCCTCGGGGATCGGCTCGCCCTTCTGCGCCGCGATCATGATCTTGCCGCGCGCCACCTTGCTGAGGCTGAGGTCGATCACGAGCGGCGGGCCGCCTTTGCGCGGACAGGCGAAGGCGATCGGATTCGTGCCGAACAGCGCGCGCACGCCACCCCAGGGCGCGATCGCCGCCGGCGAGTTGCCAAAGGCAAGCGCGACGAGGCCGCGAGCGGCGAGCGGCTCGATGTGAAAGCCGGCCACGCCGAAGTGGTGGGAGTTGGTGACGCCGACGCCGACGACGCCGGTGCGGCCGACGAGCCTCACGGCCCGCGCGAGCCCCTGCGCGATCGCTGGATACGCGAACCCTTTGCGCGCATCGACCATCACTGCCGCGGGCGCGGTCTCGGTGACGACGGGAACGGCCTTGCCGTCCACCTTTCTTGCCCGCACCTGATCCGCATAAGACGGCAGACGCGACAGGCCATGGCTCGGAAGACCGTCGGCCTCGGCGGCCACCAGCGCCTCCGCGACGGCGTCGGCGTTGCGTTGCGAGACCCCGGCCGCAAGCAGAACCCGGACAGCGAGGTCGTACGCGTCGGCGAGCGAGAGTTTCGTCATGCCAGGGCCTTCAGCGCGCGGCGCACGCTGGCGACGGTCGCCGACGAGACACGGAAATTGGCTTCCTGCGTCACGCCGGCGATGTGTGGCGTCAGCAGCAGATTGGGCACGCCCTCGAAGATCGAGCCGGCGGGCAGTGGCTCCCTGGCGTACACGTCGAGGGCGGCGCCGCCGATCCTGCCGGCCTTAAGTGCCGCGACGAGCGCCACCTCATCGATGATGCCGCCGCGCGCCGAGTTGATCAGGAACGCGTTGGGTCGCATGCGGGCGAGCGCCTTGGCATCGATCAGGTTGTGCGTCTCGGGCGTGTACGGCACGTGGATGCTGATGATGTCCGAGCTCGAGAGCAGCGTATCGAGGTCGAGGCGCGCGACGTCGTACTGCGCCCACGCCGGATCATCCGCCGCGACGAACGGGTCGTAGGCCGCAAGCTCGAGTTCGAGCGCGCGGGCGCGTTGCGCCACCGCGCGCGCGATGGAACCGAAGCCGACGAGGCCCAGCCGCTTGCCGGCAACCTCATGGAACATCAGGTCGTTGCGCGGCCACCTGCCGGCCAGTACGTCGGCATTGGCCTGCCAGACGTTGCGCAGGCCCACCAGCATCGCGGCGATCACGTATTCGGCAACCGATACCGTATTCGCGCCGGTCGCCGGAAACACCTGGATGCCGCGCTCGGCGCAGACGTTCATGTCGATGTTGTCGAGGCCGACGCCGAGCCGGCCGATGATCTTCAGGCGCCGGCACCCGTCGAGCACGGCGCCGCGCACCTGCGTGCGGTTGCGGACGATGAGGGCCGGCGCATCGGCGGCCAGCCGCACGATGTCGTCGGGGCGATCGACCAGTGTGGGATCGTAGTGAACCTTGAAGTCGCGCTTCAGGTCATCGACCGCCCACTGGTCGATGAACTCCGTGATCACGATGTCGTACATGGATTACTCGGCAGCAGTTCGTATGAGTGTTTCGCCGGGCCGGACGCGGGTGAACGCGACAGGCTCGGTCGTGACGACGATGCGGCCCTGGTCGAGCCGCACACAAGTATAATGGGAATTCTCGAGGTTGCCGGTCTCGGGAAAATCGGCCCGGAAATGCGCGCCGCGCGAGTCCTCGCGGGCGACCGCCGCGGCGACGATGGCCCGGCTCACCAAGACGAGATTCTTGAGATTGAGCCAGCCGTGCCAGGTCAGGTTGAAGGTGCGGTCGCGGCCATCGACGCCGATCCGATCGAGCTCCGCATCGAGGGCGTCGAGGCCGGCGGCGGCGCGCGCCAGGCTTGCCGCGTCGCGCACGATCCCGGCATCCTCCCACATCAGCGTGTACAGCCGTTCGCGCACCGCCTCGATGTCGCCGGGCGGTCGCGTCAAGGGCGCGCTTGCCCGCGCTATTGCCGCCGCGATCGCCGCCTCGTCCGGCGGGCGCCACCGGCCGGCCGACGGCGTCCACGCCGCCATGGTGTCTCCGGCGATGCCGCCGAACACGGTCGAGTTGGCGACGCCGTTGCCGCCCAGCCGGTTCGCGCCGTGCACGCCACCCGTGTCCTCGCCCGCCGCGAACAGGCCGGTGAGTTCGGTCGTGCAGTCGGTCCTGAACTTGACACCGCCCATCATGTAGTGCGCCGTCGGCACGACCTCGACGCGGCCGCCGGCGAGGTCGAAGCCGCAATCGGCGCAGCGTTCGACCATGCCCTTGAATTGCTTGCGGAAATTGCTTGCGGACCTTGTCGGGCCCGAGATGACTCATCTGGAGGTACACGCCGCCGAGCGGCGTGGCACCGCCCTTGCGGATCGCGTCGAAGATGGCGCGGCTGACGATGTCGCGCGTCGCGCGCTCGCCGCGCGGGTCGTAGCGCGCCATGAAACGCTCGCCCTTCGCATCCAGCAGGTAGCCGCCGGCGCCGCGCAGGCCTTCCTCCAGCACCGTTCCGGTCATGCGCGTATCCGGCCCCGCCAGCAGGCCGGTCGGGTGGAACTGCACCATCTCCATGTCGCGGAGCGTGAGGCCGGCCCGCAGCGCCATGGCCATGCCGTCGCACGACTTGTCGCCCGACGGCGTGTGATACCGGTACATGGTCGGCCCGCCGCCGGTCGCGAGAAGCACGGCGCGTGTCTGAACGAACACGAAATCGCCCGACCGCATGTCGATGAACAGCACGCCGGCAATGGCGTCGCCATGCGCCGTCCTGATCAGTTCGATCGTCCGATGCTCTTCCAGCCGGTCGATGCCGCGGGCCCATACCTGTTCAGCGAGCCGGTTGATGATCTCGATCCCGGTCAGGTCGCCCTTGTGGACGGTCCGGTCGAAGGTCTGGCCGGCGAAGGCCTTCTGATGGATGGTGCCGTCGGGATTGCGGTCGAAGAAGCAGCCGAGTTCGTTCTCGAGCTCGCGGATGCGCGCCTGAGCGACCGTGACCAGCACCCAGGCGAGATCCTGGTCGTTGAGCCACTTACCGCCCTCGATCGTGTCCATGAAATGGCGTTCGACCGAATCCCTGGCGCCAGCGCGACGTTGTAGCCGCCCTGGACCATGCGCGTGCAGCCGCATTTGCCCAGAAGCCCCTTGACCGCGACCGTGATCTTGAGCTGCGGCGCGGCCTTGTGCGCATGCAGTGCCGCGAACAGTCCCGCCCCGCCGGTGCCCAGGATCAGAATGTCGGTCTGCAGTCGCTTCATCGCGGTTTGAACCATCAGGGGCAGCGAGAGTGAACGGGCCCAAACGTCATGAAGGCACGCAAGAAGGTGAATGGCGCATGACGAGCGCCGGAATTCATCCGCGTGCCTTCGGGTCTCCGTGATTCAAGACGCCTTCCTCCCCGCTCCAACGGTTTCCTCATTTCCTCAAGCCTTCACGCCCATGGCGGCGAGTGCCCTGGCGCGGCGGGCCTCGCGGTCGTCCTGACCCGGTCGTAGAGCGAGGCACCGCGGCTGTCCATCGCGACCAGCAGCGGACCGAACCCTTTCACCCTGAATTTCCACAGGCTTTCGGGATTGAGATCATCGAGGTCGACGTCCTCGATCGCCTCGATCCAGGTCGTCTCGAGCGCGGCGGTACCGCCGATGATGGCGAGATAGATGCCGCCCCGCTCGGCGAACGCCCGGGCCGAGTCGGCGCCGAGTCCGCCCTTGCCGATGATGAGGCGCACGCCGTACTGCGCCATCCGCGGCCGCGAGAAACGCTCCATGCGCGCCGAGGTTGTCGTGCCGATGCAGACGGGCGCATAGCCTGCCGGGTGCCGGGGCGACCGTGCAACCTTGCGCACGTTGGGCGCCGTGTGAATGACGGCGTGACCGTTCAGGTCGAAGCGCGTCGTCCACCCGCGGTCGAACATGTGGATCTGCGTCGCATCCCGGATGCCGTAGAGCGTGCCGTTGAGCGTCACGGTGTCGCCGACACGAAGCCGTCGCGTCTGCGATTCCGTGACCGGCATGTCGAAGTCGTAGTGCGCCATGTCAGAATCCGATCTTGACCCCGCGCGGCGTGAAGGTCGCGGTCGCGCGGCGTGCCGAGTGGCACTGGATGTTGACCGCGACCGGGTTCATCGTGATGTGGGTCGCGGCCAGCTCGACATGGACGGCGAACGCCGTCGAATCGCCTCCCAGCCCTTGCGGCCCGATGCCGAGCGCGTTCACGGCTTCGGTCAGCATGCGCTCGAGCTTCGCGCCCTCGGGGTCGGGACACACCGATCCGAGCGGCCGCGTCGCCGCGACCTTGGCGAGATGCATGCAGAGATCCGACGTGCCGCCCACGCCGACGCCGACGATGGTCGGCGGGCACACCTTGCCGCCCGCTTCCATGACGCGGTCGATCACGAACGTCTTCACCCCGTCGACGCCGACGGCCGGAATGCACATCTTCAGGAACGAGCCGTTCTCGGCCCCGGAGCCCTTCGGGATCATCTCGATCCTGAGTTCGCGCGGCGTCTCCATGAAGTCGATGTTGATCACCGGCACGCCCGGACCGCACGAGGTATGCTCGTTCACGCGCGTGATCGGGTGGACGACCGACGAGCGCAGCGGATGCTCCCGCGTCGCCCGCTCGACCCCGCGCCGGATCGCTTCCTTGAGCGCGACGCCGTCGATCTCGACGTGGCGGCCGATGAGAACGTTGTAGATCGGGATGACGGTATCCTGGCACAGCAGGTTATCGGTGCGTTCGGCGACGGCGATGTTCTCGATCATGGTGGCGAGAATCGTCTTGGCCGTCGCATCGCTTTCGGTCGCATCGAGGCGGCGGAAACCGGCCTGGATGTCGTCCGGCAGGACCTTGAGCGCGCGGATATAGAGAAACTTGGCTGCCTCCTCCACCGCACCCGGGTCGACGTGAAGCTTCGCGGCCTCGTCCTGGTCGCTCATCGCTGCATACCCCATTTGCGCACGGTCTTCATCTCGACCGTGCGGAAGATGATGCTCTCGACCACGAGGCCGATGATGATGACGGCCGTGAGGCCCGCGAACACGTAAGCCGTCTCGAGCTGGTTGCGGTTCTCGAAGATGAACCAGCCGAGACCGCCGGAACCCGACGAAACGCCGAACACGAGTTCGGCGCGATCAGCGTGCGCCAGGCGAAGGCCCAACCGATCTTGAGGCCGGCCAGAATCGACGGAAACGCAGCCGGGATGAGGATGTTCATGACATAGCGCAGGCCCTTGAGGCCGTAATTCTGTCCCGCCATGCGTTGCGTCTCGGGCACCGAAAGAAAGCCGGTATGCGTATTGAGCGCCACCGCCCACAGCACGGAATGGATGATGACGAAGGCGAGGCTGGGGGTGCCGAGCCCGAACCACAGCGGCGTAAGCGGCAGCAGCGCGATCGCCGGCAACGGATTGAACATCGACGTCAGGGTCGAGAGCAGATCGGTGCCGATGCGGGTCGAAACGGCGAGCGTCGTGAAGACGGCGGCAAGGAAGATGCCGGCCGCATAGCCCATCATCAGGACCTTGATCGACGTCCAGACCCGGTCGACGAGCGGCCCGTGCATGGTCGCATCGAACAGCGCCGCAACGGTGTCGCTGAACGCGGGCAGCATCAGCTGATTGTTCACCCACCGGGCATAGAGCTCCCACGCCGCGGCGAGCACGACCAGGATCATGGCCTTGCGGACGGCGTCGACGTTGGTGATCCGCTCCCAGAGGGAGAGCGGGCGGGCGACGTCACCGATCTGACCTTCCTCGAGCGTCCTGTTCTCGAACTCTGCGCGGACCGGTGGCGAGAAGGTGGTTCGCACGTCAGCCATGGCCGGTCACTCGCTCCTGCTCGATGCGCTCCGCAAACAGCATGTTGTGGATGCGCTGGTTGAGGGCCATGAACTCGGGCCCGCCCTGGTGGTCATGACTGAACTGATGCGCGTTCAGCTCGGCCTTGACGCGCCCCGGGTGCGGGCTGAGGACGAGGATGCGCGAGCCGACGATGATCGCCTCCTCGATCGAATGCGTCACGAACAGCACGGAGAACCGCGTTTCCTCCCACAGCTGGATCAGCTCCTCCTGCATCTTGCGGCGGGTCAACGCGTCGAGGGCCGCGAACGGTTCGTCCATCAGCAGAATATCCGGCTCCATCGCCATCGCACGGGCGATGGCAACGCGCTGCTTCATGCCGCCAACGCGCTGCTTCATGCCGCCGGACAGCATGTGCGGATGGACGTCGCGGAACTTGGTGAGGTTGACCTTGTCGATGTACTTGAGCGCGCGGTCCTCCGCCTCGTCGCGGCGGTACTTGCCGCTGACCAGCATCGGAAACATGACGTTCTGCAGCACGGTCTTCCAGGGCAGGAGCTGGTCGAACTCCTGGAACACCATCATGCGATCCGGGCCGGGGCGGTCGACGGGCCGCCCCTGCAGTCGGATGTTGCCTTCGACCGGCCGCATGAAGCCGGCCACGCCCTTGAGCAGCGTCGACTTGCCGCAACCGGACGGTCCGAGCGGCACGAACCGGTCGGCCGGGTAGACGTTGAAGCTCACCCGATATGTCGCCGTCACCAAATGGTCGCGCGTCTTGTACTGGAGCGTGACGCCGTCGACCTCGAGCAGCGGCGCGACGTTCGACAGCGAAGCGCCGGGCCTGACGTGCGCCTCAGCTTCCCTGTTTGTCGTGAATCTCTGGGAAGAACATCTCCTTCCACGACCCGGGCATGTTCCGGATCGAGCCGACCTTGTGCATGAACTCGGCATACTTCATCACGTTCTGCGGGGTCGTGGTGAAGACGTTGTCCGGATCGTTCAGGATCCTCTCGACGAACTCCTGCGGTAGTCTGGAGTTCTCGGCCTTGATCCACAGCGCCGCCGCCTCCTTCTTGTTGGCGTTTATCCACTCGGTCGCCTCCTCGACCGCCGCCAGGAAGACCTTGTAGGTCTTCGGGTTCTTCTCGCGAAATTCCGTGGTCGTCCAGATCGTGTTGAAAGTAGCGGGGCCGCCCAGCACCTCGAACGAGCTGAACACGCGGTGCACCCGCTTGTCCTCCAGTTCCAGGTACTGGAACGGCGCCGAGGTGAAATGGGCCGTGATCTCGCTCTGTCCCGACATCATCGCCGCCATTCCGTCAGGATGCGACATCGACACCGTCAGCCGGTCCAGGGCATCGTGCTTGCCGAACGCCTTCTCCACCGCCATCTGCAGCGTCACCGCCTGGATCGACACCTTCACCGCCGGCAGCGCAATCTTGTCCTTGTCCGTGAAGTCCTTCACGGTCTTCACGTTCGGATTGATGGTGTTGAGATACAGCGGCATCGAATTGATCGACGAAACGCTCTTGACGTTCAGGTTTCCCTTCGTCCTGGCCCAGATCGTGACGAGAGGACCGACCCCGCCCGAAGGAAAGTCGAGGCTGCCCGAGATCAGCGCCTCGTTCATCGCGGCGCCGGAGCTGAACTTCGTCCACTCGGTCTTGATGGCGCCGAGGCCGGCGGCCTTGGCGTGCTTTTCGACCAGCTTCTTCTCCTCCATTACCGTGAGCGGCAGGTAGGAGATTCCGAACTGCTTGGCGATACGCACCGTGTCCGTCTCGGCACGCGCGGACGCACAAAACAACACGGCGACGGCAGCTGCCGAGATCGCCAGACAGATCGACCGATTGAATCCTCGTATCGTCATGGCCGTGTTCCTCCTCCTGTTCGAGCTGCGCCGATCTTCCACCGGCTGATTTTGATTTCGCGAAGTATCACATGAGCAGACCGATCCCGGAACCCATGAGCAGCAGCAGGATGATGCGCCTGAACTGCGCATCATCGACGCGGGCATAGAGTTTGAAGCCGAGCCACGTGCCGATCACGAGCGCCGGCAGACAGATCAGGGACTGCGTCGCCGTCCGCATTCCGATCGTCCCGAGCCCGCCCAGCCAGATCAGGGCCAGGAGCTGCATTACGAAAATGTAGGGTTGGTACACGCCGCGCTGGATCTGCTTCGGCCAGCCGCGCAGTCCGCACCAGATCGTCGGGACTGCCCCTGAGAGGCCGGCGAGCCCGCCCATGACGCCGCCGACAAAACCGATCGCGCCGTCGACGGCGCGCCCGCCGGCATCGATCGCCGCCGCGACGGGGCGCAGGAACATGAAGACGCTGTAGGCGACCAGGAAGATGCCGACGGCGAACCGGAACACCGGCACGTCAATGTGCTGCAGCAGCAACGCGCCGAGCGGGATACCGGCGATCCCGCCGATCAGAAACGGATGCAGTCGCTTCCAGTCGATGACGCCCTTGAGCGCCACCAGCGTCATGATCTGCGCCGCGAGCGAGCAGGCTAGCACCAGCGGTACCGCTTCGCCGGTGTCAGCACGTAGAGATAGATTCCGCTTGCAATCAGTGCGAAGGCGAATCCGGCGAGACCCGAGGCGAACGCCGCGACGAACGTCGTGAGCGAAAGCAGCAGGTCGCCCGTCACCGCACTCATGGACCGGTCACGTTCAACAGGAACAACAGGCCGACGGCGAGGCCGAACCCGGCCGTGGCCGCCACCGCCGTACGTTGCCAGTCGCGCCAGCCGCCGAATTCGATCGCAAGCAGCCGCAGCCCGCCGGCCAAGTGGGCCGCGAGCAGCATGACGAGGACGGTCTCGGCGAGCTTCAGGATCGGATGCGCCGTCCAGCGCAGGAAACCGTCGAGCGCGGCCTCACCCCGGATCGCCTGGCCGAGGGCCCAGAAGTGGAACGGAAGGAACAGCGCCAGCAGCAACCCTGACAGGCGATGCACGACGACGGCCGCGTAGTTGGAATGCGTACGGGCCCGTCAAGTGAGATGCGCGCGCCTCGCGCTCATGCCGGGACTCCCAATCATGCGAACAGCCCTCCGATCGCGCGCCAGCCGAACGCGACGAGGAACAGTGCGAACGCGGCGGCGGCCACGTCGAGCGAGCGGCCGCGCCACGGCGTCATTTCGCGCAGGATCGTGCGTACGCCCAGCGGCGCATGCACCGCGACGGCAAGCACGAACAGGCCGTAGAAGAGCAGCCAACCGACGGAACCCCGCGTGCGCGCCAGGATCTCCGCGGCCGAGAGCCCGCCGCGCACGGCATAGACGACCGTCACCAGATGGACTGCGACGCAGACGGCGAGCACCGCCGCCGAGGCGCGCTGCGCGGTCCACAGCAGAGTCTCGATGCGCCGCGACGCTCCCGACATCGCTCAGATCTTCCCCTTGAGCGCCGCAAGCACCGTCGCACGCTTGAGGCCCGCGATCGAAGCGGTGGGATCGAGATGCTTCGGACAGAACGCGCGACAGTTCTGCTGCGTATGACAGGCATGGCAACCCGCATCGCCTGCAACCGCCGCCAGGCGTTCGTCGCGCGCGCCGTCGCGCGCGCCGTCGCGCACGTCATTGACGAGCGTCCAGGCCCGGTTGAGCGCGGCGGGACCGAGATAATCCGGGTTCCACGACACGACGTCGCAGGCGGCATGGCACACGCCGCAGCCGATGCACTCGATCGCCGCATCGGCGGCCCGGCGCTCGCGGCTGTCGGGCGGCACCACGGCGAAATCCGTCGCCGCGCCGGGGCCCGGCACGAAGCGGCCCTGGGCGCGCGCCCACTTGTCGAAGAAGCCGGTCATATCGACCGCGAGATCCTTGATGATCGGCAGATTGCGGAGCGGGGCGACCGTGATGCCGTTGCTGTCCGCGACCTTCGCCACATGCGTGCGGCATGTCCATCACGGTACGCCGTTCACGGTCATCGCGCACGACCCGCACATGCCGACACGGCAGGCATAGCGATAGGACAGCGTCGGGTCGATGCGGCGCTGGATCCAGGTGACGACGTCCAGGACCGTCTGGCTCTCGCGGTGCGGCACGGTATACGTCTCGAACCGTCCTCCCTCGGTCCCGCGCCAGATCCGTACCGTGAGCGTCGCGTCGCTCAATACGTTTCCTCCCCATGGCTGACGGCCGCTTGCCCGCGGCTCTTGTCGGCCCCTCTCTGGGCGGAGGGTTATGGCCTCATGCGCTCTGATAGAGCTTGGTCAGCACGAACTCGCGGTGCCCCAGGGCTTCGGCTGCGGTGAGACGGCCGTTGCAGGTCCGGATCATGATGTCGATCAGGCGGTCGCCCGCCTCGTCCAGCGTCATCTCGCGCCGCAGAATGCCCGAGACGTCGAGGTCGATGTGCTCGCTCATCTCCCGCGCCGTCCGCGGGTTCGCGGTCAGCTTGATGACCGGCTCGATCGGATTGCCGATCACGTTACCCTGGCCGGTCGGAAACAGATGGACGACGAAGCCGCCTGCCGCCTGAAGCGTCACACATTCCGCGGCCGCCGATGAAGTGTCCATGAAGTAGAGCCCGGGACCCTTCGACGGCGCCTCGGCCGGCTTCAGGACGTCGATGAATTTCGTGTTGCGGCCGATCTTCTGGAAATTGCCGAACGCCTTTTCCTCGATCGTCGTCAGGCCGCCGGCGATGTTGCCCTTGGTCGGCTGCGATTCCGACAGGTCGTTCGTCTTGTGGCGGTTGATCATGTCGTTGTAGGCGCGCCACGTCGCCAGGAACTTCTCCGCGACTTCCTTGGTTGCCGCGCGCTGCGCGCAGATCATCTCGGCGCCGGTCAGCTCCGACGTCTCGCCGAAGCACGTCGTGGCCCCCAGCGGGTCGATCTTGTCGATCAGGTTGCCGACGGTCGGATTCGAGGCGAGGCCGGACGTCGTGTCGGACTCGCCGCACTTGCACGATACCCACAGCTCGTTGATGTAGCACTCCTCGCGCTGCAGCTCCGAGGCCCAGTGCAGGAACTCCTTCGCCGTGCGCGACGCCTTGGCGATCGTGTTGATGTCGCCGTTGCCCTCGATCGAGAAACCCTCGACCGGCTTGCCGGTCTTGGCGATGCCGTCGACCACGCGCTTGGTCCAGCCGGGCTCGATGCCGATGACCACGACCGCCGCGACGTTCGGGTTGGCGCCGGTACCGATCAGGGTACGGAAATGGAGTTCGAGGTCCTTGCCGAACTGCAGACGGCCATAGGCATGCGGCAATGCTATCGTGCCCTTGATGTTGTTGGCGACCGCCTCGCACGCAGCGTTCGACAGGTCGTCGAGCGGCAGAATGATGACGTGGTTGCGGATGCCGACGCGCCCGTTCGGGCGCCGGTAGCCCTGAAACCCAAGATCGCGTCCGTTCCTCGCTGGCGTCCGGGCCATGGCTACCACCTCTTGGTCTTCACGTTGTGGACGTGCACGTGGCGACCCTTGCCGATGTCGGCGACGGCGCGCCCGATGTCGTTGCCGTACTTGATGATCGTGTCGCCGTTCTTGATGTCCTGGAGCGCGATCTTGTGGCCGAGCGGCACGGCATCGAGCGCATCGACATAGATCGTCTTGTCGCCCTCCATCACCCAGCCTTCGAGCCGCTGGCCCGGCTTGACGTCCTCGACGACCACGACGCCAACCGTGTCCCTCGCGTCGTGAACGATGAAATGGGTCGTCATTCCTCCCCCTTGCCCTTTGTTAGGGATTTTAGAGGTCAAGGCTAGGGTGCTGGCCGCGGACGAGTCAACGCGAATCTTATGTCTTATATAAGATATAAACGGCTGTGCTAGAATATGTATGAACGATGAACGCGACGCTCGGTTTCCGTCCGCTCTATGCCCAGGTCAAGGACCTGCTCGTGCAGCGCCTCGCTTCCGGCGTATGGAAGCCGGGCGAGGCACTGCCGTCGGAATTCAGCCTAGCGGCCGAGCTCAAGGTCAGCCAGGGCACGGTCCGCAAGGCGCTCGACGAGTTGGCCGCGCAGAACCTCGTCGTGCGCCAGCAGGGCAAGGGAACCTTCGTCGCCCGGCACACGCCGCAGCGCGCCCTCTTCCACTTCTTTCATCTCGTGGGTGACGACGGCGCGCGGGCGCTGCCGTCGCATCGCGTCCTCGCCTTGCGCAACGCGCGGGCGACGAAGGCGCAGGCCGAACGCCTGAAGCTTGCCGCGGGCACGCCCGTGATCGCGCTCAAGCGCATCCGGCTGCTCGGCGGCCGTCCGGCGATCTTCGAGCGCATCGTCCTGCCGGGCAGCCTCTTCCCCGGTCTCGTCGAACGCGTGGTCGACAAGCTGCCGAACGAGGTGTACCGGTTCTATGAAGAGAAGTACGGCGTCACTGTCGCCCGCGCGGTCGAGCGCCTCAAGGCCGTCGCGGCCACGCCCGAAGAGGCGAAGGCGCTCGGCCTCAGGGCCGGTGCGCCGCTGCTCGAGATCGACCGCACCGCCTACGGCCTCGACGGACGCCCGGTCGAACTGCGCCTGAGCCGCTGCGACACGGCACGCCATCATTATCTGAGCGAGATTACGTAGTCGCCGCTTCGGTTCGGGCGGTCAGCCTGCCGATCCGCCCGTCCGGGCGGCGTTCATTCGCCCGTTGCGGACGGGGCGAGGCGCGTATTCGCGAAATCGGTACCGTGGGCGCGCGTGAGGAAGCCGGCCGTAAGCCCGCCATCGACCGGCAGTACGGCGCCGTTGACATACCGCGCCGCATCGGACAGCAGGAACAGAATCGCGTCCGCCACCTCGTCCGGCTGCGCGATACGGCCCACGGGCGTACGGTCTTCGATGACGCCTGCGACGAAGCTCTCCGGCACGCCCCGGCGGATCATCTCCGTATCGACCGCGTTCGGCGCGACGGCGTTCACGCGCACGCCGCGATGTCCCCATTCGATCGCGAGCGTCTTCGTCAGGCCGATGACGCCCCATTTGGATGCCGCATAATTGGCGCGGCCGGCCTGTCCTCCGAACCCCGTGATCGACGAGATCATGACGATGGCGCCGTTCCGACGCCGCAGCATGGGCGCTGCTGCCGCCTGCACTGTGAGGAACGTTCCCTTGAGATTGACGTCGAGGACCAGATTCCAAGTCTCCTCGTCCATCGTCTCAGCCGGCGCCGCACGGGCGACACCGGCGGCAGCCACGACGCCGGCGATCGGCCCGAGCTCCTGCTCGACCGTCTCGACCACCCGCCGGGTTGCCGCGGCGTCGCGAACGTCGAGCGCATAAGCCCGTGCCGCGACATCCCCGGCACCGAGCGTCCGGGCCACTTCATTCGCGCCGTCCCCGTTGACGTCGACGACGGCGATTCTTGCCCGTTCGCGCGCTAGCGCCGTTGCGACCGCCAATCCGATTCCTTGCGCGCCGCCGGTAACGAGAACAACTTTACCGGCAAGGCCGAAATCCATGTTCTATATCCCCAGCCCGCCGCCGAGCGATTTTCCGCCGTCGACGAGAAGGACCTGTCCCGTGATGAAACCGGTCCGGGGCGAGGCGAAGAACGCGACGGCATTCGCCACGTCATCCGGCGTGCCGGCCTTCCCGGTCGGCTGCAGGGCAAGCTGCTGGCGCAACCGATCCGGGCTCAGCGCCTGAAGCATGGGCGTGTCGATCAAACCGGGCGCAATCGCGTTGACGAAGATCTCCCGCCCGGCGAGCTCCATGGCCATGGCGCGCGTCAGACCGACGACAGCGGCCTTCGAGGCGACATAATGGGCATGTCCGCGCGCCCCCAGGAAGGCGCGCGAGGCGATATTGATGATGCGGCCGCCGGGCTGCATCCGCCGTGCCGCCTCCTGGGCGACGACGAAAAGGCCGACGACGTTGACCTTGTGCGCGGCATCGAAATCGGCCTCCGTCAGGTCGAAGAACGGCCGGTCCGTGAAGATTCCCGCGTTGTTCACCACGACGTCGAGCGACGGCTGGCGCTGAAACAGGGCCGAGACGCTGCCGCGATCGCATATGTCGATCGCGGCACTTTCGGCCTCGCCGCCGGCCTGGCGTATCGCGGCAACGGTGTCGTCCGCTGCCGCCGCATTGCGGTCGATCACGATCACGCGGAATTCGTCCTCGGCAAGGCGTTTTGCTATTGCGCGCCCGATACCTTGACCGGCTCCAGTTACCGCTGCGATGCGCCGTTCCATGGGGTACTATCCTCCAAGATACGCCTGCCGCACGCGGTCATTCTGCGCGAGTTCGGCGGACGGTCCTTCGAATGCGATCTCCCCGTTCTCGAGAATGTACGCATAGGACGAGACCGCGAGTGCCAGGCGCGCATTCTGCTCGACGACGAGTATCGTCAATCCCTCCTGATTGAGCTGACGAATGATCGCGAAGATCTGCTCGACCAGGAGGGGCGACAAGCCGAGCGACGGCTCGTCGAGCAGAAGGAGCCTCGGCCGCGCCATGAGCGCGCGCGCGATCAGCAGCATCTGCTGCTCGCCGCCGGAGAGCGTTCCGGCATCTTGGGCGAATCGCTGCCGCAGAACCGGGAAGTAGCCGCAAACGCGTTCGAGATCCGCGGCGATGCCGTGCCGGTCGCGCCGGACATGCGCGCCGATCTCGAGATTCTCGCGAACCGACATGCGCGCGAAGATCTCACGGCCCTCCGGCACCTGCGCGATGCCGAGTCGAACGACCTCGTCCGACGACAGACGGTCGATGCGGCGTCCTTCGAAGAGAATCTCGCCTTCGGTGATGTTGACGAGCCGGCTCACGCAGTTGAGTGTGGTCGTCTTTCCGGCCCCGTTGGCGCCGAGCAGCGCAATGATCGCACCGGCCGGCGCATCGAGGCTGACGCGCGACAGCGCCGCGACGCGGCCGTAGGACGCGGAGATGTTGCGGATGCTCAGCATGCGGCCTCACGCCCCAGATAAGCCTCGATGACGGCGGGATTAGTGCGGATGTCGGCGGGAAGCCCTTCCGCGATCTTCTGTCCGAAACTCAGCACGGTTATGCGGTCCGAGATCGACATGACGAGTTGCATCACGTGCTCGACCAGAAGGATTGTGATCCCTTCGCGTTTCGCCAGATCGACAAGCAATCGGTCGAGCGCCGCGATCTCGCGGTTGCGAAGTCCCGCCGCGGGCTCGTCGAGGAGAAGCAGCTTGGGCCGCAGCGCCAGTGCGCGCGCGACTTCGAGCTGCTTCTGGCGGCCGAAGTCGAGGGAGCTGGCCAGCTCGTCCTTGAACGCGATGAGACCTGTTTGCTCGAGAATGGCCTCGGCCTCCTCGCGCGCCTCTTTCGTGCCACGCGCCCGCTGGCCGCGACTGCGGACGTCGAGACCGATGAGAACGTTCTCCAGAACGCTGATGCCGCCGAACAGCTCCAGGTTCTGAAAGGTTCGCGCGATGCCGAGTTCCGCGATCCGATGAGGCGGCAGACTGAAAAGATCGATGCCGTCGAACCGGCACGTTCCCGCGACGGGGGAATAGAAACGGGAAATGCAGTTGAAGACGGTGGACTTGCCGGCGCCGTTGGGCCCGATCAGCGCATGGATGCTGCCGCGCTCCACCGTCATGGAGAAGTTCGACACGGCCGTCAGTCCACCGAAGCGGACCGTAAGACCTTCGATGGTCAAGAGCGGATCCATGGATCAGCCTGCACGTCGTGCGAGATTGCCTACGGCGCCGGCGAGCCCCTTGGGGAGATACATCATGAAAAGAATCAAAATCACCCCGTAGAGGATCTCCTGGTACGACGGTGCCTGACGCAGAAGTTCCTGCACCGCGCCGAGAACGAGCGCGCCGACGATGGCGCCGGGAATCGATCCCAACCCGCCGACGACGATCATGGTCACGACCAGAATGGTCTCCGTGAATCCGAGGCTGTCGGGATGGATGAACGACGAGAACGACGCGAACATCCCGCCAGCGGCGCCGGCATAGGCGGCGGACAGTGCAAAGGCGATCACCTTGGCCCGTCGGACGTCGACCCCCATCGCAAGTGCTGCCGGCTCCGACTCCCGGACGGCGCGGAAGGCGCGGCCGAGCCGCGACCTGCGCAGCCAGACGGTCGCCGCGATGATGATGATCGTTGTCGCCAGCACGAAGGGATAAGCGTCGTGGTCGGTAGCGATCCGGAAGCCGAAAAGCTCCGCGGGCTTGATGCGCATGCCGTTCGGACCGTTCGTTACCGCGTCCCAGCTTCGGTAAACCCACTGCATGGCCTCGCCGAACGCGAAGGTCGAGAGCGCCAGATAGATATCGCGCATGCGGAACGACACATAGCCGAGCAGCAAGCCGATGGCGCCCGCCAGCAGCACGCCGGCGGCCGCCGCGATCAGGAACGGTACGTCGAAACGACCCGTCAGGATCGCGGTCGTATAGATGCCGATACCGTAGAAGGCGACGTGTGCCAACCCGAACTGCCCGGTCTCGCCGATCAGGATGTTCAGCCCGAGCGCGAGCACGATGTAGACGAGCATGAGATTGGCCAGGTAGACGATGTACCCGGACCCCAGGAGCGGCAGGAGAACGAGCAGCGCACCTGCGGCCACCGCCGCGACGATGTAAGAAGCGCGGGTCATCGTCACACTTTCTTGATGACGACCGGGCCGCCGAACAGTCCCTGCGGACGAATGGCAAGCACCAGCATGATCACGATGAACGGAGCTACCACGATGGCCCGCGTCGACACGAACAGGCCCACGAGATTTTCGACGATGCCGATGATGAGGCCGCCGACCACGGCACCCGGCAGGCTGGTAAAGCCCCCCACGATCGCCGCGGCGAACCCGAGGATCACCACGATCCCCATGTCTGCCGTCATCAGGATCTTGGGTGCGATCAGGATGGCGGCGAGGGCCGAGAGCAGTCCCGAAAGTCCCCAGATCAGCATGCGGGTCTTGTGCAGGTCGATGCCGACGAGGGCCGCCGCGCGCGGATTCATGCCGACGGCGCGCATCGCGCGGCCAGTCCGGGTGTAGTTGAAGAACACGAAGAAGATCGCCATCGCCAGCAGGGCGAGTGCGAAGACGGCCACGTCCTGCGTCGTCAGGACCGCATCGCCGATCTGGACCGTGTCTGCGCCGAACACCGCGGGAAACGAGCGGGGAACGTCGCCGAACCCGGTGTTGCGGACGATGCCCTTGAGCACGAACGAAAGCCCGAGTGTCGCGATGACGACGTTCACGGCCACGGCGGGCGAGACGCCGATGCGGCGCAGTACGATGCGGTAGAACAAGGCCGAAAAGACGAAGGTAATCGCCAGCGTCACGGGAACGGCGATGACATAGGCAATTTGCGAAAAGATCAGGAGGTAGAGCGCGATGTAGGCGCCGGCCATGAAGATCTCGCCTGCAGCGAAGTTCGGCGCGTCCGTCGTCTTGAAGATGATGACGATCGCGATCGCGAGCAGGGCGTAGATGCTGCCGGTAACGAGGCCCGAGGCGATTCCCTGCTGAAGGAACAGCCAATAGACCTGCCAATCGCCCATCATCGCGCTCTCCTCACACGCCCGAGGATTACGGTTTATAGGTCCAGCGGCTGGTATAGACGCCGGGCTGCAGGACCTGCGTTTCGCCGTCGAACTTGAGGAAAATCGACGACTCCTGCCCCGCCCGATCGTTCTCGCCGAACGAGATCATTCCAGCCATCACGCCCGACTCGAAGGTCAGGGTACGAAGAATGCGCGCCACGGACTCGCGAGTCGGGTTGGGACCGGCCAGCATGAGCGCATGGGTCACCGTCTGCGCGGACGCGACGCCGTAGGGCATGTAAGGCGTCGGATGGTCCGGCTTGGCCGCGAGATCCGGGTACCGCTTCTTGTACATGTCGATGATCCACCGCTGCTTCGGTCCATCCGGCGAGTCGTTGATCACGTCCTGAACGTAGAAGTTCGCAAAGGCGTCCTTCGTGCCGACGTTCTCCACGAGCTGTTTCAGGTTCGCCGTTCCGGTGACCGTCAGCACGATCGGTCCCTTGAAGCCGAGCTCGTGCGCCCGCTTGAGAATGAGGGCCGCGGGACGCGCGTAGGTGGTCAGGATCAGGACGTCGGGGTTGGCCGCGCGGATCTTGAGCATCGGCGCCGTCACGTCGGTGATGTTCGGATTTATCGACTCGACGCTGAGGGATACGCCATGCTCCTTGGCCATGTACTCCGCGGTCTCGAGATTCCACGCGCCGTAGGCATCGTCGTGGTTGATGTAGCCGATCTTCTTGGCGTTGAAGTGCTTCACGACGAAGTCGACGGCGATGCCGCCGACCGCGCGCTGCGAAATGGAGATCCCGCCGAAGATGTAATCCGTCGGCGGATACAGCGCACCGTCGCCCGAGGCGTTCAGCATCACGTACGGAACCTTGTTACGGAGCACGTATTCCTGCGCGGCGACGGCGGCCGCCGAGCACGAACCGCCGTTCAGCATGAACACCTGGTCCTGCTCGACGAGCTTCTTCACGGCCGCGACAAGGTCGTTCGCGGTGCACCGGTCATCCTCGATGACGAGCTCGATCTTCCGGCCCCAGATTCCGCCCATCTCGTTGATCATCTCGTACCACATGCGGGCGGCATTCAACGGATCCTCGCCATAGGCGCGCGCCGGACCCGAGAGCGGCGCGAAGAGACCGATCTTGATCGTGTCGTCGGTAATGCCGGGATCCTGGTAGGTACCCTGCCCGGCCTTGATGGGAAAGGCTGCCGCTGCCGTGGACAGTGCGAGTCCGGCGATCAATCCCGGCAGCGCAAAAGCTTTCATGCGTCGCATAGATCTCCTCCTCTGGTCATCCGGTATGTTGTTTCTCGGTTGTTGCGGCGCCCTTCTCATTGCATGCGGTAGCCGCCGTTCACGTCGATCGTGGCGCCTGTGACGTAGCTGGCATCGGGGCTGACGAGGTAGGAAACGGCAGCCGCGACATCCTCGGGTTTACCGATCCGCCCCAACGGAATCGCAGCGGCAGCCGTCTCGTCGTCGCTTGGATCCAGGGACTGGCGCAGCATCGGCGCGTCGATCAGTCCCGGCGCGACTGCATTCACGGTAATGCCGAGCGGTGCCGCCTCGCGCGCCACTGCCTTGGTCAGACCGAGCACCCCCGACTTGCTCGCGATGTATGCGCTGCTCGAGCGATAGCCGCCGAGCTGCGCGGCGACGGACCCGAACGTGACGATGCGGCCGTCGCGCACCGGTACGGCGACCCGCCGACGGAGATACTCGCGTATGGTCAGAAACGTCCCACGGAGATTCACGGCCTGCGTTCGCTCCCAGTCCGCAAGCGTGGTCTCCCAGATCTTGGGACGCGTACCGTCCGGCAGGATGAGAACACCCGCACAGCAGACGAGCACGCCGATCAGATCACCGTCGCGTTCGATGCTCTCGAAGAGCTGCGTGACCGACTGCTCGTCGCTGACGTCGACCGCATATCCGGCATGCCCCGCACCGGGGAGCCTCGCGGCAACTTCACGTGCGGCGTTCGCATCGATATCGGCCACGGCCACGGCGAAACCATCCCGCGCCAGCCGGTTGCAGACCGCAGCGCCGATGCCACGGCCTCCTCCAGTCACAAGTGCTCGAGTCATCGCGCCCTGCCGTCCGAACAGCGCTGCGCCAAAGAGTTAGGCTGATTCACGGCGTTCCGCTCCAAGGCTCACGCTTACATTTTGGGCGCTGCTTGTATACACTGTGTGCAGACTGGTCAAGCGTGATGGTCAAAATCGAATCTTTTCTTGTCTATCTACCTCTCGTTGAGTAATTAAATTACAGTTCTTGCGCGGATAGCTGGAACGCTGGAGGACCGGTCGATATCCTTGTATACAATCTGCTCGTCCGCTTGCGCCGTGGGCTGGAATGGGCCCGGCGCGGGGCAGCCCGGCCCGTATCCGGCGGATAAACCTGACGTTGGCACATGACTGCAAAAACGCGCTCCCAATCCGTGACGGACCGCTTGCGCGAGCTCGTGCTGGAGGGGGCTTTCGGGCCAGGCGAGCGCTTGCTCGAGATCCCTCTCGCCGAACGAATGGGCGTCTCGCGGACACCGATCCGCTCGGCACTCGCCGCACTCGCCCAGGAAGGTCTGCTCGTCTACGAAGCCAAGCGCGGTTATGGCGTGAGGGCGTTCGGCATTGCCGACATCCTGGCCGCCTACGAAGCCCGCGCCGTTCTCGAAGGACTCGCCTGCCGGTTCGCGGCAGAACGCGGGCTCGATACCGCCGGCCGTCTCCGACTCGAGGAATGCCTCGCGACGGGTGATCGCCTGCTCAAATGCGGCGCGCTCACGCCCGAGAATCTCGTGCCCTACCGGCAGATGAACATCACCTTTCACGAGACGATCCTCGCGGCGTCGGGCAACACGCTGCTGCCCGATCTGGTCCGGCAGACCCACAACATCCCGCTCGCGTCGAACCGGATCATGGTCTGGGAAGACTACCGGATCATCGTGCGCTCGCACGACGACCACCATCGGATCTTCGACGCCATCGTCAATCGGCAATCCCAGCGTGCCGACGCGCTGATGCAGGAACACGTGTACTACGCGGGCCAGGTTCTGAAGGCCCATCTGGAAAAGAAAGAGCATGCACAGTTGAAGAAGGAGCCCGAACGTGCAAACGACACCGCAGTGGGATGAAGAGCGAGACGTCATCGTCATCGGGTCGGGCGCGGGCGGGATGGCGGCCGCCTTCGTCGCGGCGAACGAAGGCCTCGATGCGCTCGTCATCGAAAAAGAGCCGGTATACGGCGGCTCGACCGCCGTTTCGGGCGGGGCGATCTGGATCCCCAATAATTCGCAAATGCCGGCGCTCGGCATTGACGACAGCACCGAAGCCGCGCTCGAGTATCTGGAGCACACGGCCGGCAACCGAAGCAGCCGCGAAATGAAGCTTGCCTACCTCGATAATGCGCCCCGCATGGCGGCGTATTTCGAACGGCACTCCGACCTCAAATTGGTCGCCCGCGATCATTCGCCGGACTATCACCCCGACCTGCCCGGCGCGCGGCTCGGCGGCCGGACGATGGATCCCGCCGAATTCGACGGCCGTCTTCTTGGCCCGGAGTTCGAACGTCTTCGCGCGCCGCTTCCGCAGTTCACGATCCTCGGCGGCATGATGGTCGGGCGCACGGACATTCCGCATCTGCTGCGGTTCACGAAGTCACTGACGTCGTTCGGTTACGTGCTGCGCCTCGTACTGCGATATGCTGCCGACCGGCTGCGATACTCGCGCGGCACGCGGCTGGTTCTGGGCAATGCGCTGGCCGCCCGCCTGCGCTTCAGCCTCATGCGCAAGAACGTTCCCGTCTGGTTGTCCACGCCGGCGGAAGAGCTGGTTACCGAGAATGGTCGCGTCGTCGGCGTCCATGTCCGCAAGAACGGACGTCGCTTGGCGCTGAAGGCAAGACGCGGCGTCGTGCTCGCATGCGGCGGCTTTCCGGCCAACGCCGACATGCGTCGAAACCTTCTGCCCCTGGAAAGTGAGGTGGTCTACTCCATGCCGCCGTCAGGCAATTCCGGTGACGGCATCCGCCTCGGCGAAGCGGTCGGCGGGTCCCTGGGGGCGCAGAATGCCCACAACGCGTTCTGGACACCGGTATCGATCATGCGTCTGCCGGATGGCAGCGTGCGACGCTTCCCCCACCTCATCACCGATCGGGCCAAGCCCGGCCTCATCGCCGTGAACGGTGCTGCGCGCCGCTTCGTCAATGAAGCCTGCTCATATCACGATTTCGTCGTCGCGATGCTCGAGGCGCACAAGACCGTGCCCTCGATTCCCGCCTACCTTATCTGCGACGCCGAGTTTCTGCGGCGCTACGGCTTCGGCATGATCCGGCCGACGCGGCGGCCCGCCAAAATCTATTTCGAAACCGGCTATCTGGTTTCGGGTCCCGACATCGCGACGCTCGGCCGGCAGCTCGGTCTCGATCCCGATGCGCTTGTCGCAACCGTGGAGCGCTACAACGCGCTGGCGCGGTCCGGCAGCGATACGGACTTCGGAAAAGGGAGCACGGCCTACAACCGCTATCTCGGCGATCCCGACAACAAGCCCAACCCCTGTCTTCGCCCGCTCGAGACACCGCCGTTCTATGCCGTCAAGGTCTACCCCGGCGACATCGGGACGAGTTGCGGCCTTCTCACCGACGCCTGCGCGCGGGTGCTGGGGAAGGATGGTGCGCCGATTCCGGGTCTCTACGCCGTCGGCAACGACATGAACTCGATCATGGGCGGAACCTATCCGGGAGCCGGCATCACGCTAGGCCCCGCCCTCACCTTTGGCTATCTTGCCGGACTGCACCTTGCCGGAAAGATCGGCGCCGCCGCATAGCAACGCGGCGGCGCGATCCGCAACTCACTTCGGGTCGGATGGCATGCTCGCCTGCATGGACGGCCGCTTGACGAAGTTCGCATACCATTCGGCCGTCTTCGGGTGCTCCGTCCGCCAATCCTTGTCGCTGAACCGGAAATCGAGATAGCCGAGCGCGCAGCCGATCGTGATCGTTCCGATGTCGACGCGCGTCCCGAACCCGGCAGCTTCCGCTTCGATCGCATCGAGGCTGGAGTCGATCTTTGCCATCTGGCCATCGGCCCAAGGTTGCCAGAAGCGGTCCGAGGGGCGCACGACACGCTCGTAGCGGACGAGCAGGGCTGCATCCAGCAGGCCGTCGCCGAGCGCCTGCAGCTGCAGCGCCTTCCAGCGGTCAGCGCCGCTCGCCGGAAACATCCGCGGACCGTTATGGAGAGAGTCCAGGTACTCGCAGATGACGCGGCTGTCGTACAGGACCATTCCATCGTCCAGAATGAGCGTCGGCACCTTCCCGAGCGGATTCTTCGCAACGATGGACATGTCGCGATTGACGGGATGAGCCGCGCTCGGCAGCCGCTCGATGCGGGCGTCGAGACCCGTCTCGATTGCCGTGACGATGACCTTCCGGACATAAGGGGAAGCCGGCGAGAAAAAGAGCTTCATACTGTTTCTGACCTCCGAACGGATGAAGGCGATGCGCTCGCCCCGGACATATCCCAGTGATGTTTGAGCCGCAAGCGCCGACCGTACGCATTCGACGATCGCATCGCCGCCGACGCGATGCACACGCAAGAGCGTCCCGCGCAACCGATCGATCGAGACGCCGCCGTCGAAATACGACGACCGCCCATGAGCCGCCTCCGCGCGTCAACGAGCCGGTCGTCGAGTAGCGCAGGTACCACGATATCGCCCGCACACTATGCCGTTCTGACCGCCGGTTGCGAGAGGCACGCGCGCGGACCTATAGTCACGGGTCCGTAATTCCGCGAAATCCTGCGAGGCTCCGCCATGGCCGTTCCCCCGCCCGCTCCGTTCACGACCCGCCCAGAGATCGCCGGCACCTTCGGCGTCGTCACGTCCACCCACTGGCTCGCCTCTCAGGTCGGCATGATGGTGCTCGAGAAGGGCGGCAACGCGTTCGACGCCGCGGTCGCGGCCGGGTTCATGCTGCAGGTCGTTGAGCCGCACATGAACGGCATCGGCGGCGATGCGGTGATACTGATCCGGCCCAAGGGCGCGGAT
This sequence comes from uncultured Rhodospirillales bacterium, assembly GCA_937926175.1. Classification (GTDB taxonomy): domain Bacteria; phylum Pseudomonadota; class Alphaproteobacteria; order CACIAM-22H2; family CACIAM-22H2; genus CALANV01. The sequence goes on along the minus strand of CALANV010000044.1, from coordinate 111,289 downwards.
CTTCCCATCGTCGTCTGCGGTCAAGGCGTGGCACCCGCCGGCGCCACCATCGAGCACTATCGGCGCGAGGGACTCGACCTCGTGCCCGGCACCGGGCTGCTCGCCGCCGTCGTACCCGGCGCGTTCGATGCATGGATGCAGATTCTGCGCGACTACGGCACGATGACGCTGGCCGAGGTGATGATGCCGGCGATCAACTACGCGCGGAACGGCTATCCGCTGATCACCGGCGTCACCAATGCGATCGCCGGCGTCGCCGAACTGTTCCTGAAGGAGTGGCCGACCTCGGCCGCCGTTTACATGCCGGACGGCAAGGTGCCCGCGCCCGGCACGCTGTTCACGAACCGCGCACTCGCCGACACCTACGCCCGGATCCTCAGGGAGGCGAGTGCCGCCGGCGCCGACCGCGAACGCCAGATCGAAGCGGCGCGTGCCGCCTTCTACAAAGGCTTCGTCGCCGAGGAGATCGAGAAATTCGTCACCCGGACGGAAGTGATGGACGCCTCGGGCCAGCGCCACCGGGGCGTACTCACCGCCGCCGACCTCGCCACGTGGCAGGCAAGCTACGAGGCGCCCGTGACCTACGACTATCGCGGCTACACCGTATGCAAGGCCGGCCCGTGGAGCCAGGGTCCGGTGCTCCTGCAACTGCTGGCGCTTCTCAAAGAATTTGACGTGGCGTCGCTCGACACGGTCGGCCCTGACTTCGTCCATCTGTTGGTCGAGGCGAAGAAGCTCGCCTACGCCGACCGCGATGCGTGGTACGGCGACCCGAACGCCGTCGACGTGCCGCTCGCGACGTTGCTGTCCGATGCCTACAACGACGCGCGCCGCAAGCTGATCGGCGATACCGCCTCGCGCGAGCTGCGTCCGGGCAGCCCGGATGGCCGCACGCCGAAGATGCCGGCATTCAAGGTCGGCGTGGCTGCCGTCGCCGCCGGCGTCGGCGAGCCCGCGCGCGTCGAACAGGAATCCTACGACCGCAGCGGCGGTGCCGCCGCGCTTGCCGGCAGCCGCGCCGCCCGCGGCCCGGCCGAGGGCGACACCTGCCACCTCGACGTCATCGACCGCGAGGGAAACATGGTCGCGGCGACGCCGTCGGGCGGCTGGCTGCAAAGCTCGCCGGTCATTCCCTCGCTCGGCTTCTGTCTCGGCACGCGCGCGCAGATGTTCTGGCTGCAGGAAGGTCTCCCCACGAGCCTCGCGCCGGGCCGCCGCCCGCGCACGACGCTGACGCCGACCATGGCGCTCAAGGACGGCAAGCCTTATCTCGCCTTCGGCTCGCCGGGCGGCGACAACCAGGACCAGTGGATCGCGCAGTTCTTCCTGCGCCACGTCGAGCATCGGCTGAATCTTCAGGCGGCCATCGATGCCCCGATGCTGCAGAGCGAGCACTGGCCGAATTCGTTCTATCCGCGCCAGGCCTTCCCCGCGAAGGTTGTCCTGGAGGGCCGCTTCCCCAAGGCGACGATCGACGAGCTCAGGCGCCGCGGTCACGAGGTCGAGGTCACCGGCGACTGGCAGCTCGGGCGCAACTGCGCCGCATCGATCGACGGCAAGCTCCTCAAGGCCGCCGCGACCCCGCGCCTGCAGCAGGCCTACGCCGTCGGGCGGTGACGTCATTCATACCGCCACACCTCTGCCGGATCGCGACGTGCGTTTCCTCTCGTGACGGATGTCGACCGACGTCGCTGCGCGTCGGCGCGGAAGCGCACGTCCTGCAATGATGCCGCCCACCTGATGGTCCCCTATCCATGTTCGACGGCTTCGGGCTTTCCACGATCGACGTCGGCGAAGGCGTGACGATCCACGTGCGGCACGGCGGCAGCGGGCCGCCGCTCCTGCTGCTCCACGGCCACCCGCAGACGCACGCGATGTGGCACGCGGTCGCCCCGCGGCTCGCCCGCGACTTCACCGTCGTCGCCGCCGATCTGCGCAGCTACGGCGACAGCGCCAAGCCGCCGACGGCGCCGGATCATGCGCCCTATGCCAAGCGCACGAAGGCGCGGGACCAGATCGAGGTCATGCGCCGGCTCGGCTTCGAGCGCTTCCTCGTCGCGGGCCACGACCGCGGCGGCCGTGTCGCCTACCGCATGACCCTCGACCATCCCGACCGCGTGCTGGGGCTCGCGGTGCTCGACACCCTGCCGACCTGGGAACATTTCCGGCGCACCGACATGGGTTTCGCCATGGGCTATTGGCACTGGTTCTTCATGGCGCAGCCCGCCCCCTTGCCCGAACGGCTGATCGCGGCGGACCCGGACGCCTTTTATCTGCGCCGCGGCGCGAACCTGTTCGCGCCCGCCGCACTTGCCGAATATCGCCGCTGCTTTCGCGACCCGGCGACGATTCATGCATTGTGCGAGGACTACCGCGCCGGTGCCACCATCGACGTCGCGCTCGACGCGGCCGACCGGCGCGCCGGCAGGCGCATCACCTGTCCGGTGCTCATGCTGTGGGGCGGCTGCGGGCCGCTGCAGAAATGGTATGACCCGCTCGCGGTCTGGGCCGACTGGGCAAATGACATGCGGGGCCAGGCGCTCGACTGCGGCCACTATCTTGCCGAAGAGGCACCCGACGATACTTACGCCGCACTGTACGCCTTTTTCGCGGAGGCTTAGTCCGGGCGGCGCCTCGCCACGCCGTTTCTCCGGTACGGCGATCTTCTCATTCCGACTGGCCGCAATAGGCCTCGAGCCGATAGCCGTCAGGATCGACGACGAAGGCCGCGTAGTAGTCCGGGCCGTAATTCGTCCGCAGCCCCGGCTTGCCGTTGTCGCGGCCGCCGGTACGGAGTGCGGCCGCATGAAACGCATCCACCGCCGTACGGCTCGGTGTGGCAAAGCAGATATGGAGGCCGGACCGGTCGTCCGGCGGGATCGGGTGCTCGGCCGCGCTAATCCACAGGGCTGCGCTGTCACGACCATAGCCGAGCGAGTCCGGCCCCGCACTGAGACAGCGGCAGCCAAGCGGCGCAAGTGCCGCGTCATAGAACCGCCGCGCCGCGGCGATGTCGCGGACGCCGATGGAAACGTGATCAATCATCCCGTGCCTCCTCGTTCGGCGGCGCGACCGGTGGAGTGTGCACCGCTTTGTAACCATTATGATGGTTATATCGGTATCGGGCAGGCGTTCCCTTGTCAACCCCCATACCGGTTAGTATCTGATGGTTATGGTGACTGCTGCGCCCACCGGGCCGGTGGCCTTTCCGGCCGCGCGCGCCGATCTGTGCCTCGCCTATGCCAACACGCTCTACTGGCGCGGGCGCGAACCGCAGACCGAAACCCTTCACACGCTGGACGACGTCGTGAACTGGTCCGTGACCGAAGCAGGCCTCGATGCGGACTTCGTCGAGGCGTTTCGCGCCGGGTGGGCCACGCGTCCAAGCAAGACCAAGGCTGCCTTCGACGAAGCCATCGTGCTGCGCGAGACCATCTATCGGATCTTCGCCGCCATGGCCTCGGGTGCCGCGCCGGCGCCCGCGGACCTTGCCCGGTTCAATCGCGCACTGGCGCAGGCGCCGGCCCGCGCGCAGTTGCGACGGATCGGCGACGGCTATGCGTGGGAAGTCGACAAGCTCAGGCGGACGGTGCCGGCGTTGCTGGCACCGGTGCTGTGGTCGGCGGGCGACCTTCTCGTCCGGCCCGAGCGCCGCAGGGTGCGCCTGTGCGCGAACGAGAAATGTCTGTGGCTGTTCCTCGACGACAGCAAGAGCGGAACGCGCCGCTGGTGCGCGATGAGCGCCTGCGGCAATCGCGCCAAGGCGCGTCGCCACTACCTCCGCCGGAAGCAGGGCTGACACAGACGCCGGGGGACGTCTCGAGGCTGCCAATGGCCACTCCCGGCCGGTTCACGTTCACCTCCGTGAAGGCCGCCGATCACGGAGGAAAGAATGCGCGTCAAGACATGGCGGTTTGCCACGATCATGTTGGCGGCCCTGACCACGGCGATGGGATTCTGCCACCTGATGGAGCTGCCCGCCCGCATGAGCTGGGATCAATCGCTGTGGGTCGGCAGCACCGTGAGCGGCGGGCTCTACCGGATGTTCGGTACGGTCGGAGCCGTGATCGTCGTCGCCACCGTCATTGCCGCGATCGTCCTCGCGATTCTGGTCTGTCGGCTTGGCGCGGACGTGTTCCGGCTGACGACGGCCGGTGCGGTGCTCTTCGTCCTCGCACTCGTTTCGTGTTGGGTCTTCGTGTTCCCGGTGAATCTCGAACTCGCGACTTGGCTGTCGGGCGAGGTTCCGGCCGACTGGGCCGCGTGGCGGACGCAATGGGAGTACGCGCATGCCGCGAACACCGTGCTCCAGATCGTCGGCCTCGCCGCGCTGGTGCTTTCGGTGTTGGCTGAAACGCCGGACGATCGCGTACCTCGCATCGAGCCTCGGGCCGCCACGCGGGACGAGCCGTTCTTTTCCCGTCCGCCGCGTTAGGGCCGCGCTGCGGCGCCGTTCCCGCCCTGCGCGCGTTGAATGGGCATCGATCCGCAGGATCGAAGTGCCCTATGGTCCAATCGATGAGCCGGACGGAGCTCGCGGAGACGGCCGGCACCCGGCGCAAGCTTCTGTCCCACCGTGCCACGAAACGGCGCCACGGCCCCGGCCGTCGCCGCGCCTGAGGTGGATCCGCTTGCAACCGGCGCACTCGGGCTCAGTGCCGCGTGGGCGAGCGGCATCAACGTCTATGCGGTCGTGCTGACGATCAGCCTACTTGACATGGCCGGCTGGATCGACCTGCCGCCGCAGCTCGCGCCGCCGGATCCGACCGTCCCGTCTTAGGCGACGCCGAGCGTGGGTGCGATCAAGCACCCTTCGCTTTGTGGCGCCGCGGCGGCCCTTGAAACGCTGTATTGAAGATGACGCAACCGAGGCCCCACACGCCCCCTATCGGCCCATGAAGACCAGCGTCAACCGGTCCGCGTATTGGCCAGGCGCGAGTCCCGGCGGCGGACGGGTCGAGATCGCGAGTTCGCGGACCTGATCGTTCGAACGGCTGAACCGGTCGAGGACCGCCCGACCGTTGCGGAACTGAAGCGTCTGTCCGCCATAGTTGAGTTCGTAGGGGATGGACGCGCCGTCCTGACCCAGGAGAATGGGTACCCCCGCCTGCCGCGCGTTCTCGGAGATGATCATCACCGAGTAGCCGTGGCGAGTGTTGCTGCGTTCGACGATCCGCGCGATCACCGCATCTTTGACCGGTTTTGTCAGGTCCTCAGGCAGGCCCCCCTCAGGAAAGGTTATGCTGACCGAGGCCCTGGCTGCACTCGTCGCGCGCACGTTGATCGTCGCAGTCCCGCCCCTATTCTGCTGCGCATGTGCCGGTGCGGCCGCCATTCCGAGGATGAAACCCAGCGCAAGCGCGCCGCATCCTACGCGGCGGCGTCGGCGGGCTTGATCGGGCATGTGCGGACAGAGCGTCCAGCCGAACATGTCTCGCTCCTGCCTCGGTGAGGCTTACCCGACCTGTGTACCTTGGCCCGCATGGCGGTTCAATCCTGGCCGACTTTCCACCGGTCCGTGGCAAGTCCGGTCATGATCCGAGGTCGTGATCAGAGAGTCCGCAGCGTCACAGTGATGACATCCTGGTATTCACCCGCCGACTGCGTATCGACGGTCCCGATCGTCACGTCGAAGACGTGCTCGCGACCGTCCGGCGTCGTGACGCCCGTGTGCGCCGAGACCTGCCGGGCCCCCTGATTCAGGGGAACGACGGCATTGTCGATCCGGAGCGTGTAGCCGACCACGCTTTCGTCGATCGGGTCTTCATGGCGCAGGACCCCGCCATGCTGGGATTCGACGAACATTCGATAACCCGCATTGCTCCGCGCCCACAGACGGACCGTTCCGGTGGCGCCGGTTCGCAAGGGATCGAACCTGAGCGTGGTGGACCGGATGCGCGGGTCGAATATCCCCGTGCTGCGGAACGAGAGCTCCGCCACGGATGGCACATCGACGCGCAGATGAACTTTTTTGACGTCGCGCAGGATGGCCGCACCGATCGTGCCCTCGTAGAGCCGGAGCTCCACTTGGTCGTGGTAGGGGCCGGGGCCGACGACCTGCTGCGGCGGGATGGCGAACAGGAACTCGAACCGATACTCGTCCCGCCCGGCCACGGCAACCCCGCTCAGCACTTGGCCCGGTTCCGCCTGCGATATATCGCGCAGTATCGTGCTGAAACCGTTGTCGCGATAGAGTTGATAGCGCAGCTTGCTCTGACCGTGGTGCAACGCGCGGCCGATCGCATCGCTGCTTGATGATGAGACGAAGCCGATGAAGAAGCTGCAGGTGCCCTTCTTCCGCACCACCGTGAAATCGACGTGCTGGCTGCGTTGTACGGAATCGAACACGTCGTATCCGGCGCCCGTGGGGCCGCGCCACCACACATCCGACAGATCCTTGAGCTGCAGGTCGCAGCCGTTATCGGCCGCCGCCGGTGCGGCAAGTATCGTCGCGACGAAGATCGCGGCCAGGCAGCGCAAGAGGTGACTCTTCTTCATTGCCGTCTATTCGGTCGGAAATTCGATGCGGCCGATATTATAGAGGCCCGCTGCATCTTCCGGCAGCTCGAAGCGATAGAAGCGATCCGAAAACACCTCGACCCACAGCTCGTAACGGCCCGGGGACAAGCCGAGAACCCGGAACCGGCCGGCACGATTGGTAAAGAATTTGATCGGCGGCCGGTCCGGCTCGTCCACGGCCGTGAAGGTGCCGACGTGCAGGCCGAGCGGTTTTCCCGCAGCGTCGAGCAGATACCCGTCCAGCAGCACGGTGCCTCCCGTCCCGGCGCGGATCACCGTTCCACTCCGATACGTCGGCTCGACACCGTAGATCTGGTCGCCGAGCTCGAAGCCGATCGGAAGGTCGGGCGCGTCGAGTACGACCTGATGCACGTAGTAGGACGTCAACGATGGCAGCACGGCCGGCCCCAGCCAGTCGGTGCGCGCGTCTGCCTCCTCGTCCTCGCGAGGATTGACGTTGATCCGATAGTCGCGCAGCCGCGGATGTGGCGCGATCAGGACGGAGCTGTCGTTGATCGGCCGCGAGGCGGCGACATGGCCGTCGGCAAAGGCGAGCGCCGTACCGAAGCGCAGGCTCGTCAACGCGATGCGTTCGAGATCGCCATCCCGCGGCAGGTTCTCATCGTGTTGAACGGTGCCCTCGAAACGATAATGGGTGTATCGCGCTGATCCCGAAAGCGTGTAATCGGCCGGCGTCCGTTCCAGTGTCGCATCCGCCTGAACGTCCCCGAGCGTGTAGGAGGGCGCGTACGACCAGTTGATGCGGCTCGAGCGCGTTCCCGTGTCCAGCGATGCCGCGAAGCGATGCGGCGAGCCGAACGGCGCATATGACACACCGGCGAAAAACCGTGTATCGTCGTTTCCTTCGGCACCGGCGCGATGACTCTCGACGAACGACAGCGAGATTTCGGACGTGATCTGCTGGATCAACGTCAGGCTGTACGTGTCGAGATCTGGCGTGTCGCCGCGACCGAACTGACGGCCATAACCGATGCTGCCCGATGTGTCCCAGAACAGGCGCTGCCCGTAAGAGACGGCGAGGTCGAGCGCGACGGGATTGGACGGCTCCGCCGTTGTTTCGATCGTCGCGAAGTCCCGACCGCGATAGATAGCGCTTGCCGACAACGTACGGCCCGCGGAGCTGGCCAGGTCGTCGGTATATCGGTACTGCGTACGCACCGCGAAATCCGTTGACGCGGTGTCCGCGTGGCTCACTGCGATGTCGGTGCGGAAGGTCCCGATGCGCGTGGCGAAGCGCACATTGGCTCCGAACTGCCGCTGCTCGTCGCTTAGCTGAACGTTTGCACCAGCCGTCAGCGCGTCGGTGATGCCAATATTGTGAAAACCCGAGAACACATAGCCGCCGGTGTCGTAATCTCGACCCGTCGGGGTGCTTTCCGAGGGCACGCCGATCGCGTGGCTGAACTCCTGTTCGCCGGCGCCGAGCAGCGTGGCGTCGAAGATGAAGGGGAATCGGATCGTCTCGGTGCGGCCAACTTCGTCAGTGATCCGGATCGCCACGTCATTGGGGCCGGAGGCGAATGGAAAGTTTCGGATGTTGTACCGCCCCGGCGCCAACCGCAATGTTTGAACGCGCTGGCCGTTGACGAAGACTTCGACGCGGGAGGTACGCTCGATATCGAACTGCGTATCGCCGGCGGGCCGCACTGACCGATACGGTTGCAGCGCGAAGTTTCGCGCCAGCGTGATTCCGGCGGCGCTGCGTGTCGACTGGAATCCGTCGGAGGCGTAGAAAATGTCGCCCGCGGTGACGCGCAGCGCATTTTCGGGAAAGTCGCGCACGAGGCGCACGTCGCCCCGGCTCCATGGCGCGTCGTTCGCCTCGCGCCATGTCGCCCCCCTCGAGCACGGTGCCTCCCAGATTCGTTGCGCCCTCGAAATCGATCGTCCCGGGCTGGCGACCGTCGTTCTCAAGACTTGAGACATAGTCGACGCCTGCTCTGAAATTTACGTATGCGCTGATGGGGGCCGGATGCAGCACGGTCTCGACCTTTGGTCGGTAGCGCCAGTCGGCGACGTTGATGTCCCGGGTGCGGCGGAATTCGAACGGCACGTCGACGGCTATGTGCAGCGTCGCCATGTCGAACCTGAGCCCGATGCCCGTTTCCGCTACGTCCTTTGCAGCCAGCATGCCGTCCGGGCGCAGGCGGGCCTGCAGCTCCTCGAGCTTGGCTTCGATCAGCCTCGGACCAAGCAGATCGAGCAACGGCTTTCCGGCGACTTCGCTCGGCTGCCCCGCATGCGACACGACGGCGGGATTTCGCCGAGTTCGGTATCGTCGAAGAGGATCGGAAGATTCATCCGGACCGGCAGGGCCTCGCGCTGCTTTACGGATCGTGCGTGGCCGTCCGGATTTGGCTGTGCGAAGCTCGCAGTGATGGCTCCGATGGCGGCGAGCAGAACGAAGCAGAGGGCGCCTATGGTTGTACTGCGTCGCATGCGCCGAGCCGCGTTCCACAGATGCACCTCTCTTTCCCCCAAAGCAGGCAGCGCTGGCCGGCGTGCTTTCGTCGAATGCGTTGTTCTTATCGAGTCGCTTACATCAGTTTGATCGATACGGCGCCGAAGCCGCTGGTAAGAGGGAAACACCGACTCTCCCGCCGAACGGGGCTACCGTTCGACGTCGAGCTTGAGATCCGCCTGCACGGGTCCGACGGCAAACCCCTCGGGCCACGGCAGAAGGAAACGGCGTTCGCTGCCGGCAAGAATGTTCTGCCCCTTGAACGCATCGGACGATACCTTTATCGTCATGCCGCCGACGCTGATCGTAAGGTTCGCGTCGGCGATGATCCCATGCGCCGTGCCTTCGTTGCGCAAGACCAGCTCGAGATGGGGTGAGCGTCGGCGCCGTTCACCGCCTGTGCCGATCTCAGCTTGATCTGCGGCTCTGCACCGCGGGGGACGACGTAGATTGAGCCGACGTAACGCAGCGCGATCAGAACCTGCGAGGACTGGGACGACGGCGCCGCGATCGGGGTGCTCTCGGCGATGATACGATACGCAATTTCCTTCGCCGGACTTGGATCGCCGACATATTGGACGCGGACGATCTGCACTCCGCCCGGCCCGACGATCGCCTCGGTCGGAAAGACGATGAAGTCGTCGGTGTCCTCGTTAGTCTCGGTGCCGTCAGGTGCGAGTGCGCGCGTCACGACGCGGATCGTGATCGCGGCTTCTTGATTGCGCGGATTCTCGAGCCGGAACGCCCTCGACGCACCGCGTCCGGTCGGGTCGAAATCCTGCACGATGGGAACGAGCTGAAAAGCGCCAACAGGAGCAGCCCCCCAGCGTGCAGAACGCAAGGGCGGCAGCCGCAATGATGTTGCGGTGCAGATTGAGCCGGAGCACGCGACTTATACTCTTTCCGTTACGGCGACGGAACGCGGCTGGGTATCAATACGCCGGACGCAGCCGCCGATGGTAAAGGAAAGGCCGCAGCGCGGCGCAAAGCCGCGCCGCGGCCTCGCCGGTTCGCGCGTCGCGCCTTAAAGTGCCGTTAGCGTGACCGAGAGAACGTCCGAATAGGTGTCCGCGGCTACCGGCGTCTCATTCGCCGGGATGCTGATACGGACCTCGGTGACGCGATTCGACTGCTTGCCGTTCACCGCGATCGTCATACCGCAACTGGTCGTGGCGATGGGATTTTCCGTCGTGCCGTCCGTGACGAGGCCAAAAGTATAGGACTGCTTATCGGAGTTGGCCCTCGGGTCCGACGGCAGGAGCACCGGTTGCCTACCCAATGTTGCGACGCAGTTGTCCGATTCGACCTTGACCGTATACCCCGCCTTCTTGTTGCAGTTCTGGGTAATGTCGCCGACCTTCGTATCCGACAACGCCGAACCGTCGGTCAACGCATCGAAGATCGCCGAGCCTGCCGTTGCCGTTCCGAAGTCTTCCGATACGGCGAGCGTGCAGTTCGCTTCGACCTTACCTTTGATGTTGATCTTCTTTTCCGTCGCTCGTCTTGTCGCCCGCGTGAGCGACGCCGACGAGGCTGATGCTCACGAGCAAACCGGCTCCGATGGTTGCGCCGGCCACACGGCGCAGCGCGGCACCGCGCGCTGCCGGATCCGGTCGTCCCCCCTTTGGCGGCGCCGGGCGCGGTCACCCGCCCTTCATCTTGCGGTCACCCGCCCTTCATCTTGTGGAGCGGCGGCATCACCGACACGTTGATCCGCTTGCGGTTTGGCTCCGGTGCGGTCAGCGGCACGCATTCGCGCAAAGTTTCAAGGCAGCGTCGCGTCAGTTCCTGGTATTCGCGCGTCGCCTGGGTTTTCCAGGCGATCTCCTGCGGCGTCAGCTCGCGTATGATCTTGCCGGGGATGCCCGCGATCAGCGTACGCGGCGGTACCTCGAACGCCGCCTTGACGAAGCACATGGAGGCGACGAACGCCTCCTCGCCCACGACCGCATTCTCCATCAGCACGGCGTGCATGCCGACGAGCGCGTTGCGCTTGACGATGCAGCCGTGAAGGATCGCGCCATGGCCGATATGCGCGTCTTCCTCGATGACCGTATCGGTATCGGGAAAGCCGTGGACGATGCAGTTGTCCTGCAGGTTGCCGCCCGCCTTCATGATCAGGCGTCCGAAATCCCCGCGCATCGACGCCCCCGGCCCGATATAGCAGCCGGGGCCGATGATCACGTCGCCGATGATGGTGGCTGTCGGATGGACGAAACTCGTCGGATCGACGACGGGTTTGATCCCGTCGATTTCATAGAACGGCATTGCTGGCTTCCCTTGCGTATCGCGTCCCGGACGAATGCGTACACTTGCTTATGCGCAAGGCATAAGGCAAGCGGCCGAAGCGATGGAAGAACGGTAATCATCCCGTCATCATCGGCCATAGCGTCGCGGCCAGCAGGACGCCCATCGCGATGTTGAACCATTTCAGCCGAACGGGATCGGACAGGAAGTCCCGCAGGACCACCCCGAAACCGGCCCAGACCAGCACGCTCGGCAGGTTGACCAGCGCGAAGGCGATAGAGATCAGGACCGCCGACAGAAAGGGCGCGTCGGGGCTAGCGTAGACAGCCATCGCCGTTACCGCCACCGCCCAGGCCTTCGGATTGATCCACTGGAACGCGGCGGACTCGCGAAACGTCAGCGACCGCCCTTCGACCTCGCCCTTCTTGCCCAGCGCGCGCGACATGGCAATGCGCCACGCGAGATAGAGAAGATAGGCGCCACCGGCGATCTCAAGACCGGTGTGGAGCGCCAGATAGGCCGTCAGCATGGCGCCGAGGCCAAGGCCGACGCCAAGCAGCAGTGCTTTGAAGCCGACCGTGATGCCGAGCACCTGTGGAATCGTGCGCGCGAGGCCGAAGTTCGCACCGGAAGCGAGCAGCATGAAATTGCTCGGCCCCGGCGTGATCGAGGTCACGAAGGCATACACGCACAGCGCAAGGACTGCTTCGCAGGACATGGTGCTGTTCTCGCCGCAGATCGTTCGTCGTGACGCGACGAGGGTCTTGTACGGTCGGTGCGGCCGCCCGTAGGGTACGAAATCCGGACTGCTGATGAGCCGATCGAAGCGAAATAGCTTATCCCGCGACGCCGACATCCGGGCGACGGCGGCCTGACGCTTACGGACCGCCGCGCGGCCCGAAGATGATGATCATGGCACCGGCAATGCAGATCGCCACGCCGATGACGTCCCAGCGGTCAGGACGGGCACCTTCGACCGCCCACATCCAAATCAGCGACGCCAGGATGTAGATGCCGCCATAAGCTGCGTAGGCGCGCCCGGCGAAGTCGGCGTTGATGCCGGTCAGCACCCAGGCGAACAACGCGAGGCTGGCCATGCCCGGCATCAGCCAGAGCGGAGACCTGTCGAGACGCAACCACGCCCAGAAGGCAAAGCAGCCGCCGATCTCCGCGAACGCGGCCAGGATATAGGTCGGAATGGTCCACATGAAGGCTCCCCCTCGTCACCCTGGTCGGAGGTGATGCCGAACCTCGTCAGCCCAGGATATGGCGGCTACCGGAAGGACAAGGATAAGCCGTTTCAGGCAATGACCGCGCCGCGCTCCGTCAGAAGTGCGCGAAGCATCGAGCGGTGGCATCGCGATTCGTCCTCGCAGTAGCAGCCGATCGAGAAATGCGCATCGTGCGAGAGGGCCGCGAGGAGGTCGAGGGTCCGGCGCGGCGTCGGCTGATTCATCTCGGCACGGAACGCACGCACGAACACGTTCCATTCTTTGTCGGTCAATGCCGACTTGCCGCGCGCCATCAGTTCCGGACTGGGCGCCAGATCCGGATACCAGACGTCGAACCAGTCATCGGCCGCATAGCGCTCCTTCGGCATGCCACGCGGCGGGCGCCGCACGGCACCGATCCGGATTCCCTCTTGCGGGAGTCGGCGCGTGCCGAGACGAACGATCCGCAGTGTCATGATCCAAGCTCCGTGCGTGTCACGATGCCGCGTGAATGAAGCCCACCGGTCCGCTTCTTCCTTTCCGTCGCAGGGGCGATCTGGGCGAATTGATACCGCAGAAACCATCCCGGAAATGCCCGCGCGAGCGGCCTTGGAGCCTCGATCATCAGGCCCATCCGCTGCGCTTCGGCGAAACCGGCATCGCCCCGCCACCACGCGACCAGGGCAGATAGCGGACCGCGGACGCATAGAGGTTCGGGAAAGCCCGGATTGTGCGTGCACAACGCGGCCTCCGTCCTCTTGAGCAGCATGAAGCGTGCCGGGCTTCCCCGGATCTCGAACCGCACGACGATCGGATCCTTGGGCAGCGCGTCGAAGTGAACGCGCCTTTGCATGTCGACGAGAATGGCGTCTAGGTCGAGATCCTCGTCTTCGGCCCGTCTCGGCAACCAGCGCTGCCCCCAGGTGCCGAGCGCGCCGACCAGGCTCGCCAGCTCCCTGCCCGCTTCGGTCAGAACGTATTCGGGGCCATATTCCCCATCGATGCGCTCGATGACGCCGGAAACGGTCAACGCCTGCAGTCGCTCCGAAAGTATCGTGCGGGAAATACGCGGTATGCCGCGGCGGATGTCGTTGAAACGGCCGGCTGCCGCACAGAAGCTCGCGCACGACGAGAAGGGTCCATCGGCCGCCCAGCACCTCGAGCGCCCGCGGGATGGAGCAGAACTGACCATAACCTGCCATGGCGACAGCCTAGCACGGCCTGATCGGTTCAGGCGGTCCGGATTCCGGATCTGCCTATTCTTTGATCGTGAGGATCTTCTCGTCGCCTCGCATGGCCCGTTCGACATGGATGGCGCCACGCGCCTGGACAGGCTCACGGCGCGTTACGGACGTCGGAGGAGGCCCGTCACCGGATCAATCCGCGGACCCGGCTCGGCCTCGCCGCGACCTCGCGATATGGTCCGACTATCCGGTCCCGCCCCTCATGCCGCAACCGGCATGCGCGCCTGGACCACGTGGAAGCGTGGCGCCACGAACGCCGCGTCGGTCAGCGATGCGTTCGCCGCCGGATTGCAGCCGCTCGCGTGGAAGTCGCTGAATGCCGCCGACTGGTTGACGAAAACGCCACCGGTCAGGTTGAACGAGACTGACACGCCGGCCTCGATCGCCGCCTCGAGGGCCTTTTCGGTGACCCGCGGATCGGTCGTGTAGACCGACGCCGTGATCGCACCTTTGCGCTTTGCCGTGCCCATCGCACGCGCGATCGCGTCGTCGGTGTCGGCGGCAGGGATGATATAGGCGATCGGGCCGAACATCTCCTGCGTATAGACGTCCTCGCGCGCGGCCTCGACCCGGACCAGGATCGGCGTCTGCACCGTGGCGCCGGCGAACTGCGGATGCGCGATGGCCCGCGACGGCAGCACGACCATGCCCTGCCGCGCCGCCCGGTCGATGCGCTCGAGCACCGCCTTGTTCTGGATGGCGCCGAGCACTTCGACCGCACGAGCCGGATCGCCGAGGAGTTTGTCGATGGCCTCGGCCAGCCCGCGTGCCACCTCGTCGAACGACATGTGGCCGGACTCGGTCTCGATCCCGTCCTTCGGCACGAAGATGTTCTGCGGCGTCGTGCACATCTGCCCCGAATAGAGCGACAGCGAGAACGCCAGGTTCTGCAGCATGCCTTTGGCGTTCGCGGTCGAATCGATCACCACTGCGTTCACGCCCGCCTTCTCGGCGAAGAGCGTCGCCTGCCGCGCGTTCTTCTCGAGCCAGTCCGCGAAAGCCGGTCCGCCGGTATAGTCGATCAGCGCGATCTCGGACCGCGTCGCCAGCGTCTGCGTGATCGGCGCGGACGGTTCGTCGGCCGCGAGCTGAATCACGTTCGGGTCGAAGCCTGCCTCCCTCAACACCTCGCGCGCGATCTTGACCGTGAGCGCGAGCGGCAAGATCGCCATCGGATGCGGCTTCACGATGACCGGGTTGCCGGTCGCAAGATCGGCGAAAATGGCCGGATAGCCGTTCCAGGTCGGGAACGTCGACACGCCGATGACGAGACCGATGCCGCGCGGGACGATCGTATAGGTCTTGTCGAGGCGGAGCGGATCGCCCTTGCCCTGCGGCTTCTCCCATCGCGCCTGGGCCGGCGTGCGCGTCATCTCCTGATAGGCCCACGCCACCGCCTCGAGACCGCGATCCTGCGCGTGCGGCCCGGCGGCCTGGAACGCCATGACGAATCCTTGGCCTGTCGTGTGCATCGCCGCATAGGCGATGTCGAACGAGCGCTTGTTGAGGCGGTCGAGGATTTCGAGACACACGCCCACGCGTGCCTCGATGCCGGCCCTGCGCCACGACGGCATGCTCGCCTGCGCGGCTTCGATCAGCTTGTCGACGTTCGGTTTCGGATAGGTGATGCCGAGGTCGAAACCATAGGGCGAACGCTCGGCGCCGACCCTCCCCTCGCCCGGCTGGTCGATCTCGAACGGCTTGTTCAGCATCGCCTCGAACGCCGCCTTTGCCTCGGCGTTCGCGGTCTCGCCGTAGATCTTGCCGCTCGGCGCTTCGGGATAGCAGGTCCAGTACCTGCGCGTGGCGATTGCCTCGAGTGCGCCGCCCAGGGTCTTCCGGTGCTTGTCGAAGAGAGGATGGGCCATGTTTCGCTCCGCTGACGTGGTATTCCGGCGCTCTTGGTACCCCCGGCGCGCTCATTATCTTGGTAACCCCGGGCGCGCGCATTATAGTGCCGGCGCGATGACGCACCAGACCATATAGTGCCGGCGCCATGACCAGCCAGACCATCCTGTTCGAGATCGACGAAGGCGTTGCGCGGATCACGCTCAACCGCCCCGACAAGCTCAACGCCTTCACGGCCGAGATGCACACCGAACTCGCCGACGCGCTGGCCGAAGCGGAATCGCGCGCCCGCGCGGTGCTGATCACCGGTGCCGGGCGCGGCTTTTGCGCCGGCCAGGACCTGAGCCAGCGCAAGGGCGACAACATTCCCGATCTCGGCGACACGATCGAGCGGATGTACAACCCGCTCATCCGCCGGCTGCGCGGCATGGAAATTCCCGTGATATGTGCCGTCAACGGCGTCGCCGCCGGCGCCGGCGCCAATCTTGCGCTTGCCTGCGACATCGTGCTGGCGGCGCGTTCGGCGAGCTTCATCCAGGCCTTCGTGAAGATCGGTCTCGTGCCCGACTCTGGTGGCACGTGGTTCCTGCCACGGCTCGTCGGCGACGCGCGCGCCCGCGCACTCGCCATGCTGGGCGAGAAGATCACGGCCGAGCAGGCCGAGTCCTGGGGACTGATCTGGCGCGTCGTCGACGACGAGAAGCTGATGGAGGAGGCCGGTGCGCTCGCGCGACATCTCGCGCAGCAGCCGACCAAGGCGCTCGGCTTCATCAAGCGCGCGCTCAACGCTTCGGCGACGAACAGTCTCGACGCACAGCTCGACCTCGAGCGCGACCTGCAGCGCGCTGCCGGACGCACGGCAGACTATCGCGAAGGCGTCGCCGCCTTCCTCGAAAAACGCGCCCCGAAGTTCACGGGACAGTAGGCCATGCCCGCTCTCTCGACGGACAAGACGGTCGCCATCGTCGGCGCCGGCACGATGGGCGGCGGCATCGCCCAAGTCGCCGCCACCGCCGGTCATCCCGTCCTGCTTTACGACGCCAAGCCGGGCGCCGCCGACAAGGCGATTGCCGCCATCGCGAAATTTCTCGACGGCAGCGTTGCCAAAGGAAAAATCACGCCGGACCGGCGCGATGCCATCCTCGGGCGCCTCAAGTCCTGCACGGACGTGAAGGATCTCGCACCCGCCGCGCTTGTCATCGAAGCGGTGGTCGAGGACATCGAGATCAAGCGCAACGTTTTCCGTGATCTCGCCGCGGTCGTATCGGCCGATGCCATTCTCGCGACCAACACGTCGGCATTGTCGATCGCCGCGATTGCCCGCGGCCTCGACAATCCGGCACGCGTCGTCGGCATGCACTTCTTCAACCCGGCGCCGCTCATGCCGCTGGTCGAGGTGGTGAGCGCGATCACGACCTCGCCGGAGGTTGCGGCAACGGTGTTCGACACCGCGGCGTCGTGGGGCAAGACACCGGTTCATGCGAAATCGACGCCGGGTTTCATCGTCAACCGTTGCGCGCGACCGTTCTACGCGGAGGCCTGGCGCCTTCTGGGCGAGCAGGCGACCGACCCGGCGACGCTCGACGCGCTGATGCGCGAGTGCGGCGGCTTCCGCATGGGGCCGTGCGAGCTCATGGACCTGATCGGGCACGACGTGAACTTCGCCGTGACCAAAGCCGTCTTCGACGCCTATTTCGGCGACCCGCGCTATCGTCCCTCGATCCTGCAGCAGGAGATGGTCGAGGCCGGCCGTCTCGGCCGCAAGACCGGCCGCGGCTTCTTCGATTATGCCCCGGGTGCCGATGCGCCTGCGGCGCGCACGGCGGAACAGGCGCCGCGCCCGTCGCGCGTGGTGATCGAGGGCGACCTCAGCATCGCCGCCCCCCTTGTCGAACGCCTTGCCACGACCCGGATCCCGTTCACGCACACCGACGCCGGCCCCAACGGCCCGGCCATCGTGCTCGACGGGGCGGTCCTGCGGCTGACGGACGGACGGCCGGCGACGCTGCGCGCGCAAGAGACCGAGCGCAACCTCGTCCTGTTCGATCTTGCCCTCGACTACGCCAAAGCGACGCGGATCGCGCTCGCCGCCGCCGCGCAGGCGGATCCTTCCGCGCTGCCGGCCGCGACCGGCTTCTTCCAGGCTCTCGGCATCCAGGTTTCGCCGGTCGAGGACACGCCGGGCCTCGTCGTCATGCGCACCGTCGCCATGCTGGTGAACGAGGCGATGGATGCGGTCCAGTCCGGCGTCGCGACGCCGCATGCAGTCGATCTCGCCATGATGCGCGGCGTCAATTACCCGCGCGGACCGATCGGCTGGGCAGAAGATATCGGCCTCGGCTATATATGCCGGGTAATCGAGAACCTGCAGCGCGCCTACGGCGAGGATCGCTATCGTGTCTCGCCCCGGCTGCGGCTTGCAGCCGTGAAGGAGGATACGCGTTGAGTGACAGGGCACAGCACATCGCCGACGCCGTCGGCGAGAACATGTATCAGCGCGACCATGCGGCGCGCGCGCTCGGCATCAAGCTGCTCGAAATCCGCCCCGGCTTCGCGCGGATGAGCATGGAGGTGCGCCCCGACATGCTCAACGGTCATGACATCTGCCATGGCGGCCTGATCTTCACGCTCGCCGACACGGCTTTTGCGTATGCCTGCAATTCCGGCAATCGCGTCACGGTCGCGCAGCACTGCGCCGTGACGTTTCTGGCGCCGGCGCGCCGCGGCGACGTGTTGACGGCGACGGCCCAGGAACGTCATCGCGCCGGGCGGACCGGCTTCACCGACATCGACATCACGAACCAGACCGGGAAGCTGATCGCCGTCTTCCGCGGCCATTCCTACCAGCTCAACGGCGAAGTCGTACCTAACATCGGAACTATCGAGCCATGACCGAAGCTTTCGTCTGCGACGCCGTTCGCACGCCCATCGGCCGCTATGGCGGCGCCCTTTCCTCGGTACGTGCCGACGACCTCGCAGCCGTACCCATCAAGGCTTTGATGAGCCGCAACCCCGGCGTCGACTGGGGGCGCGTCGACGACGTCATCTACGGCTGCGCCAATCAGGCCGGAGAGGACAACCGTAACGTCGCCCGCATGGCGGTACTGCTCGCCGGCCTGCCGGTGGAGGTACCGGGCTCGACCATCAATCGCCTGTGCGGTTCGGGCATGGACGCCGTCGCGACGGCCGCGCGCGCGATTCGCTCCGGCGAGGCCGAGCTGCTGATCGCCGGCGGCGTCGAGAGCATGAGCCGCGCGCCCTTCGTCATGCCCAAGGCCGAGACCGCGTTCTCGCGCGAGAACGCGATCTACGACACGACCATTGGCTGGCGCTTCGTGAACCCGATCATGAAGCAGCTCTACGGCATCGACTCGATGCCGGAGACGGCCGAGAACGTCGCCGCCGAATTCAACATCAGCCGCGTCGATCAGGACGCCTTTGCGCTCAGGAGCCAGCAGCGCGCGGCGGCCGCACAGAAGAGCGGCCGCCTCGCCGAGGAGATCGTGCCCGTCACGGTCAACAAGGGCCGCGGCGAAACGGTGCAGGTCGACCGCGACGAGCATCCGCGCGAAACCTCGATGGAAGCGCTCGCCAAGCTCAAGGCACCGTTCCGCGAAGGCGGCACGGTGACGGCCGGGAACGCATCGGGCGTCAACGACGGCGCATGCGCGCTCATCATCGCCTCGGAAGCGGCGGCGAAGCGCCATGGCCTCACGCCGCGCGCGCGCATCGTCGGCGCGGCCACCGCGGGCGTGCCGCCGCGCATCATGGGCATGGGGCCGGCGCCGGCTTCGCGCAAGCTGCTCGATCGCCTCGGCCTGAAGCTCGACCAGATGGACGTGATCGAGCTCAACGAGGCGTTCGCGGCGCAGGCGCTTGCCGTTCTGCGCGATCTCGGCATTCCGGACGACGCGCCGCACGTGAACCCGAACGGCGGCGCGATCGCGCTCGGCCACCCTCTCGGCATGAGCGGCGCCCGCCTCGTCACCACCGCGACCTACGAACTGCAGAAAACCGGCAAGCGCTACGCCCTCTGCACCATGTGCATCGGTGTCGGCCAGGGCATCGCGCTCGTCCTCGAACGCGTGTGACGTCTTCGGCCGGCCACGACGACACGAAAAGGGCAAGCGACCGAATGGCGCTCTCCTCGCCGAAGAAGACGGGGGACGTCGCCGCATCCAATGTGGATGGCGCATATCGCGTGCATTCGGCGCCTGGCCCGGTTGGCTCGAGAGCGTTTACGGACCATGCCGCGCTCACGAGCTGCGGAAGCAGAACTCGTCGTCCGACGACGGGGCAGCCGGACTGTTGTTGACATGATGGCGTGCGAATTGACGGAGGTCCGGGACTTGATCCCTTCGTAACAGCCCCCGTTCCCGGGCGCTTGGGGCCGTGGGTTCGATGAAACCCGCCTTCGTGGCGGCCCCGACGCCGACCCACTTGGGGCTGGCCGGTCTGGACTCGGGCCGCTTAATCAACCTCAATGTACCGCTTATAAAGGATGACATACGGCGCGTCGTACCTTGATCGGCTCAATCGGTCGTCGCGTCTTCGTGGTTAATTGACATGAACGATCAGGGAGGAACGGAACGATGGCGGCAAAGAAGGGGGCCAAGGGAAAGAAGACCGCATCGAAGGCGTTGCGCGCGAGCAAGCCGACGGCGCGGCGCGCGACCTTCAAGCTGATCGTACGCGAGCCAAAGACGGTCGCCGGCAAGGCGTTGCGCGGCGGGTGCGAGCGCCGGTTTCTTGACCCGATCGAGATCGCGAGCCGCGACGAGATCGCGGCGCTGCAGACGAAGCGCCTCAAATGGACGCTGCAGCACGTCTACCGGAACGTGCCGTACTACCGGAAGAAGTTCGACGAGGCCGGCGTCCACCCCGACGACTTCCGGCGGCTCGAAGACCTCGCCAAGTTTCCGTTCACGACCAAGGACGACCTGCGCGCCACCTATCCCTTCGGCATGTTCGCCGTGCCGCGCGAGAAGATCGTGCGCATCCATGCCTCGTCCGGTACGACAGGCAAGCCCACCGTCGTCGGCTATACGGCGAAGGACATCGAGACCTGGGCCGAGGTCGTGGCACGCTCGATCCGCGCCGCGGGCGGACGGCCGGGCGACATCGTCCACGTCGCCTACGGCTATGGTCTGTTCACCGGCGGCCTCGGCGCGCATTACGGGGCTGAGCGGCTGGGCTGCACGGTCATCCCCATGTCCGGCGGCCAGACGGAAAAGCAGGTGCAGCTCATCCAGGACTTCAAGCCGCAGATCATCATGGTGACGCCCAGCTACATGCTGGCGATCGCCGACGAGTTCGAGCGCCAGGGCTACGACCCGCGCAAATCGTCCCTTCTCGTCGGCATCCACGGCGCCGAGCCGTGGACGGACTCGATGCGCAAGGAGATCGAGGAACGCTTCGCCATGGATGCGGTCGACATCTACGGCCTGTCCGAGGTGATCGGCCCCGGCGTCGCCAACGAGTGCATCGAGAGCAAGGACGGCCCGACGATCTGGGAGGACCACTTCTATCCCGAGGTCGTCGACCCCGCGACCGGCAAACCCGTACCCGACGGACAGACCGGCGAGCTCGTGTTCACGTCGCTGACCAAGGAAGCGCTGCCGATCGTCCGTTACCGCACGCGCGATCTGACCGCATTGCTGCCCGGCACGGCGCGCTCGATGCGACGCATGGCGCGCATCACCGGCCGCACCGACGACATGCTGATCATCCGCGGCGTCAACGTCTTCCCGACGCAGATCGAGGAGCTGATCCTCAAGGACGCCCGCCTGTCGCCGCATTACGTCATCGAGGTCAAGCGCGAAAACCGGCTCGACGAGATCGAGGTCGTCGTCGAATGCAAGCCGGAGTACGCGGGTAGGGCCGATATCGAGGCCGACTGCACCAACCGGCTCGCCCACCTCATCAAGGCGTATATCGGCATAACCGCCCGCGTGCGCGCCGTGCCGGTCGGCGGCATCACCCGCTCGATGGGCAAGGCGAAGCGCGTCATCGACCTGCGCCCCAAGGAATAGGAAGTTAAGGAATAGGAATGAAGCCGGCGGGGCGCGACGGTGAAATTGGCCGCCCGCCCGCGCCCCTAGCCGCTTGCCTGCAACCGCCAAACTGGTTTCAATTGAAACCAATAGGCCCTTGAGGCCGGAAAATGACGCGAACGGGAGGTCGCCGTTGGATTACGTCTATCCGATCTACGAATACCGCCCCTCTGCCGACCAGCGGGCGGCAAAACCGGTGCGGCACAAGGTCGTCGTCATCGGCGCCGGGCCGGTGGGACTCACGGCGGCCATCGATCTCGCCCGCAAGGGAATCCCGGTCGTCCTGCTGGACGAAGACAACACCGTCAGCGTCGGCAGCCGCGCCATCTGTCACGCCAAGCGCACGCTCGAGATCTGGGACCGCCTCGGCTGCGTCGCGCCGATGATGGAGAAAGGCATCACTTGGCAGACTGGAAAAGTTTTCTTCCGCGATCGTCAGGTCTACGCTTTTGACCTTTTGCCCGAAGGCGGCCATCGTTTCCCGGCCTTCATCAACCTGCAGCAGTACTATGTCGAGCAGTACCTGGTCGAAAGCACCCAGGCGCTACCGCAGATCGACCTGCGCTGGAAGAACCGGGTCGTCGGCGTCGCCTCGGGGCCGGATGGCGTGCGACTCGACGTCGAGACGCCCGACGGACGCTACGCGATCGAGGCGGACTGGGTGATCGCCGCCGACGGCGCGCGCAGCCCGACACGCAAGATGCTCGGGCTCGACTTCAAGGGTAAGGTGTTCGAGGACCGCTTTCTCATCGCCGACGTGAAGATGAAGGCGGATTTTCCGACGGAACGCTGGTTCTGGTTCGACCCGCCCTTCCATCCCGGTCAGTCGGCCCTGCTTCACCGCCAGGCCGACGACGTTTGGCGCATCGACCTGCAGCTCGGATGGACCGCCGACCCGGAGGAAGAGAAAAAGCCCGAGCGCGTCGTACCGCGCCTCAAGGCGATGCTTGGGGAGGACGCAAAATTCGAGCTCGAATGGGTCAGCGTTTACACGTTCCAGTGCCGCCGTCTCGAACGGTTCCGGCACGGCCGCATCATCTTCGCGGGCGATGCCGCCCATCAGGTCTCGCCGTTCGGTGCGCGCGGCGGCAATTCCGGCGTGCAGGACGCCGATAATCTGTGCTGGAAGCTCGCGCTCGTCATCCGCGGCCTCGCGCCCGAATCGCTCCTCGACAGCTATGACGTCGAACGACAGCAAGCCGCCGACGAGAACATCCTGCATTCGACGCGCAGCACAGACTTCATCACGCCGAAGGGTGCGGCGAGTCGCCTGTTTCGCGATGCGGTCCTGAGCCTCGCCGCCGATCATCCCTTCGCCCGGCGCCTCGTCAACAGCGGGCGCCTGTCAGTTGCGACGGTCTACACCGATTCGCCGCTCAACACGCCGGATCGGGATTCCTTCGCCGGCCCGATGGTGCCGGGGGCGGCCGCGAGCGATGCGCCGGTGCGGCGCGACGGAAAGGACGGATGGCTGCTCGGATCGCTCGACAACGGCTTCGCCGGTCTTTATTTCGCGAACGACCGGATTGCGCCGGCAACCGCGACCGCGCTCGTGGCCCTCGATCAGATGCCGGTGCCGATACGAACCACGATCGTCGCGCCTCAGCCGATCGCGGCACCCGCCGGCCTCAACGTCATCGTCGATACCGAACGGCTCGCGGCGCGTCGCTATGATGCGGCCGATGGCACCTTTTATCTAATGCGGCCGGATCAGCACGTCTGCGCGCGCTGGCGCCGCTTCGATCCGGCGGCGGTCGAGGCTGCGTTGGCCCGTGCGATCGGCCGGCCGGTGCAATGAATGCGGCAGGGGAACGCACACGAATGGCGACACTTCGAACCGAGTCCGGTTTCGAGCGGCCGGACGATTTCTACGAACTTCTGATCCAGGCACATCAAGGGCTGACGGAGGTGCAAAGCGCCGCGCTCAATGCCCGTCTGGTGCTGCTCCTCGCCAACCATATCGGCGACCTCGGCGTCGTTCGCGAGGCGCTCGACCGGGCCCGCGAAGGCGTGTAGGACGCCTGCGCGCATCCTGATCCGTCCTGCCTGATCCCGGAGGTGTCCGATGCCTAGTTTCGATATCGTCTCGAAGACCGACCTGGCCGAGGTCGACAATGCCGTCCAGGGCGTCGCGCGGGAAATCGCGACGCGGTTCGACTTCAAGGGATCCAAGTCGAGCATCGCCCGCGACGGTGCCGAGATCACCGTGCTCGCCGACGACGCACTCAAGCTCAAGCAAATGCAGGAACTGATCAAGGGTTACTTTGCGCGCCGCAAGCTCGACCCCGCCTGCCTCGATTGGCAGACGGAAGAGCGCGCGGCCGGCAACATGGTTCGTCAGAAGGTCGTGGTCAAACAGGGAATCGACCGCGACACGGCCAAGGCTATCGTCAAGGCGATCAAGGACTCGAAACTGAAGGTGCAGACGGCAATCCAGGGCGACGAGCTTCGCGTCACCGGCAAGAAAAAGGACGACCTCCAGGCCGCGATCGCGACGGTGCGGGCGCTCAAGCTCGACCGCCCGGTGCAGTTCGTGAACTTCCGCGACTGACAGAACCGCCCTGACAGACAGACCGGCTGTGGCATCCGCGCCACGGTCGGTGGGAACAATTGCGGCCCCGGCCCGGTTTGCAAACAGAACGGTTTCCCCGTTCGCAAAACCGCGATCGAGAGGTCCGCATGGCCGATTCCAACCCCAAGCAGGACGATCCTGCGTCACGGGCGAGCTCGGCGTTGGGCGATGCCACGCAGCAGGCGGGCGAACGCCTGCGCGACGAGGCGTCGCGCGCCGCCGGTGAAGCGACACAGCAGGCGAAGACGCTGCTCCGCCGTCAAAAGGATCTGGCCGCCGAACAGATCGAGGGTATGGCTCAGATCCTGCGCCGGACATCCGAGGAGCTGCAGGCGCAGCATCCCGGTATGGTGGCGGACTGCACGCGACAGGTCGTTCGCACCATCGACGGCCTTGCCGCCGCCCTGCGCGACCGCGACATCAATACCCTGATCGCCGATGTCGAGGATTATGCGCGCCACCAGCCGGCGCTGTTCATGGCCGGGGCGACCGCAGCCGGATTCATGCTCGCGCGCTTTCTCAAAAGCTCGGCGCGCCGCCGCGAAGCCGGACCGGCGCAGACGCACGGCGCAGGCCATGCTTCCGGCCACCAAGCTGCGTCGGGGGGTTATCGTGGCGCCGACGCCCCCGGTACCGCCGCCACCGGTTCGGCCGGCTACGCCGCCGGTCCGGGCGCGTCATCGGGCGCTGTCCCGGTGGCGCCCTCCATTCAACCCGACTCGCCCTCGACCCTGCAGGGCAGCCCGAACAAGGCTGCCGCCGACGAGGTCAACCGTGCGATGAAGAAGGAGTCCCGGTAATGGCCACCGACATCCGCGAAAATCGTTCACTCGGCTCGCTGTTCGCCGAGCTCATGCACGAGACCAGCACGCTTGTCCGCAAGGAGGTCGAGCTCGCCAAGGCCGAAATGTCCCAGAAGGTCGACCAGGTCCAGAACGGGGCGGTGTCGATGCTGGCCGGCGGCGCGGTCCTCTATGCCGGTTTCCTCGTCCTCCTGTTCGCAATCGCCGCGATGCTCGACGAGTTGCTCGACACCTGGTGGCCGTCGAGCTGGCTCGCGCCGCTGATCGTCGCCGTCGTCGTGCTCGTCATCGGCTTCGTCCTGCTCCGGACGGGTCGAAGCAGCATGAGCTTCCACAACCTCATGCCGCGCCGGACATTCCAATCGATCCGCCGCGACGCGACCCTTGCCCGGACACAGGTGCGCTGATGGCTGACAAATCGATATCCGCCGACAATTCCCGCTCGCCCGACGAGATCCAGTCCGAGATCGAGCGCACCCGTGCCGACATGAGCCGGACGATCGACGCGATCCAGCGCCGCCTGTCGCCGAGTGAATTGATGGAGCAGGCGCTCGATTATTTCCGCTCGGGCCCCGGCGCGTTCGCGAGCAATCTCGGCGACGCGATTCGCAACAACCCTATCCCGGTGGCACTCGTCGGCGTCGGGCTCGCATGGCTCGCCTTCGGCGGCCCGGGCCGGCCGGCCTATCTGCACCGCGCCGATACCGACGGCGGAGCAGACATCGACTATGCCGGCGAAACGGCGCGACACGGCATGGAACGGGCCGGCGACATGGCCGCACGGACGGGCCAGCGCATCGGCGGCATGGCGAGTGCGGCCGGCGCACGCATGGGCGATGCCTATGCCGGTGCGCGCGACACTGCCGACGCCGCCAGTGAGCGGGTCAGGGCGATGGCCGATGATGTCAGGAACCTTGCGGCGGAATGGCGCGAGGACACGGCCGACATGGCGGCTCGGGCACAGGACCGCATGCAACAGCTCGGTAGCAGCGTGCAGGCGCAGACCGCGCACATGCGCGACGCTGCGAACGATCTGCTGCATCAGCAGCCGCTGATCGTCGGCGCGCTCGGGCTCGCGATCGGCGCAATGCTCGGTGCCATGCTGCCCTCGACCCGGCAGGAAGATACAATCATGGGTGAGGCACGCGACCGCGTGATGGATCAGGCATCCGGGACGGGCGAGCAGGTCATGCGCGAAGCTGCGCACGTGACCCGGAAAGCCGCCGACGCCGCAACGGGCGCCGTCCGGGACGAGACAGATCGGCGTGGCCTCACGTCCGGGAGCACCGACCCGTCGCAATCGACCGCGAAGCCGGAGGACGAAGGGAAGCCGACCGGTCCACCCGGGCTCGCGACCAAGGGCATCTGAACTCGGCCGCAAGCCCGGGACGCCGCTTTCTCTTTCCTCTTAGGTCCGCCGCAGCGGCAACTTTCTCTTTCCTCTTAGGTCCGCCGCAGCGGCAACGACCGTATACGCTCACCCTTCGCCGCGAAGATCGCATTGGCGACGGCGGGCGCGAGCGGCGGCACGCCGGGTTCGCCCACACCGGTCGGCGGCTCGCGCGACGGCACGATGTGCACCTCGACCTTCGGCATGTCGGCGATGCGCAGCGGCGTGTAGTCGTGGAAGTTGGACTGCTCGACCACACCCTTGTCGAGCGTGATCGCCTCGGCCAATGCGGCCGACAGGGCGAATCCGATTCCGCCCTCCATCTGGGCACGCACCACGTCGGGGTTAATCACGACGCCACAATCCACGGCGCAGACGACGCGCTCGACCCGGAAGGTATCCCCTTCGACCGCGACTTCGGCGACCTGTGCCACGAACGAGTTGAACGATTCATGCACCGCGATGCCGCGCCCCTTGCCCGCCGGCAGCGGCGTACCCCATCCGGCCTTTTCGGCGGCAAGATCCAGCACCGCCCGATGGCGCGGATGGCCGGCCAGCAGCGCGCGCCGGAACTGATAGGGGTCCCGTCCGGCAGCGGCCGCCAGCTCGTCGATGACGACTTCCGTCGCGAATGCCGTGTGGGTGGACCCGACCGACCGCCACCAGAGCACCGGTACACCGACCTTGGTCGTGTGCAGCTCGACCGTCAGATTGGGGATCGCGTAAGGAAGATTCTGCGCCCCTTCGACCGAGGTCAGGTCGACGCCGTTCTTGACCATCGCCTGCGCGAACGGCGTGCCCTCCAGGATGGATTGGCCGACGATCCGGTGCTGCCATGCGATCGGATTGCCCTGCGCATCCAGCCCGGCCTCCAGCGCATGGAAGTACATCGGCCGATAACGGCCACCGCGTACGTCGTCCTCGCGCGTCCAGACCAGCTTGATCGGCGCACGCCCACCCAGTGCCTTGGCGATGTGGACCGCCTCGACGATGTAGTCCGAGGTCGGCGTGGCGCGCCGTCCGAAGCTGCCGCCGGCGAAAACGGTGTGAATCTTCACCCGCTCCGGCCTGAGGCCGGCCGCAGTCGCGGCGTTCATCTGATCGACGGTCTGGAACTGATCGCCTGCCCAGATCTCGCATTCCGTCGCCGACAGCCGAACGACGCAGTTGAGCGGCTCCATCGGCGTATGGGCAAGATAGGGAAACTCGAACGCGGCCGATATCCGTTTCGCCGCGCCGGCCAACGCTCGGGCGACGTCGCCGTCCCTGCGCGCAACCGCGCCCGGCTGTGTGGCAAGGCGCCGGTACGTCTCCATGATCTCGGCACTGCTGCGCGTTTCCGCATTCGACTCGTCCCATTCGATCTCCAGCTCATCGCGCCCCGTCTTCGCGGCCCAAAAGCCCGTGGCGACGACGGCAACGCCGCTCGGGATCTGAACGACGTCGATGACGCCCGGAACCGCTTTCGTCCGATCCACCCGAAACGACTTGACGGTGGCACCGAACCGTGGCGGACGCGCCACGAGCGCAGTCAGCATGCCCTCCAGACGCACGTCCAGCGCAAACAGCGCGGTACCGTTCGTCTTCGCCTTCGAATCGATGCGTGGCAGCCGTGTGCCGATCAACGTGAAGTTCTGCGGATCCTTCAGCGGCACGTCGGTCGGCACGGGACGCATCGCGGCGCGGTCGACGAGTTCGCCGAAGCGTGCGCTGCGGCCGGTCGCCTGATGCTTCACCTGCCCCTTCTCGACCGTGATTTCGCGTGCCGGCACACCCCAAACCTCGGCCGCCGCCTCGACGAGCATCGCCCGGGCCGCAGCACCCGCCTTGCGCAGCTGCTCGTAGGAGTTGGCGATCGCCGTGCTGCCGCCGGTGCCCTGCAGCGTGCCGAAATGGAGATTGTTGTAGAGCCGCGCATCGGCCGGCGCCGCTTCGACCCGGACCTGAGACCAGTCGGCATCGAGCTCCTCGGCCAGGATCGTCGCAAGACCCGTGTACGTGCCCTGTCCCATTTCGAGATGCTTGGCGATGACGGTCACGGTGTCGTCGCGCCCGATACGGACGAAGGCGTTCGGCGCGAACGTACCCGTTGCCTGGGCGACCGCTTTCCTTGCGCCGACCGGGAGATTGAAACCGATGACGAGACCGGCGGTGGCGGCAGCACTTCCCTTCAGGAACGTGCGCCGGCTGCCGGTGACGACATTGCGGAATCCGGGAATCATCGATCAACCCTCCATCGTTCGCGCTGCCTCGTGGATCGCGGCGCGAATGCGGACATAGGTCGCGCAGCGACAGATGTTCCCGTTCATTGCAGCGTCGATCTCGTCATCGGTCGGCTTCGGCGTCTGCTGAAGCAGCGCGATCGCCGACATGATCTGCCCGGACTGGCAGTAGCCGCACTGGACCACGTCGAGCCTTTGCCACGCCTCCTGGACCGCCTGCGCGACCCTGCCCGAAACGCCTTCGATGGTGGTCACGTTCCGGCCTTCGACCGCGCCGACCGGCGTAACGCACGAACGCGTGGGCTCGCCATCAAGATGGACCGTGCAGGCGCCGCACTGCGCCATGCCGCAGCCGAATTTCGTTCCCGTCAGTCCGACGACCTCGCGGATCGCCCACAGCAGCGGCATGTCGGGATCGACGTCGAGCGATATCGGCTGGCCATTGAGATTCAGAGAGATCGTCATCCAGAGAAACTCCTTGAATAGCGAACAGGATCCGAACGGGTTCGAGAGCGGGAATGTGCTCAAGGTCGCGGCAACGCGAGGAACAGGGAAGCGGCAGGAGTACCCGCAGGGGACAGGCGGGCACTCCTGCCTGACTCAGCCGGGCCCGTCCGACGGGGGCACGACGGGTGCCGATCGAGTCATCTCAACGGCCTGCGAACAGATGTTGGATATTTCGGAACAGGCCTACTCGCCGGTCGCTCGAGTTCTGGCTGCGATTCCCGGAAAGCCGATGCAACAAAGGACGACGACAACGACCTTGTGCATGAGCGCATGCCTTGTTCGACCCATGCGCACAGTCTGCGGCATGCCTGTCGCAGAACTTTGCCGGCCAATGCGCAAGTTGTCGAAAAATGTCGCGGCCCGAACGGCTGACATACTTTGATACAAACCTCGCCCAGAACCTCGCCGACTCATGGGACGACATGGTGCTCCCATATGGTATTGGCAGCATCCGCGACGCCAAGACGTCGTCGCGACGGCTGCGATGCAGAATCATGTCGATGGGTTTTGCGACGGGTGTCACAATCCGGCGGAATCGGCGCGCCGGCACGACGGCGCCAGTGCGGGCCGCTCGGCCTCGAGGTAGCGTGTGACCGACGATGTTTTCATCCGCGCGATCCGGACGGCGACCGGATGCCGGCGACCGCGAAGGTCGACATCGACGGGACCGTCGAATCGATTCTGAATTTCGTCCCAGGGCACGATGGCCGCAGCCGCACAAACGAGATCATCGGACACGATGAGTTCGGCCTCGTACGCCCGGGTCAGCCGCTCGAGCCGGTTCGCCACGTTCACGGCGTCGCCCAGGACGACACGCTTCCGGCGGCGTCGATTGCCCGTCCGTCCGATGACGACATCGCCCAGATGCAATCCGATGCCGATCCGCACCGGCACGAGACCGCGGCGGGTACGCTCGCGATTCCATCGCCCGACCTCGTCGAGCATCGCGAATGCGCAGGCCAATGCACGGGCGACGTTGTCCCGGTCGTGCGCCGTGGCGCGCCATACCGCCATGACCGCATCGCCGATGCAGTCGTCGATCGCCGCGCCGTATCGCGCGACCGTGCACGTCATGCGCCTGCGGAATGCATCGAGCAGCGCGATCGCCTCGATCGGCTGCATGTCTTCGCACAACCTGGTGAATCCCACGATATCGGCGAAGAGAACGACCGCCGGCACGATCCTTGGCCCGTTCGGCGCCGCTCCTTCCAAGGCAAGCGGCCTTACGATATGCTGCAGGACGTGCATGCCTCGGCCGTGTCGGATCGACCCGACAGGGCTGGCGTCCGCGCCGACGCGGGCACCCGGCTCTCGCGGAACGATCGATCGGACCGGTTGGCAACCGGCATCGGAACGCAGGGCGTATGTGACTTTTCGCAATGATCATCTCCGGATGCTAGGTGATGCAGCATCGGGGGCGCGTGTCGCAGGAATTTGTCGGTCCGACCCGCCACGTGTCGCGGATTGTTGCGGGCAGCGTTGATCAACATACTCTGTTACACTTTTGGCGGCATCCTCATGCCGTGACTGTGGTATTGATCCAGCGCGGGAGAGGCACATGGAACCCACACCTCACGTCGCCGTCGTCGACGATCACAGGGACATCCGTGAGCTGGTCAGCCGCTATCTCGCCCAGAACGGCTACCGGGTCAGCGCGGCGGAAAACGCGCCGGCGCTGCGACGCCTGCTGGAGCGGAGCGCCCTCGATCTCGTCGTCCTCGACATAATGATGCCGGGCGAAGACGGGCTTTCGCTGTGTCGGCATCTGCGTGCGACCACGAACCTGCCGATCATTCTGTTGACGGCGGTCGCCGAAGAGACCGACCGAATCATCGGTCTCGAGATGGGTGCCGACGATTACGTGACCAAGCCTTTCAATCCGCGCGAACTGCTCGCACGCATCAAAGCCGTCCTGCGTCGCACCAACAGCCTGCCCCCGCGCCGCGGACGCCTGCAGGCCAAATCGGTCCGCTTCGGACCGTGGACATTCGATGTCGGCCGCCGCGAGCTGATCGGTGAGGACGGCGTCGCCACACCGCTCAGCACGGCCGAGTTCCGTCTGCTCAGCGCTTTCCTCGACCATCCGGGCATGGTCCTGACGCGCGATCAGCTTCTCGATCTCACCGTCGGACGGTCGGCCGCCGTCTTCGACCGCAGCATCGACAATCAGGTGAGCCGCCTGCGCAAGAAGATCGAGCCCGACCCCAAGAACCCCGTCTTCATCAAGACGCACTGGGGTGGCGGCTACAGCTTCGAGGCCGAGGTGTGTTCCGCTTGATGAAGCGGCTCTGGTCCGCGAGCCTCGCTGGCCAGATGGTCAGCCTGATGCTTCTTGCCCTCGCTTTGTCGCAGGGAATCGGGTTTCTGATCTACCTGAAGGAACGTGCGCATGCGGTTCACGGCGTCCTCAAGGAGGAGTTCCTGCTCCGCACCGCGTCGACCGCGCGTGTCGTTGAGGCAACGCCGCCGGCGCTGTTGACCGATGTAATGAACGCCGTCGGCACGACCTATACCCGCTATTGGCTGACGACCGAGGCACCCGGCGACGCCTCGGCCTGGGAGCGACAGGCAAAGCAATACTTCGACGGGACACTGTCGGTGAGCGCATCTCCGGTGCAGACGCAACCGGCAAAGGACGCGTCGATCAACCTCATCGCCGCGAGCAACGCAGCTGCGCCGGCCGATATCGCGCCATGGGAAGAACTGCCGGCGAGCGCCTGGCCGTTGAACCGTCCCGGACGGATAATGGAGCTGAACAAGTCCGAGGGCTTCGGTCTCGCCGTCCAGCTCGGCAACGGCCTCTGGCTCAATGGCGCATTCTTGAAGCCGATAACCGGCTGGTCACCTCAGTCGGCGGTGTCGCTCGGCCTCACGGCGCTGGCGCTCTCACTCATCGCAATCTTCACGGCGCGATGCATCGCCAAGCCGCTACGGGATCTGGCACATGCGGCCGAGCGCCTCGGCCGCGGCGAGGAAGTGACGCCGCTGCCCGAATGCGGACCGGACGACGTCCGATGCACGGCAGAGGCCTTCAATCGAATGCAGGCGCGGCTGCGACGCTTCATCGAGGACCGCACGCGCATGCTGGCAGCGCTGGGACATGACCTGCGCACGCCGATCACGGCGCTTCGCCTGCGGTCCGAGTTCGTGACCGACGCAGCCGTTCGGGAGCGGCTGCTGGCCACAATCGATGAAATGCAGGCGATGACCGAGGCCGCCCTCGCCTTCGCGCGCGAGGAGGCAACCAGCGAGTCGACCCGCACGATCGACCTTGGCGCGCTAGTCGAGAGCATGTGCGACGATCTGGCTGAGCTTGGCTGGCAGGTCAGCTTCACCAATGGCGAGCGGATCTCCTACCGCTGCCGCCCCGATGCGGTACGCCGCGCGCTGCGGAACGTCATCGAGAATGCCGTCCGATATGGCCAGACGGCCCGGGTCGCGCTGCATCGGTCCGACGACGAGATCGAGATCACCGTCGACGATGACGGCCCGGGAATCCCGGAAGCCGACTTCGAGCGCGTCTTCGAGCCCTTCGTCCGACTGGAAGCATCGCGCAACCGCTCCACGGGCGGGGTCGGGCTCGGGCTCTCCATAGCCCGCACGATCATCCGCGGCCACGGCGGCGACATACTTCTCGCCAATCGTGCCGGCGGCGGCCTCCGCGTCACGATCCGGCTGCCGGCCGTCGGGCGCCTGTGAAATCGGGTAGAGAACGACCGGTCGGCCTGCCGGCGTCTTATGGTACCGCGCCGACCGTATCGGCGACGTAGGCACCCCGCTCGCCCAGCGGCTGTCCGTCGCGTTCGGTCGTGTCCTCGGCCGTCTGGTGTTCCATCTCGGCGTTCAGCTCCGCGCCCAGCAGCACGACATAGGCGCTGACGTAGAACCACATCAGCAGGACGATGACCGCACCGAGCGCGCCGTACGTCTTGTTGTAGTTGGCGAAGTTGCTGACATAGAGCGAGAACAGCACCGAGGCGAGCAGCCACAGGATGGTCGCGATGACGGCACCCCAGCTCACCCAGCTCCAGCGCGGCGTCTCGCGGCTGGGCCCGTATCGATAGATCACGGCAAGCGCGACGATGACCGCAATGCCGAGCAGCGGCCAGCGCATCAGCAATATTGCCGTCCTGACGCCGCCCGTCAGGCCGAGCCAGGCGATCGCCGCCGGCAGTGCCGCGACCAGCGACATCGCCAGGATGCCGAACACGATGCCGCCCAGCGTCATCAGCAGCGCGGTTCCGTAGAAGCGGATGAAGCTGCGCTTTTCCACCTCGTCATAGACGACGTTGAGGGCCGTCATCATCGTCTGAACGCCGGCCGAAGCACTCCACAGGCTGAAGAGCAGACCCGCGATCACGCCGACGCCCAAGCTACCGCGCGGCTGCTGCGCAATGGCGGCAAGCTGGTCGGTAATGAGGGCACGCGCGGCCTCGGGCAGGATTTCGGCGGCGCCGGCGATGTGCCGTTCGACGGTTGTCGGATCGGCGACGATGCCATAGAGGGACAGCGCCGCGCCGAGTGCCGGGAAGATCGACAGCATCGCGTAGAAGGCAATGCCGGCGGCGATGACCGACAGATGGTCCTGTGCGATCTCGTCCTTGACCCGCCACAGGATGTCACGCCAGCCGCGCGCCGGAAGCTGGCCCGGACTGCGGGCGCGGCGACCGCGCCGGGAATCGTGCGGCGAGCCGCCGGAATTCTCCTCTGCGCGACGCAGACGCGGATTCATGGGCCCGTTGCCGACGATCCGGCGCGGCCCGATCATCATGCCGACCGCGACCGCTGCCGCCGCCGGCAGCACAAACCCGCTCAAAAAGCCACGCTCGCGCATTCCGGCCTCCGCCCGAAACAGCGGCAGCGCCGGATAAACGCCGGCCTCCGAGACTTCGTTTCACGCCGGCCCGGCCGATCCAAGGGATTGCGACCTCGCCGGTCGACGGTACCCGCCGAAATCCCCGCGGTTCCGTCTATCCCTGGAGCGCCCGCCACATCTCGAGGTCGCGCTTCGCGGTCCAGATCCGCGGGTGATCGATGCCCTTGGCCTCGTCGTACGCGCGGCTCACGCAGAACGGCATGCAATGCTCGAAGATGACCCAGTGCCCGTACTTCTTCTTCATCGCCGCATAGGTCTGGTCGAAGACCTGCTTCAGGCTCTTGCGCGCCTTGACGCCCTTGCGCGCGTGGGCGAACAGCTCCTTCACGAACGCCTGCGTGCCGCGGATGGCCCGCTCGCACGCGGCCGGCGTCATCAGGGCGTCGCCGCGTCCCGGCACCAGCCGCCTGGGCTTGAGCGCCAACAACCGTTCCAGTGTCTGCGGCCATTCGGCAAGGTGCGCGTCGCCGCAATAGGGCGTCGCCCCTTCCTCCACCAGGTCGCCCGAGAACAGGACACGTTCCTTCGGCAGCCACGCGATGGTGTCGCCCTTCGTGTGCCCGGCGCCGAGATGCATGATCCGCACCTCGCGCTTGCCCATCCAGATCGTCAGCTCGCGGTCGAACACGATGTTGGGCCAGGTGAGGCCGGGCACGGTCTCGACGTTCTTGAACAGGCGCGGAAAGCGCTGCACCTCGGACTTGAAGTCCTGCGCGCCGCGCTCCTTGATCAGTTCGTACGTGCCCTTGCTGGCGATGATGTAGTCGGCGCCGTAGCCCGATGCGCCCAGCACGCGCACGGCATGATAATGGGTCAGCAGCACGTACTTGATCGGCTTGTCGGTCACGGTGCGGACGTAGCGCACCAGTTCTTCCGCCATGACCGGCGTGGCACGCGCGTCGATGATCATCACGCCGTCATCGCCGATGATGACGCCGGAATTCGGGTCACCCTCGGCCGTCAGGCAATAGGCGCCTTCGGCCAACTTGGTGAAGGTAACCTTCTTCTCGGCAAGATCACCCTGGCTCGCGAACTGCTTCTTCATCTCGTTCCTCGACGTTGCAACCAACCCCACCTTCGGCGCATCCGGAAGACGGGGCACGATCTTAGATTTGATCCTAGATTCCCAGATAGGCTTCCTTGACGCGCTCGTTGGCAAGCAGCGCGGGGCCCGAATCCTGAAGCACGATGCGGCCGGTCTCGAGCACGTAGCCGCGGTCGGCGATCGAGAGCGCGGCCTGCGCATTCTGTTCGACCAGGAAGATCGTCGTGCCGGCGGCCTTGAGCTTGCGGATCGTCGCGAAGATCTCCGCGACCAGCAGCGGCGCCAGCCCCATGCTCGGCTCGTCCAGCAGCAACAGCTTCGGGCGCGCCATCAGCGCGCGGCCCATCGCCAGCATCTGCTGCTGGCCGCCGGAGAGCGTTCCCGCCGGCTCGCGCCGCTTCTGCTTCAGGATCGGGAACATCGCGTAGATCCGTTCGATGTCCTCGGCGACGTCACTCCGCGGCCTGGTATAGGCGCCGAGCATGAGGTTGTCCTCGACCGAAAGCGGCCCGAACACCTGGCGGCCTTCCGGCACCTGGGCGATGCCGAGCCGGACGCGTTCGGCGGCCCGCATCCGGGTAATGTCGCGGCCGGCGAAGCGGATCGTTCCGCCCGAGGCCGGCTGCACGCCCGAAATCGTCCGCAGCAACGTCGTCTTCCCGGCGCCGTTCGCACCGACCAGCGCGAGCAGTTCGCCCTCGGCGACGGCGAGGTCGAGACCCTTGAGGGCCTGAATGCGGCCGTAATGACTGGTCAGGCCGGTGACCTCGAGCAGCGTGCCGGGCCTCGTCGTCATGCCGCCCCCGCGACAGCACCGACGCCGAGATAGGCGCGGATCACGTCCGGATTGTTGCGGACCTCGGCCGCCGTGCCTTCGGCCAGCCGGCGCCCATAGTCGAGCACGAGGATGTGGTCCGACACGCCCATGACCAGCTTCATGTTGTGCTCGACCAGAACCACGGTGATGCCGGACTGCGCGATCTTCTGGATGAGCTCGTCGATCTCCAGCGTCTCCTTGGGATTGAGGCCCGCGGCCGGCTCGTCGAGCAGCAGGATCTTCGGCTCGGTCGCGAGCGCACGCGCGATCTCGAGCCGCTTCAGCGCGCCGTAGGGCATCGAGTCCGCGTCGGCGCCGATGAAGCGGGCGAGCCCCACTTTGCGCATCAGTTCGGCCGCACGCTCGCGCGCCTCGCGGTTCGCGCGCTTGATGCCCGGCATATGGAACATCGACGGCAGAATGCGGCGCGGCGCGTGCAGATGACGCCCCACCATCACGTTCTCCAGCGCCGTCATGTTGAAGAAGATCTGCAGGTTCTGAAACGTGCGGGCGATGCCGCGCGCCGCGCGGGCGGCCGGCGGCAGGGCCGTGATGTCGTCGTCGCCAAGCCAGATACGGCCCTGCGTCGGCGTGTAGACCCCGGTGATGATGTTGAACAGCGTCGTCTTGCCGGCGCCGTTCGGGCCGATGATCGAGTGGACGCGCCCCGGCTCGACGGTGAAGCTCAGCTCGGACACGGCGCGCACGCCGCCGAACTCCTTGGTCACGTTGTCGACGCGGAGCCGCATCAGCCGACCCTCCGGCGCCAGAGCGCGGCAAGCGTCGGCACCAGGCCCTTGGGCATGAAGATCATGACGGCGATCAGGATCGCGCCGAGGGCAAGGTGCTTGAAATCGTGGAACACGGCAAGGACCTGCGGCAGCGCCGTCAGGATCGCGGCGCCGACGACGGAGCCGAAGATGGAGGCCATGCCGCCCAGCACCACCATCGTCACGAACTCGATCGAGCGCAGGAACCCGGCCTCGACCGGCGTCATGAACCGCTCCGCATGCGCGAACAGCGAGCCGGCAATGCTCGCGAACACCGCCGAGACGACGAAGACCAGGACCTTGTACCGTGTGACGTCGATCCCGGTCGTCTCGGCCGCGACCTCGGAGCCGTGCAGTGCCCGCAGCGCCCGGCCCATCGGCGATTCGACGAGGTTGAGCGCGAGCCACACCGCGAGCACCAGCGTGACGCCCGAGATCCAGTACCAGGTGATCGGGCCGGTGAGGCGCCAGGGGCCGACCCAAAGCGCCGGCACGCTCATGCCGTCGGGACCGCCGGTCAGCGGAATCTCGCGATTGATGATGATGGAGATGATGATGCCGAGACCGAGCGTCGCCATCGCCAGATAGTGCCCCTTGAGACGCAGGATCGGCCGCGCCACGAGGAAAGCGAGCACGCCCACCCCGACGGCACCGGCGAGCATGGCGACGAGCCCGGGCCAGCCGAACCGCGCCGTCAGGATCGCGGAGGCATAGCCGCCGAGCGCAAAGAACCCTGCGTGTCCGAGGCTGATCTGGCCCGCATAACCGATCAGCAGGTTCAGCCCGACGCAGACGATGGCATGCAGCGCCGTCTTGATGGCGACGTCGAAATAGAACTTGTTCGGCAGGAACAGCGGCAGAATCGCCACGATCGCGGCAAGCAGCAGAACGCCGCCGGTTCGCGCCGAAAAGAGCCATGCGCCGACAGTTCGGACGGCGCCGTCCCCACCCGGCGCCGCCTCAGTCGCGGAAAGAGGCGCATGAGGTGAGTGCTTCGCAGTTCCCTGCACCTTGCGGGCGACGGACAGGTCGAAGAGTGATTTCTGCGCGCGATCGCCCATCGGGTCACACCCGCTCCGCGCCCTTCGCACCGAACAGGCCGCTCGGCATGAAGAACAGCACACCCAGAATGATCACGAAGGCGACGGCGTCCTTGTAGGCCGAACTGACATAGCCTGCGGCCATCGCCTCGATGACGCCGAGCACGATTCCGCCCGCCACGGCGCCGAAGCCGCTGCCCAGGCCGCCGAGGATGGCGGCGGCGAAGCCCTTGAGCCCCAGCATGATGCCGATGTCGTACTTGGTCAGCGTGATCGGCGCCGTCAGGATACCGGCGAGCGCGCCGAGGCCCGCCGACAGGCCGAAGCTGACCAGCAGAATGGTGCGGACCTCGATCCCGACGAGTTGGGCCGCGATCCGGTTGTGCGAGGTCGCCAGCACCGCCTTGCCGAGGCGCGTGTGATCGAAGAACCATTTGAGCCCGGCGACGACCACGATGAGCGCGCCGATGATCCACAGGCTCTGCCGCTGCAGCGCGGCACCGCCGATCAGAATCGGCTCGTCCCCTGAAAACCCGGGCAGGCGATGGAAGTCCTTGCCAAGCGTCACCTCGACGGCGCCGCGGATGAAGATCGATGCGCCGATGGTGATGATGATCAGCGTCACGACGGTGGCGTCGCGCGCCGGCTCGACCGCGAGCTTCTCGAGGATCAGGCCCACCGCGACGACAACGCAGATCGCGAGCGGCATGGCGACGATCAGCGGCAGGCCGGCCGCCATCAGGAACACCGTGCCCATCCCACCCAGCATGACGAACTCGCCCTGGGCGAAGTTGATGACGTGACTGGCGTTGTAGATGATCGAGAACCCGAGCCCGACCAGCGCATAGATCGCGCCGACGGTGATGCCGGACAACAGGAACTGCAGGAATTCGGCCACTCGACGGCTCCCGCTTTTCGCCCTACCCCCGCTCCAGCCCCTCTCCCGCTCGCGGGAGAGGGGTGTTTGGAGCGCGGCTTGAATGCCCTCTCCCGCCTAAGCAGGAGAGGAAGGTGCCCGCAACGTTGGCCGCAGGCGGGCGAAGGTGATCGATCTACTCGATCAGCTTCCAGGTGTTGTTGCGCACTTCGACCATTTTGAACGAGTCGAGCGACAGGCCCATGTGGTCCTCGGGCGACATGTTGTAGATGCCGTCCGTGCCGATGAAGCGCGTGGTCTTCTCGATCTCGTCGCGGACCTTCGCCTTGTCGGTGCCGCCGGCGCGCTTGATCGCCTCGAGCGCGATATGCAGCCCGTCATAGGCGTGACCGCCGAAGCCGGAGACCGGCTGATTGTAGGCCTCGCGATACGCCTTGATGTAGTTGAGCGAAACCTCGCGCTGCGGATCGCCCGGCGGCAGCTGCTCGGCCACCAGCAGCGCCGGCACCGGCAAGCGAATACCCTCGGCCCCGCCGCCCGCGCCGTCGATGAACTGCTGCGAGGCGACGCCGTGGTTGAAGTAGAACGAGATGTTGGTCATCCCGAGCTGGCTCCAGTTGCGCGCGGTGATCGAGGTCGGCGCACCGAAGCCACAGCCGAAGATCGCCTGCACGCCCGGCGTGTTCTTGATCTTGGTGAGCTGCGGCGACATGTCGGTGTCGGTCGGCGCGTAGGTCTCGTCGGCGACGATCTTGATGCCCCACTTCGGCGCCACCGCGTGGGCCTCCTTGCGGCAGGACTGGTCGTAGCCGCCGGAGCCGCCGATGATGGCGACGTTGGTCAGGTTCCGCTTCTTCATGTCTTCATAGGCCTTCTCGACCGCCATGCGGTCGGAGTGCGGCATCTTGAAGACCCATTTCTTCACCGGTTCGACGATGACGTTGGCGCCAGCAAGCGAGATGAACGGAATCTCCTCTTCCATCACGATCGGCACGACCGCCATGGTCTCGCCGGTCGTGCTGCCGCCGATGATGATGTCGACCTCGTCCTCCTCGATCAGGCGGCGCGCGAAGGTCGTCGCCTGCTTGGCGTCGCCGGCGCTGTCATAGATCACCAGCTCGAGCTGGCGGCCGAGGATGCCCCCCTCCTTGTTGATCTTGTCGACATAGAGGCGAAGCGTCTTGGCCTCGGGGTCACCCAGGAACGAGGCAGGCCCGGTGATCGACAGGAACGATCCGATCTTGATCGGCTTCTGCGCCTGAGCTTCGGGCGCGAAGACGAGCGCCGTCCCGGCGGCGAGGATCGCCAGCACATGGCGACGGGACAATCTCATCATGGTCGTTAGCCTCCCTCGAATTTCTACGCTATATAGTTGCACTTGTAACTAAGCCGCGCGCCTTCTGTCCAGCGGGCTCGATCCGCGATCATAGGAAACGCTCCCGCGCGATGTCCACGAACAGCTCTGCCCGCCTGTTCCGTGACGCGACCGTGGCGCTAAGATCCGCCAAGCAACACCCCGCGATGGAGTGATACGTGGCCCGCATCACGGCCGAAACCTGGCGGCTTCCCGATGACCTCGCCGGCCCCTGGCTGCATGCGACGCATCTGGGCCGACGCATCCGCCGCACCAAGGGGACGGTTCTTTACGAACAGGGCGAGATCTCGTCGCGCTTCTGGTTCGTCCTGACCGGGCAGGTCAAAGTCTCGATGCTTCGCCCCAGCGGCGAGGAAATCATCCTTGAGATCATGGGCCGCGGCGCGCTCTGCGGCGAGGGGGCGGCCTTCGACGGCATTCCCCGCTTCTCGACCGGCACCGTCTGGCGCGACGCGGAGCTGATCGAGTTCGATGCGACCCGTCTGCGCGACGCCTTCCGCGACAAT
Organism: uncultured Rhodospirillales bacterium; assembly: GCA_937926175.1. Taxonomy (GTDB): domain Bacteria; phylum Pseudomonadota; class Alphaproteobacteria; order CACIAM-22H2; family CACIAM-22H2; genus CALANV01. The sequence continues at coordinate 70,885 of CALANV010000044.1, read as the reverse complement.
CCCGATCTCGCGTTGTCGCTGCTCCGCATCACCAGCCTGAAGCAGCGCGTGCTCGCAGTACGGCTGGAGCGTGCCTACACGCCTTCGCCCGAGGGCCGCATCGGCGAGTTCCTGCTTCGGCTCGGCGAACTCTACGCCAAGCCGACAGGCGAGGGAAAGCTGATCCAGGTCTATCTCACGCACGAACAGATCGCCGCGATCACCGGTACCTCGCGCGTGACGGTAACGCGCGCGCTCAACCGCCTGAAGAAGGCCGGCGCGATCGGCGTCCGCGACGGCCTGATCCATGTCCTCGATGCCGACGCGCTGCGGCGCGCCTGATCACCGGCCGGTCCGGCCGGCATGTATCCCGCGATACAGACCGCCCGCCGGCTTCCCGCTATCTGTCATGAACCCGAGGGAGATGTGAGGAATGAACAAAGCCCATAATCCAGCCACCATCGCGCCACCGTTCCGCAACATCTATTCCCATGGCATCGAGGTACCGGCGGGGGCCCGCACGCTGTGGATCTCGGGCCAGGTCGGCACGAAGCCTGACGGATCGATCGCACCGGACTGCGCCGGCCAGGCCGAGCAGATCATGCAGAACATCGACGCGATCCTCGCCGAGGCCGGCATGAGCTTCGCCGATCTCATCAAGATCAACGCCTATCTCGTGCGCGCCGAGGACATCGCCGTCTTCGCCCCCATTCGCGCCAAGTATCTCGCCGGCGCCAAGCCGGCGATGACAACGGTCGTGGTCACCGCCCTCGCCCAACCTTCGTGGCTGATCGAGGTCGAAGCCGTCGCGGCGAAATCCGGTTGAGCGGTATCGGCGTAGGAGGAGGTGATGACCGACGCCAGACCACTCGTCGCGGACTCACCTCTCCCGCCGACTGCGCCTGCGCCCGGCGAACTCATCGCGCGCGCACGGGCGCTGATCCCGGCCCTGCGACAGCGCGCAGCGGCGTGCGAAGCGGAAAAGCGCATCCCCGACGGGACGGTGCGCGACCTCGTCGAAGCCGGCTTCTTCCGCATTACCATGCCGAAAAGCGCGGGCGGCTATGCGATGCGGCCCTCCGTCTTGTGGGCGGTGGCGCGCGAGATCGGCCGCGGCTGCGGCTCGACCGCCTGGATCATGAGCCTCCTAGGCCTCCACCCGTGGCTCGTCGGCATGTTCGCGCCCGAGGCGCAGCGCGACGTGTTCGCCGACGGCGATGCGATCGTGCCGGTGCTGACCGGCGGCGTCGGCCGCGACATCACGGTCACCCCCGTCCCCGGCGGCTATGAGGTCAGCGGCCTGTGGCGCTATGCATCAGGCATCGACATCGCGACCTGGGTGATCGCGATGGTACCGGTGCCCGTCGCGGGCGCCGACGCCCCCGTGCCGCACCTGATTCTCGTGCCGAAGCGCGAATTCGCCATCGACCATGCGAGCTGGAACGTGCTGGGCATGCGCGGCACGGGCAGCAAGGACGTACGGCTGACGTGCGCCTTCGTGCCGGCATACCGCACCATCTCATGGGTGGATGCGCAGCGCGGCATCTATCCCGGCGCCTCGCTCAACCAGGAACCCACCTATCGCGCACCGCTCAACGGCCTGTTCGCCATGTCGACCGCGGCCGCTGTCGTCGGCGTCGCCAGCGGCGCGGTCGATCACTTCCTCGATGCCGTCAAGAGCCGCATCATGGTCGGCACCGGCCTGCGTCAGATCGACGACACGTCGACCCAAATCCTCACGGGCGAATGCGCCGCGCGCGTCAACATGGCGTTCACGCTGCTGATGCACGACGTCGACGAGATGTACGATACCGCGGCGGCCGGAGCCGCGTTCGCAGTGGAAACGCGGGCGCGCTATCGCATGGACGCCGCGCTCATCTCGCGCACGGCGCTTGCCGCCGCCGACCGCCTGTTCAACGCCATCGGTGGCAGCCTGCTGCCGACGGGCACGCCACTCGAGCGCTATTTCCGCGACATCCACGCGATGGCATCGCACTTCCTGCTGCAGCCGGAGCCGGCCGGCGAACTCTACGGCCGCGCGTTGCTCGGCCTCGACCTGCCGCCGGGTGCCCGGATATAGGCGCGCTCGGGCTCACGCGTACAACGGTCAGCCGCGTCCGCGATAGGGTGCGACGCCCTGATCCGGCAGCCACAGGCCCTTGGGCGGCGCGCCGGTCTGCCAGAAGACGTCTATCGGCATGCCGCCGCGCGGATACCAGTAGCCGCCGATGCGCAGCCACTTCGGCTTGAGAAGATCGACCAGCCGCCGACCGATCGTGAGCGTGCAGTCCTCGTGAAAAGCGCCGTGATTGCGGAAGGCGCCGAGATAGAGCTTGAGCGACTTGCTTTCGACCAGCCACTTGCCCGGCGCATAGTCGATCACGAGATGCGCGAAATCGGGCTGCGACGTGATCGGGCATAGCGACGTGAATTCCGGCGCGGTGAAGCGCACGAGATAGAGCGCATCGGGGTGCGGATTCGGCACCCGTTCCAGCACCGCGTCCTCGGGCCGCGTCGGCAGCGCGGTCTTGCGCCCGAGCTGTGTCAGTCCGGCATAGATGTCGTTTCGGCGCCGTGGCGGCATCGGTTCTCCCCTGCGAAACTCGGGCGCCGAAAATACGCCGGCCCGGTGCCGCGTGGAAGCGGACACCGGACCGATCTGCCTGAATGCGCCGGACTATTTGCCTTCGACCGTCTCGGCGCCATTGCCGGTACCCTGCCGACGTTCGAACGCGGCGATGAACTGGTCGAGGCGCCCGGCCGCGATCGCGTCGCGCAGGCCCGCCATCAGATCCTGGTAGTAGGTCAGATTGTGGCGTGTCAGCAGCATCAGGCCGAGAATCTCGTCGGCCTTGAACAAGTGATGCAAGTAGGCGCGCGAGAAACGCGTGCAGGCGGGACAGCGGCATTCGGGGTCGAGCGGGCCCTTGTCCTCGGCATGGCGCGCGTTGCGCAGATTGAGCGTGCCGGTGCGCGTGAAGGCCTGCGCCGTGCGCCCGGAACGCGTCGGCAGCACGCAGTCGAACATGTCGATGCCGCGCGCCACCGCGGCAACGATGTCGTGCGGCTTGCCGACGCCCATGAGATAGCGCGGCCGGTCCTGGGGCAGGAACGGCTCGGTCGCCTCGAGCGTGCGGCACATGAGCTCGAACCCCTCGCCCACCGCGAGCCCGCCGACCGCGTAGCCGTCGAAGCCGATCGAGGTCAGCGTCTTTGCCGATTCCTCGCGCAGCTCCGGATAGACGCTGCCCTGGACGATGCCGAAGATGCCGTAGCCGGGCCGCTCCACGAAGGCAGCGCGCGAACGTGCGGCCCAACGCATCGACAGGCGCATCGACTGCGCCGCCTCGGCTTCGGTCGCCGGATAGGGCGTACACTCGTCGAAGGCCATGGTGATGTCGGCGTCGAGCAGGCGCTGGATCTCGATCGAGCGTTCGGGCGTCAGCACGTGGCGCGAGCCGTCGAGATGCGACTGGAAGGTGACGCCGTGCTCGTCGATCTTGCGCAGCGCCGCGAGCGACATGACCTGATAGCCGCCGGAGTCGGTCAGGATCGGCAGCGGCCAGTTCATGAACTCGTGCAGGCCGCCCAGTCGTGCCACGCGTTCCGCGCCGGGCCGCAGCATCAGGTGATAGGTATTGCACAGCACGATCTGCGCGCCGGTCGCGCGCACGTCCTCGGGCATCACGGCCTTCACCGTCGCGGCCGTGCCGACCGGCATGAAGGCCGGCGTATCGATCACGCCACGGCCGGTGATGACCCGGCCCCGACGGGCCTTGCCGTCGCGCGCGAGGAGTTCGAACCCGAGCGACATCCCTAACGTCCTTTCGTCGTGTGATCGTTTACCGGTGCGCTAGGCCGGGCGCCGCGCGCGTACCGGCAAGACGCCGCACCCGCACGGCATGACGCGGAGAATGTCCGGTCCCGGCGCGACGGCAATCATGGCAGCCAGCCCTAGCGGCGAATGATGTGAACGAGAATGCCGCCGAGCGCGCCGATGACGCCGGCGAACACCACGCGGACGATCGTGGCAAACTCGCCGCCGCCGAGGCGCGGCGCGAAGTCCTGAAGCAGAAGAACGAGAATTCCGGCAACGGCTCCGGTGATGACAGCTTCCTTCATGTACCCCCCAAACAGAAAGGGCCAACGATCTAGCACCGATGCGGCGTGCCGCGAAACCCCGAGGGCCCGGCATTCGAACCCGCGACGAACACGGGTCGCGCCGCGCATATCCGATCATGACTTCCCGTCGTGGCCGCCCAATCGATCCGCGCGGTGAAGAAGGCAGGCATCGCCGTAAGAGAAGAAGCGATAGCCTTGCGCCACGGCGTGCGCGTAGGCCGCCTTCATCCGCGCCAACCCCGAGAACGCCGCGACCAGCATGAACAGCGTCGACTTCGGCAGGTGGAAATTGGTCAGCAGCAGATCCACGACGCGGAAACGGAAGCCGGGCAGGATGTAGAGCCGCGTCTCGCCCTGCCACGGCACCAGCCGGCCGGTGTCGCGCGTCACCGTTTCGAGCACGCGCAACGCGGTGGTTCCGACCGCCACGACCCGCCCGCCGCGTTGCCGCGCGGTGTCGATCGCGGCGACGGTCGCCGCCGGCAGCTCGCCCCATTCGGCGTGCATCTCGTGCTTCTCCACGTCCTCGGTCTTTACCGGCAGGAACGTGCCGGCGCCGACATGGAGCGTCACCGGCGCACGCACGATGCCGGCCGCATCGAGCGCCTCGATCAGGGCCGGCGTGAAGTGGAGCCCCGCAGTCGAGGCGGCGACGGCGCCTTCGCGCACGCCCCAGACGGTCTGGTAGCTCTGTTCGTCCGCGACGTCGGCACGACCGCCGCGGATATAGGGCGGCAACGGCATGCGACCGTAGCGCGCGAGCGCCGGCATGACGCCGCCCGGCGCCGACAAGGCGAGCGTGACCTCGCCGCCCTCGCCCTTGGCCGCGACGGCGGCGGTGAAGTCCGGCGCGAACACGATGAGATCGCCGACGCGAAGTTTCTTCGCCGGCCGCGCGAAGGCGCGCCACGTCGTCTCGTCGACGCGCTGGTGCAGCGTGACCTCGATGCGCGCGTCGCCGCGCCTGCCATCGAGTCGCGCCTTGATGACGCGGGTGTCGTTGTAGACGAGCACGTCGCCCGCGCGGAGCAGGCGCGGCAAATCGCGCATCGTGTGATCGGCGAGCGTCTCGCCGACCTCCAACAGGCGGGCCTGATCGCGCGGCTCGACCGGCCGCTGCGCGATCAGCGCCGGCGGCAGTTCGAAATCGAAATCGGACAGCTTCACGGGACGGTCGGGACAGATGGCGACAAACCAATAAGGGGTGAATCGGTGGCGTGACCGGTCGCGGGGCCGCGCGCGTCCGTTCTAACCGGCCGCGACCGCGCGGTCACCCGTCGGCGTACGGCCAAGCCGCATTTTCAGGGCAGGCATGCATCCGCCGCGGGTTGCTTCGCGGCCAGGCGGCATATATATGCATCCATATCATAAGCAAGCATATTATTTCCGATGCGACAAACCGATTCCGAGACCAGCCTCGGCATGCTGCTGCACGACGTCGCGCGGCTCACGCGTAAGCGGTTCGAGCAGCGGGCGCGCACCGAGGCACTGGGCCTGACGCGGTCCCAGGCCGCCGTGCTCGCGCAGCTTTCGCGCAACGAGGGCATCAACCAGGCCGCGCTGGCGCAGATCCTGGAGATCGAACCGATCACCCTCGTGCGCCTGCTCGACAAGCTCGAATCGCTCGGCATGGTCGAGCGGCGCCCCGATCCGCGCGACCGTCGCGCCCATACCCTTCACCTGACCGCCGCCGCGCGGCCGATGCTCTCGCGCATCCGCGCGGTGGGCGCCAAGGTGCTGGACGAGGCGCTCGCCGGCCTGCCGCAGGAAAGGCGCGAGACGCTTCGCGAAATCCTGCTGGCGATGAAGGCCAACCTGACCGAGGACATCGAGACGCGGAGCACGGCCAATGGCTGACGGCAACGTCTTATCCGGCACCGACGCCACGACGACGCGCAACCGGCGACCAAGACGGCGCCCGAGCCTGAAGCAGCTGCGCTGGGCGCTGTTGCTGCTCGGGCCCCTGCTGGTCGTTCTGATCGGCGGCTATCTCTACCTCACCGGCGGACGCTACGTGTCCACCGACAACGCCTATGTCAAGGCGGAGAAGCTGACGCTGACCACCGACGTCGCCGGCATCGTCGCCGAGGTCGCGGTACGCGAGAACCAGCAGGTCGCGCCGGGCCAGATCCTGTTTCGTCTCGACGACGAGCCGTTCCGGCTCGCGCTCGCCCAGGCCGACGCCGAACTCGCCGCCGTGCGCAACGACATCGAGGCGCAGAAGGCGAACTACCGCGAGAAGCAGGCGGAGCTGCAGCTCGCCGAGGCCGACGTGGCGTTCTTCGAGCGCGAGCACCGCCGACAGGCCGAGCTCGCCGCCCGCCGCGTCGCTGCCGAAGCGCAGCTCGACCAAGCCCGTCACAATCTGGACGCCGCGCGGCTGCGCGCCGCGTCGACGCGGCAGGAGCTGAACGCGATCGTCGCCAGTCTGGGCGGCGACCCGGACATTCCGGTCGAGGCGCATCCGCGCTATCGCGCAGCGCTCGCCGCGCGCGACAGGGCGGCGCGGGACCTGAGACGCACGGTGGTCAGGGCCCCGTTCGCCGGAATCGTCACCAACGTGCCGAACCTGCAGCCGGGCATGTATCTGCCAGCATCGGCGCCGGCGTTCAGCCTGGTCGCGACCGACCACGTCTGGATCGAGGCGAACCCGAAGGAGACCGATCTCACCAACGTCCGTCCCGGGCAGAAGGTGACGGTCACCGTCGATGCCTATCCCGGCACGACATGGCACGGCACCGTCGAGAGCCTGAGCCCGGCGAGCGGCGCGGAGTTCGCGCTGCTGCCGGCGCAGAACACGACCGGCAACTGGGTCAAGGTCGTGCAGCGCATTCCCGTGCGCATCCGCCTCGAACCCGGCCCCGACATGCCGCCGCTGCGGGCCGGCATGAGCGCCGAAGTCGAAATCGACACCGGTTACCAACGCGCGCTGCCCACGCTGATCGCCCAGGCGCTCGCGGCGGTCAGGCGGTGACGCCATGACCGCGGCGACGGCAGCCGCAGGCGCGCCGACCGCCCGCCTCAATCGGGCGGCGGTCACCGTCTGCATCATGCTGGCGACGATCATGCAGGCGCTCGACACGACGATCGCCAACGTCGCCCTTCCCTACATGCAAGGGGCGCTGTCGGCGAGCCTCGACCAGATCAACTGGGTGCTCACGTCGTACATCGTCGCGGCGGCGATCATGACGCCACCCACCGGCTGGCTCGCCGGACGGTTCGGGCGCAAGCGGCTGTTCCTCACCGCCGTCGGCGGCTTCACCGTCGCCTCGGTTCTGTGCGGCGCGGCGCAGTCGCTCGAGCAGATGGTGCTGTTCCGTCTCCTGCAGGGCGTGTTCGGCGCGGCGCTGGTGCCGCTGTCGCAATCAGTCCTGCTCGACACCTATCCGCGCGAGCAGCACGGCTCCGCCATGGCGATCTGGGGCATGGGCATCATGCTGGGCCCGATCCTGGGGCCCACGCTCGGCGGATGGCTGACCGAGTATTACGACTGGCGCTGGGTCTTCTACATCAACCTGCCGGTCGGCGTGCTGGCGCTCGCCGGCATAGCCGTGTTCCTGACCGAGACGCCGCGCCGGCACACGATGCGGCTCGACTGGTTCGGATTCGGCACGTTGAGCCTCGCCATCGGCGCGCTGCAGCTGATGCTCGACCGCGGTGAACAGCTCGACTGGTTCGGCTCGACCGAGATCGTCGTCGAGGCGGTCGTCTGCGGCGTCGCGTTCTACCTGTTCCTCGTCCACACCCTTACCGCCGAGCGGCCGTTCGTGAACCCGGGCCTGTTCAGGGACCGCAACTTCGCGACCGGCCTCGTCCTCATCTTCGTGGTCGGCATCGTCCTGCTGGCGACGCTCGCCCTCCTGACGCCGTTCCTGCAGAACCTGATGGGCTATCCGGTCCTCACCGCCGGGATGGTGATGGGACCGCGCGGCATCGGCACGCTCCTGGCCATGATGATCGTCGGCCGCCTGATCCGGCGCACCGACCCGCGCATCCTGATCGCCGTCGGCCTGCTGCTCACGGCCGTGTCGCTGTGGGAGATGACCGGGTTCACGCCCGACGTCGCCCAGTGGGACATCATCCGCACCGGCCTGGTCCAGGGCTTCGGCCTCGGCTTCATCTTCGTGCCGTTGAGCACGGTGACGTTCGCGACGCTCGAGCCGGCGCAGCGCACCGAGGGCACCGCGCTCTACAACCTGATGCGCAACATCGGGAGCAGCATCGGCATCTCGATCGTGATGAGCCGGCTCATGCGCGGCGCGCAAGCGAACCACGCCGAGCTCGTGTCGCACGTCACGCCGTTCAACCGCCTGTTCGACGCGCCCTCCGTAGCGCAGTTCTGGGACCCGTCGACCGCCGCCGGTCAGGCCGCGCTCAATGCCGAGATCACGCGCCAGGCGACGATGATGGCCTATATCGACGACTTCTGGCTGATGACGGCGATGACGCTGCTGACGGTGCCGCTGGTGCTGCTGCTGCGCCGGCCGCGCGATGCGGCCGCACCGGCCACGGCGACGCCGGAATAGGTCACCCGCGCCAGTTGGTCTGTTTCGATGGCGGGCGGCTCTCGTCCGTCGTCATGCTCATTCTTCGATGGCCTTGTCCTTCGACAGGCTCAGGATGAGGCCTCACTCGTTTCCAATGCACCGCCGCTTTCCGGTGTATCCCGCTGCCCACGCCTCATCCCGGACCTGGCGACGGCTGAGAGCCGCTCTGCTACCGTGCGGCGACGCGCTTCATGAGCATCCTGACGCGGTCGGGCGGAAGATCGGGCCGCTCGATCGCCATGATTTCGAGCGCCAGGGCCTGGGTGTCGGCCCAGTTCAGCTTGCGCGAGGCGGCGATGTCGAGCGCCTCGAGAATCAGGTCGATGGCGTCAGGCCGGCCGTTCCTGCCGATCACGTAGCGCTCCCGTCGGGCGTTATACGGATGCTCGCGCGGCCGGATCCGGGCGGCCCGTCCCGCGCGCCTGACGCGAAACTAAGGAGGCTTTGGTTAACCGAAGGTTTCCGTACGCGCGGGCGCGCCGGCATGCCATTCGGCCCGCACGTCCGCATCCGCCTCGGTCACCAGACGACGCGCGCGCAGCGCCGCGAATTCCGCAGGCGGCAGCAGGCGCGACAGCGCCCACACGGCCGCGACGCGCACGAGGGGCGATGCATCGTCGAGGCGATCGCGCGCGGCTTCCGTCAGTGCCGGATCGCCGCTGTTGCCGATGGCGATCAGCACGTTGCGTACAAAACGATCTCGCCCGATCCGCTTCACCGGCGAGCCCGAAAACACCTGGCGGAACGACGCGTCGTCGAGCTGCGCGAGATCGGCAAGACGCGGCGCGGTGAGTTCCGCGCGCGGCAGGAAGTCGGCATCGCGCGTCGCGCGCGCGAACTTGTTCCACGGACACACGGCAAGACAGTCGTCGCAGCCATAGATGCGATTGCCCATCAGCGGCCGCAGCTCGCGCGCGATATGACCCTTGTGCTCGATCGTCAGGTACGAGATGCAGCGCCGCGCATCGAGGCGGTAGGCGTCGATGAACGCCGCGGTCGGACAGACGTCGAGGCAGCGCCGGCAGCTGCCGCAGTGATCGGTCTCGGCCGCGTCCGGCGCGAGGGCGAGCGTGGTGAACACCTCGCCCAGGAACAGCCAGGAGCCGAAGCCGCGCGAGACGAGGTTGGTGTGCTTGCCCTGCCAGCCGAGGCCGGCGGCCTGGGCCAGCGGCTTTTCCATCACCGGCGCGGTATCGACGAAGACCTTCACCGCATGCCCGAACGTCTCGTGCATCCAGCGCGCCAGCGCCTTGAGGCGCTTCTTGACCGTATCGTGATAGTCGCGGTTCTGCGCATAGACGCTGATCGTGCCGCGGTCGCGCCGGGCAAGACCCGCAAGCGGATCCGTCGCCGGGCCGTAGTTCACGCCCAGCACGACGACGCTGCGGGCATCGGGCCACAGCACGTGTGGGTCGGCGCGGCGTTCGACCGTGTCCGCCATCCAGCCCATGTCGCCGTGAAGGCCGGCCGCGACGAATTCCACGAGCCGCGCCTTCGCCGCCGCATCCATGTCGGCGCGGGCGAACCCCACGACGTCGAAGCCGAGCGCCAGCGCACGATCGCGGATCTGCTGCCGGGGTTCAGTCACCATCACATCCGACAGGTAGCGTTCCCGCAGGCCCGCCGCAATCGCCATCGGGGTGGACAATTTCGCCAGCTGCCGTTCGCAACGCGATCCCGGTGGCGGGTTGCACCGGATCGGGCGGTTCGGCCGACAAGTCCACCTCGGGTGTTCCAGGCATTTCGGCCGCGCCGGCCGTTTCCGCCGTTCCGCTCGTTTCGACCGCTCCGGTTGTTCCGCTTGTTCCGGCCGTTTCACGCGTTCCGACGGTTCCGCTCGTTCCCACCGTTTCACCTGTTCCAGTCGTTTCGGCTGTTCCCAGTGTTTCCGCCGTTTCCGTTGTTTCAGTCGTTCCAGCCGTTCCGGCCATTTCCGCTGTTTCGGGCGTTCCCGACGTTTCTTTCGTTCCGCCCGTTTGCGCGGCCTGCGGCGCGGCAACCGGCGCGGGCGGCGGATCGGCGGCCGCCCAGGCCGCAAGTTCGTGGGCCGCGCGGGCGAGCGTTGCCGCGTCGGGAGCAATGAGCCGGCGGGCGCGATCGACCTTGCGCCAGGCCTCCGTCGGCGACAGCCCGAGCCGTGCCGCGATGGCACGGATCGACAGTCCCTGGTGATGGAGAAGCAGGGCGACACTATTGCCGACGTTGGAACACGTGCGCGTCCATGTGGCCGTGCCGCCGTTCATCTCGAGTTTTGCCGTGAACGGCCGCACGCGTCCGTCCACGTGGCCGCGCGCCGCCTCCACCATGACGTCGCAGTGCACGCCGTCGGCCGCGTCCCACCGTGCCGGCGGGCGCAACGCGATGCGGAAATCGACGACGGTATCGTAGCGATGGCAGGCGCGGCCCTGCGCGGAATCGACGACCAGCACGCCGATCCCGCGCCGCCGCAAGCTGTCGAGCCAGTCGCGCACCGCGGCCCAGGCGGCACCCGCCGCGCGCGCGCCGGGGCGCACCAGCGCCTCCATGCCGTCGAGCACGAGGAGATCGCAGCCATCGGCGATCGCCCGCTCCACCACCGCGACGCCGAGGCGCGTCGAGAGATCGATGGGCTCGGGCTGCGCCGCCGAGGCCAGCAGGCGGAACGAACCTTCCCCCGGGACGAATTCGGCATCCCGCTCGAGTGCCGAAAGACGCGCCTGCAGGATCCCGAGCGGCGTGGCGCCATCGACATAGAGAACGGCCGCGTCCGCCGGCGCGCGCCAGCCGAAGACGGAGGCGCCGATCGCCACCGCATGCGCCATGGCGAGGGCGAGCCAGCTCTTGCCGACGCCGCGCGGTCCGCGCAACAGGGTGACGGCACCGCGCACGAGCACGGGCGCCAGCAGCGGCTCGGGCTTCGGCAGATCGAGCGCCAGGAACGGCCCGAAGTCCCAAATCACCGGCCCGCCGCGCGGCGGGCCGGCCGGCGCGGCCCCTGCCGATTCGGCAGGTGATGCGGAACGGAGTTGCGGCGCGCAGGCGGCCGACGCCGCCCGCACGTGATCGAGTGCGGTTGCCATCGCGGGCTCCTCGTCGGGAAAGGTTTTTCGTCAGGAAGGGAATGCCGGTCCGCCCGCGCGCGGCGCGCAGGTGCACGGGGACCGTGGAGACGACCGGACCGGCCGAAAAATCAAAACGCCCGCGGGTCTGGGGACCGCGCGGGCGCATTTCTCCGGCCGAAAGGAGACCCGAGGCGGCAGCCCGAGTCAAGTCCCCGGCCGACGATGTTTCAGTTTGCCAAGCTGGCGATTTCTTGGCGCGTTCGGATGTGATCTGCGACCCCGACCGTTACCCTGCATTCCGACCGACATCCGAAGATGAAACAGGCCATCGATCGTTCGCTTCGGGTCTCGTCATTCGCAATTCACGACTTCAAAAAAATCGGGCGGCCGCGCCGCCCGCAGGCGGCGTCGACGCCGTTCAGGCGGTCAGAAAATCGTCGGCATTGAGGTCGGTCGCATTTACGCCGACGACGAGGACGGTTCCGTTCCCGAACGTGACGAGCGCGCCATTGTGGCTGTCTTCGATGGCGCCACATGCCGCGCCCAAGTCCGCAACGGCCAAGGTCGCGAACGCGGGCGCATCGAACGGCCGCTCTCCGTTCTGCCGGCCTTGACCCAGCGAACGCGCCTGGTTCCCGCCGAATTTCGGAGCGCAAACCCATTACCCCCATTGCCGCACGCGTCGTCTGTCGGGGACGAAAAACGGCCCGCCCGGGATATCCATGACGGCCACCTCCCAAGACACGGCGAGCGTGACGGACGAAGACGGAATCCGCTTTGAAGCGTGACCAAGGAAGGTCGCGACGATTCAGCCCCGGACCAAGGCAAAAAAGAAGCCCGCCGGTCAGGCGGGCTTTTTCTCATCCGACTTTCTCCATTTGATGTCGGCACCAGCCGCATAGGCCGGTTGCAAGGTACACATCACGTTCGTCGTTGGGGACGATCCCGCCGCATATCGGGCAGCGGTGGTCCCTGGCCTTGGCCAAGGTACGCCAGTCCTCCTCGACGTCCGTCCAGCGATCTTCCTCGCTGATCAACAGTTCGTCGGGCAAAGCTTCGCTCCCGATTCTTTGACTGTTGATGGGTTCCAGCCCGGATCTCCCCCTTCCGGGTCGAAGAACCGGGGGTTGCATTCGCGTTTCAATTGGGAATGCGAAGGGGCGATGACAAGAGGGGGGAGATGCGGGCGCCCCCTCTCAGGCTGACGGCAGGATTCCAGGCCGACAGAGCGCCCTAGCGGCTCCTTCTGCCCTCACCGACGGTCCAAGCGATCAACGCCCAGGGCCCCTCGGCCCGCGCCGCACCCAAAGTTGTGATGTGGGACGTCGACAATCCGCCGGCACCAAGCCCCGCGCCCGGCAACGACGACGCACCGACGCGCGGCGCGGTTACCGTCAATCTTCGGTCAGCGGCCGCCGCCGATATCGACCAGCGCGCCGCTGACGTAGGACGCCTGGTCGGAGGCGAGCCACAGCACGGTCTCGGCGACCTCCTCGGCCGTGCCGGGGCGCCCCAACGGCACGCCGCCGACGAGCCGCGCGACGCGATCCGGCGCACCGGCCGCGGCGTGGATCTCGGTATCGATCAGGCCCGGCCGCACGGCGTTGACGCGGATGCCTTCGGCGCCGACCTCGCGGGCGAGACCGATGGTGAGACTGTCGGTGGCACCCTTGGCGGCGGCGTAATAGACCCATTCGGTCGCACCGCCCAGCACCGAGGCGCGGGACGAGACATTGACGATCGCCCCGCCCTTGCCGCCGCGGGCCGTGGACATGCGGCGGACGGCCTCGCGCGCGCACAGGATATAGCCGACGACGTTGACGTCGAGGACGGCACGCAGCGTCGCCTCGTCGAGATCGACGATCCGGCGTACCGGCCCGGTGATGCCGGCATTGTTCACCAGGACGTCGAGCGCGCCGAACTCGCGGTCGCAGGTCTCGAACAGGCGCTTGATGTCGTCCTCGCGCGTCATGTCGGCCTTCACGGCGACCGCGCGTCCGCCCGCGCGGACGATATCGTCGACCACGGCGCGGGCCTGCGCCTCGTTGGCTTTGTAGCTGAAGCACACATGATAGCCGCGTTGGCCCGCGAGCCGCGCCGTCGCGGCGCCGATTCCCCGGCTGCCGCCGGTCACGATCATTACCCTGGTCATGCGGATTTCACCACCGATGCGCGAATCGAGAATCCAAGGAGAAGGCGGCACAACGTAGCGTGACGGACGCCTCCCCGTCACTCGCCCGATGCAACCGCCGGCCGCGCCGCCCCACCTGCGAGGCGCGCGAAGATTTCGGCATTGTCCTCGCCGACCGCGGCGGCGCGGAAGGCGCGCAACGGCGGCGCCCCGGGAAACTTCGGCACGCTGCTTGGCACGACCACGCGGCCGATGCACGGATCGTCGGCGTGGACGACGTCGCCGCGTTCCAGGAAATACGGCGTCTCCGCGAGCGTCTTGCCGTCATGCACCTGCGCGGCCTCGACGTCGTGCCGGCGCAGGTCATCGCGAGCCGCCGCGAGCGGCCGTCCGGCGACCCACGCTTCCACCGCGGACGCGAGCGAGTCGGGCGCATCGCAGACATTGCCGCCGACGAGTTCGGTCAGCTTCGCCTTCTGATCGTCGCGGATGCAGATGGCGACCCAGGCGTCGTCGGCCGTGCGGCACGTCACATAGCGCCGGCCGCGCCCCTCAGGCGCGCCCCAGCCATAGGGATCGTTGGTGCCGCGACGCGTCGGCGGCGCGCCGAAGCGTTCGCGCAGGGCGAACTGGCATTCGGCCATACGGAGCAGCGGCTCGAACAGCGCGAGATCGATATAGGTGCCCCTGCCGCCGCACTGATCGCGCCAGTAGAGGGCGAGCGAAATCGCGAAGCATCCCATCAGACCGGCCGAGGTGTCGGCGAGGCTGAAGCCGACATGCATCGGCGTTTCGCCCGGCCGGCCGGTCAGGACGACGATGCCGCTCAGTGCCTCGGCGATCTTGCCGAAGCCGGGGCGACCCGAATCGGGCCCGGTCTGACCGAAGCCGGAAATGCTCAGCATCACGAGCCGCGGGTTGATCGACCGGAGATGCCGCCAGCCGAGCCCCAACCGGTCCATGACGCCGGGCCGGTAGTTCTCGATCAGCACGTCGGCATCGGCGACGAGCGCGAGGAACCGCTCGCGTCCCTCCGGCGATTTCAGATCCAGGGACACGCAGCGCTTGCCGCGGGCGCCGACGCCCCACCACAGCGGCACGCCGTCGACCTGCGGCCCCATCAGGCGCATCGGGTCGCCGCCATCCGGCCGCTCGACCTTCACGACCTCGGCCCCCAGATCGGCGAGAAGGCTGCCGGCGAACGGTCCGGCGAGCGCGATTCCGGCCTCGACGACGCGCAGGCCCTCGAACGGACGGCTGGATTGCGCCATGGTGTCGATCTCCCTTCAGCGCGGCAGGAGGTTGCGCCGCTTCGCTTCGCGAATCACTTCCTCGGCGAGCGGCAGCATCGCGTAGTCGACCATCTTTCCGCGGTAGTTGACGGCACCGTCGCCGCGACGCTCGGCCTCGCGCATCGCCTCGATCAGACCAGCGTAGTACTCGATCTCCTCCGGGGTCGGCGTATACGTCTCGTTGGCGATCCTGACGTGACTGGGATGAATGAGGACGGCGCCGGAAAAGCCGAGCGACCGGGCCCGCTTCGTCAGCGTCCGCACCGCATCGAGATCGTCGAGCGCGGTGCCGATGATGCTCGCCATCGGATAGGGGGCGCCCGCCGCGCGGCTGTCGAGGACCATCTTCGAGGCGAGGTAGAGCTGCTCGAGCCCCTCCATCGTCGGCAGGAAGCCCATCGCCCGCGCGACGTCGCCCACCACCGGCCCGCCGACGACGCCGATGAGTCCCTTGACGCGCTTGCTGGCGGCGGCGAGGTCGCGCGCGCTCCATAAGCCTTCGGCGGTCTCGGGCAAGGGCAGGATCGACACCGAACGGAACGGCAGACCGGCCCGGCCTTCTTCATAGGTAAGGAGCGCATCGAGCTCCCGGATCTCGTCGACGGTGCGCGCCTTCGGCAGCATCACGCCCGCGAAGCCGTCGGTCACAATCGCCTTCACATCCTCGACGCCGCCCTGATCGAGCGCATTGGTCCGCACGAAGGCCGGAATGCCCTGTGCCTTGAGCAGGCCGATGCCCTCGCGCGCCATGGCGCGCGCGTCCTTCTTCAGCTCGGGCGGGACGGCATCCTCGAGATCCAGCACGACCGAATCCGGCTGAAACCGACCGACGTTCCGCACCCAGTCGAGCTTGTGGGCGGGAATGAACAACATCGAACGCAACGGCCACATCGTTTCTCTCTCCCAACTCATTGGTCCGGATCGTGCCGGTTGTCCGGGTTCTGCCGGCGCGGCGCCCCCGCACGAATGGCCCACCACAGCAGCCCCGTGGTCGCAAGCGCGGCGAGCGCGACGACGCCGATGAACGACAGCGGATCGATCAGGTGCAGGTTGGACCGGACGGCAAACAGCCAGATCGCGCCGGCGATGATGCCGACGCCGCACCAGACGACGAGGTTGTTGAAGGTCTCCTTCGACACGGTCTTTTTCGACATGGGGGACATCCCCTCATTTCGTCGGCTTCAGCGCGACGGCATCCTTCATCCGGCGCCGCCGCAGCGCCAGATATCCCATGACCGCGAGTGCGATCGCGAGGCCGAGCGCCTGGACCCACGGCTGGTTCCACACGAGACACAGCACGGCGAGCAGCATCAACACGCGAAGCGGGAGGCTCAGCGTGTCGCCCAGCCATCCTTCCACCGACGCGGAGAGGATGAAGACCGCGATCAGGGTCGCGATCGCGATCAGCGCGATCTGGCCCGGCGTGCCGAACATGAGAAGCGACGGGTCATAGACGAAGACGAAGGGAACGAGGAAACCCGCCACCGCGAGCTTGATGGACTCCCACCCGGTCCGGTTCAGGTCCGCCCCGGCGATGCTGGCCGCCGCATAGGCCGCGAGCGCCACGGGCGGCGTGACGTTCGCCAGGATGCCGAAATAGAACGCGAACATGTGGCTCGCCAGCTCGGGCGCGCCCATGCGGACCAGCCCGGGCACGATCAGCACGGCCACCGTCAGATAGACGGCCGGCGTCGGCAGCCCCATGCCGAGAATGAGAGCGATGATCGCCGTCAGCACCAGTGCCACGAACAGAACGCCGTTGGAGGCGTAGACGACGAATTCGGCGAGCAGCTCGCCCGCGCCCGACACCCACAGCGTTCCCATCAGAATGCCGGCCGTGGCGACCGCCGCGCCGACGGCGACGTTGTTGGACATCGCCTCGACGATGGCCTCGAGATACTGCGCCATGGGAATGCGGGTGGAGCGCCGCAGCAGCGATACGACGAACAGCGTGACGACGCCGACCAATGCGGCACGCTGCGGAGACATTCCCAGGAAGAACGGGATGATGAGCGCCACCAGCGCAAGCATGAGATGGCCGCCCGAGCGCATCGCATCGCCGACCGTCGGCAGGCGCTCCGACACGGCCCCGAGCCCCATGCGCCGCGACCGGAACTCCACCTGCGCGTGGGCGGCGACGAAGTACAGGATGGCGGGAATGACGGCGGCGACGGCGATCTCCCAATAGCTGATGCCCAGGAACCCGGCCATGAGGAACGCGGCCGAGCCCATGATCGGCGGCATGATCTGCGCGCCGGACGAGGCGACGGCCTCGATCGCCCCGGCGGTCTCGGGCCTGAACCCCGTGCGGATCATCAGCGGGATGGTCACGTTGCCCATTCCGACGACGTTGCCCACGACGCTGCCCGACGTGGTGCCCTGAAGCGCACTCGAGAGAATGGCGACGTGCGCCGGTCCGCCGGCGCGCCGCCCCATCAGCGCCAGCGACAGATCCTCGAAGAACTGGATGCCGTTGGTGCGGACCAGCACCGCCCCGAAGATCAGGAACAGCATCAGATAGGTGGCGGCGACGCCCGTCGTGCCGCCGAAGATGCCCTGGTCCTGCATGAACAGGATCTCGATCAGGGTCTGCCAGCGGACGTTGGGGGCGCCGAGGACGCTCGGGAAATATTCGCCGAAGAGCGCCTGGATCATGAACACGGCAACGATCACGATCATCGGCCAGCCGATGAAGCGGCGCGTCACCTCGAGCGTGATCAGCACGTAGGCGATGCCGAACGCGAGGTCGGCGGGAAGCGGGAAGCCGATCCGCTGCGCGAAATTGTCGTAGTCCTGGAAGACGTGAATCATGCCGGCGACGAGGACGACGACGCCGAGCGCATCCGGCAGGACGTCGTACCACCGGCGCCGGTACCACGGCTTGCCGTGCGCCGAGCGGACGAGGAGACCGAGCGACGCGATCGCGCAGACGAACGCGATCCGCTGCAGATACGCCGTCAGCGTGCCGAACGCCGCAGTGTAGAGCAGCAGCAGGCCGATGAACAGGCTGATGAACATGATCGCCGCGGCGAGCAGGCGCTGCAGCGGCCGACCGCGACGAATGACGTCATGCAGGCCGACGAGCGCATCGCCTTCGGCGAGCAGCGCGGCATCAACCTGACCCGGGGTCGAGCCCGTCATCACGATCCATCCCTTTCACCCGAGGGGCGGGGCCCGAAGGCCCCGCCGCGCGAGCCGCCGTTCACGTCGGATCGCCCCCGTGCGCGATCGTCCGGATCGGGATCTTCGCCTCTTCGAAGCAGCGCCTGGCGCCGGGATGGAGCGGCACGAACACGGTCGACGCCGCGCGTTCAGCCAGCTTCTCGGCGCCCTTCCAGCTCGGCACGACGTCACCCCAGATCTTCGCGTTGTCACCGACATAGAGCTGCTTGCAGATCTCGTAGACGACGTGTTCCGGAAGATCCTTGTGGACGACGTAGCCGAGCGAGAGCTGGACGCCCACGATGTCCTCCTTCAGCCAGTCATAGGTACCGGCCGGCATCGTGTTCTTCGTGAACGTGGGATATTCGTCGAGAAGGGCCTTGAGCACGCTGTCGCTCATCGAGACGAGCCGCGGCTTATGATTGGCGGCAAACTGGGTCACCATCGGCGAGGGATGGTCCGCCGTCACGAACACGGCGTCGAGCTGACCGTCGCCCAGCATCTCCATCTGCTGGTTCCAGTCGCCGGCGACGACCAGGCCGCCGTTCTGCTTGATCGCATCGTACGAGAGGTTCACGCCGCGCAATCCGACGTTCACCATCTTGGCGGTGAGGCTGTCGGCCGGGCCGATGCCGATGCGCTTGTTCTTGAGGTCTTCCCAGGACTTGAGCCCCGAGTCCGCGTTCGTGATGAAGGTCGGGCTCGCCGACGGCCGCAGCAGGAAGCCGAGATAGCCGCCCAGATAGCGGATGTTCTTCATGGGCTGGCGATTGGCGAAGCTGCGCGTCGCCGTCCAGGCATCGACGATGCTCTCGCCGACGCCGTGACCGATCTGGGCCTCGCCGCTTTCGATACGCGGCGGCACGGCCGATGCGGTCCCCGGCAGACGGCGGATGCTCGTGCCGCCGCCCGGGAAGGCACGCTTGATCGCCTCTTCCATCACCGTGAAGGCGAGATCGCTGGTCGATCCGCTGGAGCCCCGGCCGATGATGACCAGCGACTTCGGCGCCTCGGCAGCGGCGGCTGCCTCCGCCGCGACCGCGCCGAGCGAAACGGCCAACAACGATGCAAAGACGAACCGCAGTCTTGGAACCTTGATCATGGCGTTTCTCTCCTCTCCCGCATTGTTATTCCGTCGTCGTTCCGTCGCGCCGTCAAACCTTGATTGCAGGGCCGTCGGGCACTACGTCCGGACCACGCCGCAGCGCAACAGATCTTCGATCTCGTCATCGCTGAAATCCAGGCGCTTCAGCACATGCCGCGTGTCGGCCCCGACGCGCGGTCCCGGATGCCGCACCTTACCGGGAATGTCTTCGATCCTGGGCAGAGGCGCCGGCATGGCGATGCTTTCGCCGCCCTCGCCCGACACCCGGACCACATCGCCGCGCGCCGCGACGTGGGCGTCGGCCAGGATGTCATCGGCGTCGTAGATCGGGCCGACAACCACGTCGTTCTCGCGCACGAGTTCCATCGCGCGGTCGGCATCGTGGCGGGACATCCATTCGGCGATGATCGCATCGAGCGCATCCATGTTGCGCCGGCGGTCCGCCGGCGTGCGGAAGCGCGGATCGTCGCGCAGCTCCGGACCGCCGATCATCGTGAGCAGACGGTCGGCCACCGACGGCGTCGCGGCGGATACGGTCAACAGCTTTCCGTCCCGCGTGCGAAAGATGTTGCCGATGTTGGAGTTCATCGGAAAGCGGTTGCCGTTGCGCCACTCCGCCCGGCCCTGCGCGCCGGCGACGACGAGATGCCACTCGTTCATCCGCTGCAGGGCTTCGTGCAGACCGATCCGCAGCGGCGTGGGTTTGCGTCCCGCAAGACGCGCCGCGCGAAGCTCGGCCAGCGCGCCGGAAGCGGCCAACAGACCGGACGTGTAGTCGGCGAGCGGAAATTCGGGCTGCATGGCCGGTCCGTCCGGATCGCCGGTCAACGCCATCATGCCGGTCGCCGCGGCGGCGAATTCCGGCGCGACGCTCCACGGCCACAGATCGGGGCGGTCGGCACCCGGCGGCAGAAGCTGCACGTCGAGCAGCCGGTCCGCCGCTCGCGCCGCCAGCGTTTCGCCGCGCCCGGCGCCATCGCGCAGCAGGAGGTCCGCCCGCGCCGCAATTCG
Organism: uncultured Rhodospirillales bacterium; assembly: GCA_937926175.1. Taxonomy (GTDB): domain Bacteria; phylum Pseudomonadota; class Alphaproteobacteria; order CACIAM-22H2; family CACIAM-22H2; genus CALANV01. The sequence continues at coordinate 50,495 of CALANV010000044.1, read as the reverse complement.
CCCCATCACCGACGCGGCACGCGGGTGATCGGGATCGACGGCAAGAGACAGCTTGTTCCGGGCAAGGATCGACCACCAGACGTCGCGCACGCCCGCAGCGCCGAGCCGACGCAGGGGTGAACCGTCCGGCGGCTCGCAGATGACGACGGTCGCGCCGAAATCTCCCATCAGCGCCGCCGCGAACGCCGCAGCCGGCGTATCGCAGGCCTCGACCACCAGCAACGGCGCAAGACCGTCGGATGAATGGACGTCGCCGCCATCCATGGCGCTTCCCTTCCCTAACGTCACATCGTCTTTGGCGGCGGCTTCAAGCGCCGCCTTGGCTCGACATTGAAACAGCAAGCGACTTTTCAGACTATTGAAAACATGTAAACAATTGATCCAAGGAAATGATCAATCTGAGCCTCGTCCAGATCTCGACGTTCCTGACCGTCGTCGAGACGCGCAGTTTCCGCCACGCGGCGGAACGGCTGCACATCTCGCAGCCGGCCGTCAGCGCGCGCGTCAGCAACCTGGAGGCGATACTGGGCGTGCGGCTGCTGAACCGGACGACACGTTCGGTGACGTTGACGCGGGAGGGCGAGCGCCTCGTCGCCGCCGCCTCGCGCACGCTTGCGGAACTGCACAGCCTCGCCGATCAACTGCGCGAGGAGGCGGCCCTGCAGCGCGGACGCGTGGTTCTCGGCGCGCTGCCGTCCATGGCGGCGACGCTGCTGCCGCCGGCGCTTGCCGCATTCCGCAAGCGGTTCCCGGGCGTGTCCGTCGAACTCTATGACAGCTATGTCGGCCGGGTTCTCGAATACCTGACGAGCGGCCAGGTGGACCTGGCCGTGATGTCGCACGTGCCGCCGCAGCGCGGCCTGTCGTTCACGCCGCTGTTTCGCGACGAATGCCTGATCGTGGTGCCGCGCGGGCATCCGCTGTCGCGGCGCCGCGCGGTAACGCTGGCCGAGGTCGGTGCCTACCCGCTGATTCTGCCGGCGCGCGGTACCGGATTTCGCGAAACGGTCGAAGCGGCCTTCGTGCGCGCGAACGCGCCGATGCGGGGCGTGCACGAAGCCTTCAACCTGTCCACGCTGCTCGGCCTGGCCGAGGCCGGTTTCGGGATCACCTTCGTCCCGAGCATTTTCGCCGCGAAGCTCGACCTCTCGCGCTGCCGGACGCTGCACGTCAAAGGACCGCCGATGTCGCGCGACATCGGCATCGTCGTGGTGCGCGGACGCTCGCTGTCGCCGGCGGCCGAAGCGCTGAGCGACTTCCTCAAGGAAAATCTGGCGGCAGCGATGGCAAACCAACGGCGGGGCACCGATGCGCCGCCGCGGCAGCCACGCGGCGGGTGAGCCGGCCGCCCGAATGCGACGCCGCGCCCGTCAAGCCGCGCAACGGCGCCGCCGCGGAACACGCCGGAAAGCGACGTGTTACGAGAGAATGCATCCCGGTGCGACCACGCGGTCGAGTGCCTGCGGCAGAGCTCGGCGGCACGACGCGGACCGATGACGAGGTGCGCCGGGATTTCGAGTCGAACCCGGCGGTGCGACGCACCCGCAAGGCAGGAGAGTACGATGGCGCAAACTCAAACACCGACGCGGCTGGTCGATCTGAACAGCGCAAGCGTCGACGAGATTGCACAGCTCCACATGATCGGACGCGAGCGTGCGGAGGATCTGGTCCGGCACCGTCCCTTCCGGCGCTGGCAGGACGTCGGCCGCGTGCCCGGCTTCTCGATCGGCATGATCGAGACTCTCAAAAACAGTGGCGCCACCATCGACCAGGGGTCGGGCGGGACATAGGCGGCGGGCACCCGATCCGGCCGATCGCCGACCGGTCCCGTCCGCTCAGGCCGCCCGCGGCGGCGACGTCGGATGGACGTAGCGAAGGCCGATGGCGACGCGGTTCAACAAATTGATCACGCCGATCGCGAGCGTGAGATCGACGATCTCCTTCTCGGAGAAATGACGGCGAAGCTCCTCGTACACCTCGTCGGGCGCATGCGTATCGGCAACCCTGGTCAGGGCCTCGACCCAGGCGAGTGCGGCGCGTTCGCGCGGCGTATAAAGCGGCGATTCACGCCAGGCATCGAGCAGATAGATCCGCTCTTCGCTTTCGCCCTGCGCGCGAGCATCGCGGGTGTGCCTGTCAATACAGTAGGCACAACCGTTGATCTGGGAGGCGCGGATCTTGACGAGCTCCAGCAGCGAGAGCTCGAGACCGCTTTCGTGGACATACTCGTTGACCGCGCGCACCCGCTTGATCCCTTCGGGAGCAATCCGATTGGCATCGAGTCTTGGATTCATTCCGTTCTCCGTTCCGAGGTTGCTTGCATCGGACTCAATCCGATCGGATGACAAGACGCGCGAGCCCGTTCGGCCGTGACAGCCGACAGATCTGCGGCACGCTGTGCCGTGGCGCAGGACGGATCGAGCGCAGCCACCCGACGCAGCTTGTCGGGATTCAGGACGCGAAAGACCGAGAGGATGCGCTGCCCATCCGTCTCGAATGCGGTCGCCGCACACGGCCGGCCGTCCATGTAGGTGAGGATTCCGGGCTGACCGTTGACCGGCGCGATGACGTCCACGCGATCGGGCAGCTTCCGGGCAAGCGCGAGCAGAAGCCGGACAATGCGATCGGCGCCGCGAATGACGTTGAGGGCCGCCCAGGTCTTGCCGCCGCCGTCGCTCGTGAACGTCGCATCACGGGCGAACAGGGCAAGAAGCCTTGCTTCGTCGCGCGTACGCACGGCCTCGGCATATTGCTGCAGCAGGCGGCGATGGGCGGCCGGCGACACCTGGAATCGCGGCCGACCCTCGCGCACACGCCGGCGCGCCCGATGGACGATCTGGCGGCACGCGGCCTCGCTCTTGCCCAGCGCCTGCGCAATCTCGGCATAGCCGCAGTCGAACACGTCGTGCAGCAGAAAAGCCGCACGCTCCTCGGGCGCGAGACGCTCCAGCATCACCAGGAATGCCATCGACAGGTCCGAGGCGAGCTCGACGCGCCGGTCGGGTGCCTCCGGCGGATTGCCGACCAGCGGTTCCGGCAGCCACGGCCCGACATAGGCGGCCCGCTCGACCGTGATCGCACGCAACCGGTCGAGGCAGAGCCGCGTCACGACGGTGACGAGCCACGCCTCGGGCGAGCGGATTCCGTCGCCGCCGGCACGGTGCCAGCGCAGGAACGCCTCCTGCACGACGTCCTCGGCATCATCCACGGCCCCCAGCATCCGGTAGGCAAGGCCGCGCAATCGCGGCCTGAGACGCTCGACATCTTCCATGCGGTCGGTCATTCCCCTTCCCCGAACACGTCCGGGAACATAGACGGTCGGGTACAATGGGTTGTGACAGACCCGAACATGTCCGAATGAGGCGCTTCGGCCTCAACCCGCCTGGTCACGGGTGCCGCCGAGGCGCGCGATGATTTCGTCGGGGATGCGGATCGCCCGCATGCCGGACGGCGCTTCGGGATCGACCATCGCCATGACGCGAGTCTCCGAGCCCTCGACCGCCACGCGCCCGTCGCTCTTGACGATACGGTGCACTACCTCGAACGAGCGGTTGCCCCAGCGTGCGACGCGGCTGAACACGGTGAGACGGTCGCCGACCGTCGCCGGCGCCGAGAATACGATCCCGGCCTTGACGAGCGGATGCCCCACGAGCTTGTGGCGCTTGCTCAAGACCTGAAGCGTGAGGCCGACCGACGTGAAAAGCCGCCACGTCGCCTGATCGAACCACTTGAAATAGTTCGGATAGAACACGATCCCAGCCGGATCGCAGTCGCCGAACGCGACCTCCAGCTCGAGCGTCTTCATCTCCCCCTTTTCCGTGGGAGCGGCGGTCTCATTCTCCGGCGACATTGACTTCCCTTCGGCGGTGGATGGCGCGGGCTCGTCTGCAATCGGCCGAGAGCGAGACCGGCACAAGACATGTACATATCCCGGCACGAGACGAGGTCCCGCTGCGGCAAGGCGCCATGTCACAGGGATAGCCGTCCACCGCACGTCCCCCGTTCATCCGCGAATCCTCCCTGCATTCCATGTCATTGTTGGATTTCCCGATGTCGCAGGCAACCGCCTTGGCCGGGGCCGCGACGATGCGGTCAGGACTGCATTCACGGTCAGGGCTGGGGGTGCCTCGTACCGGGCACGACGGCCGGCGAGCGGTTTGCGCCGACAGCAACGCGCCTGCGGCCCGATCAGACGAACAGAAAATCGTCGGCGGTCAGGGACGACGGCGATACGTTCCTGAGCACGATCGCATTCGCCGCGTCCAGCATGAGCACCGTGTCGGTCCCGACCTGCGTGCCCGATGCGAGCACGGCGGCCGGATCGCCGAAGCCATTGCCGGCAAGCTCGAGGACGTCCTCGCCGGTCGTGAAATCCGACACGATGTCCCGGCCGAAGCCCGGCGCGAATACGAACCTGTCGCGGCCGGCGCCGCCGGTCAGAACATCATCGTCCGCATCGCCGGCAAGCCGGTCATCGCCCGCATCGCCCCATAGGACGTCGGCGCCGGGACCGCCGGCCAGGACATCGTCGTCCACACCGCCGGCCAACACGTCGTCCCCGCCTTCGCCCTGAATCGCGTCGTCGCCGCCACCGCCGACGACCATGTCGTCACCATCGCCACCGGACAGTTGATCGGCGGCATCGACCGGTACGGTTCCGGACGTCAGCCGGAAGACCTCGCCATCGAAGTCGACGACGTAGAGATTGCCGCGCGCGTCCTCGCCGAACGAGACGGGGCTGTCGATATTCCCGACATCGGTCGTGATCTGCGCCGTCCGTTCGACGGCCGTCCACGCGTCGTCCTGCTGCCGCAAGGTCCAGATCCGGCCGCTACCGACATCGGCGAAGAAATAGTGGCCCTGCAGGCCGTCGCTTTCGCCACGGTACACATAGCCGCCGGTAATCGCCGTCCCGACGCCGTGATCGTAGGCGAAGATCGGCGGCGTGACGGTGCCGCCCATCGGCTCGCCGGCCGCGAACCTCTCCGGTCCCTCGAACAGCCGCCAGCCGTAGTTGGCGCCGGCGGCGCCGAGGTCGATCTCCTCCCATTCCGACTGCCCCACGTCGCCGATGAAGAACTCGCCCATCGCCCGGTCGAAGCTCGCCCGCCAGGGATTGCGCAGGCCGAATGCCCAGATCTCGTCGGCGCCGTCGCCGGCGGCGAACGGATTATCGGCCGGGATGGCGTAATTGCGGTCCGCATCCGCCGGAAAGGCATCGGTGCCGACGTCGAGACGCAAGATCTTGCCCAGCAGGCTATCGAGAGCTTGCGCGTTGTCGAAGGGATCGCCCCCGCCGCCGCCGTCGCCGAGCGCGACGTAGAGATACCCGTCGGGGCCGAAGCCGATCCATCCGCCCTTGTGGTTGGAGAACTGATCGGGCTGGTCGACCGTCAGAACAAGCTGCGCGCTCGAGACGTCGGCCCGGTTCGGGTCCTCGGAGACCCGATAGCTGCGGATCTCGGTATCGCCACGCGTATTGTTCAGATGAACGTAGAAGACGCCGTTCTGCGCGTAGGCCGGATCGAAGGCGAGGCCGAGCAGACCCTGCTCACCGGTCGCCACGATCTCGCCCGAGACGTCGAGAAACGGAACCGGCGCGAGCTGCCCGGTGGCGAGATCGAGGATCTCGATCTGCCCCGTGCGCTCGACGATGAACAGCCGGTTCGCATCACCCGGCGGACTCGTGACGAAAACGGGCTCGCTCAGACCGGCAGCAACGCGCGCGGCGGCGATCGCGTCGACCGCCGGCAATCCGCCGGGATCGAAGCCATAGATCAGGTCGGCACCGTCGCCCCCCGTGATCGCATTTGCGCCGGCATCGCCGGCCTCGACGCGTACGTCCGTCATCGAACCTCCCGGGCCGTCGAATCAGCCAGCCGGCGGCAGGGATGCCGAGTTGACACCCCTTGCGATGCCGATCGCGGCCCGTCGAATCTCGATCGCGGCGGCCGCCAAGTTAATCTCCATCCGTACGGGATCGTGACAGATCGCCGTTTCTCACATGAGACTGAGACAACGGATATGACCGGCGTCCCGTTCTGCCGATGATGGGCGCCGGAACGGGGAAGCGGTGCTTAGCCGGACGAGGGGAGCAAAGGCCGAGCGGCGTACCGACGAGATGCGGCAGTGATGCACCCAAGCCACACCGACGACGTTTTTTCTCGACGTGCGCATCGCGGTGCTAGCTTCGCCAAAACTTTCCGTTAACTAAGATCTGGAATTGGTGGAGCGGCTCCCCACCTGAAGACCCGTTCACCTCTTACGCCATGGAATCAATGATCGACCACTACGACGCTGTTACCATCGCTGACAGGATCGCCGTTCCCTGCTTCGCGGATCGCAAAGCGCCGCGCGCCAAGCACGACGCCATCGCCCGGGCCGGCATCACGGCCATCGACGTCGAAGTCGTCGCGATCGCACGCGTCGACGGCAGCGAATGCCTGATCGACGCCTTCTTCGACCCGACGCGCTTCGACACCAAGAAGTTCGGGCATATCGCCGGCGACCCGACGTTCCTCGCGAACCTGAAGGCCGCTCTCGCGGCACGCGGGTACCCGAGCGATACGCTCGCCTACACCGACGAGCACGACCAGGAGCCGCATTGCGTCAGCTTGGTCGCGGGCCCCGACTTCGCGCGCGCCGTCATCGCGCAGCTCGACGCGGAGGCGAAGAAGCAGGCCGCCTGAACGGTCGTGCCGTGGCCGCCCGGTGGCGACGCGGCCACGGCTCCTCATACCCGGCCAGCGGGCCGTTTCAGAACCGCCCCAACTGATAATCCGCGATCGCCTGGCGAATTTGCTCGGGCGTGTTCATGACGAAGGGCCCCCAGCGGGCAACCGGCTCACGCAACGGCCGCCCGGCGATGAGCAGCAGACGCGCGATCCCTCCCGGATTTTCGATTTCGACGCGGGCACCGTCGCCCAGCACGCCGAGGTCGCCACGCCTGAGGGGGATGCCATCCACACTCACGGCGCCATCATACACATATATGAAAGCCGTATGTCCGACCGGCAGTGCGTGCGCAAAGACCTGGCCGGCCGGCAAGATCACGTCGAGATAGACCGGATCGGTGGCGATCCCCGTCACCGGGCCGCGCACGTCTCCCATGACCCCGGCGACGACGCGCACCCGCCCGCCGTCGGGCAGCGACACCTCGGGAATCGCCTCCGGCGCGATGTCCTGGTATCGGGGCGCGGTCATCTTGTGCGCCGCAGGCAGGTTGACCCACAGCTGGAACCCCCACATGAGGCCGTCCTGCTGCTCCGGCATCTCCGAATGCACGATACCCCGCCCCGCCGTCATCCATTGCGCGCCGCCCGCCCGCAACAGGCCCGAATTACCGTGGTTGTCGGCGTGACGCATGCGGCCCGCGAGCATGTAGGTGACGGTCTCGAAGCCACGGTGCGGATGATCCGGAAAGCCGGCGATGTAGTCGCCGGCGTCGTCGGACCGGAACTCGTCGAGTAACAGGAACGGATCGAGATCGGGCAACTGCGCCGTGCCGATGATCCGCGTGAGGCGTACGCCGGCGCCATCGCTCGTCGGCGTGCCGGCCACGACCCGTTCGACGCCGCGCAAACCTGCCCCTTTTGCACCTGGCAAGACGGTCGGCCTGTCCCTGGTCATCGCGTCACCTCTCTAAAGAGTCATAAAGATATAGGATGCCGCGATGGAGACCGGTACCGGTCAACGCGGCAACATATTGTCGCCAAGGTGGAAACGACGGCCGCCGATCCGGGCGGCGCGGAAGCGGCCCAGGTCCCGGGTCAACCCGGCGCCACCCGACTTCGGGACAGCCTCGATCGAGGCGCGCGACGCGCATGCGCCGTCGCTTTTCCTTCCGGCGGCAGCCTTACATTGATGCCGGCCATCGTCCGGTCTGCCCGAAACCCCGGTTTCGGTGCCATCGGCCCCCAAGGACAGGCGCCAATGATCCGGCGGCAAGACCGCCCGCCACGACGGTTCACGACGCCCCGCATTCGCGGTACCATGCTCCACAATACGATGGCTTCAGCGCCGCCGCGCATCGGCGCGCCGAAGCATCTCGATGGCGACGTTGACAGCCGGGTCGCGGCGCCGGAACACGTCGCCGGAAACACGGGCCTACGGTGCAGCCATCCGGCGGTAAGGGAGTTCGCGAGGAGGACAAGATGCAGATGCTCGAGGAATTCAAGAAATTCGCGATGCGCGGCAACGTCATCGACCTCGCCGTCGGCATCATCGTCGGCGCAGCGTTCACGGCCATCGTCAACTCTCTCGTGAACGACATCATGATGCCGCCCCTGGGGCTCCTCATCGGCGGGATCGACTTCTCGGATTTCTTCATCACGCTCAGCGGCGGATCGTACGAGACGCTCGCGGAGGCCAGGGCCGCCGGTGCCGTCACGATCAACTACGGCGAGTTCATCAACCAGATCGTCAAGTTCGTGATCGTCGCCTTCGCCGTGTTCATCCTGGTCAAGCAGATCAATCGCCTGCAGTCGCCGCCGCCGCCGGCCGCGCCGCCGCCGACGCGCGAGGAAATCCTGCTTGCCGAGATCCGCGATATCCTGAAGTCGAAATAGAAACGACGGGCCGCGGAACATCCGGCGCGATCGAGGCGAGGGCCAACGCGACGGCCCTCGTTTTTTTTTTCAATCCGCCGCGGCCGGCGCCACCCGTCCGGTCCGGCGGCGCCCTTTGGTGCTTCTTCCTGCGCGGTCCGAGTCGCCGACCGATCGTCGATCAGCCCAAGAGGAAGCCTCTGGCCGAGGGCACCAGAGGCTCAAGGTTCGTGCTTTCGCGGGGCGGTGAAAGCACGCCAGTGGGGTCGTCGTCCCCTACGCAACCAGAACGCGCCGGACCGCATCGAAGTTCCTTCCTGCAGTGGTAAAGATCCTGCGGCCGCAACGACGGGCGGCATACCTCCTTGGGCGGGGGCGACAAGCGGTGGACTGTCCCGAATGGTTACCCCCCCTTGATCGGCAACGACGGGACTGCCAGGCGCGACGGGCCGGTCATGGGCACGGATGTCAGTCGCATTGACAGCAGGCCGTGCGCCCGCCGAAAAGCACCGGCAGCAACATGGATCCTGGGAGAGCTCGGTGACGGTCCTGTTCTACGCAGCCCTGGCGCTCGGCCTCGCCGGCCTGTCGGCCGTCATCGCGCGTGAGCTGGCGCGGCGCGCCGTCTTCGTCGACGTACCGAATGCGCGATCCTCTCACGTCAAGCCGACGCCGCGCGGAGGCGGTCTGGGCATTCTGGTCGCTTTCAGTGCGGGACTCGGCGTGCTGGCCGTGAGCAATGCAGCGATGCTGACGGTGCCCGTCTACGCGGGCTTTGCCCTCGGCGCGCTGGTCGCCGGACTCGCCGGCCTCGTCGATGATCTGCGCCCGCAGTCATTCGCCGTCAAACTCGGGGCCCAGGTCGTCGCCGCCGTCATCGCGATGGCGAGCGGTCTCGTCATCGAGACGCTCTACGTTCCCGGCATCGGCCCCGTGAACCTTGGCGCCATGGGGCCGGTGCTCACGCTCGTCTGGCTCGTCGGCCTGACCAACGCCTACAACTTCATGGACGGACTCGACGGACTCGCCGGCGGGACCGCCGTGCTGGCGGCGGCGTTCGTCGCGCTGTGCGCGCTGACGATCGGGAACGGAACCGTCGCCGCCCTCGCCCTGCTGATCGCGGCCGCGAGCGCCGGATTCCTCCCCCTCAACTTTCCGCCCGCGCGCATCTTCATGGGCGACGTCGGAAGCCAGTTCCTCGGCTTCGCCTTCGCGGCGATCGGTGTGCTGCTGGCGAGAGGCGATGCCTCGGGCACCGTGATACTGGTCCTGCCGCTGCTGCTTTTCCACTTCCTGTTCGACACGGTCTTCACGGTGATCCGGCGAATCCGCCGCGGCGACAACCCGTTCACCGCCCATCGCGAGCACCTTTATCAGCTGCTCAATCGCGCCGGGTTCGAGCACCGTCAGGTCACGTTTCTGCAATGCGCGATGGTTGTGCTGCAGGGTCTCGGCACCCTGTGGATGACGGCCCTGCCCGAGCCCTACAGGTGGCTGATCTTCCTGCCGTTTCTGGCGCTGCAAGTTATTTACGCGGTCTGCACCCTGCGGTTGTTTTCATCACGTCAATAAATCACCCAATCAGGATTGCCTCTACCGCGAGATGTATTTTGTCATCCCTGGATAAGTGTTGGGCAATTCTGTGATCTTCTGGCGGATTAACTGAGATTTTAACCAACCGTTAACGACGAATCCCTACCCCTGGCGCCAGCCCCAACCAACCACTCGGGACTGGCCGGCATGAGCCATCAGGCGGTCGAACGCGCAGACAGCAACGCGGGAGAGGTGCGGGCGGCGGAGGACGAGCTGCTCTCCTGCCTCGTCTGGATGACGCGGCATTACGAGCGACCGGCTTCGGCCGATGCGCTCAGGGCCGGGCTGCCCCTGGTCGACAACCGCCTGACGCCCGAACTGTTCGTGCGCGCAGCCGAGCGGGCGGGACTGGCCGCGCGCGTCGTGAAGCGCCCGTTGAAGGGCATCTCGAACCTCGTCCTTCCCGCCGTCCTGCTGCTGAAGAACCAGCACGCCTGCGTTCTTGCGCGCCTGAACGAGAATGGCTCGGCCGAGATCCTTCTGCCGGAAGCCGGCTTCGGTGCGAGCACGATATCGCTCGACGAGCTCGAGAAGCGGTATCTGGGCTATGCGCTCCTTGCCCGACCGGTGTTCCGCTTCGATGAGCGGGCCGGTGCCGGTGCCGCCGAGGACACGCAGCCCGGCAAGCACTGGTTCCGCGACACGCTGCTGCGCTTCTGGCCGATCTGGGGGCAGGTCGCGGTGGCGGCCGTCCTGATCAACCTCTTCACGCTGGTCACGCCGCTGTTCGCGATGAACGTCTACGACCGGGTCGTCCCGAACCTGGTGTTCGAGACGTTGTGGGTGCTGGCGATCGGCGCCGGGCTCGTCCTCATCTTCGATTTTCTCGTCCGCCTCTTACGCGGCTATTTCATCGACTTCGCTGGCAAGAGCGCCGACGTGCTGCTGGCCAGCCGCATCTTCGAGCAGATCATGGGCATGAAGTACGCGCATCGGCCGCCGTCGGCCGGCGCGTTCGCGAACGAGCTGCGCGAATTCGAAACGCTGCGCGACTTCTTCACCTCGGCGACGCTGGCGACTCTGATCGACCTGCCGTTCGTGTTCCTGTCGATAGCGGCGATCGCCATGATCGCCGGCCCGCTCGCCTGGATTCCGCTTGCGGCGGTGCCCATCGTCCTGGCGGTCGGGCTGCTGCTGCAGTTGCCGCTGAACGCCATCGTCCGACGTTCGTTCCGCGAGGCCGCACAGCGCCATGCCATCCTGATCGAGACCCTCAACGGCCTCGAGACCATCAAGAGTCTCGGCGCCGAAGGCCGCATGCAGCGACGTTGGGAGCAGTTCGTCGCCATGTCGTCGAAATCGGGTCTCGCGGCACGGCTCTTCGCGTCGATCGCGGTGAACTTTTCGGTCCTGGCCCAAGGCCTGGTCTACGCCATCATGATCGTCTGCGGCGTATACCAGATCGCCGACGGCCATATGACGACCGGCGCGCTGGTTGCGGCCTCCATCCTGTCGGGCCGGGCCATGGCGCCCCTGTCGCAGGTCGCCGGTCTTCTGACCCGCTACAGCCAGTCGATGGCCGCGCTCAAGGCATTGGACCGGCTCATGCAGGCGCCCCGCGAGCGGCCGCGCGGGACCCAGCTGCTGCACCGCCCGACGCTGACCGGCTCGATCGAATTCAACGACGTGTCCTTCGAGTACCCGAACGGCGGCGGCAAGGCGCTCAACGGCGTCAGCTTCCGTGTCGCGCCCGGCGAAAAGGTTGCAATCGTCGGTCGCGTCGGTTCGGGCAAGAGTACTGCCAGCAAACTGATCCTCGGGCTTTATCACCCGACCTCGGGTGCCGTGCTGATCGACGGAACCGACAGCCGCCAGATCGACCCTGCCGACCTGCGCCGGCACATCGGGGTGGTGCCGCAGGACGTGTTCCTGTTCAACGGCTCCATCAAGGAGAACATCGTGCTCGGCGCGCCGGATGCGGACGATGCCGCGGTGCTGCATGCAAGCCGGCTGGTCGGCCTCGACGACTACGTGCAGCGCCTGACGCAGGGCTACGATCTGAACGTCGGCGAGCGCGGCGAGCGCCTGTCCGGCGGGCAGCGCCAGCTGATCGCGCTCGCGCGCGCCTTCGTGCGTGATCCGTCCATCGTGGTGCTCGACGAACCCACCAGCGCCATGGACCAGGGAAGCGAGGAGCGCGTGAAGCGCCGGCTGGCAATCGCCCTCAAGGACAAGACGCTGGTCCTGATCACGCACCGACCGTCCCTCCTGTCGCTCGTCGACCGCTTGATCGTGTTCGACAGCGGGCGGATCATCGCCGACGGTCCGCGCGACCAGGTGATGCGTGCGCTCACGCAGCGGCCGCTCCACGCGGTGCCGACCGCACCGGACGGCGCGACCGCCGTCCCGGGCTCCGGAGCCAAGGCATGAGAACGAAGTCGCAAGACGTCGCGTTCATGTCGGAACTCGACGCCGCGACCGCGGTGCGGCCGCCGCTCGCATCGCAGCTGTTCCTCGGGCTCGTGGCCACGATCTTCGCCACGTTCATCGGCTGGGCCGCGGTGTCGCACATCGACGAGGTCGCCGTCGCCCAGGGCAAGGTCGTGCCGTCGTCGCAGGTGCAGATCATCCAGAACCTCGAAGGCGGCATCGTGGCCGAGATCCTGGTCAAGGAAGGCGACATCGTCGAGCAGGGACAGGTTCTGCTCCGCGTCGACGACACCACGTTCCAGTCCGAATATCGCCAGAACCGCGCCAAGCAGATCGCCCTCGCCGGCCAGATCGCCCGCCTGACGGCCGAAGTCGAGGGAACGGAGATCGAGTTCCCGGCATCGGTGCTGAGCGAGCGGCCCGACGTGGCGGCGAACGAGGTGGCGCTGTTCAACGCGCGGCGCAACGAACTGAACGCCGCGCTCGAAGGCCTGCGCCAGCAGGTCGAGCAACGGCGGCAGGAAGTCACGACGCTGCTGTCGCAGGAGCAGGCGATCGACCGCAGCCTCGCCCTCGTCGTGAAGGAGCTGTCGATCTCGGAGCAGCTCGCCGAGAAAGGCTATCGGTCGAAGCTCGAGGTCCTTCGCCTGCAGCGGCAGGCCAACGATCTCGAAGGACAGCTGACCGCGACCCGCATCGCGATTCCGCAGGCCCAGGCGGCGCTCGCCGAGGCGGAGCGGCGGCTCGAGGAGCGGCAGCTCGCCTATCGCAGCCAGGCGCTGACCGAACTTACGCAGCGCCAGGCCGAGATGGCGCAGCTGGTCGAGATGCTCAAGGCACAGGAGGATCGCGTGATCCGGCGCGAGGTTCGCACCCCGGTGCGCGGCCTCGTCAAGCAGCTCAAGGTTCACACCATCGGCGGCGTGGTCCAGCCGGGCGCCGACCTGGTCGAGATCGTGCCGGTCGACGACCAGCTCGTCGTCGAAGCGCGCGTACAGCCGGCGGACATCGCCTTCATCCGCCCCGGCCAGAAGGCGATCGTGAAGCTGACCGCCTACGACTATTCGATCTATGGCGGGCTCGAGGCCGAACTCGAGCACATCAGTGCCGACAGCATGGTGACCGAGCGGGGGGAGCCCTACTACCTGATCCGCGTGCGCACGAAGCAGAACTATCTCGGCACCGAGGACAAGAAGCTCGCCATCATCCCCGGCATGATCGCATCCGTCGACATCGTCACCGGCGAGAAGACCGTGCTGCAGTACCTGCTGAAACCGATCATCAAGACCGTCGAGCGCTCGCTGCACGAGCGCTAGGGTCCGGTGGGGGGCCGGACCGGAGCGCCCGCCGGGGAGACCTGGCGGGCGCTCTTGCTTCGGGCCGACGGCATTGCCGTCATTTCGCGCAATCCCCGGCTCGTCGCCAGCTACGGGACGACCGGTTCCGTTGCATTCTTCGGCGCGTGCGGAAACGTCACCGTGAAACGGGCCCCACCCGCCGGCGCGTTCGCCACGACGAGATCGCCCTTCATCAAACGTGCAAGGTGACGCGAGATCGACAGCCCGAGGCCGACGCCATCGTGCGGCCGCGAGTAGGACGAGTCGTGGATCTGTACGAACGGCGCGAATATCGCCTCCTGCTTGTCCTCCGGAATGCCGGGACCGGTGTCCCAGACCGTGACGCGGACGTCGTCGACGCCGATGTCGAGCTCGATTCCGACGCGCCCGCCCGCCGGCGTGAACTTCACGGCGTTGCCGAGCAAATTGACCATGATCTGTATGGCGCGCGTGCGATCGACCATGACCATGACGTCGCGGGGGCATTCCGGCGGCATGATCTGAATCTGCTTCTCGTCCGCGCGCATGGCGACGAGAGAGACCGCCTCACTCAGAATCTCCCCAAGCGGCGTCGGCGCCAGATCGACGCTGACGAGATCTCCCTCGAGCCGCGACACGTCGAGAATGTCGTTGAGGATGCTGAGAAGGTGGTGGCCGGCCTTGACGATATAGCCGGCATACTCCGCATAACGCTCGAGCTTCTGCCCGAACCGTTGTGACGCGATGACCTCCGCGAACCCGATGATGGCGTTCAGCGGCGTGCGAAGCTCATGGCTCATATTGGCCAGAAACTCCGACTTCGCGCGCATCGCCGCCTGCGCCCGCTCGAGCGCCAGGTCGAGATGCAGGTTCTTGGCATTCAGTTCGGCGAGAGCGGCCTCCAGCTTCTGCCGCGATTCGTTCGTCGCCTGCTCGGCGGCATGCTGGGCGCTGATATCGGTACCGGTGCCACGAAATCCGACAAATCGACCCGTCTTGAGGTGGAAGAACGGTACGCCGCTGAGGACATGGCGGCGGACGCCGCCGTCGCGATCGACGAGATCGAACACGCAGTTGCGGAACGGTGCCCGCGCCTCGAGCATGGCGGCAACGGCATCGCCCCGCCCCTCGCCGAGATCCACGAGCCGCCGCCCGATGATCAGTGCCGGCGGCTTGCCCAGCACCTCGGTAATGCGCTCGGAAATGAATGTGACCCGCCCTTCCTCGTCGGTCTCCCAAACCCAGTCCGAGGCGGCGCGCAGTATGTCGTTGAAGGACTCCTGGGTGGTCCGCAGCTGTTCGGTCACCATCACCTGCGCGGTGATGTCGTAATAGACGCCGCCCAAGGCCACCAGACGGTTCGCCCCGTCGAAAACCGGAAAATACTGGATCCGGTAATGTGCGAGCCCCGATCCCGTATGGATGGCGCGCTGCGCCCCCAAGCGCCGCGTCTCCGACCGCAGGCTTTCGAGCACGCCGGAAAGTTCCTTGCGCAGGCTCGCGAGATGCACGTCGATCTCTTTGCCGTTCGCACCGTTCAGCCCGAACAGGCTGAGATAGCTGTTGTTCGCATAGAGCAGATTGCGTTCGAGATAGACGATGAAGACCGGCGACAGCTCGTTCATGACGATGCGGGCGAGCGCTGCCTGCACGTGCGCGTCGATGACCGTTCCGCCCATGCCCGACACCAGCTGCGCGGGCTCCTGGAGCGGGCCGTTCGTCGTTGGCACGAGGTCGCCCGCCGCTCCGCTCTTCATCCAGCCCCACCCTCCATCGCGGCGATGGCACGGTGATATTCAGTGTCGGCGCGCCAAAAGCGGAGCACCGCGCGCGCCCGATCCGCCGTCACGGCGTCAAAGAACTGCAACGCCTCCTCGAGCTTGTGCGACCGGGTCTCCAACGGCGTTCCCTGCGTTTGACGCAACAGCAGGAACATCGAACCGAAGACGTTGCGGTCGGCACCGGTGGCGCGGGCGATGATCGCCAGGCTCTCCCCGCCGGCATCAAAGACGGCGCGCCGCACGATCACGGGGTCGAGCCTGGCGAGGTAGCTGAGCCCGCCGATGAAGAGGGAAACCTTGCTGCCGCGCAGGGCCTGAATGAGAAAGCGGTAGTCGAGCGCGTTGGCTTCGACCAGACCGTCGATCAACCGCCGAACGTGATCGTCGCGCCGGCCGGTCGCCTCGGCGATGGCGGCGCGCGCCGATTCCTGAAGGCAGTCGTCGAGCAGTATCGAGTCGACCGTAAAACGGCTGAGGATCTCCTTGCGCAGGGCCGCCGAAACCCACCAGAACATCCGGTGGGCGAGGTCCGGCGGAAGGTCGTGCCGGCTCAGGAGCGGCTCCTGAAAGCTGTCGACGCGCTGCGACTCTCCCACCAGATATTCGAGCGCACGGCGCGACAGGACGGCATCCTGATTTTTGAGGAGCTGCTCGATTACGTGTTCGTTGCCGTAGTCGACGAGCGCATCGGTGACATCGGCCGAAAGCGGCGCGCGCAGTGCGACGACCAGCAGATGCTCCTGGCTGCGATGCCTGACGATTTCGACGAGATCAGGGTCGCTCAGCAACCGGCTGTTTCGCAGTATCGGGTAGGCGACCTCGACCTGGTCGTTGGCCAGCATGACGACGAGTTCCCGCGGCGCCGTATCCATCTGCGCCAGGCGTGCGGCGAGCGCACGGCGGACCTGCATCTCCATCTCGTGCAGGAGCTTGCTCATGATGTCGATCATGAGCGCACGCTCGCGATCGCTGAGCCGCCCCTCCGACGAGAGGAACAGGTCGTTGATGTTCTCGAAGATGACGCGACGGCTATGCTGCGTCTTGTCCTGCGCGAGCTTTACCAAGTCGCGCAGGGACGCCAGCCGCGCCTCCCTGATCCCTTCCGCCATGGTCGAACAGCGTTCCCCGCCCACCCCGGGCGCCGCCCAAAGAGGGAGTGTTAGCCTAACAAAGCCAAGCTTGCTTTAGAACGAAAAGTTGTCGACCGCCGTTAACCATATTTATTCACGGTGGTTCAGGTGCCTCGCCGGCGGCGACGACACAGCCGCGGGAAGACGACGGTGCCTCAGGACGCGGCCGGCGGAAATCCGATCGCCTTGGTGCGCTCGATCGCCGCCCCCACCGTCAGCACCGTTTCCTCGCCGCCGGGATGGGCGATGACCTGGATTCCGACCGGCAGACGGTCCGCCGTCAGACCGCACGGCACGGACAGGGCCGGTACTCCCCCGAGCGTCACGACGAACGTCGGCGCGACCCAGTCGATATAGGTCGCCATCGGCCTGCCGTTTACCGTCTCGGGGTAGTTTTTCTCCACCGGGAAAGGCGGCACCGCGGCACACGGCGTCAGCAGCACGTCCCAGTCCGCAAAGAGCGCGCGGAAGCGTTCGAACACCTTGGCCCGCCCCTGCTCGCCCATCGCGATATCGCACGGCGACTGTGCAAGCCCCAGGCGGATGTTGCCGGCAAGATTCGGGTTGAGCCGGTCGAGCCGATCCAGCTTGTCGAGATGCCGGTCGACCATGTACTGCCCGCGGAGCTGCTGAAACGCCGACCGCGCGAACGAAAGATCGAAGGCGATCTCTTCCACCTGCGCTCCGTCGGCGGCGAGGTCGAAGGCTGCCGTCCGGCAGATCCGCTCGATTTCCGCATCCACGCCGATGCCGGCCACGTCGGGACAATAGGCAACGCGCAGGCCCGTCGGCAGCGACGCACGGGCAGCAGCGAGGAAGTCGCGCCCGTCTACCGACACGATCATCGGCGAATAGACACTGGGGCCTGCGATCGCCTGCAGCATCAGCGCCAGATCCGCGACACTGCGCGCCATCGGCCCATGGACGTCGAGAGTCGACCACGGCGCCGGCGTCGGCCAGCGCGGCACGAGACCCGGCGTGGGACGCAGGCCCACGACGCCGCAGAATGCGGCCGGGGTCCGCAGCGAGCCGCCGAGATCGCTGCCCGTCGCCAGCGCAAACATGCCGACGGCGAGACCGGCGGCACCGCCGCCGGTCGAGCCGGCAGCGCTAAGCGCCGGATTCCACGGATTGCGCGTGGCGCCGAACACCGCGTTCATGGTATTGGCGCCGGCCGCAAATTCCGGGGTATTGGTCTTGGCGATGACGATGGCCCCCGCCGCCTTCAGCCGTTGCACGATGAGCGCGTCCTCGGCGGGAACATGATCGGCATAGAGGGTCGAGCCGTAGGTGGTCCGGATGCCGGCCGTCGGATGCGTATCCTTGACGCCGACCGGTACACCGGCGAGCGGGCCGGGATCGCGCCCTTCCGCAAGTTGCCGGTCGACGGCGGCCGCCGCTTCGCGTGCATGATCGGCGGCAAGCGTGCACACGGCGTTGATGCGCGGATTCTCGCGCGCGATCACGTCGAGATGGGCCGCAATGACGTCGCCGGCCGACAGTTCGCGGGCGCGGACGCGGCGCGCGATTTCGACAGCCGAAAGCCGGGTGATCTCGGGATCCATCACGCTCCCCTCCTGTTGCGTACGCAAGTTTGGTACATTTAAACCACCAGGATGCCGGCAAGACCAAGCGCAACCGCACCGGCAGACGGCGGCTTGCCCCCATCGGGCAATGGCCGTTACTCTTGAGCGAACATGCCGGATACGGGAGTCATAGCCGGACGGTCGCAGCGCGGCGAGATCGTCCACAGCGCCTGCCCGCACGATTGTCCAAGTACATGCGCGCTCGAAGTGGAGCGCCGTGACGCGCACACGATCGGCCGGATCCACGGCGCCGCCGCCAATCCGTACACGGCGGGCGTCATCTGCGCCAAGGTCGCCCGCTATGCCGAGCGCGTACATCATCCTGATCGGCTTGCCGTGCCGTTGCGGCGAGTCGGCGAGAAGGGCGTCGGCCGCGCCGCCTTCGAACCCATATCCTGGGACGACGCGCTCGACGAGGTCGCCGAACGGCTGACGCGTGCCACACAACGTTACGGCAGCGAAACGGTGTGGCCCTACTTCTACGCCGGCACGATGGGGCTGGTGCAGCGCGACGGGATCAACCGTCTGCGCCACGTGATGCGCTATTCGCGCCAGCACAGCACGATCTGCGTGGCCCTCGCCGACGCCGGCTGGATCGCCGGCGTGGGCGTGAAGCGCGGCGTCGACGCCCGCGAAATGGCGGAATCGGACCTGATCGTGGTGTGGGGTGGCAACCCCGTATCGACCCAAGTCAACGTCATGACCCATATCAGCCGCGCCCGCAAGACGCGCGGCGCGAAGCTCGTCGTGGTCGACCCGTACCGGACGCCGACCGCGGAAGTGGCGGACATGCATCTGATGCTGCGGCCGGGAACGGATGCCGCGCTGGCCTGCGCCGTGATGCACGTCCTGTTCAAGGAAGGCTATGCCGACCGCGCCTACATGGCGAAATACGCCGATGCGCCGGACGAGCTCGAGGCGCATGTCGCCTCCCGCGACCCGGCCTGGGCGGCCGCAATCACTGGACTTCCGGTCGACCAGATCGTCGCGTTCGCCCGCCTCTACGGGCAGACCAAGCGCAGCTACCTGCGTCTGGGATACGGGTTCTCGCGCGCCCGTAACGGCGCGGCCAGCATGCATGCGGCGTCATGCCTTCCCGTCGTCACCGGCGCATGGCAGTACCCCGGCGGCGGGGCACTCTACTCGAACAGCACGCTCTACGGCCTCGACAAGACGCTGATCGAAGGGCTCGATGCGCTCGATCCTTCGACGCGCGTGCTCGATCAGTCGCGCATCGGTCCGATTCTCACCGGTGACCGCCGGGATCTCGGCGACGGCCCGCCGGTGACGGCCCTGTTCATCCAGAACACCAATCCGATGGTCGTGGCACCGGAGCACCTCAAGGTCCGCGCGGGCTTCGCGCGCGACGATCTGTTCGTGTGCGTGCACGAGCAGTTCATGACCGAGACGGCCGCCATGGCGGACATCGTTCTGCCGGCGACCACGTTCCTCGAGCATGACGACATCTATCAGGCCGGCGGCCATACGTTCCTTCAGGTCACCAAGAAGGTGATCGAGCCCTACGCCGAGTCGCGCTCCAACCACGACGTCCTGTGCGCGCTGGCGCGGCGCCTCGGTGCCCGGCATCCCGGCTTCGAGATGACAGCATGGGAGATCATCGACGCGACGCTCCGGTCGTCGGGTTATCCCGATGCCGAGACGATCTACCGCAACCATTGGCACGATTGCGCCCTGCCCTTCGAGAAGGCGCATTTCCTGACCGGTTTCGGACATCCCGACGGCCGGTTCCGTTTCAAACCGGATTGGGCATCGCTGGGACCGAACGGCGACAGGATGCCGGCGCTGCCCGACCAGATGGCGTTCGATGCGCCCGACGCGGAGCGCCCGTTCCGGCTCGTCACGGCACCGGCGCGTTCGTTCCTGAACACGACGTTCACGGAGACGCCGAGCGCCAAGGCACGCGAGAAGCGCCCGATGGTGCTGATCCACCCGCAGGATTGCGCGGCGCTCGGCATCACGGACGGTGCGCGCGTGCGCCTTGGCAACGATCGCGGTGACGTGGTCGTCCACGCGCGGGCCTTCGACGGCGTGCAGCGCGGCGTGGTCGTCGTCGAGAGCATCTGGCCCAATGCCGCCTTCGAGGAAGGCCGCGGCATCAATACGCTCACCAGCGCCGAGGCGGGTTACCCCAACGGCGGCGCCGTTTTCCACGATACGGCGATCTGGATACGTCCCGCCTAGCGTCGCGCAGTGACCGTCGCGGCGACCGCGACGATGATGATCGCGATCGCGACGAGGGAAGCGGGCGTCAGGGTCTCGTCCGCGACCACCCACCCGACGAATACGGCGACGACAGGATTGACGAAGGCGTAGGTGGCGACGCGCGCCGGCGCGACGACGCCGAGCAGCCAGACATAGGCGTTGAACGTAATCAGAGTGCCGAAGACGATCAGGTAGCCGAGACCGGCGAGCGACGCGAGCGATACAGCAGCGATGTCAAACACCCACAACTCGCCCCGGACGGCCGACAGGAGCAGCAGCAGCGTGCCGCCGCAAAGAAGCTGCAGGCCGGCGCTGAGCATGGGGGACAGCGGCAGCGACATTCCCCGCACCACGGCAGTCCCCGCCGCCCAGCAAAAGGCGGAGAACAGCAGCAGCAGCGCATCAAGGCCGCTCACCCCGCCGGCGAACGGATCGCGCACCACGTGGATCAGTAGCGCCACCCCGGCAAATCCCGCCACGAGACCGATGGCGACGCGCGGACTCGGACGCTCCGACAGGCCCGCGCCCCAGACCAGCAGGGGGATCCAAAGCGAGATCGTCGCGGTGAAAACGGCGGCGAGGCCCGAGGGAACACGCTGCTGCACGTCGGCGAGCACGCCGTGACAGCCGACGAAGAACAGGGCACCGGCGATCACCGCGCTGCGCCAATACGCCGGCGTCAATGCCGCGCCGCCCGAGGGTCGGCCGAGCGCCACCAGGGCCGCACCGGCGAGCAGGCATCGCGTCGCCATCATGAGGAACGGCGGAATAGTCTCGACCGCGTAACGGATGGCGAGAAACGTCGTGCCCCAGATCACGTAAATGGCGGCGAACGCCAGAACAATCCGGAGCAGCGAAGCTGCCCGTCGCGATCCCGTACCAGCCGGCGCCGATGCGTCCATGGATCCTCCGCGCCGGACATTGCCACAGGCGCGAGTGCCGATGGCTTGTCATGGACGCATGGCGGCAATGCGCCGGACCGGGATGAAAAGCCGGGCGCCACCGGTATCCGGCGGCGCCCGGTCATGCTTACCTCGCCGATAAGGGCGAACCGACCGGATACCCGCCGGCCAGATCCCGGAACGGCTAGATCGCCGATTTCCGGTGCTCCGACACGGCGGTCGAACGGCGATCACGTGCCGCGAACTGACTGATCACGACGACCGCGAGCAGCGCCGCCCCGATCAGGTCCGTGACCCAGCCCGGCTTGATCATACAGAACGCCGCGCCGACAAGGCATGCACGCTCCCACAGCAACGCCGGCCGCAGCAGATAGCCATGCAAACCGGCAGCGAGCAGAACCGCACCGATGCCCGCGGTGACGACCGACGAAATGATCGTGCCCCAGTCGCCGATCATCAGGAGCGCCGGTTCGTACACGAACATGAACGGCACGATGAAGCCGGCGGCACCGATCTTCACCGACGCCCAGCCGGTCGCCCACAAATCGGACTTGGCAAGGCCGGCCGCGGCATAGACGGCGAGCGCCACCGGCGGCGTTATCGCCGACAGGATCGCGAAGTAGAAGGCGAACATGTGAGCCGCCGGTTCGACCACGCCGAGCTTGATGATCGCCGGCACAAGCAGGGCCGTCATGATGATGTAGGCCGGCGTCGTCGGCATTCCCATCCCGAGAACGATGCCCGCGATCATCGTCAGGATGAGTGCCAGCAGCAGGCTGTTCTGCGCGAGGCCGACGACGACCTGCGTGAAAACGATGCCGGCACCCGACAAGGCGACGACGCCGATGATGATGCCGGCGCACGCGCAGGCGAGCGCCACGGCCAGTGCATTGCGCGAGCCGTCGATCATGGCGTCGATCACGTTCCGGATCGTCACGCTCTCGCGCGTGACCTTGCGCATTGCGGCGACCGGAAAGCATGCGAGCGTTCCCGCAAGGGCCGCCATCGGCGCGCTGTAGCCCGAGTACATGATGAAGAGGATGATCAGAACCGGGATGAAGAGATGGCCGCGTTCGCGAAGCACGTTGCCGAGCTGCGGCAGTTCGCTGCGCGGCACGCCGGCGATGCCATGCCGTTTTGCCTCGAAATGAACCGCACCGAAACAGGCAAGGTAATACAGCAGCGCCGGGATGAGCGCCCATATCGTGACCTGGGCGTAGCTGACGGCGAGGAATTCCGCCATCACGAAGGCTGCCGCGCCCATGATCGGCGGCATGATCTGCCCGCCCGTCGAGGCGACCGCCTCCACGCCGGCGGCAAAAGGCGGCCGGAAGCCGGTGCGCTTCATCAACGGAATCGAGATCGGGCCATCGACCATCACGTTGGCGACGGCGCTGCCCGAGATCGTGCCGAACAGGCTCGAGCTAACGACCGCCACCTTACCCGGCCCGCCGGCCGTGTGTCCCGTCAGGCTCAGCGCAAAATCCATGAACAGCTGGCCGGTTCCCGTCCGCTCCATGAAGCTGCCAAAAAGAACGAAAATCATGACGTAGGCCGCGGACACGCTGAGCGGGATGCCGAAGATTCCTTCGGTCGTCATGAACAGCTGATCGAGGAGCCGCATCGGCTCCAGTTCCGCGATGAAAATCCCGTAGGCGAGAAACACGATCGCCGTAAGCGGCAGCGCCCACCCGATCAGACGCCGCGTCGCCTCGATGATCATCACCGTCAGGACCACGCCGAACGCCATGTCGGCCGGCGTGAGGTCGTCGATGTAGTAGATCCGGTTGACGACGTAGTCGTAGTTGACGAAGAGGTACAGGATCGGCGTCGCCGCGGCCACGAGCAGGACATAATCGAGCAGCGACGGCGGCTTGCCGGCCTGATCAGCGCGTCCGCGATAGAGAAGAAAGACGAGCACCATCGCGAACAGAAGGTGCGTGCCGCGAAAGATGATCGCTTCCGGCGTGCCGAAGGCGATCACCCACATGTGATAAAGCGCCATCGCGACACCGACGACGCCGGCGACCATGCGGACGATGCCGCCGTGGCTCAAATCGAGCTGCATGCGACGCTCTCGCACATGAATTCGGGCAGGAAACGGATCACAGCGAAGCGAGACGGGGCGGCCCTGGCGCCGCCCCGTCCGGCCGTCACATCGCTTTTACGCTGATGCCCTGTTCCTGGTAGAACTTCGCCGCCCCCTTGTGGAACGGCACGCCGATGTCCTCGGCCATTTCCTTCGGAGTCAGACCGGTTATCGCCTTGTTGACTGCCGCCATGCTCGTCACGTTTTCGGAAATGACCTTGGTCATCGTGTAGACCATGTCCTCGGGAAGCTTGCACGACGCGACGAGATGCGTGGCGTAACCGATCACCTTCACGTCGTTCGTCTGCTTCGGGTAGGTGCCGCCGGGAACGGTGACCAGCGTGTAACCCGGGTTGAGCTTCTTCATTTCGGGAAGGTCGGCGGAAAGATCCAGCAGCCTGATGTCGCGGGCCGCCGCAAGATCCATGACGGCACCTGACGGAATCGTCGTGCCGAGCGAGAAGGCCTGGGCGTGGCCGTCCTTCATCTGCTCGACCGAGTCCGTGTACGACACGAAGCTCACCTTCACGTCGTTGTAGCTGAGGCCGTTCGCCTTGAGGATATGCTGCGTGATCAGCTCGCCGGTGTTGCCGCGCGGCTGGGTCGTGATCGACTTGCCTTTGAGATCCTTGATCGAATTGATCCCCGAATCCGCGAGCACGAGGACCTGGAAGTACTGCGGATACAGCGTCGCGATGTTGCAGACGTTCTTGTGCGGCTTGTTGAAGGGCGCGTTGCCCGCGATCGCATCATAGGTGGAGATGCTGTTGCCGAAGCCAATTTCGGTCTTGCCCTCCTCGATGCCGCGTACGTTGGCGATACCCGCACCGGGCATCGACTGGACCGAGAGCCCCGGGATCGCCTTTTCCCACATGTCCTTGAGCTGCCCGCCGAGCGGCACCCAAACGCCGCCCTGCGGACCGGTCATCAGGCGCACCGTTTCGGCGGATGCCGTTCCTGTGAGAGCGACCCCGGCCGAAAGGGCAAAGGCTGCGACGGCCAACTTCATGCCGAACTTCATCGGACGTCCTCCCATTTTATGACTTTCTTTCCTGCCGCCCCCGGCAGGCTCGGCTGCGAGTAAATCACAATCGACGGATCCGTGTCCCGTCCAAGTTTCACCTCCTTAACCCATTGGTCAGCTAGTGAATTTCCGGCTCCGGTATGGGGTCCCGACCCTGCAGGAAGTCGAGGTCGCAACCCTTGTCGGCCTGGGTCACGTGCCGCATGTGCATCAACCCATAGCCGCGCGGATAGATCGGCTTCGGCGGCACCCAGGCGGCACGCCGGCGCGCGAGTTCCTCGTCGCTCACCCGCAGCGTCAGCCGGCGCGCGGGCACGTCCAGCTCGATGATATCGCCGTCCTGAACGAAGGCGAGCGGGCCGCCCACGAACGACTCCGGCGCAATATGAAGTACACATGTCCCGTAGCTCGTGCCGCTCATGCGCGCATCGGAGAGACGGACCATGTCGCGCACGCCCTGCTGCAGCAGCTTCTTCGGAATCGGCAGCATGCCCCATTCCGGCATGCCCGGCCCGCCCAGCGGACCCGCATTCTGCAGGACCAGCACCGAATCCGGGGTGACCGGCAGATCGGGATCGTCGATCCGCGCCGCCATATCGTTGTAGTTGCGGAATACGACCGCCGGGCCGGCATGACGCAGCAGCCTGGGATCGGCGGCCGAATGCTTGATGACGGCACCGTCGGGCGCGAGATTGCCGCGCAGAACGGCGACCCCTCCTTCCGGGAATACCGGCTTCTCGCGCGTTGCGATGACGTCGTCGTTGTAGACCTGCGCGCCTTCGATGTTGGCCCCGAGCGTCCGGCCGTTGACGGTGATGCAGTCCAGGTTGAGCAGATCCTTGAGCCGGGCCATCAGGCCGCGCAAGCCGCCCGCATAGTAGAAGTCTTCCATCAGGTACTTGCCCGACGGACGGACGTTGGCGAGCAGCGGCGTGCGCCGCGACAGGGCATCGAAGCGGTCGAGATCGAGCTTCGCGCCGGCGCGGCCCGCCATGGCGATCAGGTGAATGATCGAGTTCGTGGAACCGCCGAGGGACATCGCTACCATCACGGCGTTCTCGAAGGCCGGCGTCGTCATGATGTCGGTCGGTTTGAGATCCTCCCAAACCATCTCGACGATCCGTCGGCCGCTCGCAGCGGCCATGCGCGAATGGCTTGCATCAGGTGCGGGAATCGACGACGCGCCCGGCAGCGTCATGCCGAGCGCTTCCGCCACCGACATCATGGTCGCGGCCGTGCCCATGGTCATGCAAGTTCCGAACGACCGCGCGATGCCGTCCTCGATCTCGTCCCAGGCCGCTTCGTCGAGATTGCCTGCGCGCTTTTCCGCCCAGTACTTCCAGACGTCGCTGCCGCTGCCCAGCACGTTGCCGCGCCAGTTGCCCCGCAGCATCGGTCCGGCTGGCACGAAGATCGCCGGAACGTTCATGCTGAGGGCACCCATGAGCAGCGCCGGCGTGGTCTTGTCGCAGCCGCCCAGAAGCACCACGCCATCGATGGGGTTGGCGCGGATCAGCTCCTCCGTCTCCATCGCCAGCATGTTGCGGTAAAGCATCGTCGTCGGCTTCATGAACGGCTCACCGAGCGACACGGCCGGCAGTTCGACCGGAAAGCCGCCGGCCTGCCAAACACCGCGTTTCACCTCCTCCGCCCGCGCACGGAGGTGAATGTGGCAGGCGTTCATCTCGCTCCAGGTGTTGATGATTCCGATCACGGGCTTGCCGGCATAGTCTTCGGCGCCGAACCCCATCTGCTTGGTCCGCGAGCGATGGCCGAACGAACGAAGATCCCTGACGCCGTACCAGCGATGGCTACGCAACTCTTCCGGAGTTTTGCGACGCATGTTTCCCCCTGCCATGTCGCCAATTTCGGCGCATGGTCGCCTGCTGTCAATCTCGGCCGTTTGGACCGGTCTCAGCGGCCGTCCCGCGCCCACGAACGACGCCGGCCGACATCCGTGTGCGGCTGCAAGAGAAAGCCGGTTCTTCAGGTGGTCAAATCCGCATTCGAAGCATCACTCGGGCGTCGACAATGACGGACGTCAACACATGCACATCGAGCGCTGCACCACACGGTCGTCGCGGCTTTTCGCGTCGTCGATCCCGACAGAGTCCGCTCGATCACCTCGCGGATGTATCGAGGGACATCGTGTGATGCGCGGAGTGCGCCGAACGCCGCCCACAAGGACATCGAGCCCGCGCCCGACGTATTCATGGACCGGTCAGGGTTCCGGCAGCCCCGTGTCATCGCCTTTGCCGCAATGCACTATATACTCAAGGCTGCCGGTGATGGGCCGCGCCGGCCCGTCCGAGACGGCCGCGGCAACGCCGTATGCTGCAGCCGGGGCTGCATGAGATCGGGGCGATTGCACTTGGGTCGACAGCACTGGGACTGACGGGAGTTATGCGAATGAACGATGTGACGGCGCCGGCGCAAGACTACGTGGTGGCAGGCGGGGCGAAGCTCGAATGCCTCGACATTCCCGGACGTGCGCCCGACCTGCCGGCCATCGTATTGCTGCATGAAGGGCTCGGGTCGGTCTCGCTCTGGCGCGACGTTCCCGACACCGTGGCTGCCACCACCGGGCGACGGATCTTCGCCTATTCGCGTCGCGGCTACGGAAAGTCCGATCCGGCACCGTTGCCACGACCGATGACCTATCTGCACGACGAGGCGTTCCTGGTCCTGCCCGAGGTTCTCCAGGTACGCCGCATCGAGCGGCCGATCCTCGTCGGTCACTCGGACGGTGCATCCATCGCGATCCTGCATGCGGCCCGGCACCCGGTGTCGGGACTGGTCCTGATGGCGCCGCACGTTTTCGTCGAGGATCTTACGGTCGCCTCCGTCGCCGAAGCGAAGAAAGCGTACGAAACCACGGATCTGCGCGCACGTCTCGCGCGCCACCACAACGACGTGGACAACGCCTTCCGCGGCTGGAACGACACCTGGCTCGATCCCGCATTCCGGTCCTGGAACATCGAGGCCTATCTGCCGCAGGTGACCGCGCCGGTGCTCATCATCCAGGGACTCGAGGATCAGTACGGAACGATCGCGCAGGTCGATGCGATCGAACGTCAGGTCCGTGGACCGGCGCAGCGCCTGATCCTGTCGCCATGCGGCCACACGCCGCATCGCGACCGACCTGCCGAGACGCTCGAGGCGATCACGAAATTCATCGCCGGGCTGACGTGACCCGACCGACCGGGCATCGCCGGACCGCCTCACGGACGCGCCGGGCAAGATCGAATCCGATGCCGGTTCCGCGGTGTCGCCGGGACGCTGTGGCGCGCCGGGGTCCCTGCCAGGGAAAACCCAATGCCCTAGCGGCCGACATGCACCGAGATGCCGCCGATGCGCCGCCCGCCCGACAGGTGGGCGACATGGATCGTGGCGTCACGTCCCAACGGATTTGCGCTGAGCTCCATCCGGAAGCTCGCACCGCGCGCCACCCGCAACCGCGGCACGACGAGTCGGGTTCCGCGCCATGCGTCGCATCTGGCGGCAACGCGGACGCCGCCGCCGGCGATCGCCAGGTGCGATGCGCCCTGGATATCCGTCAGTGCCATTACGTCGTCCTGACGAACTTCACGTTCCATCCGAACCAACGGATCATCGGCGGCACCGGCGGCGCCGGGCAAAGGTCGTGGTCCACCGGCAGCGGCGTTCAGCGCGGCATCGCGCCACATGAGCGCCCGGGCCGGAAAACCCAAGGCAAACTCGCATGCCGATGCATCGGTCCAGGCGATCAGGCCGTCGGTATCGTCGGAACCGGTAACGGTAAAGGTAGCCGTTCCACTGCCGTCGGCGCCATTCGCGCGAAGGCGGATTTCCTGTCGCATGGCGGCGTTGTTGCACGTCCTGATCGACGTAGCCGTCCGGGACCGCACTTCCGCACCAAAGGGATCATCGTGGGGATGGCGGGCGATCGCGAGAACCGCCGCGTCCGCTCCGTCATTTGGCCGTACCCAGACAAAGCGGACGCGCAATCGCTCCCCCGCCTGTAGATACCCGATCTGGGCGACATTGCCTTCGATGGCGTAACGGCGCCGCCTTTCCTGCTCGTATTCGGGACATCCGCAGAAGCCGTCGGCACGCCAGCCCAAACGCCGGATTCCCGTCGGAATCCCGAGATTGGTATCGGGCGGGCGATGGAAGATCTCGACCACGACGCCCCGCATTTCCTCGCGGCCGCGATTCCGCACGGTGACGTCCACGAAAACAGAGCTGCCCGAGCCGGCCGGATCCGGCAGCATCTCGATGGCGGGACTGAGCCAGATGACTTCATCGACCAGCGGATCCGATCCGTCATCGCCCGGCGAACGATCGATGGAAACCTCATATTGCGGCAGAGAGGGCGCGCAAGCGGCGTTGACGTCGAGAAGGCCGTAGCCGAACGCGCGATCATGCACGACCCCCGCGGGCAGCGGCGATCTGTCTGCATTATCGATCAGGGCCTGCCTGAGATCCGCCCATGTCGCGGCCGCACCGCGGCATTGAAACAGCAGCGCACACGCACCGGCGACGAGCGGTGCCGCAAAGCTGGTGCCTGTCGCGGATTCGTACCTGCCCGGCAGGTTCAGATGCGGCGTATGTTTTGCCGGGCAGTCGACATCGGTTCCGATGGCCGCAAGCTCCGGCTTCTCGCGCCGGTCCCGGCTCAGGCCGCGACCGCTGGACGGGTGGATCTGCACCGCGGAAGCATCGGGCCGGCAGTTCGCAACCGTGATCGCCGCGTTGGCCGTCGACGGCACGCCCAGCGTCGTGGAGTCGGCACCGGCTGCGGCGTCGCCCCACGTTACGTATCCCAGGTTGTTGCGATCGATCCAGGCGTGAAAGCCGCCATCGGCAATGGTGCGTCCGATCAGCTCGATCCGCCAGTCGCCGCGCGGAATGCCGATGTTCGGCGGGGCGTCGAACGTAATCGTGATGCAGTTGTCGCCGTTGCGCCCGTCATTGACGATGGACTGCACGGCAATACGCGCGGCGACCGAATCATAGACGTCCGTGCCTGGAATCGACTGACCCGGCTCCACGAGAACCGGGACCGGTACGGCGCCCGGCATGGGCGGCGGCGTCACGCGGACGGCCAACGTATCGCCGCCCTCGGACCAGATCTCCACGGCGTCGGCATTCACTGCATTCTTCAGATACGTCAGCGTCAATGGCGTGCTTGCGCCGGCCTGTGCGACCTGCCCGGCCGCATGCATGCGCAACGGACTGCCGTTCGCGCTGGTCGCGACATTGGCATTCCCGGCAGAAAGGACGATGCCGCGTCCTGGCGTAAGGAGAAGCCAGTCGATGACCTGCTCCAGCGCGCTCGTCCCATCATGGGCCCCCTGGTTGTCGCTGTTCGCGAGAATGGCGACGCAGGGTCGCGACCCGGCACGATCGAAGACGTAGCAAAGCGCGTGCATCACATCGACCGTCTCGCCGAACGCAAATTCGTTATGGCCGGCAATGCTGGCGAAGATGAGATCGGCGTCCGGTGCCACGCCGGTGAACGGGCCCTGCACGATCGTCCCGGGCGATTCGAGCGCCAGCCCGTTGCCGGCGGCGCATCCCGCAACGGCCGTACCGTGGGATTCGAACGGCTCCATATGATCGGGGATGGTCGCCGGGTCGCCGTGGGGAACGAGAGCGTAGGCCTGAAAGCCGGCCGCCCCGAACCGGTAAGCGGCGATGGCCGCATCGATGTCCGCGCACGTATACTCGACGCCGGTCAGCGTACAGTTCCCGACGGCGCACGGCGCCGGCGGTGCTCCCCGTGCGCCGGCGACTGGTGTCGCATTCTGATCGAGCAGCGCGATCAGACGGCTTTCCCAGTTGCTGCCGGGAGACGGCGGCGGGCGGCAGAGAGCCGGGTGATGGTAATCGACCCAGTAGTCGATCACGCCGATGATGCCTCCCGTCCCGGTCAGGGTCGGATCGGCGAGTCGCAACTGCGGCAGCTTCGCCGCCGACGTGGCGAGATCGAGCGTCGGCAGAACGGGGCGTGCAAGCTCGATGAAGCGGGTCGACAGATCTGCCGCCAGACGCTGTATGACGGTCTCATCGAAGGGAATGAACGCGGAGAATACGTCACCGACCTGCGCCCGAACCACCGCGCCGGCCGCGGCAAGATTGGCCCGGCTTGCCTCGCTGATGATCAGAACAGATACATAGGGCGCATCCCGCGCAAATCCGGGTGGGCGTACGTAATCCCTTCGGCCCGGCAGACAAACGCCGAAAGTCTGCGGCACGAAGAGTCCAGTCCACAGCTCGTCGCGGAGTTTGCACCGTTCCTCGGCGGAGTAGTACCTCCAGCCGCGCTCGTGCGGCCGGAGAGCCTTTCGGACGAGCTCATCGACGGCCGCGACCTCGTCCGCACGGCGGCGCACCGTTCGATCCACGCCAGCGCCGAGCAGCCGCTCCAATCTCGGATCAATGCGCGAGGTACGCCGGGACGTCTCCTGCACGGGATCGCGCCGCCCCGGCCCGCCGCTTCCGGCGTCGTCCGACATGACCGCCGGCAGACTATAACCGCAACCCGACCGCGATCATCGGCGCGACGTCCCATTCCGTCGAAAGATCGCCGAACTTGGACAAGAGTTCGAGACGGGTTTCCTGCCGGTTCGGGTCCATCTCGACCCAGCGGCGGAACTGCCGGAACACTTCGAGCACGTCGTCCCTCGGGGCCGGTACGCTGGCGCCGATTTGCTGCGGTGCGGCCTGCGCCGACTGAGATGCCTGCAACGCGGTCGAGAGCTTCGTCAGGGCCTGCGTGCCACGGAACCACCAGTAGGTCGAAATCTTCGCCTGCGGCGTACCGACCGACACGAACGTACCGCCGTACTTGACGCCAATCGCCTGGTCGACGCTGAACAGCCACTCCTCGACCGTGTTTGCGACCGTGTTGCCGGCACCATCGACGACCTTCTTGCAGAGCCACTGACGCAGATCGTTGGCGTCCCCCCACGGCAACGTGTACTTCCAGAGGATGATCATGATGCCGAGCGGCGCATAGGCGATCGGCTCCGCCGGTGTGGGATCATCCTTGAACTTAATGATCCCGTCTGACCGGATCTCGGTTATGACGTCGTCGACGTCGGCGCGGGACAATCCGCGACACGACAGCAGATGTGTCGCGGCAAGCAGTCGGGCGTCGTTCCTATCGGTCATCGCACATCTCCCTCGCTGCCGATCTCGCCGCCAGCCGGCGGCATGCGCGTGCCGGTACGCGTAACGATTCCTTTGGCCATCAAGTCTTCGAGGCCGTGCACGAATATGCCCGGCTCGCCCGTCCGCCCGGTGGATTCACGGACGATGGTGGCGAAGCTGGCGGCGATCTCCGCGCCGGAGCGCCCGTCGCAAAGCTCGAGAATCAGCCAGGCCGTCGCGTTCAACGTGTAGAGGTTCGGGTTTCTCGGCGTATAGACGAGACAACAGCCCATCTCAGGCACCGGCCGAATCCTCAGGTCCGGAGCTTTCACGTAGCAGTCGCTCGGGCAGAACACGGATGTCGACTCCCTGATTCATCGTCGGGCAGAACGGATCGGGAGCATCCCACCGGCCATGAAAGGCATATGCCGACGCGCGGCAACCGCCGTTGGAGCGTTGACTGCGCGCGCAGCCGCCGCAGGCGTGCGGCACGTCCGCCTGCCGGAGCCGGCGATAGAGCGGACTGTTGAACCATGTGTCGAGGAAAGGCACATGGCGAATGTTACCGTGGTCGACGTACTCGCGCAGATACATGCAGCCGACCGACCGGCCATCCGCCGTGACCGCCGCGCTCTGCCAGCAGCAGTTATGGTCATGGGGATGCCACGACTGCATCACGTCGAGACCCGCGGGCGGCTCGAGCGCGCGGATCACCGCCATCTGCTCGTCGAGGGAAAGCGCGATCTCCGGCCAAAGCGGTTTCGCACGACCGAGCGGATAGAGTCGCAGGATGCCGACACGACGCGCGCCGAGCCCGTGCGCCAGCCGCAGGAAGTCCGCAATCTCGGGCGCGTTCTGACGCGTGAGGATCACGAGCACGTCCGTGCGTATTCCCGCGTGCACGAGGTGGCGGATCGCATCGCATGATCTGGCGAAACTGCCCGGTACACGCGTGAACCATTCGTGGGTCGCGGCGGTCGCCCCCATCAGGTCGACCAGAACCCGGCCGACACCCGCGGCCTTGAGACGGCGGGCCATGTGCCGATCGACGAGCGTCCCGTTCGTCCGGACGATCGTCATCATCCGTTTGGCGGCGTAGGCGACAAATTCTAGGAAGTCTGAACGGTGGAGAGGCTCTCCACCTTCGATGTATGCCTGGATAACTCCGTTGGCCGCCAGATAGTCGCAGAACGAGATCCACTCGGCGAGCGAAAGCTCGGACTGCTTCGGCTGTCGCGCGCAGACGCTGTAGCAGATGCGACAGTCAAGATTGCACGATTCCGTATAGGAGATCGTGATTTTCGGCGGCGTGTTGAGATACGGCTGCATCTCCGTCCCCTTTCGCGAGCCCGCGGTTGTAATCGCGCCGCACGATGCAGCGCCACATTGCCGCCGCAGCGGAACCCCGGATCGGGATGCTGACTTGCATCAACATACGCAGCATACTTTCACCTGCGATCGGGTGTCATTTACCCAGTTGGGAATACAAGTCCCGTGCGCAACACGCGCCCCACGAATTGGGCCGGTACGTGCGGAGGCGAATGGAGAGCCGCCAGGCCATGCAATGCACCGCCTGCGGTCGTACGAATTCCGACTCGGCAAGGTTCTGCGGCGGGTGCGGCGCCCCGTTGGCGCAACGCTGCGCCGCCTGCGGCGCCGTCAATGCGCTGTCGAATCGCTTTTGCGTGGAATGCGGAACGAAACTTTCACCGGCGTCCGCCACGCGACAGACGCAACCCGCCGAGCTGGAACGCCGCCAGCTCACCGTCATGTTCTGTGACATGGTCGGGTCGAGCAGGCTCACCGAACGGCTCGATCCGGAGGAGTACGGCGATCTTCTGCTACGGTATCGGGGCATATGCGCCACCGCGATCCGCCGCTACGGCGGTTTCGTCGCCCGCTATATCGGCGACGGCATTCTCGCCTATTTCGGCTACCCGCAGGCCCATGACGACGATGCGCGCGCGGCGGTGCGTTCGGCGCTCGACATCGTTGCGGACCTTACCGTGTTCAGCGATCAAATCCGGATCGAGCGCGATCTGGAGGTTCGCGCCCATATCGGCATTCATACGGGTCTCGTCATCGTCGGCGATCTGTCGAGCGCCGAGACGCATGAGGCATCGGCAATCGTCGGCGAGACGCCGAACGTGGCCGCGCGGCTTCAGTCGCTTGCGCCGGCCAGTACGATCCTTATCAGCGCAACGACGCACGAGCTCGTCAGAAACTACTTCGATTGCCGGCCGTTCGAGGTGCAGCGCCTTGACGGAAATGGCCGTCCTTTCGGGGCGTTCCAGGTCCTTGCGCGCAAACGCTCACGCGGCCAGCTCGACGCCCTCAGAGCGCGTGATCTGTCCGCCCTCGAGGGACGGGGCGAGGAACTGTCGTCGCTGCGGCACCGATGGGACCTGGCGAAGGCGGGGCAGGGACAGGTCGCCCTGATCAGCGGCGAGCCCGGTATCGGCAAGTCCCGCCTCGTACTGGCGCTGGATGAAGCGCTTGCGGCAGAACCGCATACCAGTCTCGTCGCGTACTGTGCGAGTCATACGTCGCACAGCGCATTCCTTCCGGTGGCCGAGCTGATCGAGCGCGAAGCGGATCTTGGCGGCGATCTCGCAGTCGACATTCGACTGCGCCGGCTGGAAACATTCGCAACCGAACGCGGCATCGCGCCAGCGGGGGCCGTCCCCGTCCTTGCGCGGCTGCTTTCATTGCGTACGCCCGGCCAGATGGATCTCGATCCCGAACCGCCGCGCCAGCAGCGGCAGCGGACACTCGAAACGCTGGTCGGATGGGTGATCGCGGAAGCGCGGCGCCGGCCGACCATCCTCATCGTCGAGGACATCCATTGGGCCGATGCCTCGACGATCGATTTTCTCGGCCTTCTCATTCCCCAGGTCGCGCGGAATCCGCTGCTCGTCGTTCTGACGTCGCGTCCGGAATTCTCGATGCCGTGGCCCCTGCACTCCCACATGCTTCACATCATCCTGCAGCGCCTTCATCCGACGCATGTGGAGAGAATGATCGCCGGGCTGGCGCGGCGGCGACCGTTGCCGGAGTCCGTCATGCGCGAGGTGATCGCGAAGAGCGATGGCGTTCCCCTCTTCGTCGAGGAGCTGACGAAAACGATCCTCGAGGTGGGCGGCATCGTCGAACCGACAATTCCGGCGACGCTCCAGGGTTCGCTCTCGGCAAGGCTCGACAACCTGAACGTGACACGATTGGTCGCGCAGATCGCCGCAACGATCGGCCGTGAGTTCCCGTACCGGCTGATCGAAGCCCTGTGGCCTGGATCGACGGAAGAGCTGCAGCAGAACCTTGCACGGCTCGTCGACGCCGAGATCCTGTTTCAGGAGGGCCTGCTTCCCGAGGCCAGCTTCGTCTTCAAGCACGCCCTTCTTCGGGAAGCGGCCTATCAAACCCTTCTTCTGTCGCGGCGGCGCGAATGTCACACCCGGATCGCCGTCACCATCGAGGAGCGGTTCCCAGCTCTCGTCGAAGCGCAGCCCGAGTTCATCGCCCATCACTATGTCCTGGGCGGGCGGCCTGAGCGCGCCGCTCCCTTCTGGCACCGCGCCGGGACGCGGGCGCTCGAGCGATCTGCCACGATCGAAGCGATCTCCCACCTCGAGAAGGGCCTCGATGCGGTCGCAGCGACACCACCGTCGCCCGAGCGGAACAGGCTCGAGCTCTCGATCCTCGTGGCACTCGGCAATGCGCTGATCGCCGTCAAAGGATACGCTGCGCCGGAGGTCGAGCGTGCCTACAGCCGGGCCCGCGACTTGGCCCAGTCCTCAGGACCGTCGGTATCGATGTTTTCGGTCTTGCGTGGGCTTCAATCCTTCTATCAGGTGCGCGGCCCCCTGCGCGCCGCGCGCGACATCAGCCGGCAGCTCCTCACGATTGCCGAGGCATCCGGCGAACGGGTCCTGCGGATCGAGGCCGATCGCCGGCTCGGTTGGTGCCTGTTCTGCCTGGGAGAAATCGCCGATGGGCGGCGCCTGCTCGAGGAGAGCCTTGCCCTGTACGACGCCACCCTGGCGCGCCACCATATCGTCACGTACGGATCGGATCCGGCAGCCTTGGGTTGCGTCAACCTGGCTTGGCTTCTGTCGTTCGTGGGCCGTCCCGGCGACGCCGAGCAACGATCCGCGCAGGCGATCGAGCATGCGCGCGCGCTTGGCCATTCCCTGAGCCTCGCCTATGCGACCGGCATGTCGGCTGCCGTTCACCAGAATCTCGGGAACGCAACCCGCGCCGCGGCGCTCGCGCGCGAGGCACGTAAACTTGCCGAGGCGCGCGAGATCCCCTATTGGGCGGCCTGGAGTATGGTCATCGAGGGATGGGCGGACGCCGTCGCGGGCCGGATCGACCAGGGGATCGCCGCAATGCGGCGCGGGCTTGCCGCCTATCGTGCAACCGGTGCGGAGCTCTTCCGGCCATACTCGCTCGGCCTTCTCGCCGACACACTGCTTCGGGCCGGCCGTGCCGAAGAGGCCGCGCGGGAACTCGACGATGCCATCGCCAGCGCCGAGCGCACGGCCGTCCACTTCTATTCGGCCGAACTGCACCGGCTACGCGCCGCGGCGCTCCGGGCGGCAGGGCGTCTTCCTGAATCCAGCAGCGAGCTGCAGCATGGTCTCGACCTTGGCCGCCGGCAAGGCGCGCACATGTCCGCCTTGCGCGCTGCCCACGACCGCTGTGTCTTTGCCGTTAGCGAGGCTGAACGCGTTGCAGCGGCCGAAGACATCGCCGCCATTCTTCAGGTACTCGGCCCCAACCTTTCGCACCCGGCGTTCGCCGCGAGTGCCGCGCTTGCGGCACGATATGGAAAACCGGCAACGGCTGCCTTCGATTGAAGCCGATCGCGGACTACGGTTTCCCGGCGCGAGATCGCGGAAGCCGGCCGAGCGTGCGCACCGGAGACAGCGAACCGTCAACTTCGGGCCCGGCAGCCCCACGGCCTCTCTCCCTTGTCGACAATGCAATCAAATCAGCCGTGACCCGCGACGCGGAAGATGCCGCGACGTCTCGCGGGCGGGTTCATGAACCGTCCGGCCGGTACCCGCTGACGGCGATTTCGCGCGCGTGTCCACGGGTCCCGTCTGCGCCACATACGCGAACCACGAACCGGGCGGCACAAGCGGTTCGGCGCTTGGGCCCGCGAGAGGCCCAAGCGCAGGATACGTATCAACCCGCTTTCGCCAGATTCTGGTTGGCGAAGTCCCAGTTGACGAGGTGTTCGAGGAACGCCGCGACGAAATCCGGCCGGCGGTTCTGGTAATCGAGATAATAGGCGTGCTCCCACACGTCGAGCGTGAGCAACGCGGTCTGGCCGTGGACCATCGGCAGATCGGCATTGCCGGTCTTCGTCACCTTGAGCTTGCCGTTCTCAAGGACGAGCCATGCCCAACCCGAACCGAACTGGGTCGTCGCCGCCTGCTTGAACTGCTCGACGAACTTGTCGTAGCCGCCGAGATCGTCGTCGATCTTCTTGGCGATGTCGCCGGTCGGCTTGCCGCCGCCCTTCGCCTTCATCGAGTTCCAGAAGAAAGTGTGGTTCCAGACCTGCGCGGCATTGTTGAAGATCCCCGTCTTCTGCGGATCGTTCGCCGAGGCCTTGATGATCGCCTCCAGCCCCTCGTTGGCAAGGGGGGTGTCCTTGATCAGGTTGTTCAGGTTCGTGACGTAAGCCTGATGATGCTTGCCGTGATGGAACTCGAGAGTCCGGGCCGAAATGTACGGCTCGAGCGCGGACTTGTCGTAGGGCAGCGGTGGGAGTTCAAAAGCCATGATGATCCTTCCATCAGGAACGGGTTGAAATCCGATGGCGAGGCCGAAGGTCGTCGCGAGACCCCCGATTCCCCGCCCGAACTGCGCACCGACCGGCACGCGGCCCCATCTATATAGCTTGGCCGCCGCAAACTTTAAGATCCAAGAACAACAGGGGAACGCCCCCTGGAATCCGTGACGTTCCGGCCACGCCGCCGCCACTGACCATCACGGACGGCTCAACGCGGGCCGGGCCAGATCGTCTGCCAGACCGCCTGCGTCAATGCGCTGTCCTTCCGGCAGAGTTCGAACACGATGTCGAAGTGGTTGGTTCCCGGCGCGGCGACGAACTGGCAATTGCAGCCGACCGCCTGACAGGCCGCCATGTACACCTCGGACTGGCGCTTGAACTCGTCCGTTTCGTTGGGGGCATAGGAGAACACCATGGGAAGGCCCGGCGGGGGCAGCATCCGGATGGGGCTGTTGCGCAGGGCGGCTGCCCGATCCAGCTTCAGCCACTCGTTCGGGTGAGTCAGGAGAAGCGGCTCGAGATCGTACAACCCGCTGAGCAGGGTGGCCCCCTTCACCACCCCCTCGGGCAGGCCAAACGACGGCGCCCACGCGGCAGCGCAGAGCATCGCGGCAAGATGCGCGCCAGCCGAACTGCCGGCCACGTGAATACGGTCCCGATCGCCGCCGTAACGGTGAATGTTCTCATAGACCCATGCGAGCGCAGCACGGCATTGACGCACGATTTCGTCGAGGCTGACGGCGGGCGCCAACGCATAATTGAGGGCGACGACGCAGATGCCGGCCGCCGTGAACGTCTCTGCCATGAAGCCTGAGTCGGCAGCGTCCAGCAGGCGCCAGTAGCCGCCGTGGATGAAGATCCATACCGGTGCCGGCCCGCTGCTCCGGGCAAGATATATGTCGAGCCGTTCCGGTTCGGACGGGCCGTAGGATATGCCGGTCACACATTGTGTCCGGGACTGCGCTTCCCTGGTCCGGCGTGCATACTCGGCGATGATCGGCCCGATATCGGGAACGGTGCCGCGCGCGTTGTACTGGCGGTCCAGCTCCGCCTGATCGTAGTAGCGGTACATTCCGGCCTCCGCTTTCCCGATACTCTCGTCGTGCGGCCTCGGCACCTCAGATTCCGATATAGTTGCGGACGGTCTCTTTCTCGCGCTCGAGCTCAAGACTCGTCCCCTGCCAGACCGTACGGCCTTTTTCGATGATGTAGTGCCGGTCGGCGAGACGCTTCAGGACCTTGAGATTCTTGTCGACGATCAGGATGGAGAGTCCATCGCCCTTGAGGCGGTCGAGCACCGCCCAGATCTCGGCACGGATGACCGGCGCGAGCCCTTCTGTCGCCTCGTCCAGAATGAGAAGGCGCGGATTCGTCATCAGCGCGCGGCCGATGGCGAGCATCTGCTGCTCGCCCCCGGACAGCGTGCGCGCGAGTTGATGTTCCCGTTCCTTCAGCCTGGGGAAAAGCCCGAACACGCGCTCCAGCGTCCAGGCATCGCGCCGGCCTTCCCGGTTCGCGGCCGTCGCGACCAGGTTCTCCCGCACGGTCAGCGTCGGAAACACCTGCCGCCCCTCCGGCACGAGCCCAAAGCCCAGACGGGCGATCGCTTCCGGCGGCAGGCCCGCGATCGGCCGGCCCCGGAATTCAACCGTTCCGCCGCTCGGCGGATTCAACCCCATGATGGCGCGGATCGTCGTCGTCTTGCCCATGCCGTTGCGCCCCAGCAGGGTGACGACCTGTCCCTCGTTCACGGCGAGATCGACGCCGAACAGGACCTGGCTACGTCCATAGGATGCCTGAAGACGCTCGACGCGGAGCATCACGCCTCGTCCTCGGTCAGATATGCCGCCCGCACCTCGGCATTCGCCCGGATCTCGGCCGGCGAGCCGGTCGCGATGCAGCGGCCGTACACAAGCACCGAGATCCGGTCGGCGAGCGCGAACACCGCTTCCATGTCGTGCTCGACCAGGAGCATGGTGATGCGGCCCTTGAGGCGGCCCAGCAGTTCCGTCATCTGCCGCGACTCGGTGGCCCCGAGCCCGGCCATCGGCTCGTCCATCAGGAGGAGCTTCGGCTCCGTCGCCAGCGCGATCGCAAGCTCGAGCTGTTTGTGCTCGCCATGGGAAAGATCGGCGACGCGGACATCCGCCCGATGGTCCAACCCGACCTGTTCTAGATACCGCCACGCCGCCTCCCGCAACGACCGGTCGCGCCGCGCGTTCGCCCAGAACCGGAAGCTGTGACCGAGCCGCACCTGGACCGCCAGCGCGACGTTGTCGAGCGCCGTGTAATCCTCGAGCAGCTGCGTCACCTGGAATGAACGCGCGAGGCCGAGCCGCACGCGCCGGACGGTCGACATGGCGCTGATTTCCTGGCCGGCGAAGATGATCTGGCCGGCGTCCTGGCGCAGCTCGCCGGCGATCTGCGACATGACCGTCGTCTTGCCGGCACCGTTCGGCCCGATGAGCGCATGCAGCTCCCCGGGTCGCACGTCGAGCGACAGATGGTCGGTCGCCACGAGGCCGCCGAAACGCTTGACGAGCTGGACGATCCGCAGCAGCGGTTCAGTCACGGCCATTCCCCCGCAGACCCGGAATGAGGCTGTAAAGGCCGCCGCGCGCGAACAGGACGATCAGCACCAGGATCGGGCCCAGATAGAATTGCCAGTTTTCCGTCCAGCCCGACAACACGGACTCCAGTCCGATCAAGGAGATCGCCCCCAAAATCGGACCCAGCAGCGTCCCCATCCCGCCGAGAATGACCATGATCATCAGCTCGCCGGACTTGGTCCAGTGCAGCATGTCCGGGCTGACGAACCGCGCATGGTTGGCCATGAGCGCGCCCGCGAGACCGGCGCCCATGCCGGCGATCACGAAGGCGACGAGCTTGTACCGGTACGTCGAGACGCCGATCGCCGCCATGCGGCGCTCGTTCTGCCGGATACCGCCGATCACCATGCCGAAACGCGAATTGACGATCCGGCCGCAAAGCCCGACATACGCCGCAAGAAAGCCCAGGGTCAGGAAATAGAAGGTCAGTTCATCGCGGAGCCTCAGGCCGAGAAGCTCGTTCGGTCGCCGGATGATCAGACCGTCATCGCCGCCATACATCTCGAGCGACACGAACAGGAAGAACACCATCTGCGCGAACGCGAGCGTGATCATGATGAACTGCACGCCGCTGGTGCGCAGTGACAGCGCCCCCAGGGCCAGGGCGAAAAGGCCGCTGACGAGAAGGGCGGCGGGAAGCGTGATGAGGAACTGGTTCGTGCCGGGAATGATTCCGAACAGCGGGTCGCCGGAAACGAAATGGGCGTACAGGATGCCGACCGTGTAGCCGCCGAGACCGTAATAGGCGGCGTGGCCGAAGCTCACCATGCCGCCATAGCCGAGAATCAGGTTTAGGCTGGATGCGGCGATGGCGTAGATCATCATCCGCGTTACCAGGCTGATCGTGGCGGTCGAATCCAGGGCGGTCGCCACGAACGGCAACACGAGCAGCACCGCGAACGTCAGTCCCAGCGCCATCAACGGCCGTCGATTGGTCGTCATGCCCCGTCGAGTCGCCTCAACCTGT
This sequence comes from uncultured Rhodospirillales bacterium, assembly GCA_937926175.1. Lineage (GTDB taxonomy): Bacteria > Pseudomonadota > Alphaproteobacteria > CACIAM-22H2 > CACIAM-22H2 > CALANV01. The sequence continues at coordinate 9,422 of CALANV010000044.1, read as the reverse complement.
GGTCAGCCATGGGCCGGGACCAGCCCCTTGGGGCGCAGAAGCAGAACGAGCGCCATCAGCAGATAGACCCCCATCGACGACAATCCCGCGCCCAGGGCATCGGCTTCCGCACCGGCCATCATCCCCCGCAGAAGGGTCGGCAGAAACGCCCGCAGCATCGTGTCGACGATGCCGACCAGCAGGGCCCCCACGACCGCGCCGCGGATCGAGCCGATACCGCCGATGACGACCACCACGAACGTCAGAATCAGGATCTGCTCGCCCATGCCGACCTGGACCGACGTGATCGGCCCCGCCATGAGCCCGGCGAGACCGGCGAGCAGCGCCCCCAGGCCGAAGACGACCGTGTAGAGCAGCCTGATGTCGACGCCGAGGGCGCGGACCATCTCGCGGTTCGTCGCGCCGGCGCGAACCAGCATGCCGATGCGCGTGCGCGTGATCAGCAGGTAGAGGCCGACCGCGACGGCGATGCCGACCCCGATGATCAGCAGGCGGTACACCGGATATGGGACGCCCGGCACGATCTCGACCGCGCCGGAAAGGGCCGCCGGAATGTCGACGAAAAGCGGTTGACGCCCGAACAGCATCGTCACGCCCTGATTGAAGAAAAGGATCAGTCCGAACGTGGCGAGCACCTGGTCCAGGTGATTGCGCGCATAGAGCCGGCGCAGGACGACATATTCGATCGCCATGCCGGTCACCGCGGCCGCCGCGAGGCCGGCCAGCATCGCGAGGATGGCCGACCCCGTGGCCGATGCCGTGACGGCCGCCGCGTAGGCCCCCACCATGTAAAGCGATCCGTGGGCGAGATTGATCACGCCCATGATCCCGAAGATCAGGGTCAGGCCGGCGGCGAGCAGGAACAGCATCACGCCGAGCTGCACGCCGTTGAGTATCTGCTCAAGAACGAGCGTCATCGGGCGTGTTCCATACCCGGCCACTCGGACGAAATGCAAGAGCGGCCCGGCCTGGCCGGGCCGCCCCGCAATCGACCGTCACCGGTCAGAGTTTGCACTGTCCGGCGTAGGCATCGGCGTGGTCGGACAGCACCTTGCGCTGCGTACGGAGCGCAAGCTTGCCGTCGCTGCCGCGCTCGACGCGCAACAGGTACCAGTCCTGGACCGGATGCTGGTTGGGACCGAACTTGAAGGCGCCCCGCGTCGACTGGAAGTCCGCCTTCAGCATCGCCTGCCGGAACTTCTCGGTGTCGGACAGGTCGCCGTTCACGGCCTTGAGCGCCGCCGCGATGGCGAGCGCCGTGTCATACCCCTGGCTGCCGTAATAGGTCGGGAGCCGGTTGTACTTCTTCTGGAACGCCTCGACGAACTTCTTGTTCGCCTCGTTGTCGAAATCGGCGTTCCAGTGCGACGTCACGCTGATGCCGACGGAGGCATCGCCGACCGCTTCCATCGTCACCGAATCCATCGACGGCGCGGCGACGACCATCGGAATGGTGCCGAGCAGGCCGGCCTGCTGGTACTGCTTCAGGAAGGTGATGCCGAGACCGCCCGGATGGAACTGGAACACGACGTCGGGCTGCGCCGCGCGAATCTGCGCCATCTCCGCCGCGAAGTCGGTCTGATCGAGCCGCGTATAGACCTCGCCGATCACCTCACCCTTGAACAGGCGCTTGAACCCAGTGAGGGCGTCCTTGCCGGCCTGGTAGTTGGGCGCCAGGATGAAGGCACGCTTGTAGCCCAGATCGGTGGCCGCCTGACCCGCGCTCTCGTGGAGATTGTCGTTCTGCCACGAAACGACGAAATAGTTCCGGTGACACTCCTTGCCGGCAAAATTCGACGGGCCCGCATTGGGGCTCACGTAAATGCCGCCTTCATCCAGGATGTCGGGGACGACGGCGCCCGCCACGTTCGAGAACACGATGCCGGTGAACAGGCGCACGCGCTCGCTCTTCATGAATTTCTCGGCGATCTGCTTGCCCTGTCCGGGTTTCAGCGCGTCGTCCTCGACGAGGAGCTGCACCGGCACGCCACCCAGCTTGCCGCCCTCGAGATCGATGGCGAGCTGGAACCCGTCGCGGATGTCCTGCCCCAGATAGCCGCCCGGGCCCGACAGCGTCGTGACCATGCCGATCTTCACCGGCTGTTGCGCCACGGCGGATGTTGCAAGTCCCGCGAGCACCGTAAGCGTCAGCAGAAAACCCTTCCTGTTCATTGCGTCTTTACTCCACGGATGGTTGGCTCAAAACGTGAAATTCGTCATGTCCCGGCACGAAAGGTCACAGCGCCCTAGAGACTGACCCATCCCGGCGGTGGCTCCTTGCCCGGATGGACGGCGCCGCAGTTCGAGCAGGTCCGCGCCTTCTCATCGGCGTAGAATGCTTCATACAGCGGCGGCAGATCGGTGACGATGTTCTTGAGCTGCACCTCGACGCGGTGAACGCGCTGGCCGCAGCCGAAGCAATACCATTCGAACCCGTCGATGTCGGCGGGGCCCCGCGTGCCCTCGACGACCAGCCCGATCGAGCCGGGCACGGGCCGCTGCGGCGAATGGCGGACATGCGGCGGCAGCATGAAAACCTCGCCCTCGCGGATGACGACGTCGCGGATGCGTCCATCCTCGACGATCTTCAGCACCATGTCGCCCTTGAGCTGATAGAAGAATTCCTCGACCGGATCGTCGTGGAAATCCACCCGCTGGTTTGGGCCGCCGACCACCTGAACCACCATCTCGGTCCCTTCGAAGAGAAGTTTGTTGCAGACCGGCGGCTTCAGCAGGTGGCTGTTTTCATCGAGCCATGCCTTGAAACTGAACGGGCCGTATCCGGGTGATCTGGTCATCGCCTTGGCTCCTCGCTTTCCTCGCCGTCGCGTGCGCCGCCTCAAGCGGCGCTCGATCTCGCTTCGCTGCGGTTCTCGAGCTTCAGACCGCAGGTTTCGAACGCGGCACGGGTCGCGGCCTTCTCCTCCTCGGTCAACTGCAGCATCGGCCGCCGGACCGGGCCGCCGACCTGACCCAAGAGTTCCTGCCAGTATTTCTGGTGCGCGTGCGGCTTGCCCGGCGGACGCGTGCGCTTGAGGGCCTGCCGGACGGGATTCAGGCTGTCGCGCACCGCCCGCGCACGCTCGATTTCCCCCTTCATCGCCAGCTCGGTGTACTCACGCATGCGCTGATCCACCTTGGTTTGGATCAAATACGGCGGCGACGAGCACAGATAGACCTGCCAACCCAACTCGACGATGTTGTCGAACCACTCCTCTTCCGAAGCGGTGCTGACGATCAGCTTGTCGCCGGCGAGACGCGTCAGCTTCGCATACATCTCGCGCGGCACGCTGTACTTGATGGCGACGATGTTCGGCAGCTCGGCGATGCGGGCGCAAAGCTCCGGGCTCATGAGGTAGCCGCTGTCCGGGTGGCTCCACATGGCGATGCCGATGTCGACCTGTTCGGAGATGTACTTGTAGTATTCGTACACCGTCTCGTCCTGCGACGTGACGAAGTGGAGGACCGGCGCATGGACGACGATGTAGTCGGCGCCGATCGCCTGGGCGTGCTTCGCAAGCTCGATCACCGTATCGAGGTTCTGGTCCGAGCACGACATGATCGTGCCCGCGCGGCCCCCCGCTTCCTCGACCGCGATCTCGAAGGTCCGTTTGCGCTCGGCGATCGACATCGAGAAGAACTCGCCCTGCTTGCCGGCGATGAACAGGCCGTCCAGCTTCAGGTCGTCGATCCAATGCCGCAGGTTGCGGCGAAAGCCGTCCTCGTTGAGCTGCAGGTCCGGGGTGAACGGCGTCAGTGCCGCCGCCCAGATCCCCTTCATGTGCTCTCGCGCATAATCCTTCGCATCCAGCTTGCGATACTTCATTTCGCGTCTTCCCGGTTTGCGGCGTCCCTAAGGGCACGCCAGATCTTCTCGCTCGTCAACGGCATGTCGAGATGGCGCACGCCGAACGGCGCCAGCGCGTCGACGACCGCGTTCACGATGGCGGCGGGAACACCGATGCAGCCCGCCTCGCCAACGCCCTTCGCCCCCAATGCATTCACCGGCGACGGCGTCGCAAGGCTCCGCAGCAGGACGGGCGGCATGTCGGCCGCACGCGGCAGGGCATAGTCCATGAGCGACCCCGTCAGGATCTGTCCATCGCCGTCGTAGACGACCCGCTCCATCAGCGCCTCGCCGATCCCCTGCGCCATGCCGCCCAGCAGCTGGCCCTCGACCAGCAGCGGATTGACGACCACGCCGGCATCGTCGACCCATGCCAGATGTTCGATGGTCGGAACGCCGGTATCGGCGTCGATCGATACGGCCGCGATGCAGCAACCGGAACTCCAGGCCTCGCCATCGGCATGGAACACGACGGACGAGACCAGCCCTTCGCTGTCTTCCGCATAGGCGGCGTCGGCCAGAAGCTTCCAGCTGATGCGACGTTCCGGATCCGTGTCGAGTGCGAAGCCGTCCTCGTCGACGATGATCTGTTCGGGCCGTAGCTGGAGCAGGCGTGCCGCCAGCGCGCACGCTTTCGTGCGCAGCTCCTGCGCCGCGCGCAGCAGGGCACTGCCGCCGATCGCAGTGCTCCGGCTCGCGAGCGCGCCGATGCCGGCAGGCGTCTGATCCGTGTCGCCGTGCTTTACGGACACCGCATCGGGCGGCAGCGCAAGGACATCGGCGACGATCTGTGCATAGGCCGTTTCGCGCCCCTGCCCCTGCGCCGTCGAGCCGGTGGCGGCCACGATGCTGCCGTTGCGCGCGAGCCGCACCACGGCGCTTTCCCAGCCCTGGCCACACGGCTCGACATACATCGCGACGCCGACGCCGAAGATTCCGCCATTTGCCCGTCGCGCCGCCTGCCGCTCGCGCAGTGCCGCGTAACCGGCGAGTTCGACGGCCTCTTCGAGCACGACCCCGTAGTTGCCGGAGTCGAGGGCGACACCGGTAGGGGTCACGCGCGGCGCGGCATGACCGACCAGCAGATTCCGCCGCCGCAGCTCCACCGGGTCGATCGCCAGTTCCCGCGCCGCTTCGTCCATCAGGCGTTCGAGCAGCATCGCCGCCTCGGGACGACCGGCGCCGCGATAGATCCCGACCGCTGCCGTATTGTCCGGAAAGGCATCGAGGTGAATGTCGACGGCCGCAATGCTGTACGGACCAGGCAAGATCCGTGCCGCATTCCAGCCCGGTACGACGCCGCTATAGGGCATCCAGTGGCCGAGCGGAAATGAAAGGCGGGCGCGCAGGGCGAGCGCCTTTCCGTCGGTGGACACCGCCAGCTCGCCCTCGAGCGTGCCGCCGCGGCCATGCGTTCCGGCAAGAAGGTCCTCGCCGCGCGAACCACGCCATCGGACCGGTCTGCCGAGACGCCTCGACGCCCAGGCGACGAAAATGTCCTCGGGGAAAATGGAAGCCTTGCCGCCGAAGGCGCCGCCGACGTCCGGCGCGATCACCCGGATGCGCGCCGCATCGATCCGCAGAATCGTCGCGAGATCCTGGCGGGCGCGATGCGGCGTCTGGGTGGAAAGCCAGACGGTCAACCGTTCCTCACCGGCGTCCCAGTACGCGGCAGCCGCCCGTGGCTCGAGCGGCATCGGTGCGACGCGCGAATGTTCTACGCGCACCCGTACGACGCGCGCCGCCGTGCGAAACGCCGCGTCCGCATCGCCGCTCCGCCAGTCGTGAGAGACCGCGGCCTCGCCCTTCGTCTGTACGGGCGTGAGCGTGACTTCGGTCGGCTCGTAATCGATTTCGACCAGTTCGGCGCCGTCGGCTGCGGCCTCGGGCGTTGCCGCGACGACTGCCGCAACCGGCTGTCCGACGGCACACACCGCGTCCCTTGCCAGAACCTGAAACGGCGGCACACGCAGTCCCGGCAACAGATGGTTAACCGCCGGCGCCCCCAGATCGGCGACATCAGCCCCGGTGAAGACCGCGACCACGCCGGGCACCGCAGCGGCGGCGTCCGTGCCGATTCTTCTCAGCGCCGCGGCGCCGTGAACGCTGCGGACGAATGCGACGTAGAGACACCCGGGCAGCGAAACGTCATTGACGTACCGGCCGCGGCCGGTCAGCAGCCGCTCGTCCTCGACGCGCAGGCGCGAGCGACCGATCCAACCCGTTCCCTCTCGCTTGATGCGCGCCCCATCGGGCATGTCCGCCGCCCTTCCCTCGACAGATTCGTCCCCCGGTCTTTCTTGCCGGCACTTCCGAACGCGCGGGATTTTGGCCAGTGGCCCATTGATACGACAATTGCTTTTTTCATATCGATTAATACGTTGAGCGTATGAATGTAACGGTCCGCCAGCTCCAGGCCTTTCTCGCCGTCGCCGAACATCGCAGCTTCACCCGCGCGGCGGAACGACTGCACGTCGCGCAATCGGCCGTTTCGGTGCTGGTGCGGGAGCTGGAGCATGAACTCGGCATCCGCCTGTTCGACCGGACGACGCGGCGCGTCGAGCTGACCGAACCGGGCCGGGAGTTCCGGTCGCATGCGGAGAAGCTCCTGGCGGATCTCGATCACGCGGTCCGCAATGCCCACGATCTCGCCGCGCGCCGGCGCGGCCGCATTACCGTGGCGGCGCCGCCGCTGCTGGCGGCGACGCTTCTGCCCCAGGTCATCGCAACGTTCGTGCAGCGGTTCCCGGGCGTGCGGGTCGGGCTGATCGATGCCGGAACGGATCAGATCGTCGCGCGCGTGCGATCGGGCGAGGCGGATCTCGGCGTCGGCACGTTTGCCCCCGAAGAAGACGGCATCGCGCGCCGGCTACTCGACCGGGACACGCTCATGCTCTTCTGCAGCCGGAAACACGCACTGGCTGCCCGCCGGCAGGCGACGTGGCACGATCTCAAGGGCCAACCGCTCATCGCCCTCACGCGCGACAGCGGCATCCGGGCTCTCGTGGACGGCATACTGGAACCGGCCGGCCTGGGCGCCCAGCCCGCCTACGAAGTGTCGCATATCGCAACGGCCCTGGCGCTGGTGGAGGCCGGCCTCGGCGTGAGCGTCCTGCCGAGCTACGCGCTTGCCATCATCCGTTCCCGAAGCATCGTTGCCCGCCGGCTGATCAATCCGATGGTCACGCGCGAGATCGTCGTGATCTCGGGGCAGGGTCGCTCCCCTGCGCCGGCCGTTCCCGATCTGATCGAACTTCTGGAAAGCCATGCGCGGACGATCAATCACCCCGACCGGGTGTCGCAGGTCGGCGGCTGAACGGGCCGATGACGCCTGCCGCGCTCTTCGCCGATCCCGGTAAGCCGAGCCGGCTGTCGCCGCCCGATCGGTGACGCGAGCCGGCCTCGGGTCGAGCGAAACGGCGCCTGTAGTCTATGGCGCCGAGCTCGTCATCGCGCTCGGTCGCAGGAAGGCGAAATCGCAGCCTTCATCGGCCTGCAGAACCTGCTCGAGATAGAGTTTGAGATAGCCGCGTTCCTGGTTCTCGTGGACGGGCGGGCGCCACGCGGCGCGCCGGCGCGCAAGCTCGGAATCGTCGATCAGTACGTCGAGCCGACCATTCGCCACATCGAGGCGTATGAGATCGCCGTTCTGCACCAACGCGATCGGCCCGCCCACGGCCGCTTCCGGGCAGGCATGCAGCACGATCGTGCCGAACGCGGTCCCGCTCATGCGCGCGTCCGACAGACGCACCATATCCTTGACGCCGGCCTGCGCGAGCTTCCTTGGAATCGGGAGATAGCCCGCCTCCGGCATTCCCGGCGCCCCCTTCGGACCGGCGTTCCTCAGCACCAGCACGTCCGACGGCGTCACGTCGAGGTCGGGGGAGTCGATCCGCCGTTCCAGATCCTGGAGCGACTCGAAGACGACGGCGCGCCCGGTATGCTGCAGCAATGCAGGCGTGGCCGCCGACTGCTTGATGATCGCGCCGTTCGGAGCGAGGTTTCCGCGCAGCACGCGGATCGCCCCTTTCGCGTAAATCGGATCGCTTATCGGCCGCACGACGTCCTGCGGCCATCCGCCGGGCGCGGCATCGATGTTCTCGCCGAGCGTACGACCGGTGACCGTTAGGCAATCCTCGTGCAGCAGATGCCGGATCTCGCGCAGCACCGTGACCAGGCCACCGGCCCGATGCAGGTCTTCCATGTAGTATTGGCCCGAGGGCTTGAGATCGACCAGAACGGGCGTCGTGGCCCCGATCCTGTCGAATGCGTCGAGATCGATGCGGATCCCGAGTCGCCCCGCGATCGCAGCCAGGTGAACGAGGGCATTGGTCGATCCGCCGACCGCATGCACGACCCGCAGCGCATTGGCGAAAGCCTGCGGTGTCATGATTTTGTCCGGCGTGATACCGGCCGCCGCGAGTGCCACGGCGCGGGTACCCGTCGCTTCCGCGTGCCGCAGCCGGTCGGCATGAACGGCGGGGATTGCGGCACCGCCCGGAAGCATCATGCCGAGCGCCTCGGCGACCAGCGCCATGGTGCTGGCCGTGCCCATGACCATGCAGGTGCCGGCCGTCGGCGCGAGCTTGCCGCTGATTTCCTCGATTTCGTCGGCACCGATCTCGCCGGCCCGGAATCGCCCCCACAGACGCCGGCAGTCCGTGCAGGCACCAAGCCGCTCGCCGCGATGGTGTCCGGTCGACATCGGGCCCGTCACGGTCAGAATCGCGGGCACCTTCGCGCTCGCCGCCGCCATCAGCAGTCCCGGGACCGTCTTGTCGCAGCCGCCGATCAGGATCACAGCGTCCATGGGCTGGGCGCGAATCATTTCCTCGACATCCATCGCCATCAGGTTGCGCAGAAACATGCTGGTCGGATGCGAGAACGACTCGTGCATCGAGATGACCGGGAATTCGACCGGCAGGCCGCCCGCCAGCATCACGCCGCGCTTCATCGCCTCGATCATCTCGGGGACGTTGCGATGGCACGCGTTGTATCCGCTGAATGTGTTGGTGATGCCGATGATCGGCCTGTCCAGTGCTTCGTCCGAATAGCCCATCGCCTTGATGAAGGCTTTCCGCAGGAACAGGGAAAACTCCGCATCACCATAATTGGCGAGGCCGGCCCGCATGCCGGTCGGCTTGTCTTGCACGCCACGTCTCCTGTCGGTTTGGCTCACGGCCGGTGATGATAGCGTCGATTCGTTCGAAAGTGCTTCGGCGCAATGATCCGCGCACATGCTGAGTAGACGGGCACGCCGCACGCGACAAGTGGTCGCATCAGCGCCGCCCCGCGAAAAGAATCCGGCAGGTGCGACGAACTGCCTCACTTGAGCCGGGTGGGATCGGCATTATGTAACTTCGCGAGCGACCGCTAATGCGGTCGTCGTGTTTCCTCCCCAAAACTCGGCCTGGGTGCCGTTAGGGCACCCGGGCCTTTCTTTTCGATGCCAGCGTTGATCGGGATTCCGCACGGCGGTTGGGCGATCTTCGTCAGTTGGGCCCACGCGGCCATGGCGCAGTGCATGCGAGGCACCGTGCAACATCGCTGCCGCGGCCGCACGCGCCATCGACGC
>CALANV010000043.1 GCA_937926175.1 uncultured Rhodospirillales bacterium | reverse complement strand
ACGTTGCGTGGTGGGCGCGACAGGGATTGAACCTGTGACCCCTACCATGTCAAGGTAGTGCTCTCCCGCTGAGCTACGCGCCCGCCCGTCAGGGTCGCGCGCGACTATACCCAAAGAATGCGGATTGGCAAGCTCGCACTGTCGCGCGGGCGGCTCCGGCGCCCCAGTCTTCAGTTCGCGAGTACCCGGTCGACGTGCTTGACGAGATCACGCAGGTGAAACGGCTTCGACAGCACGCTCGCGTTCGGCATCGGCGGGCGCCCGCCGTCGAGGATGACCGCCGCGAAACCGGTGATGAACATGATCCGCAGGTTGGGGACGGCCGAGCGAGCACGCCGCGCAAGTTCCACCCCGTCGAGTCCCGGCATGACGATATCTGCGATCAACAGATCGTAATCGCCGTTCAGCGCGGCTAGCGCCTGACGACCATCCGGACAGCTGACGACCTCGTGTCCCGCACGCTCGAGCGCGGTCGTCAGGAACTGACGCATGGCGTCGTCGTCTTCGGCTAGTAGAATCCGTGCCATTCGCTCACCTGGATCCATCATATCACGGACTCCGCCACGCTCCCGGCTTGCACTGGGCCCCGTTGCGCCGAACCTACGCCCGGCCGCCTTGCCGAAGCGTTAATCGTACCATGTCGAACAGGTCGCAGCCCCGGCAGCGGACCATGACTTAAGTCAATGAAATCCGGAGCTTGCCGGACATCCCCGGCGGCGTGCCCGTCGACGGCGCAGGTGACACGTCGGCCGGTTTGTTCTAAAGGAAGATTCGCCCAAACGAAGATCCGCATGACCGCCGCGTCGGCCGCCCTCGCCATCGATCCGCCTTTTGCCGTTGTCGCACCGGCCGTACAGGAGGCGGCTGTCGTCTTCTCTTCGCCCCACAGCGGCAACATCTACCCGGCCGATTTCGTCGCCGCTTCGCAACTCGACCCGTTGACGCTGCGCCGGTCCGAGGATGCGTTCGTCGACGAGTTATTCGCGAGTGCGCCGTCCCACGGGGCGCCGCTCCTGAAGGCGCTGTTCCCACGCGCCTACATCGACCCGAATCGCGAACCGTGGGAACTCGACCCCGCCATGTTCGAGGACTCGCTGCCCGCGTTCGTCAACGCCAAGAGTCCACGCGTCAGTGCGGGTCTCGGCACGATCGCCCGGGTCGTGGCCAACGGCGCCGAGATCTACCGCGGCAAACTGAGCTTTGCCGAGGCACGCGAACGGGTCGACAAGCTGTACCGCCCCTATCACGACAAGCTAACGGCACTGATCGAAGCCACGTTCGCCCGGTTCGGGCGCTGCCTCCTGATCGACTGCCACTCCATGCCGTCGATCGGCGGACCGATGGATCGGGACCCGGGTCGCCGGCGGGTCGACTTTGTGCTGGGCGACTGCTTCGGCACCGCCTGCGCGCCGGTCGTCATCGACGAGGTCGAGCGCTGCCTCAAGGACCTCGGCTACGCCGTCGGCCGCAACGACCCCTATGCCGGCGGTTTCGTCACACGCCATTACGGGCGCCCCGAAACCGGCCGTCATGCCCTCCAGATCGAAATCAACCGCGGCCTCTACATGGACGAGCTGCGGATCGAGAAATCCGCAGGTTTCGCCAGCCTTGCGCGCGATCTGAGCAAGGCGATCGAACGCATCGTCGAGGTTGCGGCCGCCCTGCCCAGCTCGCCTCGATGACCCACCGCCTCGAAACTGCACCGACCATACGCGTCCGCGACTCGCGCGACACCGACCTGCCGCGAATCCATGCCATCTATGCGCACCACGTGCTGACGGGCCTCGGTTCGTTCGAAGAGGTTCCTCCCGATCTGGCCGAGATGCGGCGGCGGCGGGAGGAAATTCTTGCGCGCGGCCTGCCCTACCTCGTCGCCGAGATCGATACGGCAGAGTCCAGCGGTCACGTCGCCGGGTATGCCTATGCCGGCCCGTATCGGACGCGGTCCGCCTACCGCTATTCGGTCGAGGATTCGATCTATGTCGCCCCCGAGGCCCTCCGCCTCGGCATCGGCCGCGCGCTGCTCGACGAGCTGATTCGACGCTGTACGGCGCTTGGCTACCGCCAGATGCTTGCCGTCATCGGCGACAGCGCCAATCACGGTTCGATCGGCGTGCATGCCGCCGCCGGCTTCAAGCAGGTGGCCTTCCTGCCCGCGATCGGCTTCAAGTTCGGACGCTGGGTCGATAGCATCATCATGCAGCGCCCGTTGGGGGAAGGGCAAACGACACTGCCGACGCAAAAATGACGCCTGGCCGGGCCGCCTCGAAGTCCAGGCAAAAAAAGGGGCCGTGATGACCACGGCCCAAGTTTAGGGAGGAAACGCCCGGAAACGACCAAAGGTCAGTTCCCGAAAAGCGACATCAGCGATGTCGCAATGCACAATATGCTTTTGTGCGGCGCAAAAATCAAGGCTCGTTTTGCACCTTCCCCGCATCTGTGGCGGTTCTGCAACAGAATGGCTGCACACAAGGCAAAGCTTCGAAATTTGAGGCAAAATCGGCTTCCGGCAGTGCCCTTCCAGCCCCCTGATCGCCATTGCCGGGGCCTAAAGTGGCGGCGCAACACGCCGCCGTCGGCACCGTCCCATGGCCCTTGAATCGCCGCGGGTAAGAACCATGTTTCGCGCCGCAACCCATCAGGAAGTCCGCAGGCCGGTCCCGCATCGGCGGCGGCGGGAGGTGCAGTATGGATGACGCCAAGCCCGTCGAGCCCGTGTCCGGGATCGTGATGCCGCGGTTCGCCGGCATCCCGACGTTCATGCGGCTCCCGTATGCCGCGGACCCTGCGGACGTCGACATCGGCCTGATCGGTGTGCCATGGGACGGCGGGACGACCAACCGCCCCGGCGCCCGTCTCGGGCCGCGTGCCATTCGCGATCAATCGAGTCTGATGCGCCGTGTCAATGCCGCGACGCGCGTCGAGCCCTACCGGCTCGCCCGTGTCGCCGACCTCGGCGATGCGCCGGTCAATCCGTGCGACGTGGCGGATACGCTGGCCCGGATCGAGCAGTTCTACGCACGCATCCACGCAGCGGGAACCGTACCGCTGTCGGCCGGCGGCGATCACCTCGTCACGCTACCGATCTTCCGCGCGATCGCCAAGGACCGGCCGCTCGGCATGGTGCATTTCGACGCGCATTCCGACACGTGGGATCGCTATTTCGGAGACTTCAAATACACGCATGGAACGCCCTTCCGCCGCGCCATCGAGGAAGGGCTGCTCGACCCGCGCCGCACGATACAGATCGGAATCCGCGGCTCGCTCTATTCGGCCGACGATCTGGACTGGGCACTCGCCCAGGGTATCCGGATCATCCCGATTGAGGAGTACTTCAAGCTCGGCCCCGAAAAGGTCGTGGCCGAGGCTCGTCGCGTGGTCGGCACGGGCCCGACCTATATCAGCTTCGATGTCGATGCGCTCGACCCCGTGTTCGCGCCGGGAACAGGGACACCGGAGGTCGGCGGCTACAGCACGTTCGAGGCGCAGCAGATGATCCGCGGCCTGCGCGGGCTCGACATCGTCGGCGGCGACGTGGTCGAGGTGTCGCCGCCGTTCGATCCGACCGGCAATACCGCACTGGTCGGCGCGACCATGATGTTCGAAATCCTGTGCGTGCTGGCCGAGGCCGTCGCCGCCCGGCGCGGATCCGGCTGACCCGGCGAACGAAGCCCGACCGGAACCAGGCTGCTGCAGCGCCGACGGCGCCGCGGGCGCATCCAGCCACGCTCCCGCGGAACTGGGTCGGGACTTGTGCGTTGCAAAAGACTACTACTGTCGTCTTCAGGCTTCCGCCTGCACGAACAAACGCTTTCCGCCTGCCTGCCTCTCATGCGCATCGCACAAATAGCCCCGCTTGCCGAAAGCGTGCCACCACGCCTGTACGGCGGGACCGAACGTGTCGTGTCGTATCTTACCGAGGAACTGGTCGCGATGGGGCACGAGGTGACCCTGTTTGCGAGTGCCGACTCCCGCACGACGGCAAGACTGATTCCCGGCTGCACCGAAGCCTTGCGCCTGAACGCCAACTGCCGGGATCCGCTCGCCTACCATGTGGCGATGTTCGAGAAGGTTTGGCGGATGCGCGACGAGTTCGACGTGATCCACAATCATGCCGATTACGTGCCGATGATGATGCTGACCCGGCAGTCGACGCCGCATCTGACCACGATGCACGGCAGGCTCGATTGGCCGGAATACGCATGCGTCTTCAGCGAGTTCCGAAACGTTCCCGTCGTCTCGATCTCCACCGCGCAACGCACGCCGCTGACCTGGCTGAACTGGATCGGCACGGTGTATCACGGGCTCCCCACCGACCTGCTGCTGCCGACGTTCCGGCGCGGCGCTTATCTCGTCTTCCTCGGCCGGATCTCGCCCGAGAAAGGGCCCGACGTCGCGATCCGGCTTGCCATGCGCGCCGGCATCCCGCTCAAGATTGCCGCCAAGGTCGACGCGTGCGACCGCCCGTTCTTCGAATCCGTCATCAAGCCGCTCTGCGTTCCGCCGCAGGTCGAATACCTGGGCGAAATCAATGAGGCCGAGAAGGCGCAACTCCTGGGCGGGGCCCACGCCCTGCTGTTTCCGATCGACTGGCCGGAACCGTTCGGCATGGTGATGATCGAGGCCATGGCCTGCGGTACGCCGGTCGTGGCGTTCCGGCGCGGCTCGGTGCCGGAAATCCTCGAGTCGGGTGTCACGGGTTTCATCGTCGAGTCCGAGTTCGAAGCGCTGGCCGCCATCCACCTCGCCGGCTCCCTCGACCGGCGGCGCATCCGGCAGGAGTTCGAACGGCGTTTCACCAGCCGCCGCATGGCTGTAGACTACCTGAAGCTCTACGAATTTCTGGCTGAATCCAAGACCTCTCCGCTTGCGGCCGCCGGAGATTGAACGCTATGGAAACCATTGACCGGGCTGCCGAGGTCGACCAAGCTAATCCGTTCGCCATCTCTGCCCCGGACACAACGCCCTCCTACCGGCCGCACGTGCTCAAGGCCGGGGATACGTTTCTCGTCGTCGATCCCTATGGTGACATTCAGGCGACCGGTCGGCGGGCCGAAGGCCTGTTTCATTCCGACACGCGGTTCCTGTCGTATCTCGCGCTGTCCGTGGACGGACACCGCCTGTTGCTCCTCAGCTCGAATGTCACCGAGGACAATCTCGCCCTGGTCATCGACCTGACCAATCCGGACATTCACTTCGAAGGGCGCCATCTGGCGAAGGATACGATCCACGTCCTCCGCACCATCGTGATCGAGGACGGTGCCTATTTCGAAACGCTGCAGATCCGGAACTATGGATGCGGGCCGTGCGCGTTCGTGCTCATGCTGCGCTTCGGCGCGGATTTCGCCGACATATTCGAAGTGCGTGGCCAGACGAGGCCGCAGCGCGGACGTTATCTGCCCGAGGTGCTACGTCCGTCCGAAGTGGTTCTTCGCTATCAGGGACTCGACGATGTTCGGCGCGAAACGTCGTTTTCCTTCGATATCGTGCCCGACGATCTGAGCAGCCGCAGCGCTTCGTTCCGACTGTCGCTGGATGCCGGCGAGAGCCGCAGCCTCGCCTTCACCGTGCACTGCATGCCCAATGGCGAACGCCGCAGCTGCTCGACCGATTTCGGGGAATGCTGGCGCAATGCGCAGCGGCGGATGCAAGCGCTGCGCGAGCAGCGCGCGGTCATCCGAAGCTCGAACGTATCGTTCAACGGCTGGCTCAACCGCTCGTCGGCGGACATCGAGATGCTGGTGACGATGACGGATACAGGTCCGTATCCGTATGCTGGCATCCCCTGGTTCAGCACGGCGTTCGGGCGCGACGCGATCATCACGGCGCTGGAGTGCCTTTGGTTCGCGCCGTACCTGGCGGAAGGAACGTTGCGCTTCCTTGCCGCAACGCAGGCGACCGAACTCCGCCCCGAAATGGATGCGGAGCCGGGCAAGATCCTGCACGAGACGCGCCGGGGCGAGATGGCCGCTCTCGGCGAGGTCCCGTTCGGCCGGTATTACGGCAGCGTCGATGCGACGCCGCTCTTCGTGATGCTGGCGCGCGCGTATTTCGATCGGACCGGCAACATCCGGCTGATCGAGGATATCTGGCCGAACATCGAGGCGGCGCTGCGATGGATGACCGACTACGGCGACCTCGACGGCGACGGGTTCCTCGAATACGACCGCCGCACGCCGACCGGTCTGGTCAACCAGGGGTGGAAGGACTCGTCGGACTCCGTCTTCCATGCCGACGGCCGCTTGAGCGAACCGCCGATCGCGCTCTGCGAGGTCCAGGGCTACGCCTATGCGGCCTGGGTCGGCGCGGCGGCGCTCGCGCGGGCCCTTGGCCGGAACGAACGTGCGAACGAGTTCACCGCCAGGGCCATCGACCTGCGACGCCGCTTCGAGAATGCGTTCTGGTGCGACGAACTCGGTACCTATGCCCTCGCGCTTGACCGCGACAAGCGCCCGTGCCGGGTGCGGAGCTCGAATGCCGGTCATACGCTCCTCACCGGAATCGCCTCGCCGGAGCGCGCGGCCACCGTCGCCGCGACGCTCATGGACCCGACGTCGTTCTCGAGTTGGGGCATACGGACCATCGCCACGACCGAGGCCCGCTACAACCCCATGTCCTATCACAACGGGTCGGTCTGGCCGCATGATAATGCCCTGATCGCGCTTGGTTTCGCGCGCTACGGCCTCACCGAACCGCTGGCCAAACTGGTCACGGGCATGTTCGAGACGGCGATAGCGGTCGACCTGAACCGGCTGCCCGAACTCTTCTGCGGCTTCGACCGTCGCCCCGGACAGGGCCCGACCAGGTACCCGGTCGCATGTCTGCCGCAGGCCTGGGCCAGCGGCACGGTGTTCGCACTGATGGGGGCGATGCTCGGCATCTCGTTCAACCCGTACACGCGGCAAATCCGGCTCACGCGACCGGTGCTGCCAGCATTCCTGAACGAAGTGGAGATCACCGGATTGACGCTGGGCACCGGCTCGGTCGATCTCCTGTTCCGGCGCCATACGCGCGACGTCGCGCTCAACATCCTGCACAAGGAGGGAGACGTCGAGGTGATCCTGGTCGGATGACGCTCTTACCGGAACGCGCGCACCTGTCAGGATCCGAGCAGGGCAAGAACATCGGCCGAACGATCGGACCATTTCGCCCAATCGGCGGCGCCAAGCCCGAACCTGTTCCGATGATCCCGTCCCGCGCCGTGCGCGAGAAGAAAGCGCAGCGCCTCCGTGCAGCCGCGCGCCGCCGCGAACATCAGCGCGGTGTTACCGGCATCGGTCGTCGCGTTGACGTCGGCGCCGCGTGCAACAAGGATTTCCATGATGTCCACCGCGCCGCGCGCTGCGGCGGCCATGAGCGCGGTCTCGCCGCCGGAAGCACGCGCGTCGGGATCGGCGCCTGCATCGAGAAGGCGCATCACTCCATCCCGGTCGCCCGCCTGTGCAGCAGCAAAAATTTCCGGCTTCGCCATGGGCGGGATGAGACATCCCCCGGGGCGCTGGCGTCAAGCGCCGCTTGACGGGCGAGACGCCAGATTCCACTGTCGTGCCATGACCGTTGCCGAACGAATCCGCCACAAGCTGACGCAGGCGTTCGCTCCCGTGCGCCTCGACATCATCGACGAATCCCACCGCCATGCCGGCCATGCCGGCGCACGCCCGGAAGGCGAGACGCACTTTTCAGTCGAGATCGTGTCGGACGCGTTCGCCGGCCGTTCGCGTGTCGAGCGGCAGCGCCTCGTATACGCGACGCTCGCCGACGAGCTGCGCGAGCGCGTGCACGCGCTCGCGCTGAAGACGTTGACCCCGGAAGAGGACCGCGCCGAGCCTCGTCAGCGGCGCGTATCGTCGCCCGTATAGAATTCGGGCCAGTACTGTCGCATGGCCTCGCCGTCGCTGCGCAGCGCATGGCAGGTATCGATGGCCGCCGGTCGCGTACGGACCGGATTGTCACGTTCCTCTGCCTCCCGCAACGGCAGTATCGTCTGGTAGGCCGTCGTCCCGAGCGGTCCCAGGAGTTCGACCAGATGCGTGCAGCCGCGGACGCCGCCGAGACGTTCCGCAATCGCCCGCCGCCACCCTTTGCCGATCTTCAGCCCCTTGAGCGTCGCGAAGCTGGGCGTGATGTCGGAGCAGATGCGGAAGGGACTGGCGTCGATGACGGCCTGGACATCGCGAACGACGAAATCGTCGTCGATCGTCAGCCGGATCGACATGTCGTGCACCGGCTCGCCCGGCCGAACCTCGCCCCGCCACGCGTTGGCGAAGGCATAGGCCTTGGTGTCGACGAGCCGTGCCTCGATGTCCCACAGACCGTCTCGGCGGCGGTAGCCGCGGCATTCGATGCGGCGTGAATGAATTAACTCCCGCTCCACGGGCGCTGGCAACGGCATGAGAACCGGTCTCGTCGATCGTGTGAGGCAATCAATAGGCCTGATGCACATGCCGGTCAAAGGTCCGTATTCGCGCCGCTCGCGCGCGGTGATGCCGAACTCTGTCGTGCGACCGGCGCGGGGCGTCAAAGCCGGCGCAGCCGAAATGCCCCTGCCTGCCGCCGTGATGGCTTGCGCCGATTCGGCCGCCATCGGAGCTGCCGTTGGGCGCGCGGCCGGCAAACGCGCTACGCTGAACTCGCCGGCTCGTCGATCGTGGGCGACGGCACCGGGCGTTCCAGCAGGCCGCACCGCGCATCAAGCTCGCAAGCGCCGTTCTTCACCTGTGAGTTGGGTTGACGTGCACTAAGGCGTCGGCGCCACGCCGTAGCCTGGACCGTGAACGTAGGCGTCGAGTTCGCGAAGATCTTCCTCGAGCTGGCAGAGAACAGCTCTGTAGAGATCACGAACCGACACCATGCCGACGATCGTTCCGACGTTGACGACCGGAAGATGACGGTAGCCGCACCGCTGCATCTTCTCGAGTGCATCGCGCGCCGTCTCGTCCGGCCGGATCGTGTCGGGGTCGCGCGTCATCACCTCCGCCAGCCGGACCCGGTCGGGGTCGAGGCCGGGTGCCACGACCCGCGTCGCCAGGTCGCGCTCGGTAAAGATTCCGACCAGGGTGTTTCCCTCGATGATCATCACCGCGCCGACCGCGTTCTCGGCCATCAGCCGCGCGGCCTCCCGTACCGTCGCGTCGTCGTCGGCGACGACGAGCTTCTGGCCGCCGATCACATCAGGAATGATCTTGTGCTGCATCGCAGGCCTCCTCAGAAGTCAACCGCAGCCTGCAGCATCTCTCTGCCGCAAAGCAGCGGCCGGCGATGTCAGTATAACGCCGTCGCGCGGACGATGTACGCGCGGCGCGCGCACTTTCGCGATGCTGCAGTGCGACGCAGCGTTACTGCTGCGGTCGCGGCACGGCCTCGGTCGCGCTTCGTTGCGGCTTCTCGACCCCGGGCGGCGTCACGCGCAGGGCCGTGATCTGATTGCGTTTGCGCCGCAGAATCTCGAACCGGAACCCATGAAACGTGAAAACCTGGCCGACTTCGGGAATCCGACGCGCCTCGTGCAGAACGAGCCCCGCCACTGTCGCGGCTTCGCTGTCCGGCAGCTGCCAGTCGAGTTCGCGGTTGAGATCGCGCAACGTGACGTGCCCGTCGATGACGAAGCTCCCGTCCGGCTGCGGCCGCACACCCGGCACCTGGAACTCGTGGCGTTCGGCGATATCGCCGACGATTTCCTCAAGAATGTCCTCGAGCGTCACGATGCCGAGGAACGCGCCATACTCGTCGACGACGATCGCGAAGTGTTCGCGCCGGCGGCGGAATGCCTCGAGCTGGTCGAGGAGCGTGGTCGATTCCGGAATGAACCATGGCGGCGAGGCGATCTCGCTTATCTTCACCGCGTCGAAATTCCCGCCGTTCGCGCGCAACGCCTGCAGAACGGCCTTGGCATGGAGAACGCCGACGATGTTGTCGGGCTGCCCCCGCCACAGCGGAATCCGGGTGAAGCGGCTGGCTAGCGCCTGCTCCAGCACCTTCGCCGGCTTCTGGTCGATATCGATTGCCGTCACCTGGCGGCGATGGACCATGATCTCGCCGACCTCGACATCCGCCAGATCCAGAATCGAGCGCAGCATCTTGCGCTCGTCACGGACGTCGGGAGAGGTATGCAGCTCGATGGCGCCGCGCAACTCCTCCTCCGCCGCCTCGCGGCTTGTCTCGACACGATGGGCGCCGAACAGCCGCAGAATGCCGCGTACCACGAGCTGCGTGAACTGCGCGAGCGGCGCGAGCATGATCATGAGCGGACGGATGACCGGTGCGACGGCAAGGGCGACGCGATCCGCATGATTGATCGCAAAGGTCTTCGGCAGGACCTCGCCGAAGATCACGACCAGCGCCGTCATCGCGATCGTCGCATACGCGATACCGGCGTCGCCGAACAGCGCGACCAGCGCGCCCGTTGCCAACGCCGATGCGAGGATGTTCACGAGATTGTTGCCGATCAGGATGGCGCTGAGGAGCTGCTCCTTCTGCTCGCGAAGAAGATTCACAAGCCGGGCCCGCGGATTCCCGTCGCGGGCAAGCGCATGCATGCGCGGCCGCGAAGCGGCGGTAAGCCCCGTCTCGGCGCCGGAAAAGAACGCGGACACGGCCAGCAGCGCGACGATGACGACGATCGTAACGATCGGCTCGACGCTCATGCCGCCATTGCCTGCTGAAGCACGGCACGGACGGCATCGGGCTCGACGTCGCGCGCGAGGAACGCCTTGCCGATACCGCGCGCGAGCACGAAAGTGATGCGACCGTCGCGTACTTTCTTGTCCTGCGCCATCAGGGTCAGCAATCGCTCGACGTCGCGTGCGCCGGCCGGCAGGCTGGTCGGCAATCCGACCGCAGAAAGATGCCGGCGCACACGCGCCGCATCGGCTGCGGGCGCGAGGCCGAGCTGCACCGACAGATCGAAGGCGAGCGACATGCCGATCGCAACGGCTTCGCCGTGCAGCAGCTCGGCGCCGTAGCCGAGCGCCGCCTCGATCGCATGACCGAACGTATGCCCGAGGTTCAGGAGCCCGCGCACGCCGGCCTCGCGCTCGTCGGCGGCGACGATGCGGGCCTTCGCCATGCAGCTGCGTTCGACGGCATAGCTGCGCGCTGCCGCATCGCCGGCAATCAGCCTGGGACCGTTCGTTTCCAGCCACGCAAAGAAATCGGCGTCGTCGATCAGGCCGTACTTCACGATCTCGGCATAGCCCGCGAGGAGCTCGCGCCGCGGCAGCGTGTCGAGACTGTCGAGGTCGGCCAGCACCAGGCGCGGCTGATGGAACGTGCCGACGAGGTTCTTGCCGTGGCGTGTGTTGATTCCGGTCTTGCCGCCGATGCCGCTGTCGACCTGCGCAAGCAGCGTCGTCGGCGCCTGAATGAAATCGACGCCGCGCAGCAGCAGGCTCGCCGCAAGCCCGGTGATATCGCCGATCACGCCGCCGCCGAGCGCGAGCAGCATCGAACCGCGCTCGGGCCGATGATCGAGCAACGCATCCAGCAAGCGCTGCAGATGCGTGAAGTCCTTGGTCGCCTCGCCCGCGGGCAGCACGACGAGCGGTGCTGCGATGTCGTAGGCCCGCAACCCCCGTTCCAGCCGCGGCCATTGGTGCGCGGCCACGACCGCGTCGGTCACGACGAAGACACGCGGCTCCCGCAGGATCGGTCGCAGGAGTTCGCCCGCGCGTTCATAAAGGCCCCGGCCGACGGCGATGTCATAGCCGCGCCCCTCGATCTCGACGCGGTGGGTAGCGTAGGCACTCATGCTCATATATGTACGTCCCGTGCTTCGCCACCGATATAACGCTGTAGCGCCGCGATCACCCGATCGACCGTCACGTCCGGCGGTCCGTCGACGCTTTCGACCCGGATGTCGGCTTCCGCATAGATCGGATAGCGTTGTTCCATCAGCCGGCTGAGCACCTCGCGCGGGTCGCCGCGCTTCAGCAGCGGACGATTGTTGCGCCGGCTGACCCGGCGCACGAGCACATCCAGCTCGGCGCTGAGCCAGACGGAGATCGCCACGCTCTTGATCCGCGCCCGGGTCTCGGGATCGATGAATGCGCCGCCGCCGGTGGCAAGAACGTGCACCGGACGCTCGAGCAGGCGCTGAATGATCCTGCGCTCGCCGTCCCGGAAGGCCGCCTCACCGAAGCGCTGAAAAATTTCCTCGATCGTGCAGCCGGCAGCCGCCTCGATCTCGTGATCGGCGTCGACGAAAGGTAGGCCCAGACGCAGCGCCAGCCGGCGCCCGATGGACGTCTTGCCGGCGCCCATGAGCCCCACGAGCACGATCGTCTTGTCGAGCTTCCCGATCGTCGGAACCGAAGCGTTTTGTGCCGGCTCTGCCATCTCTTCAGTCGTACAAGTGCGTGTATACGTTACGCTATTTTGTGCCGGCGTTGAATTGATTGCGCCCGCGGCAGCCGGTAAACTGCCGCGGTTTCGACATAAAAGCACCTTAACAGAAATGTCCGGTCGTGTCCCCTATGACCGGTCCGTCTCCCGCATCCTAGGGTTCGAATCGTGCTCAACCGCCGCGTAACCATCCTTGTCGCTGCCATTGCACTTCTCTTCGTCGGTGCCGTTGCCTTCCTCGCCACGCAGGACATCCCTGCCCCGACGGCCCGGGTGGAGAAGATCATCCCGGATGACCGCCTGCCCCGTTAGCCGGTGCGCCGCGGATCGCGGGCGCGTCGTCGCCGTCTTCGACCGGAACGGCGCGCACGGCCACGCGACGTCCAAGCGGCCGATCGGATCGCGAATCCTGTCCGCAACCCGGTTTCTCACTGTTCTGGTCGTCCTGTCGTTACCCTTGGCGTCCCCGGCCCTTGCCCAGCAGGCCCCGATTCGCCTGCTGCCGGTGCCCGCTACGGAACAATTGCATGAGCCGCCGGCCTCAGTGCCGGGCGCCGAACCGCCGGAATCGTCGGCCGAGCCGAACGACGCCGACACGGATTCGACGATCGTGGTCAGTCCCCCGCCGCCCATCGACGTCGACGCCGTCGGCCTGGTCCAGGAAACCGACAACGCCCTGCCGGCCGATCTATGGAAGGGCTCGACCCGCGGCGTGGTCGATCGCCTGCTGTCCGAGCTTCCCGTACCGATCCATTCGCCGACAGCGCATAACCTCGCCGTACGCGTGCTGACCGCCAGCGGTCCCTCGCCAAGCGCATCCGAAGGCGCCGCGCCCGGCGGATTCGTCGCCGCCCGCGCCGAGCGTCTGCTCGCGCTCGGTGACGTCACGGCCGCGACGGCGCTTGCGGGCGCGGTTCCGCGTGCGGAAGCCGACGAGCGGCTGTCGCGCGTCCTTCTCGATGGCCTGCTCGCCGCGTATGACACTACCGGCACATGTCAACTGGTCCGGCGTCAGATCGGCCGATTCGACACGCCGTACTGGCAGAAGGCCCTGATCTTCTGCCAAGCGCTCGCCGGCGAGCAGGCGCGTGCCCAGCTTGGCTTGAGCATGCTGCGCGACAGCGGCGCCGATAACGACGATCCGATCTTCGTGCACCTCGTGGATGCGCTTCTTGGCGACCAGCGTCCGATCAGGGAATTGACGCGCCCCACGCCGCTGCACCTCGCCATGATGAATGCGGCCCGGCAGCAGATTCCGGCCAGCGCGGTATCCAACGCCGATCCGCTGACGTTGCGCATGATCGCGCAGAGCCCGAACGTGGCGCCGGAGGTCCGGCTCGAAGCGGCCGAACGCGCCGAAGCGGTTGGCGCGCTGTCGACCGAGGCCCTCGTCCAGGCCCTCGAAGCAGCGAGCTTCAAGCCCGAAGAACTGGCCAACGCGCTGTCTCTTGCCGAAAAGGCGGCACGGCCGCGAGCGCACGCCGCGATTTATCGCGCCGCGAAGGCCCAGCCCGCCGGCATAGGCCGTGCTGAGGCCCTGCATCGCGGCTGGCAGATCAGCCGCGCACGCGGCTTTTATCCGGGCACCGTCCGGACCACGCTTGCCCTGCTCACCGAGCTGTCGCCGACCCGGGAGCTGGCCTGGTTCGCGCACGATGCGGGCCGCGCCTTGCTGCTCGCCGGCCGCGTCGAGGAAGCCAGCCGCTGGTACGAACTCGCGCGAGAAGAGGCAGCCGCCGGTGCCCGCACCGAGCAGAGCGAGATTCTCCTGTGGCCCTTGATGCGGCTGGCCGGCGCCGATGTCACGCCGCCGGATCCGAAAGCCCTCGCCGCCTGGTGCGCAACACAGGAGAAGCTCGATGCGGGCAAGGCCGCAGAGCGTACGGCACTGCTCGTCGCCTTGTTCGAAGGCCTTGGCGACGCGACGGACGGTTCGCTGATGGCGCTCCTGCTGTCGGGCGACCTGCGGCCGCAGAGCGTCCTCATGCCGCATCCGGCGCTCTGGCTCGGCCGCGAGGGCGCGGCATCGGCCGGCCGGCTAGGTGAAACGGTCCTGTTCGTACTCGCGACCCTCGGCACGGACGGTCTCGGCGGCTTAACGCCCCACACGCTCGTCGCGCTGCTGCAGGCGCTCCGCACCGTCGGCCTCGAGGGCGAGGCGCGCGCCCTCGCCCTCGAGGCGGCGATCACGGCCGGTCTCTGATCGTGCCGACCACGAAGCGACCGCCATCGGCATTCCGCCACGTCGACAGCTTCCTCGAGATGCTCGCCGCGGAACGAAACGCGGCCGAGAACACCCGCATCGCCTACGAAAAAGATTTGCGCGACTTCGGCGCCTTTCTCATGCGGCACGGCGGCGATGTCGCGGATGCCTCGTCGGAGCAGGTCCGTGCATACCTGGCCACCCTGAAACGGGCCGGCATGAGCCCGCGCACGGTTGCGCGACGGCTCGCGAGTCTCCGCCAGTTCTACCGCTTCCTGGTCGCCGAAGGGTTGCGCGGCGACGATCCGATGAGCACGATCGACGGCCCCCGCGTCGGACGAGCGCTGCCGAAGGTACTGGGCGAGCAGGAGGTCGAACGTCTGCTGGCGGCGGCACGACGGCACGAGGGGCCCGAAGGCCGGCGCCTCGTCGCGTTCGTCGAGCTGCTTTACGGCGCGGGACTGCGCGTCTCCGAATTGGTCACGTTGCCATTGTCGGCGCTATCGCGCGACGGGCGGTTTCTCGTCATCAGGGGCAAGGGCGCCAAGGAGCGGATTGCGCCGCTGAGCGAGCCGGCACGCGAGGCCCTTGAGCGCTACCGCGCCGTCCGGCACGCCTTTCTGCCGGAGGGACAGCCGTCGCGCTTCATGTTTCCCTCGCGCGGGGCCAGCGGGCACGTGACCACCGCCCGCGTCACCCAGCTGCTGAAGGCGCTGGCGGTCGAGGCGGGAATCGATCCCCGCAAGCTGTCGCCGCATGTGCTGCGACACGCCTTCGCCACCCACCTGATCGAGCACGGTGCGGATCTGCGCGCGGTCCAGCAGATGCTGGGCCATGCGGACATTGCGACGACCCAGATCTACACCCATGTCGCCGGCGAGCGGATGCGGCGCCTCGTGCATGAAAGTCATCCGCTGGCGCGACGCGCACGCGCCAAACGCGCGCGCGGCTGAACGCGCCCGCGGCTTGCCTCATTCGCCGCTCCCGGTCTAAACAACGCCTGACGGTCTTTCAGCAGGAGATGACGTCATGGCTGCCCGCAAAAAGACGACGCGCAAGACCGCCCGCCGAGGGGCAAGGAGCACGGCACGCACGCAGCACGCACGCAAAGTGGTAAAGAAGGCCGCAAAGCGGACGGCCAAGGCTGCGTCGCGCCGCAGCGTTGCGAAGAAGGCAGCGCCGAAAACGGCGAAGAAGGCAGCCGCGAAGAAGGCAACCGCCAAGAAAACGGCGGCAGGACGCGCACCCCGGTCGGCCGCAGCGCGTCCGGCGCCCAAGAAGCGTGCACCGGAAAAGACCGCCAGGCCGGCGAAGCCGGCTGCCGTCCGACCGGCCAAAGTCGGCCCCAGCATCCAGCTTCCCGCCGGCGTGCTGATCGAGGCGCCGATCCGGGCCGGTTACGAACAGATCCTGACGCGCGAGGCGCTCGACTTCGTCGTCGGGCTGCAGCGCAAGTTCGGCGCCGAGGTCGAACGCCTGCTCGCCCGCCGCAAGGAAGTGCAGGCGCGGCTCGATCGCGGCGAGAAGCCGGACTTCCTGCCGGAGACAAGGGCGATTCGCGAGGGTAATTGGACGGTAGCGCCGCTGCCCGAGGATCTCCTCGACCGCCGCGTCGAGATTACCGGTCCTGTCGACCGGAAGATGGTCATCAACGCGCTCAACTCGGGCGCCAACGTCTTTATGGCCGATTTCGAGGACGCGAACACGCCGACCTGGGACAACCAGATCGAGGGACAGATCAACCTTCGCGACGCGGTTCGCCGCACCATCACCTTCACCGATCCGAACACGGGGAAGTTCTACCGGCTCAACGACAAGACCGCCGTGCTGGTGGTGCGGCCGCGCGGCTGGCATCTGCCGGAGAAGCATGTCATCGTCGACGGTGCGCCGATGTGGGGCGCGCTCTTCGACTTCGGCCTCTACTTCTTCCATAACGCCAAGGAGCTGATCCGGCGCGGCACCGGACCGTATTTCTACCTGCCGAAGCTGGAAAACCACCTTGAGGCGCGGCTCTGGAACGACGTCTTCAATCATGCGCAGGACGCACTCGGGATCAAACGTGGCACCATCAAGGCCACCGTCCTGATCGAAACGATTCTCGCCGCGTTCGAGATGGACGAGATCCTCTACGAGCTGCGCGAGCACGCGGCCGGCCTCAACTGTGGCCGGTGGGACTACATCTTCAGCTTCATCAAGAAGTTCGCCAAGGATCCCAACGCCGTGCTGCCCGACCGGGCGCTCGTCACCATGACGACGCATTTCATGCGGTCATACAGCCTTCTGCTGATCGCGACATGCCATCGGCGCAACGTGCATGCCATGGGCGGCATGGCGGCCCAGATTCCGATCAAGGACGACCCGGTCGCGAATCAGGCCGCCATGGAGAAGGTCGCGGCCGACAAGCAGCGCGAGGCGAGCGACGGGCACGACGGCACCTGGGTCGCGCACCCCGGTCTGGTGAAGATCGCAAAGGACATCTTCGACCGGCTGATGCCCGAGGCCAACCAGATCGCGCGCAAACGGCAGGACGTGCATGTGACCGCCGCCGACCTGCTCAAGGTGCCGGAAGGGCCGATCACCGAGGCGGGTCTGCGGCAGAACGTCAATGTCGGAATCGGCTATATCGAGGCGTGGCTGCGCGGCATCGGCTGTGTGCCGCTCTATAATCTCATGGAGGATGCGGCGACGGCCGAAATCTCCCGGACCCAGGTGTGGCAGTGGCTGCATCATGGGGCGCGTCTCGATGACGGCCGCCTGATCGACCGTGCGCTCGTGCGACGGATCATCGACGAGGAACTCGAGAAGACCCGGGCGATGGTCGGCGACGAGAAGTTCAGGAACGGCAAGTATCATGAGGCCGCGCGGTTGTTCCGCGAGTTGAGCGAGGCGCCGGAATGCGCGGAATTTCTCACGCTGCCGGCCTACGAGATGATCCTCGCCCAGGAGCGCGCCTAGGCGTTGCCGCGCTGTCTGCCGGCGGGATCCTGTGCTCCAGGTGCCGTTCGCGGGCCCCGCGGGTCCGGGGTCAAGGATCCGCGGGGCCACGCGTGGAAGCCCGGATCTGATTCGTTGGCGATGAGGGACGGCTGTACAGCATGAGTTTCACGACGGTCACCGAAAGGACACCCCGCCTCAACCGCAGCGAGCTCGCCGTTCCCGGAAGCCGCTCCGACCTTTTCGAGAAGGCGGCGCGCTCGGACGCCGACATCGTGTTCCTCGACCTCGAGGACGCCGTCGCGCCGGAAGAAAAGGAACGGGCGCGCCGGGCGGTGATCGCCGGCCTGAACGAAATCGACTGGCGTGGGCGCGTCATGTCGGTGCGGATCAACGGCCTGGACACGCCGTGGATGTACCGCGACGTGATCGACGTCGTCGAGCAGGCGGGCGAACGGCTCGACCTGCTCATGATTCCCAAAGTCGGCACGGCCGCCGACGTCTATGCGCTCGACATGCTGGTCACGCAGATCGAGCAGGCCAAGGGATTGAAACGGCGCATCGGCTTCGAGCTCATCATCGAGACCGCGCTCGGCATGGCGAACATCGAGGCGATCGCCGCGGCGAGCTCGCGCATCGAATCGCTGCATTTCGGCGTGGCCGATTTCGCGGCCTCGACGCGCGCCCGCACGACCAGCATCGGCGGCGCCACCCCCGACTATGCCGTCCTCACCGGTTCGCCCGGCGCGACACGCGAGCGGCACTGGGGCGACATGTGGCACTACGCGCTGGCGAGACTGGTGGTTGCTGCGCGCGCAAACGGCCTGAGACCGGTCGACGGTCCATACGGCGATTTCCGCGACCCGGACGGTTTCATCGCCGCCGCGAAGCGCGCGGCCGCGCTCGGCTGCGAAGGCAAATGGGCCATCCACCCCTCTCAGATCGCGCTCGCCAACGAGGTCTTCACCCCCTCCGCGGCCGAGGTCGAACGGGCGCGCGCGATCCTGGACGCAATGGAAGCCGCGAAGCGCGAGGGCAAGGGCGCCGTCGCATTCGAGGGAAAGCTGATCGATATCGCCTCGATCCGCCAGGCCGAGATCCTGGTCCGGAAGGCTGCCCAGATCGAGGGCAGACGGTAAAAAACTCCGCGTTTACCCGTCGGCATGATAATGAACCGCCATGGCGCACTATCTTGATTTTGAAAAGCCGATCGCGGAGCTCGAAGGCAAGATCGAGGAGCTTCGCCACCTGACGAACGCCTCGGGGCTCAATATCGCCGATGAGGTCGCGAAGCTGCAGGCGAAGGTCGAGAAGCAGCTTCGCGCCGCCTACAGCAAGCTGACGCCATGGCAGAAGGTCCAGATCGCCCGCCATCCCGAGCGACCGCACAGCCTCGACTACATCAAGGCGCTGGTCGAGGATTTCACGCCGCTCGCCGGCGACCGCCTCTTCGGCGAGGATTTGGCCATCGTCGGCGGCATCGGTCGATTCGACGGCCGCTCGTGCGTGATCCTCGGTCACGAGAAGGGCGCCGACACCGAAACGCGCATCAAGCACAATTTCGGCATGGCGCGGCCGGAGGGCTATCGCAAGGCGCAGCGCCTGATGCGTCTTGCCGAGCGGTTCCAGCTCCCCGTCATCGCTCTCGTCGACACGGCCGGCGCATATCCGGGCGTCGATGCGGAGGCGCGCGGCCAGGCCGAAGCGATCGCGCGCTGCCTCGAGGTCTGCCTCGACATCCGGGTGCCGTTCGTCGCCGTGATCATCGGCGAGGGCGGATCCGGCGGGGCCATCGCGATTGCCGCCGCCAATCGGGTGCTCATGCTCGAGCATGCCATCTATTCGGTTATCTCGCCCGAGGGCTGCGCCTCGATTCTGTGGCGCAGTGCCGAGCAGGCGCAGACGGCGGCCGAAGCGCTCCGGCTCACCGCGCAGGATCTGCTGCGTCTCGGGGTCATCGACGCGATCGTGCCGGAGCCGCTCGGCGGCGCGCACCGCGAGCCGGCCAAGGCGATCGCGACGCTCGGTGAAGCGCTTGCGCGCGAAATACGCGACCTGCAGAAGTACGATGGCGAAACCCTGCGCGCGCGCCGTCGCGAAAAGTTCCTTGAGATGGGTCGCCGGGGGTTGAACTAGGGAACCCCATCGGGCCATGGCGACGCGCACGACGCCATCAGGCGGAGTTCCACAACTGGCCCAAGCCGTTCGCGATGGCGACCGACGGGCCCTCGCGCGAGCGATCACTCTGGTCGAATCGACGCGCCCCGAGCATCGGGCCGAGGCGCAGGTCCTGCTCTCGACCTTGCTTCCGGCAACCGGCGCGGCCATCCGCGTCGGCATTTCCGGCGCGCCCGGTGTCGGCAAGTCGACGTTCATCGAAGCCTTCGGCCTTTACCTGATCGAACAGGGGCACCGCGTCGCGGTCCTCGCCGTCGATCCGTCGTCGCCGCGTTCGGGGGGCTCCATTCTGGGCGACAAGACGCGAATGGAGGCCCTGTCCCGCAGTCCGCACGCCTTTATCCGGCCGTCCCCCTCCGGCGGTACGCTCGGCGGCGTCGCCCGCCGGACGCGCGAGGCCGGGCTGATCTGCGAGGCCGCGGGTTTCGACGTCGTCCTGATCGAGACCGTGGGCGTGGGCCAGTCGGAGACGGCCGTCGCCGACATGGTCGATCTGTTCGCCCTGATCCTCGCCCCCGGGGGCGGCGACGAGCTGCAGGGGCTGAAGAAGGGAATTGTCGAGCTCGCCGATCTGCTCATCATCAACAAGGCCGACGGCGAGCTTGCCGCAGTCGCGGAGCGCGCGGCGGCCGAATACCGCGCCGCCCTCCATCTGCTGCGGCCGGCGACACCCGGCTGGTCGCCGCAAGTCGTGCAGGTCTCTGCACTCGAGCGGCGCGGCATGGATACCGTCTGGGCCGAAGTACAACGGTACCGTGAAACCCTCGGGCCGGACGGTCTCAGCGCGAAGCGGGCCAGGCAGGCCAAGGCCTGGATGTGGCACGAGATCGAACAGGGCCTCTTCGGCGAACTGCGCCGGAATGCGACGGTCGCAGCCTGCATCGACGAGCTGGAAGCCAAAGTAGTTCAAGGCGTTGTGACGCCGGCCGCGGCCGCCGAGACAGTTCTGAGGACGTTTCGCGAAACCCGGGGGTGATCCATTCCGCCGGGCGCGCCGGCGACCCTTGACGGCGCCCGGTTAACCCCGTACAACCCCCTCCTCTCCACGGGCCGGCACGGCCCGTCGGCGTTTTTGTGCCCGGTTTTATGAGGATTTGCGTCATGGCCCGTCGTTGCGCGGTCACCGGAAAAGCTGTCCTGGTTGGCAATAACGTCAGCCACGCCAACAACAAGACCAAGCGCCGGTTCATGCCGAACCTGCAGGTGACGTCTCTTCTGTCGGATGCGTTGGGCCGCACCGTGCGCCTGCGCCTGTCCGCGCGCGGCCTGCGCACCATCGAGCATTGCGGCGGTCTCGACGCGTGGCTGCTCGGCACGGCGGACTCGAAGCTCGATCAGAATCTGCGCCGGCTGAAGCGGCAGGTCGAACAGGCCCGTGCACGCAGCGCGGCGTAAGCCTTAACGGCGGCTTCTTTTTCCGATCTTGTCACTTGGCCCGCCATTCCATGGCGGGCCTTTTGTTTGCGATCCCTGGCAACGGCACGGGTCGAGGGACGATCAACCCGTCGCTAGGGCCGGTTCGGATTCCGCCGCGGTGATCATCGCCTCAAGACCGGTATGCAGCGGCGTGCGCGGCCGCCATCCGAGTTCCGCTTCGATCCGGGTCGGATTGCCGACGGAGCGCCGGATGTCGCCTGGTCGCGGCGGCTTGAACTCGACCACCGGCTCGCGGCCAAACAGCGTGCCGAGCAGCCTTGCGAGTTCGAGAACCGACGTCGCCGTGCCGGTGCAGACGTTGTAGAGGGGCGCGTTGGGGGTCGCCGCCCCCATCGCCAGGACGAGCGCCCGAACGACGTCGTGGACATAGACGAAATCGCGCTCCTGGCGACCGTCCCCGAAGACCTGAAGGGGCAGTCCACGCTTCAGGCGGCTCCAGAAGATCGAGATGACGCCCGAGTATTGGGACTGCGGGTCCTGGCGTGGGCCATACACGTTGAAGAACCGCAGTCCGACCGTCGGCACGCCATGGACCAGCCCGGCAATTCGTGCATGCAGCTCACAGCCGAGCTTGTCGGCACCGTATGCCGAGATCGGCTGGACGGATCCGTTCTCGACCAGCGGCAGCTCGTCGCTGGCCCCGTATACGGCCGCAGACGACGCGAACACCACCGGGATCGGGCCGGCCCGGCCGCGCCGCGCCGCGTCCAGCACGGCAATCGTCCCGGTCAGGTTGGTCCTGTGCGTGGCGATCCACGCCTCGTTCGCGCGCGCGACCGACGTCACGGCGGCAAGATGATAGATGCCGTCGACGTCCGCCGCGCACGCGGCAACGGTGTCCGGATCAGCGACGTCGCCCTTGAACAGCTCCGCCCTCGGGTCGAGATTGGCGGGACTGCCGTTCGACAAGTCGTCAAGAACGCGAATCCGGTGTCCGCGCGCGATCAGCGCATCGCACAAATGCGAGCCGATGAACCCGCAGCCACCAGTGACAAGATAAGTCGCCATTTCGGACGCACCCTGGAACAGGGTACGTCAGAGGCGGGGTCATCGTAATATACCCAGGATGGGCAATCTGGCAGTTATTCGACGGTAACGCTTTTTGCAAGATTGCGGGGCTGATCGACATCCGTGCCTTTCAGGACCGCCGTGTGGTAGGCGAGCAGCTGCACCGGCACGGCATAGAGGATCGGCGCCACGAAGGGATGGGTGCGCGGCATCTCAACGCTTGCCGCCGCCAGACGCTTCAGCCGGCCGATCCCGTCGGCATCGCTCAGCAGAATGACCCGACCGCCACGGGCGGCGACTTCCTGCACGTTCGACGCCGTCTTTTCGAATGCCCCGTCGGCGGGGGCTACGAAGATGACCGGCACGTGTTCGTCGATGAGGGCGATGGGCCCGTGCTTCATCTCGCCGGCCGGATAACCTTCGGCATGGATGTACGAGATTTCCTTGAGCTTGAGCGCACCCTCAAGCGCGATCGGATAGGACGTCCCCCGGCCAAGATAGAGCACGTCGCGCGCTTCGGCGATCGTATGCGCCAGTTCGCGGATCTTGTCGTCGTGGGCCAGTACTTCGGACACGCGCGCCGGTGCTTCCATCAGTGCCACGGCGAGGTCGCCCGCATGGCCCGCATCCAGCTTGCCGCGCGCCCGCCCGGCATGGATCGCAAGGCATGCAAGCACGGTGAGCTGGGTGGTGAGAGCCTTGGTCGAAGCGACGCCGATTTCCGGCCCAGCATGCGTCGGGAACACGACATCCGCCTCGCGGGCGATCGAGCTCTCGGGAACGTTGACGATCGCGGCGGTCTTCTGTCCGGCGGCGCGAACGTGACGCAGGGCCGACAACGTGTCGATCGTCTCGCCGGATTGCGAGATGAAAAGACTGACGCTGCCGTCGACGAGCGGCGGATCGCGATAGCGGAACTCCGATGCGATGTCGACCTCCACCGGCAGGCGCGCAAGCGTCTCGAACCAGTACTTCGCGACCATGCCGGCGTAGTACGACGTACCGCAGGCGACGATGTTCAACTTCGTCATCGTGGCGAAGTCGAACGGCAGCGGCGGCAGGGCGATCGTGCGGGTCGCCGGGTTTAGGTAAACCCTGAGCGTGTCGCCGATCACGGCCGGCTGCTCGTGGATCTCCTTGTGCATGAAGTGGCGATGATTGCCCTTGCCGATCAATGCGCCACTCAAGGCCGTCTCACGTATCGTGCGGGTCGCGGGCTTCGATTCCTTGTCGAAGATGGTGGCACCCGTCGCCGTGATGACGGCCCAGTCGCCGTCTTCGAGATAGGCGATGCGTCGCGTGAACGGCGCGAGCGCCAGCGCGTCGGAGCCGACGAACATTTCGCCATCGCCGTAACCGACGGCGAGCGGCGACCCTCGCCGCGCAGCGAGCAGCATGTCCTCGCAACCGGCAACCAGGACGGCGAGCGCGAATGCTCCTTCGAACCGCTGGAGTGCTGCCGCCATCGCCTGCTCCGGCGTCATTCCCTCCTCGATCAGGACGGTGAGGAGATGTGCGATCACCTCGGTGTCGGTCTCGGTCTGGAAGCAGCACCCCTTCGCTTCGAGTTCGGCCCGCAGCACCTGGAAGTTCTCGATGATGCCGTTGTGGACCACGGCGACGCGGTGCGTTGCGTGCGGATGCGCATTGGTCTCGTTGGGCGCACCGTGCGTTGCCCAGCGCGTATGGCCGATTCCGGTCGTACCCGGCAGCCGATTCCGGTCGAGAAGCGCCTCGAGCCTGGCGATCTTTCCTTCGGCGCGGCGCCGCTCGATCGTGCCGTTCACCACGGTCGCGATTCCGGCCGAGTCGTAGCCGCGATATTCGAGCCGCTTGAGGGCTTCGATCAATGACGGCGCGACTTCCGTCCTGCCGACGATGCCGATGATTCCACACATCGCTTCAATCCTTCCGCCCGTCCCGGACCTTCTTCGCCTTCTCCACGGCCTTGGCGTCGCGGAACGCCTTGGCCCGCCCCGGCTTCTCGACCTGCCGCGCCCGACCGAATGCGATCGCGTCCGGCGCAACGTCGGCCGTGATCACGCTTCCTGCGGCGACGATGGCGCCGTCGCCGACCGTGACGGGCGCCACCAGTGACGAGTTGGAGCCGATGAAGGCACCGGCCCCGATATCGGTAAACGACTTGGTGAAGCCGTCATAGTTGACCGTGACCGTCCCGGCCCCGACATTCGCCCTGGCACCGACCCGCGCGTCGCCGACATAGGCCAGGTGATTGATTTTCGCCCCGCGCTCGACGCGCGCGGCCTTGATTTCGACGAAGTTGCCGATGTGAACATCGGGCCCGATGACGGCGCCGGGACGCAGGCGCGCGAACGGACCGACAATCGCGCCGGTCTCGATGACCGCCCCCTCGATATGACAGAATCCGCGGATCACGACGCCGTCGCGGACCTCGACGCCGGGGCCGAACACCACCATCGGCCCGACCGTGACGTCCTGCCCCAGCCTCGTATCGTAACTGAACCAGACAGTCGCAGGGTCGATGAGCGTCGCGCCGTTCGCCATGGCGGCATTGCGGGCCCGCGTCTGGAACAGCGTCTCGGCCGCGGCAAGCTCGGCGCGCGAGTTGATGCCGATGAGTTCGTCGGCCGGCGCCTCGATGTAGCCGCATTCCAGGCCATCGGTACGGGCGAGCGCGACCAGGTCCGTCAGATAAAACTCGCCCTTGGTGTTGTCGGGCCGAACCTTCGCCAGCAGGTCGAGCAACCGGGTGCCGTCGACGGCCATCACCCCGGCATTGCACAGAGTGATCGCCGCCTCGGCCGGACTCGCGTCCTTGGCCTCGACGATCCGCTCGAGCGTGCCGTCCGCCCCGGTGACGAGCCGCCCGTAGGGACCCGGATCGGCCGGGCGCATGCCGATCACGGCGACGGCGCGGCTGCGACCGTCCGTGCCGCGACGCGCGGCCAGCAGACGCTCCAGCGTCTCGGGGCGGACAAGAGGGGTGTCGCCGAAGGCGATGACCACGTCCTCGCGAACGGCGGCCAAAACGTCCTTGGCAGCCAGTACGGCGTGTGCCGTTCCCTTACGCTCATGCTGCACGACGGCGGTGATCGGCACGTCCGCTGCCGCGGCATGAGCGGCGGCGGTCACCTCGTCCATCTCCGGACCGATGACGAGCACGATTCGGGATGGGCGCATTGCGGCCAGCGTGGCGACCACATGGCCGATCAGCGGCCGCCCGCCGATCTCGTGCAGAACCTTGGGGCGCGCCGATTTCATGCGGGTGCCGAGGCCGGCGGCAAGGACGACAGCCGTGAATGCCGGACTCATCGCTCAGTATCCGCCCGCCGAACGGAAGCCGTCCTGCAAACGCGTGGTCTGCGACGACACCAACCCATTGATCATTTCTCCACCTCGCTTCGATGCGAATGTTGCCATTCGCTACCGCAAATGAAGAAAAGTTCAAATGGCAAAAGCCATGCGGCGCATTTGACGAGGCGCGAAATATGATTGGAGTCGGATAGCTTCAACTCACATCTTATTGCGAATTGTTACACGCGTCGGTAGGGCTGCAGGCGTCGCATTGTCTCAGGATGCGACGATCGCCCGGATCGGCACATCGATCAACTTGGCCAAACGGACGCCGCCTTGTCCCATGCGGGTCGCCATCCCCCATGGGGAGACCGACGCCGCGCCGGTCGTCGAGTGCAGGCCGGTTATACGGTTACGACCACCGGCCCGGTGTCGGTTTGCTTGCCCAAGATCCGCCATCGCCCCTATCATCCGGACACATCATACGGCACAACCGGCGCCGCAGGTTCTTCATGGACAGTGGTCAAGGGTGCGGGGTGCGCAAGCTCTTCGGAACTGACGGGATTCGCGGAACGGCAAACACGGAGCCGATGACCGCGGAAATCGCGATGAAAGTGGCGACGGCGGCCGGGCGTTATTTCACGCGCGGCCGGCACGGTGGTCGCGTCGTCATCGGCAAGGACACGCGGCTTTCCGGTTACATGCTGGAGCCGGCCATGACCGCCGGGTTCGTGTCGATCGGCATGGACGTGATGCTCGTCGGCCCCCTGCCCACCCCGGCCATCGCGATGCTGACCCGGTCGCTCAGGGCCGACCTCGGCGTCGTGATCTCCGCTTCGCACAATCCGTACGCCGACAACGGCATCAAGCTGTTCGGTCCCGACGGCTGCAAGCTCTCGGATGAGATCGAGCTGGCGATCGAGCGCGACCTGGATGACCGCTCCGGCCTTGCAGCACCCGACCAGCTCGGTCGCGCCAAACGCATCGACGACGCCGCGGGCCGCTACATCGAATTCGTCAAGGCGACCTTTCCCAAGGGCCTGCGATTGGGCGACCTGCGCATCGTGGTCGATTGCGCCAACGGGGCCGCATACAAGGTCGCGCCGACGGTGCTATGGGAACTCGGCGCCGAGGTCATCCCGATCGGCGTCAACCCCGACGGGTTCAACATCAACAAGGACTGTGGCGCCACCCACCCCCACGCGCTCCAGGAACAGGTGCGGACCTATCGCGCTGACCTCGGCATCGCGCTGGATGGCGATGCCGACCGGCTGTTGATGATCGACGAGAACGGCCAGATCATCGACGGCGACCAGGTCATGGCCCTGATCGCGACGTCATGGCATCGGGCCGGTCGTCTCAAGGGCGGCGGCGTGGTCGGCACCGTTATGTCCAACCTTGGGCTCGAGCGCTACCTGCAGGGGCACAGCCTTCGCCTGGCACGGGCGCCGGTCGGCGACCGCTACGTGTTCGAAATGATGCGCGAACACAACTTTAACGTGGGCGGCGAACAATCGGGCCATATCATCCTGTCGGACTATGCGACGACCGGCGATGGCCTCATCGCGGCCCTGCAGATGCTCGCCGTGCTCGTTCAATCGAACCGACGTGCGTCCGAGGTCTGCCGCGTGTTCGAGCCGATGCCGCAGCTCCTCCGCAACGTCCGGATCAACGGGGGCATGCCGCTCGAGTCCGCCCGCGTCAAGGAAGCGATTCGGGACGCCGAGGCGATGCTCGGCCCCCAGGGGCGGATCCTCGTCCGCAAATCCGGAACCGAGCCGCTGATCCGGGTCATGGTCGAAGGCGAAGACCGGACCCTGATCAGCCGGATCGCCGACACCCTGGTACGGGAAATCCAGCAGGCCGACGCCTGACCGCCACCCGGCCGGCCGGGCGGCGCTGCGCCGACGACGTCTTTCCGTACCCGGGATTTAGACTTCTTTAGCTTCTGCCGTTCGACACTTAACGTTGCGACGCGTGCATCGTCGTCGGCTGCGTGTGCCTTTGACCGCAGGGGTGGAACCGGAGCGCACAAATGGACGAGTCCCGGCAATCAGAAATGCAACGGCTTTGCCGGCTGGCCGAGAAGAACAACCCGGAGGATCGGGCCCAGCTCTTCGGTGAATTGTCGGAAATTTTCATCCAATCCGACCAGTCGCTCGCCAGCAGCGAGCGTCAGCTGATGGTCGAGGTTTTGGGTACCCTGATCCACGACATCGAGATGGAGATCCGTCAGGACCTCGCCAAACGTCTGGCCGAGCTGCCGTCCGCCCCGCGCGAGCTGGTCGTGATGCTTGCCAACGACGAGATCGACGTCGCCCGGCCGCTCCTGACCAAGAGCGGCGTGCTCAGCGATCCCGACCTGATCGAGATCGTCCGCCACCGGACCCGCGAACACCGGCTCGCGATCGCGCTCCAGAAGCCGCTCGGCGAGCGCGTCGCCGACGCGATCCTGGACCACGGCGAAGTCGACGTGATCGAGGAGCTTCTGAACAACCCGGATGCGGTTCTTTCGCAGCGAGCCCTCGAATACCTGGTCGCCGAGTCGCTGGAGGTCGCGCGTTACCAGAAGCCGCTGCTGAATCGCCCGGATCTGCCGGCGAAGCTCGCGCACCGGATGTTCTGGTGGGTTTCAGCGGTCCTGCGCCAGCATATTGTCGATCGTTTCCGGATCGACGAAGAGTTCGTCAACGACGCGCTTCAAAATTCGGCGAAACGCGCCCTCAGCTCCAATGCCGTGCCCTCGGTGGACGAACTGGCCCAGGGCCTGGTCGAACGGTTGGAACAGATCGACGAGCTGAACGAGCGTTTCCTGGTTCAGGCACTCCGCGGCGGCAACGTGACCGCTTTCACGGCAAGCTTCGCGCGGCTCTGCCGGCTGGACCTGCGTATGGCCCGGCGCGTGATCTTCGAGCCGGGCGGCGAGCCGCTCGCCGTTGCGTGCAAGTCGATCGGCATCGACCGGTCGAACTTCGCCACCATCTTCCTGCTGACGCGCAAGGGCGAGAGCAAGGTCATGCCCAGCGAGAAGCTGCAGAACATCCTGGCGTTCTACGACTCGCTCGGCCGCGACCAGGCGACGACCATGCTCGCGTACTGGCGCGCCGATGAAGAGGCCGCTTCCGACACGACGGCCGTGGCCGGCGCAAAGGCGAACTGAGCATCCCGGCACGGCCGCGCCGAAACGGCGGCGGCCTATCACGGCCTCGTCCGGCGATCCGCCGAGGCGGGCCTAGTACTTTCCGTAGCGGAGATAGTCGTCCCACGAACGCTCGAGGCTGCGCAGCGTGCGGTATGCGCCCTCGAGGTCGACGCCCTTCTCGGCGAGACGCATGAACGCGGCGCCGAGTTCGGCCTGCTGGCCGCGGATATGCTCACAGAGTGCCTGGGCCTTCTTCGTCAGCTTGAGTCGCACGGACCGCCGGTCGCTCGGCGCCCGCGACTGCTCGATGTAGCCGGTCTGGACGAGTTTCTTGATGTTGTAGAACGCGCTGGAGCCGACATAGTGCCCGCGATCGACGAGCTCCTGGACGGAGATGTCCTCGTCGATGTTGAGGAGCTGCATCAGCTGTACGGGGTTGAGGTCGTCGACGCCGAGCTTGGTGAGCTCGAATCGCAGCACGTCGAGGTAGCGACGATGCATGCGCTCGATCAGCCGCGGCAGCAGGAAGTAGGCTTCGTTGACCGCATTCGGCGCCTCCGCAGTGTCAGCCGCCGCCTGCTTGCGGCCCTCGCCCGTGGCAGCTTTGACGATGGCAGTCGACAAACCGGCCTCGTTGATCCCAGGTGAAACCCGGACCAGCTTAGGTGGCGGGGCTTACCGGGATGTTAACGGCCGGGAACGCAGGGCGTCTGCAAGCACGAAGGCGCGACCTACGTTCCGAACGCGGCGGTGCGAATGGCTGACGGCCGCCCGGCGGCGTCTGTCGACGATGTTCCGTCACATGCCCATGACTCCCCTCCGTTAACCCAAGGTGGACAGCGCCCCCAGGCGCGGCCGGTAGAACGCACGGTGATAGAGCCGCGACACCGGTATGATCGCCGGCACGAAGACCGGCTCGAACTCGAAGAACACTTCGGCGGCAATGATGGTGTCGTTCTTGTCCACGGTGAGGCCGGCCGGAAGGGTTGCCTGCCCCGATGTGACACCGATCCGGCTCGTCGCGGTGAGCGTTCCACCCCCGCTGCGCTGCCAGACGACGACCGGCGGCCCCGGCGGATCGTTGGGCGATGTCGGCGCGGCGCGGATCGACGAGACGATCACCACGCCCTGCGTCTTGATGTCGAACGGCCAGGCGACGTGCTCGGAGGCGAGGAAAAGCAGATCGATGTCTTCGGCCGTCATCGTTTCGGCCTGCGCCACCAGATCCGCCATGGTCGTGGCCAACCGGTCGAGCTTCTGATGCAGCAGGGCGTACCGCGAGATCTCGAAACCGGCCAGGAGCAGGACGATTAGGACCGGCAGCGCGACGGCGAACTCCGCGATCAGCGCACCGCATTCATCGAAAAACAGTCTTCGTCGCACCGCGGTCATCAGCTCGCCCCCGGCAGCTGGAACGGTTCGTTCCGGACGGCGACGCTCGCCTGCAGCGACACATAGCCGTTGTCGCCGAGCAGAGGCGCGAGCAGCCCGGTCAGCAACGGCCAATCGTAGCTCACGCGATAGACCACGACCGCGCCCGGCCCCCCGACCCCGGCGGCACCCATGTCCGCGTCCCACTTGCTGTTGCCGTTCACGTCGACGAAAGGCTCGCCCACGTCATACGTGCCGTTGAACGGCGGTTGGTCGGTGAACGGCTCCGGCTTACCGATATCCGAGAAGTTCTGATAGACCAGGGTCTCGATCCTGACCTTGGACATGTCGATCATGCCGACAGATCGCCGCCTGATGATGTCGCGAATGACGGCGGCCCGGTCGGTCCCGACCGGCGAATAACCGGTGATGCCGAAGCGGGCCGCATCCCGCACGCCGCCTTCGAGCAGCACGTTGACGAACAGAATCATCGCGACCTCGATGATGCCGATCACCAGCACGATCAGCGGCATCGCGATGAACGCGAATTCGATGGCCGCCCCGCCGCTGCGGTCGGCGCAGAGCCGGTCCAATCGCTGCAAGCAGGTGCGCGTGGCGTTCATCCACTTTACCCTTCGTTAAGCCGCCGCTCCTACGCTTTCGGCCTCATGCGCAGGAGGCTCCTCACCGTGTCCCGTCGTCGATCCGGTCGGCGCGCCGTGCAGATCGCGGGCCTG
The DNA here is from genome assembly GCA_937926175.1 of uncultured Rhodospirillales bacterium. Classification (GTDB taxonomy): domain Bacteria; phylum Pseudomonadota; class Alphaproteobacteria; order CACIAM-22H2; family CACIAM-22H2; genus CALANV01. The sequence continues at coordinate 138,081 of CALANV010000043.1, read as the reverse complement.
GCGATCGCCGTAAGCTCCCTGCTCGGCGCCTGCGCAGGCGACGTCGTTCAGTCGAGCGTCGCGCCGGCGACCCCGCTCGCCGCCGATCCCACCAGCCATCTCGCACTGCTGCGCGTCGGCGACGCGATGCGCACGAGCGGCGACCCTGCGGGTGCGGTCGGTCTCTATCGCCGTGCCCATGCGCTCGCGCCGAACGAGGTCGAGCCGCTGTTGAAGCTCGGCGCCGCCCTCTACGACCTGCGCGCGTTCAACGAAGCGGCGGAAGCGTACCGGAAAGCCATCGCCATCGCCCCGCAGAACGCGGACGCGCTGCGCGGCCTCGGCAACGCGCTGCTGTCGCTCGACCAGCCCGAGCTGGCACTGCCGCAGTTCGAGGCGGCCCTTGCGGTCGATGCGAACGACCCGCGCGTCCACAACAGCCTCGGCGTCGTCCACGACATGATGGGCAATCACCGCATGGCCCAGAAGCACTATCGTGCTGGCTTGGCGATCGCGCCCGACAACCTGATGCTGCGAAACAATCTCGGTCTGTCGCTTGCGCTCAGCGGTGACTTTCAGGAGGCGATCGACCTGCTCCGCCCGCTTGCATTCCACCCGGCGGCGACGCCGCGCAACCGGCAGAACCTCGCGCTGGTCTACGGTCTTTCCGGCGACCTCGACGCGGCGGCGCGCATCGCACGAATCGACCTCGATGCCAAAGCGGTCGAGAGCAATCTCGCCTACTACGGCGTCCTGCGCGAGCTCGCTGAACGCCCCCGGACCTCCGCGCTCGGCGCCAACCCGGTGCGGCGCGAAGTCATGGGACTGGGCGCAGACACCCAGATCCAGTGATCGCATAGACGCCGCGTTCCGACCGCGCATCAGAGGCTCCCCATCGCATCGATCGTCCGGAGGATGGCCGGACCGATCAGGACGATGAACAGCGGCGGCAGGATGAAGACGATCATCGGCACCGTCAGGATCGCCGGCAGCCGCGCCGCCCGTTCCTCCGCCTTCATGAGCCGCGCGTTCCGGAACTCGGCGCTGAGCACGCGCAGCGAATGCGCCAGCGGCGTACCGTATTTCTCGGTCTGCTGCAGCGTATTGACGACCCCGCGGATCGAGGCCATGTCGGTCCGCTGATTGAGGTTCTCAAGTGCCTGGCGGCGATCCGGCAGGAAGCTGAGCTCGATCGCCGTCAGACCGAACTCGTCCGCAAGCTCCGGGCAGGATCCGCCGATCTCCCGCGACACCCGCATGAGTGCCGCATCGAGGCTGAGGCCCGCCTCCGCGCAGATGACGAGCAGATCCAGTCCGTCCGGCAATCCCTTCTGGATGGCCGCCTTGCGTTTGTCGGCGGCGTTCTTCACGTAGAGCCCCGGCGCGACGGCACCGAGCAGGACCGCCAGGAGGGCGAGCGGCAGCCGGAACGGCTGCGCAAAATGAAACAGATGAAGCCAGTCGATGGCAGCCAGCGTGAGAGCGCCGAAGACGAACGGCAGGCTGACGCGGCAGAACAGATAGGTGATCAACGCGTCCTTCGACCGGAAGCCGGCGCGGGCAAGGGCAAGGCGCGCCCGGTCCGCCTCGCGACCGCGCAGAAGATTCAAGGTCCGTACGACGCGGTGCATCAGCCCCTCGGCGGCGGCACGCCGATCACGCCGGCCCGGCGCGAGCATCTCCGCCTTCAGGCGCTCGCGCCGTGCAGCAATGGCCTTGAGGCGCGGCCCCAGTGGATCGCGCACGAGCAGCGCCTGCCAGACCGCGATCACGCTGGCGATCGCGGACAGCGCCGCGCAGGCGACGATCAGGTCGTCAGGCGTCATACCTCCGGGAAGAAACTGACTCCAGCTCATATTTCGAACCGGACCATCTTGGCCATGACGACGATGCCGATCGTCATGAAGAAAAGGCCGATGCCGACCATCACCATGCCGCGCGGATCCCGGAACAGGTCCAGGACGTAGTCGCCGTTCACCAGCAGCAGGATTCCGAACATGACGAACGGCAGCGAGCCGATGATCATGGCACTCGCCCGTGCTTCGCTCGACAATGCCTTGATCTTGAGCTGCATCTGCCGGCGACGACGCAGGATGTCGGAGAGGTTTTCCAGCGTCTCGGCGAGATTGCCGCCCGTCTCGCGCTGCACGGACAGACTGATGATGAAGAATTTGAACTCGGGAACATCGATGCGCTGGGCCGCGTCCCACAACGCCTCATCGAGCGACCGGCCGAGTCGCACGCTCTGATCGACCAGCCGGAATTCGGGCCCGACCGGCTCTGCGACCTCGCGTCCCACGACCCCGATGGACTCCGAGACCGGCAGGCCCGAGCGAAGGCCGCGCACGATCAGGTCGATCGCTTCCGGAAAACGGGCCACGAACCGCTTCAGCCGGCGCCTGCCGAGAAACCCGATGACGAGATGCGGGAGCAGCAGCCCCTGGGTGATGCCGGTCAGGCCCGCGAGGAGGGGCGGCAGGCCGAAGATCATTCCGCTCGCCAGCGCCTGCAGAACGCCGACCGCGAGCACCGCGAGGACGTAATGTCCGATCGTGATCGGATAGCCGGTGCGGGCGAGTCGGGCCTGAAGCGCGGCGCGTCGCGGCAGCCACCGGCCTGCTGCCCGCGCCAGACCGTTCAGCGCGCCGCCCGGCTCCGCCCGCCGGATCGCGACATGGGCGGCCTTCCGGTCACTACCATGACGCGCACAGACGCTTTGGATCCGGCGCGCAACGGCACGGCCCTGACGCGCGCTGAATGCCGCAGCGGCGAGCAGCATCAGGAACATGACCGTGCTCACCGCCACGATCAGGACGAGCCCATCCTCTCCGGCCGGCAGCAACGCGGCGAGATCCGTCATATGGCCTCCAGAAGCGCACGGTCCAGACCGTAGTATTCCGCCCGCGGCAGGAAATGCGGCCGTAGCCCCGTCGATTGGAACGTGCCGCGGAGCCGCCCGTCCTTGTCCTCGCCCTGGTACTGGTAAAGGAACAGGTCCTGCGTCGTGATTACGTCCCCTTCCATGCCGACCACTTCCACCACATGCGTGACGCGCCGGACACCGTCGCGCATGCGGCTGACCTGGACGATCAGGTTGACGGCCGCGGCGATCTGCGTCCGCACCGCCTTGCTCGGCAGATTGATGCCCGCCATTCCCACCATGTTCTCGAGGCGCGTCAGCGCCTCGCGCGGCCGGTTGGCGTGGATCGTACACATCGAACCGTCGTGGCCGGTGTTCATCGCCTGAAGCATGTCGATCGCTTCGGCGCCGCGGATCTCGCCCAGAATGATGCGATCCGGTCGCATGCGCAGCGCGTTCTTGACGAGATCGCGCATCGTCACCTCGCCCTCTCCTTCGAGGTTGGGCGGACGCGTCTCGAGGCGAACCACGTGCGGCTGCTGCAGACGCAGTTCGGCGGCGTCCTCGATGGTGACGATGCGTTCGCCGTGGTCGATCATGCGCGACAGGGCGTTCAGCAGCGTCGTCTTGCCCGAACCGGTACCGCCCGAAATCAGGATGTTCAGCCGGCAGCGCGCCGCGATCTTCAGGACGGTGGCCATGGCCGGCGAGATGTTCTGCTGCTCGACCATGGTCTCGAGCGTGATCGATTTCTTGCTGAACTTGCGGATCGAGATCGCCGGTCCGTCGATGGCGAGCGGCGGAATGATGATGTTGACGCGGCTGCCGTCGAGGAGACGCGCATCGCACAGCGGCACCGACTCGTCGATACGACGCCCGACGCGACTGACGATGCGCGTCGCGATGTTCATGACGTGCGCGTTGTCGCGGAACCGGACGTCGGTGAGCTCGAGCTTGCCGTTGCGTTCGACGTAGACCTGCTTTGGACCGTTCACCATGATGTCGGTCACGGTCTCGTCCTTCAGGAGCGGTTCGAGAGGCCCGAGCCCCAGCATTTCGTCGAGCAGCGCAACGACGAGTTCCTGCTGCTCGCGTACGTTGAGGTGAAGTTTGAGCTCCGAGAGCAGTTCGCTGACGATGTCGGCGATCTGCCGCTCGAGCTCGTTTCGCGGCAGCTGGGCCGCCGCACCGACATCGATCCGCTCCATCAGCAACGGCTGGATCCGTTGCTTGGCGGCCTCGACGGTCGTCGTGGGCGCAACGGACTTGATCGGCGCGGGCGGCGTGCTCGGCGGAACCGCCAGCGGATCCGTCGGGTCCTCTGCCTGCGGCGGTGCGGCCGTGCGGCTGAGCAACCCGTTCAGCAGAGCCGTCACGAGGTCGCGCTGCTCCAACAGCGAGGCTCTTATCGAGTTCTCGCTTAGATACGTCGCGACCGCCTCGCCGATCATGCGGGCGAGTTCGCCCCGCGACATCTGCCGGCGCATGGCCGGATCGATCCGCTGCTCGATCTGCGCCGCCAGGACCTCTCGGGCGGCCTCGAACTGCTCACGTCTGTCGGGTATACGCGGCGGCGCCTCCGCCGCACCTGCGAGACGGCTGCGCCGTTCGGCCAGACTGGTAACGACGGCGTGCGATGGGTTCTGCCCCGGCGTCATCTCCGCAGCCAGCGCGTCAGGAGGCTGGCCCCCTTCCGGTTGTTCCCGCCGGCGAGATCGGCCGAGATACGTTGCAGCGACTTGGCCAGACGGCTGCTGCGCGCAATCACCGCGACGGGCTTGCCGCCGTTGGCACCGGCTGCGGCGACCTTCGCATCGAAGGGAATGTCGTAATCCAGCTTGCGACCGACACTGCGCTCGAAATCCGTCCGCCCGACCTTGGAACGACTCCCGTCCGGATTGACGGCCGCGAGTTTCACGCGCGCTTCGGGCGACGTCGCCTTTATGATCTCGAGGATCCGCAGCGTGTCGCGGATGCCCACGAGCGAAAGGTCCGTGACGAGCACGATGTCGGTTACCGCACTGATGGCCTGGGGCCGGCCCAACAGGAACGTCCGGGGCATGTCGAGCACGACCCATCCGAAGTTCTGGCGCAGCTCGGTCACGAGAACATCGAGCGCCCTTGGGTCGACCGGCGGGTTCTCGTTCAGCGGCTCCTCACCACCAAGCACGAACAGCTGCTCACCGGCCTTCGCCATCGCGCGGTCGATGAACAGGGTGTCGATGCGCTCGGGTCGCTCGAGGGCCTCGCGCAGACCCCGACCCGGCTCGAGGTCGAGCAGCAGGGCGGCGGTGCCGAAATGGATGTCGAGATCGACCAGGGCCGTCTTCTGCTTGCGATCGTGCGCGAGCAGCCATGCGGTATTGACGGCGACGGTCGTCGCGCCGACGCCGCCTCGCGCGCCGATGAAGGTGACGACGCGTCCGGTCTGGGCCGTACCGCGCTTGCTCTTGAAGCCGACCTCTCCCTCGACCAGGGCCGCGTGAAGCATCTGCGGGTTGACGGGCTTGACCAGATAGTCGACGGCGCCTACCCCCAGCAGATCCCTGAACAGCGCGACGTCGTTGATGGTGCCGATGACGACGAGACGCGTTCCCGGATCGATCACCGCCGACAGCGCGGCGACGTCGGCGACCGGGGTCGCCGACGCGGATACGTCCGCAATCAGGATTCGGGTCAGGCCCCCCGGTTCGACCTGCTTCAGCGCAGCCGCGATTCCGCCGTCGAGAATCACCGCATTCGTCATCCCCGCTTCCTGCAGGGCACGCGAAACGGCATCGCGTGTCGCGGCGTCGTCGACGAAGGCGACGACGTGCTTGGCCTCGACCGCGATGCTCGTCTTCCGTGCGAGCGCAAGTGCGGCCATCAGTTCCCCTCCGTCGTGATGCTGTCCGTGCGCAACAGGGATTTCGTCTTATCCAGGCGATAGCGTTCGATCGACTGGGCGGCGACGTCGCCATCCGCCGGCCCCAGACTGCGGCCGCCGAGCAGATCGGCCGGATCGGCGACCATCAATCCGAGGTTGACCGCCGTCGCGCAGCCGAAATTGCTGCCGGCATAGTTCGTGAAGTCCTCGCCTGCCGGTTTGCTCCAGTCCGGACACGCCGGCGGGATCACGAGGTGGCGCTCCACGACGACATGCAACTCCCCGGGCGCGACGTTCGCGCCTTCGATCGGCCCGCCGCGCACGACCTTGATCCCGACCGGCGCCAGCGCCGCCGCCACGGCATCCATCCGGCGACGTGTCGTCGCCATGTCGGGCCCCAGCAGCGTGACGCGCGCACCGAAGCCGACCTCGTGACGCGCGAGGAAGGCTGCGAGCCGGTCTGCCTCGGTGACCGCGAGTCGATCGTCGCCGGGCGCGAAACGCACGACGTGGCCGACGCGTACGAAGGTGACCTTGTTCTCTTTCGGTGCCTCGACAGGCGACCATCGGCTCGTTTGCGGCGCGCAGCCGGCGATCGGGAACACGAGGGCCACGAGCAGTATGGCGCCGACGAAAGAATGGAGTCGCACCGTCCGCATGGGCCACCTCACTCGAGGACGAAACCGGCCGGACCGATCAGCGTGCGCCCATCCGGAAGATGCGGCGCCTTGGACCGGTCGGACAGCTGCTGTCGATAGTTCATGCCGCCGATGATCCGTTCGACGTCGTTTGGCGGAACGAGGCCGTCGGTCGGGCTCGCGAGCCGCGTGCCCGAAACCGGGCGGACGATATAGGGCGTCACGATGATGACGAGTTCCGACTCGTTGCGGCGGAAGCGATCGGAGCGGAACAGCGCCCCCAGGATCGGTACGTCGCCGAGAAACGGTACCTTGGAGATGTCTTGCACCGAGTTGTTCTGGAGCAGACCGGCGATGGCGAAGCTCTGCCCGCTTGCCAGCTCGACGGTGGTCTCGGCGCGACGGGTCGAGAGTGCCGGAATGGAGAAGCCGCTCAGCTGAATGGCGCCCGCGGACGAGAGCTGGCTGACCTCGGGCCGGACCTTCAGATTGATGCGGTTGCCGTCGATCAATGTGGGCGTGAACGCGAGACTGACGCCGAACGGCTTGAACTCGATCGAGATCGTGTTGTTCTGCGGATAGGCGACGGGGATCGGAAACTCGCCGCCCGCGAGAAAGCTCGCGGTTTCGCCGCTCATGGCCGTCAGGTTCGGTTCGGCGAGAACTGTCACTAGGCCCTCGGTACCGAGGGCATCGATCAGGGCATTGAGATCGAGCGAGCCGCGCGAGAGCGAAGCGACCGCAACGTTGTTGAGAGGCGTGCCGCTGACGAACTGGCCGGTGGCGATTCCGAACGCGAAGCTGCCGGTCTGCGCCAACACGTCCCAGCTGACGCCGAACGATTTCAGCGTTTCGCGCGTCACCTCGGCGATGCGGACCCGCAGGTTGATCTGGTTGGGCGCCACGATCTTGATCTGGTTGATGAGGCTCGCCGGATCCGGCACGAAACGCGATGCGACGCGCCGGATGTTCTCGGCCTCCGCAGCCGTCGCGACGGTTCCGGTCAGGATCAACGATCCATCGACCGACGTGACCTCCACCGCCGCATCCGGCGCGACGGCGCGGATCGCCTGACGCAACCGGCTGACGTTGTGGCTCACCACCACCGTCGTGTTCAGGAGGACACGGTCGTTGTCGTCGACCGCATAGAGAACGGTTTCGCCGACCCGCTTGCCGAAAACATAGACGAGGCCCGGCGACCGCACCTGGATGTCGGCGACCTCCGGATCGGCGACGAAGACCGTCGCGGCCGGCTGCCGTAAACGTATGACCGTGCCCTTGTTGACCTCGACGCCGATCCGCGAAGTGGCGGCGCCGACGACGCCGGCCGGCGTGACGGCCGCCGCCGCGGTGACCGGCTCCGTCGCATTTGGCGGTGCCACGGCAGCCCGCGCCGTTAGCGCGGCGCTCATCGCGGCCGAATGCAGTTGCGACCGTTCGGGCGCGACGGAAGGAGCACGGGAGGCCAGCAACGCGACGGGTGCGGCCGCCTGGGTGATGGCCGACGATGTGTCCCCGGCCGGCTTGAGCTGGATCGGTGCGACGGCGGCTGCGGGTACCGCCGCGATCTGTTGCCGGGACGTCGTGTCGTCCGGCTCCGGCGTGTCGGTCGCACCGCGAGAGGTCGCGGGCTCGATCCCCGACGTGACATCGAATGCGGCGGTTGACAACGCCGCCACACGCAGGTCGGCCGCCGGTGATGCCTTCTCCTCTCTTTCCGCCGGCGCACCGGCCTCGGCAGCGCCCGACTGTTTGACGATGCCCTGCGCAAGCGCATCGGGATCGAGTTCGATCGACCGGCGCACGAGCCCGGAAAGGCGCACGGCTGGCGTCCCATCCACCCACAGCAAGAGGCCGCGGGCATAGCCGGTGTCGAGCAGGAGGCCGGCACGATTCGGTACGCGATACGTATCGCCGGGCTTCATGATGCGCATGAAGACGAGCTTGCCCTTCGCATCGCGGATCCGCAGCCAGCTCTCCGCGACGGCCTCGATCATGATGCGGGCATCGCGACGATCGCGCGCAAAGTGGCGCGGACCGGTGGGCGCCTGTTGCGCCGTCGGCTTGCGACGGGCGCTGTCGGGCTCGGTTGCGGTCGTGACAGGAAGCGCCGCCTCCTGCACCACGGGCGCCGTCGCCGACACGTCGCCGGTCCCGGATGTCGACTCCGGTTCCGGCACCGTCATGTCGCTGACCGTCGCTTCCGGCTCGTCCGCTTCGGACACCGTCGCTTCGGACGCGACCGCCTCGGGTGCAGCTGCCGCTGAAACTTCGGCCGGCGGCGGCATTGCCGGCTCGCTGTCGTTCACCGTGTCGACCACAGAGGCAGCCGTGTCGAACGCAGCGGCAGCCGCATCGCCATCGGCCACCGGGTCGGCAACCTCAGCCTGTACGGTCGCTGCCGGCGGTGCGTCGGGCGTCTCCGTCGCATTCGCCGACGTAAGCGCGAGCCAGATGAAACCCAACCCGGCAAGCAATGTGATGAGAAGCCGCATCATGGCATCACCGGGGGGTGAACTTGAGTTCATCGGCCTGGTCGCCGCGAAGCACGTTCACCCGCCGCATGGCGAGGAGGCCGCTCACCTCGGTATCGAGAGTGAACGTCCGTTCGGGCAGACGCTTCGGTTCCTTCGGCGTCGTATCGCCACCGGCCAGCGCCTGGTCGTCGCGTGCCAGGCTCCGCAAGCTCATCGACAGTTTGCCGGCTTCGACGATTACCGCGATCATCTCACTCTGCTTGGGCGTGACCTCGAGCGTAACCGTACGCGCGACCGTGGTTTCACCCGGCTTCACGTCGACGCGCTGGTCGAGCGCGAGCACGCGGATGTCGCGCAACACGGTCACACCGGCCCGCCGCTGCTCGGAGCCGCTGCCGGATTCCTGCGGAATCACGTGCGTGAGAATCAGGTCGACGTGGTCGCCCGGAAAGACGAAGCCGGAGATGCCCGACGTCACGGTCACCGGCACCGAAACGGCGCGATAACCGGGACGCAGGACCGCGGCAAGAAAGCCGCTGTTGCCTGGCGCGACGACGCGTCCTTCGGTGATGGGCTCGCCTGCCGCGATCGGCAGCCGAACGACCGATCCGACGAAATCCTCGATCTTCTTCTTGCCTTCCACGGCGTAAGACGGCGACAGGCTGCTTTCGGGCCAAACCTGCCAACGCAGATGTTCCGGACGCAGGAACGTGCCGACCGGCAGATCCTGCTTGGCGACGAGAACCTGAACGCCCGCCGGTGCGGCCGGGCGGGCGGGTGCGGCGGTCATCGCCGCGCGCTGGGCATCGAGCCAGTTCCGCACGAGCAAGGCGGTGAAGCCCGCGAGCACGAGGGCGACGACGACCAGGAGAATGGTCTTCATGCGCATGGCCAGCTCCACCTAGACGAGGTTGACGGCCACGATCAGCCCGCCGGCGGCAATTGCCGCGCCGTACGGAATGGCCGGTCGCCCATTGGCGGCCTTGAGACTGGGCGTGGTCGGCGAAAAGAAGCGCAGCAGCCGATCCCACCAGAGTGCGAGAATTCCGCCCGCCGCCGCCGTCGTCACCAGCAGAAGGACGATGAACGGGCCACCGGCCCAGAGGGCCGTGACGGCGAACAACTTCACGTCGCCCCCGCCCATTATTCCGAGGGCGAACAGCCCGGCGCCGATCGCAAAGACGATGCCCGCGGCTGCAACCGCGACCAGGATTTCCATCGGCGCAAGCGTCACCGCGTGACCGGGATAAAGAATCAGCAGACTGAGACAAATCCGATTCGGAATGACGAACCTGCGCACGTCGCACACGGCAGCCGCGATCAGCAGACCGCAGACGGTGCCGATGACGCAGAGCTGAACGAGAGATCCGAAGTCGGACATTGTCGTAGTTCCTCGAGAAGAGCGGGGCGACCCGTTCGGTCGCCCCGCATAGCATCCGAACCGCGCGTCAGTTGCCGCCGGCGCTCTCGCCGGCCTTCGTTGCGGCTTCGTCGAGCTCGCCCCTGACCACGTTGAAGATGTTCGTCAGCGAGGTGCCCATCGCCTGGAGCGCGACGATGGCGGCGACCGAGACGAGAGCGGCGATCAGGCCGTACTCGATGGCCGTCGCACCCGACTCGTCACGGAGCAGGCGGTTGAAGAGATGGCGCATTGAGAGACTCCTTCTGGTTGTTGCAACCGCCCGCAACGGTAAGGGGAGCGTCTTAATGACAAGTAAATCTGCACCGCTTTTATACTTGATAATAAAAGAGTTTTTCGCCTCCTTATCATCGGGATATTGCAGAAAAGGAAGAATTACTTCGGAGGCAATTTGCAACAACATTTGAAGGCTTTTCCCGCGAAGGTTGCATTGATTTCGCACGAAACTGGATGCAATTCGCGACAAATGCGTCCGGGCGAATCACCGGCCGATTGCGGCATGATCGACGCTGTGCGGCATCCTTTACTTCGCGTTCACATTTCGCCGACGAGAATCGCCGCCATGCTTTCCGGCATGCTCTCTCGCGCCATGAAAGAAAAGCTGCTCGCTTTGTTCGGCGGCCTGGCCGCGGATCGGCGCGGCAGCGTCGGCTTCTTTCTGGCCGCCGCAATCGTGCCCCTGCTGGCGGCGATCGGCCTGTCGGTCGACGGCGCGCGCGGCTGGCTCGTGAAGGCCCGTCTGTCGCAGGCGATCGACGCTGCGGGACTCGCCGGCGGTCGTGTGTTGCTGGCGGACGACCGTGACGCAGACATCAGGATGTTCTTCGACGCCAACTTCCCGCCGGGGTTCATGGGCGCGACGGACGTCAATCTTACGATCGCCGCCGACGAGGACGCCGGAACGCTCACGCTCAATGCCACGGCAACCGTGCCGACGACGTTCATGCGGGTCGTCGGCATCAATGACATGCGCGTACGGGCAAGTACGGTCGTGCAGCGCACCGATCGTGGCATGGAGCTGGTGCTCGTCATGGACAACACCGGCTCGATGGCAGGCAGCAAGATCACGGCGATGAAGGAGGCCGCAACCGACCTGATCAACATCCTCTATGGCGACCGCGAGACCGTCGCCAATCTCTGGGTCGGCATCGTACCTTACGTCGCGAGCGTCAATATCGGTCCATCACGCCGGGATTGGACAGTGCCGCGTCGGTTCGACCCGGTCGACGTGTCTTCGGTGACCGTGACGGCGAATGGCGGCGCCGCGGATCGAAGGACGGCGACGGTCTGTGTCACGACGGCAACCCCACATGGCTTGAAGAACGGCGCGTTGGCCGACATAACCGGTGCCACGCCCAACGAATACAATGGTCGTTTCCTGATCCGTCTCGACAGCACGTCGGGATGCACCATCACGTCGCCGTCGACGAGATTCTGGTACATCGTCCCGAACCCGAGCCGGACCACGTCGCCGACCGTGCCGACGGGAGCCATCCGCGTCCAGCAACCCGGCGAGGATTACAGTGCCGGTGGTTCCTGGAAGGGCTGCGTCGAGGCGCGCGATCCGCCCTATGAAGAGGAGCAGGCCGAGGCGTTGCCGAGCGTCCAGCCCTGGTATCGCTTCTTCTGGCCATCGACGCGCGGCGTTCTCTTCTACGACGAGAACAAGGTCCTGATGACGACGGGCGGCAGTCCACGTCAGGGCGACAACCAGTGGGGCCCGCCCGCCTCCCCGGTCGTGCGGGAAACCAGCGCTGCGGGCAACGATGCCTACGGTCCCAATCTCGGCTGCGGCCCCGAGATCACGCCGCTTCAGCCCAACAAGTCGACCGTGCTTGCAGCGATCGACGCCATGGCGCCCTGGAGCCGCGGCGGCACGATGGCGAACGTGGGCCTGGCCTGGGGCTGGCGTGTGTTGAGCCCGGCCTGGCGCGGTCTGTGGGGCGATCCGCAGTTACCGCTCGACTACGACACGCCGCTGATCGACAAGGTCGTGGTTCTGCTAACCGACGGCGTGAACCAATGGTACGACATGCCCGGCAGACCGCCGGGCTGCGACGGAATCAGCGGCTGCACGTCGCCGCGCGATCTGCCGTCGGATGCCGACTTCACCGCTTATCGTCGTCTGAGCGATGGGCGTCTCGGGACGACGGACGGCGCGACCGCGACGAACATCATCAACGCGCGGATGAGCCAGCTCTGCCAGGCCATGAAGGCCAAGGACATCATCATCTATACGATCGTCCTGCAAGAGAACAATCCGGCGACACAGAACCTCTTCCGGTCCTGCGCCTCGAAGCCGGAGTACTTCTTCGTCTCGCCGACGGCGGCCGACCTCCGCGCCATCTTCCGTGAAATCGCCACGCAGCTGAGCAACCTGCGCCTCGCGCGCTAGATCGCCGAACGCACGCCGCGCCGAGACCGACCTGCCACGTTCGCCCCGGGGCGGGAACGGGCCGCCGCGTCACCGCGTTAGCGAGTGTCGGAGGTCAGCTTGGGGGTACCTGATGCAAACACCGCTCGAGATCACGTTCCACAACATGCCATCTTCGGATGCGCTCGAGGCCGAGATCCGCAAACGCGTGGCCAAGCTCGAGAAGATCTATCCGCGAATCGTCGGGTGCCGCGTCTCGGTCGAATCCCTGCACCGGCAGCATCGGACCGGCAACGAATACGAGGTCCACATCGTCATCATGGTACCGGGACAGGACCTCGTCATCAGCCGGCCCCCCCACAAGGCCAAGGTGCGTTACGCGCAACCAGACGTGTTCACGTCGATCCGCGACGCCTTCGAGGCCGCCGAGCGGCGACTCAAGGACTTCAAGGCGGTACAGCGCGGCGACGTGAAGCCGCAGGCGCCGACGTTCCAGGGCCAAGTCTTGCAGGTCTTTCCCGATGCGGACCACGGCTTCATTCTGACCAGCACCGGTTCGCAGCTCTATTTCCATCGCAACAGCGTGATGAACAACGACTTCGACAGTCTCAAGAAGGGCGACCCCGTCCAGTATGTCGAGACCATCGGCGACACAGGACCGATGGCGAGCAAAGTGTGGCGCAGCCCCGAACATCGTCTCGACTGACGCGCGCCTCAAAGTCGCTTCCGCGGCGACAGGGCTTTCGGCATGCGCCGGCGGCAATGTTCGGTTGCACCGCCGTGGCGCTTTCATCACAATCCGGTCGCGCGTCGACCGCATGGAACCTTTGCTGATCCCGTCCGTTGCGGTGCCCGGCGCGGTGAACGGGACGGATGAATGCCGGTTCGGAGAATTCTGTGCTGCGTTGCGACGGTCTCGGTGCTCGCCGCGTGCGATGAAGGACCGGCCAGCAATCTGAGTTTCTCGGCGACGGAAGACGTATGGAGCTACGTCACCAACGCCGCTGCCGCGGGACCGCTGCGGATCGAGGTTCACGGCAATCCGTTCCCCGAGCCCGATGCCTTCGTCCGCCGCGAACTCGCCCAAGCCGTCGGCGCCGCCTTCACCGAGCCCTGGCTCGAATTCTCGGCCACCACCGGTTCGCCCGACTTCCGGCTGGTATGGCTGCTCGATCCCGGCGAAGGATTCAATCACGACCTTGCCTGCGCCGGTGAACTGCCGGCCATCGGCACCAGGAAACGTACGCTCGAAATCCGTGCCGTGCTTTGTCACCGGCAGCGGCCGCTCACGGCCGTCCATGGATGGATGCGGCGCCCCGAAAGTGCCGCCGATCCCGGTTTGCGCAACCTGATTTCGCAGATGGGCCGACAGCTGCTGACGGGGCGCGGTTAGCTTCGCCCGGTGCGCGGCACGCGCCCTTCGATCGGATATTGCGGATCGTTGTAGCCCGGCGTCGACGGGTGGCCGGCGGCCACCAGCGAGTCGACGAGCGCCTCGTCCTCCGGTGTGAAGCGGTAATTCAGCGCCCGCACATACTCGTCTCACTGCGCCTCGGTGCGCGGCCCGACGACGGCGGCGGTGATCAATCGATTGTTCAGGACCCAGTTGAGGGCGAACTGTCCGGCGGTGATGCCGCGCGCCTCGGCATGGCGTTTGATGATCTGCGCGATCACCAGCGATTCGCGGCGCCACTCCGTCTGGTGAATTCGCTTGTCCTGACGTCCCGCCCGGCTGTCCGGCGGGGGCGGCGCATCGGGATCGTACTTGCCGGTCAGCACGCCGCGCGCGAGCGGGCTGTAGGGGACGACGCCCAGCCCGTAATAGCCGCAGGCCGGCAGATGCTCGACTTCCGGCATGCGGTTCATGGCGTTGTAGTAGGGCTGGCTCACGATCGGTCGATCGATGCCGAGCTGGTCGCAGATGTTGCAGATTTCCGCAACGCGCCATGCGCGATAGTTCGAGACGCCGAAATAGCGGATCTTGCCCTGCCGGATCAGGTCGCCCATCGTCCGCACCGTCTCGGCGAGAGGGGTCGTGTGATCCTCCTTGTGAAGGTGGTAGATGTCCACGTAATCGGTGCCGAGCCGCCGCGGGCTCGCCTCGATCGCCATCATGATCCAGCGCCGCGACAGACCGCGCTGGTTCACGTCATCGCCCATCGGATTGGCGACCTTGGTCGCGAGCACCCACCCGTCGCGCTGCGCCCTGATGGCACGTCCGACGATCTCCTCGGAACGGCCCGCGTTGCACACGTCGGCGGTGTCGATGAAGTTGATGCCGGCGTCGCGTGCCTTACCGATGATTCGCTCTGCGGTCGCTTCGTCGGTCTGACCGCCGAACATCATGGTGCCGAGACAGATGGGCGAGACCTTCACGCCCGATACGCCGAGCCCCCGGTACTCCATCGCGATCCTCCTCAGAATTTGCGCGCGCCTCCGATGTCCGGCCCCCTCATTTGATGCTGAACGCGTCGGCGACCTGAACAAAAAATATGCAACCGCACATTCAACGGCTCCGCGCGCATTTAAGAAAGCTTTAGCCCCGACAGTGTAGTCTCCACCTCGAATTTGACGTTCCCGACAATCAATCGATTAGGACCGCGTCGTGACATCCGCACGTGCAGATATCCAATCCGTTTCCGCCGGCAACGGATCGGCGGAGCCCGAACGTATCGTCGCCCTGACGGCCGAAATCCGCAATCTGGCGACAGACAAGCTCGCCGAGATTCAGGCAATCACGAGCCGAACGAAGATCCTTGCACTCAACGCCCTGATCGAAGCCGCGCGTGCCGGCGAGGCCGGGCGCGGCTTCTCCGTCGTCGCGACCGAAGTCAAGCAGATCTCCACCGAGGTCGAGAACGTGGCCAAGACGCTCGAGGCCGAGCTCGCGCCGCAGATCGCGCAGCTCGAGAGCCTTGGCCAGCGCATGATCGAGCAGGTGCGCGGCCAGCGACTGGTCGACCTCGCCCTGAATGCGATCGAGATCATCGATCGCAATCTCTATGAACGGACATGCGACGTACGCTGGTGGGCGACCGACAGTGCAGTCGTCGCCTGCGTCGAATCTCCCGACGAGGCGAGCTGCCGTTATGCGAGCGAGCGCATGGGCGTGATCCTGAACGCCTACACCGTGTACCTGGACCTGTGGATCTGCGACCCATCGGGCAAAGTCATCGCCAACGGTCGCCCGACGCGTTACCCGCGCGCGCTCGGCACGAGCGTAAGCGGCGAAGCCTGGTTCGATAACGCCATGAAGACCCGAAGCGGTGACGAATACGTCGTTGCGGACGTGGCGAGAAATCATGTGCTCGACGACAAGCTCGTCGCGACCTATGCGACCGCGATCCGGCGCGGTGCCCGCACCGACGGCGAGCCGCTCGGCGTCCTCGCCATTCATTTCGATTGGGAGCCGCAGGCGCAGGCGGTCGTCGCGGGGGTACGCCTGACGCCGGAGGAGGCAAGCCGCACGCGCGTCATGCTGCTCGACAGCTCGTTCCGGGTGCTCGCGGCCAGCGACAGGGTCGGCGTCCTGACCGAGCGGTTCCCGCTCGAGACCGGCGGGCGGCCACAAGGCAGTTACGTCGACCGCGCCGGCAACACGGTCGGGTTCGCCCTTACCCCCGGCTATGAGACCTACAAGGGGCTTGGCTGGTACGGCTGCATCGTTCAGAAGCCGATCTAGCCGGCCCAGGCCCGCCGCCTCGGGTACAAGGTAGCCGGCCGGAAATAATCTTTTCAATTCAAAATGTTGCAGCGCTTAACCGCCGGACGGGGACACCGCCTGGGACGATTCCGGGACAGCTGTCCCGGCGGTCATGCGGCAGCGCGCCGGCCCCCGTGACTTTTTGTTGCGCATGCCACTGGGCGGGCCGGATGTCAGCCGCTATATACGCGCCATGAAGAAATCCGCCCCCAAGGTCGGCATCGTCAGCCTTGGTTGTCCCAAGGCACTCGTCGACTCTGAACGCATCCTGACCCGTCTGCGCGCCGAAGGGTACGAGATCGTATCCAGCTATGACGGCGCGGACGTCGTGCTCGTCAACACCTGCGGCTTCCTCGACAGCGCCAAGCAGGAATCGCTCGAGGCCATCGGCGAGGCGTTGGCCGAGAACGGCCGCGTCATCGTCACCGGCTGCATGGGCGCCGAACCGGACGCGATCCGGGCTGTCCACCCGAACGTGCTCGCCGTCACCGGACCGCACCAGTACGAGGCCGTGGTCGAAGCGGTGCATCAGGTGGTGCCGCCCAAGCACGACCCCTTCATCGACCTCGTGCCGCCGCAGGGGATCAAGCTCACGCCGCGGCACTACGCCTATCTCAAGATCTCCGAAGGCTGCAATCACCGCTGCACGTTCTGCATCATTCCGCATCTGCGCGGCGATCTCGTCAGCCGTCCGGCCGCCGAGATCCTCTACGAGGCCGAACGACTGGCACTCGCCGGCGTCAGGGAAATCATGGTGATCTCGCAGGACACCAGCGCCTACGGCGTCGATCTGCGTCATGCCGAAAGCAGGTGGCGCGGCCGCGCGATCAAGGCGCGCATAACCGAACTGTGCGCCGCGCTCGGCGAGCTGGGCGTGTGGGTTCGCCTCCACTACGTCTATCCCTACCCGCACGTCGACGAGCTCATCCCGTTGATGGCGGAGGGGAAGATCCTTCCCTATCTCGACATTCCGTTCCAGCATGCGAGCCCCGCCGTGCTCAAGGCGATGCGGCGGCCCGCCAATCAGGAAAAGGTGCTCGAACGGATCCGGCGTTGGCGCGACATCTGTCCCGATATCACGTTGCGTTCAACCTTCATCGTCGGATTCCCGGGCGAGACGGAACCGGATTTCCAGTTCCTGCTCGACTGGCTCGAGGAGGCCCAACTCGACCGCGTCGGCTGCTTCAAGTACGAGGCCGTCGCCGGCGCGCCGGCGAACGATCTGCCGGGTGCGGTGCCCGAAGAGGTCAAGCAGGAACGCTGGGACCGGTTGATGGCGGCGCAACAGAAGATCAGCACCGCGCGCCTCAAGCGCAAGATCGGCCGGACGCTCGACGTCCTGATCGACGAGGTCAACGCCGATGGTGCGGTGGGGCGCTCCTATGCCGACGCGCCCGAGATCGACGGCAATGTTTTCCTGGACGGCGTCACCGATCTTGATCCGGGCGATCTGGTCAAGGTCACGATCGACCACGCCGAGGAATATGATCTGTGGGGAACGGTCGCCGAGCGACCGGCCCCGCGTCGCGCCCGCGGACAGCGCGGCGCGAAGATCGCCTGACACGGCGGCGGCGCCACCCGCCGCACGACCAGGACGTCCATAGCGATCCGCGTCGGCCGGTATCCCGCATCTTTGCGGCGGGCGTGCGCCCGGCTAGGATCTGCCGGCCGTAAACCGGTGAGATAAAATCGGCTGCCCGCGCCGCGGCTGACAGCCGTCGGGAGAGGAAAGGAAACGCCATGAAGACCAGCCCCGTAACATTCGAGGATCTGAGCGCATCGGTCATCGCCGTGCCGCCGCTCGCCCGCAACGCGGATCTTGAGGTCAACGTCGCGGAGAACGCGAAGCTGATCCGCCATCTCGAAGCCGGCGGCGTGAAGACCCTGATGTACGGGGGCAATGCGAATTTCTACAACATCCGTGTCTCCGAGGTTGCGAAGACGATCGAAGCTCTCGCCGGTGCCGCGTCGGCCGACACGTGGATCATCCCCTCGGCCGGGGCGGATTTCGGCAAGATGATGGACGAGGCGCCGATCTACCGCAGCCTCGGCGTGCCGACCGTCATGGTGCTGCCGCAATCCGGCCTGACGACGCCCTCGGGCGTGGCGGACGGCATCCGCCGCTTCAGCGACGCCTTCGGCAAGCAGGTCATCGTCTACATCAAGGCCGAAGGCTATCTCGAACCCGAGGACGTCGCAGCACTCGTTTCCGAGGCGCGGGTGTGCGCCATCAAGTATGCCATCGTGCGCAACGATCCCGCAGAGGACGCGTATCTCGGCAAGCTCGTGAACCTGGTCGACCGCCGCTACATCATCAGCGGCATCGGCGAGCTGCCGGCCGTCGCGCATTTCCGCGAATTCGGCCTTTCCAGCTTCACTTCCGGCTCGGTCTGCGTCGCCCCTGCGCTGTCGATGGCGATGCTCCGGGCGCTCCGGGCCGGCGACTGGAGCCGGGCGCTCGCGATCCGCGAGCAGTTCCTGCCGCTCGAGACCCTGCGCAACAGGATCAACCCCATCCGCGTGCTGCATGACGCGGTGTCGCTTGCCGGCATCGCCGACATGGGGCCGATCCTGCCGCTCCTGAGCAACCTCGATCCGGCCGACCGGCCCGCCGTCCAGGCGGCCGCCAAGGCCCTGCTCGGCCTCAACGCCACCGCCCGCGAGGCGGCCTAGACATCCGAAACTTCGATTTGTGATCCGGGAAGACGAATGACCATCGTCATCTATCACAATCCCCGTTGCTCCAAGTCGCGTTCGACGCTGGAGCTCCTCAAGTCGCGCGGCATTCAGCCGAAGATCGTCGAATATCTGAAGACGCCGCCGAGTGCCGCGGAGCTTGAGGACATTCTGCGCAAGCTGGGCCTCAAGCCGCGCGACCTGATGCGGAAGAAGGAGGCGCCCTACGCGGCACTCGGCCTCGACGACCCGAAACTGTCGGACGACGCGCTGATCCGCGCCATGGTCGAGAACCCGGTGCTGATCGAGCGCCCGATCGTCGTGAACGGCGACAGGGCCGCCCTCGGCCGCCCGCCGGAGGCGGTGCTCGCGATCCTGTAGCACGCCGCCCCCGGCAATCCGGCTATTTTCGCAGCTTCGCGAGCTCCTGCTCGGCGACGTCGAGCCGCACGGTGCCGGCCGCGACCATCGCCTTGGCCACCCGATCGATTTCGTCGCCGACCGCGCCTGCCATCATGGCGATGTTCTGAGCGTGCAGCGCCATGTGGCCCTTCTGAATGCCGGTCGTGGCCAGCGCCTTGAGCGCGGCGAAGTTCTGGGCCAGGCCGACCGCGGCGATGATGCGAGCAAGCCGGTCGGCACTGTCGACGCCGAGGATCTTCAGGCAGACCTGCGCGGTCGGATGCACCTTGGTCGCACCGCCGACCAGACCGACCGCCATCGGGATTTCGAGCGTTCCGGCGAGGTCGCCCTCGGCCGTCCGCTCCCAGTGAGTAAGGCTGGTGTAGCGGCCATGCCGCGCCGCATAGGCATGCGCGCCCGCCTCGATCGCGCGCGTGTCGTTGCCCGTCGCCAGCACGACCGCGGTGACGCCGTTCATGATCCCCTTGTTGTGGGTCGCCGCCCGATACGGATCGGCCGCCGCGAAGTGATAGGCCGACAGGATGCCGTCGCGTACCTCGGGGCCGCCGATCGCATCCACCTTCCAGACCGCTCGCGCCCGCGCGACGCGGCGGTCGGCAAGGTTGGACAGGATGCGCAGATACGTCCGCCCCCCGGTCCAGCCGGCGATGTGCGGGGCCAGCTTCTCCGCCATGGAGTTGACGGCATTGGCGCCCATCGCGTCGCGCGTATCGACGATGATGTGGGTGATGACCATGGGACCCGCCTGGGTGTCGAGGACCCGCACCTCGAGGTCGCGGAAGCCGCCGCCGAGGCGCACGAGCACGGGGTCGACCTCGTCGCACACGGCCTTGATCCCATCGCGCCGTTCCAGGATCTTCAGGCGCGCCGCGTGCGGATCGGGCACATCGACGAGCTGGATCTGGGCGATCATCAGAGGACCGCTGGTCGACGTGACGAATCCGCCTGAATCCCGGCACTGGCGCGCCGCATTGCAGACCGCGGCGACGACCGAGCTTTCCTCCGTCGCCATCGGAATCAGAGTCTCGCGACCATCGATCACCATGTTGGTCGCGATGCCGATCGGAATGGCCATCACCCCGATGACGTTCTCGATCAACCGGTCGGCAAGGGCCACGTCCAGGTTTCCCGTGTTGGCGAGCTGCCGGTGCGCTGCGTCGTCGAGCCCGCATAGCTCGACGACCTTGGCCAGGCGCTCGGCGGGCGACAGTTTGTGGAACCCCGGGATGCGCGACGTCTTTGACATGAACACTCCTCGTTGATCCTAGCGGGCGATCATGGAACGTGGCAGCCACGTCACCAGATCAGGGAAGAAGGCACAGATCAGAAGACCTGCGAGCTGAAGGAAGAAGAACGGAACCACCGCCCGATAGACCGTATCCATCCCGATGTCGGGCGGAAGCGTTCCCTTGATGTAGAACAGCGTGTAGCCGAAGGGCGGCGTGAGGTACGCCATCTGCGCGGTTACGAGAAACAGCACGCCGAACCACAGCGGATCGAAGCCGAGGAACTTCACGATCGGCAGGAAGACGGGCACCGTCAGCAGGATGATGCCGATCTCGTCGAGAAAGCAGCCCAGGAAGATCAGGGTCGCGAGCATCGCCGCGAGGATCAGCCACGGCGCCGCATCCCAGCCGCGGATGAAATCGAGCATGAAGTCCGCCCCGCCGAGGCCCGTGAAGATCGCGACGAAGGCCTTGGCGCCGATGGTGATCCACAGAACCATCGCGGTCGCCTTGAGCGTGTCGAGGGCTGCGTCCCGCAATACCGCGAAGGTAAGCCGGCGCTGGAGCGCGGCCGAGGCCGCGGCACCGGCTGCGCCCACGGCGGCGGCCTCGGTCGGCGTCGCGATGCCGAAATACATGCTGCCCAGCACCGCCACGATGATCGCGCTCGGAATAATGAGCGCGCCGAGCGCGGCGATCCGGACCTTCAGCGGCGCCGTGCGCGCGTCCGCACCGACCGGCGCGAGCGACGGATCGAGCATCGACCGGGTCACGATGTAGGCGATGTAGAGGCCGGCGAGAATCAGTCCCGGCACCAGGCCGGCGATGAGCATCTGGCCGATCGAGATCTGCGCCGTGACGGCATAGACGATGGTCACGACGGACGGCGGGATGAGGATGCCGAGCGTGCCGGCGGCGCAGATCGTTCCGATCGACATCTCGCGGTCGTAGCCGCGCCTGAGCATCGACGGTAGCGCCAGGATGCCCATCGAGGTGACGGCCGCTCCGACCACGCCGGTCATCGCCGCCATGATCGTGCAGATGACGACCGTGCCGACGGCAAGACCGCCCGCCAAGCGGCTGAACCACAGCTCCATGGCCCGGTAGAGCGCCTCGATGACCCCGGAGCGCTGCAGCAGGCAGGCCATCAGGATGTAAAGCGGGATCGCCAGCAGCGCCTCCGAGCGCATCGTGTCGAAGATCTGGATCACCGTGATGACGATCGCGCCCGGATTCCAGAACACGGCCGTGAAGAAGAGCGACGTCCCGCCCAGCACGAAGGCGAGTGGCAAGCCCGTCAGCATCAGGCCGACGAGGCCGAGGAACATCGCGACGAGGATGAAGCCGGAGCTCATTCGAGCGCCCCTTCACGCCCGGTGAGCGTGCAGATGATGCGCAGGAACTCCGCCACGGCCTGTGCCAGCAGCAGGACCGCCGCGAGCGGTATCGCGAACTTGAACGGCCAGATGATCGGATTCCAGGCTGAAAACGACGTCTCGCCGAGGGCATAGGCGTTGACGGCGAACGGCCAGCCGTAAGCGATCAGAATGACGCAGAAGATGAAGATGATGGGGTAGGTCAGACAGTCGAGCACGAATCCCGCGCGCGGCGGCAGCCGCATGCGGACGAAGTCCACCGCCACGTGTGCCTTGGTGTGGAGAAGCCAGGGGCCCGCGAGCAGGAAATACGGCCCGAACATTAGCGCCGCCGACTCCATCGCCCAGACCGTCGGTGCGCCGAAGACGTATCGGCTGACGACTTCGAACAGGATCACCGCGATCATGACGTAGACGAGGCCGGCGACGGCGTAGGCGAGCCAGCGGTTCAGGGCCGTGACGCCGCGCACGTAAAGCCGGACGATGGACATGATGCCTCTCGGGGAGGAATGGCCGCCGGCGAAAATCGCCGGCGGCCCGCCGCGGTCAGACGAGAAGGTTCAGCTTCTTCATGAAGTCGATCTGGCTGTCGAGAATGCGGGTGGCGAGCGCATCGTTCTTCGTCGCAGCGCGCCACGCCTCGATCGCCTTCGCACGATTGGCACGGACGTCAGCCGGATCGAAGCTCAGGATCTCGCAGCCCTTCGCCTTGTAGGCCTCGATCGCGGCTGCGTCCTGGACGAGCAGGTGCTGCCGGAGCGCGCCGGAGATCTCGCGCGCTGCGACCGCCAACGCCGCCTTGAACTCGGCCGGCAGCCTGTCGTACGCGGCCTTGTTCGCGACGTAGCTCGTCGCCGTGGTCGGCTGGTGGACGCTCGGATAGATCACGTACTTCGCGACCTCGGCCAGTCCCGCCTCGAGATTCGCGGTCAGATCGCCCCGGTCGGCGAGGTCGATCACGTTCTTCTCGAGCGCGGTATAGACCTCGCCCGTCGGCAGCGGCGTGACGGCGACGCCGAACGCCGCCATGACGGTGCTCGCGAGGCCGACGAAACGACCCTTCTTGCCTTTGAGGTCGTCAATCTTGCTCAACGGAACCTTCGAATGGATCGGCTCCTGGCCGTAGACGGTCGGCGCGATGTAGTGGAGACCTGCCGACGCGTAGGCCTCGCGCGCCATGTCGAGGCCGCCGAGTTCATAGAACCATGCCTCGAGCTGGTCCGGCTGCTCGAAGCCGAACGGGACCGTGCTGGTGAAGGCGAAGGCCGGGATCTTGCCGGCTTCGTAGCCGTCGAACGTCTTCATCATCTCGAACGCGCCGCTCCGGACCGCGTCGAATGCCTGTGCTGCGGGAACCATCTGTCCCGCCGCGAACAGATTGATCTTGAAGCGCCCGCCGGTGAGCTCCGCCACGCGGGCGACGAACCGTTCCTCGAATTTCTGCGGCGTCGTGTTGGCGTCCCAGAGCGCCTGCATGCGCCACGTCACCTGCTGCTGCGCGATCGCGGGCGCGGCAAGCGATGCGCCGGCTGCGGCGCCGACGGCCGTCTTCAGCAGAACACGTCGGGAAACCTTGATCCTCCTCATGGCAAGTCCTCCACCGTTACGACGATTTCCGTTTGGTTGCAGACGATTTCGGTTTGGTTGCGGACGACGAACGGCCGGTCCGCGACGGCCCTGGTATGATGACGGAGAGCGCCTGCGCCCCCTTGCGGTCGGCGGCCTCGCCGCGATGCTTGACGCTCGAGTCGAAATAGACGCAGTCGCCCTCCTCCAGGAGGTATTCCGCGCCGCCGTAGTGAAAACGGATACGCCCCTTGAGGACGAGGAACAGCTCCTCACCGGGGTGCTGATAGAAAAGCCTCCGGCTGTCGGTCCACGGCAGAGTCAATACGAAGGCGTGGGCGCGGCGGTCGGGTTTGCGGTCGTTGATGGCGGCGAAGCGGTAGCCGAGCTCCGTTCCGTCGCGGTTGATGAAGCGGCGCTCGTTCGCCCGGACGATCGAAAAGCGGCTCTCATCGCCCCCCTCGCCCAGCATGGCGGCGATGGACGTGCGATACACCTCGGCCATCCGCGTCAGGCAGGCGATCGACGGAACGGCGCGGTCGTTCTCGACCTTCGAAAGATAACCTTTCGACAGCGAAAGCTGGCGCGCGGCGACGTCGATGCTGAGGCCGCGGAGATGGCGAAGCGTACGGAGGCGGGAGCCGAGCGTTTCCATGGTTCTGTTTCCTGTAAGTTTCCTGTAAATAAACCTCTGAGTCAACCACCGTCGGAAACGCATGCCGCGGCATGCGCCGTGACGGTCGAGAAGCCCCGGGAGGATGGATGAATCTGCCGAGCGCCGTTCGCATCGTCGAGGTCGGCCCGCGCGACGGGCTTCAAAACGAGCCCGGGTCCGTTCCGACGGAAACCAAGATCGAGTTCATCCGCCGGCTTGCCGCGGCGGGGCTCACCTCGATCGAGATCGGAAGCTTCGTGTCGCCGAAATGGGTGCCGCAGATGGCGGACTCCGCGGCCGTGGCCGCCGCGGTCGAAGCGCGACGGCATGCCTCGTATTCGGCGCTCGTTCCGAACCTCAAGGGTCTCGAGCAGGCGATCGCGGCGGGCCTGCGCGAGGTCGCGGTGTTCACCGCCGCCTCGGAGACCTTCTCCCAGCGCAACACGAACTGCTCGATTGCCGAAAGCATCGAGCGGTTCCGCCCGGTGGTCGCGCGGGCACGGGCCGAGGGAATCCGGGTCCGCGGCTACATTTCCTGCGTCCTCGGCTGTCCGTACGAGGGGACCGTGGCGCCCGAACGGGTCGCCGCGCTCGCGGCGACGCTGCACGACATGGGCTGCGACGAGATTTCGCTCGGCGACACAATCGGCGTCGGCACGGCACGGCAGGCCCAGGCGCTCGTCGCCGCGGTGGCGCAGCGCGTCCCCATCACGGCGCTCGCCGTGCATTTCCACGACACCTACGGACAGGCGCTCCCCAACATCCTCGCCTGTATGGAGCTGGGCATCACGGTCGTCGATGCGTCGACGGCGGGGCTCGGCGGCTGTCCCTACGCGCCGGGTGCAAGCGGCAACGTCGCCACCGAGGATGTTCTCTACATGCTCGATGGCCTCGGCGTGCACACCGGCGTCGATCTCGACGGCGTCGTTCGCGCCGCGCTGTTCATCTCCAGGGTGCTCGGCCGCCCGCCTGCCGGACGCGTGTCGCGGGCGCGCGCCGCCAAGATCGAGGACACCTGACGCGCGTCATCGGGGCTTCAGTCCGGATCCGGACCGAATGCCGCGATGCATGCGCACGCAGGTGCAAGGAGGACGCACTAGACACGGCCGCACACCAGACTTCGTCCGGCAGCGGACGCCGACGTGGTCGTATCGTGGTTCTATCGGTATTCGTTCCGGATCGCCGCGCGCCGCTGCTCGTCTTCCCGCGCCCGCTCAGCCGGCGATTTGCGGCGCTGCTCCACGCGGTTGCGCCACGAGAAATAGGCGAGCGCCGCGCCCAGCACCACGAAACCGGCGATCAGCCAGAGCACCAGAAAGAAACCTTCGCCGCCCTCCGTCATCGTTCGACCTCCTCGCAGCCGTCACACGCCGGCGCTGCGCCGGCCGTCGTCGGAAACGCAGGGATTTCAACGACGGCGCGATGGATCGAGTTCGGCCACGATTCCGGAATGGGGATTCCCGCGCTGGCTTCGCCGACCAACGCGTGGACGTCAGGGCAACGCCTCCGTACTCCGATCAGGCTTCGTTACGGCTGTCGACGGCACCGCGGCGGAAGTAGGTCGCCGGCACGGTCAAGGTGCATTGCAATCCTTCCGGCCGCCAGTCGAACGCCACGTCGCCGTCGAGCTGCTGACGGATGCTCTGTTCGATGACGTTCGTCCCGAAGCCACGGCGCGACGACGCCATCACGGCGGGACCGTCGCGTTCGCGCCAGATCACCCGCAAGGCCGATTCGTGAACCGACCACGCGAGGTCGACGCGTCCTCGGGGCACGGACAGCGCGCCGTACTTTACTGCGTTGGTGCCGAGCTCGTGCAGCGCCAGCGCGAAGGACTGCGCCGCGCGCGGCGGCAGCATCACGACCGGTCCCTCGACCCTGACCCGCTGCATGCCGTCGCGGAAGGCCGCCAGCTCCTCCTCGACGAGGCGATGCAGATCGGCCCCTTCCCAGCGCGCCTGCGACAGCAACGCGTGTGCGCGCGCGAGCGCGGTCACACGCCCCTGGGCCTGGGCCGCGTATTCCTTCACCGTTGCCGCGCGCGTCTGGCGCAGCATGACCTGGACGATCGCGAGCAGATTCTTGGCGCGATGATCGACCTCGGCCGCGAGCAGCTTCAGCCGGTCCTCGGTCTGCTTTTGCGCACTGATGTCCTGCACGACGCCGGCGACGCGAAGCGGCGTGCCGTCGGCATCGAAGCAGACCTCGCCCCGCGCCGCGAGCCAGCGCACCTGGCCGTCCGGCCAGACGGCGCGATACTCGATGTCGTACGGCCCCAAACCCGCCAGCGCATGGGCGAGTCTTTCCTCCACGATCGGCCGATCGTCGGGGTGAATCGTCTGCAGCCAGCTCTTCTCCGTGTAGACTTCCTGCCCCGGCGGCAGTCCGTGCAGCTCGCTGCCGCGCGGCGAGAATTGGCCCGTGTTCGTGGAAAGGTCGCGTTCGTAGGTACCGAGCCGCGCCGCATCGAGCGCGAGCTTGAGCCGCCGCTCGCTCGAACGCACCGCCTCTTCCGCGCGTTTGCGCTCGGTAACGTCGAAGTTGAGGCCGATCATCCGCAATGGCCGGCCGTCCTCGGCCCGTTCGATCCGGCCGCGCATGGCGATCCAGCGGACCTCGCCGTCGGGCCGGACGATTCTGAACTCCTTGTCGTAAGGCGCGCCCTCGAGCGCACGCACCAGGCATTCGGCGACATCCACCCGGTCGTCGGCATGGATGAAATCGATCCACCGCTTGTGCGGCACCGGATCGGTTGTTGGCGCGGTCCCGTAGAGGCGGAACAACGTCGGCGACCAGGTTTCCGTATTCCGGACGATGTCCCAGTCCCATATCCCGATCCCCGCCGCTTCCTGCGACAGGGCGAGGCGCGTCTCGACCGTGCGGAGCGCGGTGATGTCGTTGTGCACCTCGACCACCGCCGTCGGTCGCCCTGTGCCGTCGCGACGCAACGTCCAGTGACCGATGACGGAAATCATCCGTCCGTCCCGCGCCACGCCCTGCAGCTCCCCCTGCCAGGCACCGTCCCTGAGCAGGGCGGCCTCGATCTCGGCGCGGTCCTTGGGAAATCGCGTTTCCAGAAGCTGATGGGCGTCCTTTCCGACCGCCTCCGCGGCCGTCCAGCCATAGAGCGCTTCGACGCCGCGGCTCCAGAAGCGGATCGTTCCGTCGAGGTCGCGAATGATGGCGCACGCGGCCCCGAGCGCATCGGTCAGTTCCTCGAGGCCGACCGTCCGGGCGCGCAGCTCGGTCTCGAGCTGCATGCGGGCCGTGATGTCCAGCACCGAGCCGATCGCGCGCACCGCGCGACGCTCGCGCTCGAAGATCACCTGCCCCGAACTCTGCACCCAGCGCACCTCGCCGCTCGCCGTCACGATCCGGTGCTCGAACCGGAACCGGCCATCGCGCGAATGCCGCGCCGCCTGATACTGGGCGAGAACGCGCGTACGATCCGCCGGATGAAGGCTCGCGACGAACGTATCGAAGCTCACGGGCGCATCCGCGCTCAACCCGTACAGCGCCTTCAGCCGTTCCGACCAGTCCAGCGCGCCGGTGACGAGGTCGTGATGCCAGAGCCCGAGATCCGTCGCATCGATGGCGATCTGAAGCTTGGCCTGGCTGGCGCGTAGGTCCTCTTCGGCCCGCTTCCGCTCCGTGATGTCCTGGAGGATGCTGACGACCCGCTCGGGGCGGCCGTCGGCATCCTTGAACACTTCGCCGCGCGCCGCGATCCAGCGCCACGTCCCGTCCGTGTGCCGGATGCGGAACTCCTTGAAGTAGGGCGCATCCTTCGCGATGCCTTCGCGCATGCGCGCCTCGATCACCCAACGATCGTCCGGATGCACGCGCGCGAGGAATGGGGCGGCATCGTCGCCGACCTCGCCGGGCTCGAAGCCAAAGATCTCGTCGATGATGGGCGATCGGACCGTCTTGTTGGTCCGTAGGTCGCGCTCCCAGAACCCGATGCGCGCGAGATCGAGGGCGATCTGAAGTCGTCGGGCATCGAGATTGTCGGGCAAGGACACGAAGCGGCGCCGTATCGTTCGTGGTGTGTGGCCGGAGGGCGCGGATGTTATCGACTCGCGTCGTGAACGGCTACATGCACGATGGCGCGAATGGACTTGGAGACGACGGACGCGGTATCGGCGCCCGCCGGCCGGCTTGATCGACGGCGCCGCGCAGTCTGCACGCACGACGGGTTCCCTCTTTTTGGCTAGTCGGCGCTGCTGCAGTTCCCGCCAAGTTTCCGCGACTCGACGGCGCCGAAGCGCTCGGCGGCCGTCGTGCCCTGCCTCGCCCGGCCGGTTCGATGATGACGGCCGATGACGGCGACGGATTTATGAACGCGCGTCTCGGACGAAGGGCGGGATCGAGCCGACGCGTCGCGGCCGGTGTTCAGCAGCCGTTGGCGCGATCGAGGGTACGGCCGAACGACGCGCCGAGAAGCGCCCCGCCCAACGTGCCGCCGGCCGTCGCCGCGAGCTTGCCCGTGCCCTTGCCGACCTGGGCGCCGAGAAGTCCGCCGGCTGCGGCACCGCCGATCATCCCCACGATCTCGTTGCTGAGTCCGGCACAGGCAGGGCCCTGCACGTAGACCGGTGCGGGCGGCGGCGCGTAATGGACGGGCGCCGGCACCACCTCGCGGACGATCACGCGCGGCGGCTGCTGAACGACCACGATCCTGGGCGGCGGCCGATGCACGACGATGACCTGTTCGTGGCCATGGAAATGATGGTGGCCGTGATGATGGTGGTGATGATGGTGGTGATGATGATGGTGATGATGCCGCTTGTGCCAGCCGCCGGCCGCGGCGGGCGATGGCGCGGCGGTGAGCGCGAGAGTGCCGGCGAGCGCGGCGGTCGCGAGTATGCCTAGAGAGGGAACGCGAAAGCGAACGGGCATGCGTTTCTCCGGAACTTGTTTGCCGGGACAACGGCGCGCGCGAAACGCCTATTCCTTCGTTCAACCGATGGATGCTGTGTCATTTCTGTGATCGGGCTGAATTCTTGAGGACCGCGGGCGGCGACGTATGATTCCATCCGCGCGTCGCCGCGGGCGGCCGCCTGCATCGAACGGCCGTCGCCCCGACGACGGCAGACGCTGAACCGACGAACGCTGAACCGACGAAATGGCAGTGACCGGGTTCCCGTCCGGCCTCAGGCGGATCCGCCGCCTGTTCAGGTTCCGGCGAACGTCCCGACGACGGTCCACCAAGGCGAAACGCCGCGCCGCCCTGATCGGCATGGTGCTGGTGCTCGCCGCCGGCGGTGTCGCCGAGCTTTCGCGCGCCCTGCGCGAGGGCATCCGGCCGCCGCCGCGGCCCGTCTACAAGGTCGGCGCCCCCTATCGCATCAACGGCGTGTGGTACCGGCCGAAGGAGGACTTCGCCTACAAGGCGACGGGGATCGCGTCGTACTACGGTGGCGAGACGCGCGGGATCGACTTCCACGGCCGCGTGACGGCGAACGGCGAGATCTACGACATGAACGCGCTCACCGCCGCGCATCCGACCTTGCAGATGCCGAGCCTCGTGCGCGTGACGAATCTCGAGAACGGCCGCTCCGTCGTGCTGCGCGTCAACGACCGGGGCCCCTTCGTCAAGGGCCGCATCATCGACGTCTCGCGCCGGGCCGCGCAGATCCTGGGGTTCGAGCAGAAGGGCACCGCCCGCGTGCGCGTCGAGATCCTCCCCGAGGAGAGCCGCGCCCTCAAGGAAGCGATGCTGCGCCGCCGTCTCGCGCCCGTCGCCGCCGGCCCCACGATGGACGTCGCCGCGGCGGGCGGCCGCACGCGCTGACACGAAACATCACGGCACATGACATGATGCGCTGCGCGGAATCGCCGCCCGCTCGCGGCGGTTGAGCGCCGTCCGGTTCGCCGGGTACAAAGCGGACGGCAACGGCGGGGATCATCCACGTGACGTTCGAACTCTGGCTCGTCTATCTGGTCGCGGCCATCGGCCTCTCGCTGACGCCGGGCCCGAACGGCCTGTTGTCGCTGACGCACGGCGTGCGCTTCGGTTTCGCGCGCACCGTCTTCACCGTGCTCGGCGGCGTCTCCGGCTTTCTCGTGCTGATCGCCGCTTCGCTCGCAGGCATGGGGGCGCTGCTCGCGGCGTCCGAGACCGCTTTCACGGTCGCGAAGTGGATCGGCGCCGCCTATCTCGTCTATCTCGGCATCCGTCTGTGGCGCGCGCCGCCGCCGATGGTGCGCACGAGCGCCGATGCGGACGTCGCGCGCGAGGCCGGTGCCGCGCGGCTCTTCGTCCAGGGCTTCCTGGTCGCGGTGTCGAACCCGAAGGCGCTGATCTTCTTCGCGGCCTTCCTGCCGCAGTTCATGGTGCCGGGGGCGCCGTACTGGCTGCAGTTCGCGGTGCTGGGCGGTACCTTTGCGGCGATCGAGCTCTGCTACGAACTCGTCCTCGCCGGCATGGCGCAGAAGATCGCGCCCTGGCTCGGCCGTTACGGCCGCTGGTTCAACCGCATCACCGGCTCGACCTTTGTCGGTATCGGCGGCCTGCTGACGACCGCCAATCGCGTCTGAGATCGCGGACGGCCCGCCTGCTCCATTGCGCCGGCCCTGCCTCTTCATTGCGCGGCGCCGGCTCCATTGCGCAATACCGGCGGCGCGCGATCGTGCCGTAGCCTCGCCCGTGTGCTTCGCCCGGAAATCCGGCCGGACGACCGGCTGGCGAAGCCCCTTGCTTCACGGGAGGTCACGGATGGTGATGAGATACTTCCTTCTGCTCGACGGGATCGACGGCGGCTCGACCGAAAGGGCGCATCAGGGCTGGTTCGACGTCGACGGCTACGCGTTCGACGTGACGGCGACCAGTGCCGTGCTGCGCCCCGGCGGCGCCGGGTCGGCCGGCCGCCCCGATTTCTCGCCCGTGACGGTGGATCTGACTTTCGGCGAAGGATTCGCCAAGATCCTGCAAAGTGCGGCGGCGGGCACGCTTCTTCGCGGCGCCAGGATCGAGGCCGTAACCGAAGGCGAGTCGCCGGTGACGGTCCAGGAGTTCACGTTCGGCGAGGTGATCATCACCGCCGTGCATGACGAAAGCGAAACGGACGACGGCGTGAGCAACGACAGCCTGAGCTTCGATTACGCCCGGATCGGCGTCGTCACCCGCAGCTTGGCAGCGGACGGCTCGCCCGGCCCATCGGAGAGCTTCGGCTTCGACCTCATCGCGAACAGTGCGATCGACCCGGGCTCGCTGCCGGATTTGAGTCCCGCCATCGCATCGGGTGCCAGTCCCGATGGAACGGTGCCGGATGACGCGAACGCCGTCACGCTCCTCGGCGTCGACGCGACCGGGGCCGACGACGGCATGTCTGCTCTGGCTTGAAAGGCCTCGGCGCCGCCCCGGCGCGGCCGCCGGTTCGATCGGGAAAACGACGCGCCTTGCCTTGATCGCCTTTTGATGTAACTATGCTTGTTACATCGAAGGACACGGGCATGAGCGCCAACAGCCGGCTGACCATTGCGATCCATATCCTGACCTGGATGGCCCTCGTCGGGCGGAAGCGCCCTGACCCCGTGACCTCCAATCGGATCGCGCTGAGCGTCAACACCAACCCCGTGGTGATCCGGCGCATCCTCGGACGGTTGTCGAAGAAAGGCCTCGTCAGGAGCCTTCGCGGCGCCAATGCCGGCTGGGTACTGGCGAAGCCCCCGCGCGCCATCACGCTGCGCGACGTTTACGATGCGCTGGGCGAAGGGCCGTCATTCGCTCTCCACGCCGCGACACCCAACCAGGCCTGTCCCGTCGGCCGGGGCATCCGGCCGGCGCTCTCGCGCGTGTACGACTCGCTCGACGGTGTGCTGCGGACGCATCTGGCGCGCACGACGATCGAGGACGTGCTCGCCGACACCCTCCGGCGGCCGAACCTGAAGCGGACATAATCGCCGGCGGCGCACGGCGACACAGGAGAACACGACGTTGACATACGGGAAAATGGCGTTGTTGCCCGTTAATGTAACATGAATGGTTACGACTGAGGTGGGAAATCATGATGGACATGCGCCTCGTCACGCTCGCCCTCGGCACCTTTGCCATCGGCACCGACGGCTTCGTGGTGGCCGGCATCCTGCCCGGCGTGTCGCGCGACCTCGGCGTCGGCATCGAGGCCGCGGGGCAGATGATCACGGTCTATGCGCTCGCCTATGCCGTGACGACGCCCGTGATGGCCGCGTTGACGGCGCACTGGCCCCGCCGGCGCGTGCTGGGCGGCGGCCTCGTCGTCTTCACCGTCGGCAACGTGCTGACCGCCGTCTCGCCCGGCTTCGAGCTGGTGCTGGCGAGCCGCATTCTCGCGGGCGTGGGCGGTGCCATGTTCACGCCGGCGGCGAGCGCCACGGCGGCCTCCCTGGTTCCGCCCGAATCGCGCGGCCGTGCTCTC
The DNA here is from genome assembly GCA_937926175.1 of uncultured Rhodospirillales bacterium. Lineage (GTDB taxonomy): Bacteria > Pseudomonadota > Alphaproteobacteria > CACIAM-22H2 > CACIAM-22H2 > CALANV01. The sequence goes on along the minus strand of CALANV010000043.1, from coordinate 105,443 downwards.
GCCGTCGTGATGGCGGGGTTGAGCGGCGCGACCGCGCTGGGCGCACCGATCGGAACCCTGGTGGGCAGCGTCGGCGACTGGCGCGCGACGATGTGGTTCGTCGTGATCCTGGGCGTCGCGGCGGGGTTTGGCGTCGCGTCGGCGCTGCCGAAACTGCCGGGCACGACGGGGATGTCGCTGCGCGAGCGTCTCGCGCCGCTCGGCGACGCCCGCGTGGCGATGACGCTTCTCACCACGCTCCTCGTGCTCGCGGGTCTCTATACCGTCTACACCTACATAAGCGTCGTCTTCGACCGCGCGACCGGCGGCGACGGCGAAATGCTGGCGATTCTGATCGCGATCTGGGGCATCGCCGCGACGGTCGGCAACCTCGTCGCCGGCCACCTGACCGACCGGTTCGGCAGCCGCCGCGTCCTCAATCTCGCGATCGTCGTCGCCGGCATCGACTTCGCGCTCATGCCGTGGTCGGGCACGACCGTCGCCGGCAGCGTCGTCGCCCTCGTCGTCTGGGGCTTGTGCGGCTGGGGCATGCTGGTGCCGCAACAGCACCGGCTCATCGGCCTTGCGCCGTCGCTCGCGCCGATCCTGCTTGCGCTGAACGCGGCCACCATCTACGTCGCGGTTTCCGTTTCCGGACTGTTGGGCGCGCTCGCCCTTCAGTTCACGATGCCTCACAACCTGGGACTGATCGGCGCGATCCTCATCTTCCTCGGCCTCGGCGCAGCCGAACGAGCCTATGCGCTGACCGGCAGGCGTCGGCGAAGAGCTGCGTAGGTGACAGCGGCGATGTCAGACCGGTACGAAACTGCACAGCGGAAGTCGTGTTGGCTTCTAACAAGCCTTGATTGACGACAAGTTCTCGCAAACGAATGGCTTCAGCCCCTTAGAAGCCCCCGGATTTTCATGCGGATATCTGAGACAGGATGTTAGAGATTTAGGCCGTTGAGGTTAACGTTGCAGTCCATAGCCCTCGGCCCCCAAAAGCACTATCTGGTAGCTAGTTTCCAGCGTATAGCATCGATATCTCTGTTGGATGGGGAGGTGAGTGCACTTTAGTGAAAGCAAGCTCAAAGCGTGAACTTTGGATTCTGCGCGCCCGTCAGTTTGCTGCGTGATCAAGTAGATTCGCGTTTTACCACGCCGCCGCGGACGCCACGCGACGATAATCTGCGGCAGCATGCATGACACCATCAGTGAACCAAGCCGCCTTGACTGATCCAAACCGCACATGCCGAACATCGGCAATTTCCAAGCGAGGAGAAAACTCGCGCAAGGCATCGATAATATCCGTGCTTGCCGTACGTTCGATCATGATTGCCCCAGAAGGCGCCACAGACCACCGCGGCACTTCGATAGCCTCTTTCACCGAGAGGCCACAGGCGATGTGATGCGATAGAACTTGGGACAGGGTAACCGTTTGACCTGCAGCACCGGGCGTGCCGATCGCCATCCAGACCCTGCCACCTCGTGCAACCAGAACCGGTACGAGTGTATGAGCCGGGCGCCGGCCCGGCTTCACGCAGTTGATGCTGCTTTCATCGGTATTAAAGCCCCTCATCCGGTTGTTGAGCAGAATACCAGTCCCTTCGAGCACAACACCTGAACCGAAAGGGGCCGAGACACTTTGGACAAGAGAAACCGCGTTTCCCCGATCATCGATGATCACGAGATTGGAGGTGTCGCCTGATCCGGGTAGAGGCACTGACGCTTGAGAGAACGCGATTGAGTTGCTGCGGATACGCCCAAGAAGCAGCCGAGCCCGACTTTCGGCGTCGCGCGGGTCGCCGATGGTATCCTTCGAAACATGCGCGGCCCAGCGCCAAGCTGCAATTGTGCTGCGCCACTGTTCTGGATCACCTCTCTTGACAGCGTCTATCCGCGCCGCTTGCAGGGCTTGAAGCTGCAGCAGAAGCCCCAAACCCTGCGAATTGGGTGGCATGGTGTAGATGTCGTGCCCGTAGAAAGACACGTGGATAGGCTCTTGCCATAACGACCGATGAGTCGCGAGATCCTCGAAAGAAAAGAGTCCGCCCAGTGCTCTAATCTTGTCGACGATCCGCCGGGCCAGATCCCCCTCGTAGAACTCGCGCGCCCCCCTCTCTGCAATGAGACTGAGCGAGTGTGCCAGATCGGTCTGAATCAGCACGTCGCCAGGCTTAAGTGGAGCACCCCGCGGAAGGTATAGGCGCTGTGCCTCCGCATTTCGCAGAAGCAGCTTTTCCTTCTCAATTGCGTTTTCGATCACCCCCTGATGTGCCGCGATGCCATCTGCGGCGTACCTAATGGCTGTTTTGAGGCAATCTGCCAGACTTCGCGTACCGAAGCGCCGCAGCGCATCATCCCAGCCTGCGACTGCGCCGGGAACGGTTGCCGAGCGCACACCGACCTGCGGTATTCCGTCGGGAAACATCTCGACAGTCGCACCAGAAGGCGCCGCACCGGTTCCGTTCAGACCGTATACCCGGCCAGTCCTGGCCTCGTAGTAAAGAAGATAGACATCTCCTCCAATTCCGCAGGCATATGGCAATGCCACCGCGAGCACCGCCGCTCCGGCGATCGCGGCATCGACAATATTTCCGCCCTCCCGGAGCATCCGTAGCGCCTCGGCACAGGCGAGATGGTGCCCCGCCGCAACGGCCGCCCGGGATCCGGAAGCAACCCGAGCTATCAATGGTGGCACGGTACTAGCCGAAGCGCCTGTTGCGTACCCTTACCCATGTTAGGCCAGCTTCAGGCCGACGAACTTCATATACGTGTACTCTTCATAAGCGTACCGACCTCCCTCGCGGCCGACGCCACTACGTTTGACGCCCGCGGACGGAGTATTGTCCTGGCGGAACCGTGAGCTATCGTTGATGCTCATGCCGCCGACCTCAAGATCACGCGCATAGAGAAATGCGCGTTTCAAGTCACGGGTGAAGACGCCGGCTCTCAGCCCATAGGGCGAGTCGTTTGCCAACTCGATGGCCTCTTCATCCGTCTCGAACCGGCTCACTGTAACCACGGGTCCGAAGACTTCTTCGCATTGCACGCGCATGGTGCGGGTAACGTCCGCCAGCACGGTCGGCAGAAGATTGCGACCGCTTTCATGGCGGCGACCACCCTTTAGAATCTTGGCGCCACCGCTCACTGCCTCGGTGATCCAAGACTCGATGCGTTCGAGCGCTGTAACATTGATGAGCGATCCTAGCATCACCGATTCATCGAGCGGATCACCGACTTTCATCGTATCGACAAGTGGCAAGAACCGCTCCAGAAACTGGTCATACACCGCCGACTGGATGTAGATCCGCTGCGCCGATACACAGATCTGACCGGACGAGTTGAACGCCGACTGCACCAAGGATTTGGCTGCAAGATCGAGGTCGGCATCTGAACAAACGATATTGGGTGCATTCGAGCCGAGCTCGTAAATGACCTTCTTGATTCCGATCACCGACTGAATTTTCTCGGCAACGGCAGAGCTACCGGTGAAGCTCACGACCGCGACGCGGGGGTGGGAAACCAGGGCCTGCCCGGTTTCTGTTCCGCCAGGAAGGATACTGAGCGCGCCCGGTGGAAGCCCGGCATCCGCAAAAATACTGCCCAGCATCAGGACAGTCAGCGGTGTCTGTTCGGCAGGTTTGAGGACCACCGTGCAACCGGCCGCCAACGCCGGAGCAACCTTCTGTAGCGACAAGTTGATCGGTGCATTGAACGGGCTAAGCGCTGCCACCACTCCGAACGGGCAGCGCATGGCAAGACCAATGCGGCCGTCGGCCCCCGGGAGCGCATCTAGTGGTACGATCTCGCCGGTCACGAAGCGTGCAGACTCTGCCGCAAGCGACAGTATATCCACGCCGCGCCGGGCCTCGATGCGACACAATGAGATTGGCTTCCCGCTCTCGCGCGCGAGCATTTGAGCAAGATCTTCGGCCCGCTCCTTCAACAGCGCGGCGGCTTTGTGCAAAATGCCTGCACGCTTGTAAACAGGCATGAGACGCATCGTCGACTTGAAGCAAGCGTAGGCTGCGTTCACCGCGTCGGAAACGTCGTCAGGAGACGCTGTGTCGACGACTGCCAGCAGGTCGGTGGTGAACGGGACGAAGACCTCCATCGCGCGGCCGCGGCCGCGCCGCTCCTCGCCTGCCAACCATATTCCTCGTCGTGTCATTTCTCTACATCCCTTCGAGGCAGGGGGCCGTTGCGTCACCGTTCTCGCGCTTACTCCCGGAGGTGTCTGTCGCGATTAGCGTAAAGCTCAGGGTCGGAGAAACCCATAAACTCGGGATTAGGTTTTCCGACCATCACCTGCAGGTACACGGGCTCCACGCTGTTGTTCTTGTAACCGTGAATCACGCCTGCCGGGCAGGAGATGCAATCCCAAGGACCAAGGTTCACTTCGACTTTGTTACCCTCTTCGTCCTCGAGGAACACCGTCAGTACCCCTCGAAGGACAAAGAAGACCTCCTCTACTTCGTGCGTGTGTGGCGCATTACCTTCACCGGGCGGGACGTACATGATCGTCAGCGTAAATGCCCCCGCTGGGATGAAGTTGGTATCTGGCTTGTAGCTGGTGTTACCGATGAAACGGTGCTGAGCACGCCGGTAACCCGGAATCTTGGCATCCGCAAAAGCATTCCAGTCGGGTCGACGATCGGCAAACCGGGCCGTGTACCTACGAGCGATCTCCTCCAGACTCATATTCGCGACCTCGGGGGGCCGCTTGTGGCGGGCAATCTTCTTTTCCTTGGTCGTCGTCTCGCTCATCTGTTCCTCCTCTAGATATCGTTGCGGGAACTTCTCATCGTCATCAGCCCAGGATTTTGTCGATAGCCTTGAGAATTTCGGAGCGGCGGATCGGAGTGGCGAATATCTCGTATCCGGCCGGTCGCAGCGCGTCACAGACGGCGTTGGCGATCGCCACAGGCGGCGCGATCGCCCCCCCCTCTCCTAAACCTTTCACCCCTAACTCGTTCAGCGGTGATGGCGTCTCACGGTGGATCACTTCGATCGGTGGCATGTCCGATGCCGTCGGCACGAGATAATCCATCAAGGATCCGGTCAGGAGCTGTCCGTCCTGGTCGTAGATCACTTCCTCAAGAAGGCCTCCACCGATGCCTTGGCACACGCCGCCAAGTACCTGCCCGTCGGCAAGCTTCGGATTGATCAGGACGCCCGAATCGTGAACGACGACATACTTACGAATAATTGGTGCGCCGGTGATCCGGTCGATTTCGACTAGCGCGGCATGCGTCGCATAAGCCCAGGTTACGGTTGGCGGCTCGAAGTATTCGGTCACCTCAAGTCCACCCGACATACCCGGGGGGCGCCGATGATCCCACCCAGGCCGAGCGGCCTGCGCGATCTCGGCAAGGCTGATCGACATCGTCGGCACACCTTTGACCGACACCCTACCATCCCGCAGTTCGAGATCTTCGATCGCGCACTCGAGAAGATGTCCGGCAATGGCGAAGACCTTCTGACGCAGAACGGCGCTTGCCTTCCGAATGGCGGACGAGGAGTTCACGGCGCTACGGCTGGCGATCGTGCCATAGCCAAGCGCGATGCTTCCGGTGTCCGCTATGGAGACAGTCACTTGATCTGGCGTAACGCCCCATTCGTCAGCTGCGACCTGCGCGAAGATCGTCTCATGCCCCTGACCCTGCGCACAGGCGCCTGTCGCAACGAATATCTCACCTGACGGATCGATGCGGACGGTTGCGCCCTCGAATGGACCGGCGCCTGTGCCTTCCACGAACGAGGCGACGCCAAGACCGAGAAAGCGGCCTTCTGCCCACGCCGCACGCTGTTCTGCGCGAATTGCTTCGAGCCCGCCCAGCGCATTGATGGCCTCGTGCAGAGCGGCCGGGAAATCACCGCTGTCGTAAACGACCGGTACGCCGTCGCGATACGGTATGCCGACGCTATACGGCATCCGTTCCGGCGGAATCATGTTACGCAATCGCAACTCTACGGGATCCATACCGAGTTCGCGAGCGACCAAGTCCATCAGCCGCTCCATGACGAACACACCCTCCGGTCTGCCGGAGCCACGATACGGGGCGTTTGGAGTCTTATTGGTCACGACAACCGTCGCCGCCGCCTCAAGGTGCGGAATATCGTACGGCCCCAGCAGATGCGCGATCGTGTTTGACGGCGCACCGATACCGACCGGCGTGTAGGCGCCGGAGTCCTTCACGAAGTTGTCGCGGATCGCAAGGATCCGTCCCTTATCGTCGAAAGCGACCTCGACATCGTGCCGGTCGTCGCGCGCGTGTGTCGAGTTGAGAAGGTGTTCGTGGCGGTCCTCGATCCACTTCACCGGTCGCCCGAGCCGCCGGGCCAGATACGGAATCAGGACATCTTCGGGATAGACATGGCCCTTAACGCCGAACCCGCCGCCAACATCCGGCGCAATGCAGCGCACCCGTGATTCAGGTAATCCTAACCGTACGGCGACTTCGCGCCGTACCCAGTGCACCACCTGTGTCGAGGACCAGATGGTCAGAGAGTCCGACCGAGAATCGTACTGGCTCACGACGCCACGGCACTCTATCGGCATCGCGAGATACCGATGATTGGTAAAACGATGACGGATCGAGCGTACGCCAGACGCAAGTATGCCAGCCGCGTCACCCTTTCGTATGCGAAGTCTCGCAACCACGTTGCTCTTGAGGTCGTCATGTACCTTGGGTGCATCCGTCGCCAACGCCATGTCGACTGTTGCGACCGCCGGTAACGGCTCAAGATCGACTTCGATCAACTCCGCGGCGTCTTCGGCCAGATAGCGGCTTTCCGCCACGATGACGGCGAGTGCCTCCCCGACGTACCGAACCTTGTCCGTGGCTAAGATGGGTTGATCGGGAATATTGATTTCGTGCTCCACCGCGTCGCGCCAACTTTTGGGCGGGCGGTTCTGCATGCCAGGAACAGGCTTCAGATGAAATCGGATATCGTCTCCCGTCAGTACCGCGATGACGCCCGGCAGGGCCAAAGCCCGGCTTACGTCTATTCCGCGAATGCGGGCATGAGGCAATGAACTCCGCAGAAAGGCAACATGTGCCATGTATGGAAGCTGAATGTCACCGACGAACGTACCAGCACCACTCAGAAGCCGTCTGTCCTCTCGCCGTGAGATGGAGCGTCCCACGTATTTCCGCGATACCGTCTCGTGCATGATGTTAATCGCTCGTCATGTGCACAGGCGTTGCGCAGTCCACCGCGGCCACACGCTCGCGGGCCGCTTCAGTTACCGCCTCGATAATTCCGACGTACCCCGTGCAACGGCACAGCGCCGCGGACATACCGTCGCGGATCTCCTGGGCGGTCGGCGATGGCAAATGCTGCAGAAGGTCGTACGCAACGACAATCATACCGGGCGTGCAGTAGCCGCATTGAAGCGCGCGATGCTTTGAGAACAGGTCCTGTAGGTGGCGTACCGCCCCGCTGTTGCTCAGGCCTTCGATCGTCATAACCTTTGCGCCGTCGACCTGAACCGCAAATATCAGGCAAGATCGCGCCGCGCGCCCGTTGAGCAGTATGGTGCAAGCGCCGCAAATGCCTTGTTCGCACCCGACATGCGTGCCTGTCAGCCCCAGATCCTCCCGCAGAAAATCGCTCAGCAGACGCCGCGGCTCGACTGTACGCTCAACCAGCGCACCGTTCACTTCGACACGAATCTTGTGCAACTCAGTCACGCTTCGCTCCCTCGGAAAGGCCAGCGGCCCGCATGCCGACTCGCTCGACGAGGCCGGCGAGCAGGCGCCGCCTGTACTCGGCATCGGCGTGAATGTCGGTCTGTGGATCCACAGCCGCAGCTGCAGCAGCAGCCGCACGGGCGAACAGCGCGGCCGTCGGCACCTGTTGTTCAAGCAACTGTTCGGCCGCTCGAAGACGAACCGGTCCGGTTCCAACGCCGCAGGCTGCAAAGCGCGCCTGACTGATACGGCCATGCTGGAGATTCACCATGGCTCCCACTCCGACGATGGCAAAGTCACCACGGCGGCGACTCACCTCCTCAAAGGCGAAGCGCTGGCCAGGTTGTGCGACGGGGAGCTGGATTTCGACAAGAAGCTCATTCGGTTGAAGCGCGGTCGAGAACATCCCCTGAAAGAACTCCGTTGCCCGGACGCTCCTTGCTCCGGTTCGACTTTGAAGAACTAATGTCCCGTCGAGGGCGAGTACGATTGCCGGGCTCTCTGCAGCAGGATCGGCATGGGAAAGGCTTCCGCCAATCGTGCCGCGCGTCCGGATCGGAAGATGCGCGACATGGCGCACCGCTTCCGCGACAAGTGGTGCGTGCTCGCGTACAAGTGGTGACATCTCGATGTCGCGATGCCGCGTCAATGCGCCGATGCGCAGCACCTGACCGTCGATGCGAATGTACTCGAGTTCACGAATGCGGTTGATGTCGATAAGAAGAGCGAAGCGGTTGAGCCTGAAGTTCATCGCTGGCACGAGGCTTTGGCCGCCAGCAAGAACTTTGGCATCTGATCCGTACGTTGCGAGAAGATCGAGCGCCTCGGTGAGTTTGTCGGGAGCGCGATAGTTGAACGGCGCCGGCTTCATTTTGTTGAGTTCAACCTAGTTGATCGGGCGCATGCCTGTAGCGCCCATCACTAGGCATTAGAACAAAGCCGCTTCGTCCCCGTCCAATATCAACACCGTATCTGTTCTATACCCGTCAGGTAATCGAAGGACGTATGGTTCAAGTACCCGAGCATGCCCGACGCATACGTCGAACGACTTCGAGGAAACCCGTGAGCAAGGGAGATGTATTGTCGCTCCGCCATATCACGCTGTGTCGGACCCGCACTTTAAGATCCACAACCGGCTTGAGGACGACATTGTTGGGCTTCATGAGGCGCGCGCTCGATTCTTGCGCAAAAGAGATGCCCACCCCGGCGGACACCAGGGTCAGCGCCGTGCCGCCGATATACGGCGCCAGCTGAACCACTTGGGGCGAAAAGCCCGCAGTCTGACAAGCCTGCAGGAGCTCGTGATGATAACGTGGACTTGCCCAACGGGGAAACCAGACAAATGGCTGATTCGCCAGGTCGCGCAAATACAGACGCCTCCGCCGAGCCAACGGATGGGATCGATGCAGCGCCACGACGAAGTTGTCTTCAAATACCTGCTCGGACGAAAGGAGTTGACTGTCCTCGGGTAGATTGTAGACGAAGCCGACATCAATCTGCCCCTCGCGTAAGGCTTCCCACTGCTGAATCGAGGGGATCGGAACAAGATCGAGTTCCACGTTGGCGTGGCTTCGTCGAAACTCGTGGAAGATTGCCGGCAGAACACCATTGTACATTGCCGTCTCGCGAAAACCGACGGTAAGCTTTCCGATCTCCCCACGGGCTATACGCTGAACGAGGTGATTCAACCTGTCCAGCCGCATAAAGAGGTCACGCGTGCCGTCCAGATAAGCCCGGCCTGCGGGTGTCAGGTCGACTCCACGTACGTTGCGCTCGAAAAGCGCAACGCCAAGCTCTTCTTCCAGTTGATGGATCTGACGGCTCAGAGGCGGTTGAGAAAGGTGCAGTCTTTTTGCCGCCTTGACGAAGCTCCGTTCCTCCGCAACGGCCTGGAAGTATCTTAAATGCCGAAGTTCCATCTCGGCGCTCCTCCTCTCTCCTTTCTAGCTAGAGTATACAGGAGCGCGGCTACACGTAACGTTTCGATCTCTCGATAACCCCAAAACAACGAGCCGGCCCACAAGGGCCGGCTCATGCATCGTCGACGGACGCGCGCGGCGCGCGGATCTGCTCAACTCGGGGGCAGCACCGGCTGCTTGGGCAGGAAGCGCGCGTCGAAGACGTCGCTGACTGAAAGCTGGCGCTTCAAATGTAACGCGTCATGGACGGTCTTGATCGTGGCAGCCATACGGTCTGACGATGCGTAACCGATCCCGTTCTTCTTCACCTCGTCCGTCAGTACCAGGACCCGGAGGCCCTCGAGTTCCTCGGTCGCCGCTTCGGTATCCACCTCCGGGGCGACTTTCTTCAAAGAGCGGATTCCTTCGTCGATATGGCTGATAGCGTAGGCAACCCCCTTCACGGATGCTTCAACAAAGCGCCGCACTAGGTCGGGATTTTCCTCAATTATCTTCACATTGGTAATGAGCGCATTACCATAAGCCTCCATACCGAAGTCGGCGTAATTCATTGCCTGGGCGGTGACCCCTTGTTTGGATGCGACCTTATTGTAGCGTCCAATATTTACGGTTTGCCCGAGAACGGCATCGACACGCCTCGACATGAGCATCGGAAGCAATGTATTTGCATCGGCGACCATTTCCTTGATCGAGGTTCGATCGATGCCATTGGCCGCTAGAAATGCCGGAAACATTGTCACCGACGAGCCCGACGCCGTTCGACCGATGGTCCTTCCGACGAGGTCCTTCGGCTCCTTGATGCCAGACTCCTTCAGATAAATCACGCCAAGTGGCGACTTCCCGTAGATCATGCCAATGATTCGCACGGGAACGTCGTCATTTGCACGTGCCGCCACAACGACGCTGGTATCGGCGACTCCGAACATGGCTGCGCCGGCAGCTACACGCTTGACGGTATCCCCCGAACCCATGCCGCGCGACAGATCGGCCTGGATGCCGGCGTCCTTGTAGTAGCCCTTCTCGTTGGCGATGAAATATCCGGCATGCGTCCCATTGTAGATCCAGTCAAACGCAAATGTAATGTTGTCTGCCGCTCGCGCTGGCCCAATCGCAACGATCGCCGCGATCACTGGCAACGTTACCCACCTGATGAACTTTCTCATTACCGCTCTTCCTCCCCTTTCAAGCCCGTTTCCGTTACAGCATTTCACTCCGCATCCGCACCTTATGCGCCCTGACTCCCCTCCTGTGTTGGCAGGTACCACGGACAAACAAGTTTCTCCGCAAGCGCGACGGCGTAGAAGCAAAGAATGCCAATGACAGACATGATGACTAACACACCGAACATGGCGGCGGTGTTCATTGCGCCTGAGCTGGCCAAAATCAGGTAACCAAGACCTTTATCTGCGCCGATAAACTCCGCCACTATTGCGCCAATCACCGCAAAAGTGATCGCGACCTTAAGGCTGCTGAAAAAGTACGGCATCGCCCAAGGCAATCGGACCTTCCAGAACACCTTCAACCGAGCAGCGTCAAAGGATCTGGTGAGATCTAGAAGTTCCGTTTCTACTGCTTCCAGCCCCGTCGCCGTGTTGATCACGATCGGGAAGAACGCAACCGTCGCGGCAATCACCATGTTCGACTGTAATCCATAACCCATCCAGATCAGCAGGAGAGGGGCGATCGCAACCTTTGGGACGGACTGCAGCATCAGCAGGGGCGGATATATGACTCGCCGCAGAAATGGCGAGTAAACCACAGTAATGGCGATCGGCACTGCCGCGACGATGGAAACGAAGAAACCACCAAATATCGCAATTACCGTCGCATAAATGTGTTCGGGCAGAACCGGAATGAGCAGGACCGTCTCTTGCCAGATCAGTGTTGGTGCCGGTAGAAGCCAGACTGGGATATCCATCTGCTGGCAGATGATTTCCCAAGCAACAACGGCCAGCAAAAGAACAATAGTCGCCTGACCGTACTCTCGAAGCCAAATTGCCGCGCGCAACACTGGTGTCATGGTGATTAGATCCGCTTGCCGGTGTAGATGGCATCGCGAACTGCATCAGCGTAGGCCTTAAACTCCGGTGTGAACTCGACATCGATCGTACGCGGCCGCGGCAGGTCGATCCGTAAGTCAAGCACGACCTTTCCCGGGCGCGGAGTCATCACGATCACGCGGTCCGCAAGAAACACCGCTTCCGTAATGCTATGCGTAACAAAGACCACTGTCTTCCGGCGCTCGGTCCAAATCCTTAGGAGCTCGATGCCCAACTCTTCACGCGTCATGGCATCAAGCGCACCGAACGGCTCGTCCATCAGAAGCAGCTTCGGGTCATAAACAAGCGCCCGGCAAATTGATACCCGCTGCTGCATGCCCCCGGAAAGTTCTCGGGGCAGCGCATTTTCGAACCCACTCAACCCGACCATATCGAGCAAACGCCTGGCTTCATCTACATGCTCGCGGACGTTCCGGCCCATCATCTCGAAGGGAAAGAGCACATTGTCGAGAACAGAGCGCCACGGCAGGAGAATCGGGCGCTGAAAGACCATTCCGATCTCGCGCGACGGCTTTTCCAACGGTCTGCCGTCGAACTCGACCAAACCGCGTGTGGCCTTGATGATCCCGCCGATGATCTTGAGAACGGTGCTCTTGCCGCAGCCACTGGGGCCGACGAGGGTTACGAACTCGTTCTCGCGAATCTCAAGAGAAATACCCTTCAGGGCCGTAACACCGTCGCCTGATCGGGTGGCATATTCCTTATCAACCGCGTCTACTCGAATGAGCAGTTTGCGCGCCGTTTCTGAGGAACTAGCAGATGCTACCGCGCTCGAAGGCTCGGAGAGCTGAAGTTGTGGCGAAGAGACCCGTCTCTCCAGTCGATCTACTTTGGCGGCACCGGACACCTTTCCTCCTCCACACCCCGGAAAAACATCGTCTGGGGCTTTTTTTCTTGTGGTAACAAAAAACCGCGCTTTGAGCCTTTTGATCATTTTTCGAGTTTCAAAACCTGTCCAATACCTCCTTCGCATTCATTCGATACTTGCAGGGTTACTTGGTGTCCACGGGCGCGTCCATCCTTGGTCTACCGGTCATTTTGGGATCGGGCCGGATGGCCGATTTTCCACGGCAGGAGGAAGGCCGGTTTTCCCCACGAGGACGTTTGGAACTTCACGCCCGTTGTCACCGCACCGCCATATACGATGCGCGAAAGTTTGGCACAGTTGCTTGGCTCCGAACTCGGGCGAGCTTCGTCAAGGGCGCGCTTGACGAGCAAATAATGCGATCCAGCCAGTTCCGGCCGAAAGCACGCTGCGATATACTCTTCCCTCGCCCGCGATTTTTGCACTGCTTGAGCCGTTGTGCCTTCATTGAGGTTTTTTGCGTAACATCAGTACGCGATGTCGCCGATCCGCGGCGGCGAAAACTGCAGCGGCAGCACTGCCTCGACTGAGGAACTGTGGCTGATCGAGAACGGTGCTGGCCCCACGTCGCCTCGGTACGGCCGGATCAGTTCGTAAGTTTACGACAGATCCGGGAATGTCACCGTTTGCGCCATTACCTATGGTTGCACATATGGTCGCGCGTACTATCTCCCGCCGATGGAAGTATTTCCATTGCGAGCTCAAAGGATGTGTGTCACTGCTGGCATCTCGCACCACCTCATGTGTACCGAGGTGGCAGCTTCCGATCCCAGCCGACCAGCATCTTGCGGTGTCGGGCTTACGGTGGAAATGGCGTCCCCTAGGGGATTCGAACCCCTGTTACCGCCGTGAGAGGGCGGTGTCCTGGGCCACTAGACGAAGGGGACCCCTGGCATCGGCCCGTGCGGGCGGGCCGGAAAACAGGCGCCTTAGATAGCGGAACGGATCGCCCGGTTCAAGCGCGGGCGGTCGGGCGGCGCACGATTTCCCACTTTATATAGTGTGGACCACGGTCCCGTCACCCTTGCCGGGCCCCATCCCGGCCCGGCCGGGGCCGGAACCTTGGCGGGCGCCGCCCCGGCGGCCGGATCTCTCCGCCGCCGCCCCGCCCCTTCACGCGGGGCGCCGGCCTCCGCTCCCGGTGCCCACTTCACCCCGACGCCGGCGCCCCTCACGCCGCGCCGGCGACGTGCCGCCGGGCCGTGGCGATGAAGGCCGCGACGTCGGCGGGGTCGGTGTCGAAGGCGGTGACGAGGCGGAGCGTCTGTCCAGCCGGGTCGGGCCGGCGATAGAACTTGAACCCCGCCGCCTCGAGCCCGCGGATCGCGGCCTCGGGCAGCGTCGCGAACATCACGTTCGACTCGCACGGGTATTCGAGCCGCGCCCCCGGAATGCTCTCGATACCCTTGGCGAGCTCCGCCGCCATGCGGTTCGCATGGCGCGCGTTGGCAAGCCACAGGTCGTCGGCGAGATAGGCGTCCATCTGTGCCGCAATGAAGCGCATCTTCGACCACAGATGGCCCGCGCGCTTGCGCAGATAGCCGAGCGCGTCCGCCCGCGCGCGGTCGAAGATCACGATCGCCTCGGCCGCGAACGCGCCGTTCTTGGTCGCCCCGAACGACAGCGCGTCGACGCCCGCCTTCCACGTGATCTCGGCCGGCGTGCAGCCGAGTGTGACGATCGCGTTGGCGAGCCGCGCCCCGTCCATGTGAAGGGCGAGTCCATGGCGGTGCGCCACCTCGGCGAGGGCCGCGACCTCGTCCGGGCGATAGACCGTCCCCGCCTCCGTCGCCTGCGTGATGCTGACGGCGGCGGGCTGCACATGATGTACGACGCCGATGCCCGCGGCCGCGATCGCGCGCTCGAGATCGGCGGCCGCGATGCGCCCGCCCTTACCCGGCACGCCGATCAGCTTCGCCCCGCCGGTGAAGAACTCCGGCGCGCCGCACTCGTCGCTGTTGACGTGCGAGTCCGGATGGCACAGCACCGCGCCATAGCCGGGTGCGAGTGCCGCGAGGCACAGCGCGTTCGCCGCCGTCCCGGTCGCGACCAGCAGCACGGCGCAGTCGCGCTCGAACACCTCGGCGATGCGCCGCTCGACCCGGCGCGTGAGCTCGTCGTTGCCATAGGGCATGGCGCGGCCGCCGTTCGCGGCCATGATCGCCTCGATGATGCGCGGGTGCGCGCCCGCCGTGTTGTCGCTCGCGAAGTTCATCGGGATTCAGCCTCGTTCCGGTTCGGCCGTCCGTCGTCCGGCAGGGCACGGACGGGATAGGGGCCCCAGTCGCTCGTGCGCAGCGGCAGCTCGCGGAACTGCCGCCCGCCGTGGTCGAGCACGTGCGCCGTCACGTGCACGGCCTGGCCGCGCGCATCCTCGCCGCCGGCGACGCTGACGATGATCCAGATCAGCTCCTCGCCCCACGCGGCTTCGAGGTCGATCGCCGAGGGCTGCGCCGGCCTGTCGGGATGGGAGTGATAGAGGCCGACCACGCGCTGCGGCCCGCCGCGATGCGCGCGCGTGACGTCGACCCAAAGCTGCGGGTCGATCTCGAACCGGTCGGGTCCCTTGGCGAGGTTGCGGCTGGCGATGGCGCGCCTCACCTCGATGTCACCGTTCGGCCGCTGCACGCCGACGAGAAGGCCGCAGCACTCGCCCGGATACGCGGCCTCGGCGGCGTCGACGATCCGCCGCAGCTCGGCGCGGTCGATCAGGATCATGGACCGCCCGTGACGCTGACGGTGCCGAGCAGCGTGCCGCGGTCCGGATCGATGACGACCAGGCGCTCGTCGCGCCCCGGCTCGCCCGTATAGAGGTGAACGACGACGAGGCCGCCCGCGCCGCTGACGCCGGCGATGTGCGTGCCCGGCGGCTGGTCGAGCATGAGCCGGCCCCACGGTACGCGCCGCGCCTCTTGGGCGGCGGGGCTGGCCGGTGCAGCCGTCTCCGGCGGCGTTTCGGTCGCGCGGTTGATCTGGCGTGCGATCCCCCAGATCACGATGCCGAAACCGATGACGAGCAGCACGGTCATCACCGCGACGAGAGCCTTGAGCGCACGCATGTCGACGGGCCGGTTGTGAAACGGTATGGACAGGCTTGGTGTAACAGAAATCCCGGCGGCAGGATACGTGGGGCGCGGATGGCGGACAGGACGTTCCAGGTCACGATCGACGAAGGCGGCGCGGGCGACCGGCTCGACCGCGCGCTGGTCGCGAAGCTCGCCGCAACCGTGCCCGAGCTGTCGCGCAGCCGCGTCAAGGCGCTGATCGAGGCCGGCCACGTCCGCATCGGCGCGGCCGACGGCCCGCCCACGCACGATCCGTCGCACCGCGTGCGCGCCGGCGAGGTCTTCGCCGTCACGCTGCCGGAGTCCGCGCCGGCCGCGGTCGAGGCGCAGGCCATCCCGCTTGAGATCGTCTACGAGGACGACGACGTCATCGTCGTCGACAAGCCGGCGGGCATGGTCGTGCATCCGGCCCCCGGCAATCCCGACCATACGCTGGTCAACGCGCTGATCGCGCACTGCGGACCATCGCTGAAGGGAATCGGCGGCGTGATGCGGCCGGGCATCGTCCACCGGCTCGACAAGGATACGAGCGGCCTGATCGTCGCGGCCAAGACGGATGCCGCGCATCAGGCGCTGGTGGCGCAGTTCAGCGCCCGCACGGTGGAGCGCGTCTATGCCGCGCTCGTCTGGGGCACGCCGAGTCCGACCCGAGGCGAGATCAGCGGGGCCATCGGGCGCAGCCCGTCGGACCGCAAGAAAATGGCCGTGGTCGCCCACGGCGGCCGGCCCGCGCTCACCCGCTACGAGGTCAGGAAGGCCTTCGTCGGCGGCGCCATCAGCCTCGTCGACTGCCGGCTCGGCACCGGGCGCACGCATCAGATCCGCGTCCACCTGGCCTCGATCGGCCACCCCCTGGTCGGCGACCCGGTCTACGGCCGCTCGCGCGGCCGCCGCCGCGCCCTGCCGCCGCCCGCGGCCGCCGCGGTCGAGGCTCTCGGCCGTCAGGCGCTCGATGCCTGCGTGCTTGGCTTTACCCACCCGCGCAGCGGCGAGCCCTTGAAGTTCACGAAGAAATTACCACATGACATCAGCAACTTGATAAGAACCCTAGAAAGTGTTTAACCCGGGGTGGGAAACTTTCCGCCGTTGTCGTATTATTTGACTCCATTACAAGGCGATTCGCTGGCCGCTGCGTCCGGCGCCATGGGCGCTTCGGGCGCCCTGCCGGGCCGGCACGACCCGGGCATCCTTGCCCGGCCTGCGAGACGAAGGACGACGAGGAACATGGCGACGCTTCCGGTACCCAGCGGCGAAGGGAATCTGGCGCGGTATCTCCAGGAGATCCGCAAGTTCCCGATGCTGCAGCCCGAGGAAGAGTACATGCTCGCCAAGCGTTGGCGCGAACACGGCGACACCGAGGCCGCGCATCGCTTGGTGACGAGCCATCTGCGCCTCGTCGCCAAGATCGCGATGGGCTATCGCGGCTATGGCCTGCCGCTGTCCGAGCTCATCTCCGAAGGCAATGTCGGCATGATGCAGGCGGTCAAGCGCTTCGATCCCGACCGCGGCTTCCGGCTTGCCACCTATGCCATGTGGTGGATCCGCGCCGCCATCCAGGAATACATCCTGCACTCGTGGTCGCTGGTGAAGATGGGCACCACGGCCGCGCAGAAGAAGCTGTTCTTCAACCTGCGCAAGCTCAAGAGCCAGATGCAGGCGATCGAGGAAGGCGAGCTGCCGCCCGAAAAGGTGCGCGCGATCGCGCAGCAGCTCGACGTGTCCGAGCAGGAAGTCATCCAGATGAACCGGCGCCTCGCCAGCCCGGACCATTCGCTGAACGCCCCGCTGCGCGAGGAAGGCGAAGGCGAGTGGCAGGACTGGCTCGTCGACGAGTCCGAAAGCCAGGAGATCAAGCTCGCCGAGCGGGAGGAGATGCGCCGGCGCCAGCGCCTCCTGGGCGAGGCGATGCGCACGCTCAACGAGCGCGAGCGGCACATCCTGACCGAGCGTCGCCTGCGCGACAACCCGATGACGCTCGAGGACCTGTCGCAGAAATACGGCATCAGCCGCGAGCGCGTGCGCCAGATCGAGGTGCGCGCCTTCGAGAAGCTGCAGAAGTCGATGAAGAACCTCGCGCTCGAACAGACGCGCGGCCTCGAACAGGCACGCGGCTCGGCCTGAGCCTTCTCATCCGGCCTGAGCTTTCTCGTTCTGAGTCAACATTTCGAAGCCTTATCCTGAGCTCGTCGAAGGGTGAGGCTTCGATATCGCGAAGAATGCCGCTTCATCCCTTACAGCGCCACGACCGGCCTCGTCCTTCGACAAGCTCAGGACGAGGCTGGCCTTATTTTCGACGGCAGCTCGCTCGCTCACACCTCGCCTCGAGCTTGTCGACGGACGAGCTTACGAAGCCTCATCCTGAGCTTGTCGAAGGATGAGGCTTCGATCTCGAGGAATGGGCTTCGACGTCAAAGGACAAAGCCTCGCCGTCGACGAACGAAGCTCCGGCGTCGAAGGACGACACTTCGTTCTCGAACGAATGACGGCCTCGACGGAACGACGGCGCGCGTGGATCTCAGTCCGCGAACGGATCGGCGACCAGGATCGTATCCTCGCGCTCGGGGCTGGTGGACAGAAGCGCCACTGGCGCGCCGATCAGCTCCTCGACGCGGCGGATGTACTTGATGGCCGGCGCCGGCAGGTCCGCCCACGACCGCGCGCCGCGCGTGTTCGCCTGCCAGCCGGGAATGGTCTCGTAGACCGGCTCGACCTCGACCTGCGCCGCGGGCGATGCCGGCAGATAGTCCAGCACCTCGCCGCGATAGCGATAGGCGGTGCAGATCTTGATCTCGGGAAAACCGTCGAGCACGTCGAGCTTCGTGAAGGCGATGCCGCGGATGCCACCGACGCGAACCGTCTGGCGCACCAGCACCGCGTCGAACCAGCCGCAGCGGCGCGGCCGGCCGGTGACGGTGCCGAACTCGTTGCCCCGCTCGCCCAGCGTGCGGCCGATCTCGTCCGTGAGCTCGGTCGGAAACGGCCCGCTGCCCACGCGGGTCGTGTAGGCCTTGGCGATGCCGAGCACGAAGCCGGTCGCACCCGGCGCGAGGCCGGAGCCCACCGCCGCCTGCCCCGCGACGGTGTTCGACGAGGTGACGAACGGATAGGTGCCGTGGTCGACGTCCAGCATGGCGCCCTGCGCGCCCTCGAACAGGATGCGCTTGCCCGCGCGCCGCGCCTCGTCGAGCTCGCGCCACACCGGCCGGGCGAACGGCAGGATCTTCGGCGCGATGTCGAGCAGCTGTTCGCGCAGCACGGCGCCGTCGATCTCGGCATGGCCGAGCCCGCGGCGCAGCGCATTGTGGTGCATCAGCAGCTCGTCGATCTTACGCACGAGCGTCGCCGCGTCGCCGAGGTCGCACACGCGGATCGCGCGGCGCGCCACCTTGTCCTCGTAGGCCGGTCCGATGCCGCGCCCGGTCGTGCCGATCTTGTTGGCCCCGCGCGCCTCTTCGCGCAGGCGGTCGATCTCGCCATGGAGCGGCAGGATGAGCGTCGCGTTTTCGGCGATATGCAGGTTTTCCGGCGTGATCTCGACGCCCTTGGCGCGCAGGCCGTCGATCTCCTTGATCAAAGCCCAGGGATCGACGACGACGCCGTTGCCGATGATCGACAGCTTGCCGGGACGCACGACACCCGACGGCAGCAGGCTGAGCTTGTAGGTCTCACCGTTGATGACGAGCGTATGCCCGGCATTGTGCCCGCCCTGGAAGCGCACGACGATCTCCGCGCGCTCCGACAGCCAGTCCACGATCTTGCCCTTGCCCTCGTCGCCCCACTGGGCGCCGACGACAGTCACGTTCGCCATGTTCTCAGTCCTCGAGCTTGGTCGGTGCGCCGCCGATGAAGACGTGCGAACAGCGCAGGCGTCGCGCCTCCGCCACCGGGTCGTTTTCGGGCGCGAGGCCTGCGACGGTGCGCCATCCCTCCGCCCGCAATTGTGCGGCGATGTCCGGCGCGGTGCCGTAGGGAAGATAGAGCCGTTCGGCCGGCGGCACCGGCGGTAGCGCGCGCAGAATCGTGTCGGTGAACAGCGTGAAGCCGGTCGCCGGCTCGCCGGCCTCGGCGAAGGCGTCGCCCGCGCTGTAGCGGCCGCCGCGCCCGAGTTCGCCGCGCACGCCGCGCGCGAACAGCGTGAAGCACAGCCCCGTGTGATACTCGAACCCGCGCATCTCGACCGGATCGACAGTGAGCCGCAGGTCGGGTGCCGCCGCGCGCACGCGGGCCACGACGTCGGCGAGCCGCGCCGCCTCGGCGGCCGCCTCGGGCGGCAGCTTCATGCGGCCGATGGCGTCGAGCGCGCGGTCGGCGGGCCCGGTCGCGGCGAGCAGCAGCGTCAGTGTCGGCGCCGCGACACCGCCCAGGGCCGCGACCGCCGCCGAGTCCTTGCGGTCCAGCGCCTCGCGCAGCCGCTTCGATGCCGGTGCGAGACCGTGCGCGGCCAGCACCGCGGGAACGAGCTTCGGCGACGAAAGGTCGATGGTCAGGTCCGTCACGCCGACGCCGGTCAACGCGCTCGCCGCGAGCAGCACCGCCTCGGCATCAGCCGCCGCCTCGTCGCAGCCGATCAGCTCCGCCCCCACCTGGCCGAACTGCCGCTCCGGGCGCAGGTCGTCGCCCTTCACCCGCAGCACCTGCCCCGCATAGGACAGGCGCAACGGCCGCGGCAGGCCTTTGAGGCGCGTCGCCGCGATGCGCGCGACCTGCAGCGTCATGTCGGCACGCAGTCCCATCATCCGCTGCGAGACGGGATCCATGAGCCGGAAGGTGTGCGGCGCCATCGAGGCGCCGGAGTCGCTCAGCAGACTTTCCTCGAACTCGACCAGCGGTGGCTTGACGCGCTCATAGCCGTGGGCCGCAAGCGTCGTCATCATGCGCTCGACGACTCGGGCCTCGAACTCGGCCTCGGGCGGCAGGATGTCGCGCAGGCCCGCGGGCAGCAGGGCGCGTCTGGCAAAGTCGGACATGTCGATCAAACCGGAACCTGGGGCCCCCTTTCCGGGCGCCCTTGGTACCGGCTTTGCCGGCCGAGAGCAAAGCCTATTTGCGGGCGGGTGCCGATGGGCCCGGCCGCCTTCGCTGTCGCCGCTCCCACGGCGAATCGGGGGCGTTCCGGCGCAAGGAACCGGGACCGGCACAGCCCCGCGTCACACGGTACGCTGGAACTCCTTCAGGTGCGCCTTGAGGGTCGCGCTCTCCCGGTCGAGTTCGTTGAGCAGCGGCAGCAGGTCCCGATAGCTGCGGGCAAGACGCTTGGCGAACGTGGCGCTCTCCTCGTTGTCGGGCCAGCCGAGTTCGCGGATGAGGCGCTTCAGGATCTGGTAGAACGCCTCGTGCTCCATGGCCTTCTCGGGCTCGTCGAAGGCGCATCCGTCCGACGTCGTCAGCCGCACGACCGTGCTGACGACGATGCCCTCCCGTCGCGACGGCTCCCTGGTATGTGTCTGTACCTGCGCCTGTGCTTGGTTCCGCATCTTGCCCTCCACGACACGGCTGCCGCCGCACCACGCTTCGCGCGAGCGGCTGGCCGCAATGGCTCCGGCGACGGTGCTGGCGGCCATGGCTTCTCACATCCCAAACGGACGAGCAGGCGATTCGATTTCACGCCGGCGCGGTCGATTCGACCGTCGGCGACGCGCTGCGCGGTGCACTCGTCACTTCGTACGATGACCGGATCATCGGGCCGAAGGTGACGGGCGGCCCCGATTCACGCCGGCCTGCAACCGGCACGGTGCGTTCGACATCGGCCAAGCCGATTCCAGGTCGAATCGGATCGAAACCGATCGGCCTCATCTGCGTTTAGACCTATGTGCCGCGATTTGCGTCCAGATTCATGCGCTACGACGCCGATCATCTCTTCCGGATTCCCGCACAGGTGGTCATTGGAATGACCGCGCGCCAGCTTCGCATTCCGGCCGGAACCTCAGGGAACCCCGAGCGTTTGGTTTAATCCGAATGGAAAAGCAGAAACGGATCGACATGGCCGCGACGAACGGAAGCGACGGCCGCGGAGATGAACGGGAGACGGCCGACGCCGACAAGCGCGCCGAGCTCGTCCTGCGTCGCAAGCTTGTCGAGCTGTACGAGCTTCAGCCGCTTCCGGACGAGTTCCTGCGCGTCATTCTGCAGCTGGGCGTCCGGCGCCGCATCATCGAAGCGGATTAGCCCGGGTTGCCGGCGTCCGGTCCCTGTCGAACGCTTGTATCGAGCGGCCGCGGCTTCACCGCAAGCCAACCTTTCGTGCCCTCGACGAATCGGGCCTCGACCCGCCGTCGTACGCCGCTTTGATAGGGCGTCGTCGCCTCGACTTCGACCGTGCAGATGTAACCCATCGCCTCCGTGGCCGGCCGACAGCGTTCCTTGCGCACGGCATGGATGTGAAGGTTGAGCGTCGCATCGAAGGCGAGATTGACGAAGACGGGCGTTCGGCGCGCCATGCCATGCTGGCGCTGTTCCGCCGCCCATGCGGCATGATAGCGCTGAAGGGCGCGCAACAGATCCGCTTCGGACGGCTCGCGCCCGCATGCAGCAACGGCCGCTGCGGCCGCGACGACGAACAAGGCGCGCGCACTCCCGACTCCGACCCTCATGGCGCCGGAGTGTGGCCGTCGATCCCTAACGCCTCGTTAAGGTTCACCCGCCGCAGGAACGCGCGAAACGGACGCATCGGCCGCCGGCGCTATATAGTCTTGGGCGAGGACCGGTTGCGGACGAGGCGTGCGCCATGACGAGATATCCAAAGAAGAAGGATTTTCCCGTGAGCCAGGTTCGCCGGTATCTGGAGCCCGGCCCGATCGTGCTCGTGTCGTCGCGCTGGCGGGGCAAGACGAACATCATGACGATGGGCTGGCACACGGTCATGGAGTTCACGCCCTCGCTCGTCGGCTGCGTCATCGCCGCCGGCAACCACAGCTTCGACATGATCCGCAGTAGCGGCGAATGCGTCATCAACCTGCCGACGGTGACGCTCGCCGATGCGGTTGTTGGCATCGGCAACACCTCGGGCGCGGAGATCGACAAGTTCCGCGAGTTCGGCCTGACGGCCGACCCGGCCCGGTAGGTCGAGGCGCCGTTGATCCGCGAATGCCACGCCAATTTCGAATGCCGGCTCTACGACGGGGCCCTGATCGACCGGTACAACTTCTTCATCTTCGAGGTCGTGAAGGCGCACGTCGCCCCATCGCCGAAGCACCCGAAGACGCTGCACTACACGGGCGATGGCGTCTTCATGGTCGCGGGCGACATCATCAGCCGCCGCGCGCAGTTCCGGCCGGAGATCCTGTGAATGAACGGCGCGCCGGGATGCGCCCACGCCCGCGTGGGCGCATCCCGGCGGTTCGTCCGTTCCGTCTCAGAACTTGAGGACGCGCGCCTTGACGACGTGCTTGATCGACCGCACCTTCGCCAGCACCGGTTCGGGCACGGGCGCATCGAGCACGATGAGGCAGATCGCCTCGCCGCCGGGTTCGCGCCGTCCCATGCCGAACGTCGCGATGTTGATGCCGGCATCGCCCAGAAGGCAGCCGAGATTGCCGACGAAGCCCGGCTTGTCCTGGTTGCGCACGTAGAGAAGATACGGGCCGAACTCTGCCTCGACGGCGATTCCCTCGATCTCGCAGATGCGCGGCCGGTCGGCGATCAGCGTGCCGGCGATCCGGCGCACGCGATCCTCGGCCTCGACCGTGACGCGGATGAGGGTCTGGTAGTCGACCGCGCGGTCGTGCTTGGTCTCGGTCACCGCGATGTTGCGCTCGCGCGCGATCACCGGCGCGTTGACCATGTTGACGGTTTCGAGCTGCGGCTGCAGCACGCCCATCAGCACGGCCGCCGTCAGCGGCTTCACGTTCAGGCCCGCGGCATGTCCCTCGTACTCGATGCGCACCGAACGGATGTTGCGGTCGGTCACCTGCCCCAGGAAGCTGCCGAGCTTC
Organism: uncultured Rhodospirillales bacterium; assembly: GCA_937926175.1. Classification (GTDB taxonomy): domain Bacteria; phylum Pseudomonadota; class Alphaproteobacteria; order CACIAM-22H2; family CACIAM-22H2; genus CALANV01. The sequence goes on along the minus strand of CALANV010000043.1, from coordinate 81,924 downwards.
ATGGCCAGCGCCATGTAGGGCCTCAGCTTCGGCGCGTCCTCGCCGCTCACCGAGGCCATGTTGACGGCATTCGTGACCGCGCCCGACAGCAGGAAATCCGAGATCTGCTCGGCGATCTGGATCGCCACGTTCTCCTGCGCCTCGACCGTCGAGGCGCCGAGATGCGGCGTGCAGATCACGTCGTCGCGGCCGAACAGGATGTTCTCCTTGGCGGGTTCGACGGGGAACACGTCGAGCGCCGCGCCGGCGACGTGGCCTGAGTCGAGCGCCGCCTTCAGATCCTCCTCGACGATCAGGCCGCCGCGCGCGCAGTTGATGATGCGCACGCCCTTCTTCATCTTGAACAGCGCCTTGGCGTCGATGAGGTTGCGGGTCGCCTCGGTCAGCGGCGTGTGCAGCGTGATGAAGTCGGCGCGCGCGAACAGTTCGTCGAGCTCGACCTTCTCGACCCCCAGTTCCTGCGCGCGTGCCGGCGACAGATAGGGATCGTACGCCACGACCTTCATCTTCAGGCCGAGCGCGCGGTCGGCGACGATCGAGCCGATATTGCCGCAGCCGACGATGCCCAGCGTCTTGTTGGTCAGCTCGACGCCGAGGAACCGGTTCTTCTCCCACTTGCCCGCCTGCGTCGACCGGTCGGCGGCCGGAATCTGTCGCGCCAGGGCGAACATCAGCGCGATCGCGTGCTCGGCCGTGGTGATCGAGTTGCCGAACGGCGTGTTCATCACGACGATGCCGCGCGCGGTCGCGGCGGCGACGTCGATCGTGTCGACGCCGATGCCGGCGCGACCGATCACCTTCAGCTTCTTCGCCGCCTCGATGATGTCAGCGGTGACCTTGGTGGCCGAACGGACGGCGAGGCCGTCGTATTCGCCGATGATGGCCTTGAGCTCCGGCGGCTTCAGGCCGGTCTTCACGTCGAATTCGATGCCGCGCTGCTTGAAGATCTCGACGGCGCGCGGGCTGAGATTATCGGCGATGAGAACCTTGGGCATGGGAACGATCCTTGCCCTCGCCCCTCGGAACGGCTCGGGGCGAGGCTTCTGGTCATATGGATGGAAAGATCGACTTCATCCTGAGCGTGTCGAAGGATGAGCGTGTCGAAAGACGAGGGGCGACGCGACGTCACGCCCTCGCCATCGTCTCGTCCTTGACGGTGGCAAACGCCCAGTCGAGCCACGGGAACAGCGCCTCGAGATCGTCCTTCTCGACGGTCGCACCGGCCCAGATCCTGAGGCCCGGCGGCGCATCGCGATAGGCGTCGATGTCGTAGGCGACCTTCTCCGCCTCCAGCAGTGCCACCATGCGCTTCGAGAAGGCGGCCTTGTCCTCGGGCTTCATCGCGACGACCACCGGATCGACGATCTTCAGGCACACCGAGGTGCAGGAGCGGATGCGCCGGTCCTCGGCGAGGAAGCCGACCCAGCCGGCCCGTTCGGCCCACGCCTCGATCGCGGCGAGGTTCGCTTCGGAGCGTGCGATGAGGCCCTTGAGGCCGCCGATCGACTCGGCCCATTTCAGGCCGTCGAGCGCATCTTCGACGGCCAGCATCGACGGCGTGTTGATGGTGTCGCCCTTGAAAATGCCCTCGATCAGCTTGCCGCCCTGCGTCAGGCGGAAGATCTTCGGCAATGGACGGTCGGGCTTGAAGGTCTCGAGACGCTCCACCGCGCGGGGGCTCAGGATCAGCATGCCGTGCTGCGCCTCGCCGCCCAGCACCTTCTGCCAGGAATAGGTGGTGACGTCGAGCTTGTCCCACGGCAGATCCATGGCGAACGCCGCCGAGGTCGCATCGCAGATCGTCAGGCCCTTCCGGTCGGCGCGGATCCAGTCGCCGTTCGGCACGCGGACGCCCGAGGTCGTGCCGTTCCAGGTGAACACGACGTCGCGATCGGGATCGACCTGCGACAGATCGGGGATCTGGCCGTACGGCGCCTCGAACACGCGCACGTCGTTCAGTTTGAGTTGCTTGACGACATCGGTGACCCAGCCGGCCCCGAAGCTCTCCCACGCCAGCATGTCGACGCCGCGCGCGCCCAGCATCGACCACAGCGCCATCTCGACGGCCCCGGTATCGGAGGCCGGCACGATCCCGATGCGATAGTCGGCGGGAATGCCCAGGATCGCGCGGCTGCGTTCGATCACTTCGGCGAGTTTCGCCTTGCCGGACTTGGAGCGATGCGACCTTCCGACGAGCGCATCGGACAGCGCCTTGAGCGTCCAGCCCGGACGTTTCGCACAGGGACCTGAGGAAAAATGGGGGCGTTTCGGCCGAACGGCCGGCTTTGGGTGTGTCATGTGTCGCTATTCCTTCCAGAATAGCCGGAACCCGTTGGGAGGTTCTGGCCCGCCGCGGACAATAGGGGGGCCCCTGGGGCGGAGCAACAGGAAATTGCCGACGCGCCATCTGGTCGCAGGCAGACCGAGCAAGGAAACCGGATTGACCCGGAGAAACTAGATTGACGCGCCCTCGTCTTTATCGTCCAATCCGGGCAGCACAATTGCGCCCGCGGCGAGGCGATCCGATGCCGGCGGGCGCTTTTGTTTGAAGGGCGGCGGGGTAGCCTGAATCTTTTATGTTTTCTCGGTCTGCAGGGCGGCAGGCACGTGCCGCTGCCGGATCGCCGCGAGCCGCTCGGTGAGGCTTTCGGGCGCGGGCCGGTCCGCCGATACCGCCGCCAGCGCCGCGGCGATGTTCGGGTCGTCTTTCTCGGGACGCGTCGGTTGCAGCAGCTTCGCCTTGGCGTTGGCCGCCTCGGCGGCGGCGAGGTCCTTGGCCGCGCGATCCTGCATCGCCTTCAGCGCCACGCTCAGCCCGCTCGTGGCGCTGGCCAGTCCGGCGGCCTGGCGCGCCGCCTCGGCCCGCCGTTCGGCCATCGCCCGCTGCTGATCGGCGCGCGCCATGTCGCGATGCGCACGACTCAGCTCGCTGCGGGCCGCCTTGAGCTTCGCACCGGCCTGCGCATAGGCATTTTCGAGCATTTCGAGGAACTCGCGCGCATCGGCCGCATCCGCCGCCTCGCGGTCGACCTCGGGCGCCATCTGCTCGAGCATGCCGACCAGGGTCTCCAGGCTTCGTTCCAGCTCGGCCTTTCGCGCCGGATCGGTTTCCGTCGCAAGCTGCTGTTCCAGCCTTTCGGCTGCCGCCATGCGCTGTTGCGCGAGCTTGGCGATCGCCTCGGCCTCCTTTTGCTCGCGCTCGTGGGCGGCGCGCGCTTCGGCGACCTGGATGCCGAGTTCGTCGAGATGCTGCTCCATCGTCCGCAATTCCGCCTCGGTGGCGGCAGTGGGATCCCATTTGACGAGCGCTTCGAGCGCGCTTTGGACGGCCCGGTCGGTCTTCACCCCGATGAGATTTCGAATGAATGCAAGCATGGGCGACCTCGCGTTTATGGGTGGCGGCGGCGCCTGGTGCGATGGCGCGGCTATCCCGCCATGGCCCCGGCATTGAGGAGTGCGACCGCGACCTGTATGCCCACCAACATGAGTGCCGCGGCAATGTTCCCCGCTTCGATCATGTCCCGCAGGCGTCGGATGACGATCGATGCGATCGCAAACGTCACGAGCTGCAGCAGGAGGGCGACGAGCCCCCACAGCGCGATGTCGAGCCAGACTGCGCTGGTGGCGAGCGTCGCGGCGAGCGGAATCGCGAGCGCGATCACCGTGCCGGCAAGAACGATGCCGGCCGCGACATTGCCCTTTGCCACCAACGTTGGCTCGTGAAACGGCGTGATCGCCATGTAGCCGGCGACGCCGAGTCCGAGCAGGACGAGCGTCGTCGCGAAATGGAGCAGAAGCACCGGTACGCCGGACTGCAGCGCATCGATGATGGAGCCGATATTGGTTTCCATGGGACAGGATCTTCCGTGGCGGCGGGCGCAGGTCAGGACAGCGAGAGCGCGGCCGGGTTGACGTCAATCCCGGCGTGGATCTCGACCCAGGCCTGTCCTTCGCTCTCGACCATTTCGACGAGGACGTATTCCGTCTCCGGCGCCGGCGCGGCCGCGCCGGTGGGTGCGGCATAAAGCATCGCTTCGCGGCGCACCGTCCGGCTGCCGTTCAGCTCGGCGCGGGTTTCCACGAAGCGCTGCGGCGCAATCCGGCGATCGCCCGGGGTCCAGGCGCGCGCATATATCTTGCCGTCCTTGGTCTGGAACTCCGGCCAGCCGATCATCCCTTCCCGTTCGTCGAGCCAGAATCCCCACTCCTCGGCGCTCGCGGGATTGACCTCGTCGATCCAGCCGAAGAACCGGCATTCGTCCGGCATGCCGTCCTGGTCGAGGTGAAGCTGGAAGAAGCTCCGTTCGTCGATGTAGAGCCGGTACAGCGTCGCGCCGTTGCGCAACGTCCCGACCGCCTGGACGTTCGCGAGCAGGTTGGCGCCCGATGGCGCCGGCACCGGCACTTTGGTTAGGTCGGCGGCAAGAACGAACGGTGTCGGATCCATCGTCACGGTCATGCCGACCCGAAAGAGCGACGGCACGTAGCGCTCGCCGGAGATCTTGCGGCGAAGGATGTTTCCGGCGGTTTCGAGCGGCCCCATGGACGAACCTCCTCCGGCGCGGGACAGTGTTTGGAAGGCGTTGCGCCGCCATGCCCAAAGCAGAAGGAACACCCCGCCGCCGAGAAGCACCGGCGTCAAAATGGGACCCCCGGGCGAGGTCAACGGCGGCGGCGCGTCGCGTTCGGCAAGGGCGGCATCGGGCGGCGTGTCGGGCGGCAGGAAGTCGGGATCGCGCAGCTGCCCCTCGCGTTCCGCAAGTTCACGGTCGAGCTGGTCGAGCTTGGCCCGTAGCGCCGGGTTCGTCTGCGCGCGCTGCTCCGCCTCGGCGCGCCATTGCTGATAACCGGGATCGTTCTGGTGATTGTGGAAGAAGTCGGCATGGCCGGGACGCGACAGCGTATCGAGCAGAAACCAGAGAAAGACGGCGTCCCAGACTCCGAAACTCGGCCGCGAGCCGAAGGCATATGGCGGCGGTTCCCACCCGCCGAACGGTCCGCCGCTGCGGCCGCTTCCCCAGCCATGTCGCTCGCCGGGCGGTGCGGTGCTGGGACGGCGCGAGGGTACCGGCGACGGCGTCGCCGACGGCGCACGCTCCTGATCCATCCGGTAGCGCTGCAGCGCCTCGCCCGAACCGCGCCGCGACAGGCTGCGGTCGCCCATGGACGGTGCGCCCGATGGCGGGCTTCGCATGCCCGAGCCGTCGCGCGGACTTACGGAAGGACGGCGATACCCCTGGCTGGTCGATGGCGTCCGCGGTATCGCGCGGGGCGCGGGACGAACCGACGGCGTGCGCACGGCCGGCGCGCGCGGGCGCGCATAGCCGCCCGACCGGCGCTGGGCTTCCGCCGCGTCCGGTACCGCAAGCGTCAACCCGGCGGTGGTACCGACGATCGTGACCAGTCGCCCGCCCGCGGACGCAACCGGGGCGAGCGCGATGAGAACGCTCAGGAGATACGTCGCGCCTCTGCGGCGGCTCGGCGATGCCATTTTGGCCAAGGATCGGGGGCGGCTCCGCGTGTCAAAACCGATCTGCCGCGGAAACGATCCCTGCCGGCGGGCCGGTCTGCACCGCCGCCGAGACGGCTGAAACAGCCGGAACGGATGAAACGGTCGGAACGGATGGAACGGTCGGAACGGATGGAACGGCTGAAATGCCGGAACAGGTGAAACGGTTGGAACAGGCGGGACGGCCGGAACAGATGAACCGGCTGGAACAGACGAAACAGTTGGAACAGCTGAAACAGCCGGATCGACGGAACGGCTGAGACAGCTGAGACAGCTGAGATAGCTGAGACAGCTGCGACAGCTGCGACAGCTGCGACAGCTGCGACAGCTGCGACAGCTGCGACAGCTGCCAAGGCAGCCGTTCCAGGGGCTTGGGGCCGGCGTCAAGCGATTGAGACGGCCCGGACAACCGGCCCGTGTCAGATGCCGCGCCCGCGTCCGATCGCAAGACACAGGGCGCCGATGGCGGCCCCGGCGGCCATCACCGCGAACCCGAAGGCCCAGCCCTGCCCCGTACCGACGCCGCCCGTGGCGTCGAGGGCGAGGCCGACGCACAGCGGCCCGAGCGCGGAAATGCCGAATCCGACCATCGAATGGATCGCAATGGTCGCACCGCGCACGTGCGGATCGGCTGCGGCGACCGTTCCGGCGGTCAACGATCCGGAGTCGATGGCGACCGTGACCGAATAGATCAGCACCAGCGGCACGATCACCCACCATGGTTGCGTCGCCGCGAGGCCCAGCGTGACGCCGACGAGGCTCGAGACGAGCATCAGCACGGCGAGCGTCCGCCGCCGGCCGAAACGTATGGCGAGTTCGTTCCCGACCACGCTGGCCGGCATCGCGATGAAGGTCGAGATCGCCGCGAGAACGGCCGGCGTCAGCGGCGGCGGCAGGCCGGAACCGCTGCCTGCGACGAAGACGAGGAACGCGACGATCCACGCGCGGTGCGCTGCAAGTTCGTAGCCGTGCCAGCCATAGGCCAGGATGTAGCCGATCGCGGCACGGTTGCGGAGCACGGCGCGGAACCCGGACAGGACGCTCGCGGTGCCGCGCGACTCCGGCGCGCATGGCGCAAGCAGCATCCACACGGCGGCAAACGCGACGCACGGACCGGTGCCGGCGATGACGAAGGCCCAGCGCCAGCCCAGCGTCGCCCCCGTCCAGCCGGCGAGAAGAAAGGAAAGACCGACGCCGACCGAATAGCTCGCCGTGTACAGCACGATGCTTCGCGACGACTCGGCGGCGCCGACGCGATCCGTCATCACCTTGAGGCCCGGCATGTAGCAGCCGGCAAGGCCGATGCCGGCAAGCGTCTGCCAGACCAGCGCACTCCAGAACCCGGTGGCGAACAGGCCGAATCCGAAGGGCGCGATCGCGGACAGCGCACAGCCGAACATCAGCACCCGGCGTGCATCGATGCGGTCAGTGATGCCCATGAGCCATGGCACCAGCAGCATGTAGCCGATCATTCCCATGCCGCTGATCCAGCCGACCTCGCCGCTGCCGAGGCCCCATTCGGCCATGAGGTCCGGTATCAGCGCGGGGAACGTGGCGTAGGGCAGAAGGTTCGCGACTTCGGCGAAACAGGATACCGCGACGACGGTCGCGGTCTTGCGTGTGTTCAAGTCTTTGGCCTGCGTTTCACGAGCGAGGTGATCACCACCGTCATCACCGTCTCGCCGTTCTGGTTCGTGCACGTGAGCCGGTACCGCAGGATTCCGCGATCCGGCTTCGAGGTCGACGGCCTCACTTCGACGATCTCGGCGGTGACGCGTATCGTATCACCGACCCGGACGGGCTTGAGCCAGCGCAGTTCGTCGAGCCCGGGCCCGCCCATATTGGCCGAGGTGAGCGCCCCGGTCTGGTAGAACAGCCGGAACGCGACCGCGAGCGTGTGAAAGCCGCTCGCGATCAGGCCGCCGAAGATCGAGCCCTTCGCCGCCTCGGCGTCGACGTGGAACGGCTGTGGATCGTAGCGCGACGCGAAGCCGATGATGTCGGCGTCGGTGAAGGTGTATCCGGCGGGACTCTCGAACCGGTCGCCGACCTGGAAGTCGTCGAGATAGAGGTCGTGACGCGGCCTCATGTCAGATCGCCTCCGCGATTGCCTTGCCCATTTCGCTCGTCGTCGTCCTGCCGCCGAGATCGGGCGTGCGCAGGTCGGTCTCGGCGATGACCGTCTCGATCGCCCTGACGATCGCGCTCGCCGCTTCGGATTCGCCGAAATGATCTAGCATCATCGCGCCGGTCCAGATCTGGCCGATCGGGTTGGCGATGCCCCGGCCGGCGATGTCGGGGGCGGAGCCGTGCACCGGCTCGAACATGGAGGGGTAGTTCTTCTCCGGATTGATGTTGGCACCCGGTGCCACGCCGATTCCCGCTGCCACCGCCGGCGCGAGGTCCGAGAGGATGTCGCCGAACAGGTTGCTGGCGACGATGACGTCGAACCAGTCCGGATGGCGCACCATGTGCGCGCACAGGATGTCGATGTGGTACTGGGCCGTCTTCACGTCGGGATAGTTCTGTCTCATCGCCGCGAAGCGCTCGTCCCAGTACGGCATGCTGATCGAGATGCCGTTCGACTTGGTCGCAGAGGTCACGTGCTTGCGGCGCTTGCGTGCGAGCTCGAACGCGTAGCGCATGATGCGGTCGCAGCCCTTGCGCGTGAATATCGCCTGCTGCACGACGAGTTCGTCCTCGGTGCCGTGATTCATCCGCCCGCCGATCTCGGAATACTCGCCTTCGACGTTCTCGCGGACGATGACCATGTCGATGTCCGCAGGGCCGCGTCCCTTGAGCGGCGACTCGAGCCCCCGGAGCAGCCGTACGGGGCGCAGGTTCACGTATTGCTGGAAGCCGCGGCGGATCGGGATGAGCAGCCCCCACAGCGAGACGTGGTCCGGAACGCCGGGGAAGCCGACGGCGCCCAGATAGATCCCGTCATAGGGGCGAAGCTGGTTGAGGCCGTCCTCGGGCATCATCCGCCCGGTCTTCGTGTATTTCTCGCAGCTCCAGTCGAAATGGTCGAACTGGAGCGAGAAACCGAACTTCCGGCTGGCGGTCTCGAGAACGCGGAGCCCTTCCGGCACGACTTCCCTGCCGATGCCGTCGCCGGGAATGACGGCGACCTTGTACGACTTCGTCATGTTGCGGCATTTCCCCTGGACGCCTCGGGATGCGGCAAGGTAGCAGGTTGCACCTGCCGATCAATATGGGGCCGCACCGATTGCGCCGATGACCGGGGCCGCTCACCGCCGGTTCGCCGACCTGTATGCGTTCCTCGCCGGACGATGGACGGTCCGGCGCCATGTGCGCGACCGGCGCCGTGCGGTGACCGGCACGTTCGAGGGCATCGCCACGTTCGACGACGCGGCGGGCGGACTGCGCTATGTCGAAACCGGCGAGCTCCGCCTCGGCGACTATCGTGGGCCCGCCACTCAGACCTACACGTATCTGTTCCCGGCGCCGTGGCGCGCCGAGGTGCTGTTCCGCGACGGGCGCCCCTTCCATGCGCTCGACCTTCGGAACGGCATCGCCTGTGCCGTTCATGACTGCGGCGACGACCGTTATCGCGGCCGCTATGTCCTTCTCGACGAAGCCGCCTGGCTGACCGCCTGGCGGGTGCGCGGTCCGCACAAGGACCAGTTCATCCTGACCCGATATCGCCGCGCGTGAGGCGCGGCGCCATCGGTATCGATCAGCTGGCCACGGCGCGGGACTGCTGTTCGGCCGTGACCGCCTCCCAGCCGATCATGGCGAGCTTGCGCGCCCGGCCCCAGTGGTAGTGATTGATGACGCCCGACTTGCGGATCACGCGGTGGCACGGGATCAGGTACGAGATCGGGTTGTCGCCCACGGCCGCCCCAACGGCGCGCGCCGCCCCCGCCGCGCCGATCGCCTCGGCGAGCCGGTCGTAGGACACGAGCGCGCCGGGCGGAATCCGCAGCAGCGCCTCCCATACCTTGATCTGGAACGGCGAGCCGTAGAGGACGAGACGCAGCGGCTCGTCATGGCGGCGGCGCGGCGCGAAGATGGCGCGGCCGAGTTGTGCGATGCGCTCGTTGTCCTCGACGAACTTCGCGAACGGCCAGCGGCGGCGCATGTCGTCGAAGCACGCGGCGCGGTCGCCGTCGACCACGAAGGCAAGTCCGCAGATGCCGCGCGGCGTCATCATGATGAGGCAGTCGCCGAAGGGCGATTCCGCCCAGCCATAGGTGATGGTCAGTCCCGCGCCGCGCTGCTTGAACTCGCCCGGCGTGACCGCCTCGTGCGTGACGAACAGGTCGTGCAGTCGCCCCGGCCCCGACAGACCGGCGGCGAGTGCGGCATCGAGCACGCTCGCCGACTCGGCAAGGCAGGCCTTGGCGCGATCGAGCGTCAGATACTGAAGAAACTTTTTCGGGCTGACGCCGACCCACCGGGTGAACAGGCGCTGGAAGTGGAACGGACTGAGGCCGACGGCGGCCGCGATCTCGTCCAGCTCCGGCTGCTGGTCGACCCGGTCGGCGATATAGGCCAGGGCCTGTTCGATACGCGCGTAATCGCTCGGCATTGTTCGATTCCCTGATCACGTCAGGGACTCAGCCTAGGCCCGCAGGGGCCCCCGCGCCACCCGGTTCTTGCGCTGCCGGTCGCGCCGGACCCCGGCGATCAGCGCCCGTCGTCGAGCCGGCGTTCGAAGTAGATGATGCCGTCCATCGGATTGTCGTAGTAGCGCGGAATCTCGCGAAAGCCCAGCCGGCGATAGAGCGCGATGGCCGGTCCCATCGATTCGTGCGTATCGAGCCGCATCGCGCGGTAGTTCAACTGCCGCGCCCGTTCGATGACGCGGCGGGCGAGCCGGTCGCCGATATGCAGACCGCGCCAGGCGGGGCGCACGTAGAGGCGCTTCATCTCACAGATGCCGGGCTCGAGCGGCCGAAGTGCGACGACGCCGCCCGTCTCCTCGCCGCGCCGGGCAAGCAGGATGCAGCCCCCCGGCGCGGCATACGAACCCGGCAGCTCGGCGAGTTCGCGCTCGAACCCCTGGAAAGAGAGGCTGAAACCCAGACCGCCGGCGTACTCGAGAAACAGCGTGCGCACCACTTCCATGTCGTCGGGCACGGACGCATCCGTGATCGCGACGTCGGTGCGCTCAGACATGAATGACGCCTTCGAGGTAGAGCACGGCGTGCCCGCCGATCGACACGCGCGGACCGTGGTCCTCGCAGAACAGCTCGCCGCCACGCGCCGAAACCTGTCGCGCATGAAGCGCGCTGCGGCCGAGGCGCTTCGCCCAGTAGGGAACGAGCGTGCAATGCGCGGAACCCGTGACCGGATCTTCGGGCACGCCCTTCGCGGGCGCGAAGAAGCGCGAGACGAAGTCGCACGACGTCCCCGGCGCCGTGGCGATGACCGCGAACCGGTCGAGAGCGGCGACCTTCGTCATGTCCGGCCGCAGCGCGCGCACCTGGTCCTCGTCCTCGAACACGGCCAGATAATCGCGCGCGGCGAGCAGCTCGACCGGCTTGGCGCCGAGCGCCTCGGCGACGGCCTCGGCCGATGCAACGGGTTCGGGCGGCCGCGACGGGAAATCGAGCGCGAAATAATCGCCGACGCGCGTCACCGACAGTTTCCCGCTCCGCGTCATGAAATCGACCCGGTCCGCCTCCGGCGAAAGCCGCGTGAGTATCAGGTATCCGGCGGCGAGCGTCGCGTGGCCGCACAGATCGACCTCGACCGTCGGCGTGAACCAGCGCAGGTCGTACCAGGCGTCGTTTTGAACGAAGAATGCCGTTTCCGACAGGTTGTTTTCGGCCGCGATCGTCTGCATGGTCGCATCGGGCAGCCACGATTTCAGCGGCACGACGGCCGCCGGATTGCCCCCGAAGATCCGGTCGGTGAACGCATCGATTTGATAGATCGGCAGCTCCATCGATCGACGTCCTCAGCGTTGGGTGAACGGTCTCCTCAGCGTTGGCGTGGAAAAGGAATGCGTTGTCCGCCCGCGACATGCCGATATGCGCATCGTACGTCATCGCCTGCGGCGCGGAGGAGGAGCAGCACCATCGACTTGAGTTCCGCCGCCTTGCGCGTCCGGCCGGCAAGACCGGACTAGTGGCATACGTCGACGAACTCGTCGGCGTCGAGGCGCTCCTCAACAGCATGGGCGTGGTCATCCGGCCGGCGCCTCCTGCGTGACCTCGCGGCGCGCGAGCCGGCCCTTGGCCTTGAGCCGCGTCTCGAGCCCCTTCTTCACCTTGAGCCACTCGCTGTCGATGATGCTGAACCACACGCTGTGCCGCACACGGCCCGATGCCGTGATCATGTGGTTGCGGAACGTTCCCTCCTCGCGTGCGCCCAGGCGCGCGAGTGCCGCGCGCGACTGCGTGTTGAGGGAGTCCGTCTTGAACTCGACGCGAATCGCGCCGAGGGTCTCGAAGGCGTGCGTCAGCATCAGCAGCTTCGCCTCGGTATTGACCGCGGTGCGCTGCCACGGCCGGGCGATCCAGGTCCAGCCGATCTCGAGCCGCCGGTTGGCGCGGTCGATGTTCGCGAATCGCGTCGACCCGATCGCGCGGCCGGACCGACGCTCGACGATGGCAAAAGGAAGCGCCGTGCCGGCGTCCTGCTGGCGCAGCGCCTCGTCGATGAACGCGGCGAGATCCGACTCGTCCGTCACCGGCTGCGCAAACCACTGCAGCAGGGTTGGATCGAGCACTGCGCCGAGCGGGCCGAGATGGCGGCGCGACAGCGGCTCCAACCGGACATGCCTTCCTTCGAGCGTGACGGGTTCGATGCGCATGGCTTGTCCCGTGTCCTATGCTTCTGGCGGGGGCGCCGCGTGCTGCGCCATATAGTCGGCGAGCGCGCGATCCGCCGCGTTGTCGCTCTGCCGCAGCGCCGCGATCACGTTGCGCCGGTCGACCGCGCTGCGATTCTGGCTGAGCTTGAGTTTGCCCTCGAGGCGGGTGATTTCGATCTCGACCCCGACGATGGCCTTGAGCATGCCGTGCATGAACTGTTCGGGCAGGCCGTCGACGGTCCAGGGGCGCGCGCGGCCGGACTCGTACTTCGCCGTCAGGTCGGCGACGATGTCGCGGAGCCGGATTTCGTCGTGCACCAACCGCGCGCGACCATAGGCGTGGACGACGGCGTAGTTCCAGGTCGGCACCGCCGGATGCGTCGCATACCAGGACGGCGACACGTAGCCGTGCGGCCCGTGGAAGATGGCGAGCACCTCGGCATCGTCGAGCGCCTGCCCATGCGGATTGGCGCGCGCGAGGTGCGCGACGAGCGTGCCGTACGGGCCGCGATCGCGCTCGAGCAGAACCGGCACGTGCGTCGCGACGAGACCTTCGGGCCCGTTCGAAACGATAGTCGCGAATCCGTAGGTCGCCACGAACGCGTGCAGCTTCGCGACGTCGCGTTCGGCGAATGCAGGCGGAATGTACATGATGTCCTCTTGGCCTCTTCCCCGTCTCAAGGCTGCCAGAACGGCTTGCGCACCTCACGCTCGATGTCGGCCCGGCTGAGGCCGACATCCTTGAGCAGACGATCGTCGAGCTCGGCCAAGCGCGCGCGTTCGCTCGCCCGTGCCTGCCACGTGCAGACGGCGACCGCGCCGCGGAGAATGACGGCATGAATCGCGTGCAGTAGTTCGACGAGCCGCGGCGGCGTACGGCTCAGCCCCTCCCGCCGAAGCATTGTATGCATACAATTCTCCAGCACAACGGGACAAGTGCGCTACAATCCTCATCTTTGACGCTACATTTGACACAATTTTCGAGTCAAACTACAGATTGTCACCATGACAAATTGGTTGCCGGATCTCCACGGTCGGAACGGCCCCCGCTATCTCGCCATTGCCGAGGTCCTTGCCGCCGACATCGCCGCCGGACGGCTGAAGCCGGGCGACCGTCTGCCCACGCACCGCGAGCTGGCGTGGCGGCTCGGGGTAACGGTCGGCACAGTGACGCGGGCCTATGCCGAGGCGGAGCGGCGCGGCCTCATCGCCGGCGAGGTCGGGCGCGGGACCTACATCCGCGAGCGCAGCGTCGACACCATCCCGCCCCCGGTCGCGACCGATGACGGTTTCATCGATCTCGCGCGCAACCTCCCGTCGGGCTGGCGCGAGAACGAGGAGATCGCCGCGGTCGTCGCCGAGATTGGCGAGAGCGGCGACGTCGGCCCCCTGATCGGCTATGCGCCCAATCTCGGCCTGCCGCAGCATCGCGAAGCCGGCGCCGAATGGATCACGCGCAGCGGACTCGCGGCGTCACCCGCGCAGGTCGCCGTGAGCGCCGGCGCCCAGCACGGCATGCTTCTCGCCCTGGCGGCGCTCACCCGCGCCGGCGACGTCGTGTTGACGGAGCAGCTCACGTTCTACGGTCTCAAGTCGCTGGCGACGCTCTTGTCGCTGCGGCTTCACGGCGTCGCAATCGACGAATACGGACTAGTGCCCGATGCGCTCGATGCCGCGTGCCGGATGACCGGCGCCAAGGCGCTCTACTGCATCCCCACGCTGCACAATCCGACGACCGCGCTGATGCCGGAGGCGCGCCGCGCAGAAATCGCCGATATCTGCCGGCGCCACGACGTCGTCATCATCGAGGACGACATTTACGGGTTTCTCGCCGGCACCGCGCCGCCGCCGCTGTCGAGCTTCGCGCCCGATCGCTCCATCTTCGTCACCAGCCTGTCGAAGTCCGTGGCACCCGGCCTGCGCATCGGATACGTCCGTGCGAGCGAGACCCTGCTCGAGCGCATCGGCTCGTCGCTGCGGGCGACGATGTGGATGGCGCCCTCCGTGACGGCGGAAGTCGCCGCGCGCCTGATCCGTTCCGGACGGGCGGAAAGCATGGCCCGGCGCATGAAGGACGAGACGGAGGCCCGCCAGAAGATCGCCGCGCGCATGCTCGCCGGCACCGACTATGCGGCGCACGCGGCGAGCTTCCACATCTGGCTGAAGCTACCCGAGCCGTGGCGCCGCGAAGAGTTCACGCAGCAGGTGCGCCGTCGCGGCGTGGGCGTTGCGCCGGCCGATGTCTTCGCCGTCGGCCGCGGCCCGGTTCCGCACGCGGTGCGCGTCGGACTGTCCGCCGCGCGGGACCGCGCGCAGCTGGAGCGCGCGCTCGGCATCATCGCCGAGGTGCTGCGCGAGCCGCCGGAGACCGGCAATCCGCTCATGTAGCCTCGCCGTGTGCCCCGCCCGGCCGAGGATCTGGCTCGGTATCGATTTCTCCGGCAATCACCTTCAATGGCGCGCGACCAACGGCGCACGCGCCGTCTGGATCGCGACCGTCGTCGAGGAACATCGCACGGGCCTGCGCGTGACGGATGTCCGCCGCGTGCAGGAACTGCCCGGCACGGCGCCGCCGTTTGCGCGGCTCGCACAGTTCCTGCGCGAGGCGCCGTTCGCCGTCGCCGGCATCGATGCACCATTCGCGCCGCCGGCCGCCCACTTTCCGTTTACGACGCGGGCCGCGCTGATCGAGTGGATCATGGCGCTGCGCTGCGATCCGCGCCCGTTCCCGAGGGGGGCCGAGCTGGTCGGCCTGCTGGCGCCGGACCTCGCGCCGCGCGGACGGCACGTGTTCCGCGCGACGGAACGGCTCTGGCGTGCGCGCGGCCTCAACGTGCGGTCGGTCATGTGGAACGGGCCGCGCGGCGGCGCGCCGTTCACGGCCGCCTGTCTGCGCTTGCAGGGCGCATGCGCGCGTCCGGCCTGGCCCTGGGCGACGCGCGACACCGACCGGCTGTTGGCCGAGGTCTTCCCCGCCGCGCAGCTCGAGACCTGGAATCTGCCCTCAAACCGCTACAACGGCGCCGAGGCGGCGGCACGGGAACGGCGCGCGACGATCGTCGCCGGACTCGCCGCACGCGTGGAGCTGCCGGATGCGATCACGGCACGGCTCCTTGCCTCGGCCGATGCACTCGACGCCGTCGTCTGCGCACTCGCAGCGCGCGCGGTTTCCGAAGATACGCTCCGTGACGAACCCGGGACCGAGGCCGTGCGCGAAGGCTGGATCGCCGTCCACCGCTGACGCCGGCGGCAGCGAAGCTACGAGTGCGCAGCCGTCTCGTCGGCGGGAATCGCGTGGGCGTGGTTGAGCGGTCCGTGCCCGCGCCCGAGACCGGGGGCGGTGGCGATGGCTTGACGCACGAAAGCACGCGCCCGCTTCACGGCTGCCGAGAGCGTCATGCCCTGCGCCAGACCGACCGCGATCGCGGAGGCAAGCGTGCATCCGGTGCCGTGCGTGCTCGATGTCGCGATGCGCGGATGCGTGAACAGCTCGATACCCTGGGGCGTCGCGAGCACGTCCGTCACGATGTCGGACTCGAGATGCCCGCCCTTGAGCAGGGCCGCCTCGCAACCGAGCGTCAACAGTGATGCGGCCGCGCGCTTCATGTCGTCGAGATCGCGGATCTGCAGGCCGAGCAGGCGCTCGGCCTCCGGCAGGTTCGGCGTGATGACGGTCGCCATGGGTATGATGCGGCGCACGAGCGCGGCGACGGCGTTGGGCGCGATGAGTGCCGCACCGCCCTTCGCCACCATCACCGGATCGACCACCACGCGCAGGCCGCGATATTCGGCCAGCACGTCGGCGACGGTGGCGATCACTTCCTGGTCGTGCAGCATGCCGGTCTTGATCGCATCGGCGCCGATGTCGTCGAGCACGAGGCGCATCTGCTTGGCGATGAAGGCCGGCGGCACGCCCATGACGTCGAACACGCCCTCGGTATTCTGGGCCGTGAGCGCCGTGATGGCGGTCGCCGCGTAACCGCCGAGAACGGTCACCGTCTTGATGTCAGCCTGAATGCCGGCGCCGCCGCCCGAATCCGATCCGGCGACGATCAGTACGCGTCCTTTCAAGATCCCTCCCGGAACGTCAATGCGCTGCACCATAACAGACGCGCCCGTGCGACGAAATGGCACGCCGGGCGCGGAACGTGCGGACGGCAATCATCGGATCGCACCATCGCGCGCGGTTTCCTCGATTGCCCGCCATACGGCGAGCGCCTGGCGCGTCGCCGCGACGTCGTGAACGCGCACGATCGTGGCGCCGCGCGCGACGGCGGCGAGTGCCGCCGCAAGCGAACCGGGCAGGCGCGCCTTGGCGTCCTCGCCGCGCGAAAGCCGGGCGATGAAGCTCTTGCGGCTGACCCCGATGACGATGGGAACGCCGATCGCCTTGAGCCGGTCGAGGTTGGCGATGAGCTGCAGGTTGTGGGTGACCGTCTTGCCGAAACCGATACCGGGATCGACGGCGATCCGCTCGCGCGGAATGCCGGCTGCGACGCAGGCCGCGACGCGGTCCGCGAGATAGGCCGCGACTTCCGCCGGCGCGTCGTCGTAATGTGGCGCCTTCTGCATCGTCGCCGGCTCGCCCTGCATATGCATGAGAATCACCGCGGCGCCGCATGCAGCGACCGTCGCGAGGCTTTCGGGCTCGAACGTCAGTGCCGTCACGTCGTTGACGATGCACGCCCCCTCGGCGACGGCCGCGCGCATCACGGCGGCGCGCCGGGTGTCGATGGACACGATGGCGCCGGCCCGGGCGAGCGCGCGAACGACCGGAATGACGCGACGGAGTTCCTCGTCCGCGGCGACCGGCGCAGCACCGGGACGGGTCGATTCGCCGCCGACATCGATGATGTCGGCCCCCTCGTCGAGCAGTCGGTGCCCGTGCGCGATCGCCTCGTCCGCCGTCGCGAACTCGCCGCCATCTGAAAAACTGTCCGGCGTCACGTTGACGACCCCCATGACGCGCGGCACGTCGAGGGTAAGGCCTGCGAAGCTCGATACGGTTGCGGCGGAGGCGGCTGCGGTGTTGATGTCGTTCGGCATGGCTGCCGAGGTACTCCCGGACCGTGACGCCCGTCAATTGCGACGACGCGCGGCCCGCGCGGGTGCGCTCATCATCGTCGTTCCGCCATGAAAAAAGGGACCGGGCAAAGCCCAGTCCCTTTCCATTCGCTTCGGTGCGCTGCCTCAGGCGCCCGGCTGCGGTTCCGGCCGGAGGCCGCCGCCCTCGGGGCGATCCTTGCCGGCGGGACCCGTGGTCGGTACCGACGCGCGGCGCCCCGGCGTCCGCGGCGTTTCGTCCACCGCCGGCCGGACGATCGGCTCGCCGCGCAGCAGCGCCCGGATCTCGTCGCCGGTCAGCGTCTCGTACTCGAGCAGGCCGCGC
The DNA here is from genome assembly GCA_937926175.1 of uncultured Rhodospirillales bacterium. GTDB lineage: Bacteria > Pseudomonadota > Alphaproteobacteria > CACIAM-22H2 > CACIAM-22H2 > CALANV01. The sequence goes on along the minus strand of CALANV010000043.1, from coordinate 64,239 downwards.
GCGATCTTGTGCAGATCGTCGATGCGTTCCGTGAGGATCCTGCGCGCCGTCCCCTCGGCCTTTTCGATGATGCGCCGGATTTCGGCATCGATCAGCTGGGCGGTCGCCTCGGAAACGTTCTGCTGCTGCGTCACGGCATGGCCGAGGAAGACCTCCTGCTCGTTCGCATTGTAGCGCACGGGTCCGAGCTTCTCGCTCATGCCGAACTCGGTCACCATGCGCCGCGCGAGCGCCGTCGCCTGCTGGATGTCGTTGGCCGCACCCGTCGTGACGTTGTCGGCCCCGAAGATGATCTCTTCGGCCACACGGCCGCCGAACATCATCGCGAGGCGGGATTCCATCTCCAGCTTGGTCATGCTGAGACGGTCGCGCTCGGGCAGGCTCATGGTCACGCCCAGCGCCCGGCCGCGCGGGATGATGGTGACCTTGTGCAGCGGATCGTGCTGCGGCACCGAGAGTGCGACCAGCGCGTGGCCCGCCTCGTGATAGGCGGTCAGCTCCTTCTCCTTCTCGGTCATGACCATCGAGCGGCGCTCCGCACCCATCATGACCTTGTCCTTGGCGTCCTCCATCTCGGCCATGGTCACGAGGCGCTTGCCGCGGCGGGCCGCAAGCAGGGCCGCCTCGTTGACGAGGTTGGCGAGATCGGCGCCGGAGAATCCGGGCGTTCCGCGCGCGATGACCTTCGGGTCGACGTCCGGCGCGAGCGGCACCTTGCGCATGTGCACCTTGAGGATCTTCTCGCGGCCGACGACGTCGGGATTGGGTACGACGACCTGGCGGTCGAAACGGCCCGGACGCAGCAGCGCCGGATCAAGCACGTCCGGCCGGTTCGTCGCGGCGATGAGGATGACGCCTTCGTTCGCCTCGAACCCGTCCATCTCGACGAGCAGCTGGTTCAGCGTCTGCTCGCGTTCGTCATTGCCGCCGCCCAGTCCCGCGCCGCGATGACGGCCGACGGCGTCGATCTCGTCGATGAAGATGATGCAGGGCGCGTTCTTCTTGCCCTGCTCGAACATGTCGCGCACGCGGGATGCGCCGACGCCGACGAACATCTCGACGAAATCGGAGCCCGAGATGGTGAAGAACGGCACGTTGGCCTCGCCGGCGATCGCGCGCGCGAGCAGCGTCTTGCCGGTGCCCGGCGGGCCCACAAGCAGCACGCCCTTCGGAATCTTGCCGCCGAGGCGCTGGAATTTCTGCGGATCGCGCAGGAACTCGACAATCTCCTCGAGCTCCTGCTTGGCTTCGTCGATACCCGCGACGTCGTCGAAGGTGACGCGGCCGACCTTCTCGGTCAGCAGACGCGCCCGCGACTTGCCGAAGCCCATGGCGCGGCCGCCGCCCGACTGCATCTGACGCATGAAGAAGATCCACACGCCGATCAGCACGAGGAACGGGAACCACGACGCGAGGATCGAGAGCAGCGGATGCATGCTCTCCTCCACGGGCGCGGCGCTCACCCGGACATTGCGGTCGGTGAGGCGGGAGATGAGGTTCGGATCGTTCGGGGCGTAGGTCGAGAACGCGCGGCCGTCGCTGAAATGGCCACGGATCGTATTGCCCTGGATCGTGACGTCGGTGACTTGCTGACGGTCGACGGCAGAAAGGAAGTCGGAGTACGCCAGCGGCGCCATCGGACCGCGCGGCGAAGACCCCTGGAATACGTTGAAGAGGGCGATCAGCAACAGACCGATGATCACCCAAAGCGCTAAATTTTTACCGAAATTGTTCACCGTCCACGCCTCATCGTGACATGTTGATCCGACCGGGGGCGTGCCGATCAGTCAGGACAAAGAAACCCGTGCCCGCCAATGCATGGCGTGGGCGGAACGTCATGGAAACGATCTCCACGCTATCAGGCTGAACGCCCTGGCGTCTATAGAGGAGGTGGGGCACCGAGACCACCCCGTCAAGATCCCATAGAGCCGGCAGGCTGGGCCTTGCCGCCGCCGGAACGGGCCGGTTTCGCACCGCAGGATCGGCGGCGGCCACCTGCGCCCAGCCGGCCTCCCCCAACCGGGCGAGCCGGTAGCCGCGCCCGTCCCACGGCCCCCTTCCCGCCACCTTGACCACGAACCGACGGTCCCATTCGAACGTCCCCGCCCGGTCGACGGCGACGTCGTGCGCAGCCGCGGCCGGCTCGCGCACGAACAAGATGCCGCCCCGCCGCGGCAGGATCCGGCATCCCGCAAGCGTATGTCCGCCCCCCAGCGCATCACGCCGGAGGACGTCATGGAGCCGTTCGAGCCGCTCGCTGCGCGGCGGATAGGCCGCACCGCCGACCGCAAGCAGGATCCGCGTGAGCGCGCGCCGCGACAATTCCGTATCGGCCGCACGCAGCCTGATCGGGTCCAGCACTGCCCAGCCCTCGGGGTAGATCGCTGCGGCCGCGGCCAGCAGCGCTGCAACCTCCGCGTCCCGGGCCGCGCGTGCTGCGCCGAAGCGATGCGGATCGGGCGGCACGGGCGCACCGCCGGCCGTGCCGTGTGCCGGCGCCGACAGGGACTGCCGGATACGCACCCGCTCGAAGGTCGGATCGCGATTGCTCGGGTCCTCGATCCATGGCTGACCGAGGTGCTGCAACGTCGCCTTGAGCCGATGACCCGGGACGTCGAGGAGCGGGCGGAGGATCCGCACCTCGGGCGTCTCCACGACCGCGGCCATCGCCGCAAGGCCGTCGGGACCGCTGCCATGCACCCGCCGCAGCATCATCGTCTCGAGCTGGTCGTCGTGGTGATGGGCCAGCAGAAGATGCAGGACGCCGGCCTGGCGGCACCATTCCAGCAGCAGGGCGCGGCGCGCCTCCCGTGCGGCCTGCTGGATGCCGGTGCGCGGCTTCGCCCCTTCCCATCGCAGCACGTGATGCGCGATGCCGCGTCGGGCAAGCCACTCGCCGACCTGGGCGGCTTCCGCCGCGGATTCCGGCCGCAATCCATGATCGACGGTAAGCGCCGTCACCTCTCCGCCCCGCGACCGCGCCCACCGATCCGCGAGCAGGACGAGGGCGAGGCTGTCCGCGCCGCCCGACACGCCGACGGCGAGCCGGGGCCGCCGCTCGAACGGCCCCAGACGTTCGATCAGTGCCGCAAACACCGCATCCGACACCGCCGCGGCAGACACCTCCGGTGCCGGGACATGGTCGTCCGAAGCTTCGCGCAAGTCGGGTTTGCGCGCGATCATCTCGTATCTTGGCGGCGGCGTCCTTTGAGGACGCCCGATCGTCAGCCGCAATTCAGCCGCTGCTTCTCGCGCTGCGTCGCCTGCTTGATCGACACCGACGCGTTGGGATAGCGCCGCTCCAGCTCGCCGAGCGTGCCGCAGGCGTCGCTCTTGCGATTGAGATGACCGAGCGACATGCCGAGCTTGAGCAGGTTGTCGGGCGCCTTCTCGCTGTTCGGGTAGCGCTTGAAGCCCTCAGCGAAGGCCGCCGCCGCGGCTGCGAAATCACGGCGGACATAATAGGTTTCGCCAAGCCAGTATTGCGCGTTGCCGGCGAGACGATGGTTGGGATGCGCGGCAAGGAAGGCCCGGAGCGCCGCCTCGGCACGGCTGAAATCGCCCTGTTCGCGCTGCGCCTGCAGCAGCTGCGCATAGGCGAACTCGTACTGGGCTTCCGGCGAACCGTCCGGAAGGGTGATCGCGGCAGTCTGTGCCGGCGCCGGGGCCCGGGACGGGCCTGGCGCCTGAGACGCGGATTCGGCAGGCGCGGGCTGACCCGATGGGCCAAGCGGCACCAGGCGCATGTGCGGGCCGGGGCCGACCGGCGCAGCCGATGCCGTCGTCGCCCCCTCGGCCGCTGCCGACGAACTACCAGGCGGCGGGGCAGCCCCCGCGCCCCCCCGTTCGATCGCGGTCAGCCGGAAATCGATATCGCCGACCAGCTTGTCGAGCCGCGCAGTTATCTGCGAGAGCTTGTAGCCGAGTTCCTCGACCTTGCCGGTCAGCTCGCGCAGCTGATCGTCGACGGTCGCGAACCGCATGTCGGTCTGGGCGATGAACGAACTGGGGATCTCGCCGGGATCGACCGACGTCGCCGAATCCGTTGCGCGAGCGACCGGCGCGCCGCCGGAGCGGGCGAGTTGCCGCTGGAGGACGTCGACGTCACGGCGCAGACGCTCGATCTGATCGACGAGCGACCGGACGTCCGGACCTTGCTGGGCCAATGCCGGCGCCCATACGGCAGCGGAGACCCCGGCACCGACCACGACGGACAGCGCCAGGGCATACCGGGCAAGCGGTCGTACGACAGAAACGGTGACCATCACGTCAACAAATCTAGTTCGGCTCTTGGGCAAAACAAAGGCGCCTGTCCGAAGGGCCCCGGGGGACCAGCGGACAGGCGCCCGTTTCAGACGCTGCTGGAGCCGTCGCTCAGTTGACGACCATCACGGCGCGGCGATTCTGCGACCACGCGGCCTCGTTCGAGCCGACGACCGCCGGACGCTCCTTGCCGTAGCTGATCGTCGCCACGCGGCGTGCCTCGATGCCGAGCGAGACGAGGAAGTTCCTGGCCGCATTGGCGCGACGCTCGCCGAGTGCCAGGTTGTACTCGCGGGTACCACGCTCGTCGCAATGTCCCTCGATGGTCACCGTCAGGTTCGGATACTTGCGCAGGAACGCGGCCCAGCGCTCAATCGTACGACGCGCCTCAGGCTTCAGGTCCGACTTGTCGAAGTCGAAAAAGACTCGGTCGCCGACCTCGGCGACGAGCTCTTCCTGCGGCGTCCGTGGCCGGGCCTGCTCGGTGCTGGTGACGCCGGTGCCGGTCTGCACGCCACCCGTGCCGCCGGTTGCAGCCGACTCGTCAGACGCCGTCTCGCACGCCGCCAGCAGCAACACTGCGGCGAACATGCTCAGCAACTTGAAACGCATCTCGAACTCCTTTTTTTCTACTCTACAGCGCGGCCAAGTATCCGCGCGGCTCGTTAAAGATTATGTCTGCTTTCTTCCGCCCACACAACAATCCGGGGCGCACTGAGACATTTTTGGCCCAGCTAAGGTTGGCGCGGACTATATGCCTCTGGAGTCACGGAATCAAGGGGGACCACGCCGGATCCGAAGCTTCCGTTGGCGTGATTATTTCCCGTTCATTGTATCCGGTGAGATCGATTGAATAGAGTCGACTATTCGTTCCTTGTCCACGGCTATCGGCGGGGTTTTGTTTAAAATACATCAGGACGCGTCCATTGGGCGCCCAGGTCGGCCCCTCGACCAGAAAGCCCCGAGTCAGCAGCCGTTCGCCCGAGCCGTCCGGCCGGATTACGCCGATATAGAATTCACCCTCATGCATACGGGTGAAGGCGATGAGGTCGCCGCGGGGCGACCAGACCGGCGTCGCATACCGGCCGGTGCCGAAGCTGATCCGCCGCACGTTGCTCCCGTCGCTGTCCATGACGTAAAGCTGCTGCGCGCCGCTGCGGTCGGAGTTGAAGACGATCTGCCGCCCGTCCGGCGAATAGGTGGGCGAGGTGTCTATCGCGGGATGATCGGTGAGGCGCTGCACCCGCCGCGTGCGCAGGTCCATCACATAGATGTCGGTGTTGCCGTTCTGCGCCATGCTCATGATCACCCGGTTTCCGTCCGGTGAGAATCGTGGCGCGAACGTCATGCCCGGAAAATCGCCGAGCACTTCCTGCTGCCCGGTGTCGATGTTGTAGATATAAACGCGCGGCTTGTTGTTGATGTAGGAGAGATACGTGATCTCCTGCGTCGTCGGCGAGAAGCGCGGCGTCAGCACCAGGACACGGCCGTCGGTCAGGAAACGGTGGTTGGCGCCGTCCTGGTCCATGATGGCAAGCCGCTTGGTCCGCCGCTGCAGCGGGCCCGACTCCGCGACATAGACGATGCGCGTGTCGAAATACCCGTCCTCCCCGGTAATACGCTTGTAGACCGCGTCGGAGATGATGTGCGCGACGCGGCGCCAGTTCTGCGGCGCGGTCGTGAAGACCCGCCCTTCCATCTGGCTCTCGCCGTAGACGTCCCAGAGCCGGAACTCGACGCGCAGGCGGCCGTCGGACTGCAGATCGACATTGCCGTGGATGAGCGCCTGGGCATTGATCGCGCGCCAATCGGCAAAACGCGGCGGCTGGTTGCGCAAGGCGACCGGCGTCTGGATGTAGGCCTTGGGATCGATCGGATGGAACAGCCCCGAGCGCTCGAGGTTGGCGGCAATCACGTTGGTCAGGTCCTGACCGATCTGGGCGTCCTTGGGCTGCGCGCCGAAGAACGGTGACACCGCGATCGGCATCGGCTCGACCTTGCCGCGGGTGATGTCGATTCGCACCTCGGCATCCGCCGTCCCCGTGAGGCCGGCGGCGGCGAGCATGCAAAGGGCGACGCCGGCAAGGCGTGCGATGGGTGACCTGTACATCACGTACCTCTCTCCAATCCTTGCTTCTTCTTCTCGCGCGGATTTTTGTCCATTCCGTGGCACCCGGGCCGGTCAGCCCCTGATCCCGAGCATGTCCTTCGCACTGAAGCGCAAGACAAGGTTGCCGTCCGTGAGTTGCGCGGCCTTGTCCGCCGGAATCGGCAGCGGCGAGCTGCGGAACACGGCGCGGCGCGCGCTTTCGACGAAGGCCCGGTAACGCTCGTCGGACGTCCAGTCCTGGCTCTCGACGCGCACGTCGCGCACGCTGCCGTCGACGGCCGTGTAGATGCGCAGCTCCACCACGAAGCTTTCGATGCCCTTGGCGCCGATATCGACGTTCCAGTTCTGGTAGATCTTCTGCCGGATCGCGTCCTCCTCGGTCATCGAAAGCCGCAGCAGCGGGTTATGCGGTGCATTCGACGAAGACCGGGCCGCCGTCTGCGCCTGTTGCTGCTGCGGCGCAGGCTGCGGCTCCGCCGCCTGCGGACGACGACGCGTCAGATCCCGCAGCACGTTGTCGAGATCAAACGTCTGCTGCCGATTCGGCTGCGGCGCCGGCGGCGTGGCGCGCGCCACCTGCTGCGGCTTCGGCGGCGCAGGACGCGGCGGCGGCGGCTTCGGCAGCGGCGCCTCGGCGCGCGGAGCCGGCGTCGGCGCAGGTGCCGGCGGCGACGGCGCTGCCGCCTGCGGTGGTGGCGGTGGTAGGGGTGGGGGCGGCGGCGGCTTGGGTGGCTCGGGTTTCGGTGGCTCCGGCTTGGGCGCCTCCGCGACTTTGGGCGGTTCCGGCTTCGGCGGCTCCGGCTTGGGCTCGGGGGGGTTCGGTGCCTCCGCCACCTTCGGCGGCGCCGGCGTCGGCGGCGGCGCGTTCGTGATTTGCGCGAGCGGCAGCATCTCGACGATCAGCGGCTTCTCTTCCGGCGGCGGGGACCGGAAAAAATCGGGCACGCCGAACCAGGCGATCAGGAAGACCGCCACATGCAACAACGCCGAAAGGAGCGCAGCCCTGCGCATGGTCGTATGATCTAGCGACCCGTTCTGGATGGCTGACGGCCGCTGCTGCCGGGAATCTCGGCAACCAGCGCGACCTTGGCGAACCCGGCCTCGCTCAGTGCGCCCATCACCTCCATCACCTTGCCGTAGCTGAGCGACCGATCGCCGCGTACGAATATGCGCTGCTCCGGCTTGTTGGCGGTGATCGCCTTCAGCCGTGCGATCAGGACGTCCTGCTCCATCTCGGTTTCCTGGAGAAAGATCTTGCCCTGGGCATTGACGCTCACGATCAGCGGCTCATCCTGGCCGGTGGTCTGCGCGGCCTGCGTCTTCGGCAGGTCGACTTCGACACCCGCGGTCAAAAGCGGCGCCGTCACCATGAAGATGACGAGTAGCACCAGCATGACGTCCACGAACGGCGTGACATTGATGTCGCTGACCAGTCGCCGGGTCCGCCGCGACGAACGCGACCGCGTGGCGCCCATGAGGGGGCCGGCCATGGCTACGCCGCCTTCTCTTCCAGCTGCCGCGACAGGATCGCCGCGAATTCCTGTGAGAACGCCTCGAGCCGGCCGGCATAGCGGCCGAGATCGCTCGAGATCTTGTTGTAGGCGATGACCGCGGGAATCGCAGCGATCAGTCCCAGCGCCGTCGCGAACAGGGCCTCGGCGATGCCGGGCGCGACCACCGCAAGGTTGGTGTTCTTGCTCGCGGCGATGGCCGAGAAGCTGTGCATGATGCCCCAGACCGTGCCGAACAGGCCGATGAAGGGCGCCGTCGAGCCGACCGAGGCGAGAAACGTCATGTAGCGTTCGAGGCGATCCATCTCGCGCCCCAGCGTCACCGACATCACCCGCTCGATCCGGCTCTGCAGGCCAGCGCGCATCTGACCCGCGACGGCGGCCCCCTTCGAGAACGACCGGCGCCATTCGCGCATCGCCGCCCCGAATATGGCCGACATCGGATCGACCGGCCGATGACCTATCCGGTCATAGAGATCCTCGAGCGATCCGCCAGACCAGAACATGTCCTCGAAATCGTCCGCCTGACGGTGCAAGCGGCGCAGGCGAAACATCTTCTCGAAGATGATCGCCCAGCTCCAGAACGACGCGAGCACCAGGACGATGATCACCGCCTTGCCTATGAAATCGGCATTCACGAACAGGTGCCAGATCGAAAAATCATACGCGACCTGGCTACCGACGAGCGATGCCGCTTCGACTGCTCTATCCATTGGTGTCCTGCTTGTTCGACTGTGAGGATCGATTCCGTGCGAAGGCCTCGCGCACGGCCGACGGCAGCCGTGTGGCGCGACCGCCCGGACCGATGCAGACCAGCATGACGTTGAGGTGAACGAGCGTGTTCTCCTCCCGGGTGACGACCTGCTCGAGCTCGATCGAGGCGCCACTCATGTCGATGATCCGCGTGCGGACCTCGAGCTCGTCATCGAGCCGGGCAGGCGCCAGGTACTCGACCTGGCATCGCCGCACGGCGAAGACGACGCCCGTGTCATCGCGCAGCGCGCGATGGCCGACGCCCAGCGCACGGAGCATCTCGGTCCGCGCGCGCTCGGCGAACTTCAGGTAATTGGCGTAGTAGACGATGCCGGCGGCGTCCGTGTCCTCGTAATAGACGCGGATCGGAAAGCGGTGCTCCACCGACGGCAGAGCGCTGGCCGTGCCCCTATCCTTCCTCACTTGCGGCCTCGTCACCCATACGAGCCAGGAGTTCGAGCTGCCGAACCGAGTCCGCCGGCGGCTCCAGCCCGAGATGGCGCCATCCGCGCTCGGTCAGCACACGCCCCCGCGGCGTTCGCTGCAGCAGGCCGATCTGAAGCAGGTACGGCTCGATGACGTCCTCGATCGTGTCGCGCTGCTCCGACAGCGCGGCGGCAAGAGTCTCGACGCCGACCGGACCGCCGCCGTAGTTCTCGACGATGCAGCGCAAATAGCGCCGGTCCATGGCGTCGAGCCCGGCCGCATCGACCTCGAGCCGCGTCAGCGCCGCGTCCGCAGCGGCGCGGTCGATCTCCGTGATCCCGCCGACCGCCGCGAAGTCGCGCACGCGACGCAGCAGCCGGCCGGCGACGCGCGGCGTGCCGCGCGACCGGCGCGCGATCTCGGCCGCGCCTTCGGGCGTCAGATTGACGTTGAGGACGCGGGCACTGCGCCGCACGATCTCTTCGAGTTCGTCGGGGCCGTAGAAGACGAGCCGCAGCGGAATGCCGAACCGGTCGCGCAACGGCGTCGTGATGAGCCCGGCGCGCGTCGTCGCCCCGATCAGGGTGAAGGGCGGCAGGTCGATGCGAACCGAGCGCGCGGCCGGCCCCTCACCGATCATGAGGTCGAGCTGGAAGTCCTCCATCGCGGGATAGAGCACTTCCTCGACCGCGGGCGACAGGCGATGGATCTCGTCGATGAACAGCACGTCGCGCGGCTGGAGATTGGTCAGGATCGCGGCGAGGTCGCCCGCGCGCGCGATCACGGGCCCGGACGTCGCGCGGAAGCCGACGCCGAGTTCGCGCGCGACGATCTGGGCGAGCGTCGTCTTGCCGAGACCCGGCGGCCCGTGCAGCAGAACGTGATCGAGCGCATCGGCGCGGGTACGCGCTGCCGAAATGAACACGCGAAGATTCTCCCGGACCTGCCGCTGGCCGATGAAATCGTCCAGCGTAAGCGGCCGGATGCTCGACTCGGCGGCATCGCCGGCGATGAATCCGGGACTGACCGCGCGTCCGCCCTCCGTCATGTCGCAAGCTCCTTCAGCCCGGCGGGAATCAGAGCCTCGAGCTTCGCGCCCGGCCCGAGTTTCCGCACGGCACGGTCGATGGCGCCCATGGCTTCAGCGCGCCGATAGCCGAGATTGACGAGGGCGGAGATCGCGTCGGCGACGACGCTGTCCGCTGTTCCGTCTCCGCCGTCCGGACGCGCAGCCGGCGGCGACACGGCGACGTGCGCAAACGCTTCGCCCGCGACCTTGTCCTTGAGCTCGCTGACGATACGGTTGGCGAGCTTCGGACCGACGCCTTCGGCGCGCGTGAGCATGCTCTTGTCGCCGGCCATGATCGCCTGTGCCAGATCGTCCGTGCCGAGCGCGGAGAGAATCGAAAGCGCGACCCTGGCCCCCACGCCCTGAACCGTCGTCAGCTGGCGAAACCACTCGCGTTCGGCGCTTCCCGCAAATCCGTAGAGATCGATCGCGTCCTCCCGCACCAGCGTCTCGACCGCAAGGCTGACGCTGGCGCCGACCGCAGGCATCGCGCCGAGCGTGCGCGCCGAACAGCGAACGAGATATCCCACGCCGCCGACGTCGATGATCACGTGGTCGCGCGCGATCGTGTCGAGAATTCCGGTGAGCTTCGCGATCACGACGTCACTCCGCGGCGCCTCCGGCCATGATCACGCCGCCGGCCAGGGCACGCCGGGTCTGGGCATGATGCGCATGGCAGATGGCGACCGCCAGCGCATCGGCCGCATCGGGCCCGGCGAACTCCACGCCCGGCAGCAGACGGCTGACCATCATCTGAACCTGCGTCTTCTCGGCATGGCCGACGCCGACGATCGCCTTCTTGATCGCATTCGCCGAATATTCCGCAACCGGGACACCCGCGCGCGCTGGCGCGAGCAGGACCGCGCCCCGTGCCATGCCGAGCTTCAGCGTGCTGGTCGCGTTGGTGTTCACGAACGTTTCTTCGACTGCCGCCACGTCCGGCCGATGCTCTGCGATCACGGCCGCGAGCCCCTCGAAGACCTGAACGAGGCGGACGGCGGTCGAAAGCCCGCCATCCGTCTTCACGATGCCGTTTGCGACATGACGGAGCCGCGATCCGTCGACCTCGATGACGCCCCATCCCGTGGAGCGGAGTCCCGGATCGAGCCCGATCAGCCGCATGCGCGCCTAGGCCGTGAGCCGCGCGACGACCTCGTCCGCGACCTCGTAATTCGCCGAGACGGTCTGGACATCGTCATTGTCCTCCAGCGCCTCGATCAGCTGGAACAACGCCTCCGCGGTCCCGGCATCGACCGGAACGGTGCTGGTGGGCCGCCAGGCGAGCCGGGCGCTCTCCGCCGCGCCGAATTTCGCCTCGAGCGCGTCGCGCACCGCCGCAAAATCCTCGGTACTGGTTATGATCTCGTGAATCTCCTCGCCGGACTCGACGTTTTCGGCGCCCGCCTCCAGGGCCGCCTCGAACACCTGATCGGCGTCGATGACGCTGGCGGGATAGATGATCACACCCTTGCGCTCGAAGTTGAACGCAACCGAGTTGGTCTCGCCCAGGGACCCGCCGTTCTTGGAGAAGATCGAGCGAACCTCGCTGGCCGTCCGATTGCGGTTGTCGGTCAGCGCCTCGACGATGATTGCAACACCGCCCGGCCCGTAGCCCTCGTAGCGCACCTCTTCGTAGTTCTCGCCGCTCTCGGCACCGGAGCCGCGCCTGATCGCGCGTTCGATCGTGTCCTTCGGCATGTTCTGCGCCTTCGCGGCGGCGATCGCCGCCTTCAGGCGCGGGTTGCCTGCGGGATCGGAGCCGCTGCGCGCGGCAACCATGATCTCGCGAATGAGCTTGGTAAAAATCTTGCCCCGCTTGGCATCCTGTTTGCCCTTGCGGTGCATGATGTTCTTGAATTGGGAATGGCCGGCCATCTGTCGCTTTATCCACGAAAAAGCGCTGAGCAGGCGAAGAACGCTAATACTCAGCGAAAGATTGTCAGGTCTATACTATATGTGGTGGCAAACTTCTACCGGCGCACCGGTCAGGTAGCAAAGCAATATGGCATCATTTGGGCCACCTCGCTTCGCCCCGGCGCCCCGAGATCGTGCCCCTGAGGGGGCGAACGATACGCCCGGCTAGTCGGGCCAGGCCGGCGCGAGCCGGCCGCCGAGCCGGACCGGCGCCACCCGCCGGGCAAGTCCGGTTTCGTCGTCGGTCTCGACGAAGGTCGCGCACAAGGTTGCCGGGCCCTCCGCCGGCGTCAGGCGCTCGCCGGGCATTTTCCGGATGAACCGGGCCATCGCAATCTCCTTCTTCATGCCGATGACCGAGTCATAGTCGCCGCACATTCCCGCGTCCGTCTGGTAGGCGGTGCCGTTGGGCAGGACCTGGGCGTCGGCGGTCGGGACGTGGCTATGGCTGCCGACGGCGAGCGAGGCGCGGCCGTCGCAGAAATGGCCGAGGGCCATCTTCTCCGACGTCGCCTCGCCATGGATGTCGACGACGATCGCGTGCACCGTCACGCCGAGTCGGTGCTGCGACAGGACCGTTTCGATCGCAACGAACGGATCGTCCAGCGGATCCATGAACAGGCGTGTCATCACGTTGGCGACGAGCACCTTGCGGCCCGTCCGCGTCGTATACAGCCCCGCGCCGCGTCCGGGCGTACCTTTCGGAAAATTCAGCGGCCGAAGCAATCGCTGATCGCGGTCGATGTACCCGATGATCTCGCGCTGATCCCAGACATGGTTGCCCGTCGTGATGCAGTCGGTGCCGGCAGCGTAGAATTCCTGCGCGATCTTCTCGGTGATGCCGAAGCCGCCGGCCGCGTTCTCGCCGTTGACGATCACGAAGTCGAGGTCCAGCCGACGGCGCAGGTCCGGCAGGTTCGCAACGAGAACGTCGCGCCCCGACCTTCCGACGACATCCCCGCAAAATAGAATTCGCATCCTTTGTTGGCTTCGATCCTGGACGACGTTCCACGCCCGGCACGCGACGGCACGATCTTGTCCGCCAGGCTAGGCCGATCAACCGCGCGAACTGTCGGGAGATGATGATGGTGCGTCGGACGGAGCCGCCTCGGCCGTTGGCTTACGCGTTCCTCTGTGGCCTGCATGAGCAGGTGGGCGCCATATGCCGAAGCCACGGCTCCGGCAGGGACAGCTCCCTAGAGGTGTTCATTGGGCCCAGGGACTCAAGCAGCCTGACGCACCGCGCAGCCCCGTCCTGTTTATTAATGTAAGAGCTTTGGCGGCCGCGAACAAGCAGGCCCCGAATTCAGGCGGCGGCCGGCCTTCAGACACGCTCGCGCTCGATCCGCTCGGCGAGTGCCGTCACGCGGGCCGTGAGCCGCTCGAGGTTCTCGGCGACCTCGTCGTGTACCTGCAGAGCCTGTGCCGACCGCGCGAGTTCGTCCTCCAGGGCGCTGAGACGTTCCTGCGCCTCGCGCGCCGCCGCTTCCGCCGCCGCGGCGCGCGCCTCGGCTGCGGTCGCAGCCGCCTGCGCAGCTTCGGCGGCACGCACCGTCTCGGGGTCCGGTGGCGTAGCCATCGCCGCTTTCAGCTCCGCCAGCTCGTCGTACGCATCGGCGAGCTCGTCGGCGATCAGCAGGCTGACCATGACCAGAAGCCGGGCGTCCCCGACCTGCCCGACCTCCTTGACCAGATCGGCGACACGCTGGTCGATATAGGTCGCGAGCCGTTGGAGATGCGCCTCCTGGCCGTCGTCGCACGCGACCTGATAGGCGCGGCCGTTGATCGTTATGGACATCTCCGCCATGCGACTCAGCTCCGCACCATCGCCCTGAGCCGCTCGATCGCCGCATCGAGCCGCGCCGTGACGTGATCGACCGTGCCTTCGAGGGCCATGTGATCGCGGCTGATCCGGTCGAGTTCGCGTTCGAGCTCCGCGATACGCTGCTCGCGATCGGCCAAGTCGCGGGCAGGTGCCGGCGGCCGGGCCAGCGCCGCCTCGAGGCGGTCGAGCGCCGCCGCCAATTTCGCCTGTGCATCCTGCAAGCGGCTCATCTCCATCGCCCTTTCCATCGTGGCCTGGATTGCCCGCGCGCCCATCATCGCGCGGCCGATGTTCCCGTCACCTTAAGTGCCTGAAACCAGCGTCGTCAAACGGCGCGTTCGGAATGCAGTCGCGTTGCTGTCCTTGCAGGCAAAGCTTCTGTTTTTGCGGGTTGACGTGCCGGGGGGCGGGCGGCATGTTGCCGCCGCCGGCCGAGCGGGGCACGGACTCCGCGAGTATGGTACCGAGCCGACCCACGTCGCGCGACTTCAAAAGAGCAAGCATGAGCGCACCCCTCGCCACCGCCCCGCATACCGCCAACACGACGCCGCTGCCCCTGAGCGACAAACAGACCCGAGAGCATGCCGAACTCGCCAACGCGATCCGCGTGCTGGCGATGGATGCCGTGGAGAATGCCAAGTCCGGCCACCCCGGCATGCCCATGGGCATGGCTGACGTCGCAACGGTCCTGTGGTCGCGTTTCCTGAAGTTCGACCCGGCCGATCCGGCATGGCCCGATCGCGACCGCTTCGTGCTGTCCGCCGGTCACGGCTCGATGCTGATCTATGCGCTTCTCTATCTGACCGGCTATCCGGAGATGACGCTCGACGAGCTTCGCCGCTTCCGGCAGCTCGGCTCGAGGACGCCGGGCCACCCGGAATATGGCCACACGGCGGGGGTCGAGACGACGACGGGCCCGCTCGGGCAGGGGATTGCCAACGCGGTGGGCATGGCGCTGGCCGAGCGGCTGCTGGCGGCGCGGTTCGGCGCCGACGTGGTCGATCACTACACCTATGTCATCGCCGGCGACGGATGCCTGATGGAAGGCATCAGCCACGAGGCGATCTCGCTCGCCGGTCATCTGCGGCTCAACAAGCTGATCGTCCTGTTCGACGACAACCGGATCACCATCGACGGGCCCACGTCGCTCGCCGTATCCGACGATCATATCGCGCGGTTCCAGGCCTGCGGCTGGAATACCCGCGCCATCGACGGACACGACCCGGCGGCGATCGAGGCCGCGCTCGAGGAAGCGCGCCGTTCCGACCGGCCGACGATGATCGCCTGTCGCACGACGATCGGGTACGGCGCACCGACGAAGGCCGGTACCGCCGCCGCGCACGGGGCGCCGCTCGGCGCGGCGGAGATCGAAGCCTGTCGCGAGCGTCTGGGCTGGTCGGCGCCGCCCTTCGAGGTGCCGGCACCGGTGCTCGAGCGTTGGCGCACCTTCGGCCAGCGCGGTGCCGCCGAGCGCGCCGCGTGGATGCGCCGCCTCGAGAAGCTGCCCAGCGAGAAGCGGGCCGAGTTCAAGCGGCTCATGTCCGGCAAGCTTCCCAAGGGATGGCTCGATCGCGTCGCCGCCCTCAAGTCGAAGCTCGTCCAGGACAAACCGACCATGGCGACGCGCGTCGCCTCGCAGACGGCGCTCGAGGTCCTGACCGAGGCGATCCCCGAGCTTGTCGGCGGATCGGCGGACCTGACGGGATCGAACAACACCAAGACCAAGGCGCTCGCCCCGGTGACGCGTGACGACTTCGCCGGCCGCTATGTCTTCTACGGCGTCCGCGAGCACGCCATGGCCGCGGCGATGAACGGGCTCGCGCTGCACAAGGGCGTGATTCCCTACGGTGGGACGTTCCTGGTGTTCTCCGATTATTGCCGGCCGGCGATACGTCTTTCGGCGCTGATGGGTCAGCGCGTCATTTATGTCATGACGCACGACTCGATCGGATTGGGTGAAGACGGACCGACACACCAGCCGGTCGAACATCTCGCCAGCCTGCGCGCCATTCCCAACCTGCTCGTGATGCGTCCCGCGGACGCGGTCGAGACGCTCGAATGCTGGGCGGCAGCGCTCGACCATGCGTCGGGACCGTCGCTGCTGGCGCTCACGCGCCAGAACCTGCCGGCCGTACGCCTGCAGGACGGGCCGGAGAACCTGTCGGCGAAGGGCGGCTACGTGCTCGCCGAAGCCGAGGGCGAACGTCAGGTGACGCTGATCGCGACGGGCTCGGAAGTCCAGATCGCGCTTCAGGCGCGCGACTTGCTGGCGCAGGACGGGATTCGGGCGGCCGTCGTTTCGATGCCGTGCTGGGCGCTGTTCGATCGCCAGACCGCGACGTACCGCCGCAAGGTCCTTGGGCCCGCGCGCACGCCGCGCGTTGCGGTCGAGGCCGGCGTTTCCATGGGCTGGGAGCGGTATCTCGGCCCGAAAGGCAGCTTCGTCGGGATGACCGGCTTCGGCGCCTCCGCGCCGTTCGCCGACCTCTACAAGCATTTCGGGATTACCCCTCAAGCTGTTGCGGAAGCAGCCAAGAAACTGCTCTAGAAACGGAGCCCTAACAGTACGTCCGCATCGGGAAGGAAGAAGGACATCGGAACCATGCCAGCAAGAATTGCCATCAACGGATTCGGCCGCATCGGGCGTCTCGTGCTGCGCGCCATTCACGAGACGGACCGCAAGGACGTCGAAGTCGTGGCGATCAACGACCTCGGACCGGTCAAGACCAACGCGCACCTTCTCAAGCACGACTCCGTGCATGGTCCATTCCCCGGAACCGTCACGACCGGCGAAGACTGGATCGACATCGGGCGCGGACGCATCCGGGTCACGGCCGAACGCGACCCGGCAAAGCTGCCGTGGAAAGAGCTGGCGGTCGACATCGTCATGGAATGCACCGGCATCTTCACCAAGCGCGAGAAGGCGGCGGACCACCTGAAGGCCGGTGCGAAGCGGGTGCTGGTCTCGGCGCCCGCAGACGGGGCCGACCTCACCGTCGTTTACGGCGTCAATCACGACCAGCTGAAGGCCGAGCACACGGTCGTGTCCAATGCGTCGTGCACGACGAACTGCCTTGCCCCCGTTGCCTACGTGCTTCACGAGGCATTCGGGATCGAGCGCGGCTACATGACGACCATCCACGCCTATACGGGCGACCAGCCGACGGTCGATACGCTGCACAAGGATCTCCGCCGCGCGCGTGCGGCGGCGCTGTCCATGATTCCCACCTCGACCGGCGCCGCGCGCGCCGTCGGCCTCGTGCTGCCCGAACTCAAGGGCAAGCTGGACGGCACGGCGATCCGGGTGCCGACGGCGAACGTCTCGCTCATCGACTTCAAGTTCGTACCGAAGAAGCCGGTCGACGCGAAGGCCGTGAACGAGGCGATCGTGAAGGCAGCCGCCAGCAACCGCTTCAAGGGCATCCTGATGACGACGGACGAGGAGCTCGTCTCGTCCGACTTCAACCACAATCCCGCGAGCTCGACGGTGGACCTGACGCAGACCCAGGTGATCGACGGCGGGCTCGTCCGCGTCATGGCCTGGTACGACAATGAATGGGGCTTCTCGAACCGCATGGTCGACACGGCCGCCGCGATGGCGAAGCTGATTTAGAAACCGTTAACGCTTTCCCACCCTGGCGGACACGCCAGCATCGGTGCGCCTCGAGGCCCGGCCGCGATCTCCGCAGCCGGGCCTTTTCGCGTCGGGTCGAAATTTTTAACCGTTTCCGGGCACGATGCGGGAGCTCAGGCCGATCAACGAAATTCTGCGTCCGGTTCCCAAGTCCATGCGATGATCGGAGCGAAGAAAGTCGAGCCCGGTGCGCCCCAACCGACGCGCGCCAATTTGAAGCGGGTGCTGGTTGCGTTTGCAGCCTTCGCGATCGCCGCGGGCGTCGCCGCGTTCGCGCTCGACACCTGGCGCTCCTACCGTGCCCACATGGCGGACGCCAAACGCGCCGCCGCCGAGACGGCGCGGATGATCGAAGAACATACGATGCGTCAGGTCCAGGCGATCGACCTCGTCCTCGTCGGCCTCAGCGATCTCTTCCGCCTGTACCCCGCCCTGAACGGCGGCAGCGCCGAAGTGAACGAGCTGCTCCGCGACCGCCTCGCGCGCGTGCCGCAGGTCTCGGCCCTGGCCGTCGTCGATCGATATGGACGGCCCGTCTACCATTCCGACTACGAATTTCCGCCGCCCCTTTCGGTCGAAAGCCACCCCGACTTCATCGCGCATCGTGACGACGCAAACAGCGGCCTCCGCATCTCGGGGCCGCAGATGAGCCGCCGGTCGAGCGAGATCATCGTCCCGTTCAGCCGACGCATCACCCTGCAGAACGGCGAGTTCGGCGGTGCGGTCGTCGCCCTGGTCGACCCGCAAGTCTTTGCCGAATCCTATGCGGCGCTGCTGTCCGACGGCGTCTCGGCCGGGCTGATGACGAGCAGTGGCGCCTATCTCATCCATCCGTCGGGCACTCCCGATCTCCTCGGCCTGAGCGCCGCCGACACGCCGCTGTTCCAGGAGTACCTGCCGGCCAAAGAGGTCGGCACGTTCGAGGAGAATTCGGGGCGCGATTTCGTCATCTATCGCAAGGTGACGGGGTTTCCCCTCGTCCTGACCATTACGCTCTCCAGCGAGTCGATGTCCGCGCAATGGTGGCACGGCTTCTACAGGCGCGCCGTCGTCGCGCTCGCGATCATCCTCGGCCTGTGCCTCGTCACCCGGGCTCTGATCCGGCACATCGATCAGCGCATGGTGTCCGAAGCCGTCCTCGAACGTCTCAGCCGCGAAATCGAGCAGAAATCGGGGCAGCTCGAGCTCGCGCTCGCAAACATGAGCCAGGGCCTGGTGATGTACGACGCCGACCATCGTATGATGTTGTGCAACCGGCGCTACCTCGACCTCTACAATCTCGACCCCGCGCGGGTGCGCCCCGGCCTGTCGCTGAAGGAAGTCATGGAAATCAGCGTCGGTCAGGGCAACTACCGCCCCGAACAGGCGCAGCGGGTCATCGAGGATCGGCTTGCCGTCGCGGCAAGCCGGGAGCCGCGGGTGCTGCGGCAGTTCCTCAAGAACGGGCGGATCATCGAGGTCGTCCATCGGCCGTTGCCCTCGGGCGGCTTCGTCGCGACCTATACCGACATCACCGAGCAGGAGCATGCGACGCGCGAGCTGCTGGCCGCCAAGGAGCAGGCCGAGATCGCAAGCCGCGCCAAGTCCGACTTCCTCGCCAACATGAGCCACGAGCTGCGCACGCCGCTCAACGCCATCATCGGCTTCTCGCAGATCATCACCGAGCAGATGTTCGGTCCCATCGGCAACGCGCGCTATCGCGAATATGCCGGCGACATCCTGTATTCGAGCCAGCATCTGCTTCAGATCATCAACGACATTCTCGACATGGCGAAAATCGAGGCGGGCCGGGTCGAGCTCAACGAAGCGCCGGTCGACGTCCATGCCGTCGCTTCGGCGAGCCTGCGCCTCGTCCGCGAGCGGGCGGAGACGGCAGGTCTCGCGCTCGAGCTCGACGTCCCCGAGCAGCTTCCGCTTCTTCTGGCGGACGAGCGGCTCCTCAAGCAGGTTCTGCTCAACCTTCTTTCGAACGCCATCAAGTTCACGCCGCGCGGCGGCAAGGTGGCGGTCACCGGCGGTGTCGACAACGACGGCGCCTGGATGCTCTCGGTCCGCGACACGGGCATCGGCATCGCCCCCGACGACATTCCGAAGGCGCTGGCGCCGTTCGGACAGATCGACGGCAGTTACACCCGCACGCGCGGCGGCACCGGGCTCGGCCTGCCGATCGTCCGCGCCCTCGTCGAGCTTCACGGGGGCACGTTCAGCCTCGACAGCGCGGTCGGCCGGGGCACCACGGCCGTGGTCCGGTTCCCGGGCGAGCGCGTGCTGCCGCGCCAGCCGAGCGGGATCCGGGCGATCGGCTGACGGCCGGAACGGCGCCCCGGAATCCGTTTCCGACATCGCATTTTCGGGTTAGAACCGCGGCCCATGCGCGCGGCAATCAGGATTCACAGCCTGGCCGACGCTCGTGCCGCCGTGCAGGCGGCCCACGAGCGCGGGGTGCGGCTCGTGCTCGTGAGCGCGCCGGATGCCGGCGGCTATGCGGGCGCGGCGTGGTTCGACCAGGTGGTGCGGCAGGCAGCCGCCGACCATCCGGATGTCGCCGTCACCGCCGTGCTCGATTGCGGCGACGCGCCCGGCCACGTGCTGGCCGCCCTGCGCCAGGGCGTGAAGGCGGTGCGTTTCACCGGCGACCCGTCGCTCGCCGAACGTCTTGCCGACATCGCGTCGGCATATGCGGCGACCGTGACCACGGCGCCGGTCGAAGCCCTGGACCTGCGCGGCACGCGCGATGCGCTCGCGGCCTGCCGGGACTGGCTTGCACGCCATGACGGCTGATCTCTCCGCGCCGTGGTGGCGGCCGGACCGCTTCGCGTATCGCAAGCGGAACCTGGAGCTGCGCGCGCGCCTTGTCCAGGCGACGCGCGCCTTCTTCGCCGCACACGACTTCGTCGAGGTGGAGACGCCGGCGCTCCAGATTTCGCCGGGCATGGAGCCGCATCTGGTCGCCTTCGCGACCGAGCTGTTGGCGCCGGGCGCGACGACGGGCCAGCTTCTCTATCTCCACACGTCGCCGGAATTCGCCATGAAGAAGCTGCTCGTCGCCGGCATGCCGCGCATCTTTCAGCTGGCGCGGGTCTTCCGCAACGCGGAGCGCTCGGCGACGCATCATCCCGAGTTCACGATGCTGGAATGGTACCGCGCCGCCGCCGGCTACGAGGCGCTGATGGAGGATTGCGAGGCGCTGCTGCACGAGATCGGGCGGTGTGCCGGCGGTCCCTTTACATGGCAGGGGCGTCACTGCGATCCGGCGCGCGCGTGCGTGCGCCTGAGCGTCGCCGAGGCGTTCGCGCGATATGCCGGCATCGACCTGCTGGCGACGGCACCGGACCCCGAGGCGCCCTCGCTCGAGCTTCTTGCCGAGGCGGCGCGGCCGCTCGGCATTCGGCCGCATCCGGGCGATACCTGGGAGGATCTGTTCTTCCGGATCTTCCTCGACCGCATCGAGCCGCAGCTCGGGATCGGCCAGGCGACCATTCTGTACGACTATCCGATCAGCATGGCCGCGCTGTCACGTCCCAAGCGGGACGATCCGCGCGTCGCCGAGCGCTTCGAGCTTTACGTCTGCGGCCTCGAACTTGCCAATGCATTTGGGGAACTGACGGACCCCGTGGAGCAGCGGCGCCGGTTCGAGCGCGACATGGCGCTGAAGCAGCAGCGCTATGGCGTGCGTTATCCAATCGACGAGGACTTCATGGCAGCACTCGCGCACGGCTTGCCGGAGAGCGCCGGCATCGCGCTCGGCTTCGATCGGCTGGTGATGCTCGCCGCCGGCGCTGACCGCATCGAGGATGTCTTGTGGGCGCCCGTCGTGGCGCCGCGAGGAGCATGAACATGGACGGATCCCATCTCCCTCGCCGCACGGCGCGCATGGCGACCGATCTCATCGCGGCCGGCGTTCTGCCGGCGGAACGGCGCGAGGCGATCGAACGCGTCGCTGCGCGCTACGCCGTCGCCGTGACGCCGGCGATGCTCGACCTGATCGATCCGGCGGATGCCGCGGACCCGATCGGCCGGCAGTTCGTCCCGTCCGAGGCCGAGACCGTGACGACGCCGCAGGAGAACGCCGATCCGATCGGCGACAACGCGTTCTCGCCGGTGAAAGGCATCGTGCACCGCTATCCCGACCGCGTGCTGCTCAAGCCGACGCATACGTGCCCGGTCTACTGCCGGTTCTGCTTCCGGCGCGAGATGGTCGGCCCCGGAGGCGATGCGCTCTCGCCCGTCGAGCTCGACGCGGCGCTCGATTACATCCGCCGCCACGACGAGATCTGGGAAGTCATCCTGACGGGCGGCGACCCGCTGATCCTGTCGCCACGGCGGCTGCGCGACATCGTCGCGGCGCTCGATGCCATCGACCACGTCGGCGTAATCCGCATTCACACGCGCGTGCCGGTCGTCGATCCGGCGCGGATCACCGCGGATCTCATCGACGCGCTCGGCGCCGACAAGGCCGTCTACGTCGTTCTTCACGCCAATCATCCGCGCGAGTTCACCGACGCGGCGCGCGCGGCGTGCCGGCGTCTGGTCGCCGCCGGCATTCCGATGCTGAGCCAGAGCGTGCTGCTCAAGGGCGTCAACGACGATCCGGCGACGCTGGAGGCATTGATGCGCTGCTTCGTCCGCAACCGCATCAAGCCCTATTACCTGCATCACGGCGATCTCGCGCCGGGCACGTCGCATTTCCGCACCACCATCGCGCAGGGCCAGGCGCTGATGCGGAACCTGCGCGGCCGCGTGTCGGGGCTGTGCCAGCCGACCTACGTGCTCGACATTCCCGGCGGCCACGGCAAGGTGCCGGTCGGCCCGTGCTATTTGCACCCCGACGGTACGGTCGAGGACTGGCGGGGCGTCCGCCATGCCTATCCGCCGGACCGCGCGTGAGTTGCCGTGCGATCCGGAACTGCTTGAACCGGGCTATCGATCGCCGCGACCGCGCGTCGTGCGGCCGGCGCAGAGGACAGCGTCACGCCCGGCTCAAGCCGAGCCGACCCAGGCCCGATAGTCGTCCGCGAGTTCCTTGACCGCCGCTTCATAGAGGCGCTTGCCGGCATCGACGCTGGCGAGGCCGGGATTGGAGCCGATACGGCCGTCGGGAAAATTGCGGCGGTAATCCTCTGCGTCGGCGAACGTGCCCTTGGGCGCGACCGGCGGATCGAGCGCCATCGGACGCGCGGCCTGCGGATACGCATGCCAGGTGAGCGACACTTCCGACGGCGTGGCGTGGCTGCCCTCGGCATCGCCGTAGAGTTCCTTCGACAACGCCTTGACCGCCGCCGCGTCGTACCAGTTCTTCAGCTTGCACTTCACCGCCGGCCGATTGCCGGACGTCTGCAGGCTCGTCTCCGCATAGATTTCCGAGAACGCCGCGGTCACCGTCGCGACATTGCCGCCGTGGCCGTTGATGAAATAGAAGCGCTCGAAGCCGTGCCGCGCCAGCGAGACGACGATGTCGCGCACGACGGCGATCAGCGTCGTCGGCCGAAGCGTGATCGAACCGGCGAACGCCAGATGATGCTGTGCCATGCCGACCGCGATGGTCGGCGCGACGAGCGCGCCGGTCGCCTCGCCGACCCCCTTCGCCACCACCTCGGCACAGATCGCATCGGTGCCGATCAGCCCGTTGGGTCCATGCTGCTCGGTCGAGCCGATCGGGACGATGATGCCACGGCTTTGTTGCAGATAAGTTTCGACATCCTTCCAGGTCTGCAGGTGCAAAAGCATTAGATCTCTCGTTGTTTCTGTGCCTCTTGTCGCGCGGGCGACGCGTGCGGACAATGGTCCGAACCGTGGCCGAGGCGCCGGGCGGGCGATTGCCAAAGCCGGGCCGCTCGGCTAGAACCCGCGCACCCCCAATTCGCCCGGACCGAAGGAGAAATGCCGTGAAGATCACGCAGAAAGTCAAGCGGATCCTCGACAATTACGAGAGCGACAATCCCGGCACCAAGGCCAACCTCGCCCGGATCCTCATGCATGGCAGGCTCGGTGGCACGGGCAAGCTCGTCATCCTTCCCGTCGATCAGGGCTTCGAGCACGGCCCGGCGCGCAGCTTCGCGCCGAATCCGCCCGCCTACGATCCGCACTATCACTTTCAGCTCGCGATCGATGCCGGTCTGTCCGCCTATGCGGCACCGCTCGGCATGCTCGAGGCCGGGGCCGACACCTTCGCCGGCGCGATCCCCCTGATCCTCAAGGTCAACAGCTCCAACAGCCTCGCCCGCGCCAAGGATCAGGCCCTCACCGGGTCGGTCAAGGACGCGCTGCGCCTCGGCTGCTCGGCGATCGGGTTCACCATCTATCCGGGCTCGGATCACCAGTTCGAAATGATGGAAGAGATCCGCGCCATGTCCGAAGAGGCCAAGGCGCACGGGCTTGCGACCGTGATCTGGTCCTATCCGCGGGGCGGCGATCTCACCAAGGAGGGTGAAACCGCCATGGACGTGTGCGCGTATGCGACGCACATGGCGGCACTGCTCGGCGCCCACATCATCAAGGTCAAGCCGCCGACGGACGTGCTGTTCCAGGACGCGGCCAAGAAGGTCTACGAGAAGCACGGCATCGACGTGTCGACGCCCGCCAAGCGTATCGCGCACGTGGTGCAGGCGGCGTTCAACGGGCGCCGCATCGTCGTCTTCTCCGGCGGCGAGGCCAAGGACGATGAAGGAATCCTCGCCGAAGTGCGGGCCATCCGCGATGGCGGCGGCAACGGCTCGATCATCGGCCGCAACACGTTCCAGCGGCCGCGCGACAAGGCGCTGGCACTGCTCGACAAGATCATCCAGATCTATCAGGGCAAGGACGGAACGGCGCAGCGCGCCTCGAAGTCGGAACTGGTCGAAGCCTGAGCGCCCGCACGCGGGACGCGCGAAATCGTATCCGGCAAACCACGAACCGCGCCTTCGACGGGCGCGGTTCGCGGTCACCGAGCGAGGCAAGAAGGGCCGCATCCTTCACCTTTACGCGCGCATCTCGCCCCTGACCCCGACGAAGAATGAGGCGCACGTACCCCGGATGGGGCCTTCCTCGTTCGCCGTCGGACGTCCGCCATGACCCTCCCCCGCTGCCGCCTCTACCTGATCACGCCTCCGGCGCTCGATCCGGCATTGTTCCGGGACGTGCTCGCCGCCGCGCTGGATGCCGGCGATGTCGCCTGCGTACAGCTGCGCCTCAAGGAGGCGGATGACGACGCGATCCGGCGCGCCTGCGACGTGCTGCGGCCGGTCGTCCAGTCGCGCGACGTCGCGTTCATCCTGAACGATCGCCCCGATCTGGCGGCGGCGACGGGTTGCGACGGCGTCCATATCGGCCAGGAGGACGCCCCCTATGCGGCAGCGCGCGCAGCACTCGGACCCGACCGGATCGTCGGCGTCACGTGCCACAATTCGATTCACCTGGCCATGGAGGCGGCGGAGGCAGGCGCGGACTATGTGGCCTTCGGTGCGTTCTTCCCCAGCACCACGAAGGAGAAGCCCAAGACCAAGGCCGAGCCGGGGATCCTGCGCCAGTGGAGCGACATCACGACCGTGCCCTGCGTCGCCATCGGCGGCATCACCGTCGAGAACTGTGGCGTGCTGGTCGAGGCCGGGGCCGATTTCCTGGCGGTTGCCGGCGGCGTCTGGAACCATGCGGACGGGCCGGCGGCCGCGGTCCGCGCCTTCAACGACGCCATTTCCCGCCACATCGGCGAAGATTGAGTCCCGGCCGGCAAGCTGTTAGTTTCCGCCGCGAAATTTCCCAACAAACCCGGACGGAATCATGAAGATCAACGGCAACGCCGTGCGCGCCGGCAACATCATCGAGGTCGACGGCCGCATCTGGCGCGTTCTCAAGCACAACGTCGTGTCGCCCGGCAAGGGAGGCGCCTTCAATCAGGTCGAAGCGCGCGACGTGAAGACGGGCACGAAGAGCAATTTCAAGTTCCGTTCTGACGAGCAGGTCGAGCAGCTCCGCGTCGACGAAAAGGAGATGCAGTATCTGTTCGCCGACGGCGATCAGCTCACCTTCATGGACCAGGAGACCTACGAGCAGATCACCGTTCCGCGCGAACTGGTCGGCGACCCGGCGGATTTCCTCACCGACAACATGGTGGTCACGGTCGACTTCATCGAGGGCAGTCCGGTGGCGGTGCGGTTGCCGCAGACGACGGTGGCGACCGTCGTCGAGGCCGATGCCGTCGTGAAGGGACAGACCGCCGCCTCCTCGTACAAACCGGCCGTCCTCGACAACGGCGTGCGCATCATGGTTCCGCCGTTCATCGAGGCCGGGACGCGCATCGTCGTCAACATCGAGGAGCGTACCTACGTCGAGCGCGCGAAGGAGTAAGCGCTTTGCGCCGCAGTCGAGACGATACGCCGCGCGCGGCGCGCTCGGCCCTGTTCAACGTGATGGAGCGTGCGGTCCGCAAGGCCGGCCGCAGCCTGGTGCACGATTTCGGCGAGGTCGAGCAGCTGCAGGTATCGGTCAAGGGACCGGCGGATTTCGTCTCGGCTGCCGACACACAGGCGGAACGGATCCTTACGACCGAGCTCAGGCGCGCACGCCCCACATTCGGCTTCCTCCGCGAGGAAGGCGGCATCGAGGAAGGCAGCGACCCGCATCATCGGTGGATCATCGATCCGCTGGACGGCACGACGAACTTCCTTCACGGCATCCCGCATTTCTGCATCTCGGTCGCGCTGGAACGCGCCGGCGAGATCGTCGCGGGCATGATCTACCAGCCGCTCACGGACGAGCTCTTCTATGCCGAAAAAGGGTCGGGTGCGTTCATGAACGACCGGCGGCTCAGGGTGTCGGCACGCGCGCATCTGGGCGACGCCGTGATCGGCACCGGCATTCCGTTCCGCGGCCGCGGCGATCACCCCCGCTATCTGCGCCTACTCGAAGCGGTGATGGCCGGCACCGCCGGGGTCCGGCGCATGGGGGCTGCGGCGCTCGACCTCGCCTATGTGGCGGCAGGCCGTTTCGACGGCTTCTTCGAATTCGGCCTCTCGCCCTGGGACGTAGCCGCGGGCATCCTGCTCGTGCGCGAGGCCGGCGGCTTCGTCAGCGAGATCGAGGGCGGTAACGATCCGCTAACCAGTGGTAGCATTTTGGCAACTAATGACCGGCTCCATGGCCCGCTCGGGCGGCTGTTGCGCAGCGCCGATCGTGCAGCCAGGACGACAGCATCGACAACCTCCTGAAGACGCGGCGGTTTTGCTGCTGCCGGTTGCAATCTAAATCGCGCAGGGGGTGCCTTATTTCGGGCTAAATTAGTTGTTCATATACGAGCTGTGGTTTATCTTTCGCCGCACAATGCAAACGCGTCGGACGAGTCGCCGGCATGGCTCCGGTTCGCGGCGGAAGAGCGCACGGGCAGCATTGCTGCTCGCGGGAGTATCGTTTGCGCTGTGGCTGCCGAGCGCCAACGCCCAGCAGCAGTTGCGCCAGCCGAACAACAGCGTCGAAATCGATTGGAGCGTGCTCGACGAGCTCGACGCGCCGTCCGAGCCGATCAAACTGAAGCCGCCGGCCACGAAGCCGGCGGTCCGCGCGGCACGACCGGCCGGCAAGCAGCCGAGTCAGACGGCCAGGTCGGCATCACCGGCGAAACCCGGGCCGGCGAGCGCATCGGCACATCCGGCGGCCTCCGCGCCGCAATCGCCGGTCGCCGCGAAGCCGACCGTACAACCGGAATCGAACGCAGCCGACGAGCCGGCATCGGTCCAGGCGACCTCGACGCCCGCATCAACGCCGACCGCGCCCCAAACCCTGGCGACGACATCGCCGGTACCGGCGACGTCGACAGCGTCGCCTGCTGTTACGTCGGCACCATTGCTGGAGGCGGCCGGAGACCAGTCGCAGCCGGCTGCCGCCGCGGCGAAGCCTGGTGCGCCGATCCCGCTGACCCCGGCCGCACCGGCGAACGTATCCGCACCGACGGCCACATCGACCGAGGCGAACGCGCCGGCAACGCCCGCAGCGACGGGCACATCGGCGAAGGACGCCGCGGCCGCCGACAAGCCGCCGGCATCGGCCCCGACGGCGACGGAAGGCCCGAAGACGGACAGCCCGCAAGAGACATCGCAGGCGCCGGCCCAGTCGTCCGCGTCGCCCCTGGCTGCATCCGTCTCGGCGGCATCATTGTCGCCGGCTCCGCAAATAGTCGCTCTCCCCGCCGCGACGACGGACGTCGTGATCACGCCCGACGACAACGACGCCGGCGGGCGGATCGCGATGATTCCGTTCGTCCATGGCGCAGCGGATCTGCCGGAATCGGCGCATGCCGATCTCGAGCGTGCGGTTCGCGCGATGAAGAAGGACGAGAGCGCTCATCTGCAACTCATCGCCTATGCGAGCGGGTTCGGGGACGACGCGGACAGTCATGCGCGTCGCCTCAGTCTCAGCCGCGCGCTCGCCGTGCGTTCCTATCTGATCGATCAAGGCGTGCGCAGTACCCGTGTGGACGTGCGCGCGCTGGGCAACAAGGTGCCCGACGGCCCGCCCGACCGCGTCGACATCGTGCTCGTGCACCGCTGAAACCGGCGCTTCTGCGCGGCCGGAGGCACCCCATGACAGCGTGGGTGGTTGTTCCGATATGACGCGGCCGCATCGTTTTCTCATTCGCCAGATCGTCTTCCTTGCCGCGGTCGCGGTCGTGGCGGCCCTGCTCGCCCGCGGTTTGACGCAGGCCTTCCTCGCCAATCCGGCGCTCAACGGACTGATCCTGGGCGTGCTGGTCCTCGGCATCGTCTACAATCTGCGCCAGGTGCTGCTGCTGCGGCCCGAGGTCGCCTGGATCGAGCGCTTCCGCCGCAATCAGACGGGACTGTCGGTCGCACAGGCGCCACGGCTCATCGCCCCGATGGTGACGATGCTGGGCGAACGCAAGGGCCGCATCAGCCTGTCGGCCGTCGCCACGCGCTCGCTGCTGGACAGCATCGGCGCCCGGCTCGACGAATCGCGCGAGATCTCGCGCTATCTGATCGGCCTCATGATCTTCCTCGGCCTGCTCGGAACGTTCTGGGGCCTGCTCGAGACGGTGGGGTCGGTCAGCGGCGTCATTTCCGGCCTGTCGACGGCGACCGACGTCTCGACCCTGTTCAACGACCTGCAGGCCGGCCTCAAGGCGCCGCTGTCGGGCATGGGAACGGCGTTCGGCACCTCGCTCTTCGGCCTCGCCGGTTCGCTCGTGCTGGGCTTCCTCGATCTGCAGGCGGGCCAGGCGCAAAACCGCTTCTACAACGACCTCGAGGAATGGCTCTCCGGTCTTACCCGGCTGTCGACCGGCGGCCCGATCGCAGACGGCGGCGACCAGCCCGTCCCGGCCTACATCCAGGCCCTGCTCGAGCAGACGGCGGACAATCTCGAAAACCTGCAGCGGACCATGGCGCGGGCCGAGGAGAGCCGTGCCTCGGCCAACCAGACCCTGACCGCGCTCGCCGAACGCCTCACGCAGCTCACCGAGCAGATGCGGACCGAGCAGAGCCTGATGGTGCGCCTTGCGGAAAGTCAGCTCGAGATGAAGCCGGTCCTCACCCGCCTCGCCGACGCGGCCAGTCGCGGCGGGCTTGGTATCGACGAGTCGACACGGGCGCACATCCGCAGCCTCGACGTCCACATGACCCGCCTCGTCGAAGAAACCGCCGCCGGACGCACCCAGATCATCCAGGAGATCCGTAACGAGATTCGTCTGCTCGCCCGTACGATCGCGGCACTCGCCGAGGAGGAGCGCTAGGCGGATGGCTGCAGTAGGGACCAACCGGTCTCGTCGTCGGATGCCGGTCCGCGCGGCCGGCGCACGGGGCTGACCGATGCCGGGCACCACGTTGCGTCGCCGCGCCGGGACATTCGATGCCTGGCCGGGCTTCGTCGACGCGCTGGCCACGCTGGTGATGGTCATCGTCTTCGTCCTGATGATCTTCACCCTGTTCCAGTTCTATCTGAAGGACGTGATCTCGGGCCGCGAGCAGGCGCTGGAGCGTCTGTCGCGGCAGGTGAACGAACTCGCCGACATGCTGGCGCTTGAGCGGCGCACGACCGCCGAGCTGCGCCTCACCGTCAGCCAGCTTTCGGCCGAACTCCAGAGTTCGACGTCGACCCGCGACCGGCTGGTGCAGGAGCTGGCCGCGGCGAACGCCCGGGCCGAGGCGGCGGCGCAACAGGCCTCCAAGGTGCAGGCGGAACTCGAGGATGCCTTCAAGGTCATCTCCGCCGACAAGGAGAAGATCGAAGTCCAGCTTCGCGAGCTCGACGCGCTGCGGCGCAATGTCGAAACTTTGACCATCCTGCGGCGCGAACTCGAAGCCAAACTCGCCGAGCAGGCGCGCGAAACGGAACTCAGCCGCCAGGCGCTGAGCGAAGAGCGCAAGCTGACCGAGGATGCGCAGGCCCGCGTCGATCTGCTCACGCGCCAGCTCAACGCGCTCCAGGAGCAGCTCGCCGCCCTCAACGCCGCGCTCGAGGCAAGCGAGCAGAAGACGAAGGAGCAGCAGGTGCAGATCGCCGATCTCGGCCGGCGGCTCAATCTCGCGCTGGCGAGCAAGGTCGAGGAGCTGGCGCGGTACCGCTCCGAGTTCTTCGGCCGCCTCCGGCAGGTGCTCGGCGAGCGTCAGGACATCCGCATCGTCGGCGACCGCTTCGTGTTCCAGGCCGAGGTGCTGTTCCCGACCGGCTCCGCCGAGCTCGAACCCGAAGGACGCGCGCGGATCGCGGAGCTTGCCGATACGCTCAAGGAGATCGCGGCCAAGATCCCGGCCGATCTCAACTGGGTTCTGCAGGTCGAAGGGCACACCGACCGGCGCCCGATCTCGACGCCGCAGTTCCCGTCGAACTGGGAACTGTCGACGGCGCGCGCGGTCGCGGTGGTGAAGTTCCTGATGGATCAGGGCATTCCCGCCGAACGGCTCGCCGCCGCCGGGTTCGGCGAGTTTCAGCCGATCGACCCGCGCGACGACGAGATCGGCTGGCGCCGCAACCGCCGCATCGAGTTCAAGCTGACCAACCGCTGAGCGCACGCCCAAGGCCGCGCTCGCCTTTCGTCCAATCGCGCCAGGGCCCGCGTTCCGGCACAATCGGTGCAACGGAACGAGCAGGAGCAGGAGCACGACCATGGCAATGCGCATGTCGACGGCGGAGTGGCGCGGCAATCTGCGCGAGGGCAGCGGAACGATGCGGCTTGGTAGCGGCGCGTTCGAGGGCCCTTATTCCTTCCCCTCGCGCTTCGAGAACGGCACGGGCACCAACCCCGAGGAACTCATCGCTGCCGCGCATGCCGGTTGCTTTTCGATGGCGCTCGCCGCCGGGCTGTCGCGGGCGGGCCATGCGCCGAACTGGATCCGCACCACCGCGCACGTCCATCTCGACAAGGCCGGCGAGGGTTTCGCCATCACCCGCATCGAGCTCGAAACCGAGGCCGAGGTGCCCGGCCTCGACGACCAGGGCTTCCAGGCCCAGGCCGATGCGGCCAAGCGCAACTGCCCCGTCTCGAAGGCGCTGACCGGCGTCGAGATCAGCCTCAGGGCCGGCCTGCGGCAGGCGGCCGGCGTCGGCTGATCCACGGGCGCGTCCGGCCCTAGGCGGCCGGCAGCTCCACGGTCATGCGCAGGCCGCCTTCGTCGCGGTTCTCGGCGCGGACACGGCCGCCCATCGATTCGACATTGCGCCGCACGATCCACAGGCCGATGCCGAAATTGGGCGCGCCGTGGGCGGCACCGTTGAGCGCGGCCTGCGCCTGCGGCCGGACCGAGTAGTAGCGATCGAAGATCCGCGGCAGCCGGTCGGGCGGCACGCCCGGTCCCTCATCCTCGAAGACGAGGCGCACCGTGCGCTCGTCCCGGCGGGCCGAGACACGGATGGTGCCGCCGGCCGGACTGAAGCTCACCGCGTTGTCGAGGATGTTCTCGATCACGGTCTCGATGAGATCGGCGCTGCCGAGGGTGTGAAGACCGTCGGCGATCTCGATTCTGAGGCGCGGTCCACCCGCGGGGATGCCGTGCACGTACTCGGCGAGGACGTCGCGGGTGATCTTGCTGAGGTCGATGCGCTCGCGCGGCGGGTCCAGCGCGTCGGCGGTCGCGCGGTCGAGCCGGCGCGACGTCGCGATCAGCGCGTCGAGCTTGTCGAGCGCGAGATTGATCGCACCCAGCGCCCGTTGCGCCCGCGTGTCGTCCGGCGAGATGCGGCGGCGCAGCGGCTCCAGCGACTGACGGATGATGCCGAGCGGCGTCTTGAACGCATGCGCATTCTCCTCGGCGGCGCGACGGATGCTGATCGCCGACTCGCGCAGCGTGTCGACCATCCGGTCGAACTGCTTGGCGACGATGTCCAGCTCGGGAATGCTGTTCCACTCCGCGAACCGGCCGCCCTGGTTCGTGCCGATGCGGCGCGCGGCGCGTCCGAACCGGATGAGGCTGTGCCAGAGATCGAAGAAGACGATAAGGACGATGACGGCGAGCGCGAGATAGATCGCACCGGCGATGCGCACCTCGGGAAACTGCCAATAGGGCAGGCCCAGGGCCTGGTCGCCGAGTTCGCCCAGCGTGTTGGAGGAGACGAGCCCCCAGCAGCCGCTCACGGTCTTGACCGGCGTGATCGAGGTCAGGAACTCGGTCCGGCCGTCCGGCAGGTCGATGCGCAGCGTCAGCGGCACCTCGCCCTCGCAGCTTTCGGCGAGACGGCCGAGAATGCCGACATCGATCAGCCGCTGCCGCTCGATCGCCAGATCGTCGGGCGAAATCGCCGGCGCCGCCGCGACGTAGAAAAACCCGAGCGGATCGTTCGCATCCGCCGGCCGGAACAGCAGGCGGACATTGGCCGAGCCCTGCGTGAACTGGGCCAGCTCTTCGCTCAGCCGGGCGAAGGGAATGCCGTCGGCACGGCTCAAGGTGGGCGCGATCGCGCGCCCGATCAGCAGGCCCTTGTCGCGGATCGCGCCGACGAGGATGGCCTGACGCGACTCGTCCGCCTCGCGGAACTGCTCGTACAGCACCACCGGCACGGCAGCGAAGACGACGATGAGGAGGACGAGGCGCGCAACCAGAGAGCGCAAAAGGGTGTGGAGAACGCGACCGGCCCTGGTCTTCAGCAGAGACCGCTTCATGGGTCGCGTTTACCCGACGTCAATCGCCGTCCACCCACCGGTAGCCGAAGCCGGGATAGTTTTCGAGCGCGGCGAAGTTTTCGTCGATGGCCCGGAATTTCTGGCGCACCCGTTTGACGAGTGCCCGCACGTTTGCCCGGTATCCTTCCTCGCCTGCCCCGGCACGGAAGCCGGCGCCGCGCACGACGTCGTAGATCTCGCGATAGGACACGTCGCGCCCGGCCTTGCTGACGAGAAGCTGCACCACCTTGAATTCTGTGAGGGTCAGATCGACGCGCGTGTCGCGCCACATGGCACGCGCGCTCGCCGTGTCGAGCACCAGCGGGCCGAGCGTTGTGCGGTCCGGAGCACCCGCCGCATCCGTCGTCTTGGCGCCGCCGAGCGCGAGCCGCAGGCGCTGCAGGATGATGCCGAAGCTGCGCGACTTGTCGATGAAATCGACGGCCCCCTGGTTGAGCGCGGCCTCCTCGTAGATCGGCTGGCTGAGGCCGGTCAGGAACAGCACCGGCGTCTGCTTGCCGTTGGCGCGCAGTTGCCGCAGCACCGCCGGCCCGTCGACGTCCGGCATCTGCCAGTCGAGCAGGATGGCCGTGGCGTTGCCCCCCTGCTCGAAATAGTCGAGCGTCGCGCGGCCGTCGGGCAGACCCAGCGTCCTGAAACCGTTGTCCTCGAGGTTTCCGCACAGCGTCTCGCGGAAAAGCGGATCGTCGTCGACGACCAGCACCGGTGCGTTGTCAGCGTCCATCGGTCTCATCATGGTTTTTCGCTCTTGATCTGTTCGAGGCAGTGCGCGGCGCCATTACCGGTTACGGCCGCGCCGGTCCGACGCACGTCGTAATGCAACGCGAAGAAGTCGTTTCGCGAGACGTCGAGATAGAAATACACGTCGACTTCACACTCCCCTTTCCGATCGCGATACGCCCAGACCTTCGCCGGCGTCGCATCACGGATGTCCATCGGCGCCCCCAACAGGGCGAGGGCCTCGGCGCGGCTCGCACCGACCAATGCAGGCTCCGGCCGCGGCGCCTCCGGACGTTCCGTCGGCTTCGGCAGCCGGGCTGCACGCGGTGCCTGGCGCGGTTTCGGCGTCTGCCGCCCGACGATCGGCTCCGGCTCCGACGCAGGCTTGGCCGAAAAGATCGGTGCCACGGCCGGCTCCGGCGGTCCCTCGAGGACGAGGCGCAGTTCGTCGTATACGGCGCAGCTCGTCAGCGTCGAGGCGGCCAGCAGGACAGACGCATGGCGTATCCACCGGTGGCCCCGGGGGTTCCTCGTTCGGTCAGTCTTGCGGTCCGCCATACCGCGCAATTGTACCACCAGAGCACGTACCCCCGTCGATCCGGAGATCATTGCCCGGGGCAGGCCGCCGTCACCGCGTCCGCCGCCTACCACACCGGGCCGGACTAAAGACCAAAATGATGTGACTTTCGTGTGACGAAACAAGGCCCATCGAGGGGCGCCCGTAACAAACGCTATCTGCGCTCGAATAGCCGTCGAACTTGGCCGTTTTCTGGCGTAAGGCGTCGCAAACGCGACTCCCGGCTGCAGCGGGGATTGTCCCCGATCTGCGCCGGGAAAGCCGGGGCGCCATGTTGCGCCTGCACATCAAGCACACGACGGAAAGAACACGACGGAGAACACCTTGAAGATCAAGACGATTGCCGGACTTATGGCCATTCTTCTGGGCGTTGCCGGATGTTCCGGACTGAATGCGCGCGAGCAGCGCGCGCTGACGGGCGGCGCGATCGGTGCCGCCGGCGGCGCTGCGGTCGGGCTCCTGACGGGCGGCAGCGCGTTCACGGGCGCGTTGATTGGCGGCGCCGGCGGTGCCGCCGTCGGCGCCTTGCTGCCACGCGATGCAGTGGGCAAGCGCTGAATGGCTGACGCGAAACGCCGAGGTCACGTCGCGATGATCTTCCGCGGGCTCCGGACATTGCCGTACCGGCTGCTCGCGACCGCGTTCGCCCTAGGGTTGTTCGCGGCGGCCGGTGGCGACGGCACGGCCAAGGCCGACCCGCCGCCCTGGGCGCCCGCGCACGGCTATCGTGCAAAGCACAAGCATCGGGGCGAACCGGTCTACGTGGTGCAACCTCTCCCCTACGGTATCGACCGCGGTCTTTGCGACCGCGGCATCGTCTCGAGCGAAGTCGTCGGCGGCGTCCTCGGCGGCGCTGCCGGCGGCGTGCTCGGCGCACAGATCGGCAAGGGGCGTGGCAAAACCGCCGCGACCATCGGCGGTACCATCATCGGCGTCCTGGTCGGAAGCTCGATCGGGCGGACGATGGATCAGGTCGATCAGAACTGCATCGGCCGCATCCTCGAATATGCGCCCGACCGGCAGCAGATCGTCTGGTCGAACGCCGACAACGGCTACCAGTACGCGGTCGTGCCCACCCGCACCTTCGAGCGCGGCGGCGCCTATTGCCGCGAGTATCAGACGACCGCAACGATCGGCGGCCGGCGCCAGCAGGTCTACGGCACCGCCTGCCGTCAACCCGACGGATCCTGGAAGATCGTCGATTGACCGTCATCGGAAATGTCCGCGCCTTGAGAATCCCCCGACGCCATGCGTCGCGGGGATCCTCGGCACGGACCGGTGCGATGCGCTGATCGTCGGTATCAGAAATACCCGCCCTTCTCGGTGATCTCGCGCACCGTGCTGCCCTCGGCGACCCATTCGAAGATCCGGCGTTCGTTGCCCAGGATCTCTTCGGCGCGCACGAGGACGTCGACGGCAATCTTGCGCGGCACGACGATGACGCCGTCGATATCACCCACCACGATATCGCCGGGACGCACCATGACGGAGCCGATCTTCACCGGGATCTGGTAGTGCGAAATCAGGCAGCGCCCCAGGCTGCCGTTGGGACTGCGATACTTGTAGAAGACGGGGAAGTTGTTCTGCAGGATCTGGTTCGTGTCCCGGATCCCGCCGTCGATCACGGCGCCGCGAATGCCGCGCCGGACCGCCGTCGCCGTCATGACGCCGCCCCACGCCGTCGACTCCATGTCGCCGGAGGTGTCCCAGACCACGAAGGCGTCCTCGTGTATCTCCTCCAGCATCTTCGTGCGGAACGTCATTTCGCCGGTGATCTTGGTGTTCGGCGCGCTCTTCACCGTGAAGGCGATCCCCGCAACCGTCCGCTCCGGGCGCAGCGGCTGGAGAGAGCCGGGAAGCGCCTGATCCATCAGACAGAACTCGCGAAGCACGTCGCTGATCGCGCCGGTATAGATCCGCTCATAGCGGGCTAGCAGCTCCTTCACCGGAATCGGAAGCGGTTCGATCGTGACGGCTTCCCGCTCGGCGATGAGCCGCTCGAGCTTCATCATGCGCGCTTCGCGCTGGAGCGCTCCCGCGTCCGTCCCGTGTCCGTCGCCTTGACTGGTCATCATTCGCGTCCTTTCGGATGTCATGGGCCGTACGGGCCCGTTTCAATGTCGTTTATTCCCCGTCCTCTTGGTTCACTTGCGTCCGGCGCTCACCAGCCGCCGACGATGGGATACCAATCGGGCCTTCTGCTGTCCTGGTGGAAGCGGGCGTAATAGTCGCCCTTCTCCTCATAGAAGCGCTCGTAATGGCGCATCTTGTCTTCATCGAGCTTCACGCCGAGGCCGGGCCCCGACGGCACGCGAATGCAACCGTCCTCGTAACGCATCGGGCCGCCTTCGATGATGTCGTCGATCAGATAGTGGTAATGCGCGTCGCCCGCGAAATTCATCTCGGGAATTGTCGACGCGGTGTGGAGCATCGCCGCAAGCTCGACCCCGAATTCCGCGCCCGAATGCATCGCGATGCCGAGCCCAAAGGTGCGGCACACCGCGGTCAGATCCTTCACGCCGCGCGGCCCTTCCCAGTAATGGAGGTCGGTCAGAACGATATCGACCGCGCCGAGACGTATCGCCGGTCCGAGGTCGTCGAACTTCGCGGGATACATGTTGGTGGCGATTGGGATGCGCACGGCCCGCCGGACCGCCGCATTGCCCTCGAGACCCCAGGCCGGATCCTCGAAATACTCGATCCCGAGCGGCTCGAGACGGTGTCCGATCCGGATCGCCGTCGGCACCGACCACACGCCGTTCGGATCGATCCGCAACCCGAAGGACGGACCGAGCCGGTCCCGGCAGAGTTCGAGGACGCGGGCTTCCTCGGCGGGATCCATCACGCCTGCCTTCAGCTTCATCGCCCGGACGCCGAGCGTCTCATGCAGTTCCTGACAGAAATCGGCCAAATCGTCGGCGCAGCGGTCGTCGCCGCCGCCCGGCCGATCGTATCGCCAGAACAGATAGGCGATCATCGGAATGCGGTCGCGAACGGCCCCGCCGAGCAGATCGCTGACCGGCCGGTTCAGAACCTTGCCCTGAATGTCGAGGCAGGCCATCTCGATCGCGGCGTAGAGCCGCGCGTTCGAGAGATAGTAGATGCTGCGCAGGGTCTTGAGCTTGATCACCTCGAGATGGAACGGGTCGAGGCCGATGATCCGCGGCTTCAACTTCATGAGTGCGCCGCGCTGATCCCCGCCGCCGACCTCGCCGAGGCCGACGATGCCCTCGTCGGTGATGAGCTCCAGGATCGTGCGCAGGAAATAACCCGGATGGACGCCGGTGTTGTGGCGCAGCTGGCAGTTGAGCGGGATGGCCACGCAGCGTACCCGCATATCGACGATCTTCAACGGTCTTCCCCCAAGCTTGACGTTCAGAGAGGCAGTTCCGTCCACGACAGGCTTCGCGCCGGTGACGGATCGGTGAAACCAATCAGCCGCGCCTCCATCACGGTATGTCGTCCCTGATGCAGGCCTTCAGCCGGCCGGGTGCGACTTCGCGCAGGGGCGGTACGACGGCAGCGCAATCGGCGATCGCATAGGGACAGCGCGTGCGGAAGACGCAACCGGAAGGCGGATTGCTCGGGCTCGGCAGATCGCCCTTGAGGACGATGCGCCGGCGCCGGGCGGCCGGATTGATGACCGGCGCGGCGGAGAGCAGCGCTTCGGTATAGGGATGGAGCGGCGCGCGATAGAGTTCCCGCACGGGACCGATCTCCATCACGCGGCCGAGATACATGACCACGACGCGATCCGAGACGTACTTGATGACGGCGAGATCGTGGGCGATGAGGAGAAGCGTCAGGCCGAGCCGCTCCTTCAGATCCTCAAGCAGCTCGATCACCTGCGCTTGGATGGAGACGTCGAGGGCCGAGACCGGCTCGTCGGCCACGATCAGTTCCGGTTCGACGGCGAGCGCCCGGGCGATGCCGATGCGCTGCCGCTGGCCGCCGGAGAATTCGTGCGGATAACGCCGGGCGTGCGAGGCGAAAAGTCCGACGGTTTCGAGAAGTTCGATGACGCGCTGGCGCCGGGCCGCCCGATCGGTGCAGAGCCTGTGGATCTCGAGCGGCTCTGACAGGATCTGTTCGATCGTCATCCGCGGATTGAGCGACGAGAACGGATCCTGGAACACCATCTGGATGCGGCGGCGATACGGCTTCAGCTCGGCCTCCGACATGCGGGCGAGATCGACTCCATCGAAGCGGATCTCGCCGGCATCGGAATCGAGCAGGCGCACGATGCTGTGGCCGACCGTCGTCTTGCCGGAGCCGGACTCGCCGACGAGCCCGACCACCTCGCCGCGGTGGACGAGGAACGAGACGTCGTCGACGGCGCGAACCGGGGGCCTCGGCCTGACGAGAAAGCCCTTGCGGGCGCCGAACCACTTGCGCAGGCCGCGGATGTCCAGAATGGGCGCTGCGTCAGCAGACCGCATGGCGGGGCTCCGAGCGGATTTCGGCCCAACGGACGCAACGCACGCGACGCCCGTTTGCGGCCTGTTCGAGCACCGGTGGTACGGTCACTAGATCGCACCGGCCCGGCACGCAGAAGCTGCAGCGGGGATGGAAGGCGCAGCCCGGCGGCGGGCTTGCCGGGTTCGGCATCGTGCCGGGTATCGGCCTGATGCGGCGTCGCGGGCCGTCATCCATGTCGAGCTGCGGGATCGAGCGCAGAAGGCCCATCGTGTAGGGATGCAACGGATCGGTGAGCGCCGCCGTGACCTGCGCTTCCTCGACCACCCGGCCGGCATACATCACCAGCACGCGATCGGCGATCTCGGCGACGACGCCGAGATCGTGCGTGATGAACAGCACCGCCATGCCGAGCTCTTTCTGAAGCCGGCGGATTAGATCGAGAATCTGGGCCTGGATCGTCACGTCCAGTGCGGTCGTCGGCTCGTCCGCGATGAGAAGCGACGGGCCGCACGACAGGGCCATGGCGATCATGACGCGCTGGCGCATGCCGCCGGACAGCTCGTGCGGATAGGTCGACAGCCGGCGGCGCGGATCGGGGATGCCGACGAGGTCCAGCATCTCTTCCGCAGCCTTCAGCGCACTGCGCCGGCTTTTTCCCTGGTGGATCATGATCGCCTCCGCGATCTGATCGCCAACCGAGAAGACGGGATTGAGAGAGGTCATCGGCTCCTGGAAGATCATGGCCACCTCGTTGCCCCTGATCTTCCGTAGGCTCGCCTCGTCGAGTTTCGTCACGTCGCGAAAACGCCCGTCCCGTCCCTGCAGCCGGATCGAGCCCGCGACCACTTTTCCGGCGGGTCGCGGGAGAAGGCCCATGATGGCGAGGCTGGTGACCGACTTGCCGGAGCCGGACTCGCCCACGATCGCGACCGTTTCGCCCCGGTCGATGTGGAACGAGATCTCGTGGACGGCCCGGACAGGCCCCTCGTCGGTCGAGAACTCGACCGCAAGGCCATCGACCTCGAGAAGGCGCTGCGGCTTCGTCAACGGCGCGACCTCATTCGTGGAGCCTGAATGCCTCACCTTCGCCGGGCGCCTCGCGGGCGGCACCACCGCCATGGGCGGCGCGCCGGCCCGGGCGACGCCAGATCAGAGCTTGCGGTACCGCCTGTAGACCTCCTCGGCGTCGGCACCCGGCGTGCCGAAGTCGATGCGCGCCCGGTCCTCGATCGCAGCGTGTTCCTCGGCCTTGCGGAGCACTTCGACGATGTGCTCCTTCGGGATGATGAGGACGCCGTCGATGTCACCGAAGACGAAGTCGCCCGGGTTAACGGTCACCGTCGCGCTGAGCGCGCCGCGCAGCTGGATCGGATGCTGCCAGCGGTAATAGCTCCACCGCTTCACCGCCTCGACCGGCGAGTGAAAGCGGGCGAATACCGGGAAATCCATCTTCAGGATGTGCCGCGAGTCGCGAACCCCGCCGTCGATCACCGCGCCGACCACGCCCTTGGCGCGCCCCAGAACCGCGTTCATCTCGCCATAGTGTGCGACACGGGTGTCGAAACCGCAGTCGCGCACGTCGACGCAGGGATGACGCATCTCGCCGAACATCTTGATCCGGCGTTCGCGCAGATCCGGGTCGCCCACCGGATCGTTGATGCCCTGGACCGTGAAAGCCGGCCCGGCGAGGACCATGTCCGGCCGCAATGGGCGCATGTCGGTCGCGAGCGCCTGGTTCGGCAGGCCCATTTCATCCAGGACATCGTACACGAGGCCGGTATAGAGGCGTTTGTAGCGCTCGCAGATATCGAGGATGTCGGGCGTCACCAGCACGTTCATGATTTTCGATCCTTGTATGTTGAAAGCGTCGTTCCGCCTGGACGGAAAAGCGCCCGCGGAAAGAACGGGATCACCGTTCCCGGCCGCGGGCGCTCGCTTCATTTCTCGAGCCAGGCGTAGCCCAGGAGCCAAGCGCCGCCGGCATCGATGGTCAGGCTCTTGACCTCCTTGCGCGCGACGTGCCGTGCCTCGCGGAAGAAGAGGAAGGCGTAATAGGTATTGTCGAGCAGAATCTGCTGGGCTTCCGTGTAGTACTTCTTCCGTTCGGCCGGATCGATCGAGCGGCGCGCCTCGTCCACGACCCGGAAGAGCGCCTCGTCCGTGATGACGGACCAGTTCTGGGCAGCATCGCGGCCAAAGAACAGTCCGAAGACGTGATCCGGATCGGCGCGCGGCACGTTCACCCGCCCGAGCGCGGCTTGGTGAGTCTTGCCATTCAGGACCTTCGAAACCCAGGCTTGACGCTCCAGAATCTCGATCTCGAGATCGATCCCGACCTGTTTGAGCTGCTGTTGCATGATCTGCGCGATCTGGGTGTCGGGATCGCGCTGGATGACGCTCAGCGTCGCCTTGAAGCCGTCCGGTTTGCCGGCTTCGGCGAGGAGCTTCTTCGCCTCGGCCGGATCGTAGGGATGCGGCTTCACGTTCTCGTCATACGACCAGTCGGTCGCCGCCACGACCGTCGGGATGACCATGCCGTAGCCGCGGGTGACCATCTTCATGATCTGATCGCGGTTGATCGAGACGCTCAGGGCGCGACGCAGCTTCGGATCGTTGAATGGCGGCAACGTCGTGTTGAGCGCGACCCACTGGGCGATGCCCGGCGGCACCTTGACGAGACGCAGGTTCGAATCCTTCTCGACGGCCTCGAAGTCCTTCGGCGTCACGCCGTCGACGATGTGCACGTTGCCCGAACGGACTTCCACCAGCTTGACCGCCGTGTTCGGGATGAACCGCAGGCGCACCTTGTCGACATAGGGTAGCGGCTTTCCATCCTCGCCGATCCGCCAGTAGTTTTCGTTCCGCTCCAGATCGACATGACTACCGGCAACCCATTCGACGAACTTGAACGGGCCGGTCCCGACGGGATAGCGGCCGTAATCCTGGCCGTACTTCTTGATCGCGGTCGGCGACGATATCATCCCGGCTTCGACCGCGAGCGAAGCCAGCGCGGCACCCGACGTGTCCTTCAGATTGACGCGGAGCGTGTAGGCATCGACGACGTCGACGGACTCGATGTCGGCAAGGTCGCCGCGGCGCGGCGCATTCACTTCCGGCGAAATGGCGCGGCGGAGGTTGAAGGCGGCCGCCTCGGCATCGAACGGCGTGCCGTCGTGGAAGGTCACGCCCCGGCGCAGCTTGAACAGGATGGACTTCTTGTCATCCGAGTAGCTCCAGCTTTCGGCGAGCGCCGGTTGCAGGTTGCCTCGCTCGTCGAACCGCAGCAGCGATTCGAAGATCTGCAGCAGCACATAGCGGTCCGAGTTGGGGGCGTCGCCCATGATCGGATCGAGGCTCTTCGGCTGCAGATCCATGGAGGCGACGATGGTGCCGCCGCGGACCGGCGTTTCCGCCGCGATGGCCGCCGGCATGTTGAGCAGCGCAGCCGCGAAGCCGGCCAACGCCAGTATGCATCTGCGATTGATTTTCATGGGTTCCCTCCGCTGGCGGTTAACGAGCCGCTGTGGTTGTCGCATGGCTTTGCGGCTAACTTATCGGATATCTGTTATGACAGTCAACGGGGCTTTAACGCGTAAAATGTTGAATAACAAGGGATTGACCGACATATCATATATCAGATACGTTTAATGACTTGGGAGGAGCAAAGGGATGGAAGCACAAGCCGTCCGCGTTGGAGACCGCACACGCCTGTCCGAGCAGGTCGCCGAACGGCTGGTCCAGCTCATCGCAACCGGCGCCCTGAAACCGGGCGACTCTCTTCCCGCCGAGGCGGAACTCGCGCGCCAGTTCAACGTCAGCAAGTCGACCGTCCGCGAGGCGCTCAACCAGCTCGCCGTCTACGGCATCGTGCAGATCCAGCAGGGCAAGGCGACGACGATCCGCCCGCTCAGCGCGGCGCCGCTGGAAGGCTTTTTCAAGCTTGCGGTCCGCTCCAGCGACACGGGCCTGCGTGATGCGCTCGAGCTGCGCCGCGCGATCGAGACCGAGATCGCTGAGCTCGCCGCCGAGCGCGCCACGCTCGAAGGGCTTCGCGAGCTGGAAAGCGCGTACCGGCGCATGGAAGCGAACGTCGATTCGATCGAGCCCTGGCTCGAGGCGGATTTCGCCTTTCACATGGCACTCGCACGCAACGCCGGGAACGTGATCATGCTGCACGCGATCACCGGCCTTCGCGACGTGATGCGCTATACCATGCGCCTCCTCGGCGTGCAGACCGATCTGCGCAGCACGCCGGCGACGCTGGCGCGGCACAAGGCCGTCCTGGATGCGGTCCTCGCCCGGGATCCGGCGGCCGCGCGCGCCGCCATGCGCCACCACTTCGACGCCACCAAACCCGTCGTCATGGCGATCAGCGGCGACAAGAGCCGCCTCGCCCGGCTGTAAGCACGTATCCGATGGGACGTTTCCTCATACGCCGCATGGCGCAGATGGTGCCGGTCATGTTCTTCGTGACCGTCATCGTGTTCGCCACGACGCATCTGCTGCCAGGCGATCCGACGGTCACGATCCTCGGCGAACAGGCGACCCCGGAACAGCGCGAGCGCGCGCGGATCGAATACGGTCTCAACGATCCGATCCCGGTGCAGTACGTCAACTGGGTCGCGCGCGCCTTCTCCGGCGACCTCGGCCGCTCTCTGCGCAGCCGCGAACCGGTGATCGACATGCTGGTGACGCGCGTGCCGGTCACCCTCGAACTCGCCCTGCTGTCCATTCTGCTGGCCATGGCGATCGGCGTGCCGGCCGGCATCGTCGCGGCGCGATGGCGCAATTCCTGGCTCGACGTCGTCGTCAGCCTGATCGCCATGGCCGGCGTCGCGGTGCCCTATTTCTGGATGGGCATTCTCCTCGTCATGGTCTTCGCGCTGCAGCTCGGCTGGCTGCCGCCCTCCGGATACGTCCCGTTCGCGGACGACCCGATC
The DNA here is from genome assembly GCA_937926175.1 of uncultured Rhodospirillales bacterium. Taxonomy (GTDB): domain Bacteria; phylum Pseudomonadota; class Alphaproteobacteria; order CACIAM-22H2; family CACIAM-22H2; genus CALANV01. The sequence goes on along the minus strand of CALANV010000043.1, from coordinate 20,975 downwards.
GAGAACCTGAAGCTCATGATCCTGCCTTCGGTCACGATCGGCGTCGCCTTTGCCGCGCTCATTATGCGTCAGACCAGGGCCGCGATGCTCCAGGTCCTGTCGCAGGATTACATCCGCACGGCACGGGCCAAGGGCGTGCACGAGCGCGTCGTCGTGATGAAGCACGCGCTACGCAACGCGCTCATTCCGGTCGTGACCGTCATCGGCCTGCAGATCGGCGCGCTCCTCGGCGGGGCCGTCGTCACCGAGACGGTATTCGCGTTGCCCGGGCTCGGCCGGATGATGGTCGAGGGCATCTTCAGCCGCGACTTTCCGGTCGTGCAGGGCGCCATCCTGTTCGTCGTGCTGAGCGTGCTGGTCGTGAGTCTGCTGACCGATCTGCTCTACACGCTTCTGGATCCGCGCATCGAGTTCTGAGGAGTCGCGAGCAGCCCATGAACGCCCATGCCGAGACCGCCGGCGCGACCACCCTCGTCGCACCGCGTTCGTCGCGATCCCCCTGGCGCCAGTTCGCCCGCCGTTTCGTGCGCCACAAGCTCGGGATGTTCGGCCTTGGCGTCATTGCGGTGGTGGTGCTCCTCGCCGTGCTCGCACCGTGGATCGCCCCCTACTCGCCGGAGGACATGCTCCCCGTCGGCTTCCTCGAGCCGCCGTCGGCCGAAAACTGGTTCGGAACCGACGAGATCGGGCGCGACATACTCAGCCGGGTAATCTGGGGCTCACGCGTGTCCCTCCAGATCGTCGGGCTTGCGATCGGCCTCGCGATCGTCGCCGGTTCGTTGATCGGTCTCGTTTCCGGCTATGTCGGCGGTTGGCTGGACAGCATGATCATGCGCATCATGGATGCGCTTCTCGCCTTTCCCCTGCTGGTGCTCGCCCTGTCCATCATCGCCGTTCTCGGCCCAGACCTGATGAACGCGATGATCGCGATCGCGATCACCAAGACGCCCGGCTTCGCGCGGCTCGTCCGCAGCGAGGTGCTTACCCTCAAGAAGATCGACTTCGTGAAGGCCGCGCGCGTCCTCGGCGCCAGCCACTGGCGCATCATCGCGAAGCATCTGTGGCCGAACGTGACGGGAAACGTCATCGTCTACGCCTCGCTCAGCGGCTCGCAGGCGCTGATCACCGAATCGGCCCTGAGCTTTCTCGGGCTCGGCGTCCGTCCGCCGACGCCGAGCTGGGGTTACATGGTCGCGACCGGCATGGAGTACTGGCAGGCGTGGTGGATGAGCTTCTTCCCTGGTCTCGCGATCTTTCTCACGGTGCTTGCCTTCAACTTCGTCGGCGACGCCGTCCGTGATGCATTCGACACCAGACTCGGTCCTACAGGTTAGGTCATGAATAGCGCTGCCGCTATCGAGGTGCTGCAAGCCACCGTGCTGCCCGAGGAGACATGCCGGCTCCTGCGCCGGCATTTCACAGTTCACGAGCTGCCGAAGAACGAAGACGAACGCAACGCACTGCTCGAAGCCCACGGCCCGCGCATTCGCGGCATCGCGACGACCGGGAAGGGCCCCGTCGATGCGAAGCTCATCGACAGCCTGCCGGCGCTCGAGATCATCGCCTGCTACAGCGCCGGCCTCGACGGAATCGATCTCGACGCCGCGGCACGACGGAACGTGAGGGTGACGAATACGTCCGCGGTTCTCGCCGAAGACGTCGCTGACATCGCGCTGGCGCTCCTCCTCGGTGTCACCCGAGGCATCGGCGCCGCCGACCGCTTCGTGCGGTCGGGCGCGTGGCAGCAGGGCGCATTCGCGCTCGGGCATACGTTGCGCGGGCTCAAGGTCGGCATCATCGGCCTGGGGCACATCGGCAAGGCGCTGGCCCGGCGCCTCGACGTCATGGGCGCCGCGGTCGCGTATTACGGACCGCGGCGCAAGGCCGAGGTTTCCTACCCGTTCTTCGCCGACCTCGTCGACCTGGCGCGGTGGAGCCGTGCGCTCGTCGTCTGCTGCCCCGGCGGTGCTGCGACGCGGCATCTGGTCGATGCCCGGATCCTGGAAGCCCTCGGTCCCACCGGTTGGCTCGTCAACATCTCCCGGGGAACGGTCGTCGACGAAGCCGCGCTCGTCGATGCGCTGAAGCGGGGCGCCATTGCCGGCGCCGGGCTCGACGTCTTCGAGAACGAGCCCCACGTACCCGCCGAACTTCTCGATGACGAGCGCGTCATGCTCCTGCCGCACATCGGCAGCGCGACGCACGAGACCCGCGCCGCCATGGGCGAATCGATGGTCGACGCGCTCAGGACGCATTTCCGTCTGCCGACGTGATCGCGCGATGCGTCACGTCGCACGCACATGATCAAGCAGCAGGTTCGGCCGTCGCGGATTACGGCGTCGGCTCAGCTCCGACCGTCTCCGGCCGCGGCGGCGCGGCCGTCCGTTGCGCGCTGGTCGTCGGTCATGAACTGAAGTGCGGCGAGGCGGGCATACAATCCGCCCTGTGCCACGAGCTGGTCGTGCGTGCCTGAGGCAACCAGCCGCCCTTCGTCCAGCACCAGAATGCGGTCGGCGCGCTTCACCGTCGCCAGCCGGTGCGCGATGACGATGACGGTCCGCGTCGCCATCAGCCGTTCCAGGGCCTGCTGCACGAGGCGTTCGCTCTCGGCATCGAGCGCGCTCGTCGCCTCGTCGAGCAGCAGCAATGCAGGATCGCGAAGCAGCGCGCGCGCGATGGCGATGCGCTGCCGCTGACCGCCCGACAGGCGTACGCCGCGTTCGCCCAGATTGGTCGCGAACCCTTGCGGCAGCCGTTCGATGAATTCCAGCGCCTGCGCCGCCTCGGCGGCGGCACGGACCTCGGCATCGGAAGCGTCCGGCCGGCCGTAGCGGATGTTGGTCGCGACGTCGGTCGCGAAGATCACGGGATCCTGCGGCACGAGGCCGATGCGCGCGCGCACCTCGGCGGGATCGGCGCGCGCGATGTCGACGCCGTCCATCAGGACGCGCCCGTGCTCCGGGTCATAGAACCGGAGAAGAAGCTGGAAAACGGTCGTCTTTCCCGCCCCCGACGGCCCGACGAGTGCCACCGTCTCGCCCGGTGCGACGGTGAACGTGACATCGCGCAGGGCCGCGCGTTCGGGGCGCGTTGGATAATGGAAGGTCACCTTCTCGAGCGCGACAGCGCCGCGTGCCGGCGTCGACAGGCGTTGCGGCTTCGCCGGCGCGACCACGGCCGGGCGGGCGTCGAGAAGCTCGAACAGCCGCTCCGACGCGCCCGCCGCGCGCTGCAGGTCGGCGGCGAACTCGCTGATCGACCCGACCGAGCCGGCGACGATCACGGCATAGAAGATGAATGCGGAAAGATCGCCCGGCGAGATCCGGCCGGCGATGGCGTCATGGCCGCCGATCCACAGCACGACGCCGATCGCGCTGAACACCAGCACGATGACGACGGCGGCAAGGGCCGCGCGTGCCAGCGATCGCCGGATGGCCGCGACGAAGGCCGCTTCGACCAGCGTGCGGAACCGGTCGCTCTCGTCCGCCTCGCGATTGAAGGCCTGGACTGTCCGCACGGCATTGATCCGCTCGTCGATATCGGCGCCGACGTCGCCGATGCGGTCCTGGCTCGCGCGCGAAAGCGCCCGCACGCGGCGGCCGAAGAGGATGATCGGCGCGACGACGACGGGCACGACGAGCAGCGCCAGCGCCGTGAGCTTCAGCGACGTGACCGCCATCATCGCCACGCCGCCCACGACCAGCAGCACGTTGCGCACCGCCATCGACGCGGAGGAGCCGACGACGACCTGAAGCACCGTCGTGTCCGTGGTCAGACGCGACAGCACCTCGCCCGTGCGGGTCATCTCGAAGAAGCCGGGCGACAGACGGATGACGTTGGTGAACACGGCGTTGCGCAGATCGGCGGCGACGCGCTCGCCCAGCCACGAGACGAAATAGGCGCGCGCGAAGGTCGCGACCGCCAGAACGAGGACGGTCGCCAGCAGTGCGGCGAGCGCCTGGTCCAGCCGATGCGCTTCGCCCGCCGCGAAGCCCTGATCGACCAGCCAGCGCAGCAGCGCGCCGAACGTCAGCACCGTGCCGGCCGCGACCGTCAGCGCGATGGCGGCGAGCGCGACGCGGCCGCGATAGGGCCGCACGAAAGCGAACAGCCGCCGCAGCACGCCGAAGTTTCGGCTGGCGGGCCGGGTCGATGCGTCGGCGGTTTTCGGTGCCACGTGAAATCGTCAGTCGAACGTGATGCGCGCACCTGTCAGGGTCGCGAGCTCGTCCGCAAGCCGCCCTGTCAGCGATGCGCCGTCGCGCGTCGACCGCCATTCGCCCGCCGCGGCATCGTAGGCGTAATGCGAAGCGCCCGAGACCGGCGACGACATCCAGATCTGGCGGTTCGGTGCGTGCTTGTTGATGACGTATTGCCGCCCGTCCGCGAGCTCGAGCGTCAGGATGCCGCCGCGCAGCTCCGCATCCAGGTCGTCGACGTCCGCCTCGATGCGCTCGAACAGGTGCTGCAGCATTCGATCGGCCATCGTTTCGAAGGCGCTCTCGTTCATGGCTCAGGCTGAATCGTTGCCGGATTTCTCCCCGGCTGCGTCGCGAAACGGGCGCGAGGGGAAGCTTCGAAAGACCCTATACACGCCCGGCACGGCCCCAACAAGGACCTGCCCCGCCCTCGAAAGGCTTGATCGGCCATGGTCCCGGCGCTATAAGCCCGCGTTCCCGCGGGCCGGCTCGGCCTTGGCCTGCGCGTGCAGGAGAGATCGCCATGAAGGAAGGTATTCATCCCGACTACCACGAGATCACCGTGGTGATGACCGACGGGACGAGCTTCAAGACACGGTCGACCTGGGGCAAGCCGGGCGATACCCTGCGCCTCGACATCGATCCCAAGACGCATCCGGCCTGGACCGGCCAGCACCGCATCGTCGACTCGGGCGGTCAGGTGGCCAAGTTCAACAAGAAGTTCCAGAACCTCGGCCTCAAGAAATAGGCGCGGGGTTCCGGCCGGAACCGAAAGGGCGCCCGCCGGGGCGCCCTTTTCGTTTGCGACCGACGGCCCGCCGGACCGCCGGTCCGACCCCGGCCGGGCCGTCAGTTGGCCGCGGCCCGGCGGACGAGCTCGTCGAGCCGGGTCACGCGCACGTAAAGCGCGCGACTCTGGGCCAGCAGTTCGCGCAGACGCGGCGGCAGCTCGGCTTGCGTTTCGGTCTCGAGCAGACAGACGTCGTCGTCGCTCAAGGCGTACATCCGTGCCGCCGCCTCCTGGCTGATCTCGCCGGCGTGAACGGCCCGCTGCGCCAGAAGCCAGGCCATGATGTGGCTCAGCCGTGCCGTAAGGCGCAGCGCCTCGCAGCTCACCCTGAGGCGGCCCATGGGGCTGAGCGACGGGTGCCGGGCCGGCTGCGCATAGGTTATGTAGTCGCGCGCGGCGATCAGCAGCGCCATCGCCTCGTTGTATGTCCGGTCGAAGAACTGTGTCGTCACGGCTGCTCCCTGCGGGCCGCCAGTGTCCGCTCAAACCGGCCTCCCCGGCAATGGTAAAGGTTGGTTAACGACTTTCGACCGGCCGGCCGGCGACGTCGTCTACCCCCTTGAAACAAGCCCGGCCGTACCTATCTCCGAAAGTGCCAAGGGTGCCTGATGGGGCCCGGCGGCAAACCCCGAAACTGGAATCCGGCCGTTGCGGCGGGTTCCGAACCCCATGTTGCTCGCAAGGAGGATATGGACATGACCACGTTCGATTTCTCGCCCCTGTTCCGGTCCACGATCGGTTTCGACCGGTTGAGCCGTCTGATGGATGCGGCCCTCCGCAATGACGAGGCGGCCGGCTATCCCCCGTACAACATCGAGAAGCGTGGCGAGAACGCCTATCGGATCACGATGGCGGTTGCCGGCTTCGGGCCCGACGATCTCAACATCACGACCCAGGAGAACCAGCTGATCGTGTCGGGCAAGATGAAGAACGGCGACGAGAACGTCCGCTATCTCTATCGCGGCATCGCCGGTCGCGCGTTCGAGCGTCGGTTCCAGCTCGCCGACTTCATCAAGGTGACGGGTGCGGAGCTCGTCAACGGCCTGCTGCACATCGATCTCGTCCGCGAGGTGCCCGAGGCGATGAAGCCGCGCACCATCAAGATCGAGGTCGCGAAGCCGACCGAGACCATCGAGGCCAAGGCGGCCTGAGGCGCCGGCCTCAACCGAACAGGGGCCGTCGGAGCATGACCGCTCCGGCGGCTCTTTGTTTTTCGGTGCGGCGCTAGACCCTGATCTTCTCGAGCGCGGCGCGGATCTTTTGCGGAATCGGAACCGGCCGCTGGCTGGCGCGGTCGACGAAGACGTGCACGAAGTGGCCGTAGGCGCGTGCGGCCTCGTCGTTCGCGCCGAACAGCCCGATCTCGTAGCGGACCGACGAGTTGCCGAGATGTCCGACGCGCAGGCCCGCATGCACGTCCTCGGGAAACGCGAAGGACCGCTTGAACCGGCACATCGTCTCGACCGCGATGCCGATGACCGCGTCGTTGTGCGGGTCGAGTCCGCCCGCGTCGATCAGGTAGCGATTTATGACCGTGTCGAAGTAGCTGTAGTAGACCACGTTGTTGACGTGGCCGTAGATGTCGTTGTCCTTCCAGCGCGTGGGAATGACGGCGAAGTGGCGATAGCGATCGCGCGTCTCTTCGCCGCGCCCGGCCGCACCGCTCATCACACGATCTCCGCGAGCGCGTCGAGCGTGCGGTCCGGCTGCTCGACCATCATCATGTGTCCGGCGCCCGGAATGACCACGACGCGCGCCGATGCGAACTTCTGCGCAAGCTCACGCGCGCCCTTGACCGACGTCATGCGGTCGATCGCGCCGGCGACGATGAGCACCGGGCACGTCACTTTGCCCGCCGCTTCCGCGGCCGTCTGATACGCATCGCACGCGCCGAGATCGACGCCCAGCAGGCCATTCTCGGCACGCTCCAAGAGGCGGATCCCCGCCCCCATCATCCACTGTCCCGGCGCCCGGGCGCCGCCGAAATGCGCGCGGCGGCCGAAGCCCCAGGACGCGACGAGATCGATCGCGCTGTGCTCGCCCGCACGCGCGGCCTCGAGCAGATCGGGGTGGACCGGCATGCGTGCGGCCGCCCCGAGCAGGCCGAGCGCCCAGATGCGCAACGGCGCGCGCGCCGCCGCCTCGAGCGACACCAGCGCCCCCATGCTGTGGCCGACGACGGCGGCCTTGTCGAGCCCGGCCGCATCGAGGAAGCGGAGCAGCCACTCGGCCATCTCGCCGATTGACGTCAGCGCCGGCCCCTCGGACCGGCCGTGGCCGGGCAGATCGATGGCGAGGACGTTGCGGCCGTGATGCGCGAAGAACCGCGTCTGCAGCATCCACACCGTGTGATCCATGCCGGCACCGTGCACGAAGATCACGGTCGGCATTTCGGGTTTGGGCGGCCGCCCGCCCGTCGCCGCAAAGACGCGCTTGCCGTCGACCGAGAACTCCACGGGCGCCCCCGCTCCTCCTGTCGCCTCAGGCCTTCTGCGACGCGCGGAGCGCCTGGCCCAGATCGTCGATCAGGTCGTCCGCATCCTCGAGGCCGACCGACAGACGGATCATCTCCTCGCCGATGCCGGCGGCCTTGAGCGCCTCGGCATCCATCTGCTGGTGCGTCGTGCTCGCCGGATGGATGACGAGCGATTTCGCGTCGCCGACATTGGCGAGATGCGAGAAGATGCGCAGACTTTCGATGAAGCGGCGGCCCGCGGCGCGCCCGCCGCGGATGCCGAAGCTCACGATCGATCCGCAGCCGTTCGGCATCAGCCGCGTGGCGAGCGCGTGATCCGGATGCGTCGGCAGCTCGGGATAGTTGACCCATTCGACTTCCTGCGCGGCGTTCAGGAACGCGACGACCTTCCGCGTGTTCTCGACGTGGCGCTGCATCCGCATCGACAGCGTCTCGACGCCCTGCAGGATGTAGAACGCGTTGGTGGGGCTCACGCACGCCCCGAAATCGCGCAGACCCTCGGCGCGGGCGCGCATGATGAACGCCATCGGCCCGAACTCCTCGGCGAAGTCGAGACCGTGATAGCCGGCATAGGGTTCGGTCAGGGTCGGAAACTTGCCCGAGCGCTCCCAGTCGAACTTACCGCCGTCGACCAGCACGCCGCCGATCGCAACGCCGTGCCCGCCCAGCCACTTGGTCGCCGAATGCATGACGAGATCGGCGCCGTGCTCGATGGGTCGCAGCAGGTAAGGTGTCGCGAAGGTGTTGTCGATCAGCAGCGGCACCCCGGCCGCGTGCGCGATCTCCGCGACCGCGGCGATGTCCATCACCTCGAGTCCGGGATTGCCCAGCGTCTCGCCGAAGACAAGTCGCGTCTCGGGACGCAGCGCCGCCTTGAAGGCGTTCGGATCGCGGGGATTGACGAAGGTCGTCGTGATCCCGAATCGCGGCAGCGTATGGGCGAGAAGATTGTGCGAGCCGCCGTAGATCGAGGCCGATGCGACGATGTGGCCGCCCTGCCCCATCAACGTCGCGATGGCGAGATGGAGTGCGGCCTGCCCGCTCGCCGTGCAGATGGCGCCGACGCCGCCCTCGAGCGCGGCGATGCGCTCCTCGAGCACGGCGACGGTCGGATTGGAGATGCGGCTGTAGATGTGGCCGGCCCGCTCGAGATTGAACAGCGCGGCGGCGTGGTCGGTGTCCTGGAAGACGTACGACGTCGTCTGATAGATCGGCACCGCCCGCGCGCCGAAAACGGGGTCGGGATGCTGACCCGCATGCAGCCCGAGCGTATCGAACCGGAGGAATTTGGGATCGGCCATTCGGGATAATCGGGCGTGACGGCCGACGTTAACGCAAAAAATGTCGGCCGCTCAACACCGACGCAACCGTCCATGTTGAGCGGCCCGATCGTGCCGCACTTCCCTGTTCAACTCGTGCGTGTCCACACTCTTACAAACTCGACCGTTGTCCGTCAAGCGAACAGCCTGGACCGGTCCAGCGGCCGGCCGACGAGACGGCCCCCTGCGCCCCTCGGGCGCCGGAATCGGGAGGTCGGCCGCACCGCCGAACCCGTCGCCAGGGCCGAAACAAGAACCGAAAAAAGAATGGGCTGCCGATTGGAGCAGCCCGGGAGTTGAACAGGGAGGCGTCAATGACACCGGACAGCGGGGTCCGGCGTAGCCCGTCCGAACGCATCGGACGAACCGTGACAGCCTCAACCATAACGAGAAAACCGTTAAGACATGGTTAATGCTGCCCGGCGCGGCTGCGGCGGCCGGTTCGGGTGAACAGGTCCGCCTACTGCGCTGTCCAGCCGCCGTCGATGGACAGCGCCGCGCCGCGGATCTGCGCCGCCGCATCCGAGCACAGGAACACGACCATGGCGCCGATCTGCTCCGGCGTGACGGCTTCGCCCGACGGCATCTTTTCGGACAAGAGCTTCTCCTTCGCCTTCGCGACCGGGAGCCCCTCGCGCTCGGCCAGCGCGTCGATCTGCTTCTGCACGAGCGGCGTCAGCACCCAGCCGGGGCAGATCGCATTGCAGGTGATGCCCGTCGTCGCCGTCTCCAGCGCCACGACCTTGGTCAGGCCGACGACGCCGTGCTTCGCCGCCACATAGGCGGCCTTGTTGACCGACGCGACGAGGCCGTGGGCCGAGGCGATGTTGACGATGCGGCCCCAGTTGTTCCGCTTCATGTGCGGCAATGCCGCGCGCGTCGCATGAAAGACCGACGACAGGTTGACCGCGATCACCTGGTCCCACTTCTCGGGCGGAAATTCGTCGACGGGTGCGACATGCTGGATGCCGGCATTGTTGACCAGCACGTCGATGCGTCCGAAACGGGCGACCGTCGCCTCGACCATGCGCGTGATCTCGGCCGGTTTCGTCATGTCGGCGCCGTCATAGACGACCTCGACGCCGTGCTCGCGCGCGATCTCGTCGCGCAGCCTGTCGATCGCGCTCGCCTCGCCGAAGCCGTTGAGGACGATCTTCGCCTTTTCGCGCGCAAGCGCGCGGGCGATGGCGAGACCGATCCCGCTGGTCGAGCCGGTGACGATCGCAACCCTGTCGTTCAGCATGCTCTGCCCCCGATTTGCGTGACGTTGGCCGGGCCTTGGGCCGCCCGCGATCGCGTTTGAGAGCGCCGGCGCGGCACCGGGAAATTCCGCACGCGACCGCATTTCGCTGTAGACCACAACGGACCGCGACGCGCAACCGGCCTTGCATGTGGGAAGCACGACGGCAGCTCGACGGCGAACACGGTGGCACCGCGCCGCCGTCGACCGCGCGGTACGACGTGCCTATGATGTGCGGGCCTTGCCCCGCCCGGGGATCCCGGGCGCGACGCACGTTCATGTGCGTGCCTCGAGGAAGCGCACGGACCGCTACGGTGCCGCGACGGGGGGCGCCGATCGTCGCGGACGGGTTGGACGGCGGGGCACCGTACATCGAGCTGCAGCAAGGAAGCGAGCAAGGACGAGTGTGCACGATGGAACGATTCGGCGGCAAACAACTTACCGAGCGCGTTGAAGACGTCCGGCTGCTGACCGGACAGGGGCGCTACGTCGACGATCTCAGAATCGACGGGGCGCTCCACGTCGTGTTCGTGCGGTCGACCTACGCCCACGCCAGGCTGCGCGGCATCGACGCCGAGGCGGCGCGCGCCATGCCGGGCGTGCGCGCGATCTGGACCGGCGCCGATCTCGCAAACGATGGCGTCGAACCGTTGCCCGTGCCCGCGCTCTTCAAGCGCCCCGACGGTACGCCGATGGCAACCGCCCCGCGGCGTGCCTTGGCACTCGAGCGCGTCCGCTATGTGGGCGAGCCGGTCGTCGCCGTCGTGGCGGAGAGCCGGGCACAAGCTCTCGACGCCGCCGAAGCGATCGTCATCGATTACGAGGAGCTTCCCGCCGTCGTCGACGTGCGCGAGGCGACGGCCGCGGGCGCGCCAGTGCTGTGGCCGGAAGCGCCCGACAACGTCGCCGCCGAGGCGCGTCATGGCGACGCCGAGGCGACGGCGCGCGCCTTCGCGTCGGCCGCGCACGTCGTGCGGCTCGAACTCGTCAATCAGCGTCTCGTGGCAAGTCCGATGGAGCCGCGCAACACCGTGGCGGTGTTCGACCGCGAGAGCGGCCGGCTCACGCTCCATGCCTCGGCGCAGAATCCGACAGCCCTGAAGCAGGTCCTGAGTCAGAACATTCTGCATCTGCCGCCGGAGAAGGTCCGCGTGGTCGTCCGCGACATCGGCGGCGGCTTCGGCATGCGGGCCCATCTCACGCCCGAGGACGCGGTCGTCGCCTATGCGGCCCTGAAACTCGCATGCGCGGTGCGCTGGCGCGCCGACCGCAGCGAGGATTTCCAGAGCGCGGTGCAGGGCCGCGACCAGTTCTCGCGCGCCGAGCTCGCCCTCGATGCAGAGGGGCGCATTCTCGCGCTCAGGGTCGATACGCTCGCCAATGCCGGTGCCTATCTCGCACCGCCCACCGCGCCGATACCGCTCGCCCTCAGTCCGAAGGTCATCACCGGCGCCTATGCTATTCCGGTCGCCGACATCCGCGTACGCCTCGTGCTCACCAACACGGCGACCGTCTCGGCCTATCGCGGCGCGGGGCGTCCGGAAGCGATCTACCTCATCGAACGGCTGATGGATGCGGCGGCGGCGAAGCTGGGGCTCGATCCCGCTGAGATACGCCGGCGCAATCTGATACCGGCCTCGGTCATGCCCTACAGGAACGCGACCGGCGAGACCTATGACACGGGCAACTTCGTCCATTTCCTGGAGCGGGCGCTCGAAGCCGCCGACTGGAACGGTTTCCCGGCGCGGCGTGCGGCGGCGGCCGCGCGGGGACGGCTGCTCGGGCGCGGGCTCTCCTATTACATCGAATGGACCGGGGCGAATGCGCTGAACGAGACGGTCGAGGTGATCGTCGAGGCGGATGGACGCGTCGTCGTCCATTCCGCGACGCAGGCCATGGGCCAGGGCCTCGAGACGGCGTACACGCAGCTCGTGGCGGAACGGCTCGGCATCGCGCCCGACCGGATCGCGATCGTACAGGGCGATACCGACCTCGTTCAGGGCTTCGGCAGCATGGGTTCGCGCTCGCTCTACATCGGCGGCTCGGCCATCGTCGCCGGCGCCGACCGGTTGATCGAGCATGCCAAGACTCTCGCGGCGGACGCGCTCGAAGCCGCGGCCGCGGACATCGAGTTCGCGGACGGACGTTTCACCATCGTCGGCACCGACCGCTCGATCGGCCTGTTCGAGCTCGCCGCGCGTCAGGCCGAACGGCGCCTCGCGATCACGATGAAGAATGCCGTCACCGGCCCGAGCTGGCCGAACGGCTGTCACGTCTGCGAGGTCGAGATCGACCCCGAGACCGGCGTGGCACGGATCGTGCGCTACACGACCTGCGACGACGTCGGGCGGGCCATCAACCGGACGCTCGTCGCCGGCCAGCTGCACGGCGGCATCGCGCAGGGCGTCGGCCAGGCGCTCTACGAAAACGCGGTGTACGACCGCCAGACGGGCCAGCTCGTCACCGGGTCATACATGGATTACACGCTGCCGCGCGCCGACGATCTGCCGAGCTTCGCGATCAACATCGACGAATCGGTGCCCTCGACCACGAACCTGCTCGGCGCCAAGGGCGCAGGCGAATCCGGAACGGTGGGCTCGATTCCGGCGGTGATGAACGCCGTCATCGACGCGCTCCGGCCGCTCGGCATCGATCATCTCGACATGCCGGCGACGCCGCACGCGATCTGGCAGGCGATACGCAAGGCGAAGCACGGCGGGGCCGCCCGCGCCTGAACATTTGCCAAAGGGCGGCCGGATCGCGCACACTGGCGCCATGGATCGCACACAGGCGATCATCGTCGTGCTGGTGTTCTACGTGGCGCCGCTGCTGCACGTGGCGTTCGCGCCGGGCGCCGGCAGCTTGCGCCCGCCGCCCGGCTCGCGCTGCCCGATGGGACCGCGCCTCGGCTGGATCGTGATGGTGCTGATGCTCGGCCCCGTCGGCTGGCTGATGTTCATGGCGCGACGGCGCCGGCACGCGCCGTCGAACGCGCCGGCGGCACCGGCGGCAAGCAATGATCGGGCAGCGCCCCGCGACCACGCCTCCCTGGGCGTGCCGAAGCGGGGCTAGACGAAAACACGGGCGGCCGGACGGTTCGCCGGCCGCTGCTTTTCGGAGCTACTTCTTGAAGAGCGCATCGGCCCCCGCCCGATGCGCCTGTTTGGCCGCGATGGCGGCGCGGGCACGCTCGATCTCGGCCTCGAGCTGGGCGATGTATTCGTTCAGCTCTTCCACCGAATAGGGCGTCAGATCCTTGGGCTTCGACGGCTTCTTGCGCGGATCGAGGTCTTCGAGGTCCATTTTTTCGTTCTCCTGCTCGTCTTGTCAGTTTGGACGGGCTCCTTTAGACCTGCAACCCTCGCTCAGGATTTCTGCAACGTGCAGGTGACGACATGGCCAACGCTCTGCCCGCGACGATGAAGGTGATCGAGCTCAAGGCGCCCGGCGGACCCGAGAATCTCGTGCTCGGGACGCGACCCGTGCCCCAGCCGCAGGCGGGCGAGGTGCTGATCAAGGTCGAGGCGGCCGCGATCAACCGTCCCGACGTCCTGCAGCGCCAGGGCAAGTATCCGCCGCCGCCCGGCGCACCCGACACGCTCGGCCTCGACGTGGCCGGCACCGTCGTCGCCGCGGCTCCCGACGTGACTTGGCCCCAGGTCGGCGAGCGCGTCTGCGCGCTGGTGGCGGGCGGCGGCTATGCGGAGTACGCCGTGGCGCCGGCGCCGCAATGCCTGCCCGTTCCGCGCGGCCTGTCGATGGTCGAGGCGGCCTCGCTGCCCGAGACGTTCTTTACCGTCTGGACCAACGTGTTCGATCGCGCGCGCCTGCAGCCGGGCGAGAGCTTCCTCGTCCATGGCGGCGCGAGCGGCATCGGCGTGGCGGCGATCCAGATGGCGAAGGCCTGGGGGGCGCGCGTGTTCGCGACCGCCGGCACGCCGGAGAAGTGCAAGGCGTGCGAAGAACTCGGCGCCGAGCGCGCGATCAACTACAAGACCGAGGATTTCGTCGCCGTCATCAAGGAGGCGACGCAGGGTGCCGGGGTGGACGTGATCCTCGACATGGTCGGCGGCGACTACACGCCGCGCAACATCCAGGCGCTGCGCGACGACGGCCGCATCGTTCAGATCGCCTTCCTCCGCGGCCACAAGGTCGAGGTCGATCTCAACGCGCTGATGCGCCGCCGGCTGACGCTCACCGGCTCGACGCTGCGCCCGCGCCCCGTCGCGGTGAAGGGACAGATTGCGGCCGCGCTTCGCGAGAAGATCTGGCCGCTGATCGAGGCCGGCCGGATCCGCCCGGTGATCCACGCGACCTTTCCGCTGGCCCAGGCGGCCGAGGCGCACCGCGTCATGGACGCCGATCAGCACATCGGAAAAATCGTGCTCCAGGTCGTTTGACCCGGCCCCGGTCCGGCCTATATAAAGGCGCAAATCCGACAATTCGCCGTGGATCGTCCGATCTCCTGGTTGTTGCGGGAGTATGGAGGCGATCTTGTGCTGGAGGTTTAGATGCCCCTTCCGCTGATGCCCAAGGCAACCGCCGTCTGGCTGGTGGAGAACACGTCCCTTTCGTTCGAGCAGATCGCCGAGTTCTGCGGCATGCACCCGCTCGAGGTCCAGGGCATTGCCGACGGCGAGGTCGCGGTGGGCATCGTCGGGCTCGATCCCATCGCCAACGGCCAGCTCACGCGCGAGGAGATCGAGCGCTGCGAGAAGGACCCGACCGCGCGCCTCAAGCTGGCCGAGCGCGCGCTGCCGCTGACGCAGCACAAGGGGGCGCGCTATACGCCGGTGTCGAAGCGGCAGGACAAGCCGAACGCGATCGCGTGGCTCCTCCGCCATCATCCGGAGCTGAGCGACGCCCAGATCGGGCGCCTCGTCGGCACCACCAAGGCGACGATCCAGAAGGTGCGGGACCGCACCCACTGGGACATTCAAAACATCAAGCCGCAGAACCCGGTCGTGCTCGGCCTGTGCAGTCAGCAGGACCTCGACGACGCCATTGCCCGCGCGCAGCGCGCGGCCGAGCGCGCCCGGCTGAACGCGGAGCGGGCCAAGCGCCGCGCCGAAAAAGCGCAGCCGGCCGAAGCGGAGACGGCCGAGGCCGGTGCGGCGGCGGAAGCGGCGCCGGAAACGGACGAGGGTCAGCCGGCGCAATGAGCGCGCGCCGGCCCCGCCGGGCAGATGCGATGCGCGCGCCCGGCCGCTATTTGACCGGTACCGTGTAGTTGAGCGCGAGACGGCCGCCGTCCGGATAAAGGATCTGGCCGGTCATGTAGGACGAGTCGTCGCTCGCCAGGAACACGGCGACGGACGCGATCTCCTCGACCTCGCCCAGGCGCCCCAACGGCGTGCGGCTCAGGATCTTGCGGCGCGCCTCGTCGCTTTCCATCACCGCGCGCTTGGCAAGCTCGGTTGCGATCGTGCCCGGCCCGATCGCGTTGACGCGGATGCCCTTGTCCGCGAGCGACAGCGCCATGACCTTGGTCAGCTGGTTCACGCCGCCCTTGGAGGTGACGTAGGGCACCTGGTTCGGAATCGCGAGCACCGCGTTGCAGGACGACATGTTGACGATCGCGTAGCCGCCGCGCGAGGTGGGTGGCCCCTGCTTCACCATCTGGCGTGCCGCCGCCTGGCCGACCAGGAACACGCCCTTCAGGTTCACGCGCAGGACCCGGTCGAAATCCTGCTCGGTGATGTCGAGGAAGTTCGCCGTGTGGATGATCCCGGCGTTGCTGACGCAGATGTCCAGCCGTCCGAAATGCTCGACGGTGCCGGCGACGAGGGCGTTGACCGCCGCGCTGTCGCCGACGTCGCAGGCAATGAACCGGGCATTGTCGCCGAGCTTCTTCGCCTCCGCCTCGCCGCGCGCGGCGTCGATATCGCTGAGGACCACCTTGGCGCCTTCCCTGACGAAGGCTTGTGCGCAGGCGAGTCCGATTCCGCCGGCAGCGCCGGTCACGATGGCGACTTTGTCCTTGAGGCGCATCACACGTCCCGCAACGTTAGGATTCATCCATGAGATCGCGTCCGTCGCCGAAGGCGGCGACGGGACGAAGGCCCGTGACGATATCCCGGGCGCTTCTGCCGTCGCGCGCGGCCGGCGGCTGCGTCACTCTTTTGCTGCGAATCGCGTCCCTCGGCAAGCGCAAGCGGCGGGATCTCTCGTCCCGCCGCTTGCGCGGCAAAACGACGGCGGCCGCCCATCAGGCCGTCATCAGCTTGCCCGCCTTTGCATAGCCCGCTTTCTGCAGCGCCTCGGTGATCTCGTCGAGGATCGCCGGATCGTCGATCGTCGCCGGCGACTTGAACGGCTGCGAGTCCGCGATGCGCTGCATCGTGCCGCGCAGGATCTTGCCCGAGCGCGTCTTGGGCAGGCGGTTGACCACGATCGCCTGCTTGAACGCGGCGACCGGGCCGATGCGCTCGCGCACCAGCTGCACGACTTCCTTCACGATCTCGTCGTGCGGCCGGTTGACGCCGGCCTTGAGCACGATGAAGCCCAGCGGCAGCTGGCCCTTGAGTTCGTCCGCCACGCCGATCACCGCGCATTCGGCGACGTCGGGATGCGAGGCAAGGACCTCCTCCATCGCGCCGGTCGACAGCCGGTGGCCGGCGACGTTGATGACGTCGTCGACGCGCGTCATGACGAACACGTAGCCGTCCTCGTCGATGTAGCCGGCGTCTCCGGTCTTGTAGTAGCCGGGATACTCGGCAAGGTAGGACTGCCGGAACCGTTCGTCGGCGTTCCACAGCGTCGGGAACGTGCCCGGCGGCAGCGGCAGGCGGCAGCACAGCGCGCCGATCTCGCCCGGCTTCATCTCGTGCCCGTCGGTGCCGAGCACGCGGACGTCCCAGCCCGGCGCCGGCTTCGTCGCCGAGCCGTACTTCACGGGCAGACGCTCGATCCCCAGGCAGTTCGCGACGATCGCCCAGCCGGTTTCGGTCTGCCACCAGTGATCGATCACCGGCACGTTGAGGTTCGTCTCCGCCCATTTGAGCGTATCGGGATCGGAGCGTTCGCCGGCGAGGAACAGCGCCTTGAAGCTCGACAGGTCGTATTTCTTGATGAGATCGCCCTTCGGGTCCTCGCGCTTGATGGCGCGGAACGCGGTGGGCGCGGTGAACAGCGTCTTGACCTTGTGCTGCGAGATGACGCGCCAGAACGCGCCGGCATCGGGCGTGCCGACCGGCTTGCCCTCGTAGAGAATCGTCGTGCAGCCGTGCAGCAGCGGTCCGTAGATGATGTAGGAATGCCCGACGACCCAGCCGACGTCGGATGCCGCCCAGTAGACGTCGCCGGGTGCCACGTCATAGATGGCGTGCATCGAGTATTTGAGCGCGACGGCATGGCCGCCGTTGTCGCGCACGACGCCCTTGGGCTGACCGGTCGTGCCCGAGGTGTAGAGGATGTAGAGCGGATCCGTCGCCTTCACCGGCACGCAGTCGACCGGTTTCGCGTTCGCCATCGCGTCGTTCCAGTCGACGTCGCGGCCCGGCACCATGTCCGCCTTCGCCATCGGGCGCTGCAGGATTACGCAGCGCTCGGGCTTGTGGCGGGCGAGCTGGATCGCCGCATCCAGGAGCGGCATGTACGGAATCACCTTCTGCACCTCGATTCCGCACGAGGCCGAGACGACGACCTTGGCGCCCGAGTCGTCGATGCGCGCGGCCAGCTCGTTCGCCGCGAAGCCGCCGAACACCACCGAATGCACCGCGCCGATGCGCGCGCAGGCAAGCATCGCGATCGCCGCCTCGGGCACCATCGGCATGTAGATGATGACGCGATCGCCCTTGGCGACGCCGAGATTGGTGAGCGCGCCGGCGAAGCGCGCGACGAGGTCGCGGAACTCGCGGAAGCTGAAGCTCCTGACCGTGTTCGTGACCGGGCTGTCGTAGATCAGCGCCGGGGCGTCGCCGCGGCCGGCGTCGATGTGGCGGTCGAGCGCGTTGTAGCAGGTATTGAGCTCGCCGCCCGTGAACCAGCGGTAGAACGGCTTGTTCGAGTCGTCGAGGACGCGGTCCCACTTGCGGAACCACGTGATGTCGGCCGCGACCTCGCCCCAGAAGCCTTCCGGGTCCTTGAGCGAGCGGGCATGGATCTCGGCATAGCGGCTGGGCATGACCTCCCTCGTAACATGTTGTTTTGCCCGCGAGTCTGCCTGTAAACCCCCTGTCTTGGGAAGCCCGAACGTGGCAGATTACGGACCCGTTCGACAGGGGGCGCATGTCATGGCGAAGCGGACGAGCAGGAACGTGAAAAAAGCAACCGGAACCAGGAAGCCGGCGCGCGGCGCCACGGCTGCCCGGCTGAAGGCGGCCCGGCCGCAGAAGACGGCGAAGCCGGCCGCCCGGCCGAAGACAGCGGCGAAGAAGGCCGCGAAGAAGGCCGTGAGGCCGGCGACGGCGCTGCGGCGCACGGGCACGGCCGCCCGCGGGCGGATCACCCCCTACGACGTCGATCTCGACAGGAATCCCGCCAATTACGAGCCGCTGTCGCCGATGTCGTTCCTGGCGCGCGCGGCGGCCATCTTTCCGCGGCACGTCGCCCAGATCCACGGGACCATCCGCCGCACCTGGGCCGAGACGCATCTGCGCTGCCGCCGCCTCGCCTCGGCGCTGGCGCGGCGCGGCATCGGCCGCGGCGACACGGTCGCCCTGATGGCCCCGAACATCCCCGCCGCCTACGAGGCCGCCTTCGGCGTGCCGATGGCCGGCGCCGTGCTCAACGCGCTCAACATCCGCCTCGATGCCGAGGCGATCGCCTTCATGCTGGACCACGGCGAGTCGAAAGCGATCCTGACCGATACCGAGTTCGCGCCGGTCATCCGCAAGGCGCTGTCGATCGCCAGGCGCAGGCCGATCGTCATCGACATCGACGACCCGATGGGACCGGGCGGCGAGCGGCTGGGCCAGATCGACTACGAGGCGTTCCTGATGGAAGGCGATCCGGACTTCGAGCCGGTGCGGCCGCGCGACGAGTGGGACGCGATCGCCCTCAACTACACCTCGGGCACGACCGGCGATCCCAAGGGCGTTGTCTACCATCACCGCGGCGCCTATCTGAACGCGATCGGCAACGTACTGGTCTGGACCATGCCGCGCCATCCCGTCTATCTGTGGACGCTGCCGCTGTTCCACTGCAACGGCTGGACGTTCCCGTGGACGATGGCGGCGATGGCCGGCACCAACGTCTTCCTGCGCCGGGTCGAGGCCAAGGCCATCTTCGATGCGATCCGCGAGCACGGCGTCACCCATTTCTGCGGCGCGCCGATCGTGCTCAACATGCTGATCAACGCGCCCGAGGAATGGCGCCGGGGCTTCACGCACAAGGTCGAGGTCATGACCGCCGCCTCCGCGCCGCCGGCCGCCGTGATCGAGAAGATGGAGCGCATGGGCTTCCACATCACCCATGTCTACGGCCTGACCGAGGTCTACGGCCCCGCGGTCGTGTGCGAATGGAATCAGGAGTGGAACGCCCTGCCGAGCGACGAGCAGGCGGTGCTCAAGGCGCGCCAGGGTGTGCGCTATCCCGTGCTCGAGGGCCTGATGGTTGCCGATCCCGAGACGCTCGAGCCGGTGCCGAGCGACGGCACCACGATCGGTGAGGTCTTCATGCGCGGCAACATCGTCATGAAGGGCTATCTCAAGAACCCGAAGGCGACCGCCAAGGCGTTCAAGGGCGGCTGGTTCCACACCGGCGACCTCGGCGTGATGCATCCCAACGGCTATATCGAGCTCAAGGACCGCTCCAAGGACATCATCATCTCGGGCGGCGAGAACATCTCGACGATCGAGGTCGAAAGCGTGCTCTACCGCCACCCGGCAGTGCTCGAGGCCGCGGTCGTCGCGCGGCCCGACGAGAAATGGGGCGAGACGCCGTGCGCGTTCGTGACGCTCAAGGACGGCGCGAGTGCCACGGCCGAAGAGATCATCGCCTTCTGCCGCGACAATCTCGCGCACTTCAAGTGCCCGCGCATGGTCGTCTTCGGCCCGCTGCCCAAGACCTCGACGGGCAAGATCCAGAAGTTCGTGCTGCGCGAGCGCGCACGCGCGCTGTGACGGCGACCGTCGCGCCGCCCGCGCGCTTTTGCGACGTCAGGGGGATCGGTCGAAGCGATGGTACTTCGGCGATTTTGAGAGTTTTTTCCTTATCCCGTCGAACTTCGCGCGCCAATGAGACCGAAGCAGTGATGCTTCGGAGACGGCTTGATCGAACCGCAGGGGCCGCTCGTCCGCTGGCTTCAATGAGGCCGAAGCAGTGATGCTTCGGAGACCTCGGAGACGCGATCCGGATTGAGGTAGCTGGTGGCGCTTCAATGAGGCCGAAGCAGTGATGCTTCGGAGACGCGACGCCGCGGCACGTTGTCGGTCGGGATGGCGAGCTTCAATGAGGCCGAAGCAGTGATGCTTCGGAGACACCGCCAATTCTTTGGTCCATCTTCAGTGTAATCGACGCTTCAATGAGGCCGAAGCAGTGATGCTTCGGAGACAGGCGTACTTGAAGGAGCAGCGCGGGAAGCTGATCGAGCTTCAATGAGGCCGAAGCAGTGATGCTTCGGAGACAGGCGTACTTGAAGGAGCAGCGCGGGAAGCTGATCGAGCTTCAATGAGGCCGAAGCAGTGATGCTTCGGAGACTGTGCCGGCAACCGTGATCTGCGCGTTGTCGGCCGGGGCTTCAATGAGGCCGAAGCAGTGATGCTTCGGAGACGACGCGCGCAATATCCAGGACGCACGGTATTGCGCGCAGCTTCAATGAGGCCGAAGCAGTGATGCTTCGGAGACGGATCACATCAGCCTCCCGACAGCCATGCCGACGATGCTTCAATGAGGCCGAAGCAGTGATGCTTCGGAGACCCGCCCGCGCCTCGGGGGGACAGGGGCAGGAGATCAAGCTTCAATGAGGCCGAAGCAGTGATGCTTCGGAGACGTCCGCTACGGTCGGCCG
>CALANV010000042.1 GCA_937926175.1 uncultured Rhodospirillales bacterium | reverse complement strand
CGCTGGCCAACCGGCATCCGCGCCGGCGCCGAGTTCGTCATGCCCACGATGAAGTGAGCCGTCCACGCTCTTCATCGCGCGACGCGGCAGGTCCGCGGCTCCGGCTTCTCCTCGGCGCCGCCATCGCCATGGGGCCCGGAAAAGCGGATCTGCTCGACGCGATCGACAGAACCGGATCGATCGCCGCTGCCGGACGCGAGCTCGGCATGAGCTATCGCCGCGCTTGGCTGCTCGTCGAAACGATGAATGCCTGCTTCCGCACGCCGCTCGTCGAGGCGGTCAAAGGCGGCCGCAGCGGCGGCGGCGCGCGACTGACCAAGATGGGCGTAGAGGTGCTGGCACGCTACCGCGCCATGGAAGCCCGCGCCGCCCGCGCGCTTGCACGCGAACTCGCCGAATTCCGCCGACTGATGAGAAAACGTCCGACGCGCCGGAGTTGATCGCGGCGCCGATTGCCGGACGTTACCCTGGTCGATATATTCGGCCGTATATATCGATACCGGAGATCCGAATGTCCGGAATTGCGCGCCGCACTTTTCTATTTCTATCCGTTCTTGCGGCAGGCTTCTCCGTTCCCATAAGCGTACGCGCGGCGGATCCGCCGGTCATCGCGGCCGCTGCCAGCCTGAACTTCGCACTTGCCGAGGTTGCCGAACTGTTTGCGCGCGAGACCGGGCAAACCGTGCGTCTCAGCTTCGGATCGTCGGGAAATCTCGTGCGTCAGATCGCCCAGGGCGGGCAGTACGAAATGTTCCTGTCGGCCGATGAGGAATACGTCGCCCGTCTCGTCGAGCAGGGCCTGACGATCGGACGCGGCGACGTCTATGCCGTCGGTCGCATCGTGCTTTTCGCCCCCGACGGCGCGCCGTTCGAGCCGGATCCCGAAATGAACGGCCTGAGAGAGGCCGTCCTTTCCGGCCGGATCCGGCGTCTTGCCATCGCCAATCCCGAGCATGCGCCGTATGGGCGCGCCGCGCGCGAAGCCCTGATGCGGCAAGGGCTCTGGGACTCTCTCGAGAATCGGCTCGTCCTCGGCGAAAACGTTTCGCAGGCCGCGCAGTTCGCAACCTCGGGATCGACCGACGGCGGCATTTTCGCCTATTCGCTCGCGCGGTCGCCGAACGTGGCCGAACGGGGCCGCTTCGTTCTGCTGCCCGAGCAGCTGCATGCGCCGCTGCGGCAGCGAATGGTTCTGCTGCGACGCGCCGGCGACGTCGCCAAACGCTTCTACGGCTTCGTGCAGCAACCCGCCGCGCGCGAAGTTTTCGTGCGCTACGGATTTTTGCCGCCACCTGCCAGCGAGTAGGAACGACTCATGGATTGGTCCGCATTGATCCTTTCGCTGCAGCTCGCCGGCTGCACGGTCGCCGTCCTGATTCCGTTGGGCATTCTTGCGGCGCGCCCGCTCGCCTGGCGGCGCTTTACGGGCAAAGGCCTGATCGAAGCCCTCATTGCTCTGCCGCTGGTGCTTCCGCCCACCGTCCTCGGCTATTACCTGCTCGTCGCGTTAGGCGGCAACTCGCCGCTCGGCGAGATCTATGAGAAGCTTGTCGGACGGCCGCTCGTGTTCACCTTCGAAGGCCTCCTCCTTGCCTCGATCGTCTTCAACGTGCCGTTCGGGATTCAGCCGATCCAGCGTGCCTTCGAGGCGATCCGGCCGGCTGTCCGCGAAGCGGCGTGGTGCAGCGGCATGAGCACCTGGCGCACGTTCTGGCGCGTCGAACTTCCGCTCGCCTGGCCCGGCCTCGTGTCGGCCGCTGTCCTGACATTCGCGCATACGCTCGGCGAATTCGGCGTCGTGCTCATGGTCGGCGGGAACATTCCGGGCGAAACCAAGACGATCGCCATCGCCATCTACGATCGCGTGCAGGCGTTCGATACCGACGCGGCCGGCCTGATGTCCGGGGTGCTGCTCGGTCTGTCGTTCCTCGCGATCGGCAGCGTCTACATCCTCGCCAACCGCCGGCCGGCACCGCATGCGTGACTTGCCCAGCGGCGCGGCACTCTCGATACGCGTCGCGCAGGACGCGCCGATCCCGCTCGATGCGCGGATCGAATGCGCGGCCGGCGAGCTTCTCGCCCTCGTCGGTCCGTCGGGAAGCGGCAAGACGACCATCCTCCGCTGCATCGCTGGCCTCGTTCATCCGTCGGACGGCCGCATCGTTTGCGGCGGTGAGACTTGGCTCGACACGAGCAGGAACCTGTACCTGCCGCCGCAGCGACGCACCGTCGGCATCGTCTTTCAGGACTACGCCCTGTTCCCGCACATGACCGCGATCGAGAACGTCATGGCGGCGATGTCCCACGTACCGGCAGCGATGCGCGTGAAGCGGGCACAGGAGCTGCTTGCCCTCGTTCACCTGTCCGGGCTCGAGGACCGGCGCCCGGCGCAGCTTTCGGGCGGCCAGCAGCAGCGCGTGGCGCTTGCCCGCGCGCTTGCCCGCGACCCGAACGTGCTGCTGCTGGACGAGCCGTTCTCTGCCGTCGATCAGGTCACCCGCCGGCGATTGCAGCGCGAGCTCGCGCTGCTGCGGCGTGCCATCCGGGTACCGATCATCCTTGTCACCCACGACCTCGAGGAAGCGGCCCTGCTCGCCGACCGCATGTGCATCCTCCACCATGGCCGCACGCTGCAGACCGCACCGCCCGCTGAGCTGCTGGCCCGACCCGCCTCGCCGCTCGTTGCCCGGCTTCTCGACCTGCGGAACGTGTTCGACGGCCGCATCGAACGTCACGCGCCCGAAACGGGCACGACCTGGATCACTTGGCAGGGCCACATGCTGGAGACGCCCTATCGGCCGGAGTTGGGCGAGGGGACGAGCGTCAGCTGGATGATCCCGGCCGCCAGCGTGGTTCTGCACCGGCGCGATCGCCCTTCCCGCGGCGAACGGGAAAATCCGGTCGCGGGAACGGTCGTCGAGATGTTCGCGCTGGGCGAAACCGCCACCGTCCTCATCCGGGTCGACGGCACGGACGATGCGGTGCTGTCGCTGTCGGTACCGACGCACGTCGCGCGCCGCAACGGCCTCGACATCGGCATCCCGGTCCGGGTTTCGCTCCTGAAGGACGCCATCCACCTGATGCCGCAGTCATAAAAGGCGGCGTGCCCCTTCTTGACAGGTGGGTGTAAGAACAATAACTTTTGAACAAATGTTCAATCATGCGAAAACTCGGCAGCAGCGCTCCATTCCGGCCATCGGCGAGGAGCGCGCGGCGGAAGTCGCGGACCTGTTCCGCCTGTTGGGCGACACGACGCGGCTGCGGATCGTGCTCGCCTGTCTCGAGGCGCCGGTCTCGGTCAGCGAGATCGCGACCCGGCTCGACCTCAGCCTTTCGCTGGTAAGCCATCACCTGCGCCTGCTGCGCGCCGCGCACATCGTCCGTGCCGAGCGGCAAGGCAAGCAAGTCTTCTATTCGGCCGCCGACGACCACATCCGCGGCCTGATCGCCGACATGGTCGACCACGTATCCGAGACCAGGAGCGAGGACGAACACGTATGAGTGCCCACTGCTGCCACGTCGCGTCCGCACCGCAGAACGACGGGCCCTATCGCCGCGTTCTCTGGATCGCGCTGGCGATCAATGCCCTGATGTTCCTCGTCGAGGCCGGTGCCGGCGTGGCGGCGGGCTCGGTCTCGCTGCAGGCCGACGCACTCGACTTCTTTGGCGATGCCGCGAATTACGGCGTCAGCCTGTTCGTGCTCGGCATGACGCTCGGCCGGCGCGCCCTCGCCGCCCTCGTCAAGGGCGTCTCCATGGGCGTGTTCGGGCTCTGGGTGATCGGCAGCACGGCCTACAACCTGTTCTGGCTCCACGTGCCGAGCGCGTATGCGATGGGCAGCACCGGCCTTCTCGCCTTCGCCGCCAATGTCGCGGTCGCGGTCATGCTGTTCCGCCACCGCGGCGGTGACAGCAATCGCCGTTCGGTCTGGCTGTGCAGCCGCAACGACGCGATTGGCAACGTCGCCGTCGTGCTGGCGGCAAGCGGCGTGTTCGCGACGGGAACGGCCTGGCCCGATCTGGCCGTGGCGACCGTAATGGCGGGCCTCGCCCTGGTCGCGGCGCTGCAGATAACCCGTCAGGCGCTGGCCGAGCGGCGCCACGCGGCGCTGCACGTTCACGGCCACGCCGCAGCCGAGTAACGGCCGGCGCTCCTATCTTAGGCAGTCGGCTTCTGCACCCCGGCGACGAGTTCGCGCAGCTTGTAGCGCAGAACCTTGCTCATCACGTTGCGCGGCAATGAGTCCACGAACACGACGTCGTGCGGATGCTTGAACTTGGCGAGCCGGCCGACGAACAGCGCCTTGACCGCGGCCGCGTCGATCGACGCGCCCGGCCGCGGCACGACGACCGCCACCGGCACCTCGCCCCATTTCGGATCGGGCCGCGCCACCACGGCGGCCTCGGCGATGTCGGGACACGCGGCGAGCACCGTCTCCAGCTCGGCCGGATAGATGTTCTCGCCGCCGGAGATGATCATGTCCTTCTTGCGCTCGTCGATCCAGTAGAACCCTTCCTCGTCCTGGTGCCCGATATCGCCGGTATGGAACCAGCCGTCCTTGAGCGCAGCCGCGGTCGCCTCGGGGTCGCGCCAGTAGCCGGTCATCACATTGCCGCCGCGCACTAGGATTTCGCCGCGCTGACCACGCGAGACGTCGCGCCCCTGATCGTCGACGATGCGGATCTCGCAATGCAGTGCCGGCGTTCCGGTCGAACCTTCCTTCCGCATCGCATCCTCGCGGCGCAACACGATTGCCGTCGGTCCGGTCTCGGTCGAGCCATAGATCTGGCAGATCGGTACGCCGCGAGCGTGAAAGGCGCGTATCAGCTCGATGGGAACGATCGACGAGCCGGCGCCGGCGATGCGCAGACTGGACAGATCGGTCCTGGACCAGTCCGGATGCTCGATCATCGCCTTCATGACCGCGGGCACGAGCAGCGTGACCGTCGGTCGCTGTTGCGCGATCGCCGCCAGCGCCTCGGCCGGTACGAAGCGCGGCTGCAGCAGCACCGTCGCGCCGGCATGGAGTGCCGGCAGCGTCTGGATATTGAGCCCGCCGACGTGGAACATCGGCAGGAAGGTCAGGACCCGGTCGGTGCTGACGAGGTCGTGCATCGCGGTGCTGTTGATCGCGTTCCACAACAGCGCGCTCTGCGTCAGCACCGCGCCTTTCGGATGACCCGTCGTTCCCGAAGTATAGACGATGAGGATCGGATCGTCGGGTCCGCCGACGCGTGATGCGTCCCTCCCGGCGGCGGCCTCGACCAGCGCCCCATAGTCGCGCCAGCCGCTGCCGGAGAACCCGAAGCCGATGCGGTGGGCATCGCCCAGCACGCCGCCGATCGATTCGAGACCCGCCCGAAACTCGGCATCGCAGAACACGGCGGCGACGCCGGCGTTGTCTAGGATGTAGGCATGCTCGGGCGGCGCAAGCCGCCAGTTCAGCGGCACCAGGATCGCGCCGAGGCGCGCGCACGCGAAAAGCAACGCGAGGTACTCGGGACGGTTATAGGCGAGGATGGCGATGCGTGCGCCACGGCCGATGCCGAGCTCGTGCGCCAGCGCCGCCGCGAGCTGCTCGATCTCGGCGGCGAACTCGGCATACGCGATCTCCCGCCCCGCGAACGCGATCGCAGTCTTGGCCGGCGCGTAGGCCGCGTGCCGCTCGATCCAGGCCGAGATATCCATGACTGCCGCCGCCCTAGTCGTCGGTCTCGCCCGGTTCGTAGAGCGTCTCGCGACCCAGCCGGTCGAGACAGAGTTCGGCGGTCCACGGCAGCATCAGCGCGCCGCACCGGCTGTCGCGATAGAGCCGCTCGAGCGGCAGCGACTTCAGCATCGACTGGCCGCCGCAGGTGCGGATGGCGAGCCGGGCGATGTCGTTGGCGTTCTCCATGATCGTGTACTGCGTCGCATAGCAGCGCAGCCGTTCTTCCTTCGACGGGTTCACCTTCGCCTCGGCGATGGTCCGCTCGAACAGCGCGCGAGTCTGCTGCAGCTTGATGTACATCTCCGCTACCGCGATCTGCTTGGTCGGATACATCCGCCGCTTGACGGGCGGCTGCCCCGGCACCTCGCCGCGCAGATACTGCACCGTGAAGTCGTACGCCGCCTGCGCGATCCCCATGTAGGTCGGCGCCAAAGTCAGGAACATGTGCGGCCAGGCCGACGCCGCCTTGAAGTACAGGCCGCGCGGCATGAGCTGCGCGCTGTCGGGAACGAACACGTCCTTCATGACCAGTGTGCGCGAGACCGTGCCGCGCATGCCGAGCGGATCCCAGTCGCCGACGATGCTCAGCCCTTCCGCGTCCTTCGGCACGGCGATGTAGAGCGTGTCGCGCAAGCTGCGGTCGGGTTTGTCTTCGGTGCACAGCACGCCGTAGTAGTCGGCAGCCCCCGAAAGCGACGCGAAGATCTTCTTGCCGTTGATGATCCACCCGCCGTCGACCTTCTTCGCGGTCGTGCCGAACGGCGCCTTACCGGCGGCGGCGGCACTGCCCTCCGAGAACGGCTGGGCGTAGATCGCGCCCTCTTCGATGACCCGGCGATAGTGCTCGCGGCGGAGCGTCTCGAGTTCGTTCCGCTCGGCCGGACTCATGTCGAGGTCGTCGGCGAGCGGTCCCGTCCACAGCGCCGAACACGCGTGCATGTTGAAGGTGAGCGCGGTCGTGCCGCACCACCGGCCCATTTCCGCCGCGACCAGGCAGTATGTCTCGAAGTCGGCGCCGAGCCCGCCATAGGCTTCGGGCACGCACAGCCCGAGCAGCCCGGCCTCCCGCATGTCGGCGTAGTTCTCGAACGGAAAGCTCGCCTCGCGATCGTATTTCGCGGCGCGCGGCGCGAACTTCTCCCGACCGAGCCTGTTGACGAGCGCAATCAGCGCCGCCTGCTTGTCTTTGCGCGAGGCTTCCTTCGGGCTGGTGCGAAGGATCGAAGCCATGGATCTCCTCCCTGTTCGGCTGCCGGACCTTGCGGCAGAATCACGACCGGCCGCCGGCCCGACCAATTCATCTTCATGAAATATGAAATTTCATGTTTTCGCAATCGGGCCGGCATACCGCCGGATGCCGGGGGTCGGCACGGCGCCGGAAATGTCACCGTCCACTCCACCGCCGGTCAGATCCCGTCATACGCGCCAAGGAACGACGCCAACGCATCGTCGAACGCGCGCGGCTGTTCCAGGTTGACGAGATGTCCCGCCTTGGGCACGACGACGAACTGCGCGCCCGGTATATGCGACGCCATCTTCTGCATCATCGGCGCCGGCGCCACCGTATCGACCTCGCCGGCGATCGCCAGCGTCGGCACGGCAATGCGCGCGAGCGCATCGCGCCGGTCGAAACCGGTGATCATGCGCACCGCGGCCTTGTAGCTCTCGACGGGAATGTTGGCGGTGCAGGCGATGCCGATCTCTACGCCGGCCGGATCGGGATCCCGACCGACGATGCGCATGACGTTCGCCTTCGCAAGCTCGGCCATGGTGGCGCCGGCCTCGAGCACGCCGATGCGATCGGCGATGAACTTCTGCTGCCATTCCTTGTCGGAGCGGCCAAAGGCCGGGCTCGTCGCGACGAGGACGAGCGTGGCGAGCCGCTCGGGATAGGTCGCGGCGAATTCCTGCGCGATCATGCCGCCCAGGCTCTGGCCGACGAGATGCACCTTCTCAAGAGCGAGCGCATCGAGCAGATCGCGGAGCGCCCGCGCGAGATCGGGAAAGGTCATTGCCGGTGGCGGCGGCGAGGCCCCGTAGCTGGGCATGTCCCACGCAAAAACCCGGTAGCGATCGGCAAACCGCAGCAATTGCGGACGCCACGCCACGTGGTCGCCCCCCACGCCGTGAAGGAACATGATCGGCGCGCCGCGCGTCCCGCGCGCATAGACCGCAGGCAGGCCGCTCATGCGAGTTCTCCCTGCAGCACGCCGCGCTCGACGATCACGCGATCGTCGAGCCAGATCGTACAGTTCCGCAGCGGCAGATCGAAGTGGCCGAGCGTATGCCGGCCCGCCGTTTCGTTGGCACCGGTCGAATAGAGAAAATTGCCGGCAAAGGCGCGCAACTCCGTCCCGTTGAAGTCGCGCTTGTCGTACATCGCCATCGCATCCCAGCGCGCATGCGGGTTCATGCCCCAGCCGACATGCGACACGGCATAGGCCGCACGGTCGCCCCAGGCGGCAAAGTAGCTGCGCATCAGTTCCGCATCGACGCCGTCGCCTTTGATCGCGACGACATGGTCATTCTCCACCGTCAGGCGGACCGTGCTTTCCAGATAGCGCTTGAAGGTCAGGTTCACGTCGCCCGGCGCCATGACGAGCACCCCGTCGACGGTGCCGGCGCGCGGAAAGCACAGGCAGAGACCGCCCGGCCAATGCGCGACGGAACCCGGCCGGTCGCACCATCCCCATACGCCGGCCGGCATCGCGCCCTCGACATTGATGCGCAGATCTGTGCCGGCATCGGACTGCACGTGCATCGACTTGGCTGCCTTCAGAAGCTTCACGCCCGCCTTGACCTTGGCCTCAAGCGTCGGATCCGGGACGAGCCGCTCCAGCGCCTCCGGATGCTCGTTGCTGATCATGAGTAGCCGGGCGCCACCCTTCAGGATCTTGGGAAGTTCCGGCGCATGCAGCATGCCCTCGACCGTCAGGTCGACAACGAGGCCGGCGCCGGCGAGCGCGGCGATGACCGGCCCCAGCCCCTGCACGGCATGCGAAGCGCCGGTCGAGCGGATCGGGACCGGCGCACGTTGCGGCAGCGTCGGCACGACGACATGGAAGGGACGCGCCTTGAGCCGCAGCAGGGCGAGTTCGGCAAGCTGCACGTTGAGGGCGCGCGATTGCGTCTCGGAGAGGATCGCGACGGGCTCGTCAACACGCACCTTGCATCGCTCGAAAACGGCGGCAAAGGCATCGATCCATTTCGCTTCGATGCGGTCTGCAAGCATGTCCAGTCCTCCCGTTCCGTTCGTCGATGCCCCGGTCCGGCCGGGGCCGTTTTCGCCTGAATCTAGCGCAACCGTAATATATGAAAAATCATAGATTGAAACTTCATGTTTGTCGCGAAGCAGGCCTCGGTTACGATCCCACCCATGGATCGTAGCCCGAACTTCGTTCGACGTCGCAACGCGCGGCCCCCCGCGTCCGGCACCGCGCGCGCCGCGGATGCCGCGGCGCCGTCGGGCCGCTTCATCGACGATTACCTGTCCTATCTTCTCGCGCGCGCAAGCCATCAGGTCAGTCGCGAGTTCCATCGCGAGCTGAAACCCTATGGCCTGTCGGTGCTCGAGTGGCGCGTGCTCGCCACGCTCGAGGGGAGCGACGGCTGCTCGCTCGGCGAAGTCGCCGATGCCGTCCTGTTCAAGCAGCCGACCGTAACCAAGCTCATCGACCGCATGGAGCGCAAAGGCTGGGTGAAACGCCAGCCGGGTGCCGGTGACCGGCGCCGCATCCGCATCGTCATGACCGCCAAAGGTCGTGCCGTCGTTCAGGAACTGCTGGTCAAGGCGAAACGACACGAGGCCGCCTGCCTCGCCTCCTACACGCCGGCGGAGGTCGAGAACCTGAAGCGCATCCTGCGCGACCTCCTCAGGCGCAGTGCGAATGCCGGCCGGCCATGAATCCTGCCGACATCAGCAGCGGGCTTGGCATCGTCGCTTCACCATAGATCAAGGCCCGCCGGTCGCCGCTTGAGCGCCGTGCCAGCGCCGCACCGGAACCGGTCAGTCGGCCTCCACCAACGGCGAGCGATCGGTGGGGATCTGACGGTCGAACCATCGCCGGATGAGTCCGAACTCGAACCCGACGGCGACGGCGAAGACGACGAGGCCGAGCCAGTAAGTCACGCTGCCGCTCGTGGCGGCGGAAGCGACGAACAGGCCGGCCAACCCGATGAGGCCGGCAATCGTGCCGATGATCCAGTAGGTCAGTCCGCTCATGCGACCTCCTTTCGATCAAACCTGACCGGGGTGGTCTCCGTAGCGCTCAACGCCGTGCCGCGCGACTTTGATCCGCCCGCGGCCGGTGAATAGACTGTCTTCGATTACGCATCTGCGCGTGAGGTTCGCGATGCAGGCCATGATCCTGGAGCGTCCCAAGACGCCGCTCGTCGCCCGCGATCTGCCGGTCCCGACGCCCGGCCCCGACGATATCGTGCTGCGCGTCCATGCATGCGGCGTGTGCCGCACCGATCTGCACGTCGTCGACGGCGAACTGCCTCATCCCACCCTGCCGATCATTCCGGGCCACGAGATCGTCGGCACGGTCGTGGCCAAGGGCGCGCGCGTCGAACGGTTTGAAATCGGCGACCGCGTCGGCGTGCCGTGGCTCGGCTGGACGTGCGGCACATGCGGATATTGCGGCGACGGGCGCGAGAATCTGTGCGCGCAGGCCCGCTTCACCGGCTATCAGATCGACGGCGGCTACGCCGAGTTCGCGCGGGCCGATCAACGGTACTGTTTCGCGGTTCCGGCCGGCTACGGCGACGTCGAGGCGGCCCCGCTCTTCTGTGCCGGACTGATCGGCTACCGCGCGCTGCGCATGGCCGGCGACGCCAGACGGCTCGGCATCTACGGCTTCGGCGCGGCGGCCCATCTCATCGCCCAGGTCGCGGCGTGGCAGGGCCGCACCATCTTCGCCTTCACGCGGCCGGGCGACACCGATGCACAGCAATTCGCGCGCGAGCTCGGCGCCGCCTGGGCCGGCGATTCCACCGCAAGCCCGCCCGACGAGCTTGACGCCGCGCTGATATTCGCGCCCGTGGGGTCGCTCGTCCCTGCCGCGCTGCGCGCGACCGCCAAGGGCGGCACTGTCGTGTGCGCGGGAATCCACATGAGCGACATCCCAAGCTTCCCCTACGAAATCCTCTGGGGCGAGCGCGTCGTGCGATCGGTGGCCAATCTCACCCGGCGCGACGCGGAGGAATTCCTCGCCCTCGCGCCCAAGGTTCCGGTTCGAACCGAAACGCAGCCCTACCCGCTGGCGCAGGCCAACCAGGCGCTCGACGACCTGCGTCGCGGACGCGTGCGCGGCGCGGCCGTCCTCGTCATGCCGCGGGGTTGAGCACCTCGCGCGCGACGCCGACCGAGGCACCGGCCTCGACGATCTCGCGCCACGTCTCCGGATCCACCGGTATCCCCTCGGCAAGACGCTTGGCGCGGATCGCCCGCTCCGGATCACCCGGCACCAGCACGCGGTCGATGCCCGGCGCTGGCGGCGAGGCGCAGACCCAATCGACGATGGCACGCACCTCGTCATGAAATCTTGCCGCATCGCCGGTCGCGGCCGGGTCGATGATAATGGACAGCATGTTGTTGATGATCATGTTGCGCTGCTCGGGCGTCGGGATCGTCACGCCGCCCGTCAGCGCGGCGGCCAGCACCTCGCAAATCAGGGCGAGGCCGTAGCCCTTGTGCTCGCCGAGCGGCGTGAGTGCGCCCGGCGGCGTGGCGAACAGGCTTTCGGGATCGCGGGTCGGGCGTCCGTCGGCATCGATCAGGCATCCCTCCGGCACCGGTTTGCGCTTGTTCTTCGCCACCCGCACCTTTCCCACCGCAATGCGGCTCGTCGCCATGTCCAGCACGATCGGCGCGCCGTCCGGCGCCGGAATGCCGACACAGAACGGATTGGTCCCGAGCCGTGCATCTCTGCCGCCGAACGGTGCGACGCGCGGACGCGAACCGGCCACGTTCACGAAATGGATCGATACCAGTCCTGCCTCGAGGCATTGCTCGGCCCAGCCGCCGATCCGGCCGAGATGATGCGAATTCCGCAGGGCGACGAGCGCGAGGCCAGTGGCCTTGGCCTTCGCGATGCCCGCCGCCATCGCCTCCATCCCGATCACCTGGCCGTAGCCCCACTGTCCGTCCAGCACGATGACGGATCCGTGGTCCGACACGACCGCGACATGCTGGTTCGGCCGCAACGTGCCGCGGCGGACGTTTTCGATGTATTGCGGCAGCATGCCCACGCCGTGGGAGTCGTGGCCGCGCAGATTGGCTTCGACCAGTTGTCGCGCGACGCAGGTCGCCTCCGCCAGCGCCGATCCGGCGGCGATGCAGATGTTCTCGACGATACGATGAAGCGCCGCAGCGGCGACGAGCATGAGACCTCCTCCACGGGCGAGTCACGCGTCCGGACCGGTGTGCCGCCCGTCGCGTGCGGGGGACAAAACGTGTCCATTTAGAGCATGGCGCGCGAGCGCGGCAACCGCGGCAGCAGGTTCCCCGAACGGAACCACCGGGCGCCGGCACCGTTCGACGGGCAGGTATCAGGCGGTCGCCCGTCGAACGGAATGGAAACGTGAAGAAGACATGATCCGGAACATCGTTCTCGTCGCCGGCCTCGCGACAGCCTTGGCGGCCAGTGGCGCCCATGTGACGCGTGCGCAGTCGAATCCGACGGGCCCGCAGCCCGGACCAGCCCCGACGACGATGCCGCCTGGCGCGCTGGCCTTCGCCGACGCGGCGCTGAAGACGGTCGAGGGACAGTCGGCAGGCCGGATCGCGTTCACCGAATACGCGAACGGCATCATCATCCGCGGCGAGCTCGAGAACATTCAGCCGGGCTGGCATGCGATCCACATCCATGAGACCGGCGCGTGCGACGATGACTTTCAATCGGCCGGCAAGCACTTCGATCCGGTGGGCGGCCATCACAGCGTGGACCGTGCACAGCCTCACGCGGGCGACCTGCCGAATTTCTGGGCCGGTCAGGACGGCACCGCCAAGTTCGAAATCATGACGTCCGCTTTCACGCTCGGCGGCCGCCGCGCCACCTCGGGCGCACCGGCGGGAACCACCGGTGCGGTCTCGTCCAGCGCCACCGCCGCCGGCGGCGCCGGATCGACCGGAGAGCAGGCGGGAACGGCCTCGACCCCGAACCTCCTCGATCGGGACGGCGCCGCCGTCGTCGTTCATGCTGGTGCCGATGATTACCGGTCGGATCCGTCCGGAAATTCCGGCGACAGGATCGCATGCGGCGTCATCGCGAGACGCTGACGTGACCATTGCGGCCAATCGGCGCCGATGATTCTGCTTTCCTGGCGAGGTCGGCGATGACCGTCTATTTCACCAGCGACACGCATTTCGGTCATGCCGGCGCCTTGGCCAGGTTTCGGCGGCCGTTCGCATCGGTGGCGGCGATGGATGCGGCGATGATTGCCCGCTGGAATGCCGCGGTCGGCCCGCAAGACGAGGTCTGGCATCTCGGCGATTTTGCGATCCACCCATCCGCTACCGTCATTGCCGACATTCTCGCCCGCCTGAATGGGCGCAAGCACCTGATCGTGGGCAACAACGATGGCCGGACGACGACCGCCCTCGCCGGCTGGCGCGACGTCCGGCACTATGCCGAGCTGGAGCTTGAGGGGACGCGGCTGGTCCTCTGCCATTATCCATTCCGCACGTGGAACGGCATGTACAAGGGCGCCTACAACCTTCACGGCCACAGCCACGGTCAGTTGAAGGAATTGCCGCGACAGATTGACGTCGGCGTCGACGTCTGGGACTTCCGGCCGGTGACACTGGCCGAGATCCGTGCCGCGCGCCGCGAAGGTCGTGCGGTCGAACGCGGCGCCGCTACGGCCGCGCCCGACGTTCCCATCTCATGACCCCGCGCGTCGACCATGGGGTCGTGGAGACGGCGAAGTGCCCGCTCGACATCGATGAAGTCTTCCGGCGGCTGCGGCGCGCCGTCGCCGGCCTGCCGAAGGCCGCGATGTTCGAGTTGCGCGACCGCGGCTACGCGTCGCCCTTCGAGCAGCTCGTCGGCAGCCTGATTTCCGCCCGGACGCGGGACGAGACGACCATCCGCGTCTGCGAGCGCCTTTTCCGCATCGCCCGGACGCCGGCGGAACTCGCGGCGCTGGATGACAAGCAGCTCGTTCACATACTCGACGGCGTGACATTTCCCAAACCCAAGGCGCGCGATCTCAAGGAGATCGCACGCACGCTCGTCGCCGATCATGCCGGCGAGGTTCCCGATTCCGCCGAAGCCCTCATGGCACTTCGCGGCGTCGGACCGAAGATCGCCGCGCTCACCCTCGCGGTCGGCTTCGGCCACCCCGCAATCGCGGTGGACGTGCATGTCCATCGCATCACCAACCGCTGGGGATACGTCGCAACGACGACGCCCGAACGCACGATGGCGGAACTCGAACGCAAGCTGCCGCGCCGGTACTGGATCGAGATCAACGAGCGCCTGGTGCCGTTCGGCAAATTCATCTGCACCGGTACGCGGCCGAAATGCTCGACCTGCCTGCTGCTGTCGATGTGCCGGCAGGTGGGCGTGGTCGATCCGCGCTGAGCGCGGGTGGAACGTCGCCGCCTCGATCAGCGGGCGGCGCGCGGCTTCGTCCGCCGGGTCGGCGCCGCCTGCAGCGGATCGTCCGGCCACGGATGCTTGGGATAGCGCCCCCGCATCTCCGCCTTCACCGCTTGATACGAGCCGCGCCAGAAGCCCGGAAGATCGCGCGTCACCTGAACCGGTCGCAGCGCCGGCGACAGCAGCCGAAGCGTCAGCGGCACACGGCCCGAGGCGATACACGGATGATCGGTCAGCCCGAACAGCTCCTGCACGCGCACGGCGACGGCCGGCCCGCCTTCCGCGTCGTATTCGATCGGCAAACGCGAGCCGGTCGGCGTCTCGAAATGCGCCGGCGCCTCGTCGTCGAGGCGGCGTTGCAGCGCCCACGGCAGCAATCCCTTGAGGGCCGCATCGAGATCCTCGGCCCGCAGTTCGCCGAGCGAGCGCTTGCCCGCAAGAAAGGGGGCAAGCCACGTATCGAGCTGCGCGAGAAGTGCCGCATCCGATACGTCCGGCCATTCCTCGCCTTCCGCCTCGCGCAGGAACAGCACGCGCGCCTGCCACTGGCGCAGCGCCCGCGTCCACGGTAGCGCCTCGATCCCCTTCGCGCGGATGCCGGCGAGCAGCGCCGCGACCACCGCCGCCGGATCGGGATTTGCCAGCGGCTCCTCGCCAAGCACGATGCGCCCGAGACGGCGCACGCGGCGTCCGCGCACGCTGCCGCTCGCCGGGTCGAAGCGGACTTCGTCGGCCACCTCGATCGCGTGTCCGAACTCCGCCATGATGTCCGATTCGGATATCGGCGCGGCCTCGAGGATGCGGGCGCGCGGCTGTGCGCCCGTTATCGCCGCGACGGCAAGATATGGTTCGCGCGCGAGCGCATCGGCTGCATCCAGCATCACGCCGCGCCCGTTCGCCAGGATGAACTCGCCCGGCCGGCCGGGCCGGGCCTTCGCCACACGGTCGGGATAGGCAAGCGCCAGAACCGCGCCGGCGCGTTCGACGTCGATCGCCGTTTCCGCCTTGACGCCGGCGAGACGCTGCAGCGTCTCCGCCAGCTTTCGCGCGTCCTGCGACCGCCCGCTGCGCTCCCGCGACATCGCGACGAGCCGGTGCCGGATATCGACGTCGTTGCCGCCGAGCCCCCGCTCGGTGAGCACGACGGCGATCTGCGCGGCGAGCGCGCCCTCGCCGCGTTCCGCCGCCGCGAGAACCATGTGGGCAAGCTGCGGCGGCAGCGGCAGCCGCGACAGCGCCTTGCCCTGGGCGGTGATCCGGCCGTCCGCGTCGAGCGCGCCCAGTTTCTGCAGCAGCGCACGCGCCTCGCTGAACGCGGGGCCGGGCGGCGGATCGAGCCAGCGAAGCTGGGTCGGATCGCTGACGCCCCACTCGGCGAGCGCAAGCGCCAGCGGCGCAAGATCCGCCTCGAGAATTTCCGGTGTCGAGAACGGCGCGAGCGCGGCCGTTTCCGGCTCGTGCCACAGCCGGTAGCACACGCCGGGCTCCGTCCGGCCGGCGCGGCCGCGGCGCTGATCGGCCGCTGCCCGCGACACGCGTACGGTCGCGAGATGCGTAAGGCCGGACTCGGGATCGTAGCGCGGCACGCGCGCCAGACCGGAATCGATGACCACCCGCACGCCCTCGATGGTCAGGCTCGTCTCCGCGATCGACGTCGCCAGCACCACCTTGCGCCGTCCAGGCGGCGCCGGTGCGATCGCCTCTTCCTGAACGTCCGCCTCCATCGCCCCGAACAGCGGCGTCACCATGACCGCCGGATCGCGGATCCGTTCGGCAAGCAGGGTCGCGGTGCGCCGGATCTCGCGCGCGCCCGGCAGGAAGACGAGCAGGCTTCCGGTTTCCGTGCGGAGCGCCGCCAGCACCGCGTCCGCCACGTCCTCCTCGATGGCGCGCTGCGGCGTGCGCCCGATATAGCGGGTCTCGACGGGATAGGCGCGCCCTGCACTCTCGACGAGGGGCGCATCGCCCATCAGCCGCGCGACGCGCGCCCCGTCGAGAGTCGCCGACATGGCAAGCAGCCGCAGATCCTCGCGCAGCGCGCCCTGTGCATCGAGCGCCAGCGCCAGGCCGAGATCCGTATCGAGGCTGCGTTCGTGGAACTCGTCGAACAGGACGGCCGCGACTCCCTCGAGGGCCGGATCCGACAGGATCATGCGGCTGAACACGCCCTGCGTGACGACCTCGACCCGTGTCCGGGGGCCGACGCGCGACTGCAGACGGACGCGAAAACCGACGGTGTCGCCCACCGTCTCGCCGAGAGTCTTCGCCATGCGCTCGGCGGCCGCGCGTGCCGCCAGCCGGCGCGGCTCGAGCACGATGATTTTTCCGTCGCGCGCCCACGGTTCGTCGAGCAGCGCGAGCGGCACGCGCGTCGTCTTGCCCGCCCCCGGCGGCGCGACGAGCACGCCGCAGCGATGCGCGCGCAGCGCCTTGCGCAGTTCGGGCAGAACCTCTTCGACGGGAAGCATGCTTCGACGGGTGCGGGTCGACGATCTTCGGGGCTGATGCGCCTCTTTTATCAGACCTACCGAATTCGGCGATACGGCGGCGGACGGGCGGCACTCGGCCGCGGGCCGCAATCGATTCGTCTCTCGCGGCCGAGGTGACGCGCCTCGTTGCGCCGGACATGAGGGGTTCCTCGGAACTTCGGCCGGCGCCGCTTGTTCCAATGGCAGCCCCGGCACAGGCGCCGGCCGCAGGGTGCAACTTGGATATGCGTGCTGCCGAGGACATCGCCAACAGGCTCGCCCACCTGACGGGACAGGATCCCGTCGTGCTCGCGCTTTCCGCCGCGGCCGTTCCGCTCGGCGCGCCCATCGCCGATCGGCTCGACGGTTCGCTCGATCTTTTGCTGGCACGGAACATTGCCGCCCCGGATCGACCCGACCGCGTCGTCGCCACCGTGGTCGATACCGATACGCCCCGGGCCATCATCCATCGCGCCGCCGTATCCGTCGGCCTGCCGGCCTCATGGATCGCGGGCGCGGCAGCGCGGGAATTCCAGGAAATCGAGCGCCAGCGCCGGCTCTATCGTCGCGACAGGCCGCTGATGCCCATGTCGGGTCGCATTGCCGTCGTGGTCGACATGTCGCTCTCGGATCCCTATCGCGCGCGAGCGGTCTTCGACATCCTGCGCGACAATGGCGCGACACGCGTGATCGCGGCGGACCGATCGCGGTCAAGTCCACCGTCGAGATCTTCAAGCCCGACGCCGACGCGGTCTTTGCGCGCGAGATCATCGCGCAGCGGGACGACGTTCCGCACCTCGCCGTCCCTCCCCGCGCCCGATTTGCGCCGGATCGCCGATCTGCTCGCCCGCACCGGGGCGCGCAAGCCCCCCAACGGCCACGCCGGATCGCCTCTGACCCGGCCCTGAAGCCTTGCGACATTCACCCGCACGGTTGGCGCGAAAACCGGCACGCCGCATCGTCGGCATTGCCTGCGTTCGTGACGGCCGGCTCTCTTCCGCCACAGCTCCGGCTTTCTCTCCTTTCCATTCACCTCGCAACCTGACGGAAGTTCTCGTGCGCCGGTTGGAGTCGAT
Organism: uncultured Rhodospirillales bacterium; assembly: GCA_937926175.1. Lineage (GTDB taxonomy): Bacteria > Pseudomonadota > Alphaproteobacteria > CACIAM-22H2 > CACIAM-22H2 > CALANV01. The sequence continues at coordinate 13,421 of CALANV010000042.1, read as the reverse complement.
CCCGGTGAGAATCGCACCGACAGATCGGGGCGAACCGGCAGCGATGCCATGATCGCGACCGTCCGACCGATCCTCGTCCTTCTCGTCGCCGCGTTCCTGATGATGGCCGGAAGCGGCGTGCTGAACACCGTCGTCAGCGTCCGGCTGGCGGCAGCGGGTATGCCGACGCTCGCGATCGGCGCCGTTTCGGCGATGAATTTCGCGGGTCTGACGCTGGGCTCCCTCTTCGCGTTCCGGACGGTTCTGGCGGTGGGCCACATCCGCGCCTTCAGCGCCTTCGCGGCGATGTTCGCGGCCGCGGTTCTCGGCCATGCCATGTATCTCGATCCCGTTTTCTGGGGCGTTCTGCGGCTCGTCGAAGGGTTCTGCCTCGCCGGGCTCTTCATTTGCGTCGAGAGCTGGCTGAATCACGCGGCCGTACGGGAGACCCGCGGCCGGATGCTCGCGCTCTACACCATCAGCCTCTACACCGGCATGGGACTCGGCCAGTTTCTGCTCAACCTCGACGACGGAAATGGCGCGCTGGTGTTCGCCGCGATATCGATGCTGCTTTCGCTCGCGCTCGTGCCTGTGGCGCTCACCCGGATGGCGCCGCCGGTGCTGTCGGCGATCACCTCCTTTACCCTGCGCCAGCTCTATCGCGCCTCGCCGCTCGGCACCTTCGGTACGCTGATCAGCGGCGTCATTCTCGGCTCGCTCCACAGCCTCGCGCCGGTATATGCGCGCGCGGTCGGCCTCGACCTGTCCGAGACCGCCTTGTTCATGACCGCCGCCATCCTCGGCGGTATCGCCCTGCAATGGCCGCTGGGCCGTCTGTCGGACATCTTCGACCGCCGTCGCGTCATCGTCGGTCTTTTCGCCGGTCTCGTCTGCGTCAGCGCCGCAATGGTGACGGTATCCGGCAGAAATCTCGGCTTGCTGATCGTCGTGGCGTCCCTGTTCGGCGGCGTCAGCTTCGCGCTCTATCCGCTTTGCGTCGCGCATACTAATGACCACCTCGAAAAAGACGACATGGTCCCCGCGAGCGGCGGCCTCCTCTTCGCGTATTCGATCGGCGCCACGCTCGGACCGCTCGGCGCCTCATCTGCCATGGACGCAACCGACGCGGCCGGCCTGTTCATCTTCACCGGCGCGACCGGACTTCTGGCCGTGGTGATCGGCGTGTGGCGAATGCTGGCCCGCCCGCCGGTCCCCATTGCGCTCCAGTCGCGCTACCATGCCCTGCCCCATACCACGCCGGTCGCCGTGCCGCTCGACCCGCGCATGGATGCGAACTGAGACCGGCATGCCGGGCCGTGTCGCCGGCGCGCTCCGATCATCCGGCACCGATGCGCCCCGACGTCGGCGTCAGCGCGCCCAGCGCACGAGAAGCAGATACGAGGCGAGTGCCCCGAGGCTTACCGTGAAGATCACCGCCGTCATCGGCAGCGGCGTCCCGTCCGCCAGCGCAGCGACCGCCCAGCCGGCCGCAGCCCCGAACGCGAACTGGAACGAACCGGCCAAGGCCGAGGCCGAGCCGGCGATCCGCGGGAAGACGCCGAGTGCGCCGGCCATCGCATTGGCGATGATCACGCCGACGTTGGACATGAAGAAGAACAGCGGGACGACGATCCCCGGCAGACCGCCATACCCGGTGGCGCCGGCCGCGAGAAGAATCGCGCCGAACGTCGTCGCGAGGCCACACGCGACCGCCAGGATCCGGTCCTTGCCGAACTTGAGCACGGCCCGGCTGTTGATCGAATTGCCGATCATCAACGCCACGGCGTTGAGCCCGAACAGCAGGCCATAGGCTTGCGGCGAGACACCGAAGATTTCGATGTACACGAAGGGCGTGCCCGAAATATAGGCGAACAGCCCGGCCAGAATGAACCCGCCGCAAAGCGCATAGCCCATGTAGGTCCGGTTCGCCATGAGCTGTGCGTATCCCTTGATCATGCTCGACGGACGCGCCGGTATCCGCCTGTCCTGCGGCAGCGTCTCCGGCAACCTCGACAGGATGGCCAGCCCGAAGACGCCGAAGGCGGCAAGCGCCCAGAACACGGCGCGCCAGTCGAAGAAGGCCAGCAACTGGCCGCCGATCAGCGGCGCGATCATCGGAGCCACGCCCATGACCACCATCATCAGAGAGAGCACGCTTGCCGCCTTGTCGCCCGCGAAGATGTCCCGCACCATCGCGCGCGCGAGGACCGGCGCGGCGCAGGCGCCCACCGCCTGGACGAACCGGCAGGCGATCACCATCTCGATCGACGGCGCGAGAGCGCATCCGATCGACGCCGCCACGAACAGGACGATGCCGACCGCCGCCGGCCCGCGCCGGCCGAACCGGTCGCCGAGCGGCCCCCAGACGAGCTGGCCGGCGCCGTAGCCGAGAAAGAACGCGGAAAGCGACCACTGAACCGCCTCCTGCGATACCGAGAAGGTCCGGCCCATCGCCGGAAGCGCCGGCAGATACATGTCGACGGCCATCGGCGCGAAAGCCGTCAGGAACGCGAGGGCACAGATGAAGAGCGGGCCCCCGCGGACAGGAACCTGGGTGCTGTCGGAATTCACGGATGAACAGGTCTTGCGGATCGGTTGTTGCGTGTCCGGCGACGGCTATAGCAGATCGAGGCAGTTTGGCGTGCGTCCAATTTACGCATGGCCTGCAGGGCAGCCATGCGCTCCGGCCCTTGCTGCACCGGTGATCGTCCCGATCGAAGGTTCCGGCACGCCCCCGGCGCCGCGTCAGCCCGTCCGCGGCGCGTCCGTCTTGGCGGCGAGTCGTTCGCGGAATCGCGCGAGGTCGATGACCATCCGCTCGTGCACGCCCTCCCCGATCATCTCGCGCTGATCCCAGGCGGTCACCTTGAATGCAATCCGCCGTCCCTCGACGGCGGTGACTTCGGCCTCGGCGCGGACGCGCTGCCCGGCCGGGGTGGCGGCGAGATGACGGACGTTCACGACGGTGCCGACGACGCTTTCGCCGGGATCGAGAAACGACCGGATCGCATTCAGCGCGGCATTCTCCATCATCATGATCATCACCGGCGTCGCGAGGACCGGCGGCAGGAACGGATCCTTGAAGTTGGCGGCAAGATGTTCGGCCGCGACGACGAGGGTGAACTCGCCCTTTGTGCCGATCGGTACGTTTCGCATGCGAATGCCTTTCGGAACGCTGAACGCAGGGCGGCCAGCCTAAACCGGACGGCCGGTGCCGTCCACGCTTCGCGCGGGCGAACGCCGTCACCCACGAGGCACCCGCTCAGCCCATCGGTCAGGACGTCGGCACGGGCACCGGGCGGAGGGACGGTGTGCCGCCCGCCTGCAGTGGCAAACCGCGTCCATGAACGCCCGCGCCGGGCTGCGGGTACTGTTCCTCGAATGTGCCGGCGAGGATTCGCCGATCAGGATACCTCCCGCGCCTACAGCCGCATGGAAAGGCCGACCATCAGGCTCGCCTCGGGTTCGGCCGTGTTGCCGGTGCGGCCCGCCAGCTCCGCCGACAGCACCGTCCGGTTCGAAATCCGCCACGTCGCCGCAATGGCCCCCTCGGCCCAGTTCCGGTCTTCCGCCACCGGGCGCAGCGTCTGCGTCAGGCCGAGCGTGGTGGCGGTCAGCGCGCCGTCGTCGCCGCCGAGCCGGTGACCCCAGGCCAGCCGCGGCTGCACCCGCAGGGTCGACGTCAGGCGATGGTCGACCTGGAGCCCGACATGCGACGTGGTGCGCTCCGACTCCTGGTCGGAATACGTCGCCGGGAAGGCGCCGTCGGTCTCGGTGTAGCCGTCGAGCTCGGTCTTCGACCATCGCAGCTCCGCATACGGCATGACCGAGGTGTCCTGATCCACTGCGAACGCCCAGCCGCCGCGCACGGCCGCGCCATAGCCGATGCCATCCGTCTCGCCGTGCGAACCGTCGATGCCGGCGCCGTTGCGATAGTGACGGTCGGTGTCGACGGAAAGATGCGCCGCGAACGCCGTGCCGTAGAGCCGCAACCCCTCGGGCCGCTCATAGGCCGCGAGGACGGAGCCGCCGGCCGCGTACACGCGGCTGCTGCCGCCGAGATAGGTCTCGGTGTCGCCATAGCCGCCGATGATGCCGGCACCGAGGCGCAGGTCCTCCGAGACTTCGGCCATCAGCCCCACCGTGCCGTCCAGGCTCCAGTCGCCGCCGCCGTCGCTGGTGCCGATCGCCCCCACCGCATAAGCCGACCACAGCGACGGGATCGACAGCGACGCCCCGTCGTTTGGATCGGCGGCGGCGAACTGCGGCGCCGGTGCGATGGGAACGGTGTGGGCGGCGGCGAACAGCGACCGGCGCAGGGCATCCATCGCCACGCGCCGGCTCTGCCGGGAAGGTGCGGTGCCGGAATTCAGCGACACGGCCAGATCCTCCGGTGTGGTCACGCCGGGATCGCTGCCTAAGGTGGCGATGAAGGCCAGCGAGTTGCCGCCGTTGACGGCCAAACCGACAACGACCGAGCCGTCGGCACTGACCCCCTCCGCCCTCTGCAACGTCCAGCCCGTCAGGTCGACACCGTTGGCGGTCAGGATCTCGGCCAGCGACTTCATCCCGCCGGCCTGCGTCCAGTAGAACGCTTCCGTGCCGATCGTGCTGGTACCATAACCGACGACGACCGAACCATCGGCGCTCGTGGCGAGGGCAGTGCTGCCGAAGCCGCCGCCCGGAAGGTCGCCGAGACCGACCATCCCGTCGACCTGCGTCCAACGAAACGCTTCCGGCCCGTCCGCACTGTTGCCTTGGCCGACGATCACCGAACCGTCGGCGCTGATGCCATAGGCGATGCTGGAAAAGAAGCCATCGGGAAGGTCGCCGAGGCCGACCATCCCGTCGGCCTGCGTCCAGCGGAACGCTTCTTTATTCCCGTCCACGTTCGTGCCGTAGCCGACGATCACCGAGCCGTCGGCGCTGACGGCGTAGGCCTCGCTCTCATTGCCACCCGAGAGGAAACCGAGGCCGATCATGCCGTCGGCCTGTGTCCAGCGGAATGCTTCTCGTCCGCTCGCGCTCGTGCCTAGCCGACGATCACTGAACCGTCGGCGCTGACGCCATAGGCTTGGCTCTCGAAGCCGCCGCCCAGAAGGTCGCCGAGGCCGACCATCCCGTCGGCCTGCGTCCAGCGGAACGCTTCTTTATTCCCGTCCACGTTCGTGCCGTAGCCGACGATCACCGAGCCGTCGGCGCTGACGCCATTGGCACGGCTTTGAAAGATAACGCCGCCGGGGAAGGCGCCGAGGCCGATCATTCCGCCGGTCTGCGTCCAGCGGAACGCTTCGGTGCCGTTCACGCCGCTGCTGTCGCCGACGACCACCGAACCGTCGGCGCTCACGCCCTTGGCGATGGAAAAAAAGGAACCACCGGGGAGATCGCCGACGTCGATGAACTCGTCAGCCTGTGTCCGGGCCGGCGCGGCGACGAGCAACAGGACAAAAAGCCCCGAATGAACCAGAGGACGGCGGAACATTTTTCCTCCCCCCGCAATGGCAACCGTGCGCATAACGTCCCCTGGTTGCGCCATCGGCGCGGTGCACTCGCCGAAGTTACAGGTAGCTAACGAACGTGCCCCGCAGCGTCAAGTAGAAATCCCGCGTTCGCGCGTGCAACGGCGGAATCGCTGCAAGACAAGAATCGTGCGCGACGGCGATTTCGAAGCGTGGGTTCCACGCGGATTTTCGGCCGCGAAGCTATGAACCCGCGTTCAGGCGACGAAATCGACGTTCACGTCGGGCTCGGCCAGCACCTGGACGCCGTCCTTGGCATAGACGTGGAAGCCATCGACGATCCCCCGATCCTGCCATGCACCGACGAGGTGGAAGGTGTCGCCAGTCTCGCCCCTTAAGCGCAGGAAATCCGGATCGCGCGCCGACATGGCGCGAACATCGTCGGCCGTGAGCGTGACCTCGCTCGCGCCGTCGCCTTCCAGGCTGAGGTTTTCGAACCCGGTGATGAGACCATCGTCCCACGTCCGCAAATCCAACAACGTGTCCATGTTGCTCAGGTCGAGCGTGTCGTCGCCCCAATAGGCATCGATCCTGACCGGCCCGGCGCCGATACCGTTCAGCGTTATCGTATCGTTGCCCTTGCCGCCGAGGACGATCGTCCGGTCAGGATCGTTGATGCCGGTGTTATCGAAGACATGGATCGTGTCGTCGCCATCGCCGCCGTCCAGATAATCGAGATTGCTGCCTTCCAGCGTGTCGTTCCCCACCTCTCCGTAGAGACGATCCGGCGCTTCGTCGGCCGCAAGATCGATAGCCATCAGCCAATCGTCGCCGCTGCCGCCGCGAATGTCGTCGGATCTGAGACCGCCGCGGATGATGTCGTTGCCGGCCTCCCCGAATGCCAGGTTGTACGTATCATCGATGTCGCCGAAATCGAGGTCGCTGAGCCAGATCCGATCGTCGCCGGGGCCGCCATAGACCGTGTCGTTACCGTAGCCGCCAATGATGGTGTCGTTGCCCCGCTCGCCGTCGATCCAGTCGTCGCCGCCCATTCCATGGATTTCGTCGTCACCATCCCCGCCGATCAGCGTGTCGCCCATGGACATGCCGGTGATCGTGTCATTACCCGCCGTGCCCGTGATCTCGAGCGGCGGCGTCACCCCGAGGCTATGGATCTGGAGATGCTCGGCGAGCCGGTCCTCGGTCATGTTCCGGATGTAGAGGGAGTCGCCCTCGAACCATCCGAACGGATCCTCGTCTTCGCCGAGTTCGGGCCACTCGATCTTCACGAACCGCACGCCGTTGGATTCGCGGCCCGAGGTAATGGTCGCCTCGCGGTACAGGTCCGCAACGCTGTTCGCAACGTAGGTCTCCAGCCAGATGCGATCCTTCCCGAGCTCGATCCAGTTGATCGTGTCGCGCCCGTATGTCGCGCCGGCAACGAACACATCCGCACCGGCATCGCCCTTCATGAAGTCGTCGCCATAGGATCCGAACAGCCAGTCGTCTCCGTCCCCGCCGTACAGACGGTCGTCGCCAAGTTCGCCGTTCAAGCTGTCGTTGCCGGCGAAGCCGGAGATCGTATCGTCGTCGTGGGTGCCCAGAAGCCGGTCGTTCTCGCGCGTGCCGTTGATCGTTGCCATGGCTTCCCTCCCGTCGGACGCCGCAGCGGCGTCAGCATCCGCCATTTAACCGGGTAGCGAGGCAACGCGGTGCGTATCTGGTGGAGTATCACGGGCGTGAAGCCGTAAACCGAATTCGCAAACAAGCTGGGCGCTTCACGCGCGCTCAGGACATGTTTCAGGTGCAGCCGCGCGGGCGGTGACTTCTTCCGGCAGCCGGTTGCCGGACCGCCCCTTGTATCACCGCGCCGGCGGTCCCTGCCCTTGTGATGACACGATCGGCCGCTAACGGTAAGCTACCCTGTGCGCCGGCGCGATGGAATGTCGGTCCGTCGTTGCCGGCCCGCGTGCCCAAGGGCATCGATTTCCTGTCGATCCGAGGAGACTACATGGAGTTCTTTCTTCTCTTCGCCGTTGCGGCCGTCGCAGCGTTCATGATCGTGTCGTGATCCCATCGGCACCGGTCGCGATGGCGGCCGTCGCCGATTCGGCCCGTCCCGCGTCCGTCGCCGGTCCCGCGCCGTGCGCGGGACGGCGCGGCGCGCCCCGGTGCCGTTCAGTACAGGCAATTGGTGCGAAGCAGGATCGTCATCGGGTCGAGCCCGAATTCCTGTTCGGGCGTGCGGCCGAACAGCGCGAGCCACGCGCGCTGTGCCCGGTAGGCGTCCTTCTCGCGCGCGCCCGCGCAGGCGAACATCATGCCGACGACGTTCTGCAGATGGTGCACCATTTCGCGCACGAGCCGCGTGCTGTCCACCGGCGTCGCGCCAGTCCAGTTCCAAGGCAGGTCAATGGTCCGGAAGGCGTCGTCGTAGATGGCAAGCACATCGCCGTGGGACTCCGGCGCCGTGGACGACGATTGTCTGACCGGCGGTGCCGGGGTGGACACGTTCCTCTTCACGACGTGGCGCGACGCATCCGAAAGCGAGTCGATCACCGACTTCGAGCAGAGCGCGGATCGGGTCGAAGTCAACCCGCGTCGATGCCCGGCCCGATCTCGAGCGCGATCAGGCCTTCACGTTCGACTCGACACCCGACCGTGCGGTCGAGAAATTCTTCGACGACCTCGATCTCAGCGCGGACGTGACGTCCGGCCCCGGCCCGCACATCCACGGCGGTCCGAACGAGATCGAGTACCGGTACGACGGCGGCAAGACATTTCGTCCGCGGACGCGGTCACCGGATGGGCGATCGTGCTCGATGGCAACTACGATCTGACCATCACGGACTTCATCCTCTGATCGCCATCTTCTGATCTGTCACACGCAGCGATGCCGCACGGCCGCGCCGGCGGGCGCTTCGCCGCAATTCCCGCGCGGCCATTCTTGGGCAGCTATGCAACCGACCGGCCCTGTGCGAGCTGACTTGCCGGGACGGCGATCCGGCACACGAGCCCGTCGGCGCGCCAGTCGAAGTCCACCTCGCCGCCGAGCTGACTGCGCACGGCGCGTTCGATCACCCCCGTGCCCGTGCCGCTTCGATCGGGTGCCGATACCGCCGGACCGCCGGTTTCCGACCAGTGGAGCGTGAACCCGCTGCGCCCGTCGCACACCCATTGGACGGAAACGGCGCCATGCGGTACCGACAGCGCACCGTACTTGACGGCATTCGTCGCCAGCTCGTGCAGCGCCATGGCAAGCGCCTGTGCGGCGGAAGCCCGCAGCGCCAGGTCCGGCCCCGCCACCCTCACCCGCGCCGCATCGTTCGCCCCATAGGGCGCAAGCTCCTCCTCCACCAACTGCCGGAGATCGGCGCCCCGCCACGAGCTCGCCGCGAGAAGCGTATGGACGCGGGCGAGCGCGCCGATGCGGCCCGTGGCGATCCTGACGAAGTCCGGTACGGTCTCGGCCCGGGTCATGCGCACGATCGCCTGCACGAGCGCGAGCGTGTTCTTGCCGCGGTGGTCCACCTCGCGCGCGAGCAGCCTGAGGCGCTCCTCGGCCTGTTTGCGTTCCGTGATGTCGCGGGCGATTTTCGAGATGCCGATGATCCGTCCCTGCCCGTCCTTGACCGGCGAGGACGTGAGCGAGACGTCGACGAGGCTGCCATCCTTGCGCCGGCGAACCGTTTCAAAATGGTCGATGCGCTTGCCGCGCCGGATGCGCGTGAGGATATCGGTCTCCTCGTGGTAGCGGTCCGGGGGAATGAGGATCAGGATCGAATTGCCGATAGCCTCCTTCGCGGTGTAGCCGAAGATCCGCTCGGCCCCCTTGTTCCACGTCGTGATGATGCCGTTGACATCCTTGCTGATGATCGCGTCGTCCGACGATTCGACGATCGCCGCGAGCTGCCGCGCCGACCGCTCGGCCAGAACCCGCCCCGAGGTTTCATGGACGAAGCACAGAATGCCGCCCACGCCGCCGCTCTCGTCGGAGATCGGGCTGTAGGAGAAGGTCCACCACGTCTCCTCGGGGTACCCGTGGCGTTCCATGACGAGGGGCATGTCCTCGAAGTAGCTCGCCTCGCCCGCGAGTGCGCGCTGCGTGATCGGGCCGATGCTGTTCCAGACCTCGGCCCAGACTTCATGGAATGGCCGCCCGAGCGCCTCCGGCTTGCTGCCGAGGATCGGTCGATAGGCATCGTTGTAGAAGCTCGTCAGCTCGGGCCCCCAGGCCATGTAGGTCGGGAACTTCGAGTTCAGCATGACGCTGATCGCGGTGCGCAAGCTCTGCGGCCAGCGCTCGACCGGCCCGAGCGGCGTTGCGGTCCAGTCGTACGCGCGGATGCGCGCGCCCATCTCGCCACCGCCGATAAGGAAATCCGCACCGCGCGGCATTGCGCCGCCATCGCGGCCGGATCGTTGATCGTCTTGCAAGAGATCCTCTAAAGTCCGAGTTGCACGCCGATCGTGGTATCGTTCTCCGAACGACGGACGCGGCACAGTCCCCACGGGGCCAGCGTGAAATCCTCGTATATCGAGCAACTATTAAGCAACGTCTTCTTTTGAACATTCGAATGATCGACGGGCGTGCCGCTAAGCTGAAGTTCGCAACGGCAAAGGTGGTGAAGCCGATCGAGCTAGCTCGACCGGTGTCGCAACGGCATCGGAATCGGAGTGGGTATCCGTCAAAGTAGAGGCGCGATCCTCTTGCTCGCCTCGGCGCGCGAGACCGATGGATAACTAAGCCATTGCCGGCATCGCCGGATGCGCATCCTGCCGGCGCGGCCTCGTCGATCTTCCCGCCAAGATCGAGGTCCGCGAGGTCGCCGGTATCGAATTCGCGATGCGGAAGCTCGCCTATCGAGGTAAGTCGCGCGGGTTTCGCGACACGGGTCCACCCTTGGCGCCGCTCCACCGGAGGCGGTAAGGTCCCGATCATGGAGGCGCCCGTACGACCAGATCGAGACAAGCCCGCGCGATGCTGGGTCGGCGAGCTCGGCGGCGCCTGCGGGGATCTCGGCACGTTGCTGCCTTATGCGCTCGGGGCGATGACAGTCGCAGGGCTCGCACCGGCGGGCGTATTGCTCGGGTTCGGCGCCTTCCTCATGGCTGCTGGCCTCTTCTACGGCATGCCGATGGCCGTACAGCCGATGAAAGTCGTCGGCGCCGTGCTCCTGACGGGCGAGATCGGGGCCGGCGAGCTTGCGGCGGCCGGCCTGCTGCTCGGCGCGCTCATGCTCACGCTTGGGTTGACCGGCGTGATCGGGCCCGTGGCCCGGCTGATCCCGCAATCCGTCACCGCCGGGCTGCAGCTCGGTCTCGGCCTGACGATGGCGGTTCTCGGCCTCGACCTGATGGGCGAACGTCCATGGTTCGGCCTGGTCGTGCTGGCCGCCCTTCTCGCGTTGATGTGCGTGCCGCGCTGCCCGGCCGCGCTGATCACGCTCATCGCCGCCGCCATCCTTGGCCATGCCATCGGCATCGTCACCATACCGGATCGCATCGCATTCGGCTGGCACTGGCCGTCGCCGGCACTGCCCGCGTGGGACGAGGTATGGCGCGCCTTCGAACGCGCCGTTCTGCCGCAGCTTCCCATGACGCTGACCAATGCGGTGATCGTCACCGCGGCGCTGTCGCGCGACCTGTTCCCGCAGGCAGCCGCGCGGGCCACGGAACGCAGCCTGACGATTTCGACCGGCATCGCGAATCTGGTGCTGGCGCCCTTCGGCGCGATGCCGATGTGCCACGGGGCCGGCGGCGTTCAGGCGCAGTATCGCTTCGGTGCGCGAACCGGGCTGGCGCCGGTCCTTCTGGGCGCGCTGCTGCTCGTCCTCGCGCTCGGTTTTGCGGACGCGGCCGCCGGGCTCCTCGGCCTGATTCCGCTGCCGGCGGTCGGCGTCCTGCTGCTGATCACCGGCGCGGACCTTGCGCGCTCGCGGCGGCTGTTCGATGCGCGCCCCGCCTGCTGGCCCGCGATCGGGCTGACCGCGGCGCTGACCGTGCTCGTCAATCCCGCGGTTGCGCTCGTCTGCGGCTTCACGCTGGAGACCGCGCGCGGCCCCGTGATGCGTCTCCTGAAGCACCTCGCCCGCCGCGCAGCGCCGTAGACCGGCTCAGCCTCCTGTAACCCGGCACCTAATCTGGCACCGCGCATCGAAACAACGTGCGTGCGACAGGCAGAAGATGATTTCGAGCGATCTTCGCTGCTTCTGACCGACAGCGTATTGCTGACTACATCTCCCTGGTTTCGTTGCAGAGCTTCTTAGCGCGGCAAATTACCTTCAACATCTTGGAAGGTTTAATCAAAGCCTTCTTCTTGAAGGCGATTCACTGCGAACTCAAGAAAGTACTCGCCTTGCTGAACTTGATGGTTACCTCCACAAGGGCTTTAGAGATCCCTCGGGCAAGTTGTCATGGGTTTTCATCGGCTGTGCTGTATGCTCCGCCAAATTATCGAACCGACAACGCAGATGCAGGGCCTTACACTTCCTCGATGATGCAGCTCTCTGCAAACGAATCGATGAAGTCCGGCTTGAGATGCTGAACGAACTCTGCAACCGATTTCACCTTGGCCCGGAGTTCCTCGAACGAAATGAAACTGCACATCTCCTTCATCGGCGGATCGAGCCGCTCGAACGTAGGCCGATTTACTTCGGCTTTCACTTTGTTCCGTCGTTCACTGGGCGCGACGATGTAGAGCGGGATCGCTAGGTGAGTCTGGGTCGCAATGAGATCTGACAATCTCAGCAACCCCGAGAAGATCTGAGTCGTGCTTTCGATCTCAAATGCGGCAAGAATCGAATTGCCCTTCAACCAAACGACGTCGATAAGCTCGATCGTCCTCTTGGTCGCTTCATTCAACTGCATCGGCAACGAGGGCCTCAGCCGTGGCAACGAAGTGAAGGCATACCCCTTGTAGCTCCTGTGCTTGTAGCTCCTGTGCCGATCGTTCTTCGCAACCCAAACATCCAGCCCCATGTCGTTGCCGAGTTTGAGTAGCAACCACTGGATTTCCGTGTGCTCGCTCTCCCCTTCTTGGTCCGCCGAAGCGTTCGCAGTTGGCGCGGGCGATTGAGATGCGGTTTTTCCCTCCGTCTCAGGCTCGTCGCGGTCGGGAATGACGACCGACTTGCCGGACTCGGTTTTCAGGATGGGCGGCACCTTGGCGAGCTTCGCGGGATCGAACGGCCGCGGAACCGGATTCTGTACGGCCTCCATGACAGCCGCATACACGACTTCGCCGTCTGCGTCCGACCACCTTGCAGGTGAACCGCGAAACCAGGCGGTCCAGGCGTGCGGGTTCTTCAGATTCTGGAAGCACGACAGCTGGTTTTTCATCGAAACGATCGGTACCGCGGTAAGCGGCTCCAACTGTGCGAGAACTTTCACCGGTACACGCGCTGGAAACTCATTGTCCTTCCAGATTGGCTTGTTGTCCTGGAATGCCGGCCCCGTCACTTCGAGAAGGCCGATCCAACGAGAAACACCCGTCAAGTAGCAGAGCAAGATGTCGCCGGGGCGCATCGCCTGGACGGATTTCCACCGATTTTCGCGAAAGCCCGACACATTGCCGCCGGCAGCCAAGAACTCTTGCCACGTTTGATACGTGAACAGATCGAGCCAGTATTGTCGCTTGTTATCAGGCATCGGTCTCCCTACCGCACTCCCAGACCATATCGTAGCGGAATACCCCCCACAGCGAGGAGGAGCGATTGGTGTTGGCGTGCAGCGCCGTTGTGTCACCGTTCGAACAGGGTGGCGCCAGGACACATCGGCTTTGTCATGGAAGCTCAATCAGTGGAACAAAATGTATCCACCGTAACGCAAGGCGCGTTCGTGGAATGCGTTGGCGGGAGTCTCAAAGGACTCCCCGCCCGACCAGTTGGTTTTGTTGAATTTCCACACATGGTGGAGATGGCGGAGGGGATGGGATTCGAACCCACGGTACGGGCTTTCACCCGTACAGCGGTTTAGCAAACC
>CALANV010000041.1 GCA_937926175.1 uncultured Rhodospirillales bacterium | reverse complement strand
TGGTGCCCAGGGCCGGAATCGAACCAGCGACACGCGGATTTTCAGTCCGCTGCTCTACCAACTGAGCTACCTGGGCTTTGTCCCGGGAAGTCGGACGGGCCGCTTATAGAGAAATCGCCCGCGTCTGTCCAGAACGGCGGACCGGAGTGTTTCAACCCGCCCCACTGTCTGAATCGGGCGCCTCCTCGCTCGGGATGCGGTATTCGCCGGAAAGCCAGCGCCGCAGGTCCTCGTCGGCACAGCGCCGTGAACAGAACGGCACGTGCGCCGGCTCCGGCGACCGCCCGCAGATCGGACATTTCCTCGTCCGCCGGCGCCCCCCCGAGTCGGAAAGGTTGATCACCCGGTCGGTCATGATTCCCGTCGCGATCTCCTTCTCGTCATTCCGCGCCGGCATCGGCCCGTGAACGGATCAGTTCGACAAGCCCGGCGGCGGTCCAGCCCAGGACTTGGACCCGGCGCGGGTCGCTGTCAACCGCGCGCTGCAGCGTGGCTAGAACGCGGTTGCGGTCGGTTCTGCCCGGCATGCGGATGAAGTCGATGACGACGAGGCCGCCGATATCGCGCAGGCGGAGCTGCCGCGCCGTCTCGCGCGCGGCCTCCAGGTTGGTTTCGACGACGGCCCGCGGGTCGGCCGAACCGGGGCCGGTATCGACGTCGATCGCCGTCAGCGCCGCGGTACGCTCGATCGTAAGGCGTCCGCCCGTCGCAAGCGGCACCTCGCGCGCCTCAACACTGGCGAGCGCCTCCGCGATGCCGTCGCGGTCGAGCACGCCTGTGCCTGCCGGCGCCGTCTCGATGCGCGCGGCGAGATCGGGCCCAAGCGTCGGCGCGACCTCGCGCGCGATCCGGGCCGCCTCCGCATCGTCGAAGATGAAGCAGGTCTTGGGTCCGCGCCCGAGCTCGCGCAGCAGACGCCGCAGCGGATGCTCGACGTGCACGCACGCAGGCGGAGTCGCCTCGGTCCGCGCGGCGATCTCCGTCCATAGGGCCTGGAGCGCGACGCATTCGCCGGCGAGCGTGTCGCCATCGGCGCGGGCGGCCGCGGCCCGGACGATCACCGCCCCCTCGTGGACGAGCTTGCGGATGTAGCCGCCGAGGTTCGCCTGGATTTTCTGGTCGAGTCGCCGCGAAACGACCACGCCGCGCTCATAGGGCAGCAGGATCAGGTAGCGCCCCATGAGCGCGATGCGCCGGGACAGGCGCGGCGCCTTGTCGCCCTCTGCCGACTCGACGATCTGGACGAGCGCCGGCTTCCCCGCCGGCGGCGTCGTCTTGTCCAGGTTCAGGAAGGCCGGGCGGTCGAGGCCGATTTCCACGAACGCGGCCTTCAGGCCGGGCATGTGACGCACCACGCGGCCGACATAGATGCTGCCGACGGCACCTCGCGTCTCGACCGGCGCCGTCAGGACATCGGTCGGTCGTCCGGCGGCGAGCGCGACGGCGCGGTAATGCGCACCCTCGGTCGTGACCAGCACGTCCTCGGGCGCCTCCTCCGTCGTCCCGGACGCCGTCATGGCCGGCCGAGTCCGACGCCGTGAAGCAGGGCGGCGACCGTAAAGAGATCGAGGCCGACCACGTTCGTATAGGACCCGTTGATCGCCTTGACGAAGGCTGCGGCGCGTCCCTGGATCGCATAGCCGCCGGCCTTGCCCTGCCACTCGCCGCTGTCGAGGTAGGCCCCGATCTCGGCCGGTGTCAGGCGCTTGAACGACACGATCGTGGTCACGAGGCGCACCGCGCGGCGTCCATCGGGAATGGCCAGCGCCACGCCGCCGTACACGCGGTGGCGGCGTCCGGACAAGAGCCGCAGGCAGCGCTCGGCCTCATCCCGCGATTCCGCCTTCGGCAGGATGCGCCGGCCGCACGCGACCACCGTATCGGCGGCCAGCACGACAGCGTCCCCTTCCCGGGCGGCGACCGCTTCGGCCTTCGCGGCGGCTAGACGTTTGGCCAGCCGGGCCGGCAGTTCGCGCGGCAGGGGCGTCTCGTCGACATCGGCCGGGACGATCGCGTCGGGAACGATCCCGATCTGTTTGAGAAGGTCGAGGCGGCGCGGCGATGCCGAAGCAAGGATCAGGCGTGGCATCGCGGGCGGCCAGCTTTGCTCTGAATGCAGGTTCCGGGCGCGCTTGCGATTCGACGCCGATTACTTGTAGCGGAACGTGATGCGGCCCTTGGTCAGGTCATACGGCGTCATCTCGACGTTGACGCGGTCGCCTGCCAGCACACGGATGCGATTCTTGCGCATCTTGCCCGAGGTATGGGCCAGAACCTCGTGATTGTTGTCCAGCTTCACGCGGAACATTGCGTTCGGCAGAAGCTCGGTCACCGTACCTGAAAACTCGATCAGATCCTCCTTTGCCATTTGCCCTCGCCTCAGTGGTTGCATGATGCTGAGGAAGGTGATGCCTGACCCTTGATCGGTCAAGAGCTTTGCCGAAACCCGTCCGGCAGGGCCGCCGCCCGAACGGGCGATGGATCGGGGCCCGGCCACGTGGTTCCGATGCCCTAGCCGAAGATCACCGTCAGGCTGTCGAGCGGTCCGCTGTCGACCCCGACGAGGTTGATGATGTCCGGGGCCGCGTCGCCGGGACTGTCGATGACCAGCCGCCCCTCGGTGACGCCGGGCTGCGCGTCGTTACCTGGCGCCGCGACATCGATATGGACGGTCGTCCCTGCCGGAAACCCATCGAGCCGGACCGTCGCACTGCCGGGTGAGGCGCCCTCGAAACGCAGCGTATCGGCATCGTCCGGGGCCGTTCCTGTCTCCCCCCGGGCGATCGTCACCGTCGCGGCGGCGCCGGGCCTGAGGATGACCGTATCCGCCCCCGGCCCCGGATCCACGATGGTGAACGAACCTGTGCCGATATCAATTGTGTCGGCATCAGGTCCGCCCGCAAGGGTCGCATCGACGTCGACCATGACGAACCGGTCGCCCCCGCCGCCCTCGGCGATCCTATCGAGGCGCCCGCTCGTCCCGAGAGGCGACGGGAAGACGGACGTGGACGCGTCCGCCGTATCGATCGAGCCCGGCGCCGTGCCGCTCATGCCCCCGGCGGCGTCGGTGCCGGCACCCGTCACAGCGTCGGCCGCAGGTGCCCCGGTCGCCGTGACGTCCGTGGCGGCGATGACCGCCGGCCGGTCGAAAATCTGGATCGGCGGCGCGAATCCACCTGGCCCGGCCACCTGCAGCGTGTCGTTGCCGGCGCCGAGTGCCGCCAGCGCGCGCCCCTGGAAGAACGGGCCCGAGTCGAGCTCCGCCGTATTGTCGCCACCGGCGGTCTGGAGTGTGAAATGACCCGTGCCGTCGTCGGCGGTCGCGACCGTGACGACATCGGCGCCGCCGGCGACGACGCTGCCGCCGCGTGCACCGAGAATCGCGAGTACTCCCGCCGCGGGATGGTCGTCGAGCACGACGTTGGCCTCCGGAAGATCCGCAAGCGTCAGCAGGTCGCCATCGAATGCGGACACGTCCACGCGTTGAATGGCCGCCGGCTGCAGTTCCTGACGCAAGGTCACGCTCTCGACGTGACCGTCGCCGTCGCGATCGAACAGACCACCCGCATCGTCGTCGAACTGCTGGTCCACGAGCCGAAGCGTCGCCACGCCACGGTCCTCGAACGGGAAGCTTCGCCCAGTCGTGCCCGGAAACTCGATCTGCGTGAAGCTGACCGTTCGGGTCTCGCCCGTCGCGGCGCCGAACGTGAACGCGGATCCGCGGACCAGTTCGGTACGGCCGTCGATCGCCACGGTCGCGGCATCGACCGGTCCGCCGGCGAACGGCGAGAAGCTGAGCTGGGCCATGGGTACGGATCTTGCGCGACGGCGTCTGGACTTGTCACCACCTCAAAACGCGCGCGTGCCGATTGGCGTTCGCGGGCGTCCCAAGCCCCGCGCCTCGTGAACGAGACAGCCGCCTCAATCCGTCGTTGCCCCGGCGAGCGGAAACCGCTTCAGGATCCGCCGTTTCAGCTCGTCGCGCACCTGCCGATAGGCGGCGAGCTGGGTCTCGCGGCTGCCCTCGACCGCCGTCGGATCGAACGTGGGCCAGTACTCGACCTCGCATGCCATCGTCCGCGTCAGCTCGACGGCACGGTGCTGCGCTTCGGGCGAGAGCGTGATGATCAGGTCGTACGACGTGTCTTCCAGATCGTCGAACGACTTGGGCCGGTGGCGCGTCACGTCCAGGCCGATCTCGCGCATCACCTCGATCGCCAGCGGATCGATCGGCGCCACGCGCACCCCGACCGAATCGCAATAGATCCGCTGTCCGTGGAAATGCTTGAGCAGCGCCTCCGCCATCGGCGAGCGGATGGCGTTCATCGTGCATGCGAACAGAACGCTCGTCGGCGCAGTCGTCACCTGCCGGTCCTATCCGCGAATGTGGAGTACGCAGATCAGTGTGAACAGACGGCGGGCGGTGTTCTGGTCGAGTTCGATCTTCCCCTCCAACCGTTCGCGCAGCAGCGCCGAGCCTTCGTTGTGGACCGCGCGCCGGCCCATGTCGAACGCCTCGATCTGCGACAGGCTCGCCCGCTTGATCGCCGCGTAGTAGCTCTCGCACACCGTGAAGTAATCCTTCACGACCGCACGGAACGGCGTCAGCGAGAGAATGACCTTGGTGAGCGGCTCATCCTGCTCGGAGCGGATGTCGAACACCAGCCGGTTCTCGGTGATCGACAGCCGCAGATGATAGGGCCCGCTCAGTCCGCCGGCCGGCGCGAAATAATTCTCCTCGAGCAGATCGAAGATCGCGACCGCGCGCTCGTGCTCAACGTCGGGGTTGCGTCGCACCACCGTGCGCTCGTCGAGATCGATCTTGACGATGCGCTGGCGCGCCTTCTCCACCCCTACGACCCTCGCCGCTGGCCCGATCGCGCCGCCTTGCGCGGCCGCAGCCGGACGGCGATCGACAGCGCGTGGGCGCCGAGGCCTTCCGCCTCGGCCAGGCGCACCGCAGCCGGACCGAGCCGGCCGAGGCCCGCCGCGTCGCATCCGATCAGCGAACTGCGCTTCATGAAATCGAGAACGCCGAGCCCCGACGAAAACCGTGCCGTGCGCGAGGTCGGCAGTACGTGGTTCGGACCCGCCAGATAGTCGCCGAGTGCCTCGGGCGCAAATCGTCCGATGAAGATCGCGCCTGCGTGGCGCACGCGCCGCGCAAGGGCCTCCGGCTTCGCGACCGCGAGCTGCAGGTGCTCGGGCGCGAGCCGGTCGATCAGCGGCACCGCGTCCGCCAGCCGCGCGACCAGGATCACCGCGCCATGCTTCGCCCAACTCGCCCCGGCGATGTCGCGCCGCGGCAGATTGGCAAGCCGTGCATCGACGGCCGCAATCACGTCGTCGGCGAACGTGGCGTCATCGGTGATCAGGATCGATTGCGCCGCCGTGTCGTGCTCGGCCTGCGCCAGCAGGTCGGCCGCGATCCAGTCCGGATCGTTGGCGCGGTCGGCGACGACGACGACCTCCGACGGCCCCGCGATCATGTCGATTCCGACGATGCCGAAGACCTGCCGCTTCGCCTCCGCGACATAGGCGTTGCCGGGCCCCGTGATCTTGTCGACCGGCCGGATCGTCGCCGTGCCATAGGCAAGTGCCGCGACGGCCTGCGCCCCGCCGATGCGATAGATCTCGTCGACGCCCGCGATGCGCGCGGCCGCGAGCACCAGCGGGTTCAGCTTGCCGTCGGGGGCCGGCACCGTCATCACCAGCCGCTCGACGCCGGCGACCTTCGCGGGCACCGCGTTCATCAGGACGGAGCTCGGATACGCCGCCGTCCCACCGGGCACATAAAGCCCCGCCGCCGCGATGGGGGTCCAGCGCGCCCCCAGCGTAAGTCCTGCCCGGTCGCGATAGGTGAAATCCTTGGGCAGTTGCCGGCGGTGATAATCCCTGATGCGCCGTGCCGCGAGCTCGAGGGCCGCGATCGTTTCCTTCGCGCAGCTTTTCACGGCGGCGTCGATTTCGGCATCGCTGACGCGCAGCCCCTCGACCGGAAGCCGGATGCGATCGAACCGCTCGGTGTATTCGATCAGTGCCGCATCGCCCCGGCGCCGCACGTCCTCGATGATGGCGGCGACGACCGCACTGACGTCGGCGGCGGCCTCGCGTTTCGCCGCCAGCAATGCCGCGAACGCCGCCTCGAAATCGCGCGTCCTTGCGTCCAGCTTAAGCGGCATCGGCGATCCGGTCGATCCAGGGCGAGATCTGCGAATAACGCGTCTTCAGCGCGGCGCGGTTGACGATCAGCCGCGAGGTGATGTCGGCGATGTGCTCCACCTCGACCAGCCCGTTCGCCTTCAGCGTCGCACCGGTCGACACCAGGTCGACGATGCGCTGGCACAGGCCCAAGGCCGGTGCCAGCTCCACCGCGCCGTTTAGCTTGATGCACTCGGCCTGGACGCCGCGCGCGGCGAAGTGACGTCGCGTGATCTTGGGATACTTGGTCGCGACGCGGACGTGACTCCACGTCCGCGGATCGTCACGGCCCGCCATGTCGATGGGTTCGGCCACGGCGACACGGCATTTCCCGATCTTGAGATCGAGCGGCGCGTAGAGCTCGCTGTATTCGAATTCCATCAGCACGTCGTTGCCCGCCACCCCCAACTGCGCCGCGCCGAAGGCGACGAAGGTCGCGACGTCGAAACTGCGCGTCCGGATGATGTCGAGCTCCGGGTGATTGGTGGTGAACCGGAGCTGGCGCGTCGCCGGGTTGTTGAACTCCGGTTCGGGCTCGATGCCGGCCCGCCGCAACAGCGGCATGACTTCGGTCAGGATGCGCCCGTTGGGAAGCGCCAATACGAGTTTCTCGTTGGCCGGCATGTCCGATCCGTACCTGAAGAAGGCCGGTCGGAACCGGCCGCTTGGTTGAATGTTGCGGGCGAGATTACGCGAAACCCGACGACGACGAAAATAGGACTTTTTAGCTTATCCGTCAGCGGCTTACACGGTATTGGCATCGGGATGGTAGGGGCGCCACCGGGTCGGCCAGGGCTCGCCCAGATCTTCGATATGGCAGGTGATCGAGGAGCCTTCGAGACGGATGGCCGCGCCGCCGGCGAACATCAGGATGACCGCGTCGGGTTCGGCCGTGATGGTGAGCAGCTCGAGGACGCGACCGCGGTCCCGCCGGTCCATGCCCTTGCACCGGACCTGGGAGACGCCATTGAAGCGGACGCCGCAATTCACGCGCTCGTAGCTGTGGCACTCGAAGGCGACGTCGCCGGCCGTCTCTTCCGCTGCACCGTCCGTGACCGCCGTCACGGGCGAGTCCCAGGTTTCTTCGCAGTTTTCCCACTTGAAGCGGTTGGCGATCATGGCGAAGCAGCCCTCGCCATTGAGGAACTCCATCTCGCTCATCGGGACCAGAGCGTCCTGCAGGACGGCGGCGACGATCTTCAGATCCTCGCTGTCCTCGGCTCGGAGACGAAGGGCTCGGTTCACGGCGTAGCCTCCCTCACTCGCTCGATATTCGCGCCACAAGCGGCGAGCTTTTCCTCCAGCCGCTCGTAGCCGCGATCCAAGTGGTACACACGGTTGACGATGGTCTCGCCCTCGGCCGCAAGCCCCGCCAGCACGAGGCTTACCGAGGCGCGCAGGTCGGTGGCCATGACCGGCGCGCCGGTCAGCTTCGGCACGCCGCGCACCATGGCGGACCCGCCATGCAGATTGATGTTGGCCCCCATGCGACGCAGCTCTGGCACATGCATGAAACGGTTTTCGAAGATGGTTTCGGTGATCATCGACGCGCCCTGCGCGGTCGTCATCAACGCCATCATCTGTGCCTGCAGGTCGGTCGGAAATCCAGGATAGGGTTCGGTCATGACGTCGACGCCGATCAGCGGTCCGTTGGTCCGCTGCACGCGCAGACCGCCGTCGACCGCGGTGATGGTCACGCCGGCACTGCGCAGGACCTCGATCGGCCCATCGATCAGGTCGGGCCGCGCACCTTTTAGGAAGATGTCGCCACCGGTGATCGCCGCCGCCATGGCGTAGGTGCCGGTCTCGATCCTGTCGGGCACGATCTCGTGCTTGGCGCCGTGAAGGCGGTCGACGCCGCGAATGCGCAGCGTATCGGTGCCGATCCCTTCGATATCCGCGCCCATTGCCTGGAGGCACTGCGCAAGGTCCGTGACCTCGGGTTCGCGCGCCGCGTTCTTCAGGATCGTCTCGCCCTTGGCGAGGCAGGCGGCCATCAGCAGGTTTTCCGTGGCCCCGACCGAGACGAACGGGAAGACGATCTCCGCCCCGGTCAGGCCGTTCTTTGCCTCCGCCTCGATGTAGCCCTCGCGCAGCTCGATCGTGGCGCCGAGCTGCTGCAACCCTTTGAGGTGGAGGTCGACCGGGCGCGTACCGATGGCGCAACCGCCGGGCAGCGACACGCGGGCATGGCCCTCGCGTGCGACCAGCGGCCCCAGCACCAGAATCGAGGCACGCATCTTGCGGACCAGATCATAGGGTGCGGTGGTGCTGACGATCCGGCGCGCCGTCAGGGACATGACGCGCCCCGCGTGCCCGCCGTTCGGCGCATGCCCGTCCATGCTGAGCGACACGCCCAGCTGCGACAGCAGATTGGCGAGCGTCGTGATGTCCGCGAGATGCGGCAGATTGGACAGCTGCAGCGTCTCATCGGTCAGCAGGCTCGCCGCCATCAGCGGCAGGGCAGCATTCTTCGCTCCGCTCACCGCAATTGTCCCGTGCAACGGAACCCCGCCCCGAATGCGGATCTTGTCCATTCTGTTTGCCTAACTCGTTGGCCACATTCGGCCGGCCGGGGCTCAGATACTGAGAAACTGGGGAGTGAGTCCAGGGATTCCAAGCCCCTGTCCGCCCCTTATCGGAATGGACGGGCACGGGCACCCGAAACCTCTGGAAGTAGCTGACCGGCCCGGTCGGGTATGATGAATTTCGACCACGGGCGGAGCGCCGGCGACCTTGGCCGTTGGTCGCTGGCCTGTTGAGGGACTAGAGCCGCGGCAGGGTGACGCCGCGCTGGCCCTGATACTTGCCGTTGCGGTCCTTGTACGAGACCTCGCAGACATCCTCGCCCCGCAGGAAGAGGAACTGGCACGCGCCCTCGTTCGCATAGATCTTGGCGGGCAGCGGCGTGGTGTTGGAGAACTCGAGCGTGACGTGTCCCTCCCATTCCGGCTCCAGCGGCGTCACGTTGACGATGATGCCACAACGCGCATAGGTCGACTTGCCAAGGCAGATCACCAGCACGTCGCGCGGAATGCGGAAGTACTCGACCGTGCGCGCGAGCGCGAAGCTGTTGGGCGGAATGATGCAGACCGGCCCCTTGCGGTCGACGAAGCTCTTTTCCGAGAACGCCTTGGGGTCGACCGTCGCCGAGTCGACGTTGGTGAAGATCTTGAACTCGTCCGACACGCGGGCGTCGTAGCCATAGGAACTCAGGCCGTACGAGATCACGCCATCGCGCCGCTGGCTCTCGACGAACGGCTCGATCATGCCGTGTTCGAGGGCCATCTTGCGGATCCACTTGTCGGACATTATCGGCATGAATGGCGACTCCGGCAGCTTGGGGAAGACCGGGCGCTTCTTGTAGCGAAGCGCCTGTCGCGCCACAAGCACAGGGATCTCGATTCGGACCGGATTCCCGCGGATCGGTCAGGTCCCGGCCGCCACCGGTGCGGTCAGAAACCCGATCCCGGCTGGGTCAGGAAAGCCGTCTCCTCGGGCGTCGAGACCCGGCCCAGCGCCGCGTTGCGGTGGGGAAACCGGCCGAAGCGGGCCACGATGTCGCGATGCCGGCGCGCATAGTCGACGACCTCGGCCCGCACCGTTTCGGGAAATTCCGGCGTCGCCGGCAGGCTCTCCATCAATGCCACGGCGCGTTCCTGGTCGGCGAGATCCTCGCTGTGCTCGAATGGCAGGTAAAGAAACATGCGCTCGACCGGCCGAAGCTGCCGGTCGAGAGCCCGTGCGATGGCCGTGTTCGCGATCTCACGGGCTTTGGCATCGGTCGCAAACGCGCGCGGATCGTCGCGGAACAGATTGCGCGGAAACTGGTCGAGCAGGATGACCAGTGCCAGCGCGCCGGTGGCGGTGCCGGCATGAACATCGTAGGCGCCTCGTGCGGCCGCCTCGTAATCCGCCAGGAACCGTGCGCGGATTTCCGCATCGAAGGCGGCATCCTTGGCGAACCACACCTTGCGCATCCGGCCGTATTCCGGATCGCCCGGTGACAGAAACCAGAAGTCGAGCACCGCCCGCAGGCGCGCCATGCCGCCGTTGTCGGCCCGAGCCGTCGGCGTGGCATCGCCCCCTTCCGCCAGTTCGGCGCGCAGGCGGGCCTGCAGCTTGCGTCGCCGCAGGTTTTCCCGGAGTGCCGCCGCTAGACGGCGCTCGCGGTCGCCCTTCTCGGCGCGCGCTCGATCGGTCAGCGTCGGCTTTCGCTCATCAATCATGTGGCGATTGTGGCGGGCATCGCCGCCCGGCTCAAGATAAGCGGGCGGGGACGCTTGGCCATCCCCGCCCGAGACGCAGCGGGCGTCGGAAGCAACCGGCGATGCGGCTCCTCGCCGCGGGCCGGCCCTACCAAGCCGCGCCATTGCCAAGCCGCGTCTCCCCCGTCGCCGGGGGACATGACGAGATGGGGACGAAACCGGCCGATTCAAGTAGCGGCACGCCGCGAAATCCGGGCGCGGGGCTATACCCGGTTCAGCGGCATCTTCAGATAGACCGTGCCGTTGCTCTCCGGCGGCGGCAGACGGCCGGCACGGATATTGACCTGAATCGCGGGCAGGATGAGCGTTGGTGCCGTGAGCGTCTTGTCGCGCGCCTCGCGGAAGGCGACGAACTCGTCTTCGCCGACGCCGTCCTTGATATGGATGTTCTGTAACCGCTGTTCGGCGACCGTGGTCACCCATTGCGGCCCCCGGCCGTCCGGCGGGTAGTCGTGACACATATAGAGTCTGGTCTCCGACGGCAGCGACAGCAGCCGGCGGATCGAGCGATAGAGCGTGCGCGCATCGCCGCCAGGAAAATCGGTGCGCGCCGTACCGTAGTCCGGCATGAACAGCGTATCGCCGACGAACACGTGTTTGATGCCGGCGGCACCCTCGACGATATACGACACACAGGCCGGCGTGTGGCCGGGCGTGTTCCATACCGTGACGTCGAGCGTACCGATCGCAAATCGCTCGCCTTCATGCAGAAGACGGTCGAACTGCGATCCGTCGGTCGCGAAGTCGGGGCCGAGATTGTAGATCTCGGCCCACGTGCGCTGAACGTCGCAGATGTTCGCGCCGATCGCGACGGTACCGCCGATTCGATCCTTGAGGTAGCCGGCGGCCGACAGATGGTCCGCGTGCGCGTGGGTCTCTAGAATCCATTCGACCGTGAAGGATTTCGCTGCGGCAACCAGCCGGTCGGCCGACGCCGTGAAGATGCGGCCCGACCTGGGATCGAGATCCAGCACCGGGTCGATGATGGCGGCCTTGCCGGTCGCCGGATCGACGACCAGATACGAGATCGTCGACGTCGCTTGGTCGAAGAACCCGGTTATCTCGGGATTGGCGGCCGAACTCGGCGCGGTCTCGCTTCGGGTCGGTCGCTCCATGAGCCTCTCCGGGCTTGATCGTTTCCCCGTTACATTAATCAACTCTAATATGAAGGCGGGATCCGGTCATCCGCTCGCTTGCGGTACGCCGGGGCGGTAACCTTGTCTTTTCTGGAATCAACGACATAGCTCCGGATTGATCGTGTGCCTGCCTGGTGTCATATCTTCTGCATGTATGTCGCCGCGGCAGTACATGCCAAGGCAGATGATTTTCCAGCGCATCCCCGACCCGGCTGCGGAGCGCGCCGCGAGGATTGTGTATCCCGCCCCGCCTCTCTAGCCCCCGATCCACCGCTGCGCCGGCGCTGAATGACGCTGCGGCCGGTCCCGTGCCGCAGCATGCCTGGATTGGGGACCTTTCATGTTTGCATTTCGTAATTGGACTCGAACGACGCCGCAGCCGCTGGCACCCGACGCGCGCGCGACGGTATCTGCGGATGCCCAATCGACGTATTACGAGGTCACATCCGAACCGCTGTTGCGGATGCCCGCACTGACCGGAACACGGCGCTGCGACGTGTGCATCGTTGGTGCCGGCTATACCGGCCTGTCGGCGGCCCTTCATCTCGCGGCGCGGGGCCTTGATGTCACGGTGCTCGAAGCTGACCGGATCGGCGCGGGTGCGTCGGGCCGCAATGGCGGCTTCGTGCTGCCGGGCTTTGCCGCCGACATCGCGGATCTGATCGCGACGGTCGGCGCCTCGGATGGAAAACGCCTCTGGGCGCTGTCTGTCGCAGCGGTACGCCTCGTCGAGGATCTGATCGCACGGTACGGCATCGAATGCCAGTTCAAGCGCGGAGCGCTCACGGCCGCGAGTTCGCGTGCGGATGCTGCGGCGCTGGTGCAGCTCGCCAGACTGCTCGATGAACTGGGATACCGCGACACCGTTCCCCTCACCCGCGATCAGACGCGCGCCATTGTCGATTCGCCGCTTTACTTTGGCGGCTTGCTGGACCACGGCGCCGCCCATCTTCATCCGCTGCGCTATCTGCGCGGCCTCGCGCGCGCGGCGCGGACGCTTGGGGCGGAGATCTTCGAGAACAGCCGGGTCGTCAGCATCGATCGCGCGAACCATGTGGCGTACACCGAACAAGGCCGCGTCGAGGCGCGACATCTGGTGCTGGCCGCGAACGCAAGCCTCGGTGCGCTTGCGCCGGACGTTTCGCGACGGATCCTGCCGGTCGTGACCTTCATCGGCGTGACCGAGCCGCTCGACGTCATGGCGACGCAGCTCATCCGCAAGGACGTGGCGGTCTTCGACACGCAACCGGCGCTCGATTACTACCGCCTGACCGCCGATCACCGCCTCCTGTTCGGTGGGGCTGCGCGCCTGATTGCACCATCGGATCGAAGTGCGACCGCGTGGCTCGCGCGGCGCATCGCGCACGTGTTCCCGCAGCTCGGCTCCCCGCGCATCGACTACGTATGGAAAGGTGTGGTCGATCTCACGCCCCACCGGCTGCCGGATGTGGGCCTCGCCGCGGACGGCGTCTGGTATGCGCAGGGCTTCAACGGTCACGGTGTTGCGCTGACGACATTCGTCGGCCGCGCCATCGCCGACGCCATCGTTGGCGACGGCGACGCGTTCGGTTTGCTGGCCCGTCTGCCGCGGCGTGATTGGCTGGGCGGCCCGATGGTCGCGCGTGCGGCGTTCCCGGTCGTGCGCTGTCTTTGGCAGATCCGCCACGCACTCGGTCACCGCTGCACATGAAACGTAGTGCACCTTGTTCGTTTTCAACGTCAGGACCATGCCGGCGAAAGCGCGCGGCCCCGCATGTTCCACCGTGCGGCGATTGCTTCCTTTAGCGGTGGGGTTTAAATCGACCTCGTTCCCGTAAACAGCCGGATACAACGCGGCGTTGGCCGACCGGGGTTGACGCACGGCGCGACCCATGCCATCCTTAGCGCCGGATAAATGCGCCCGCCGGGTCTAGGGATCCCGTGCGGGCGTCATTGTTTCCAGCCGGCGTATATCGCACCGCCGGGCGTCTCACTGTCCCACTTGTCCCGGACGCACGGGGGACTTCCCCTTGTCCTGATCGTCAATTGTCGTCGACCTCGTCCAGGCAGAACGAAACGGCCGAGACAGGAGAAACCGCCGGGACGGATGAGACACCTGGAACAGCGGAAACGCCTGGAACAGCGGAAACGCCTGGAACAGCGGAAACGCCTGGAACAGCGGAAACGC
>CALANV010000040.1 GCA_937926175.1 uncultured Rhodospirillales bacterium | reverse complement strand
CGAAATTGGGCGTCCGCAGCATCTCCGCCTCGGTCTTCTGCACGAGATCGCCGATGTAGATGATGTTGTCGTTCTTGAGGCAGTTGGCGGACCGGACCGACAGCTCGAGCTCGTCGACCTTCATCAGCAGGTGCTTGTTGAACGGCAGCTCGGCGGTGGTCTCCTCCGTCTTCTCGGCGACCGGCTCCTCGAAATTGATGAAGAGCTGCAGCTGATCCTGGAGGATGCGCGCGGCGAGCGCCACGGCGTCCTCGGGCGTTACCGCGCCATTGGTCTCGACCCGCATCGACAGCTTGTCGTAGTCCGTGACCTGGCCGACGCGGGTGTTCTCGACCTTGTAGGCGACCTTCTTCACCGGACTGAACAGAGCGTCGACCGGAATGAGCCCGATCGGCGCATCAGCCGGGCGGTTGGCGCTGCCGGGCACGTAGCCCTTGCCCGTCTCGACCGTCATCTCCATCGACAGCTTGGCGCCGTCGTCGAGCGTGCAGAGGACGAGATCGGGATTCATGATCTCGATGTCATGCCCCGTCTCGATCTGGCCGGCACGCACCTCGCCGGGTCCGGTCGCGCGCAGGTGAATGCGCTTCGGCCCGTCGCCGTGCATGCGCAGCGCGATCGCCTTGACGTTGAGGACGATGTCGGTCACGTCCTCGCGCACGCCCGGAACCGACGAGAATTCGTGCAGCACGCCGTCGATCTTGATCGAGGTGATCGCCGCACCCTGCAGCGACGACAGCAGGACGCGACGCAACGCGTTGCCAAGCGTCAGGCCGAAGCCGCGTTCCAGCGGCTCGGCGACGATCGTCGCTTCGCGCTTCGGATCGTCGCCGGGCTGTATGTCGAGCTTGCCCGGCTTGATCAACTCCTTCCAGTTCTTCTGAATCTGAACCACGGGTCTATCCCTCACCACATCGCGGCGTGCCCGACATGCGGGCCGCGCGGTACAAAACGTTCGGCCGCCGGTGCGGCGGCCCGGCAGAAAATCAGACGCGGCGGCGCTTCGGCGGCCGGCAGCCGTTGTGCGGAATCGGCGTGACGTCGCGGATCGACGTGATGACGAATCCGACGGCCTGCAGTGCGCGCAACGCCGACTCGCGGCCCGCACCAGGCCCCTTCACCTCGACCTCGAGCGTGCGCACACCGTGCTCCATCGCCTTGCGGCCGGCATCCTCGGCGGCCATCTGCGCGGCGTAGGGGGTCGACTTGCGCGACCCTTTGAAGCCCTGCGTACCGGCCGAGGACCACGCAATCGTGTTGCCTTGCGCGTCGGTGATCGTGACCATCGTGTTGTTGAAGGTCGCGTTCACGTGCGCCACGCCGGACGTGATGTTCTTGCGCTCGCGACGGCGCGGGCGGACAGTTGCTGCGGAGGCAGCTTGTGCTTTGGCCATGGCTTGAGGACCCTTCGAGCTCGCTTACTTCTTTGTCGCCATCTTCTTGCCCGCGATCGGACGGGCCTTGCCCTTGCGCGTGCGGGCGTTCGTGTGGGTGCGCTGGCCGCGCACCGGCAGGCCCTTGCGGTGACGCAGGCCGCGATAGGTGCCGAGGTCCATCAGCCGCTTGATGTTCATCGCGATCGTCCGGCGCAGATCGCCTTCGACCTCGTAATCCCGGTCGATCACCTCGCGAATGCGAAGCACCTCGTCATCGGTCAGCTGGTTGACGCGCTTCGCCTCGGGGATGCCCACCTTTTCGCAGATCTCGCGCGCCTTGGTGGGACCGATGCCATAAATGTAACGGAGCGCGATAACGACGCGCTTGTTGGTGGGAATATTGACGCCAGCGATACGCGCCACGAGTTTTCTCCTTGCGACGGCTTTCGTCAGACCCTCAGGTCCGGATATTTGGGTGCATGCAAAAATACCGGAGCGCCCCGCTGTGGCTCCGGTACCACCGAGTGGGCCGGCATTATATGGGGATTCGGTCTCAAGTCAATCAACCCTCTTCGGCAAATCTGCGTGACTTTTCCTTGGGTTCGCCCCTGCCTCAGGCGGACCGGGGGGCCGGCCCCAGGATAGCCCGGAGCTGAGCCGTGACCTCGTCGATCGGGGCCATCCCGTCCACCGCCTTCAGCACGCCCTTGGCCTGGTAGTAGGGCAGGATGGGCGCCGTCTGGGCGTGATAGGCGGCAAGGCGGGTCTTCATCGTCTCGGCGTTGTCGTCGGCCCGGCGCGTGAACTCGGTCGAGCCGCACGCGTCGCAGATTCCCGGCCGCTGGGTCGGCTTGTGGCGCTCGTGGTACCCCGTTCCGCACTTGGCGCAGGTGAAGCGCCCCGAAATGCGGTCGATGAGGGTTTGGTCGTCAACCTTCATCTCGATGACGTGGTCGAGCTTCAGGCCCTTTTCGGCCAGCATGCGGTCGAGCGCCTCAGCCTGGGGGACCGTGCGCGGGAAACCGTCCAGGATGAAGCCGTTCTTCACGTCGGGCTGGCTGATGCGGTCGGCGATCATGGCCACGATCAGCTCGTCCGGGACCAGCTTGCCGGCGTCCATGATCGACTTCGCCTGGCGCCCTTCTGGCGTACCGGCGGCAACCGCCGCGCGCAGCATGTCGCCGGTCGAGAGCTGAACCAAGCCGTATTCATCCTGCAGGCGTCGCGCCTGCGTTCCCTTTCCCGCCCCCGGTGGGCCCAGTAGTACGATGTTCATCGCATCTCCGCTTCATCGCCGCGTTCGCCGGATCAGCCGCGGCGTCCGCGAAGCTTGGCCTTCTTGATGAGTCCTTCGTACTGGTGTGCAAGCAGATGGGAGTGGATCTGCGCGACCGTATCCATTGTCACGCTGACCACGATCAGCAGCGAGGTCCCACCGAAATAGAACGGGACCGAATAGTACGAGATCAGCCACTCCGGCAGGATACAGACGACCGATAGGTAGATCGCACCGACCGCCGTAAGGCGCGTGAGGACGTAATCCAGGTAATCAGCCGTGTTCTTGCCGGGCCGGATGCCCGGGATGAAGCCGCCGTACTTGCGCAGGTTGTCCGCGGTCTCGGCCGGGTTGAAGACCACGGCGGTATAGAAGAACGAGAAGAACACGATCAGCAGCACGTACAGGATCATGTAGAGCGGCTGCCCGTGCGCAAGCCGCGCCGTGATCTCGGCCAGCCATCCGGTGCTGTCCGCGGTCGTGAAATTGGCGAAGGTGAGCGGCAGCAGCAGCAGCGAACTCGCGAAAATCGGCGGAATGACGCCCGCGGTGTTGATCTTGAGCGGCAGGTGCGACGCCTCGCCGCCGAACATCTTGTTGCCGACCTGACGCTTCGGATACTGCACGATGATCCGGCGCTGGGCCCGCTCCATGAACACGATGCCGGTGATCACGAGGATCGAGCCGATCAGCAGCAGGATGATGAAGAAGGTCGACAGCGCGCCGGTGCGGCCGAGCTCGAGCGTCGCGGCCAGCGCCGACGGCAGGTTGGCGACGATGCCGGCGAAGATGATCAGCGAGATGCCGTTGCCGATGCCGCGTGCCGTGATCTGCTCGCCGAGCCACATCAGAAAGATCGTTCCGCCGGTGAGCGTAATCACCGTCGTCAGGCGGAAGAACAGGCCAGGCTCGATCACCGCACTGCCCATCGAGCCGCGCATCGCCTCGAGCCCCACGGCGATGCCGTAGGACTGGAACATCGCCAGAAGCACGGTCAGATAGCGCGTGTACTGATTGAGCTTCTTGCGGCCGACCTCGCCTTCCTTCTTGAGGGCCTCGAGCGTCGGCGACACGGCGGACATCAGCTGGATAATGATGGCCGCCGAGATGTACGGCATGATGTTGAGCGCGAAGATCGTCATGCGCCCGAGCGCACCGCCCGAGAACATGTCGAACATGCCCAGGATGCC
Source organism: uncultured Rhodospirillales bacterium (assembly GCA_937926175.1). Lineage (GTDB taxonomy): Bacteria > Pseudomonadota > Alphaproteobacteria > CACIAM-22H2 > CACIAM-22H2 > CALANV01. The sequence goes on along the minus strand of CALANV010000040.1, from coordinate 9,824 downwards.
GCCGCGCTGCTGGTTGAACAGTTCGGCCAGGATCGCCGGATCGATACCCGGGATCGGGATGTACGAGCCGAGCCGGTAGACGATCAGTGCGCCGAGCGTGAACCAGATTCGTTTCTTGAGTTCGGTCGCCTTCGCGAAAGCGCCGAAGTTGAGCGAAGCTGCGAGCTGCTCGGCGGCGGATGCCATCGTCGAGTCGAACCTCTATCGCTGGACAGATCTCAGGCGGCCGGCTGTTCGGGCTTCTTGCCCGCGGGCTTCCCGCTCCTGGCGGCGCGCTGCGCCTGGCGCTCCCTCTGGGCCGCGGCGGCCTTCGCCACGCTCTCGCGAACGGCCGGCAGAATGATCACCTTGCCGCCCGCCTTTTCGACCGCCTCGACCGCCGACTTGGACGCGCCGGCGACCTCGATCGTCACCTTAGCCGTGAACTTGTCCCGGCCGTTGCCGAGCAGCCTCACGCCGTCCCGCGCACGACGGATAACGCCGCTCTCGACCAGGCGTTCGGCCGTGATCGTTTGGTCGGTCCCGAGCTTCTTCTCGTCGATCGCGCGCTGCAGCTGATCGAGGTTGAGTTCCTGGAAATCGCGGCGGAACACGTTGTTGAAGCCGCGCTTGGGCAGACGCCGGTAAATCGGGGTCTGGCCGCCCTCGAAGCCGTTGAGGGCCACGCCCGAGCGCGCGGTCTGCCCCTTGCCGCCGCGTCCCGATGTCTTGCCGAGCCCCGAACCGATACCGCGGCCGACGCGCTTGCGCGGCCGACGGGCGCCAGGATTGTCACGAATTTCGTTGAGCTTCATGATCTCAGTTTCCCCGGCCGATTGCGGAAGCGGAGTTCCGCTCAGCCTGCCTCTTCGACGCGCACGAGATGGCGCACCTTGTTGATCATACCACGGATCGCCGGCGTGTCCGGCAGTTCGCGGGTGCGATGACGCTTGTTGAGTCCGAGACCGATCAGGGTCTGGCGCTGATCGGCCTCGCGGCCGATCGGGCTTCCGATCTGCGTCACGCGGATGACCTTGCCGTCACCGGATTTCGCCTTTGCCATCGCCGATTACTCCCGCGCCGCGGCCGCCGCCTCGCCTTCGCGCCGGCCGATGATGTCGCTGACCTTCTTGCCGCGCTTCGCGGCGACCGCCCGTGGGCTCGCCATCGCGGTGAGCGCCGCGAAGGTCGCCTTGATCATGTTGTGCGGATTGCTCGACCCGACCGACTTCGCGACCACGTCCTGCAATCCGAGCGCCTCGAGAACGGCACGCATCGGGCCGCCGGCGATGATCCCGGTGCCGGGTTTCGCCGACCGCAGCACCACCTTGCCCGAACCGAAGTGGCCATAGCCGTCATGGTGCAGCGTGCGCCCCTCGCGCAGCGGAATGCGTACCATGTTGCGCTTCGCCTGGTCGGTGGCCTTGCGGATCGCCTCCGGCACCTCGCGTGCCTTGCCGGTGCCGTAACCCGCACGCCCCCTGCCGTCGCCGACGACGACGATGGCCGCGAAGCCGAAGCGGCGACCGCCCTTCACCACCTTCGCAACCCGGTTGATGCTGACCAGCTTCTCGATCAGCTCGACTTCGCGTTCCTCGCGCCCGGCGCGGTCGCTGTCGCCCCGCCGTCCTCCGGTACGCTCCGCGGCTTGTCCACGTGCCATTTGCGTGATTTCCCTGGCGTAAAACTTCGATTGTTGCCGATCAGAACGACAGGCCGCCCTCGCGCGCCCCGTCGGCCAGCGCCTTGACGCGACCGTGATAGAGATAGCCGCCGCGGTCGAACACGACCTCCTTGACGCCGGCCTTCACCGCACGGTCGGCCAGAAGCCGCCCGACCTCCCGCGCAGCCGAAACGTCCGCGCCGGTCTTGAGCTTGCCCCGCAGATCCTTGTCCAGCGTCGATGCCGCGACGAGCGTAATCCCCTTCGTGTCGTCGATGATCTGCGCATAGATGTGCTTCGACGAACGGAAGACCGACAGCCGCAGCCGCCCCCCCGACTTGCGGCGGAGGCTTGCCCGCGTACGCTTCTGACGGCGCTCGAACAGCGCCTTCGACTTTTCCTTGGACATGGCTATTTCTTCTTGCCTTCCTTGCGCCGGATCGTCTCGGTCTCGTACTTGATGCCCTTGCCCTTGTACGGCTCCGGCTTGCGGAACGCCCGGATCTCCGCCGCGACTTGGCCCACCAGCCGCTTGTCCGTGCCCGAAACCGAAATCGTGTTCTGCTTCTCGCCGACCTTGATCGTCACCCCGTCCGGGATCGGATAGACGACGTCATGGCTGAAGCCGAGCTGCAGGTTCAGGTTCTTGCCCTGCACGGACGCGCGATAGCCCACGCCGTTGATCTCGAGGTTGACGTTGAACCCCTTCGAGACGCCGGTGATCAGATTGTTGAGAAGCGCCCGGTTGGTCCCCCACAGCGCACGCGCCCGCTTCGACATCGAACGCGGGGTAAGCACGATCCGGGAGTCCTGCCTGGCGACGGCGATCTCGGGATGCACGTACATCGACTGCTTGCCGAGCTTCCCGGTCGCGGTAACCAGCTGGCCGGCGATCTCGACGTTGACGTCGCTCGGGATGGCGACGGGCTGTTTGCCGATACGGGACATAATGACCTTCGCCTTGCTTAGAACACCCGGCAGAGCACTTCGCCGCCGACATTGGCCGCGCGCGCCTCGCTGTCCGACATCACGCCCCGCGGCGTGGACAGAATCGAGATGCCGAGGCCGCCGGCGACCTTGCCCAGGTCCTTGATCTTCGAATAGACGCGCCGGCCGGGCTTGGAAACCCGGGTGATCTCGCGGATCACCGGCGCACCCTCGTGGTACTTGAGCTCGATCGTGAACTCCGCGACGCCGCGCCGACGTTCCACCCAGGAATACCCGCGGATGTACCCCTCGCGCTGAAGGACATCGAGCACGTTCTTACGCAGCTTGGAGGCCGGGCAAACGACGGTCGAAAGACCCGCCCGCTGACCGTTCCGGATGCGCGTCAGCATATCGCCCAGAGGATCGCTCATCGCCATATCCAGAACTCCTTACCTCACCAGCTCGCCTTGATCATGCCCGGGATCTGGCCGGTCGAGGCCAGTTCCCGCAGCGCGATGCGCGACAGCTTGAACTTGCGGTAGTTGCCGCGCGGACGACCCGTCAGCTCGCAGCGCAGGCGCACCCGCGACGGCGCCGAATTGCGCGGCAGCTTCGCGAGCTTCAGGCGCGCGGCGAACCGTTCCTCCATCGGGAGTTCGCGGTTGTTCGCGATCTCCTTCAGCTTCTGGCGCTTGGCAGCATACTTCTTGACGAGTCGCTCGCGGCGCTTGTTCTTTTCGATGGCACTCTTCTTGGCCATGTGTGGATCCTGCTCTCCGAGAAATCAGTTGAGGAAGGGCATGTTGAAGCCCTTGAGGAGAGCCTTCGCCTCCTCGTTCGTCTTCGCAGTCGTCACGATGATGATGTCCATCCCCCGGATCGCGTCGATCTTGTCGTAGTTGATCTCGGGAAACACGATCTGTTCCTTGAGGCCGAGCGCGTAGTTGCCGCGGCCGTCGAAGCTCCGCCCCGACAATCCGCGGAAGTCGCGAACGCGCGGCAGGGCGATGTTGATCAGGCGGTCGAGGAACTCGTACATCCGCGCGCCGCGCAGCGTCACCTTGCAGCCGATCGGCAGGCCGCGGCGCAGCTTGAAGTTGGCGATCGCCTTGCGCGCCCGCGCGACCGCCGGCTTCTGGCCGGTGATCGCCATCAGATCGGCCATGGCAGCCTCCATCTTCTTCTGGTCGTGCGCAGCCTCGCCCACGCCCATGTTGACGACGATCTTCTCCAGCCGCGGCACCTGGAAGCGGTTCTTGTACTTGAACTGCTCCATCAGCTGCGGACGGATCGTCTGCTCGTAATACTCTTGCAAGCGCGTCGCCATGGCTTTCACCGATCAATCAGCTCGCCGGACCGGCGCGCAAAGCGCAATTTGCGGCCATCGACGATTTTGTAGCCGACCCGCGTCGGCTTCTGGTCCTTGGGGTCGATATGCGCAACGTTGGACACGTGGATGGGCAGCTCCTTCTCCACGATGCCGCCCGGATGCCCCGGCCGCGGCCGCGTGTGGCGCTTCACCACGTTCACCCCCTGCACGACGACGCGGTTCTCGGCGGGGAGGACCTTCAGCACGGTGCCGGTCTTGCCCCGATCGCGGCCGGAGATGACGATGACGTTGTCACCCTTCTTTATCTTCAGCTTCGGCCGCGTCATCACAGCACCTCAGGCGCAAGGCTGATGATCTTCATGTAACCCTTCGAGCGCAGCTCGCGCGTGACGGGCCCGAAGATACGCGTGCCGATCGGCTCGCCCTCCTTGTTGATGAGGACGGCGGCGTTGCGGTCGAACTTGACGGTCGACCCGTCCTGACGGCGGATCTCCTTCGACGTGCGGACGATCACCGCCTTGTGCACGTCGCCCTTCTTCACGCGTCCGCGCGGAATCGCCTCCTTGACGGAGACGACGATCACGTCGCCGACCGACGCGGTCTTGCGCTTCGAACCGCCGAGAACCTTGATGCATTGGACGCGGCGTGCGCCGGAGTTGTCGGCGACGTCCAGATTGGTGCGCATCTGGATCATGACGATATGGCCCTTCCCTTGAACCTGGCGCTCACGCCTGTGCCTCGGTGGAGTCGGTGATCACTTCCCACCGCTTCCTCTTCGATATCGGACGGCACTCGCGGATGCGAACCTTGTCGCCCACCTTGAACTGGTTGTGTTCGTCGTGCGCCAGATACTTCTTCGAGCGCACGATGAACTTCTTGTAGATCGGGTGCATGAAGCGCCGCTCGACAAGGACCGTGACGGTCTTGTCGTTGACGTCGCTCGTGACCACTCCTTGCAGGACCCGCCTGGGCATTGTTCGCCTCTCTATCCTTACGAAGCCGCGCGCCGGCGCTCGCTGAGCACGGTCAGGATGCGCGCGATGTCACGGCGCACCTGGCGCACACGGCTGGTGTTCTCGAGTTGTCCGCTTGCGCGCTGGAAGCGCAGGTTGAACTGCTCCTTGCGCAGCTCGGACAGCTGATTCAAGAGCTCGTCGGTCGTCTTGGCGCGAATGTCGGAAGCTTTCATTCTTCCCTCCTCACTCGCCCACACGCGAGACGATACGGGTCTTGATCGGCAGCTTCGCCGCCGCCAGCGCGAACGCCTCCTCGGCGACCGCCCGCGACACGCCATCGATCTCGAACAGGATCCGGCCCGGCTTGACGCGGCAGATCCAGTACTCCGGCGACCCCTTGCCCGATCCCATGCGGACCTCCGCCGGCTTCACCGTGACGGGCACGTCCGGGAAGATGCGGATCCAAACGCGACCTTCACGCTTGAGGTGGCGCGTGATCGTGCGCCGCGCCGCCTCGATCTGGCGCGCGGTGATCCGATGGGGCTCGAGCGCCTTGAGACCGTAGGCCCCGAAGTTGAGCGTCGTGCCGCCCTTGGCGAAGCCGTGGATCCGCCCCTTGTGGGCCTTGCGGTATTTCGTACGCTTTGGCGAAAGCATCGTCAGTGTTCCTCGATCAAGGCGTCAGCGGGCCGGCGCCTGCTCGGCCGCGCGCTTGTCCTGCGCCATCGGGTCATGGGCCAGGATCTCTCCCTTGAACACCCAGACCTTCACGCCGCAGGTGCCATAGGTCGTCTTCGCGGTCGCGACGCCGTAGTCGATATCGGCGCGCAGCGTATGCAGCGGCACACGTCCCTCGCGATACCACTCGACCCGCGCGATCTCGGCACCGCCGAGACGTCCGCCGCAGTTGATCCGGATGCCCTGGGCGCCCAGACGCATCGCCGACTGCACCGCCCGCTTCATGGCGCGACGGAACGCGACGCGCCGCTCGAGCTGCTGCGCGATGTTCTCGGCGATGAGCTTGGCGTCGAGCTCCGGCTTGCGGATCTCAACGATGTTCAGGCTCACCTCGCTGTTGGTCATCTTGGCGAGGTCGCTCCGCAGCTTCTCGATGTCGGCGCCCTTCTTGCCGATCACCACGCCCGGACGGGCCGTATGGATGGTGATCCGCGCCTTCTTCGCCGGCCGCTCGATGACGATCCGCGACACGCCGGCCTGGGCCAGACGCTCGCTCAGGAACTGGCGGATCCTGATGTCCTCGTGCAGAAGCCGCGCATAATCCTCGTCCGCGTACCAGCGCGAATCCCAGGTACGGTTGATCCCGATCCGCAGCCCGATCGGATTGACTTTCTGACCCATTACGCGGTCTCCCCGGCTTTCCGCTCCTCGCGCTCGCGCACGATCACGGTCAGATGGCTGAACGGCTTCACGATGCCCGCCGCGCGGCCGCGGCCGCGCGCATGGAACCGGCGCAACTGGAACGCCTTGCCGACATGCGCCTCGGCGACGTAGAGCCGGTCGACGTCGAGCTGGTGGTTGTTCTCGGCATTGGCGATGGCGGCCTGCAGGACCTTCTTCACGGTGCCAGCGATCCGGCGCTTCGAGAACGTGAGGTCCGCAAGAGCCTTGCTCGCATCCTTGCCGCGAATCAGCGCCGCGACGAGGTTGAGCTTGCGCGGACTGACCCGGATGGCGCGGGCGACGGCCCGCGCCTCGTTATCCTTGAGACGGCGCTCGCGCGCTTGCTTGCTCATCAGTCACCCCTCTTGGCCGTCTTGTCGGCCGCGGTGTGGCCATGAAAGGTCCGCGTCGGCGCGAACTCGCCGAACTTGTGGCCGACCATGTTTTCGGTGACGAGCACGGGCAGGAACTTGTGCCCGTTGTACACGCCGAAGGTCAGGCCGACGAATTGGGGCAGGATGGTCGAGCGGCGCGACCAGATCTTGATGATCTCGTTGCGGCCGCTTGCCCGCGCCTTCTCCGCCTTCTTCAACAGGTATCCGTCGACGAACGGACCCTTCCAAACCGAACGTGCCACGACAGTCTCCGTTTATTTCGCGTTCCGGCGGCGGATGATGTAGCGATCCGTCGCCTTGTTGTGGCGTGTCTTGTAACCCTTGGTCGGCTGGCCCCAGGGCGAGACCGGATGACGGCCCCCCTTGGTGCGGCCCTCGCCGCCGCCGAGCGGATGGTCGACCGGGTTCATCGCCGTACCGCGAACGGTCGGGCGCCGCCCCTTCCACCGGCTGCGGCCGGCCTTGCCCAGCGACTGGTTCTGCTGGTCCGGATTCGACACGGCGCCAACCGTGGCCAGGCAATCGGCCGGAACGCGGCGAACCTCGCCCGAGGAAAGACGCAGCAGCGCGAAGCCCTGGTCCTTGCCGACCAGCTGCGCAAACGTGCCGGCAGCACGCGCGAGCTGCCCGCCGCGGCCCGGCTTCAGCTCCACGTTGTGGATGATCGTGCCGACCGGGATGTTGCGCATCGGCAGCGCGTTACCCGGGCGGATGTCGACCCGCTCGCCGGAGATGACCTTGTCGCCCGGGGCGAGGCGCTGCGGGGCCAGGATGTAGGACAGCTCGCCGTCGCTGTAGCGCACGAGCGCGATGAACGCGGTCCGGTTGGGATCGTACTCGATCCGCTCGACCGTGCCCTCGACGTTGAACTTGCGCCGCCGGAAGTCGATGATCCGGTAAAGACGCTTGTGACCGCCGCCATGATGGCGCGTCGTGATGCGGCCGGCATTGTTGCGACCGCCCGTCTTGGGCTTGCCTTCCGTCAGGCTCTTGACCGGCCGGCCCTTGTACAGGTCACTGCGATCGATCAGGATGACCGACCGCAACGACGGCGTCACCGGCTTGAACTGCTTGAGTGCCATGATCCGCCTCAGATCCCCGTGGTGACGTCGATCGAATGGCCTTCAGCCAACGATACGATCGCCTTCTTGTAATCCGACCGCCGGCCGACATGGCCGCGGAAGCGCTTGACCTTGCCGCGGACATTGATCGTGTTCACCGCCTTGACCTTGACGTTGAACAGACCTTCGACGGCAGCCTTGATCAGCGGCTTGGTCGCGTCCCTGCGGACCTTGAAGGTCACCTGATTGTACTGCGACCCCATCGTCGCCTTCTCCGTGATGACGGGCGACAGGATCACGCCGTAGAGCTCGTCCTTGCTCAGGTTCGGCTTCTTCGCCTTGGCCGCGCTCATTTCAGTCGCGCCTCCAGGTGCTGAACCGCCGCACGGGTCAGGACCAGCGTGTCGCGGCGGAGAATGTCGTAAACGTTGGCGCCCTGCTGCGGCAGGACATCGACGCCGGGAATGTTGCGGGCCGCCCGCGCAAACTTCTCGTCGACCGTGGGCCCGTCGATGAACAGCACCGACGACCAGCCGAGATCGGCAAAACGCTTCGCGAGCTCCTTGGTCTTCGACGGTGCCCCGTCGACGCTGTCGAGCACGACGAGCTTGCCGTCGGCGCACTTGGTCGAAAGCGCGGTCTTGAGCGCGAGCTTGCGCACCTTCTTCGGCAGATCGAAGGCATGGCTGCGCGGCGTCGGGCCGAAGATGACCGCGCCCTTGCGCCACTGCGGGCTGCGCGTCGAGCCGTGGCGGGCCCGGCCGGTGCCCTTCTGGCGCCACGGCTTGCGGCCGCCGCCGGAGACCTCGCCGATCTCCTTGGTGTCGTGCGTGCCCTGCTGGCGCTTCGCCAGCTGCCAGCGCACCATGCGCGCCAGGATGTCGGGCCGCGAGGGCAGACCGAACACGTCGTCGGCGAGCTCGATCTCGCCGGCTTTCTTGTTATCGAGGGTCGTAACCGCGACTTTCATCGTCGTCATTCCTTGTTACCCTCGGCCGCCGCGGGAGCTTCCGCCTCGACCTTGCGGATGGCGGCCGGCATCGGCGCGTTCTCTGGCAGCTTGCGCTTCACCGCATCGGTGACCAGCACGTAGCCCCCCGATGCGCCGGGCACGGCACCCTTCACCATGATGAGCCCGCGTTCGACATCGGTCGCGACGACCTTCAGGTTCTGGACCGTGACACGCTCGGCGCCGTAGTGACCGGCCATCTTCTTGTTCTTGAAGGTCCGGCCGGGATCCTGGCGACCGCCGGTGGAGCCATGGGAGCGATGGCTGATCGACACGCCGTGCGAGGCCTCGAGACCGCGGAAGTTCCACCGCTTCATCGCGCCGGCGAAGCCCTTGCCGATCGTGATGCCCGAGACGTCGACGAACTGACCTGGCACGTAGTGCGCCGCCGTGATTTCCGATCCCACCTCGAGCAGTGCGTCGGGTGAGACGCGGAATTCAGCCAGCTTGCGCTTCGGCTCCACCTTCGCCTTCGCGAAGTGGCCGCGCATGGGCTTGGTAACGTTCTTCACCTTCGCTTTGCCCACGCCGACCTGGACGGCGGTGTATCCGTCCTTCTCGGCCGTGCGTACGGCGACGACCTGGCAGTTGTCGAGCTTCAGCACGGTCACGGGCACATGCGAGCCCGCCTCGTCGAAAAGGCGGGTCATGCCCATCTTCCGTGCGATGACTCCGGTGCGCATGACGCAACGTCCCTCAGAGCTTGATTTCCACGTCGACGCCAGCGGCAAGATCGAGCTTCATCAGCGCGTCCACGGTCTGCGGCGTCGGATCGACGATGTCGAGAAGGCGGCGATGCGTCCGGATCTCGAACTGCTCGCGGCTCTTCTTGTCGATGTGCGGGCTGCGGTTGACCGTGAACCGCTCGATGTTCGTCGGCAGCGGGATCGGCCCACGGACCTGGGCGCCGGTGCGCTTGGCCGTGTTGACGATCTCGCTCGTCGACTGATCGAGCACGCGATGGTCGAACGCCTTCAACCGGATGCGGATGCTCTGGTTAACCATTGTCTATCTCCGTGTTGCCGCGTCCGGCACCCCTGGTTTGCGACTACTCGATGATTTTGGCGACGACGCCGGCACCGACGGTGCGGCCGCCCTCGCGG
>CALANV010000039.1 GCA_937926175.1 uncultured Rhodospirillales bacterium | reverse complement strand
GAAACTCGGCGAGATAGGCGCCGTCCTGACCGGTGATGCCGGTGATGAGCGCCACAGGCTGCGATGACATCGGGGGAAAAATTCTCCGGATGGATTAAGACCGCGAACGGGGATTACGACTTATCACCCCCTCCGGTCGAGCACAACGCAACGCCTTCCCGCCGTCATCCCGGGATGCCAAGTCGGGCGACGGTCGAGGCGGAAACATCGACGGCGATCGCCAATCCCAAGCTGCCGACCGCGTTTCGAGCCATGGGTCGAGCCGGCCTTCCCCTTGCATCGGGCACATGACGTTAACCCATTAGAAAATATCAAAAACCTGCCACTCACGAACCGCTCAACCGCGTCGGGGCAATCCACCACGTGGGCATTCGCTCGCGCAGCCATGCGGCCGCACGGGCGGCGGCCGCCTCGTCGGGATAAAGACCGAAACAGGTCGCCCCGCTGCCCGACATGCGCGCCAACAGACACGCCGGGCTTTGCGCGAGCGCGGCGAGTACCTCGCCGATCTGCGGCACCAAGGCTGTCGCCGCCGCGGTCAGGTCGTTGCCGCGTTCCCGCAGCATCAGGGCAAGATCGACCGCATCGCGCGGCGCGCGATCGAACCGCGCCGGCCTGGAGAACGGGCCCGTCCGCGCCTTGAACACGGCAGGTGTCGCGAGCGGTATGCCCGGATTGACGAGGACGAGCCCTGCCGCCGGCAAAGCCGGCGCCGGTGCGACCGCCTCGCCGACGCCACCGATGAACGCAGGCCTGTCGTCGACACAAACCGGTACGTCGGCGCCGAGCCCAAGCGCGATCCTGCCGAGGACCGCCGGATCCGGCGCAACCGTCCAGAGCGCGCACAGGGCCCGCAGGGCCGCAGCCGCATCGGCCGATCCGCCGCCGAGACCAGCCGCAACGGGAAGGTTCTTCACCAGCCGCAGGGCGGCGCCGGCCCGGGTGCGCGTTGCCGTCGCCAGCGCCCGCGCCGCCCGCAACACGAGATTGTCGTCGTCGCCGGCGAGCGCCGACGCAAACGGCCCTTCGACGGTAAGGCTGAGATCCGGGGCCGACGCGACGATCACCACGTCACCGATATCGGCGAATGCCACCAGACTGTCGAGCAGGTGATAGCCGTCGTCGCGACGGCCCACCACGTGCAGGTACAGATTGATCTTCGCGCGCGCCCGTTCCGTGCGCGCCGCCCCGTCGCGCGACACGCCTTCAGCCGCCGGATTCGGACTGGGCGGCAAGACCGCGTTCGAGCTTGCGCTCGATTTCGGCCCGCAGCTCGGGTTCGGGCTTGTTGCGGAGGGCGCGCATCCACTGGAACCTGGCTTCCGCCAGGCGGCCTACGCGCCAATACCCGTCGCCTAGATGGTCGAGAATGACCGGATCCTCCGGCATCAGTTCGGCCGCACGTTCGAGCAGCGGCACCGCTTCCTCGAACTTGCCGAGCCGGAAGAGAGCCCAGCCGAGGCTGTCGATGATATGTCCGCTGTTCGGCCTGAGCTCGACGGCACGCTCGAGCATGCGCAGCGCACGGTCGTAGTTGACGCCCTGTTCGACCCACGAATAGGCTAGATAGTTCAGGACGTCCGGCTGCTCCGGCTGGAGCTCGAGCGCACGGAGAAAATCGGCCTCCGCCTTGTTCCATTGCTTGGAGCGCTCGTAGGAGATGCCGCGCGCATAGAACAGCGACCAGTGGCGCGGCTCGACGGTATCGAGCCGGGCGATCGCCTCGTCGTACACGCGCGCCGCCTCCGCAAAGCGCTGCTTCATGCGCAAAAGCTGGCCGAGCGTGACCAGCGCGTCGATCCGCTCCGGCCGTTCCGCCGCCATCGCCTCAAGCTCGCGAATTGCCGCCTCGCTGTCGCCGAGCGCGTCGAGGTTTTCGGCGATGCGCAGCCGGGCCGACCACCACAGCGGCGACTGCCTGGGAATGCGCGCGAAGAGCGCATTCGCCTCGGCGTGACGTCCGGCGCTGTCGAGCACGTCTGCGACCAGCAGCAGGCCGGCCGGCTTGTCCGGCACGAGGGCGAGCGCGAGCCGCCCATAGGCGAGGGCGAGCTGACCGCCGCCTTCCTGGCGGAGCGCCCCGGCGACGTTGAACAGCGCTTCGGCGATACCGGTTCTCGCGTCGGAGACGATCGGCAGCGGCGGCGGACCGTTGGCGTCGAGCCGTGCCATCGCGGCCGCGAGCAGGACGGAGTCAGAGAACGGCGCACCGTAGCGCGTATATATCTGGCGCGCCACGGCCGGCCGCCCCTGGCGTTCGAAGAAGTTGCCTGCCGCCTCGATCACCCGGATGGACGTGCCGCCCTCGCCCGCAAGGGCCCGCTGATAGTGCTCCTCGGCGGCATCGGGCCGTCCCGTCAGGTCGTTGATGAGCGCGGCGTGGTACTCGTAGAGCGGCCTGAACCCGTCGATCTCGTCCAGTGCACGCAGCACGTTGAGCGCGGCCGCCGGCCGCCCCTGGGCGACCTCGAGCCAAGCCCGTATCAGCGGCAAGAGCACGCGGTTGGCGCCGGTCAGCGGCAGGCCGTCCAGATGCTGTTGCGCGGCGGCGAAGTTGCCGTTGCGTGCCTCGGCGACGGCGAGCGTCAGGTTGGCCGGCGGGTTGTTCGGGCTCAGCGTATCGATACGGCGCGCGAGCGTGACGGCTTCGGCGAAACGGCCGTCGCCCAGCATCAGCAGATGGGCGCGGTGCAGGATCTCGAGATTGTTGGGATCCCGCTCCAGAACTTTGGCGACGAAGCGGGCGGCATTGCTCAGATCCCGCTCGCGCTCGGCATGGCGTGCGGCAAGATAATGGCCGAATGGCGAATCGAAAATGACGGTGTCCGACGGTTCGGGCGGGCGCTGTTCGGCGCCGGCGCAGGCGACGAGGCCCAGGCTCATCCCCAGCGTCAGGGCGATTCCCGCCCAGAACGGTCCTTTACGCGATCCGCCTTGCCGAACGATCACCATTTGCGCCTCAAACCGCCGCCGGCGATCCGGCGGCCAAGTTTCCCTCGTCGTTCCAAAATAGCGCGCCCTGTGGTCCGCGCCTACTCCGTCCGGCGGGAAACCGCTCGTCCGACTACATATTGGGATAATTCGGCCCGCCGCCACCCTCGGGGACCACCCAGTTGATATTCTGCAAGGGGTCCTTGATGTCGCATGTCTTGCAGTGGACGCAGTTCTGGGCGTTGATCTGCAGGCGCGGATTGGTCCCGTCGGCGTCCCGCACGATCTCGTACACGCCGGCCGGGCAGTAGCGCTGCTCCGGTGCGTCGTAGAGCGGCAGGTTGACGTTGACCGGGATGGTCGGATCGCGCAGCCGCAGATGGACCGGCTGGTCCTCCTCGTGGTTGGTGTTGGAGATGAACACCGACGACAGCTTGTCGAAAGTGATCACGCCGTCCGGCTTCGGGTAGGAGATCTTCGGGCACTCCTGGGCACGCTTCAGCGTCTCGTGATCGGCCTTCTTGTGGTGCAGCGTCCATGGTACGAGCGCGCCGAGACCGAGGTCGTTGAGCCACATGTGCACGCCGCCGTGCAGCGTGCCGAGCCACATCCCCCATCTAAGCCCCGGCTTCACGTTCCGGACCTTGTAGAGGTCGGTATAGACCCACGACTTGCGAAACGCCTCGGGATACGCCGTCAGCTCGTCGCCGCCGGTACTCCCTTGTGCAAGCGCGGCGAACGCTGCCTCGGCCGCCAGCATGCCGGTCTTCATCGCGTTGTGCGTGCCCTTGATGCGCGGCACGTTGACGAATCCTGCGGCATCGCCGATCAGCGCCCCGCCCGGGAAGACCAGCTTCGGAATCGACTGCAGACCGCCTTCGGTAATCGCCCGTGCCCCGTACGAGATCCGCTGGCCGCCTTCGAGATACGGCCGGATCGACGGGTGCAGCTTGAAGCGTTGAAACTCGTCATAGGGCGACAGGTGCGGGTTGGTGTAGTCGAGATGGACCACGAACCCGATCGCCACCTGATTGTCCTCGAGGTGGTACATGAAGGAACCGCCGCCCGTATCCGCGCTCAGCGGCCATCCCTGGGTGTGTACGACGAGACCCGGCACGTGCTTGGCGGGATCGACACGCCAGAGCTCCTTGATGCCGATGCCGAATTTCTGCGGATCGACACCGGCGCGCAGCCCGTAGCGCTCGAAAAGCTCCTTGGTCAGCGATCCGCGCGTCCCCTCGGCAAAGAACGTGTATTTGGCGTGCAGCTCCACGCCCGGCGTGTAGCCCGGCTTGCGCGTGCCGTCGCGCGCCACACCCATGTCGCCGGTCGCAACGCCCTTGACGCTGCCGTCGTCGCGGTAAAGCACCTCAGCCGCAGCGAAGCCCGGATAGATCTCCACGCCGAGCGCCTCGGCCTGCTGTGCGAGCCAGCGGCACAGATTGCCCAGGCTGATGATGTAGTTGCCGTGATTTCTCATCAGCGGCGGCAGCAGGAAGTTCGGCACCGGGATATGGTTGTGTTCCGTCAGGATCAGAAAACGATCCTGGGTGACCGGCGTGTTGAGCGGTGCGCCCTTCGCCGCCCAGTCCGGGATCAGCTCGTTGAGGGCGATCGGGTCGATGACCGCGCCCGACAGGATGTGGGCGCCGACCTCCGAGCCCTTTTCGATCACGCAGACGCTGACGTCATGCCCGCTTTCGGCCGCCAACTGCCGCAGCCGGATCGCAGCCGACAGGCCGGACGGCCCGGCGCCGACGATCACCACGTCATATTCCATGGTTTCGCGTGCCATGCGCCGACCCCCCTGCTCACGTTGTGGCCATATACTCGAACCGTGCACCCCCCCGTGCTAGTTTGTAATCATGATCCGCGTCAACCCCGCTGCGGCCCTCGAGTGGCTCATCGAAATGGGCGCCGACGAGGCGATCGGTGACGTGCCGGTGGATCGCTTCGCCGTCGTCGAGGCACCGCACGCGCCGGTGCTTCGACGCGAACACAAGCCCGCCGCCGACGCGCTTCCACTGTCGACGCCGGCCGGCGCAGCGGTCGCGCCGAAGCCGCGGCCGCAAAGCGCACCCGCACAGAGCGCCCGCGCCATCGCGCAAGCCGCACGTACACTCGAAGAGCTGCGCGCCGCACTGGCGCAGTTCGATGGCTGCCCTCTCAAGGCGACGGCGACGAATCTCGTCTTTGCCGACGGCGATCCGCGTGCCCGGATCATGCTGGTCGGCGAGGCGCCCGGCGCCGACGAAGACCGCCTCGGCAGGCCCTTCGTCGGCGTGAGCGGCCAATTGCTCGACCGCATGCTCGCCTGCATCGGACTCGACCGCACGAGCGTGTACATCGCCAACATCCTGCCCTGGCGGCCGCCGGGCAACCGGTCGCCGACCGACAGCGAGATCGCGGTCTGCCTTCCCTTCATCGAACGTCAGATCGAGCTGGTCGATCCGGAGATTCTCGTGCTTCTCGGCGGCACGGCGTCGAAATCGCTGCTCGGAACCCGCGAAGGGATCGTCAAGACGCGGGGCAAATGGTTCACGTATCAGAGCCCCGGTCTGCCGCGCCCGATCGCCGCCATCGCGACGTACCACCCGGCGTATCTGTTGCGATCGCCGGCACAAAAAAGGGATTCGTGGCGCGATCTTCTGATGATCAAGAATAGACTCAAGAATCCGAGTTCATAATTTCGACGGCAATTGCCGGAATTTTTTCCACAGCCATTTCTGCCGGCGACATAATTTATGCTTGCCGCGTCCGGGTCCGACCCCCTATCAACTGAAGCGTGGCAGTCCGGGGGCATGGAAATACTGGCCCACGATCAGGGGAAACGACGCGGAGGACGCGGGTCCTGCTCGCGGCGTTAGCCGTTGGCCTTCTCGCCTCGTTCCTGAACGCGGGCGCCGGTCTCGCGTCGGACAACCGCAGCATTGCGGCACGTCCGGCGCCCGGCGACGTCGATGAACGCGAGGTCGGGCTTCCGGCCGTCCTCTCCCCGGCCGACGCGGCGGCATACCGGAAGATCTTCGCGCTGCAGTCGCGCGCGGCCTGGCGTGAGGCCGACCAGCAAATCGCCGGCCTCAAGGACCGGCGACTGCTCGGCCATGTGCTGGCCCAGCGTTACCTTCATGCGCAGACGAGGCCCGGCTATGCCGAGCTTGCGCGCTGGCTCGCCCAGTACGCGGATCATCCGGATGCCGGCGCCATCTATACCCTGGCGCAGCGCCGCGCTCCCAAGGACGCGGCACCATTGCCCCGGCCCGCGGGACGACCGATAAGCCGGTACTGGGCCACCCCGGACGATCTGGGGCCGCCGCTCAAGCCGCCATTGCCGCCGGGCCGGAGCCTCGATGGCAAGGCGCGCGCCAGCGCCGAGGCGCTCAAGCGGCAGATCCGGCAGATGATGCGCCGCGGCCGGCTCGACAGCGCCGAACGGCTGGTCCACGGCCCCCAGAGCGCGCGACTGCTGAGCGAAGGAGAGATCGATTACTTCAAGGCGCAGATCGCTGCCGGACGCTTCGCGCAGGGCGATGACCGTGCCGCGCTTGCCCTCGCGCGCGCAGCTGCTGCCCGATCCGGCAACGTCGTTCCGCGTGCCAACTGGATCGCCGGCCTGTCCCTGTTCAAGCAAGGCGACTATGCAGAGGCCGCCCGCTACTTCGAGGCGCTGGCGCGCACGCCGGACGGCGAGCCTTGGGATATCGCCGCCGGTGCGTTCTGGGCCAGCCGCGCCCATGCGCGCGGCCGGCGCTTCGAGCGCGTCAATGACTGGCTGATGCTGGCAGCCGAACATCCGCGGACGTTCTACGGCGTGCTCGCGATCCGTCAGCTCGGCGTGCCGATGCCGTTCAACTGGGAACCGCCGACACTGACGGCGCGCGACGTGGAAATGCTCCTGCGCCCGGCCTATGGCGCCCGCGCGTTCGCATTGATCCAGATCGGCGAGATCGAGCGCGCCGAGGCGGAGCTGTCGCGCCTCTACGTCTCCGCCGGGCCGGATCAGCTGCGTCCGCTCCTCGCCGTGGCCATGCGGGCGAACATGCCCGGCCTTGCGACGTGGCTGGGCCGCGAACTCGCCGATCTCGACGAGCAGCGCTACGACGGCGCGCTCTATCCCATCCCGCCGTGGACGCCGCCCGGCGGATTCAGGGTCGATCGTGCGCTCGTCTACGCCTTCATACGTCAGGAATCGAACTTCAACGCCCGCGCCATCAGTCCCGCAGGCGCGCGCGGCCTGATGCAGATCATGCCGCAGACCGCTGCCGTGCTCGAGGGACAGGCATTCCGTGGCCACGAGGCGCTGCTCGATCCCATCTACAACATCGCTCTTGGTCAGCGTTACATCGTGGAGCTGCTGCGGCACGAATCGGTGCAGGGCGACCTGATCCGCCTTGCCGCGGCCTATAACGGCGGCGCCGGCAACCTGATGCGCTGGACGCGCAGTCAGAATCAGGGCAACGGTCCCGAGGAAGACGCGCTCCTCTTCATCGAAAGTCTGCCGTCGCCCGAAACGCGGCATTTCATCACCCGCGTTCTCTACAGCTACTGGATGTACAGCGAGCGGCTTGGCCATCCGACCCCGTCGCTGGACGCGGTTGCCGCGGGACAGTGGCCGACCTACATTGCCCTCGAGACAGAGGCAACAGGTCAGCGCCGCAATGCCCAAACTCGATGACAGCCGGCCGTTCCTTCCCGTCAACATCGCCGTTCTGACGGTCTCGGACACGCGCAGCCTCGACGACGACAAGTCGGGCCGCACGCTGGTCGAGCTGATCGAGCGCGACGGACACAAGGTCGTCGCGCGCGCGATCGTCCGTGACGACCGCCAGGCGATCGTGGCGCAACTCAAGTCGTGGATCGACGATCCGAATGTCGACGTCGTCATATCGACGGGCGGCACCGGCGTCACTGGGCGCGACGTGACGCCGGAAGCGTTCAAGCATGTCTTCGAGAAGGAGATCGACGGGTTCGGCGAGCTGTTCCGGATGATCAGCTTCCAGAAGGTCGGCACGTCGGCGCTGCAGAGCCGCGCGGTCGGCGGCGTGGCGGGCGGCACCTATCTGTTCGCGCTGCCCGGCAGCCCGAGCGCCTGCCGCGATGGCTGGGAGGAAATCCTTCGCTGGCAGCTCGACAACCGCCATCGGCCCTGCAACCTCGTCGAACTCATGCCGCGCCTGCAGGAACACCTGACCGCCAAGCCCAAGGTGACGGTCTAGCGGGAACGACCGCTTTTCTTACGGGTACGCCGCACCCATGCGCGTCTTCATATCTTCGCGGTTCAGGTTCCGAGGTGAATCGCAAGAAAGATCGTCTAACCGCGAAGACACGCCCGTGCGCGCCAGCGCGCATACGCCGCGGCATCGTCGATATCGCCGAGCACGTCGATCAGCGCCACGCGCCGCCACGCGAGATTGCGCAGGGTGTCGGCCAGCGCGTGCTCGGTCGACCAGCGGACACGGCCGAACATCGTCGTATTCCGCGCCGATCCCCTCGCGCCGATCAGCCAGTAACCGCCGTCGGTCGCGGGCCCGAACACGGCGTCCGCATGGCCCAGTGCCGCGAACGCCCGTGCGACGTGGCGTGCGGTGACGTCGGGGATGTCGGCGCCGATGATCACGACCGCACCTTTCGGCCAGCGTCGCATCACGCGCCCCATGCGACGACCGAGATCGCCCGCGCCCTGTCCGCAACGCGGCACGGAAGCAGGCCATCGCCGTGCCGGACGCACGGCGGGATCGGGTGCGACGGCGAGAACCGTGTGCCAGCGGCGATCACGCGCGACCCGCCGCAGCAGCGTCGCCAGCGTATTGCGATAGAAGGTGAGCGCCGGCAGCGCACCGATTCCGCGCGCAAGGCGCGTCTTGACCCGGCCGAGCGCCGGCACTTTGGCGAAGATCACGAGATAACGGCGCCTGCGCATCAGCCGTAGAACCGGAGGATCCGCGCGGGCGGCACGCCGAGAAAATAGAGCGAAAGACAGGTGAGGTTGCGCAGCGGTCGGCACCACCAGCCGTCGCGGCGATAACGATCCGCCGACGTGACCGCCGCATGGTCGAGACACGTGAGGCGGCGCCGGCCGATGCGGCGGACGAAATCGACATCCTCCATCAGCGGCAGCGGATTGAATCCGCCCAGCGCCTCGTACGTTGCCCGGGCGATCAGCAGACCCTGATCGCCGTATGGAAGAGCGAACAGCCGGCATCGCAGCATGGCGAGCGATTCGACGCGTCGCGCGGCGGGCGACGCATCGTCGAGCGCGAAACGGAAGTATGCCGCCCGATCCGCGTTCGACGCCGCCGTCATGAACGTCCGCACGACATGCACCCAGCCCGGTGCTGGTCGCGTATCCGCATGCAGGAACAGCAGCCAGGCATGGCGTGCGGCCGCGGCACCGGCGGCAAGCTGAATGCCGCGCCCGGGCTTGCCTACGACGACGCGTGCCCCCGAACGCCGGGCAATGTCGCATGTGCGGTCGCGCGAACCGCCGTCGCTGACGATGATCTCGTGTGCAAGCGCCATCCTCGCGGCCTCGGCCAGCGCCGCGAGCGTGCCGGGCAACGACTTCTCCGCGTTCAGGGTCGGAACGATGATGCTGAGCACAGGTTTTCTTCCGGATCTGCGCTATTTATACACGGATGATGCTTCCGCCGCCCGACGCCGCGACCGTCGCCCGCGCGCTCGCCGCCTTGCCGGCGTTCGCCGCCATCGGTCCGTCCGATCTCGAACCGCTGCCGCAGAAGGGGCTTGCCCATGCGCACTGGCGCCTGCGCGACCGGGGATTGCTGGTCCGCATCCCGCGCATGCCACCCAAGGATCGGTCCGCGGACGCGGCACTCGCCTATCAGGCCGAGAGCTTCCGGCGCGCGGCCCCGAGTGCCCGCACGCCGACGTTGCACGCCGTCCTGCCGCCGTCCGCGGCACTGCCCGCCGGGGCGCTCGTCGTCGACGACATCGTCGGACACGCGCCGCGTCTGCCGACGGAACTGTCGCTGATCGCCGAAGCGCTTGCATCGATCCATGCGCTGCCGGTGCCGGCGCCCGAGGATCGCGCCCCGCTCGCCGACACCGCCGACGCCTTCGCCGCGACGCTCGCCGTCGTCGAACGCAACGCACGATTCCTCGAGACGGTGAACGCCCACCCCGATGCGCGCCGCCAGATCGGCGAGGAAATCGCCTGGGCTAGGCGTTTCCTCGACCAGGAGGCGCGCAGCCTGGGTGTGCCGCCGCACACGTTCGTGGTGAGCGACGCGCACCCCGGCAACTTCATCGTCACCGGCACCGGTCTCGCCATGTTCGTCGACCTCGAGAAAGCCGCCTATGGATCGCCGGCGATCGATATCGCGCACGCGACGCTGCGCCCGGCGACGCGGTGGGACCCGGATTGCGAATGCGTACTCGCACGCGAAGACGTCGAGCGCTTCGTCCGCACCTATTTCCTGGCAGTGGGGCCGATGCTCGAAGGCGCGATCCGTCCGTGGCTGCTGCCGATGCGCCGTCTCACCTGGCTCAGGACCACGACGGTGTTCGCCCGCTTTCGTGCCGAGAATGCCGCCGCCGTGCTGGCACCGGACGTCGCCGCGCACGTCGATGCGGTCATCGACGACGCCCTCGATCCGGCAACGATCGCGCGCGTGCGGGCGGAGTGGCTCGGACCCGACGCGCTGCAGTTCTGATGGAATCGGCGTCCGGGCGGCAAGCAGGGCGGCGCGCGCCGCAGGTGCTGGTTACCGCGCGTACAGGCCGACGGTCTCGGCCTCGGCAATGATGTGCGGCTGCGCGGCACGCCAGAGTTTCTCGGCGTCGGCCGATGGCGGCAGATCGATGTGCGGCGTGTCCAGTGCGACCAGCCGAAACCGGTAGTGATGGACGCCGTGTCCACGCGGCGGACTCGGACCGTCATAACGCTCATGCCCGAAATCGTTGCGGACGTGCCGTATGGCCGCATTGGATGCGTCGCTGCCGATCCCCTCGGGCAGTTCGTTCCATGTGGCCGGAATATCGTAGGTGACCCAATGCCTGAACGTGCCGGACGGCGCATCGGGATCCTCCATCACCAGCATGTAGCTTTGCGTCGCTTCCGGCGCGCCGGCCCATGACAGCGGCGGGGATATGTTCTCGCCCTCGCCCGTGTACCGCAGCGGAATCTTCTGGCCATTGGCGAAAGCAACGCTGTTCAGCACGAATGCCATGGTTTCCCTCGTGTCCGATCGCTCTCAGACTGGCAACAGGACATTCGACGGTGTGTTCCACGTCCGTGCCTCTCGGATACGGGGCACGTCGCATGTGCGCCGACGGCGCCTTGAGCTTCGGTCCCGCATGACGGGGCCGCTTCGAGACGAGATACCCACAGTCAAGCTTTGTTCTTGATATGTTCTCATGAAGACCATAGACTTATTTCATGCTCGATATCCGCCCGCCGCAGCCGCGCAAGGGACGTGGCGCGATCGGCAACCCTGACGGCCGGTTCGAACCGCATGTCCGGGTCGCGATCGACGACGGCTGGGCACCGGCGGACGACGACCTGCCGCCGCTCCGCACGACCGTGACGACCGATGCGGCGCGCACCATCATCACGCGCAACGACTCGCCCGACATTCCGTTCGAGCAGTCCGTGAACCCCTATCGCGGCTGCGAACACGGCTGCATCTACTGTTACGCGCGCCCGTCTCACGGTTATCTCGGTCTGTCGACGGGCCTCGATTTCGAGACGCGGCTCTTCGCCAAGCCCAATGCCGCATCGCTGCTCGCAGCGGCCCTGCGCAAGCCGGGCTACCGCGTCAGTCCGATCGCGCTCGGCACCAATACCGATCCCTACCAACCGATCGAGCGCGACATGCGGATCACCCGTTCGATCCTCGAGGTGCTCGCCGCATTCGAGCATCCCGTCTCGATCGTCACCAAGTCGGCGCTCGTCCTGCGCGATCTCGACATCCTCGCGCCGATGGCCGAGAAGCGGCTCGCCCGCGTCTTCATCTCGGTGACGACGCTTGACCGCGATCTTGCACGAAAGATGGAACCGCGGGCGGCGACGCCGGCGCGGCGGATCGAGGCGATCCGCACGCTTGCGGCCGCCGGCGTGCCGGTCGGCGTCATGGTCGCGCCGATCATCCCCGTCCTGAACGACCGCGAAATGGAATCGATCCTGGCCGCGGCGCACGCCGCTGGTGCCACGAGCGCCGCCTACGTGCTCCTGCGCCTACCGTTCGAGATCAAGGACCTGTTCGCCCAATGGCTGGAGACGCATGTGCCGCTCAAGGCGAAGCACGTCCTGAGCCTCGTGCGCGACGTGCGCGGCGGCCGCCTCAACGATCCGAATTTCGGCACGCGCATGCGCGGCGACGGCCCCTATGCGGAGCTCATCGCCGAGCGCTTCCGTCTTGCCTGCACGCGCCTTGGCCTCGGCGACCGCTACTGGCACTTCGACACGACACGATTCCGCGTTCCGCCCGCGCCCGGCGACCAGCTGACCCTGCTGTGAGGCGACTCGGGATCGGCGACGGTGTGCGGCCGGATCGTTCCGGCGACCCGGTCGCATTTGCGGGCTACTCCATTCGATGATTCCGGCGTCTCCGATGCACGAGGCGCGACCCAAGCGAGTGCGGGTTAGGCTTCTGCACATCTTCCTCGAGACCGGGCACGGTATCGGCACCCGATGCTGTTCAACTCGTATGAGTTCGTGCTCGTCTTCCTGCCGGTCACGCTGCTCGGGTTCTACATGCTCGGGCCCCGGCGGCCGCAGCTTGCGATCGGCTGGACCGTTCTCTGTTCGCTGTTCTTCTATGCCTACTGGCGACCGCCCTACCTGCTGCTGCTCGTCGCGAGCATCGCGTTCAACTACGTCGTCGGCCGCAGCCTGATGGCGCAGGCCGCCGCCGGCGCGGCGCGCGGGGGATGGCTTCTGGCGCTCGGCGTGGCGGGAAACCTCGCCGCGCTCGGATACTTCAAATACACCAACTTTCTCATCGACAACGTCAACGCCGCGACCGGCGCGGACATCGTGATCGAGACGATCATCCTGCCGCTCGGGATCTCCTTCTATACGTTTCAACAGATCGCCTATCTGGTGGATGCCGCGCGGGGCGAGACGCATGACGGCGGATTCCTACGCTACGCACTTTTCGTCGCCTTCTTCCCGCAGCTGATCGCCGGTCCCATCGTCAACCACCGCGATGTCCTGCGGCAGTTCTCCGAACCGCGGATTTTCCGGTTCGACCACGACAACATCGCGGCCGGACTGACGTTCTTCGCGATCGGCCTTTTCAAGAAGGTGGTTCTCGCCGACTCCGTCGGCCCGTACGCGCGACCCGTCTTCGCTGCCGCGGCCGAAGGCGAGGCCCCGAGCCTTATCGAGGCCTGGGGCGGCGCGCTCGCCTATACGCTGCAGCTCTATTTCGACTTCTCCGGATACTGCGACATGGCGGTCGGGCTCGGCTTGATGTTCAACATCCGGCTGCCCGTCAACTTCAACTCGCCGTACCGCGCCGCCAACATCATCGATTTCTGGCGGCGTTGGCACATCACGCTGTCGAGCTTCCTGCGCGACTATCTCTATATCGCGCTCGGCGGAAATCGCCGCGGCGCCGCGCGCCGCTACGCGAACCTCCTGATGACCATGATACTCGGCGGCATCTGGCACGGCGCAGGCTGGACCTTTGCGCTGTGGGGCGTGCTCCATGGCGTCTATCTCGTGATAAACCACGCCTGGCACGCGTTCCGCCGCCGGGCCGGATTTCCACCGGGCGAACCTCATCCCGTCGGCGCATGGCTGGGCCGTGCGACGACCCTGCTCGCCGTGATCGTCGGCTGGGTCCTGTTTCGCGCCGAATCCCTCGACGCGGCGCGGCTGATTCTCGCCGGCATGATCGGCCTCAACGGTCTGACGTTGCCGCCCGAACTGGCTGGCCGACTCGCGCACCTGCCGATCGACTTCCTCGACATCGAGTTCGCACGCCTGCCGCTGTTCGACGGCCCGCCCCAGGCCGCGTGGATGGCTGCGCTCTTTGCCATCGCGCTGTTCCTACCGAATTCGCAGCAGCTCGTCGGCTATGTCCCGCCGAATCGGGATGCCGCACGCATCATGCGCGTGAACGTCGCCCCGCTGCGGCTGCGATGGACGCCGACGCACGCCTGGGCCGGGCTCGTCGCCGCCTCCTTCATCTACAGCCTGACGCAGATGTCCGGCATCAGCGAGTTCCTGTACTTTCAGTTCTGATTCCGCGCGGATGAGCCGCATGTATGAACTTTTCAATCGGTCGGCCGGGCGGGACGCGCGACACTACAACCGGCTGCTCCTCGCGCTGATCCTGCCGCCGCTTGCGGTCATGCTCGCTTACGCCTTTACCCAGGAGCCGCTCAGGGGCGATCTCACGCGGCTCGGCGGGTTCTCCGAGAACGACTATGGCTGGAACCGGCCGCAGAAGCGTTTCGTCCCGCCGCTGGTCGATACCGAATACGAGCGTCCGTACGACATCGTCATCCTCGGCGATTCCTTCTCGTCGAATCCGAGAGGCGACACCCAGACCGATCCCGGCGCCTTCTGGCCCAACTATGTCGCCCAGAAGACCGGATTGTCCGTAACCGTCCTCGCCACACCGCGCATGCCGGTGCAGCAGCTCGCCGAGCATCCGATCTTCAAGGCGTCGCCGCCGCGCCTTGTGATCGTGCAGCACGTCGAGCGCTACCTGATGCGCAACAACATCACCATGGCCCGCGCCTATCTCGGGCACGACATCGGCGAATGCCCGAACGCGCCGCCGTCCCGTCCCGGCCCGATCGTCGAACGGTTCACACCGCTTCCGGTCGCCCCCGTTCCCTGGCGCCGCGACGACGCGATCCAGTTCGATTTCGGCCAGGCGGTCGACGCCATCTGGAAGGCCGTTTTCCGCAACGTCGCAGGCCTCAACATCACGCGCGCCCATGACCTGCCGCTCGTGACGGGCGAAATGTTCTCGAACCGGCGAAGCGATCGCCTTCTCGTCTACGACGACGAATTCCGGCTCGCCGCGTGGTCGCGAACGCAGATCGACGCCGCGCTCTGCAATCTGCTGGCGGCGCAGGCACTGGTCGAGCGCAACGGCAGGACGGCGTTCGTGTTCCTCGTCGCACCCAACAAGCTGACGGTCTATGACGACTACATCGCGGATGAACGTTACCGGCGGCTCAGCAGGTTGGAGCTCTTCTATCGGGATGAACGGCTACATCAGATCCGCTTGCTCGAGGAAATGCGCACCGCCGTCCGTCGCGGCGTGCGGGACGTGTACATGCCGAACGATACGCACTGGGGCACGCCCGGACATGAAATCGCCGCCGATGCCGTCGTGCAGTATCTCCGCAGCCCGTTGATCGAAGCGTCGCACTGACGGAAGGACGTCGCGGGCGCCACGTCACGGTGCCCGGACGGCCTTCAGGGCATCACCACGATCATCCACGATACGCCGAAGCGGTCCGTGACCATGCCGAAGCACGGAGAGAAGAAGGTCTTGCCCAATGGCATCTGCACCTGCCCGCCTTCAGCCAGCGCCGTGAACAGCAGCGCCGCCTCGGCCTCGTCTTTCGCCGTGAGCGACAGCGAGAAGCCCTGAAAACGCGTCTGCCCGGTGCACTGGCCGTCGGAGGCCATTACCGTGGTCTCGCCGATGCGGAGGCTCGCATGCATAACCTTGTCATCGGACCCGGGTGCGACACACCCGGCCGGCGGCGGTTCAGGGCTTTCCTTGAAACGCATGAGCATCGTCACCTCGGCGCCCAGCGCGCGGCGGTAGAACTCGATCGCTTCCTCGCAGCGGCCGTCGAAGAACAGATAGGGTTGAACGTACATGGCAGCTCCATCTCAACGGTGTGGGGGTGGCAGGGTCCGTGCGGTTATGACTTCCTCGTCGCGAGCTCCTCGGCCAGCTCGCGGTGGTGTTCGATCGCCGCGCTGGCAGCGAAATCCTCCAGCTCGTACAGCTGGCGAATCTCGATCTCGCTCTCCTCGCCGGGGTGCGGATTGGGACAGCGCCTGGCCCATTCGATCGCCTCTTCCTTCGAATTCACCTGGATCAACCAATAGCCGGCAATCAGGTCCTTCGTTGCCGGGAAAGGACCGTCGATCACGATGCGCTCGTCGCCCGAGAACCTGACGCGCGCGCCCTTCGCGCTCGGTTGAAGCCCCGCGCCATCGAGCATCACGCCGGCCTTTATCATTTCCTCGTTGTATCTGGCCATCGCGGCAAGGAGCTCCTCGCCCGGCGGAATACCCGCCTCGGACGCCTTGCTGGCCTTGACGATCATCATGAATCGCATCGCTGCCTCTCCTTTTGGTTCGAAGCCGGGTGTCCGGGGAGCCTATCCGCCGGGTTCTGTCCCCTGCTCGACGATACGACGAACGGAACATCGCGAAACCGACACGTCCGGTGATTTTTTTGCGAAGGTCGGTCGCGGCGCGTTTTCCGCTTCTTTTGTCCGGCGGAACGGGCAGCCATCGTTGCTGCATTCGCCTCTGTCGGGATCGGGTATGCTCGTTCGTCCTTGGGAATGAGACGAGGGGAGACCCGATGCTGTATGCCGTTCTTTGCTACAATCTCGAATCCGTCGTCGGCGCCTGGTCGAAGGAGAAGGACGACGCCGTCATGGCCCGACATGGCGCAGTGATGCAGAAATTCGCCGACCGGGGCAAGCTCGGCCCGGTCGCCCGCCTGATGCCGACGACCACGGCGACGACGGTCCGGGCGGGTCGCGAGCCGATCGTCATCGACGGTCCCTTCGCCGAAACCAAGGAGCAGCTCCTTGGCTTTTACATTTTTGACTGTGACTCGCTCGAGGAAGCGATCGCCGCGGCGCGCGAGCTGCTGGAGGAAACGGGCGCGCTCGAAATCCGCCCGGTCCAGGTGTTCTGGCCCGGAAGCGGGGTGAAATGACCGACCTCACCTGGATCGACGAGGCACTGACCGCGGCGCGCCCGCAGGTGGTTGGTGCCCTGCTGCGCTATTTTCGCAATCTCGATACCGCCGAAGAAGCGTTCCAGGAGGCATGCTTGCGCGCGCTGAAGCACTGGCCGGTCAACGGGCCGCCGCGCGATCCGGCCTCCTGGCTCGTCCTCGTCGGACGAAACGCAGCCCTCGACCACCAGCGCCGCCAGAGCCGGCACGAGCCGCTGCCGGCCGATGAATTCGTCTCGGACCTCGACGACGCCGAGGCCGATCTCGCCGAACGTCTCGACAGCATGCAGTATCGCGATGACGTTCTGCGCCTCCTGTTCATCTGCTGCCATCCCGAACTGCCCGCGACCCAGCAGATCGCGCTGGCGCTACGCGTCGTGTCAGGTTTGACGGTCAAGGAAGTGGCGCGGGCCTTCCTGGTGAGCGAAGACGCGATGGAGCAGCGCATCACGCGCGCGAAGCGTCGCATCGCGGCGACCGGCATTCCCTTCGAGACGCCGGGTGCGGCGGAACGGGCCGAACGGCTGTGGACCGTTGCGGCCATGATCTATCTCCTGTTCAACGAAGGCTATTCGGCGAGCAGTGGTACGGCTCACATTCGCACGCCGCTGTGCGACGAGGCGATCCGGCTGGCCCGGCTGCTGCTGCGGCTCTTCCCGGCCGAACCCGAGATCATGGGCCTCACCGCCCTGCTTCTCCTGCAGCATGCACGCACGCCCGCCAGACTCGATGCGAACGGCGCCATCGTCCTTCTGGAGGACCAGGATCGCCGCCTGTGGAATCGCGAAATGATCGCCGAAGGGCTGGTGCTGGTGGAGAAGGCGCTGCGCCATGGGCGTCCGGGGCCGTACCAGGTGCAGGCCGCGATCGCCGGCGTGCACGCCCGCGCGGCGCGACCCGAGGACACCGATTGGGCAGAGATCGATCGGCTTTACGCGGTGCTGCAACAACTGCAGCCCTCGCCCGTCGTCACCCTCAACCGTGCCGTCGCCGTCAGCAAAATACATGGGCCCGCTGCGGCGCTCGAAATGATCGAGCCACTGGCGAAGCCGCTCGCCGGCTATTTCCACTTCTTCGGCGTGAAAGGCGCGCTGCTCATGCAGCTCGGCCGCGCCGAGGAGGCCCGCATCGCCTTCGACCGTGCCATCGCCCTCGCCAACACGCCGGCGGAAGCCGCGCATATCCGGATGCACCTGGACCGCCTCGCCAAGGACAGCGAGGCGCAGGGTGGCGCGCCGCCGCCGGCACCCGGCCGCGCCGGCCGCCGCTAAACCCGCGAAAAGACGGTAGAAAAAATTCGACCGCGGTGTCGGACCGGGGCCGTGCCGTTCGTCCTTGGGGGTGAACGCCTGACAATGGCGGAGCGCAAGCGAGGGAGGCCCCATGTGCCCGGCATGCATGGCGACCGCAGCCCTGATCGTGGCCGGCACGGCGTCGGCGGACGGTCTTGCCGCGTTTGCCATGAAAGCCCTTCGTGCCAAGGCCGGCGCGAAGAGGATCGATCCGACACCCCAGACCCGTGGAGGGCAAAATGAATCACCGCGTCGTATCGCGCTCTGAATGGCTCATTGCGCGCAAGGCGCTTCTGGCGAGGGAAAAGGAACTCACCCGGCTGCGCGATCAGGTGAGCGCCGAACGGCGCCAGCTGCCCTGGGTCAAGGTCGACAAGACGTATGTGTTCGAAGGACCAAACGGCAAGGAGACGCTCGCCGACCTCTTCGCCGGCCGCAGCCAGTTGATCATCTACCATTTCATGTTCGGGCCGGGATGGAAGGAAGGCTGCGACGGCTGCTCGTTCCTGGCCGACCATATCGACGGCGCCAACCTGCACCTTGCGCATCACGACGTCTCGCTGGTGGTGGTCTCGCGCGCGCCGTGGCAGGAGTTCCAGGCCTACAAGAAGCGCATGGGCTGGCGGTTCAAGTGGGTGTCGTCCTACGGCAGCGACTTTAACTACGACTACCACGTGTCGGCGACCAAGGACGACATCGCGGCGGGCAGGGTCATCTACAACTATGCGCCGAGCAAGGACGCCGGCGAGGAAATGCCCGGAATCAGCGTGTTCGCGAAGGACGAGAACGGCGACGTCTTCCATACCTATTCCGCCTATGCGCGCGGCGGCGACATCCTGATCGGGGCGTACAACTGGCTTGACCTCACGCCGAAGGGCCGCAACGAAAAGACGATCATGGACTGGGTGCGCCGTCACGACGAGTACGAGGGCGCCGCACAGTCCGAGTCCTGCTGTGGCTAGGCGTCACGCGGACGGCCGGGGCCGGTTCGCACATGAAACAGGCGAGGGAAATGTCGCGCCTCGATCGGCGCACGTTGCTGAAGGCTGCAGCGGCGTCCGCGACGCTGACTCCTGCAGCATCCGCCGTCGCACAAGTGCCCGAGACCACGGCGACGCGGCCCAAGACATCGCATGAAACGGCACGGGGGTTGCGGCCCATGAGCAAGAGCGGATTGTCCAAGGCGCGGCTCGACCGCATGCACGAGGTGATGGCTGGCCATGTCGCGCGCGGCACGGTTCCCGGCCTCGTTACTCTGGTCTGCCGGCGGGACGAAGTGCATGTCGATGCGATCGGCACGATGGCGGTCGGCGGTAGCGCCCCGATGCGCCGCGACACCATCTTCCGCGTCGCCTCGCTGACCAAGCCGGTCACGGCCGTCGCCGCGATGATCCTGGTGGAGGAATGCAGGCTGCGGCTGGACGATCCGGTCGACCGGTGGCTGCCGGAACTGGCGAACCGCAAGGTACTGCGCGCCATCGACGGCCCGCTCGACGACACCGTGCCCGCACGGCGGCCGATCACCCTGCGCGATCTCCTGACTTTTCGTCTGGGCCTCGGCGCCGTGATGGTCTTCCCCACCCGCTATCCCATCCAGAAGGCGATGGAAGAGGCGGGCGTCGCCCCCGGACCGGAACTGCCGTCGTACCCGCCCGACGAGGTGATGCGGCGCTTCGGCAGCCTGCCGCTACTGCATCAGCCGGGCGAGCGGTGGCTGTACCACAGCGGCGCCGACATCCTGGGTGTGCTGATCGCGCGCGTCACCGGCCAGAGGCTCGAAAGCTTCTTCCGCGAGCGCATCTTCGCGCCGCTCGGCATGAAGGATACCGGTTTCAGCGTGCCCGAAACCAAGCATGACCGCCTCGCGACCTTCTACCGGGCCGATCCGGCGAGCGGCCGGCTCGAGGTCTTTGACGAGGCCCGCGGCGGCCGTTTCGCCCGTCCGCCCGTTTTCGAATCGGGCGGCGGCGGACTGGTCTCCACGGTCGACGACTTTCTCGCCTTCGGTCGCCTGATGCTGAACAAGGGAAAGTGCGGGAGCGAGCGCATTCTCTCGCGGCTTTCGGTCGAGCTGATGACGACCGACCACATCATCGCCGAGCAGAAGGCGGCCTCGCCCTTTTTCCCCGGCTTCTGGGACGACCGCGGTTGGGGCTTCGGTGTGTCCATCGTCACCCGGCGCAATGACGTGGCGGGAGTCCCCGGACGATTCGGCTGGGACGGCGGCTACGGCACGTCATGGTACGTGGACCCGACGGAGGACATGGTCGCGATCCTGATGACCCAGCGGCTTTGGGCCCCCGGCTTCCTGGCGATCCATCAGGATTTCTGGACCTCTGTCTACCAGGCAATCGACGATTGAGGCATCTCGTGGCGCGTATCCGCGACAACGCCCGACGGCGGCGTGTGCCACCGCCGGGCGCAACCCGGCGCATCGCAATGCGCGCACGTGCGACCTGAACACGGCGTGGTTCGTGCCGGCGATCAAGAACGAGCAGCGCGCCCCGTCAACGGCAACGGCTCAACGAAGGAGAGTTCACATGCGATTTGTCGATGGATTTGTTCTGCCCGTCCCGAAGAAGAACCTTGAGGCCTATCGCCGCATGGCGCGTAAGGCGGGCCGGATCTGGCGGGAGCACGGCGCGCTCGATTACAAGGAACATGTCGGCGATGATCTCGACGTGAAGGTGGCGCTGCCGTTTCCGTGCGCGATGAAGCTCAAGCCCGGCGAGACGGTGATCTTTGCCTGGATCATGTTCAAATCGCGCGCCCATCGCGATCGCGTCAACGCCAAGGTCATGAAGGACCCGCGGCTCGACAAGATCGCGGATCCGAAGGCAGTGCCCTTCGACGTCAAGCGCATGGCCTACGGCGGCTTCAAGATTCTGGTCAACGCCTGACCAACCTTCCCTGAACACGGGGCAGCCTGCACGAGTCGGCACAAACCGACTGGCGGCGTCCGCCGGTCGGAAAGAGGTCTTCATGCTTTCGAACTACGCACGGAACGCCATCGTCCTCGGCCTCCTCGCGGCCATCGGACCGTTCGCGATCGACATGTACATCCCGGCGCTCCCGACGATCGCGGCCGACCTCGGTGCGTCGACGGCGGCGACGCAGATGACCCTGATGACCTTCTTCATGGCATTCGGAATCTGTCAGATCGCCTATGGCCCGATATCGGACATGGTCGGCCGCAAGCCGCCGCTCTATTTCGGTGCTGCGCTGTTCGCCGTCGGTTCGATCGGCTGCGGTGCGGCCGCAAGCATCGAATGGCTGATCTTCTTCCGCTTCGTGCAGGAGATCGGCGCATCGTCCATGATGGTGATTCCGCGCGCGATCATCCGCGATCTCCATACCGGGGTCGAGGCGACGCGGCTGATGTCGCTGGTCATGCTGGTCCTGAGCGTGTCGCCGATCTTGGCCCCGCTGACCGACAGCGCCCTCATCGTGCCCTTCGGCTGGCGTGCGGTCTTCGGCGCGATAACCGTGGTCGCGATACTGGGATTCGTGCTGGTCGCCGTTTTCCTTCCCGAGACGCGGCCGCCGGCCGACCGCATCAAGGTCAGCCTCGCGAACGTGCTCCGGGGTTTCGGGTTTCTCCTCCGCGACCGGCGCTTTCTCGGACTCACCTTCATCGGCGGGCTCGGTATGTCGAGCTTCTTCGTCTTTCTCGCGAGCTCGTCGTTCATCTACATTGACTATTTCGGCCTCACGCCGACCGAGTACAGCATCGCGTTCGCGGCGAACGCGGTCGGGTTCATCGGCGCCTCGCAGTTTTCCGCCAGGCTCGGCACGCGGTTTGGCATGGCGCGGGTGGTGATCACCGCCGTCGCCGCGCACACGGCGTTCGCGTTGATCCTGTTTGTCGTGACCGTGGCCAGCGTCGCCAGCCTGGCGGTGCTGATCGCGATGCTGCTGGTTGCCTTCGCCTGCCTCGGCCTGGTCATCCCGTCGACGATGGTCCTCGCGCTGGAGGAACACGGCTCGATCGCCGGCATGGCCTCGGCGCTCGGCGGTACGCTTCAGATGATCGCCGGCGGGATCATGATCGTCATCGTCAGCATGGTCTTCGATGGAACTGCGCTGCCGATGGTGACGACCATTACGCTATGCGCGGTCGGCGCGCTCGCGCTGAGCATGGCGACGCTGTATCGGCGAGAGAGCGCCCCGCAGCCCGCCGAGTAGTCGTGTCCCCGTCGTCTCGAGAAAGCCGCACGATCACCGCCGCCAGCCGGTTTTCCGCGCCGGGAGGTTCCGATACGTCACGCCTCAGATCGCGCACGCGACGACCTCGCGGGGTCCGTCCTTCCACAGGTCGAGATAGGCCGCGCGAATCGGTTCGACGAAGGCCGGGTTGCGCGGCAGCTCGGTTCCGAAGACGGCCTCGAGGCCGATGAGCGCACGAAACCGCTCTGCCGGTGCGCGGCCTTCTTGGAGCTGCGCCAGCGTGGTCGCGAGCGGATCGTCGACGGTATAGGGCGTGCCGTCGGGCATGACCCCGCCGACGTAGCGCATCCAGGCCGCGACGGCCACGGCAAGGCAGGTGATCGGCAGCCCGCGCGCCAGGCGCTCGGAAATCGGCGCGATCAGGCGCTGCGGCAGCTTCTGGGTGCCGTCCATGGCGATCTGGCGGCAACGATGCTGAAGGGCGGGGTTGTCGAACCGGGCCAGAAGCGATGCGCGATAGTCTTCGGTCCGCAACGGTACGGTCGCGGCGGATTCGGCCATCAGCTTTTCGATGAAGGACCGGAACACCGGATCGGCGGTCACCTCGTTGACGAATGTCAGGCCGGCCAGCGCGCCCAGATAGGCGATCGCGGAGTGGCTGCCGTTGAGGAGTCGAAGCTTCATCAGCTCGTAAGGCGCCACGTCCTCCACGAACTCGACCCCCGCACGCTCCCACGCCGGACGGCCCGACACGAAGCGGTCCTCGACGACCCATTGCTTGAAGGGCTCGGTGAAGACGGGCGCCGCATCGTCCAACCCGATCAGCTGCGAGGCCCGCTGCCGGTCGGCATCCGTTATGGCCGGCACGATACGGTCGACCATGGACGACGGAAACGCGACGTTGGCTTCGATCCATTCGCCCAGGCCGTCGCCCTTGGCGTCGGCGAAGGCAAGGACCGCGGCCTTCAGGGTTTTTCCGTTGGCCGGCAGATTGTCGCAGCAGAGGACGGTGAAGCCGGGCGCCTGTGCGGCGCGGCGCCGGGCGGCCGCCGCATGCAGCATGCCGATCGCGCTGCACGGTACCGCCCCCAGCGCAAGATCGGCGGCAATGCGCGGGTCGTCGAGGCGCAGCCGCCGCGACGCCGGATCGAGCGCATAGCCCTTCTCGGTGATGGTCAGGGATATGATCCGGGTCGACGGCGCTGCCATGCGCGCAATGACGCCGGCCGGATCATCGGCGGCAGAGAGGACCTCCCGCACGATGCCGATGACGCGGGCGCGCTCGCCGGCGCCGTCGCGCACCACGAGCGTATAGAGGCCGTCCTGCGGCGCGAGCGCATCGCGTACCGCGCCCGAGCGCATCGTGACGCCGACGATTCCCCATCCGCCGGGCGACAGCGTTTCGGCGTCCTCGGTGTATTCCGCCATATGGGCCCGATGGAAAGCGCCGAGACCGAGATGGACGATCGCCGGCGCCGGCCGCGGGACCAGCGGTCTGCGGACGTCCGCGCGAAGCTGCGCCAACGTCGCTTCGGCGAGACGTGCCATGCTCACCAGCTCCAGAGCGTGCCGTCCTCGAGGCGTGCGACCGGCAGGTACGCCGGTTCGTAGGGGAACTTGGCGGCCAGTTTCTCGTCGATGTCGACGCCGTGCCCCGGCGCGTCGCCCGGATAGAGGTATCCATCCGCGAAACTGTAGTGATGCGGAAAGACCTCGTCGGTTTCCTTCGTGTGACGCATGTATTCCTGAATGCCGAAATTCGGCACCGACAGGTCGAAGTGAAGTGCCGCACCCATGCACACGGGCGACAGGTCGGTCGCCCCGTGTGATCCCGTCCGTACCTGATAGAGCTCGGCGAGGGCAGCGATCTTGCGCAGGTGCGAGATGCCGCCCGCGTGGACGACGGTGGTGCGGATGTAGTCGATCAGCTGTTCCTGGATCAGCTGACGGCAGTCATGGATGGAGTTGAAGACCTCGCCGATGGCGATCGGCGTCACCGTGTGGCTGCGGATGAGGCGCAGCGCCTCCTGGTTCTCGGCCGGCGTCGGGTCTTCCATCCAGAACAGACGGTAGGGCTCGAGACTCTTGCCCACGCGGGCCGCTTCGATCGGCGTGAGCCGATGATGAACGTCGTGCAACAGATGGAAATCGAATCCGTGCCTGGCCCGCACGGCTTCGAACAGCTGCGGGATGAAATTGATGTATTTCTCCGTCGACCAGATCTGCTCCTCAGGCAAGCCCTTGGTGGCGGGTTCATAGAAGAGCTTGCCCTTGGCGACGCCGTACGCCGTGGCAAGGCCCGGCACGCCGGCCTGCACCCGGATCGCCTTGTAGCCCATCTCCAGATACTGGCCGACGGCATCCACCGCTTCGGCAATGTCGCGGCCGTTGGCATGGCCGTAGACCATCACGGCCAAGCGACTCTTGCCGCCGAGGAGCTGATAGAGCGGCAGGCCGGCAACCTTCGCCTTGATGTCCCACAAGGCGGTGTCGACGGCGGCAATGGCCGCCATGGTCACCGGCCCGCGGCGCCAATAGGCGCCCTTGTAGAGATACTGCCAGATGTCCTCGATCTGGTGCGGATCGCGGCCGATGAGGCACGGGATGACATGGTTCTCGAGATACGCGACCACTGCCTTCTCCCGGCCGTTCAGTGTCGCGTCGCCGATGCCGTAGACGCCTTCGTCGGTGACGATCTTCAGGGTGACAAAGTTCCGGCCCGGGCAGGTGACGATGCAATAGGCGCGTTCGATCTTCATGGAACTGTCCTTGCGTTCAGGGAGCTTTCCGCATCAATCGAAGAGCAGGTTCGGCAGCCACAACGAGAGTGCGGGAATGTAGGAGACCAGCATGAGAACCGTCAGGTTCGCGACGAGGAACGGCAGAACCGCCCGCGTGATGTCGACCAGCGAGATCTTCGCGATGTTGGCGCACACGAACAGGCATACGCCGACGGGCGGCGTGGTGAGCCCGATCATCAGATTGAGGACGGCGAACGTCGCGAAATGCACCGGATCGATGCCGACCTGGGTCGCCACGGCGAGCAGCGGTGGGAACAGGATGATCAGGGCGGCGATCGTCTCCATGAACATGCCGACGATGAGCAGCAGAATGTTGATGAGCAGAATCACCACATATTTGTTGTCCGTGATCGACAGAACCGCGTCGGCGATGGTCTGGGGAATCCGCTCGGCGGTCAGGATCCAGCCGAAGCTGGCCGCGAAGCCGACGATGAGGATGATCGCCGCCGAGCTGACCGCGCTGTCGATCAGCAGCTTCGGCAGGTCCTTCAGGGTGAAGCCGCGATAGACGAACAGACCGATGACGAAGGCGTAGAGCGCGGCCACGATGGCCGCCTCGGTCGGCGTGAAGAATCCGCCAACGATGCCGAACAGGATAAGAAAGGTCATGAGCAGCGCCCAGACCGCACCGCCGAAGCTGCGCGTCAACTCGTGGAAACCTTTCCACGGCTCCCGCGGGTAGCCGTTGCGCACGGCGATCAGGTAGCAGGTCAGCATCATGCCGACGCCGAGCAGGATGCCCGGCACGGCGCCGGCGATGAACATGCGACCGACCGAGATGCCGGTCAGCGTGCCGACGATGATCATCGGCACGCTGGGCGGAATGATCGGACCGACCGTGGACGCCGAAGCGACCAGTGCCGCCGCGAAGCTGGCGGGATAGCCGGCGCGCCGCATACCGGGAATCATCACCGAGCCGATGCTGGCCGCCTCGGCGACGGCGGTGCCCGAGATGCCCGCAAAGATCATCGAGCCGACGATGCTGGTCAGGCCGAGCCCGCCCCGTATGCTGCCGACGAGTGCGTTCGCGAAGCGAATGATCCGGTCGGTTATACCGCCGCCGTTCATCAGGTTGCCGGCGAGGATGAAACCCGGAATGCAAAGCAGGACAAAGCTGTCCATGCCGGAATACATCGTCTGCGGCAGGACTTCGAGCGGCAGGCCCTTCGCCAACAGGTAAAGGATCGAGGCGATCCCGAGCGCGACCGCCACCGGAAAGCCCAGTAGCAGCACGATCAGGAACGAGCCGAACAGAAGTGCGATATACATCCGGTCACTTCCCCCCACGTCCGCGGGCGAGCGTCACGAGCCGCTCGATTGCGAACAGCGCCAGCGACAGCGGCGCGATGAGCACGATCAGATGTATCCAGGTCATCTGCCAGCCGAGCGCCGGCGACGTCTGGAACTCCCCGATCGCGACGAACTCCAGCGCCGGCGGCACGAGGGCCGCGGCGAAACATATGACGCCCACCATTGCGATCGCCTCGAGCCAGCGGCGGCCGCGCTCCGACAGTGCCGTCAGCAACAGATCGACGTTGACGAGCTCACCCGTCCTGAGGGCGAGCCCGCCGCCAAGCGCGACGAGATAGAGCAGCGCGAAACGCGACAGCTCTTCCGTCCAGACTGGCGATTCCGGCAGTGCGAGACGGGTGACGACCTGCAGCAGCACGGCGGCGATGAGAACGGCGAAGGCGGCGCCGGTCAGCACCCTGAGGAGCGTCACGAGCGATCCGAAGAGACGGATAAGCATGATTATGTGTGCCGATTGACAGACGCGGGGCTGCCCGGCGCGGACGCGGAACGCCCTTCCGCCTGATAGGCGAAGGGGCCCCGCGTCCGCCGGTGAAACCGGCCGCCGGTCACTGCATGGCCAGGATTTCCTCGAGCATCGGCTTGACCTCGGGCTTGACGGCGGCAAGCGCCGCCGGCCGGGCCTTCGCCGCGAAGGCCGCAATGTCGACATCGACGAAGGTCATGCCGCGTGCCTTCAACTCGTCTTCGAGCTTCTGCTCCGCCTCGAGGAAGAGCTTGCGCTCATAGGCCTGCGCGCGCTTGCCGGCCTCGATCACGGCGTCCTGCTGCTCCTTCGTCAGGCTCTGGAAGCGCCGCTCGCCGATCACGAGATAGATCCAGCTCCGCACGTGCTCGGTCCGGTTCACGTACTTCTGGACCTCGTTGAAGTTGGCAGCCTTGATGAGGGCAAGCGGATTCTCCTGCCCCTCGATCGTATTGTTCTGCAGCGCCGTGAAGACCTCGGAGAAGGCCATCGGCGTGGGACGCGCCCCGAGTTCCTTCCAGACCGCGACGAACAGCGGTACGTTGGGGACGCGCATGCGGAAACCGTTGAGGTCCTCGGGCTTGGTGATGGGCCGGTTCGAGGTCAGGTTGCGCGGACCGCGCGCGAAATAGGCGATCGGCCGGACGCGCGCTTTCTGAATCACCTCCGCCGCGATCTTCTCGCCGATCGGACCGCCGGCGACCTTGTCGAGCTGTTCGAGACTCGTCAGCGCATAGGGAATTGCCAGCAGAGCGGCACTGGGTGCCCAGTTCTGCAACGACTCGCCGGTGATGGTCATATCGACCGTACCGAGCTGCATGCCGTTGATGAGATCCATCTCCTTGCCCAACGACTCGTTGGGGAAGACCTGGACCTCCATCGAACCGTTGCTGAGCGCCTTCAGCTCCTCGCCGAACTTGAGCGCGGCCTGATGCCACACGTCCTGCTCATTGGCGAGATGGCCGAGCTTCAGGGTCACTTTCTGCTGTGCCTGTGCTGGCACCGCCAGCAGCGCGGTCGCGAGCGTGATCGCGAGGCCAAAGAGTCGAAACGCCCACATGGATTTCCTCCGTTGCTTGATGTCGTGTTGCTTGATGTCGTGTTGTTTGATGTTGCCTCTCAGGCAGCGGTTGCCGGTAATCGATGTTGCGGCTCGAACAGTTCGGGGTGCTCAGCCATGATTGCCGGCAGAGTCGTCAGAATTTCCCGCAAGTGGCGCCGCATGGCCGCTTCCGCGGCGGTGCGCTTATGGCGCGCGAGCGCCTCGACGATGGCCGCGTGCTGATTGATGAGCTGCGGCAGCGGCGAGGCACCGCTGAAACTGAGATACCGCACGCGGTCCATCTGTGCCTTGATCGGCTCGAGCGTGCGCCAAGCCTGACCGCGCCCGGCACCTTCGGCGAGCGTGCGATGAAAGGTCTCGTCGAGCGCAAGAAATGCCGGCCAGTCGTCGCCGGCCGCCGCAGCGCGCTGTTCGTTGATCAGCCGGCGCAGTTCCGCGATGAGGGCGGGCGTCGTCCGGCTGGCAAGCTCGCCGATCACGGCGACCTCGATCGCCTCGCGGATGAACTGGGCGTTCAACACGTCGCGGCTCGTGATCGGCACCACGAACGTGCCGCGCTGCGGTCGGATCTCCACCAGCCCCGCCTCGGCGAGCTTGATGAACGCCTCGCGGACCGGCTGGCGGCTTACCCCAAACCGGCGGGCGATATCGGTCTCGGACAGGCCCTGCCCCGGCTGCACGCGCAGCGTGACAATCGCCGCGCGCAGCGCCCGGAACACCTGCGGGGCAATGGCTTCGCTCAGCGAGAGCTGGGCGGCGTCGGGCAGCGACGCCGATCTGGCGGCTTTTGCCGACACGGTTCAGAAACCCGGGAGTCTTTCCTTACGCGGAACGGTGCGTGCAAGTCATCGCGAACGTCACCCCTCGTCCGGCGGCCATCGTGTTATTGATCCATACTACCATACAAGTTAGGATCATCAGCGTCCACCGCCGATTTCAGGCGGCATTCGCCCACACGGATGGCCGCAAGCGCGGTGGCGATCCGAAGGAGACACGCGCCATGCCGTTTGCTGCCGTCGTCCATGCCGCCCGCGATCTGCGGTTCGAAGACGTCGCCGAGCAGCCCTTGGCGGAAGGTTGGGTGCGGGTGCGCTTCGGCGCCGGCGGAATCTGCGGATCGGATCTCCACTATTTCCTGCACGGCCGCACGGGTTCCTTCACCATCGTCGAGCCGTTGATCCTGGGCCACGAGATCGCCGGTGAAATCGTCGCGGTCAACGGATCGGGGCTTGCGTTCTCGGTCGGCGATCGCGTGGCGGTGAATCCGTCCCGCCCCTGCGGGCGATGCATCCGCTGCCGGGAAGGACGCAGCAATCTCTGCACCGACATCTTTTTCATGGGCAGCGCCAGCAAGTGCCCCCACATGCAGGGCGGCTTCGCGCAGACCATCGACATGCCCGCCTCGCAATGCTTCAAGATTCCGCCGTCCGTGCCGTTCGAGCACGCGGCGCTCGCCGAACCCCTGGCGGTATGCCTGCACGCCGCCAATCGCGCCGGCGATCTCGCCGGACGGTCGGTCCTGGTGATCGGGGCGGGACCGATCGGGCTGCTGCTCGTGGCGGTCGCAAAACATCGCGGCGCGGCCCGGGTCGTGGCGTCCGATCTTGAGGCGTCCGCACTTGCGCGCGCCCGGGCCATGGGGGCCGATGCCGTGCATCCGGCGGCCGAGCCGCTCGCCGATGTCGGCGGCTATGACGTCGTGTTCGAGGCCTCCGGCAGTCCGCGCGCCGTGCCGGTCGCGATCGACGCCGTCCGGCGCGGCGGCACGCTGGTGCAGGTCGGTAACCTGCCCGGCGAGGCCTTCGCCGTCCCGTTCAACGCGGTGATGGCGAAGGAACTGGACGTGAAGGGATCGTTCCGCTTCGCCGACGAGTACGGCGAGGCGCTCTCGCTCATCGTCGCCGGCGTGATCGATCCCCGGCCGATGATCACGGCCACCTTGCCGCTCTCCCGCGCCGTCGAAGCCTTCGAGCTCGCGGCCGACCGCAGCCGCAGCGCCAAGGTCGTGCTGACGGCCGGATAACGGCGCCATCCCGTGCGGCACCGGCCGGGGCACTTGAGTCCGCGATTGAGTCCGCGATCGCGAATCGCTTTATGCTCCGGCCATGCCGACTTTCCTCTACGAACGGCGGCTCGGCGGCCGCGTCGCAGGACTGGACGAGGCGGGTCGCGGGCCGCTCGCCGGTCCCGTCGTCGCCGCGGCGGTGATGTTTCCGGCCCTGCGGATCCCGCGGACGCTGTCGGGTCTCATCGACGATTCCAAACGCCTGTCGCCCGAACGCCGCGCCGCGGCGTTCACGCTCATCATGTCGCACGTCGCCGCCGGCGACGTGATGGTCGGCATCGGTGCCGCGAGTGTTGCCGAGATCGACCGGCTCAACATCCTGCAGGCGACGTTCCTCGCCATGCGCCGCGCGCTGCGCCGGCTCGGCTGCATGCCCGACGCCGTGCTCGTCGACGGCAATACCGCGCCGCGCGACCTGGGCTGCCGGGTCGAGACCCTGGTCGGAGGCGACCGGCGCTCGCTCTCGATCGCGGCGGCCTCGATCGTCGCCAAGGTGATCCGCGACCGGGCGATGACCCGGCTCGCCACCCGCTACGAAGGATTCGGCTGGCACCGCAACGCCGGCTACGGAACCCCCGAGCACATCGAAGCAATTGTGCGTACCGGGCCGACGCGACACCACAGGTTGAGCTTCGCGCCGGTCGCGCAGGGTCGATTCCCCTTCTGAAGATTCGCCGCTAAAGCGTTGACTCAACAAAGTTATTGACGTCGACTCGCGACCGACTCAAAGATGCGCTGCCATGACTGAGCAGCGCGCGTTGCCCCTTCACGAGGTGATCGATACCGTCCTGGTCGGCGACTGTGTCGACCTGCTCCGGCGGCTGCCGG
This sequence comes from uncultured Rhodospirillales bacterium, assembly GCA_937926175.1. Lineage (GTDB taxonomy): Bacteria > Pseudomonadota > Alphaproteobacteria > CACIAM-22H2 > CACIAM-22H2 > CALANV01. The sequence goes on along the minus strand of CALANV010000039.1, from coordinate 20,434 downwards.
CGAACAGCGTCGACATGATCTTCGCCGATCCGCCCTACAACCTCCGCCTCAGGGGCGAACTGCGACGCCCCAACAACAGCCGCGTCGACGGGGTCGACGACGCCTGGGATCAGATCGGCTCGTTCGAGGACTACGACCGGTTCACGCGGGACTGGCTTGCGGCCGCCCGCCGGGTGCTGAAGCCGGACGGGACGATCTGGGTGATCGGCACCTACCACAACATCTTCCGCCTCGGCGTCGCCCTTCAGGACCTCGGCTTCTGGGTGCTGAACGACATCGTCTGGCGCAAGACCAACCCGATGCCGAATTTCCGCGGCCGCCGCTTCACCAACGCGCACGAGACGTTGATCTGGGCCGCGCGCGACGAGGACAGCAGGTACACGTTCAACTACGCGGCAATGAAGGCGTTGAACGACGACCTGCAGATGCGCAGCGACTGGCTGATCCCGATCTGCAGCGGCAGCGAACGCCTGAAGCGCGACGGCAAGAAGGCGCATCCGACCCAGAAGCCGGAAGCGCTGCTCTATCGCGTGATCATGGCCGCGAGCAAACCCGGCGACGTCATCCTCGATCCGTTCTTCGGCACGGGCACCACCGGTGCGGTCGCGAAGAAACTCGGCCGCCACTTCATCGGCCTCGAGCGCGACCCGACCTATGCCGACGTGGCCCGCACGCGCATCGCCGACGTGCGGCCGGTCGAGGATCCGGAACTATTGATGACGCCGTCCAAACGCGACGAGCCGCGCGTGCCCTTCGGCTGGCTGGTGGAGCGCGGGCTGCTGCGTCCGGGCGAGGTGCTGACCGATCCGACCGGCCGGTGGACGGCGCGCGTGCGCGCCGACGGCACGCTGATCTCGGCCGACCACAAGGGGTCGATCCACCAAGTGGGCGCCGCCGTGCAGGGCGCGCCGGCCTGCAACGGCTGGACGTTCTGGTGCGTGACGATCGAGGGGCGGCGCGTACCGATCGACGTCCTGCGCCAGAAGCTCCGGGCGGAGCTCAACTGACCCCGACGGCGCGGGTCGAAGGAAGATCGATTGCCGAATACGGACTTACGTCCCCGTTTTTCAAAAAATGAGGGCGCATTTACCTTAAATTAACCCAATATTCCGATGATTGGGCGAGCTGGCCACCTAGAGTTGCCAATCTTCGGTTCACCTTATCGGTAAAACATTTTCTGCCGAGGGGACAAAGAGGTGGGGACAAAATGCTGGCGCCGGTTGTAAACCCCTATCCGGAAATGACGATCGCGGTCGGAGACGACATATTCAAACGGCGCTGTCAGCCATTGTCCGACTTCGATCCCGAAGACAGGAACTTCCTCAACGCCTACAACTACTGGCAGTCGAAGCGGAAGGACGGGCTGCTGCCCAGCCGGCGCGACATCGACATCATCGATCTACGGCCACTGATCGGCTACACGCACGTCATCGACGTCGGCAACGCCGCAGCCGGCGAATTCTTCGTGCGCATCCGCGGCGGTAATATCCGCACCGGCGCCGCCTTCAACAAGCCGAACGTAATCGACATCGAGTCCCAGGCGATGCGCCAGGCACTGCTGGAGGACTACCAGACGGTCTGCTTCACCGGCGTGCCCAGCTATCACTACGTCGTCGCGTGCGTCGACTTCATCCGCTACAGCTACAGCCGGCTGATCCTGCCAATGGCGAATGACGGCCGCACCGTCGACACGCTGATGATCTTCATCAACAAGCGCGAGTTCAAAGACTTCTCGGTCTGACCGTCACGCGCGCAGCAATTCCTTTTCCGGCCTGATTTCCGACCTGACCTGGAGCGGGAACTGCGGGTGATCGGGCAGACGGCGGAACCGCTCCATCGTTTCGGCCTGCGACATGTACAGAAGGCAGGCGTCGCGTTCATTGCGTTGCGCGGATGGCAGAAAGCCGTTCAGGCACGGCTCGACATGGGCATAGCCATAGTTCGTTGACGGCAGCCCGCTGTCGGCCATCTCCTTCAGGCAGACCGCGGTGACGAACGAGATGTCGTAGTTGCGGAAGGCGAGCGACCGGCTGAGGAACGGCAGGTACAGCGACAATCCGCGCTTGCGCCATTGCGGCACGACAGCCAAGCCCCCCGCATGCGCGACCAGCCCGGAGATCCGGGTTTGCGAACGCGTGACCCGCAGCCGCTCGCGCCCTGGCAGATACTCGATGCCGTTCCGGTACCAGAGGCGGTCTTCGAGGAGGGTGTGGAAGTCGTCCGTCTCGATCAGTCTCTGCGCATGCGTCGCGACCAGGTTGCCGTCCTCGTCGGTGACCTTGAGCCAGAAGCTCTCGGGCGAGATGTCGACGTGTTCGGGATTAAACGCGGGATTGACCCACGGCGCCTTCATGGCCCGCAGCGCCGCGCACAGCTTTTCGAAATCCCGCTCGATCGTGATGTTCAGGTGAAGCGACGCGAGGCGATCGATCGTGGCGTCGAGGCTGGACTGAAGCAGACCGAAATCGGCATCCGTCAGCGGCATGACCCCCTCACTCTTATGGGTTAATATACGCTTAAGTTTAACGGATGTCGCGAACAATCTGACATTGGGGGACTTGCGCCACCTTTTTCGGGATCGCGCCGCCGGGCGTGCTACGGCTTCCGGGGCGCGAGCAGCTCGTCCCCGAGTTCGCGGTCGCAGAGCGCATGAAAGCGGGCGATCGCGCTGCCGTCGCAATCGGCGCCGAGGAGCAGCATGTCGGGCGTCCGGCGGTCGGCGCCGAGCGGCAGGGCCAGCCGCCGGTAGGTGAATCGTCCCTCGCGAAACGTGATCGTGTTTTCGCACAGGGTCGGCTGCCCGGTCTCGGCGACATGGCGGAACTGGCGTTCGACCAGGGCCCTGTATTCGGCCGGCCGGACCTCGTCGAGCGGCCGCCGTTCCTTCGGTCCGCCCCGGCGGTATCCCAGCTGCGACCCGACCAGGCGGTAAACGAATTGCGGCGGCGTCCCGCGAATCTCGACGAGGCTTATCCAGCCGAGCACGTCCCGCAGATCGAGCGGGTCGATGTCCGCGCGACGCGGCATCGGGTCCTGGCCGCGTTTGAGATTCCAGTATCGATAAAGCGACGCGAGCCTGTCCGGCATCTCGGAAAGCGGAAGTTCGCGACCGACGGCCTCGACCACTGGAGATGACACGGCCACACCCTGGAAACGACGCAACAATGGCCCGGAAATGGTTGCAAAAATGTAAATTACTGCAATCAAAAGTTGAAGCAACGGACAAAACGCAAAAATCGGCCGCTCCGACAAATTGGAGCCCGACGGCGCGCCCCCTCGCCGACGCTATTCGCCGCCGTCCGCGTGCGGGACAGCGGCGCCGGCAAGACCATGCGCGATCACCTTGCGCATGAGGGTCGGCAGGGCGACGTCGCCGAGCCTGTCGATCGGCACCCACAGACCGGCACCATCGGGCACCGCGTCGGCCGGGGCCCGGCCGATCCAGACCTTCAGCGACAGGTCGAAGTGCGTGAAGCCGTGCGAGACGTGGCCCTCGAGCTCGCGCCAGTCCGCCGCGCACGGTGCTGCCCGACGCGCCGCGGGCCTGCTCGGGGCGTCCGCCGTCCAGTCCGTCGACGGGACCTCCATCATGCCGCCGAGGAGGCCCCGTTCGGGCCGCCGCCGGAGCCAGATGGACCCGTCCGGCCCGAGCAGGAGGAACGCGACGCCATGGCGCTGCGGCCGGACCGCCTTGGCGGCCTTGCGCGGAAACGTCTCGGGCGTGCCGAGACGGCGCGCCGCGCAGCGCGCCGACCACGGGCAGAGAATGCAGCGCGGCGCCCGCGGCGTGCAGATCGTGGCGCCCAGATCCATCAGCGCCTGCGCGTAATCGCCCGTGCGCGCCGTGGGCGCGAGCAAGGCCGCGGCGGCGCGGATCGCCGGCTTGGCGGCCGGCAGCGGCGTTTCGATCGCGAACACGCGGGACATCACGCGCTCGACATTGCCGTCGACGACGACCGCCGGACGATCGAAGGCGATGGCGGCGATGGCGGCCGCAGTATAGGGACCGATACCCGGCAGGCGCCGCAGCTCGTCTTCAGTGTCCGGAAAGCGCCCGCCGTAGTCCCGCACGACGACCTGCGCGCATTTGTGAAGATTGCGCGCCCGCGCGTAGTAGCCGAGGCCGGCCCACGCCGTCAGCACCTCGTCGAGCGGGGCCGCGGCGAGATCGTGAACCGACGGCCAGCGCGCGACGAATTCGCGAAAATACGGGCCGACGGTCGCCACGGTCGTCTGCTGCAGCATGATCTCGGCGAGCCAGACGCGGTAGGGGTCGGGCCGCTCCGGCGGCCGGGCCCGCCACGGCAGCACGCGCGCATGGCGGTCGTACCACGCGAGAAGTTCGGCGCTCGCGGCATCGGTCGCGGCGGCGATGCGTGAATTCCGGTGCGCTGTCGTTGTGCGGCGTGACATCGGCCCCTACGATATACAGGATTCGATCCCCGTTGCGGCGGACAGGTGACGATGGGCCCGCGCGCGCTCGGCGCGACACTGCCGAAGATCACGAAGACCGTGCTCGAGAAGCGCGGACGCGCCTATGCCGCGCTGATCGCGGAATGGGCCAACATCGTCGGACCGTCGCTCGCGGCCGAAACGATGCCCGAGAAGCTCACGCCGTCGCCGGGTGCCAACACTGGCGGACTCTTGAGCGTCCGCGTCACCGGCGCCGCGGCGGCCGAGCTGCAGCACATGGCCCCGCAGATCATCGAGCGGATCAATACCTATCTGGGTGCCCGGGCGGTCGACCGGCTCAAGCTCATCCACGCGCCGCTGCCGAACCCGGCGCGGCGCCCGCCCCGACGGCTGCCGCCGCTGCCCCCCGGCGCGGACCAGGCCATCCGGAAGGCCGTCTCGGCCATCGAAGACCCCGCGCTGCGTGAGGCACTCGAACGGCTCGGCCGGTCGATCGCCCGCGAGGATCTGGCGGCGGAGTCCGCCCTGGCCGGCCACGGCGTCGACGACGAGACGTGAAGCCTGGCCGGAAACCGGGCCGCCCGCCGCGCGCCCGGGGCCGGAATTAACCTTGTGGACCGCCGCACTAACCCGATAGGATACAAGATCTGGTAGGCACCCATGCGTATCGGCACGAAACTATCGTTGGTTGTTGTGGCGGCCCTGTCTTTCGCCCCGGCCGTCCATGCCGCGTCCCTGGAATCCGGGGGAATGGACGCGGCCTTAGAGGCCACCGCCCTCACGGCGGCGACACCCGTCATGGTTGCGCAGGCCGACGCGACCCCGGCCGCGGCGGTCGACCCGGCGAAGCTCGCCCCGCGGCGGGAGGACGGCGACCTGATCATGGGTGCGGCCGATGCCCCTGTCACGATCGTCGAGTACGCGTCCCTCACCTGCCCGCACTGCGCCGCCTTCCACACCAAGACGCTGCCGAAGCTCAAGGAGACCTATATCGACACCGGCCAGGTCAAGCTGATCTACCGGGACTTCCCGCTCGACCGCGTCGCGCTCGCCGCGGCGATGATCGCGCGCTGCGTCGAACCGGCGCGCAGCTTCGCCTTCCTCGACGTATTCTTTCAGCAGCAGTCGAGCTGGGCGGCCGGAAGCGACCCGAACCGGATGATCGCCGCGCTCAAACGCCTGGCCCGGATCGGCGGCGTGACCGAGGCGCAGTCCGATGCCTGTCTCGCGAACAGATCGGTCGAGGACGCGGTGCTGCAGCAGCGCCTGACCGGCGAGCAGAAGTTCCAGGTCAATTCGACGCCGACGCTGATCATCAACGACAGGAAATATTCGGGCGCCCTCAGCTTCGAGGAGATCGAGAAGGTGATCAAACCGCTCCTGGGCCGCTCATGATCACGACGATCGTGTTCGGCAACCCGCAGATCGCCGTGGTAATCGCCTGCTGCCGCGTGCCGGGCCGCCGGGTCCGGACCAAGTTCCGAGCCGTCTGACGACAAGAACGAGATCCGACAGGACTCCCCGCATGCATTTCGCCAAACTTCGCCTCGTCGGCTTCAAATCCTTCGTCGAGCCGACCGAGTTCGTCATCCAGCCGGGACTGACGGGCATCGTCGGCCCGAACGGCTGCGGCAAGTCGAACCTGGTCGAGGCGCTGCGCTGGGTGATGGGCGAGAACCGCGCCAAGCAGATGCGCGGCGGTGAGATGGATGACGTCATCTTCGCCGGCACGACGAGCCGTCCGCCGCGCAACGTGGCCGAGGTCGCGCTCGTCATCGAGAACCCCGATCGCAAGGCGCCGCCGGCCTACAACGACCTGACCGAGATCGAGATCACGCGCCGGATCGAGCGCGGCCAGGGCTCCGCCTACCGCATCGCTGGCCGTGAGGCGCGCGCCCGCGACGTGCAGCTTTTCTTCGCCGACATCGCCACGGGCGCCCACTCGCCCGCGCTGGTGAGCCAGGGCCGCATCGGTGCCATCATCAACGCCAAGCCGACCGAGCGCCGCGCGTTGCTCGAGGAGGCGGCCGGCATCAGCGGGCTTCACTCGCGCCGGCACGAGGCAGAACTGAAGCTCAAGGCCGCCGAGGCGAATCTCGCGCGGCTCGACGACGTGCTGCGCACCCTCGATACGCAGTATCAGGGGCTGAAGAAGCAGGCCCGCCAAGCCGCGCGCTACCGCAACATGAGCGACATGATCCGCCGCGCCGAGGCGATCCTCTACACCCTGCGCTGGCGTGACGCGACGGCGGCCCGCGACGCGGCGGCAGCCCGACTCGCCGAGGCGGAGCGCATCGTCGCCGAGATCACCGGACGCGCCGCCGAGGCCTCGACGCATCTCGCCGACGCACAGGCGCAGCTTCCGGAGCTGCGCAAGAAGGAAGCCGAGGAGGCGGCCGCACTCGCGCGGCTGACCATCGCCCAGGAACAGCTCGAGGCCGAAGAGACGCGGGTCGCGGCGGCGCTACGGCAGGCCGAGGAACGCCTTGCGCAGTTCCGCGCCGACGTCGAACGCGAGCGTCATCAGGCGGCGGACGCGGACGCCGCACTCGCGCGCCTTGCCGAGGAGCGGAAAGCCATCGCCGAGGCCGATGCGACCGCCGACGACCAGCGCCGCGAGGCGGAAAACGCCCTCAACGCGCAGCGTGACCTGGTCGAAACGCGCGATGCCGAGATCGCCCGCGCCACCGAAGCGGTCGCCGCCGCCGAGGCCGAGCGCAGCGCGCTCCGGCGCACGATCGCCGACCTCGCCGACCGCATCGCCCGCCTGAAACAGCGGCTGATCGACGCCGAGGCCGAGCGCGCGCAGGTCGAGGCATCCGCCATCGACGAGGCCCGCCACGCGGAAGCGGAAGCGCGCGTCCAGGCCGCGGACGCCGCCGTCGAACAGGCGAAGCAGGCCGCCGAGGCCGCCGAGGCCGCGCGCCGCGCCGCCCAGGAAGAAGAGCGCGGCGCACGCGAGGCGCTGCGCAATGCCGAGGCGGAGCTCGCCCGCATCGACGCCGAGATGAAGGGGCTTGCCCGCATTCTCGATGCGGGCGGCACCGGCGACCTGTTCGCGCCTGTGATCGACCAGATCCGCGTGACGCCCGGCTACGAGACGGCCCTCGGCGCCGCGCTGGGCGACGATCTGGCCGCACCGCTCGATGCGTCCGCGCCCGTGCACTGGCGCGTGGTCGACATCGCCGACGAGGCGCCGCCATTGCCGACCGGTGCGACGCCGCTGTCCGAGTATGTGAGCGGTCCGCCCGCGCTGGCGCGCCGCCTGTCGCAGATCGGCGTCGTCGCCGACGAAGAGTCCGGCGCGATCATCGCGCGCGAGCTCAAGCAGGGGCAGCGCCTCGTCAGCCGCAACGGCGCCCTCTGGCGTTGGGACGGCTTCACCGTGAAGTCGGGGACCCCGACTGCGGCCGCGACGCGGCTTGCGCAACGCAACCGCCTGGCCGAGCTGGAGCCGATGCGCACCGCGGCGCAGATCGCGACCGAAGCCGCTCAGGCGCGGTTCCAGCGCGCAGTCGAAGCCGGCCGCGCCGCCGAAGCCCAGGACGCGGCTGCGCGGGAAGCGGCCCGCAAGGCGTTTGCCGAATCACAGGCCGCGCGCGAGGCGCAGGCGGCGCTCGCGCGCGCCGTCGCGGCGCAGTCGGCGAAGCTCGCGGCCCTGGTCGAGCAGGTCGAGCGGCTCAAGGCCGACCTCGCCGATCACGAGTCGCGCCATCAGGCCGCCGAGGCGAAGTTCGCCGAGATTCCCGACCCGAGTGCTGCGCGCGAGCAGCTTCAGCAGGACCGTGCCGCGCTCGCCGCCGAACGGGCCAAGCTCACGGAATTGCAGGCGACTGTGCATCGCCTCGCGCGCGAGGCCGATCAGCGCCGGCAGCGCGTCGCGGCGATCGAGCGCGAGGAGGCGCAATGGCGTCAGCGCGCCGAAAGCGCGCAGCGTCAGATCGAAGTCCTGGCCGAACGCATCGCACAAGCCGAGCAGGAGCGTGACCAGCTCGCCGGCCGGCCGGCCGAGATCGCGGCCGAGCGCAGCGCGCTGTTCGCCAAGCTCGAAGAGGCGGAACAGCGACGCAAGGCGGCCGCCGACGCGCTTGCCGCCGCGGAGAATGCGGCGAGCGAAGCCGACCGGCGTCTGAAGGCGATCGAGGCCGAACTCGTCACCGCGCGCGAGGAGCGCGTCCGCTGCGAGGCGGCGCTGCAGCAGTCGGAACAGGTCCTCGTCGAGCTGACACAGCGCATCCGCGAGCGGCTGGACTGCGCGCCCGAGGAGACCCTGGCGGCCGGCGGCGTCGATCCCGACGACGAACTGCCGACGCTGCAGCAGATCGAGAACCGGCTCGAGCGCCTGATCAAGGAGCGCGACACCATGGGGCCGGTCAACCTGCGCGCCGAGCAGGAAGCGGCCGAACTCGAGCAGCAGATCGGTACGCTGCAGAGTGAGAAGGACGATCTGGTCAAGGCGATCGCCAAGCTGCGCCAGGGCATCTCCAGCCTGAACCGCGAGGGCCGCGACCGCCTGCTGGCCGCGTTCGAGAAGGTCAACAAGCACTTCCAGGAACTGTTCGTGAAGCTGTTCGGCGGCGGCCGGGCGCATCTTTCGCTTGCGACCACGCTGCCGCCGGAAGCGCCGGACCAGCCGCCGCGCGAGGTCGATCCGCTCGAAGCCGGCCTCGAGGTCATGGCGAGCCCGCCGGGCAAGAAGCTGCAGACGCTGTCGCTGCTCTCGGGCGGCGAGCAGGCGCTGACCGCGCTTGCCCTGCTCTTCGCCGTGTTCCTGTCCAACCCGGCGCCGATCTGCGTGCTGGACGAGGTCGACGCGCCGCTCGACGACGCCAACGTCGACCGCTTCTGCACGCTGCTGGAGCACATCGCGGACACGACCGGCACGCGCTTCATCGTCGTCACCCACCACCGCATGACGATGGCGCGCATGGACCGCCTGTTCGGCGTGACCATGGCCGAGCGCGGCGTCTCGCAGCTCGTCTCGGTCGACCTCGCCAGCGCCGAGGCGATGCGCGCCACCGCCTGAGCCGGCAACAGGTGCCGGGAATCCGGTGCCGGCCGTGTCCGTTTCGCGTTGACGAGGCACGGCCGGCGGCGCCGGTTTCGGCCGGTCGATGCTGCATTCGCGAAAGGGGCCGGTTTTTGTTTGATTTTCACGCGCTTAGGCCGAGGTTTTCGGCCTTGACACCCCATGACACCCCCCTTATGGTGCGCGCCGCTTGGGCGCGCCCCCCGAGGTTCGGGGACGCGGGCGGGCATCGGGCGCGATGAGCGAAGACAAGCGGCCGCCATCTCTGGAAGAACTCGGCGAGCGCTTGCGCCGCGCGCAGGAGAACCGCCGTCCCGGCCGGCAACCGGAGTCGCAGACACGCCAGTTCGGCGTGGGATATCGCGTTTTGGTGGAAATGCTGGCGGGCGTCCTGGTCGGGGCCGGTCTCGGCTGGTTCTTCGATCAGCTGTTCGGGACGCGTCCATGGCTGCTGATCGCGATGCTCATCCTCGGGTTCGCGGCCGGCATTTCGAATGCCTATCGCGTGACGCGGCGGATCGCCGCGGAGGCGGAGGCGAGGTATCGGTCGGACGAGCCGGGCAACGGTGCCGGCAGCGGTTGAACGGGATCGGTCGTGGCGCAGAATCACAGCCCGCTTGAGCAGTTCGAGATCAAGCCTCTCGTCCCCATGCATATCGGGGACATCGACATTTCCTTCACGAACTCGGCCCTGTTCATGGTCATCGCCGTGATGCTGATCACCGCGCTGATGACCTTCGGCATGCGCGGCCGCGCCATGGTGCCGGGTCGGCTGCAATCGGTCGCCGAGCTTTCCTACGAATTCATCGCCAACATGCTTCGCGAGAACGTGGGCAGCGAGGGGCGCCAGTACTTCCCCTTCGTGTTCTCGCTGTTCATGTTCATCCTGTTCGGGAACCTGCTCGGCATGATCCCGTACAGCTTCACGACCACGTCGCACATCATCGTGACGTTCGCGCTGGCGCTGGTCGTGTTCCTGATCGTCACGATCGTCGGCTTCGTCCGTCACGGCCTGCACTTCCTGTCGTTCTTCGTGCCGCCGGGCGTGCCGAAGGTGCTCTACCCGATCCTGGTCCCGATCGAGGTCCTGTCCTACTTCATCCGCCCGGTCAGCCTGTCGGTGCGTTTGTTCGCCAACATGCTGGCGGGCCACACGATGCTGAAGGTTTTCGCCGGCTTCGTCGTCTCGCTCGGCATTCTCGCCGGCTGGCTGCCGCTTGCCTTCGTCGTGGCGCTGACCGGCCTCGAATTCCTGATCGCCTTCCTTCAGGCGTACGTCTTCACCATCCTCACCTGCCTCTATCTCAACGACGCAGTGAACCTGAGTCACTGAGCGGCGGCGGGCCGGACCTTCGCTTCGCAAACCTCCAAGAGAAAGAAAGGAAGACCACCATGGATCCAGCAGCGGCCAAGTTGATCGGTGCCGGCATCGCGACCCTCGCGCTCGCGGGCGTGGGCGTCGGCATGGGCAACATCTTCGGCAGCTTCGTGGCGGGCGCGCTCCGCAACCCGGCCGCGGCACCGCGCGTGTTCGGCAACCTGCTGCTCGGCTTCGCGCTCACGGAAGCGATCGCGCTGTTCGCGCTCGTCATCGCGATGCTGATCCTGTTCGTGTTCTGACCGGAACATCGGACGGACGATCGATGCACAAGCCTCGCCTGCCATCGCTGCAGCGCCTCGCCCTGACGGGGGCCGCCGTGCTGTTCGCGGCACCGGCCCTCGCCGCGGAAGGCGGCAGCGGTGGCATGCCGCAGCTCAACCCCGCTTCGTACTCGTCCCAGCTGTTCTGGCTGGCGGTCACCTTCGTCATCCTCTACCTGCTGATGTCGAAGGTGGCGCTGCCCCGCATCGGCGAGGTCCTGTCGGCGCGCGAGCAGCGCATCGCCAACGACCTCGACCGCGCGGCGGAGCTGAAGGCCGAGGCGGAAGCGGTGCTGGCGGCATACGAGAAGGCGCTGGCCGAAGCCCGCGCGCGTGCGAGCGAGATGCTGCGCCAGACCGAGGTCGCCATTGCCAAGCAGACGGCCGAGCGCGAGGCGGCGCTGAACAGCCAGCTCGCCCAGCGCATCAAGGACGCGGAAACCCGGATCGCCAGCGCCAAGGCCGAGGCGATGCGGAATCTGCAGGCCGTGGCGAGCGATGCAGCCCGGGCGATCGTCGAACGCCTGGTCGGCGAGAGCGTTTCGCCTGCGGAGGCCGAGAAGGCGGCCGCGGCGGTGCTGTCGGCCCGCGGACACGCCTGAAGGAGCGGCGAAGATGGAAGTATTCTCCGCGCCCGAAACCTGGGTTGCCGTCGCCTTCGCGATCTTCGTCGTCGCCGTCTTCAAACCGGTGCGACAGCAGGTCATCACGGCCCTCGATGCGCGCGCGGCGCGGATCGCGAAGGAACTCGACGAGGCGGCCCGGCTTCGCGACGAGGCGCAGGCGCTGCTGGCGCAGTATCAGCGCAAGCATCGCGACGCCATGAAGCAGGCCGACGAGATCGTCAGCCACGCCAAGGCCGAGGCGGAGCGCCTGACGGCCCAGGCGCAGAAGGATCTGGAGGCGTCGCTGGCCCGGCGCGAACGGCTTGCCATGGACCGGATCGCACAGGCCGAACAGCAGGCCGCCGCGGAAGTTCGCGCCGCCGCCGTCGACATCGCCATCGCGGCCGCGGAAAAGCTGATCGCCGAGCGCCTGCCAGCCGCCAAGGCGGACGCGCTCATCGAGCAGGCGATCCGCGAGCTGCCGTCGAAGCTGCACTGACCACCCGTCCAGGCGACAGACACGGAAGGGCGCCCATCGGGCGCCCTTTTCGTTTGCGCCCCCATGAAGCGCCGACCGTGGGCCGGGCATTGCGGCCCCGCCGATCGGACCAGCCGGCCGACGTCATCATCCGGCCCTATGCCAACGGACAGGGCGCCCCCTCGCATGCCTACAGGCCCCGGCTGGATTCGCACTCCGGCCCGGTGCGGCGGAAGGTTTACGCTTTCGCCTAAAGCGGCCCGGATTCCCGGCACGATACCGCCCCGCGCGACAGCGAGGGGGACCCTCGCCGGCAGGCCCCACGACCCCGCACGACCGGCGACAACAGCAGCCGACGCGCCAGCCCATGGCGTGTCCTGAAACCTTTTCCGGCGACGCCGAACGGAGGCCACGATGGCACAAGCCGACTGGAACATCCGCGGACTCGAAGTGGTCAACTGCAACTGCGCCTATGGCTGTCCCTGCCAGTTCAACGCCCTGCCGACGAGCGGCGACTGCCGGGGCGTGATCGCCATGCACATCGAAAGCGGCCGGTTCGGCGACATTCCGCTCGACGGCCTGAACTGGGTCCTGATCTCGGCATGGCCCGGCGCCATCCACCACGGCCGCGGCGAGATGCAGCCGATCATCGACGAGCGCGCCGACGAGCGGCAGCGCGAAGCGCTGCTCAAGATCCTGTCCGGGGAGGAGGCCGATGCGGGAACGTTCTTCAACATCCTGGCATCGACGATGGAGCGGATCCATCCGCCGATGTTTAGGCCGATCGCGTTCGCGGCGGACCTCGACGCGCGCCGGGCGCGCCTTTCGATACCCGGCGTGCTGGAGGCCGAGACCGCGCCGATCCGCAACCCCGTGACGGGTGAGCCCCATCGCGCGCGCATCACGCTGCCCGGCGGCTTCGAGTACATCGAGGCCGAAGTCGCGGATGCCCGGGCGCGAGCCGAGCAACCGATCCGGCTCGACCTCGACCGCAACCACGCCCATATCGCGGCCATACATCTGTCGTCGCGGGGCGTGGTGCGCGGAACGGCACCCGAAGCCGCGGCCGTGCACGCCTAAGGCATGACACGGCCGCCGGGCGCCGCCGACAAAGCACCGCCGATGCAAAATCCGTCGGCGCTGGAGGCCGTCCTGCGGCGCGACCGCGCCATCGTCCTCGCGAGCCTCGTCGGCGTGGTTGCGCTCGCCTGGATCTATCTCGCGCTCGGATACGGCCATACGGGCATGGACCGGATGGACATGGCGACGGACATGCGGGCCATGGCCCCCGCCCCGCATCCCGGTGGCTGGACGGCGACGGAAGTGGCCCTGACCTTCGTCATGTGGGCGGTCATGATGACCGGCATGATGGTGCCGAGCGCGGCACCGATGATCCTGATCCACGCCGCCGCCGCGCGCCGCCAGCACCCGACCGCCCGGCCCTTCGGCGCGACGGGCGCGTTCACGCTCGGCTACGTCGTCGTGTGGGCGGGATTCAGCCTCGCCGCGACGGCGCTGCAGGCGGGGCTCGACCGGCTGGCGCTGCTGGATCCGTCATTGTCGATGAACAGCCCGCGACTTGCCGCCGCCGTGCTGATCGCGGCGGGCGTCTATCAGCTCACGCCGCTCAAGCATGTCTGCCTCGCCCATTGCCGCGCGCCGCTGCACTTCATCGCCCGGCGCTGGCGTGCCGGGACCGGCGGCGCGTTCCGCATGGGCATCGAACACGGTGCCTATTGCCTCGGCTGCTGCTGGGTGCTGATGGTACTTCTCTTCGTCGGCGGCGTGATGAACCTGCTTACGGTGGCGGCGGTCGCCGGATTCGTGCTGCTCGAGAAGCTGCTGCCGGGCGGCGAACGGCTGGGACGGATCGGCGGCGCCGCGCTCATCGGCGCCGGGCTTGCGATGATCGTCGTCTGACCGGCAAGACACATCGCCTTCCCTTTTCCGCATCGGTGATCAGCCGCGGGCGCGCGTGAGATCGCGCAGCACGTCGACCTCGTGCATCTTCTCGTCGAGCCGCGACTTCAGCAGATCGCCGATCGAGACGATGCCGAGGAGCCGGTCGCCCTCGCAGACGGGCACGTGACGGATGCGGCGGATGGTGACCAGGGCCATGACGTCGCGAACGGCATCCTCGCGGCGGCACGTGAGCACGTCGGCCATCATGATGTCCTGGACCGGCATGCCGAGCGCGGACGCGCCGTGACGCGCGAGCGCCAGGACGATCTCGCGTTCGGAGACGATGCCGACGACGTGGCCGAACCGGTCCCGCACGACGAGCGCGCCGATGCGCCGTTCCGCCAGCCGTTGCACGGCGTCCGCGGCCGTCGCGGTCGGCCGGATGGTGACGACCTCGTTGCCCTTGTGGTGCAGGATCTCGGCGATCAGCATGGGGGTCCTCCCTTGCGTCGCGGGACGATTGCGCGAACGTCGCGGTTCCCCCATGCCGCGGGCGGCACCCGCCCGCCTGGCTTGCGTCATTCTCAAGCATGGGCCGCAGCCGGTTCGCGCACAAGGGCCCGGGGACGGAAATCCCGGCCGACAAGCGCGCCGCCCCGTCCCGTCGCGAGGAAACGATCCTGTCCCGGCCGTTCCGCCCGTTCCGGCGTTTCGGGCGTTCCGGGCCGTTCCGAGCGTTCCAAGCATTCCGCACATTCCGCGCGTTTCACGTGTTCCGGCTGTTTCGCGTGTTCCAGCTGTTCCATGCGTTCCAGCCGTTTCACGCGTTTCACTGTTTCGCGTGTTCCCGCCGTTTCGCGCATGTCCCACCGGCGGGCGTCCCGTTCCGCCCGGCACGAGAAAAATCACCGACGCCGCAATGGCTTGCACCGCGGCCGCTCTGACCGGCCACCAATCGAGCCTGCCGGCGCATGCGCACGGGACGGTGGGACACCGGGACAGTGGGATAGCAGCGGGACACTGGGACGACGGGAAAATGGGACAGCGGAGCGATGAAACGGTTGGACAGCGACACGGCGGGTCGCGGCCCCGGCATCGCGCGGCCAAAGCCATGCGGGCGGGACAGAACCCGAACATCCCAAGATCCCCGAACGCAAAACGCCCGCCTGACGCCGGGAAGTGAACGGGTCCGTGCGGGCGCATTTGTCCGCCCGCGAGTCAACCGGACGTGGCGGTGCGGGTCAAGGCGCTTTCTTCGACGGGCCCAGTTCGGATGACGCCATCGCGCAAACGTGAAGGGCAGGCCAGAGCCTGCCCTTCGATTTTGTGCATATAGCCGCCCCGGAGGACGGCATCAGCTTGTTAACGGCCCCCGAAGGGCCACGGCCTTTCGGCCGGGGTGGACCGCGATTCCTCATCGGCTAAGGAAGGAGGTCCCGCTCGGCTAAAGACGGGACAAGCCACCCAGTAAAAATCATCGCAATCTCAAGTCAGCGAGTCAAGATCCCTTGACCGCAAAGGTTGCAGCTGGCCGAATCGGAAAAATTTGCGCCCAGACGCGCGAAACGGGAGAACGGCATGCAGACATATCGGCTGGGAATCGATCTCGGCGTCAATTCGCTCGGCTGGTGCGCGCTGACGCTCGACAGGGATGGCAACCCGAACGGCATCCTCGACATCGGCGTGCGGCTGTTCACGGACGGCCGCGCCCCGAAAACCGGGACATCGCTCGCCGCGGACCGCCGCATCGCCCGGCAGATGCGCCGGCGACGCGACCGCTACCTGAAGCGCCGCACGCGGCTGATGACGCTGCTGGTGCGGCACGGCCTGATGCCGGCCGATCCCGACGAACGCAAGAAGCTGGAGGCGCTCGACCCCTATGAACTGCGCGCCAGGGGGCTCGATGAACGGCTGGAGCCGTTCGCGTTCGGCCGCGCGCTGTTCCACCTCAACCAGCGGCGCGGGTTCAAGTCGAGCCGCAAGACCGACAAAGGCGACGACAAGGAACGCGGCAAAATCGATGCAGGCGCCCGCAAGCTGAAAGAGGCGCTGGTCGAATCCGGTCTGCGCACGCTCGGCGAATATCTTTACAAGCGCCATGTGGCGCGCGAGGCCGTGCGCGTGCGCCCCATCGGCAAGGGGGCGAAGGCCGAGTATCCGTTCTATCCGCTGCGGGCGCTGGTCGAGGACGAGTTCGAGCGGCTGTGGTCGAAGCAGGCCGAGTTCCACCCCGACCTGCTCACTGCCGATGCAAAAGCCGCAATCAAGGAGGCCATCTTCTTTCAACGGCCGCTCAGGCCGGTCGATCCCGGGCGCTGCACGCTCGACCCGACGGACGAGCGTGCCCCGTGGGCGCTGCCGCTTGCGCAGCGATTCCGCATGCTCCAGGAAATCAACCACCTGGAAATCATCGGCCGCGACCTGAAGCCGCGGAAACTGACGCTCGCGCAGCGCGACAAGATCTATGCGAAGCTCAGGACCGCCAGGACCGATCCGACGTTTGATCAGATCCGGCGGCTTCTCGGCCTCGACTCCGACCAACGGTTCAATCTCGAAAACGAGAGGCGCACCGCGCTCAAGGGTGACGCCGTCGGCCGCGCGCTTTCCGACAAGTCGCGCTTCGGCAAGGCGTGGTGGACGTACAGCGATTCGGAGCAGGACGAGATCGTCGAGACCATTCTGGCTGCAGACGATGAGGAGGAGCTGGCCGCAATCGCGCGACGAGACTGGCGCCTCGACGACGACCATGCCCGGGCCGTCGCGCGCGTCGGCCTGCCCCACGGTTACTGCCGGCTGGGACGCAAGGCCCTGAGCAGGATCGTCGACGAACTCGTCGCCGGATTCGTGGAGGTGACGGACCCGGCGACGGGCGAGGTGTACCGCGCCCCGTTGACATACGACCAGGCCGTGAGGCGCGCCGGCTATCATCACGCCGATTTCCGCGGCGACGGCGCGGCGCCCGAACTCGACTACTACGGCAAGCCGCTGCAGCGGCACATGATCGGCGCGACCGGCGCGCCCGATGACCCGGACGAGAAGCGCTATGGACGCTTCCCCAACCCGACGGTGCATATCGGCCTCAATGAACTGCGCCGGGTCGTCAACGCGCTGATCAGGCAGTACGGAAAGCCTGCGGAGATCGCGATCGAACTCGCGCGCGACCTGAAACTCAGCCGCGAGGAACGGCGGCGCGTCGAGGAGAAAATCAAGGAAAACACCGAACGCAACGAGGCGTTACGCAAGGAGCTGGTCGCCCTGGGGCAGAAGGTGAACCGGGAGAACCTGCAGCGGCTCAAGCTCTATCACGAGCTGCCGCCGCAGCAGCGCTGCTGCATCTACACGGGTAAGCCGATTTCGGTCGAAATGCTGTTCTCGGACGAAGTCGTAATCGACCATATCCTGCCGTTCAAGGACACACTCGACGACAGCCTTGCGAACAAGGTCCTGTGCCTGCGGTCGGCCAACCACGACAAGGGCAAGCGCACGCCTTACGACGCCTTTCGTCACCATCCCGGCTATGACTGGACGGGCATCCTGCTGCGCACCGAGCTTCTGCCCAAGAACAAGCGCTGGCGCTTCGCCGAGGATGCACTGCAACGGTTCGCGGACAATGCCGACTTCATCGCCCGGCATCTGACCGACACGGCCTATGTCGCGCGGGTCGCCAAGGAATATCTCGGCCAGATCTGTCCATCGGATCGCGTCTGGGCCATTCCCGGCAAGCTGACGTCGCTCTTGCGCGGCAAGTGGGGGCTGAATGGAATTCTGTCCGACAGCAACCTGAAGAACCGCGCCGACCACCGTCATCACGCCATCGACGCGTTCGTCGTCGCCTGCACCGATCGCGCGCTATTGCAGCGGATGAGCACGGCGGCGGGCGAAGCGCGGCTCGACCGCACGCTCGAGGATCTGCCCGATCCGTGGGACGGGTTCGACCGGGACGCCTTTCGCGACAGGATCAGGTCGGTCGTCGTCTCCCTCAAACCCGACTACGGCAGGCAGGGACGGCTGCACGAGGCTACCGCCTATGGCCTCGTCGCCGACCCGGCCAAGGAGGACGGCGCGACCGTCGTCTATCGCAAGAGTTTCGCCGATCTGAACGAGAACGAAATCGCGCGCATCCGCGACCGCGATCTGCGCGCCCGCGTGCAGGCGCATGTGGCGGCGGCGGCGAAAGGGACGAAGCTTTCCCAGGCCCAACTGAGCCAGGCGCTGGCCGCGTTCGCCGCAAACGATGAGAAGTATCGCGGCATCCGCCATGTGCGGTTGCTCAAGACAGAAGACCCATCGACGTTGATTCGCCTCAAGGACCGGCAGGGTCGGCTCTACAAGGCGCTGATACCCGGCGAGAACTGGTGCGTGGACGTGTACGAGCAGTGCAAGGGAAAGCGGGCCGGTAAATGGATCGGTGTACCGGTCACCATGTTCGAGGCAAACCAGCCCCAGTTCGCCGAGGAACGTCTTAATCGCCTGCGGCGCAACGGCACGCTCGATGCCGGCGCGCGCAAGATCATGCGCCTGCACAAGGGCGACTACCTGCGTCTGGAGATCGACGGCGAGCCGCGCGTAATGCGCATCGTCAGGCTGGAAGTCGAGAACCAGCGCCTCCGCCTAGCTGAGCACAAGGAAAGCGGCAACCTCGAAGAAAGGCACAAGGATCCGGACGATCCATTTCGCTGGACCTTCGTATCGTTCGATCAACTCCGGAAGCGTAATGCTCGACGCGTCAGCGTTGACCTGCTCGGCCGCGTGAGCGATCCCGGATCGCCGCAGCTACGCCGGGCGGCGGGGGCGTAAACGCGAAGGCACCATGATCGGCCGCGTCGTCGAGATCGCCGAGGACGGCCGGCATCTGTCGAAGGACCGGGGTTTCCTGGTCGTCTCGGCGGCGGGTGACGAGATCGGCCGCGTACCACTCGACGACATCGGCGTCGTCGTCGCCAATGCGCATGGCCTGACCTATACGAACAACCTGCTCGTCGAGCTGGCGCAGCGCGGGATCGCCGTCGTGCTGTGCGGCCCGCATCACCGACCGGTCGCCTGGCTGTGGCCGATCGACGGGCATCACGTCCAGGCCGCGCGCATGCGGGCGCAGATCGCCGCCCCCCTACCGCTTGCCAAGCGGCTTTGGCAGATCCTGGTCCGGGCCAAGATCCAGCAGCAGGCGGCGGCACTCGCCGCGCTGGGACGCCGGGCGGGCGGCTTTCAGCTTCTCGCGCGCCAGGTGCGGTCGGGCGACCCCGACAACATCGAGGCGCAGGCCGCGCGCCGCTACTGGCCGCTCATGTTCGGTGACCGGTTCCGCCGCGACCCCGACGGCGGCGAGGCGACGAATGCCCTGCTCAATTACGGCTATGCGATCCTGCGCGCCGCGACGGCCCGCGCGGTGACAGGCGCCGGCCTGCATCCGTCGATCGGCATTCACCACCGCAATCAGTACAACAGCCTGTGCCTCGTGGACGACCTGATGGAGCCATTCCGGCCGCTGGTCGACGCGACGGTCGTGCGGCTGCTGGCCGCCGGGGCGAAAGGCGTCGACAAGAACAGCAAGCGGCAGCTTGCCGGCATCACGACGCTCGACATGCGTACGAGCGAAGGCACAACCCCCCTTTCCACCTGCCTGCAGCGTCTCGCCGTATCGCTGGCCCAGGCCTACGAATCCGGCGAGGCGCGGCTCGATCTGCCGCTCGCGCCGCTGCCGCTCGAACTCCCGACGGCGGGCGAACCGTGAGCGCACTGAGCGGATATCGGCTGATGTGGATGGCCGTGCTGTTCGACCTGCCCGTCGGCACCAAGAAAGAGCGCAAGGCCGCGACGAAGTTCCGCAAGTACCTTCTCGACGAAGGGTTCGAGATGGCGCAGTTTTCGGTCTATATGCGTTTCTGCGCGGGCAAGGAACAGGCCGAGGCGGCGACCAAGCGGATCGAGCAGAACGTGCCGCAAACCGGCAAGGTCCACATCCTCTACTTCACCGACAAGCAATATGAAAACATGGTCTGCTTCGATGGACGAAAACGTGAATCCCCGCGCAAGAATCCGGAGCAGTACGTCATGTTCTGATCGCCCGGACCGGGAACAAAGCGCGACAGGAGAGACAAAAAAGGCCCTGATTTCAGGGCCTTATGAGCACAACGAGTTTAGCCGATGAGGAATCGCGGTCCAGCCGCAACGCCATGGATCGCGCGGAGCGCCTCGTTGGAAGTTTAGCCGATGAGGAATCGCGGTCCAGCCGCAACCAACCTCGCCGGCTCACATTTCCGATATGGAGTTTAGCCGATGAGGAATCGCGGTCCAGCCGCAACGGCCCTCAGCGTTTCCAGCTCCTGCTGCATAGTTTAGCCGATGAGGAATCGCGGTCCAGCCGCA
>CALANV010000038.1 GCA_937926175.1 uncultured Rhodospirillales bacterium | reverse complement strand
TGCTGTTCGTTGCGGCCTATCGGCTTCCGGGCGGAGTCGCCGCGACGGTGCTGTCGGTTCAGCCGCTGATGGTGGTTTTCCTCGCCTCCGTCCTGCTTGCCAGCCCACTTCGGCGGTTGTCTATTCTCGCTGCGCTTGCAGGGGTCGGGGGTGTGGCGCTGATGGTGTTGACGCCCAATGCGGCGCTGGACGTACTCGGCGTCGCTGCAGGTCTCGCCGGAGCCGCTTCCATGGCGCTCGGTACGGTGCTGACCCGCAAATGGCAGCCGCCGGTGTCACCGCTTACGCTGACAGGGTGGCAATTGACCACCGGCGGCGTTCTTCTGGTCCCGGTCGTTCTGCTTTTCGAACCACCCGTTCCGGTGCCCAGCGCGGGCAACTTGCTGGGGCTCGCCTGGCTCGGACTGATCGGCGCGGCGCTGAC
Source organism: uncultured Rhodospirillales bacterium (assembly GCA_937926175.1). Lineage (GTDB taxonomy): Bacteria > Pseudomonadota > Alphaproteobacteria > CACIAM-22H2 > CACIAM-22H2 > CALANV01. Next base: position 13,022 of record CALANV010000038.1, on the reverse strand, counting down.
TTACGTTCTCTGGTTCCGAGGCGTTGCGCGGCTCAGATCGGCAACGGTGTCACTGCTACTTTTCCTTAGTCCCCTTACAGCGGTGCTGCTGGGATGGGTGTTTCTGGATCAGCGGCTGACGGTGTTTCAGCTGATCGGCTGCGGTCTTGTCCTTGGCAGCATCTGGCTTGGCCAGCGCACCGATCGCGAATCCACGCGCCCTTCCAGCAAAGGTGAATCGGGCTTCGCCGGATCGAGCAGCTGATGCGGCAGGCCCGCGCGCATTTTCGACCCCATTGCCAATTATCGTCCGGGTTGCCGAACGAAGCGGTCCGGTTTCCAATGAAGTCAGTTCAAACCAAGGGCATTCCGGGAAGCAACGTCAGTGATTTATATCGGCGAGCAAAGACTATATGGAACAGTCCGCACAGGTTTTCCCCCGTGAATCGACCCAAGCCTATTTGCATCATCTATAATTGGTCTGCGAAGCGCTGACCCTGAACCATCAAGGGGATGTGGATAGCCCAAAACCCAGGAACACTCAGATGAAGCCGATCAATCTTTCCGAGAAGCTGGCCCTGTTCTCGAGTCATTGGGATCCTCATGTGGTGTCCGACTACAACGACAACGATGTGATGGTGGTGAAATTCAAGGGCGAGTATCCCTTCCATAAGCATGACACGACGGACGATTTCTTCTACGTCCTCGAAGGCGAAATGATCATGGATATCGAGGGGCAGCCTTCTCAGGTGGTCAGAGCCGGTGAACTTTTCGTGGTTCCGAAAGGCGTTGTGCATCGTCCTCGAGCCGCGGAAGAGGTCAAGGTCCTCCTGATCGAACCGAAAGGCGAGCCGAATTCGGGAGATTCCGACAGAGCACCTTCGCCAAAACGACGCATCTAAGACAGAACAGAATATCCACGCACGACCGCAATACGACTGGTCGGTCTTGCCCGCTATCGAGCCGTTCGGCGGGTTCCGCCGAACGGTCGCTTTCCACGCGATTGCGACCTTGCCGGTGTGCCGATCAAGCGTTCATCGCTTGATCGGCTCGTGCACATCCTTGCTCGAAACTTCCGCAGCGCCCCCCCCCTGGCGCCGAGACAAGCGGATCGGCTTCCCGGCCCGGTCATCCCGGCTCCGGAATGGCCCGAGCCTCCCCAAGCCGCTCGAAACATTCGGCTTCCCTTCCCTGCCGCTCGGCCGCGCGTGCCGCATTCAGCAGACTTTGCATCTGCATCCGCTTCGCAGCGCCCAGTTCCGCGGTGCCCTGCGAGGGCCGCTCGGCCGTATGCGGCTTGACCTCCGGTGTGGTCGGCATCGGATCGCCGGTCGGCGGCGGCTCGATCGTCACGGTTCGCCCTTGCTCGGGTGGTTCAACGACGCCGCCCGACCGGGACAGCGCCTCCGGCGGCACGCCGCGCGACTCTGTCGTTGCGGGGGGCTCCGGCGCCGGGGCACCGGCGGGCGGCTCGGCACGCGGCAGATCCGCGAGCAGATCGTACTGCTTCGCAAAGAGTTCAATCTCCTCGTCACAGCTTGCCGCCCGCGCGCAAGGCACCGCCGCGAGCGTGAATGCGACCGCGAAAAGCAGGGTTTTCGACATTTCTTCCTCTTGACGGATCTGTCCCGTCGATGCACGCGGGAGCCAAGCATATCGCCCGGACCGGGACGATCGCCGGACCCGTGTCGGAGAACGCCGGGCGCCGCCCCGCAATCCGGCCTTGCGAGCGCCCGCAAACGACGCTTACGGACCACAACGGTGCGGGAAAATGCCCGTTCCGGAAAAAGGCCGCGCTCGGCGGCCGAAGGACGATGCCCCACATCGTCCCCTCGGCGTCGGGCATATGACGCCTTTGCACGCCGCCCTTGGTCAGGCGGCGACTTCGAGAACGATCTTGCCGGTCGCGTGGCCGCTCTGGCTGATTTCGTGCGCCTTGCGGGCTTCGGCCAATGGAAGGACCATTGCGACCACGGGCTTGACGGTTCCGTCGTCGATCATGCGCGCGATCTCGGCCAGCTCTGCCGCATTCGGCTTCGCCATGTACACCATTGCGCGCACGCCGTGCGCGTTTGCCGCCTCCTGTGACGGCTCGGATACGGTCGAGATCAGCAGCCCGCCCTTCTTCAGAACCTTCCAGGACCGCTCCTGGGTCTCGCCGCCGACGAGATCGAGGACGACATCGACGTCATGGACGACGTCCTCGAAGCGCGTCGTCCTGTAATCGATCGCCTCGTCGACCCCGAGTTCGCGCAGGAGCGCCAGATGATCGCCGGAAGCCGTGCCGTAGACATATGCGCCCCGCGCCTTCGCGAACTGGACCGCGAAGGTCCCCACACCTCCCGCGGCGCCGTGTACCAGAACCTTCTGGCCCGACCGGACCTTGCCGTGATCGATCAACCCCTGCCACGCTGTCGTCGCGGCGAGCGGCACCGCCGCAGCGTGGACGTGATCGAGCGACCGCGGCTTCAGCGCAATCTCGTCCACCTTTGCCACGGCAAACTCGGCGTAGCCGCCGCCGTGCGAATAGAGCATCCCATAGACGGCATCGCCGACCTTGAATTCGGTTACGCCGGATCCGACCGCCTCGACCGTACCCGACGCGTCGCGCCCGAGTGTCAGCGGAAGCGCCGCTTTAGTCCTGAATTTTCCTTCACGGATCTTCCAGTCCACCGGATTGACGCCGGCCGCATGGACCCTGACCAGGACCTCGCCCGGCTCGAGCGTCGGCATCGGCGCGTCTTCCAGCGTCAGAACGTCGGCCCCACCGAACGCATGCATACGCACAGCCTTCATCCCATCCACCATTCTCCTGGAGCATAGCGGGTCGATGTGCCAACGCCATGTACGAGATCCACGTTCCGCCGGATGCCCGGAACATGGGACGCGGTCGACCTTTGACCCGGCCTATGCCGCACCACCTCGACCCGCGCCTGCGGTGGGTGTCGGCGGAATCGGGCCCGACGGAACCGGTTCCGGCTTCTGCGGTCCCTTCTCAGGCGGCGTGTTGATCGGCAGGTCGGGCGCCGGCACGCGCCCAGGCTCGGTCGGCCGACCAGGTTCGGGTCGAGGTGGCTTTGGCGTCGTGTTCATCTGAAAACCTCGCGAAGTCGAGGCCGATCGGTCTCGCGATACGTCTTCACCCGATTTGGTCAACGGACTCATGGCTTGGTTGGGTTGCGGCACAATGCTACAATAAAAAATACGCGCGCAGCTCAACCGACCGTCCGCCGGGCCGAAGCCGGTACCGCCTGGGAAAGTGTAAACTGCACCGTTTCCCCGGGCGCCAATCGACACGCCTCGGTCTTGAATCGAATTGAGATTGGTTCGACTGCGGCCGAATCGCTCGACACGCGAAGCATGCCATCGGCGATATCGACGCGGAGGGAGTGTCCCCGATGGCGCAGCCGGAAACTGAGCCGCGAGAGCTCGTCCGGCAGCACCGGGTTGAACCAAAGTTCCCCGTCACGCAGCTCGAGACCGGTGTAGCAGCGCTGAACCAGGTCGACCGTCCCGGCCATGGCACCGAGATGAATGCCTTCGGCCGTCGTACCGCCCTGGATGTCGCCGATGTCGCTTTCCAGCGCCTGCTTGAACAAAGCCCACGACGCGGGCCGGCACGATCGCGACAGCACCCAGGCATGCACGATACCGCTCAAGGTCGAACCGTGCGAGGTCCGCCGCAGATAATAATCGATGTTCTTCGGAATCATCCCGCTGTCGAACGCATATCCCAGCCGCGCGAAGAGGTCGCTGAGCGCCTCGGTCGAAAACAGATAGAACAGCATCAAGACGTCCGCCTGCTTGGACACCTTGTACCGGTTCGGCGTGTCCCCCTCCGCCTCGAGGATGAGGTCGAGACGCATGATGTTGCCGTACCGGCGGCGATAGGCCTCGAAATCGAACTCTTCGAGTCGTTCGTAGCCTTCGAACTGGCTGACGATCCCATCATCATGAAATGGGATGAACATCCGTCGGCTGATGTCGTCCCACCGCTGAAGTTCGGCATCGTCCAATTCGAGGACATCGCAAAGCTCGCGACAGCGCTCGTCCGGCAGAATGTCGAACAATCGCAGCGCATGCCCAAGGCACCACGCGGCCATGACGTTGGTATAAGCGTTGTTGTTCACGCCCGGAACGTCCGAGTCGGGATAAGCGTCATGAAACTCGTCTGGCCCCATGATGCCGCGGATCTCGTAGCGTTCGCGCTCGGGATTCCATTGGGCGATGCTGCTCCAGAATCGCGCGATCTCAAGAATCATTTCCGCCCCGTAGATGTACAGAAACTCGCGATCGCCCGTTGCGTGGAAGTAATGCCATATGTTGAACGCAATGGCCGCGTTGACGTGTCGCTGCAGGTGCGTGTTGTCGCGAATCCAGCGCCCAGATCGAGGATTGAGGTACATCGCGTCGGTCTCTTCTCGACCGTTGCTCCCGCTCTGCCAGGGAAACATGGCGCCGCGATAGCCTGCCGCACGGGCTGCCCAACGCGCCTCACCCAGACGGCGCCAGCGATACATCAGCAACGATCGCGTCAGCTTTGGAAGGCGGTAGGTCAGAAACGGAAAGATGAAGAGTTCGTCCCAGAAGACATGGCCCCGATACGCTTCGCCCGTCCAACCGCGTGCGGGAACGCCGGCATCGAGATCGATCGTGTGCGGCGAAACGGTCTGCAAAAGGTGAAAAATATGAAGCCGGAGAATGCGATGGGTGTGATCATCCGGATCGGTTTCGACTTTCGCGAAACCGAGATCGCAGCGGCGCCAGAGCTGCACCCAGGCGCGCGCATGACTTCGCATCAGATCCATGAAACGGCCGGCACGCGCGAGAGTCGTCACCGCCCCCGAGCGAGGGTCCGCGATGGCTCGGTCGCGGGATGTGTAGAAGGTGACGATCTTCTCAACGTCGACGCTGCCACCCTGAGCGATGAAGAACGTCAGATCCTGGCCGATCAACCCGGGCTCACAAACGACGCTGCGCTCGGGTTCGAACGGCTGGCCGCCCCGATAGAGCCGTGTACGGGCCACCTCGACGAGGTGAAGCCGGGACTGGGTCGTCCGCACCTCGAGAAGAATACCGTCGAGTCCCAGCGGGACAGCATCCACGATTTCGTGATGGCGCCCATTGAAGGGCCTGTACCGCAGCACCCCTGCATTCGTGACGCGCCCGTCCAGCGCGGATCTCACCAAAAGTCGGCCCGACCAGTTTTCGGCAGTGATGCGGAGCCGAATTCCGGCCACATGATGTTCTCGCATGTGGACGAATCGGCACTCCTCGAGCCGGGTTACCCGTCCCGCGGCATCCCGAACACGGACGCAGCGCCGATACAGTCCGCGGCGCAGATCGAGATCCTGGCGGTACTGAAGGTGTTCTGCCGTGCCACCGGCGCCCAGCCATCCGGAACTTCCGTCATCCAGCCGAACCGCGAGCGGCAGCCAGTTCGGCCAATTGACCAGATCTTCATGCTCGACCGTGCGGCCAGCCACCTCCGAAACCAGCCTGTTGTAGCCACCCGCCAGATACGTGCCGGGATAATGGACACCATCGGCAACCGCCTCCGCCGCCGCGCCGCGTGAGACCAGATAGCCGTTGCCCAGCGCGAAGAGAGCTTCGCGGCGTCCCTCGAAGGCCGGCTCGAAGCCCTCGTACGAGAGTGTCCAAGGCCCCGAAGCAAGCTCTTCACCCGGACCGCCCGGTTCCGGAATCGGGATCTCCGCCCGATGCAGGGGCGCACCGGGCCACCCGGCCGGGGGAACCACTTCGGCTGCCCCGTGGCGACGCAATCGAACCTCCTCCGGCACTTTCACGACAATTTCGGACAGATCAGACACGACAGCATCGGCTCCGTACGCCTTGAAGGACTCCGGATCGCCGCCCCGGCTCACGCCGATGACGAATCCGAATCCACCGGCGCGGCCGGCCGTCACGCCGGCCAATGCATCTTCGATGATCACGACCCGGGACGGATCCGCGCCAAGCCGGCGGGCCGCCGCAAGGAACGTGTCCGGCGCCGGTTTGCCGCGCAGGCCAAGTGCCGCCTGATCGAGTCCGTCAATCTTGACATCGAAGAGATCGGCAATGCCGGCCGCCTGCAGAATCGCCGTGCAATTCTTGCTGGCGGATACGACGGCAGTCCTTATGCCGGCGCCGCGCAGTCGCTCGACGAGCAGCACCGCGTCCGGGTATGTTTCGACGCCCCGATTCTTGATCAGGTTGAGAAAGGTCGCGTTCTTCCGGCGTCCTAAGGCCCGGACCGTGTCTTGATCGGAACCGTCGTCCGGAAGAACGTATCCGCGGGCTTTGAGAAAGGTCCTGATCCCATCCTCGCGCGACCGTCCGTCGACGTGCCGCCGATAATCATCGTGACTGAATGGAACGAAGGGGTGCCCATCGCTCTTTGCCCGTCGCCTCAAATAGGCATCGAAGACGCGCTTCCATGCGGTCTCATGGAGGACGGCGGTGTTCGTGAGCACACCATCGAGATCGAATACGACTCCATCGACGTCGTTGGGCGCAATCACCGCCTCCACTGCGTCGTTCAGATCGGAGGGCATCGGCCTCCTCCGTTCATGAACATGAGCTAGTTCCTCAGCGCACGGCGAGTCGGGATTCCGGCAAGGTCTGCCCGCCGTCGATGACTAGCCCCTGTCCGGTGATGTATCTCGCGGCGTCGCTGGCCAGGAACGCGACCGCATGTGCGACGTCAGCAGGCTCACCTAACTTGCCCATGGGAATCGAGCGTTCGGTCTCACGGATGTACTCCGTGCCGACGCTCTGCATGCCTTCGGTCATGATGTTTCCCGGCAACACGGCGTTGATCGTGATGCCGTCGGGTGCGAGTTCAATCGCGGCCGAGCGAATGAACCCCATCAGACCGGCCTTGCTCGCCCCATAATGGGCCCAACCGGGATAACCGGTGATCGGTCCCGTAATGGATGAGGTCACGACGATCCGGCCCCGCCGCTGGCGTCGCATATGTGGTAGGCAGGCCTGTACGCACAGGAACGTCCCCTTGAGATTGACGGCCTGGACCCGATCCCATTCGGATTCGCTCATGGTGTCGATGCGCGCCGACGGGAAGATGCCGGCGTTGCTGCACAGGATGTCGAGCCGCCCTTGCTGGTCGATGACGGTGCGGACCATGTCTGCGACGCTTGCGCCATTCGCCACGTCGACCGCGACACCCTTGGCCGATCGCCCCTGCTCGACGAGGTGAAGAGCCGCGGTCTCGGCATCTTCTCCGCTAAGGTCCGCGACGACCACGGTCGCTTTCAGATCTGCCAAGCCCTGCGCGATCGCCTTTCCGATTCCGCGCGCCCCACCGGTCACGATCGCGACGTTCCCCGACAGGTCAATCATCGTTGGATTCTCCCTTTGCTCTTGCGCGATACGTCTTCAAATCCGATGTCCTGCACCACAACGGCTATAGCGGCTATGTTCCCCGTGCGACGAGTACGCCCGTCGTTGCGACCGCCTGCGCATTCCGGTCTCCGGATCACGGCGCCGGTGCGACGTTGTCTTCTCCGTACGGAGCGATTGCCGCTAAGGTCCGCCGCCTTAGCACTAACACTCCGCGACGGGCTGGGTTCCGAGGGATCGGGCTCATCTCCGTATCGGGCGACCAGGTCGTGCGAGGAACAGGACCACGCCGCCCCGAAGACGTCACAATCTCGCTTGCCCGATGGAAGGTTCGGACATTCTCGAGCGACCGGCTTCCTTCTTCGGCCTGGGCAAAGAGCAACTGATCTGGACCGGCAAAGGCGCACCGGGACGGATCGACCGTCATAGCCAGCGCCCCGCCCTGGTCGGCCTGCGGTGGCACGTACAGCGAAATGCTCACGATCTCCACGGGGACCGCAGGTAAGTCTTGCGATGACACCGGCAGATCGATCGTCGTAAGCGGTACTGTCCCAAAGCCCTTCCGATGGGATTATTGAAAGGACGAACACCGTCCAACGCCGCGTGCAAGCCGGACCTACGCTCCCGCCTCACGGCAATGAGGCTTGGGACAAGGCATGCGCCAGCCCGCCGGCGCCGGTCTCCCTCATGCCAGAGAGCTGACGTCGGTACGGAAGCGTGCAAGCGTATAGACGAACAAGATCGCTCCAATCGCGGCGAGCGCGATGAACTGGGGCCAGACGACCTCGATACCTGCGCCGCGGAAGAGGATGGCTTGCGCCAGGATCACGAAATGCGTCGTCGGGGCGCCGAGCATCACGAACTGAACGAACTCGGGCATGCTTTCGCGCGGCGTCGTTCCGCCCGAGAGTATCAGCAGCGGCAACAGCACCAGCATGATGAGCAGGCCGAACCGGGGCATCGAACGGGCGATCGTGCCGAGAAAGATGCCCATTGACGTCGTGGCGAACAGATGCAGAGCAGTCCCGGCGAGAAACAGCGCGATGGAGCCTTCGGTCGGCACGCCCAGCATTCCCTGCACGACGGCGACGAGGGAAAAGGTGGAAGCGACGATCACGACCAACGCCATCGCCCAGATCTTGCTGGTCATGATCTCGAACGGCGTAACCGGCATGACCAGAAGATGCTCGATCGTTCCGTGCTCGCGCTCGCGGATCAGTGCGGCACCGGTGAGCACGATCGAGAGCATCGTGACCTGATTGATGACCTGGTTGATGGCACCGAACCAGGATCTGTTGAGCTCCTGGTTGAACCGTACCCGTAGCGCGAGATCGGCCGGCGGCGTTGCCGATCCACCATGACGTTGGACGAAGGTACGCACTTCGTCCGTGATGATGGTCTGAATGTATCTGTTGCCGGTGAAGGCCTGGCTCATGCGGGTTGCGTCGACATTGAGCTGAATCGCCGGTGTGCGCCCGGCCAGAAGGTCGCGCTGGAAATCCGGCGGGATGTTGATGGCGAAGGTATCGAGTCCGGCATCCATTCGGGCATCCATCTCGGCCGTCGTGATCATCTCCGGTGGGGTGAAATAAGGCGGATAGAACGCCCCGACGATGCGTGCCGAGAGTGGCGATCGATCTTCATCGACGATCGCGATCGGGGCCTTTTTGAGCGTCTCCGGCATGGCCGTTGCCGCCGTATAGACCGAGAAGGTGAAGGCCCAAACGATCAGAAGCAGCAGCATCGGATCCCGGGCTAAACTGCGCAGCTCCTTGATGCCGAGGTTCAGGATATTGCTGGCTCGCATGGCTCACGTCTCTTGTTTCTTCAGCAGCGCCACGCTGAGCCCGAGCAGAGCTGGCCCGGCGATCAGCAGCGGAACGAACGACATCTGCAGGTCGGAGAAGTCCAACCCCTTGGAGAAGGTGCCGCGGGAAATGATTAGATAATAGGTGGTGGGAAAGATACGCCCGATCAGCGCCCCCGCCCCCTCGAGCGACGATACTGGGTCGATCAGACCTGAAAACTGTATGACGGGCACGATCGTCAGGACCGCCGTGCCGAAGAGGGCTGCGATCTGGCTGCGCATGAAGGTCGAGATGAGCAACCCAATGGCGGTTGCCGCGGTGACATAGAGGAAAGTCGCTGCGGCCAATGTTGCGAAGCTGCCCGTAAACGGCACGTCGAACGCGGTGACCGCAAGCAGTGCGAGCAGTAGGAAGTTGAGCATTCCCAGCGCTACGTAGGGAATCTGCTTGGCGAGCAGGAACTCGAGCCGGGTGACCGGGGTCACGTAAAAGTTGATGATGGAACCGAGTTCCTTCTCGCGCACCACGCTGAGCGCTGTGAGGATGGCTGGAATCAGGATCAACAGCACCGGGATGACCGCCGGCGCCATCGCCACCAGGCTCTCGACATTGGGGTTGTAGCGGAAGCGGGTTTCGATGTTGACCAGACTGATCTGGTTCGATCTGCCGGCCGCAGCGGCTTTCTGAGCGAGCCACATCGAATGCATTCCTTCCACGTAGCCGCGTATGGTCTCCGCGCGCATCGGCATGGCCCCATCGATCCAGGCGCCGATCTGTACCGGCCGGCCGCGGGCGAAATCGCGGCCGAATCCCGCCGGAATCTCGATCGCCAGACTCAGGCTGCCCGACCGCATGCGTCGGTCCAGCTCGTCATAATCGGTGATCGGCGCCTTCTCGATGAAGTAGCGGGACCCTGAAATATTGAGCGTGTAGCTCTGACTTATGGTACTCTGGTCGCGGTCCAGCACGGCGAAGGTCAGATTCTCCACATCCATGCTGAGGCCGTAGCTCATGATGAACATCAGGATCACGCTGCCGAGCAGCGCGAGGGTCGCGCGGATCGGGTCGCGCCGCAGTTCCATCGCCTCGCGACGCATGTAGCTGATCATCCGACGGGGATCGAAGCCGCGCGTCCGGTGCCACGTCCCGTGGTGGGATGCAGGCGCTTCGGCCGCCACGCGCGGTATCGCGGCCTCCGGCCCTGGCGGCTCGTCGCGCGTCTTGCGCTCGGCTGCTGCGTCCTCCAGGTAGCTGATGAAGGCCTCCTCGAGCGTTTTCGCACCGCGCTTCCGAATAAGAGCCTCCGGTGCATCGCTGACCAGCACGCGGCCGGCATGCATCAGAGAGATACGATCACAGCGCTCAGCCTCGTTCATGAAATGGGTCGAGATGAAGATCGTGACCTTGTCGCGGCGCGAGAGCTCAATCAGGATCCGCCAGAAAGCATCGCGTGCAACCGGATCGACGCCCGACGTCGGCTCGTCCAGAATCAGTATCTCCGGGCCGTGGATCATCGCCACGGCCAGCGATAGGCGCTGACGCTGGCCGAGGGGCAACGCGTCTGGCAGGGCGTCCACAATCTCAACGAGTTCGAATCGTTCCGCCATCGCCTCGACGCGCCGGGGAACTTCGTCGGCGGGCACGTGGAACAGTCGGGCGTGCAGCTCGAGGTTCTGCCGCACCGTCAGCTCGGTGTAGAGCGAAAAGCTCTGGGACATGTAACCGACCCGGCGCCGGATCTCGAGGTCGGTCGCGTCGACTTCCTGGCCGAATAACCAAGCCTTCCCTTCGCTGGCCGGCAGCAACCCGGTCAGCATCTTCATCGTAGTGGTCTTGCCGCAGCCGTTCGAACCGAGGAACCCGAAGATTTCGCCGCGACCGATTCGGAAGCTCACATGATCGACCGCCGTAAAGTCACCGAAGCGCCGCGTCAGATCCCGTGCCTCGATTGCGACGTCGTCCTCGTCATCGAGGCCGCGCGGCGGGATGTCGACCGGCCGGTAGCCGCGGCGCTTCTCTTCCGGCAGCAGCGCGATGAACGCTGCCTCGAGCGACCGGGTGCCGGTGCGCGCTAGCAGATCCCGCGGGGCACCGGTTGCGAGCACCCGGCCGGCGTCCATCGCGATCAGCCAATCGAACCGCGCGGCCTCCTCCATGTAGGCGGTTGCGACGAGCACGCTCATGTGCGGCTGTTCGGCACGGATGCGGGCGATCAATTCCCAGAACTGTCGGCGCGACAAAGGATCGACCCCCGTGGTCGGCTCATCGAGAATCAACAGATCCGGGTCGTGAATGAGCGCGCAGCATAGACTTAGCTTCTGCTTCATGCCGCCGGAAAGTTTGCCCGCGGGCCTGGCCGTGAACGGCGCCAAGCCCGTGCTTTCGACGAGCGCCGCGATGCGACGTGCGCGCTCCGTGCGGTCATGACCGAACAGACGGCCGAAGAAATCGATGTTCTCGAACACCGTGAGGGTCGGATAAAGATTCTTGCCCAATCCCTGAGGCACATAGGCAATGCGCGGGCCGACCGTCCGCCGATGATCGGCCACGGCCATATCCCCGCCGAGCACCTTGACGCTTCCGGTCTGGACGGCGCGGGCGCCCGCGATCAGCGAGAGCAGACTGGACTTGCCGACACCGTCGGGCCCGATCAGCCCAACCATTCGGCCCGCCGGTACATCAAGCGTTACGGCTTCGAGGGCCGATTTCCCGCCATAATGCAAGCCAACGTCACGCAGCTGCGCGACCGACGTCGCCTCGCCCGAGGATGCCGGCGCAGCGTCGAGTATCCGGGACGTCATTACGGCACATTGATCTGCAGATTGGCCGGCCACTCCGCATTCGGGTCGAGCCGCACATAAGCCACGCCCGGCAGGCCGGTCTTGACCTGGGTGATATGAGCTCGGAGCAGATCGGCGGGGATTTGCGCCCGGATCCGGAACATCAGTTTTTGGCGCTCTTCCTCGGTCTCTACCGTCTTGGGCGTGAACTGAGCCACGTCGGCGACGAAGGTCGCCTTGGCGGGAACGACGTACTGAGGTGCTGCGTCGAGCACCAGCCGCACTTCGCTTCCGAGCGCCACGCGCCCCGCCGCCGCCGTCGGCAGGAAGAAGGTCATGTATACGTCGGTAAGGTCGACCAAGTTCACTACCGTGCCGCCGGCCGCGAGCACCTCGCCGGGTTCGGCGACCCGGTATTGCACGCGTCCTTCCCGCGGCGCACGCAGGACGCTGTCGTCGATGTCCGCCTGGATGCGCGCAATGGTTGCCCGGGCCGCCTCGACTGCCGACTGCGCATCGATTACCTGAGCCTTGGCTGCGCCGATCGCCGCATCCGCCGCAGCGAGCTGCGCCTTGGCCGCGCTCACCGCCGCGCGCGCGCTCTGAAAAGCGGCGCGGTCATCGTCGAGCGTCTGGAAAGCGGCCGTGCCACGTCTCGCAAGCTCTTCGGTACGCGCCAATCGCTTTTCCGCGGCGTCGCGTTCGGCCTCGCGCTGGGCCACTATTGCCTCGGCCGCGGCCCGCTCTGCCTCCCGTTGCATCACCAGGCTTTGAGCGGTCTCGATGCCGATCATCGCGCGCTGTAGATGCGCTTTCGCTTCTCTCAGCTGCGCTTCCAGCACCGCCGTATCCATGTAGGCCAGAACCTGTCCGGCCTGGACGAAGTCGCCTTCGTCGACGAGAATATCCTTGATGCGGCCCGACGTCTTGGTAGCGACATTGATCTCCGTCGCCTCGATCCGCCCATTGCTTTTGGCGAAACCCGACGGCAGCGTGTCCCGCCTGAAGTTCTGCCACGCGAAATATGCGATACCGAGAGCTACAAGTACGATAATGATCCTCGGCAACCATGTATTCGCGCTCGTTTTCATCTGGA
>CALANV010000037.1 GCA_937926175.1 uncultured Rhodospirillales bacterium | reverse complement strand
CTGGGAGCCCAAGGTCCCCCTCGAAACCGGCCTCCTCCGCACCATCGAGTACTTCAGGCAGAAAATGGGCGGAACCGCGGTCGCCCCCGTCCCGGTAATGGAGGAAGCCGTCCAATGATGTCCGGTACGGCCGACGGCGCTTTACCGCCCGGCGCGGGGCCGAGACCGAACGGCCCGGACCTGATCGCCGGCGTGCGTCGGCTGCCCCGTCGAATCACGCGCTACATGCGTCGCATGGTCGGCCGGCATCTCCTCGGTACGGTGACGCACGTGGTCACCTCGGTGCCGGTTGCCGCCCTTACCTTCGACGATGGCCCGGATCCCGCGACCACGCCGCGGCTGCTCGACATTCTCGCGCGCCACGGTGCCAAGGCCACTTTCTTCGTGCTCGGCCGCAACGCGCGGCGATATCCTGCGCTGATCGAGCGGATCGCCAGCGAGGGGCATGCGATCGCCAACCATTCCTATGACCATCCGAAGTTCCCCGCGATCTCGCGCGCGGCGCGGCGGGATCAGATCCGCGCCTGCCACGCCGCGATCGCGCCGTACGGTGTGCCGCTCTTCCGGCCGCCATTCGGGCTCCAGACGGTCAGATCGCGCATCGAGGTTCAGCTTCTCGGCTATGACGTCGTCACGTGGAATGCCTGCCCCAGGGATTGGGAGCTCCACGACGCGGACTGGTTCACGGCGCAGCTGAGGAACGAAGTTAGGGCGGGGTCAATCGTCCTGCTCCACGACACGCTCGCCGACCGGCCAGGTGAACCGGTCGCGGACCGTAATGCCATTTTCACCGCACTCGACCGGTTTCTTGGCGACGTCGGATCGACGCTGTCCTTCGTGACCGTTCCGACCCTGCTGACGTTCGGGCGGCCGTTCCGGGCGAACTGGTTCGTTCGTTCCGACGACGATTGGGTGAACCACAATCCCTGACGCCGCGAATGTCTGACGTTCAGCCCAAGGTGACGGTCGTCACACCTGTCTACAACGGCGAGAAGTTCCTGGCCGAAGCGATCGAAAGCGTCCGCCGCCAAACCTACCCGAATTGGGATTACGTCATCTCCGACAACTGCAGCACGGACCGCACGCGGGCCATTGCCGAACGCTATGCCCGGATCGATCCGCGTATCCGGGTTCATGTGGGCGATACCTTCCTGCCGATCATCGCCAACTGGAACCGGGCCTTGCGCCAGATCTCGCCGGATGCGGTCTACTGCAAGGTGCTTCACGCCGACGACATGCTGATGCCCGACTGCCTTGCCCGGATGGTCGACCTCATGGAGCATCATCCGCGCGTCGGGATCGTCGGGTCCTACATCCTCGCCGGCAACCGGATCGAAGGCACGGGCCTGCCGCCGGAGCGATCCGTCTGGGACGGGGCGGAGATCTGCCGCAACACGCTGCTCGGGCGCTATTACCTGTTCGGCAGCCCTTCCTCGCTTCTCCTGCGGGCCAATCTGGTGCGGGCCAAGCCCGAGGGGTTCTACAACGAAGACAACGTCCATGCCGATTTCGAGATCTGCTACGAGCTTCTTGAACACCACGATTTCGGCTTCGTCCACGAGGTGCTGACGTATACGCGCAAGCACGCGGGTTCGATGGGAAACGCGTTCAGCCGGTTCTACAATCCGCAGCTCGTCGAGTATCTCGGCATGATGCGCAAGTACGGTCCGAAGTATCTCGACCGCGCGACGTTCGAGCGCGTCCATGGCGAAATGCTGCGCAGCTACCGCCGGGTGATCGCCCGACGTATCGTGGCGGGCCGTGGGCTGGAATACTGGCGCTTCCACCGCGACAAGCTGCATCGGCTGGGATACCGGATCAGCGGATGGAACATCGCCTTGGCGGGGCTCGAAGAGCTCGGACGCCTCCTTCTGCATCCGGCGGAGGCCGTTCGTCTCATTTGCAGCGTGCTCGCGCAGCGGCGCACGGCGGCGGACGACATGGTCGATCGTGCGAGGACGCTGCGCGCCGCAAACTACGATGCGACGGCGGCGGACATAGGATCGGGGCGATGACCGCCGAGACCGACCACCGCAAACGGCGACGTCTGTTCGGGCCACGGACGGCGCCGCGACGGCCGCTCGTGACTGTCCTCATCTGCAATCACAACTATGAACGCTATGTCGCGGCCGCGATCGACAGTGCGCTGGCGCAGACATACCGTCCGGTCGAGGTCGTGGTGATCGATGATGGCTCGACCGACGGCTCCCGCACGGTTCTGGCCGGATACCGGGACCGGGTACGCCTCATCCTGAAGCCGAACGGCGGTCAGGCCAGTGCCGTCAATCTCGGCTTTCGCGAGAGCCGTGGCGAATACATATGCTTCCTCGATGCCGATGACGTGTTCCGGCCCGACAAGGTCGCCCGCGTCGTCGAGGTGTTCGAGCGCAACCCGGACATCGGCTGGGTCTATCACGAGCTTGATTACATCGACCCGGACGGAAAGCCGCTCCCCCTCTCGTCCCTACCGGATCCGGCGAACGTCCGCGCCGTAATGATCCGGCGCGCCCGGTACCGCGAGACGAGCTTTCTCGATCTCCGTCCCTTCTATGCTGCGGGTCAGCGGTCGCCCTACACTTGCCCGGCGTTCAGCGCGCTCTCGTTCCGTCGGGCGACGCTGGCCGAAATCTTGCCGATGCCCGAGGACATCGCCCGGGCGAGCGACGAGTTTCCGAAGATCGCCGCGGTCGCGCTCTTTCCGGGTGCCCATATCGCCACCCCGCTGGCCGATCAGCGTATCCATCCCGCGAATGCGGCAACGGCCCGCACCGATGCCGCAGTCGACCAGTCGCTGCGCTACGTCAAGACTGCCTATCACCTGAGACGTCGTTTTGCCCAGATCGGTCCGACGGCGGACAAATGGTTCGCGAGCTCGTTCGGACGTGTGATCGGCATGGCAGGCGCCCGCACGGCGTTCGCTGCGGAAGAAAGCCGGCGATACTTGCGCGACTATTTCGGCCCCACGACGTGGCTGCGGCAGATGCCGCGCATCGCGCTCCACGCGACGCGGGAAAGTTTGCTGCGGATGCGGCGCGATGGCCGGATCAGCCGGAGGTGACGCATGGATGCCAGCTTCATGCCGGAGGTCGACCACCCGGCGCCGGTGCTCATCTATCGCGACCATATCCTGCGTTACTCCGAGATCTGGGTGCGGCTGCAGGGCGAGTCCTTGCGCGACTTCCGCGCCTACTACGCCGGTTCGAAGCGCATTCGCCATCTCGACACGCCGGCCGAGCGGACGTTTGTGCTCAACGGTGACGGATTGGCCGGTCGCGCCGCCGAGGTCGTGTTCAAGGCGACCGGTCGCTCGCTGCGGCTCGAACGTTGGGCGCGCGCCGTCCGTCCCGTCCTCGTCCATGCGCATTTCGGCCTCGACGGCGTGCTGTTGCGCCCGCTGGCGCGCCGGCTCGGTGTGCCGCTCGTCACCACGTTCCACGGCTATGACGTTATGACCTATGACGCCTATGCCTCGCGCGCCTTCTATCTGCACCGGAAGTTCGTCCGCGAGCGCGATCTTCTTGCCCGTGACGGCACGTTGTTCATCGCAGTGTCCAAATACATCCGGGGGCTTCTGCTCGATCTCGGTTTTCCCGAATCCCGCATCGCCGTCCACTATATCGGCGTGGATGTCCGGTTCTTCACACCGGACCCCACCATCCGCCGGGAGCCGATCGTCCTGTTCGTCGCGCGGCTCGAGCCCCAGAAGGGATGCGACTATCTGATTCGCGCTATGGCCGAGGTGCAGAAGGCGTATCCCGAGGCCGAGCTGGTGGTGATCGGCGAAGGATGCGAACGCGCGGCCCTCGAGGCGCAGGCGCGCGAAGTCCTTCGCCGCTTCCGGTTTCTCGGTATCCGTTCCCAGGACGAGATCAAGGCGTGGCTCAACCGCGCGATGGTGTTCGCCGTTCCAAGCCTCCGGATCGAAAGCGGCCATGGCGAAGCCTTCGGGCTGGTGTTCGCCGAGGCCCAGGCGATGGGCGTACCGGTCATCAGCTTCGCAAGCGGCGGCGTCCCGGAGGCCGTCGCCCACGGCAAGACCGGGTTTCTTTCACCCGAGCGTGACTGGCGCGGTCTTGCCGAGTCCATCGCAAGGCTGCTGTCCGATCCGCAGCTCTGGACGTCGATGAGCCGCGCGGGTCAGCAGCGGACGCGGGAACTCTTCGATCTCGCATCCCAGACGCGGCTCTTGGAGGATCTCTACCGTACCGCGCTGCGTGAATCAGCCGGACGGACGAGCATCCCCCAACCTGTGCTCCACCATACGTAGCAATCCGTCAGTATGCGCCGGCGCGGGATCCTGCGCCGTTTCCCACGCCATCCAACGAAACTGCGTCGTTTGGCTATCCGTTACGGTCGTTTGGGCCCGATTGCCGCCCGCAATTATCGCCCCATCTGCCCATAGAGGCGAATAGGGCAGCTTGGCTTGACTCCGTAACATTCCGTCAAGGCCGAGGTGGGCGAAGAAGGCCCGGCAGCCGGCCCTCGGTGTGACCGGGTAGGGGCGAATGTGGGAGGCAGTGCGGGATGGAGTCCGTTTCGACACTCTTGGTGGATGCAAGCCGGCTGTTTCGCGAAGGGCTGCAACATCTCCTCAGCGGCACGCCGTTCCGGATCGAGGGCGAGGCCGCGACGATCGACGAAGCGCTGGCATGGTTGGCGCGAAACCCGCCGCCCCAGCTCGTGCTCGTCGAGTTCGAGGAGGGGCCGAGCGAGCCCTTCGCCCAGGTCGAGCGGCTGCGTGCCGCCTACGCCGGCAAGATCGTGGTGCTGACGAATCGTCTTTCCTCGCGCGCACTCGCGCAGGCGCTCGAGGCCGGTGCCGACGGATATCTGCTCAAGAACATGTCGACCGAGGCGCTGACGCACTCCCTCAGTCTCGTGTTCACCGGCGAAAAGGTCTTCCCGACCCAGCTTGCGGGACTACTCGTCGGGACTCGTGCGCGCCTCGAGCGCACGACGCCACGCTCGTCCGCCGCGTCCAGCGGCTTGTCGGAACGTGAGGCCGCCATCCTGCGCTGTCTCGTGCGCGGCTACCCGAACAAGGTGATCGCCGATCATCTGCAGATCACCGAAGCAAGCGTGAAGCTGCACCTCAAGGCCATCCTACGCAAGATCCAGGTCAGCAACCGGACCCAGGCCGCCATCTGGGCGATTAATCACGGTTTCCAGGGCGATCAGGCTGGCGAGAGCGACTAGCGCGCCGCGCGCTACGCATAAGTACCTGGCCCGGACTGCAAGCCTTTTGGACGTTCGAGTCGTCCCGCCCCTGCGTCGCTGCCCTGCCCTTATGGCTGAAGTCCATGGGGCGCTCTGATCAGCCTAAGAGAGGGGGGGAATGATTGGAGTTGTACGTAAGGCCTATGCAGCCGTTGCCGGTGCTCTGCAGATCCGGCGTTCGAACGTCACCCGCTCCTCGCCCCAGCGGGACCCACTGACCGAGACGTTCATTCCATGGCTCCGCAGTGTGCGACACGCCCGAGTAATGGAGCTTGGAACCAGGCGCAGCAATCCGAACGTTTCGACCATGCATGGCGACTGGCTCGCGCCCGACGCCACGCTGATCGGCGTCGATTTCGAGACCGGACTCGACGTCGATGTCGTGGCCGATGCCGAGCGGTTGACCGAGGTGTTCGAACCCGCCAGTTTTGACGCCGTGATCGCCTGCTCTGTATTCGAGCACATCCGCAAGCCGTGGAAGGCCGCAGTGGAGATCGGCAAGGTACTCAGGCCCGGCGGACGGGTTTTCGTCCAAACGCACTTCGCATTCCCGATCCATGCTTATCCATACGACTATTGGAGGTTTACCCGCGAAGCCTTGGAAACCCTGTTCGACGCCGAAGCCGGATTCGGCACCATCGCTTCGTACTACGATTTTCCGTGCAAGATCGTGAGCGACCGCGTACCGCAAACGGCGGACGCCGAGGCGTATTTGAACGTCTGCATCATCGCCGAGCGGATGTGACGGGATAGACGTCACCCTCGCGTTGTTGCGAAAACATGCATGAAGTACATGCCGGTATCGCTGAGGATGCGACGCCAACGGCGTGGCGTAATGATGACCTTCGGTTGATCATCCGGGAATCGTCACCCGTCTTGACCTCGTGGCTGTATGGCCTGTCATCGTCCGGCGCCGTGGCGGAAGGTTCGAGCTCGATCTCGCCGAGATCGAGATAGGCGTAGATTAGGCGGTGGTATCCGGCGTCAGGCCAGTGGGCGCGGGCGTGCCGCCCTCTGCATCGAATGAACATTGCCGGCGCAGCCGGGAGCGTGGATGGGGTGCGACCCCCTTCCCTCATCCCCGGCGGGTTTGCTAAGTGACTGAACCCTCAGCACGGATGGGTGGCCGAGTGGTTTAAGGCACCGGTCTTGAAAACCGGCAGGCGGGCAACCGCCTCGTGGGTTCGAATCCCACCCCATCCGCCATCGTCTGCCACCGGCCGGATACGGGCCGGAAGGAATATCGCGGCCCTACCGGTAAGATCCCCGACGACTGACGTTTCGCGGCGTGCCGCCGTTCTGATCACAGCGGCGCGCGCCATTCCCCGATGTGCTCATAGAGCCGGTCGCGGAGGCGCCGGATATCCCGGTTGAGCTTGGCGAGCTCGCCGGGTGTCTGCCCCGAGGCCTTGAGCAGGGCCTCGCCGAGACGGCCCGCCCGCCCTTTGAGCGCCCTTCCCTGTTGGGTTAGTCCGACGACGACCTGACGCTCATTGTTCGGGTTTCGCGTTCTGTACACCAGGCCGGCCGCCTCGAGACGCTTCAGCAGCGGAGTCAACGTGCTCGATTCCAGCGCCAGCTTCTCGGCAATCGCGCCGACCGTCTGTTTGTCGTTACGCCACAGGACGTTGAGAACCAGATACTGGGGATAGGTCAGCCCGAGCTCGTCCAGGAATGGTTTGTAAAGCCGCTGGATCGCCATGCCCGCGGAGTAGATCGCGTAGCAGAGTTGATCGTCCAACGCCACGGGCGGGTTGCCGGCTTGTGAAGACATCGGTTGCGTCTTGCCAAGTTTGTTCGGATCGAGATCACAAAAACATATATTGCGATAAAATATTCGTTGACAAGGGTTAGGGTGCGATCCATATTATCTGTTATCTCGATAACAATTATCGCGTTTATAAGAAAGGATGTGTCCCATGCGCTCGACCAAGACGCTGATCGCCGCGGCGGCGGTTACGACCGCCGGCCTGACTGCGGCCGCCACCGCCTCTGCCCAGGGCCCCATCCCGGCCGATCAGGTCATCAGGAATGTCGTACTGGTGCACGGCGCCTTTGCCGATGGTTCCGGATGGCGCGGCGTTTACGACCGGCTGACGTCGCGCGGCTATCGCGTCTCCATCGTGCAGAATCCGCACACCTCGCTCGCCGACGACGTGGCGGCGACGCGGCGGGTTCTCGACCGGCAGGATGGTCCCGCGATTCTCGTCGGCCACTCCTGGGGCGGTACCGTCATCACCGAAGCCGGCATCCATCCCAAAGTCGCCGGCCTGGTGTACGTTTCGGCCCTTTCGCCCGATGCCGGCGAGACGACCGCGCAGCAGTACGAAGGTTTTGCGCCGACGCCGGAATTCGTCATCGACGTCGGCGAGGACGGATACGGGTTCATCAATCCGGACAAGTTCAAGGCCGGGTTCGCACATGACGCCGGCGATGCAGATGCGGCCTTCATGCGTGACTCGCAGGTCCCCATCAACATGTCGGTCTTTGCCGCGCCGCTCGGGAATGCAGCCTGGCGCACCAAGCCCAGCTGGGCGGTCATCGCGACCGAGGACAAGGCGTTCGACCTGGCCATGCTGCGTCACATGGCCAAGCGAATTGGCGCGACGATCGTCGAAGTGCCGGCGAGCCACGCCGTTTACATGACGCAGCCCGACGTCATTGCGGATACGATCCACAGCGCGGCGCAGTACGCCCTCGTCGCCGCGAAGTGATCACGAAACTGAAGTGATCACATAACTCGAGAATTGCGGGCGACGCTTCGTGGCGCTGCCCGCTTCTTGAGATGCGGGGGCGCCGTTTCGCTATTTCAATAGGCATCATGCGCATTCAATAGGCATCGGGCGCATGACCTGATGCTGAGTGGTGTGATCGCTTGGGTAAGCCGTCGGCTTCGCCTGCGCCATTTGTCCGTTATGCCTTGCTCATTCTCCATTCTGCCAACTTTCACCCCCGCCCGGATCATCTAGCCTTGTTCCGTGTCGGAACCGCGGCCGCTAAGCACGACCGACATGACGGTTGGACCACGACTCACCGCGGCGCCCTGCCCGGCGTCGTGGCGGCGATCGCGAGCCCCGACCCTGTTGGTTCCGGCAAGTGCCAGCGAACGGACGAAAGGAGAGAGCATGGCCAGCAACATCCTGACCACCAGCGACGGCACCCGGATTTTCTACAAGGATTGGGGCCCGCGCGACGCGCAACCGATAATGTTCCACCACGGTTGGCCGCTTTCGGCCGACGACTGGGACAACCAGATGCTGTTCTTCCTCGCCCAGGGCTATCGCGTGATCGCGCATGACCGGCGCGGCCATGGCCGCTCGGATCAGACCGACACCGGAAACGATATGGATACCTACGCCGCCGATGTCGCCGCATTGGCTGCCGCCCTGAATCTCAGGAACGCCATCCACATCGGCCACTCCACCGGCGGCGGTGAAGTCACGCGCTACGTCGCGCGCGCCGAACCGGGACGCGTCGCGAAGGCCGTGTTGATCGGCGCCGTACCGCCGATCATGGTGAAGAACGAGGCGAACCCGGACGGGCAGCCCAAGGAGGTCTTCGACGGCTTCCGAGCGGCGCTTGCGGCAAACCGGGCGCAATTCTTCATCGACGTGCCTTCGGGGCCGTTCTACGGCTTCAACCGCCCGGGCGCGAAGGTTGTCCAGGGGTTGATAGACAACTGGTGGCGGCAAGGCATGGCGGG
This sequence comes from uncultured Rhodospirillales bacterium, assembly GCA_937926175.1. GTDB lineage: Bacteria > Pseudomonadota > Alphaproteobacteria > CACIAM-22H2 > CACIAM-22H2 > CALANV01. Next base: position 341,643 of record CALANV010000037.1, on the reverse strand, counting down.
CGGCGCCAAGGCGCAGTACGACTGCATCGCCGCGTTTTCCGAGACCGATTTCACCGACGACCTCAAGGCGATCACGGTGCCGGTTCTCCTGATGCACGGCGAGGACGATCAGGTCGTGCCGATCGCCGCCTCGGCGCACAAATCGATCAAGCTGCTGAAGAACGGGACGCTGAAGACCTATCCGGGCTTGTCGCACGGCATGTTCGCCACGCACCCCGACATCATCAATGCCGACCTGCTGGCGTTCGTGCGAGGGTGAATCGCCGTCCATGTTTCCGGTTCGTCGGCATGCCCGGAAGAAGCGGAGATGAGGCTGAATCCCCGCACATGGAATTGAAGGGCTATGGCGTAGACATCGTACTTCCGTTTCGTCGTTCTTCGGCGCGCCGCTTGCGGCCGAATGCCCTTTACGGCCCGAGATTCCCGGGCGCCATCGCATGCCGTCAGGCGGCATAGCGACTCCCGCCCGCGTCGACGCCATAACCCGGTCTACTCCCGGTTACGACGGCGGCCTTGCCACCGGCCGGCGATATCCATCGCGCGCCCGTTCGTTCGCGGCTACTTTGCGCCGAACCGGTCGATCACCTCTCTCAGCTCGACATGACCCCGGCATGCCCCGGTGCCGATCGCATTTTTCGCCGTTCTCCAGCGCCATTGCATAGATGACGGCCGGATCGGCCTCGATGCGCTCCCGGAGGGCGGCGAGTTTCGGCCAACGAGCCCTGTCGGCCACCTGATGGATGTCGAGCCAGCGCGCGACGCCGATCAGGATGCCGTCTGCCAGCGTTGGATGGTCGGCGATCAGAAACTTCGTGTCTCCGATCATCTCCTCGAGCCGGTCGTGCCGTTCGATGACGTTTTCGCGCCCCCACTCTTTCAGGGTCGACTGCATCGCCGGGACGGACGGCTGCATTTCCATCGCGGCCCAGAGGGGACTGAAAGCCCCGGTGAATCCGGTGTTGATGAACGCCATCAACTGGTGCATCCGCTCGGCCTCGCGCGACAGCGGGTCGAAGCTGATGCGGCGTTCCGGGCCCCGCGCTTCGAGCCATGCGGCGATCGCTATGGTTTCGGTAACGACGTCGCCCCGCTCGGTGATCAATACGGGTGTTTCGACGCGGGGGGTGATCCGCTTGTAGGACGGCTCGCGCATCTCCCCCAACATGTCGACGCGACCCAGCTTGTAAGGCCTACCCAGCCATTCGAGACAGGCGACGAGCCCCATGGAGCTTCCCGCCGGGAAGCCATATATGAGGATCGGTTCCATCTTGGGTTCTCCATGATTCTTCTGACCATGCTGCGCAGCGGAACCGACAACAGAGGGTCGCGACGCTATGTAAATTACGCACCTTTTTGTTACCACGAGTCCGTCATGAAGGACCTTGTTTCCCGCTGCCCCATTGAAGAGGTCATGCAGGTTCTCAGCGGTCGCTGGCCGACGCTGCTGATCTATTATCTGAAGGACGGCACCAAGCGGTTCAGCGATCTTCGCCGGGACAATCCGACGATCTCGCACAAGATGCTGACGTTCGAACTGCGCAAGCTGGAGGATGCCGGCATCGTCCGCCGTACGGAGTACGCGGGATATCCGCGGCGCGTCGAATATTCGCTGACGCCGGCAGGCGAAAAGCTTGTGCCGCTCATCGACGCACTGGGCGATTGGTGGGAAGCCAACGCCGGCGGCGATGGCGCCGAGGATGCGGCCTGCCGTGATGCTGCGGATTCGGACTCGACGCCTTCTCGTCTCGCCTCGGACTGAATCGCCGCACCTGGCCGAAATCGGGCTTCCGACGCGCGACGCGGGAAATGGTGCCCGAACGCCGGCCGGGGATCGCAAGCGGCGCCACCCCTGGTCGAACGCCGCGAGCGGAAATTCCCTCGTCGCGCTGCGACGGCGCCACAGTTCCGCCATCGCGGGCGATGAGACTCGCATGTGACGATGGTTACGGCGCCACGGGCCGGCCTCGTGCAATGTTCACGTTCAACGGGCGATTTGCAGGGGAAAAGATCATGTTGCAGGCGTTTTTTGCCCATATCGCGGATCTGCTCTTCGGCGGCTGCCGTTTGCGCCGTCAGGTCGTGGTCGTCCGGCGTCAGCCGCGGAACTACCTGCGTTAACCAGGTCCGGCCCCATTGGTGGCCGGATCGGGGGGCAGTGCCGCGTCCGGCGCTGGGTGCTATGGTTGCGGCCATAACCGTCATGGGCTGCCGCCATGCACCTCGACGAAATCAAGACCCCTGCCCTCGTCCTCGATCGGGCGCGCCTCGCGCGCAACATCGCCCGCATGCACGCCCGGGCCCGCGAACTGGGCGTCGATCTGCGTCCCCACCTGAAGACGGCGAAATCCGCCCACGTTGCCGCACTGGCGACGAAAGGGTTTTCCGGCGGCATCACCGTTTCGACCCTTTCCGAGGCGCGTTATTTTGCGGCACGGGAGTTCACGGACATGACATATGCCGTCGGCATTGTCCCCTCCAAGCTCGACGAGGTCGCCGCCCTGCATCGTCAGGGCGTTACGGTGACCATCATCACCGATGACGTGACGGTGGCCCGCGAGATCGGCGCGCGGGCGGCTGCGCTCGATGCGTCCTTCCGCGTCCTGATCGAGATCGACACGGGCGGCGCCCGTGCCGGGGTCAATCCGGAGTCGCCGGAGCTGCTGGCGATCGCCGAGGCACTCGCCCGCGCGCCGCGGGTCACGCTTGCCGGCGTTCTGACCCATGCGGGCCATTCCTACGGATGCGATTCGGTCGACGACATCATCGCCGTTGCCGAGGAGGAACGCGCCGGTGCGGTGCGTGCGGCGGCGCGTCTTCGCGCGGCTGGCCATGCGGCCCCGGTCGTCAGCGTCGGCTCGACGCCGACTGCGCTGTTCGCCCGGCATCTCGACGGCGTCACGGAAATGCGTCCGGGAAACTTCGTGTTCTTCGACCTGTTCCAATCCAGCCTCGGCACCTGCGCGGAGACGGATATCGCGGTTTCGGTGCTGGCGTCGGTGATCGGCCACCACCGCCGCTACAACCACATTCTGCTCGACGCCGGCGCGCTTGCGCTGTCCAAGGACGTAGGGGCGAACACGCGGCGGCCCGGCACCGGCTATGGGGCGATCTGCCGGGTCGACGGCGAGGTTCCCGAACCGGGGCTCGCCGTCCTCGACGTACACCAGGAGCACGGCATTGTCGGCTACGCCCGTGGTCTCGATGCGATTTCGCCGCTGCCGTTCGACAGCTTCCCGGTTGGCAGTCGTGTGCGCGTGCTGCCGAACCATTCCTGCATGACGGCGGCGATGTACGACCGCTACGTCGTAACCGATGGCGGTACCGAGGTCGTCGACGTCTGGGACCGCGTCAACGGCTGGTAAGCGGCGGTTGCGCGCGGTTTCGAATCCGCCGTCACGGATGGCGGGTTCGCATCCGGCTCCCGCCGCCGTATGCTCTCGAGATGCAGGGAGGCGAGCATGCCGGTCATCTGGCTCGGTGCGTTGCAGGTCCTCGTCGGCGTTCTGTTTATGGTGGCCCAGCCGCTCTGGCGTGGGCGACTCAGCGAGCAGCGGTCCCGATCGGCGGCGGCTGATACTGATACGCTCGAGCCTCGGCGACCCGGTGCCGGCTTCGGAATTGCGACGAACTGGCCCGGTCTTGCGCTGGTGGTACTCGGCGCGATCCTCTTGCTGGTCGGCGCCAACCTCTGAAATCCGGAGCGGACGCTACCCGACCGACCTGCCGTTGCTCACCTTCCGTCACTCGGCGGCATGCCGCGGCAATGCGCCCGCAGCCGTCAGTTCCTGCACGGCCGGCTCGGCGGCCCTGCGCGTGCGCGCAAGCAGCGTATAGACCGTCGGGACGACGAACAGCGTGAGAAGCGTGCCGAGCAGCAGGCCGCCGACGATCACCAGACCGATCTGGTTGCGGCTTTCGGCACCGGCGCCGGTCGCCATCGCCAGCGGCACCGCGCCGAGCACCATGGCGGCGGTCGTCATCAGGATCGGGCGAAGCCGGAGCGCGGAGGCCTCGATGACCGCGTCGAGACGCGAACGTCCCCGCTCCTGGAGCTGGTTGGCGAACTCGACGATCAGGATGCCGTTCTTCGTGATCAGGCCGACCAGGGTCACCAGGCCGACCTGGCTGTAGATGTTTATGGTGCCGCCGCCGAGCTTGAGCGCGAGCAGCGCCCCGGTCATGGACAAGGGCACCGTCAGCATGATGATGAACGGGTCGATGAAGCTTTCGAACTGTGCCGCCAGCACGAGATAGATGAACACCAGCGCCAGCACGAACATGAAGTAGATGTCGCTGGAGGCCTGTTTGAACTCGCGCGTCTGTCCGAAATAGTTGATCTGCACCGACGGCGGCAGCACCTTGCGGGCCGCCTCCTCCAGCGCCGCGACCGCCTCGCCCTGCGTGTAGCCGGGGGCGATGTTCGCCGTGATGTCGGCGCCCCGCATCTGGTCCATGCGGATCAGCTCCCGCGGCGCGACCGACTCCCGGATGTCGACGAGGTTGGAGAGCTGGATCATCTCGCCGTTGCGGCCGCGTACATAGATTCGGGACAGGTCATCCGGATTGGTGCGATCGACGTCGGCGACCTGCACGATCACGTCGAACTGTTTGCCGCCGCGCTTGAAGCGCGTGACCTGCCGTCCGCCGAGCATGGTCTCGAGGGTCCGGCCGATGGTCTCGACCTCGGCCCCGACGTCAGCCGCCTTGTCGCGGTTCACCGCCACCTTGATCTCGGGCTTGTTGAGCTTGAGGCGGGTCTCCAGGTCCTTCAACGCCGGATGCTTTTCGGCTTCGGCCAGGATCGCCTGCACCATGCGGTCCAGCTCTTCGTACTCGGCCGTGGACTGGATCACGAGCCATACCGGGTTCGAACGCGGGCTCTGGCCGAGCGACGGCGGATTGACGGCAAAGGCGCGGACACCCGGAAGGGCCGACATCTCCGGCCCGATGCTCTGAACGATGTCCTGCTGCTTGCGGTCACGTTCGGCCCAGTCCGCCAGCCGGACGAACGAGCTTCCCTGCGAGACGGTCGGATAACCCGAGACGACGAAGAAGGTCCGGACCTCCGGGATTTTCTCGTAGATGGATTCGAGCTGCCGGGCATACTTGTCCATGAAGTGGACCGTCGCGTTCTCGGGGCCGTTGAACACGCCGACGATCGTGCCGCGGTCTTCGACCGGCGACAGCTCCGTCTTCAGGGACGTGAACAGGAAATAGCTGGCGCCGGCAAAGGCAATGCCGACAAGGATGACGGCAAACCGCGCCCGCAGCACGACCCGCAGCGCCGCCCGGTAGCCGTCGGTCATGCCGACGAGTGCCCGTTCGACGAGGTTGTAGAGAAACCCGTGCTTGGTCTCGTGCCGCAGGAGGCGCGAGCACATCATCGGGCTCAGCGTCAGTGCGACGAAGCCCGAAACGAGAACCGCGCCCGCGAGCGTCCAGGCAAATTCCGTGAACAGCCGCCCGGTCGTCCCGGTCATGAAGCCGATCGGCGCATACACGGCGGCGAGGGTCAGCGTCATCGCGATGACGGCAAACCCGATCTCCTTTGCCCCTTTGAATGCCGCCGCGATCGGCGTCATGCCTTCTTCGATGTGACGGTAGATGTTTTCGAGAACGACGATGGCGTCGTCGACCACCAGTCCGATCGCCAGCACCATCGCGAGCAGACTCAGCGTGTTTATGGTGAAGCCGAGCGCATACATGATCGCGAAGGCGCCGAGCAGCGACGCTGGGATCGTGACCACGGGGATCAAGGTTGCCCGGAACGTCCGCAGGAAGACGAAAACGACCAGGACGACGAGCAGAATGGCCTCGCCGATCGTCCGGTAGACGGCATCGATCGACGCCTGGATAAAAATGGAGCTGTCATAGGCCACATAGGCCCGCATGCCCTCGGGCAACGCCTCCTGGATCCGCGGCAGTTCCTCCCGCACCGCCTTGGAGATATCGAGCGGGTTGGCGACCGCCTGCTTGACGATCCCGAGTGCAATGGCGGGATTGCGGTTGAAGCGGACGATCACGCGTTCGTCCTGCGGGCCGAGCTCGACCTTGGCCACGTCGCGCACCCGCACGGGATATCCCGACGCGTCCTTGATGATGATGGCGCCGAACTGTTCGACCGTGCGCAGGTCGGTTTCCGCCAGGACGGTGAATTCGGTTTCACGGCTTTCGATCCGTCCGGCGGGGACTTCGACGTTCTGCCGCCTGAGCGCGTTCTCGACGTCCTGCGGTGTCAGGTTGTACGCCGCGAGCCGCGCCGGATCGAGCCAGATCCGCATGGCATAGCGGCGCTCGCCGAAGATTCGGGCTTCGGCAACGCCGTTGACCGACTGCAGGCGGTCCTTGACATACCGGTCGACGAAATCGGTGATCTCCATCGGCGAATGCCGGTCCGAGGAGAACGCCAGGTAAAGGATGGGATCCGCGTCGGCCTCGACCTTCGAGATGACCGGCTCGTCGATCTCCTCGGGCAGCCGGCCGCGGACGCGCCCGACGCGATCGCGTACGTCGCTGGCCGCGGCATCGGGGTCACGCGAGAGATTGAAGCGGACGACGACGAAACTGGTCTCCTGCCGCGTGATGGAGCGCATGTAGTCGATGCCCTCGATGCCGGCGATCGACTCCTCGAGCACGCGGGTGACCTGGCTTTCGATGACCTCCGCACTGGCGCCGCGATAGGTGGTTTGCACGCGGACGACCGGCGGGTCGATGTTGGGGTATTCCCGGACGGTCAGTCGGCTGAACGAGACGAGCCCGATCAGCATGACGACGAGGCTGAGAACGGTCGCCAGGACCGGCCGGCGGATGCAGATGTCGGACAGGACCATGCGTCACGTCTCTTTCCGGCTGACGGTACGAACCGTGACGCCGTCGCGCAGCTTCACGGCCCCTTCCGTGACGATGATCGCGTCAGGCCCGAGGCCGTCGACGATCTCGACCTGCCCTTGCTGGCGCTGTCCGATTTCGACCTTGGTCAGCACGGCCTTGTCGCCCACCACCCGGAACACGAACTTGTCGTCGTTGATGGGCACGAGCGCGGTCTCCGGTACGAGAATGGCTTCCTGACGCTCCTCGAAAACGAGCGTGACGCGCGCGAACATGCCCGACCGCAGGCGGCCGTCGCTGTTGGGAAGGAGCGCCCGCATGATGATGGCCCGTCCGTTCGGGTCGAGTGCCGGATCGATGGCGTAGACTGATCCCTCGTACGTCTTGTCGGGAATGGCATCGAGCCGCACCAGGATCCGCTGTCCGACCTGGACGTACAGTGCGTAGATCTCGGGGATCCGGAAATCGACCTTGAGCGCTTCGATGTTCTCCAGGTTGACGAGGTCCTGTCCGGGATTCACGTAGTCGCCGACGCTGACCCGGCGCAGGCCGAGAATCCCGTCGAACGGGGCGCGGATCGTCGCCTTGTCGAGCATTGCCTGGGCAAGCGCCACCGCCGCCTCGTCGGCCTGGAGCTTCGAGAGCGCCTCGTCCCGGGCCCGCTGCGTCCCGGCGCCCTTGCGGTAAAGATCCTCGGCGCGCTCATGATTGGCCCGGCTCAAGACGAGGCTGGCCTTCGCCTGATCGAGCTGCGCCCGGACGATCGCCGCGTCGAGGCGGAAGAGCGGCGTCCCTTTCCGGACGTGCTGCCCCTCGGTGAACAGGATCTCGGTGATGCGTCCCGCGATCTCGGGTCGGATCACGACGGATTCGTTGGAGCGCAGACTGCCGACCGCCTCGATCTGACGGCGTACGGGGCCGAGCTTCACCTTCGCGGCTTCGACCACCACGGCTGCGGCCGTACCGGTCGCGGCCTCCGCGGCGACACCGGACCGTTCTGCGTCCGGCGCGGCGAAGTGCCGCCACGCCAGGCCGGCACCGGCCAGCGCCACGACGACCACGATCCCAATCCACCACCGCATTCACCCTCCTCGAGCCCTGCCACCTTCGCCCGTGATTCGGCTGGATACGATCTAATACTGTACCGTATAGTTTAGTAATTCACGACTGCGGAGTCGACGACTGCATGGATATGCACCCGGCCCTGCGGCATCCGACAGTCGGCAAATCGGCCCTGCCCGACAGGCAGCGGCGCGGCCGTCCCTTGGACCCGGCGAAGCACGCCCGGATTCTGAAGGCCGCGACCGGTGCGTTCCTTGAGTTCGGATTCCAATCGACCACCATGGAGCTGGTGGCCCGACGGGCCGGCGTGTCGAAGATCACGATCTATTCGCATTTCCGCAATAAAAGGGCGCTGTTCGGCGCAATCATCGATGGTTTGGCCCGCAAGCTTTCGACGGCGATCGATCAGCTGACTGTGGGCGACATGCCGCCGGAACAGGCACTCCGTCGCGTCGGCCGAATGTATCTCGAACTCGCGCTCGCGTCCTCGTCGCTCGCCCTTCACCGTGCCGTCGTCGCCGATACGGCGCGTGTGCCCGGGCTGGGGCGCCTGATCTACGAGATCGGTCCGGCGCAAGTGGTCGGCGCTCTGGCCGAGTATTTCGCACGCCAGCGCATCCTGCGGTTCGACGACCCGCATCTCGCGGCGGAGCAGTTCTTCGGCATGGTTCTGGGGCACGCGCAGCTGGGCGTCCTTTTCAAGGCGCGGGTACCGCAGGCGATGCGGGCCGACATCGCCCGGCGGGTCGATCACGCCGTGCGGCTGTTTCTCTATGGCGCAGTGGGGTCCGCACGCTCGACCGCCCGGGCGCGGTCCTCCTTGTCGGAACCAACGACGCTCCGCTCCCGGCCCGAGCGTGGCCGCTCTTCACCTGACGCGGAAATGCCGCAAAGGCGCCATATGGAAAACCCTGGACCAGCTCAGCCGCCTGGCCGTGCCTGAGGCGGACGTGGACAAGCCGTCCCGATATCGCCCCGTTACGACGCTACGTTCGGATCCGACAGGTACTTGGGGTTGCTGATCGCGACCTTTGCGCGGGCCGTTTCGATGAGAATTTCGTAGGCTTTGCGCTGTCGTTCGGGTTCGTTGCGGAACGCGTCGCGCCGCAGATCGTCGGCGAGCTGCCGGTTGAGCTGGACGAGCGCGGCGTCGGCGGTCTCGCCGTCTGGCATGTCATCCGTTTTGCCATAGAACGCGGCGAGCGCCGCCAGTTCGCGGCGCTGCGAGGCCTCGCCCGCGGCCAGCTCGCGCCCGACGATCGCCATCGCGTTAGCGACCATCAGGCCGGCCAGCCGCCGGTCCGCGCCGAGGGTGGGCAGCACCTCGCGCACGAACGTCTCGCGTGCGATGGTCAGAAGATCTGCGCCGTTCGGTCGGTCGCGCATTGTTGAACTCCCTATTCCGTTTCCGGCGCCGTCATGCGCAGAAGCTCGTATTCCAGTTCGGCGACGCGCCGCCCGGTCAGCGCGAGGTCGAGCGACGGCTCCGCACCGGAGACGTGGCGTTCGCCCTGCTGGAGCGCAATGACGGCCCAGCGCGCATGCGCCATGACCTCCCAGTACCGGACGGCCCGATCGTCGATCCGACGTCCCGACTGGCGCTCGTAGCCGCGATAGAAATCGTGGCGGCTGCCGATGCCGCCGGCTTCGCGCGCATCGGCCCCGAAGCGCCAGCACTTGGCGCAGAACCAGCCGATGTCTTCGTGCGGATCGCCCCACCCGGCGAACTCCCAGTCGAGAATGCCGGTCAGCCGGTCGCCGTCCACCATATAGTTTCCGGTGCGGAAATCGCGGTGGCACAGGACCAGCTCACCGGCCGGCGGCGCATGCCGCTCGAGCCAGGAGAGCCCCCATTCTAGGGCCGGCCGCGGATCGCGATACCCGTCGAGCCAGGAACGGTACGCGGCGATCGCCTCGATCGCCGGCGGACGTGCGGGTACCGGTAGAAACGCGAGATCCGGTCGCGGCGGGCGGATCGTGTGAATCTTGGCAAGTTCCGCGCCCAGCCGCTCGGCGAGCTGGGCGCGATCGCCCCTCCATTTGTCGTCCCTGACCAGGATATGGCCGCCCGCCGTGCCCTTGAGCCTCGCCATGACGTAGAACGGCTTGCCGATGACCGTGCGATCATCGCAGTAGGCGACCGGCTCAGGCACCGTGACGCCGGCCGCATGCGCGGCCTTGAGCAGCGCGAATTCCTTGCTGCGGTCGTGGCTGGCCGCCACGCCCGACGGCGCGTCGGTACGCAGGACGAACGCGCGCACATTCCCGTCGCAGGCGACGTCGAGCGCCCAGTTCTCCTGGATCGCGCCGCCGCTCAGCTTCTCGATGCGCACGATCTCGGCCGATGGCGCGGCAAGGACGTTCCTGAGCCATGCGTCGAGACGTGCACGGGTTTCGTCGTGTCGCAGGTCGCCCGTCACTTCCATGCCCAGAAATCGATGCCTTCGTCGAGCAGGAAGCGCGACAGCACCATCTTGTGAACTTCCGAGGCGCCGTCGACCAGCCGGGCTTGGCGCGCGTAGCGGTACATCCACTCGAGCGGCGTGTCGCGGCTGTAACCCTTCGCGCCCATGAGCTGGATTGCCGTGTCGATCGCCTTGTGCAGGACGTCGGCGACGGCGATCTTGGCCATGGATATCTCCTTGCGCGCGAAGTCGCCCTGATCGAGCTTCCATGCTGCCCGCATCGTCAGCAGCCGCCCGATCTCGATTTCCATCGCGGCCGAGCCGAGAAGCCACTGCACGCCCTCGTGCTGGGCGAGCGTGGCGCCGAAGCTCTCGCGTTCCCGCACGTATCCGAAACAGGTCTCGAGCGCACGCTTGGCCATGCCCAGCCAGCGCATGCAATGCGTCAGGCGCGCCGTACCCAGCCGGATCTGCGTCACCTTCAGGCCGTCGCCGACATTCATGAGCACGTTTTCGTCGGGAATTTCGAGCCCGTCGTATTCCAGCTCACAGTGGCCGCCGTGTTCCTCGGGGCCCATGATCGGAATGCGCCGGACGATTCGCCAGCCGGGGTCGTCGGCGTGATGGAGGAAGGCCGTCAATCCCTTGCGCGGATCGTCGGACGTCCGGGCGATCAGGATGAAGTGCTTGGCCACGCCCGCACCGGTGATGAACCACTTGCGCCCGCGGATGACCCATTTGTTGCCACGGCGTTCGGCCCGCGTACGCATGGCGGACGGATCCGATCCGGAACCGGGCATCGGCTCCGTCATCACGAACGACGAGCGCACGGTCCCGTCGATGATCGGCTGCAGCCATCGTGCCTTCTGCGCCTCGGTCGCGACCTTGTTCAGCAGGATCATGTTGCCGTCGTCGGGTGCGGCGCAGTTGAACGTCACCGGGCCGAACAGCGATCGCCCCGCCTCTTCATAGACCGCCGCCATGCCGATGACCGGCAGCTCCATTCCGCCGCGCGCCTTGGGCATCTGCGGCGCCCATAGCCCGGCTGCCTTCGCCTTGCTGCGCAAGGTCTCCAGCCGGTCGAGCGCGATGTTCTCGCCCTCGCCCCAGGCGTCGGGATCATGCTCCACCGGCATGATTTCGCGCGCGACGAAATCGCGGACCTTCAGGCGGACCGCTTCGATGTCCGCAGGCAGACGGAAGTCCATTGGCGACGCCTTCGCGTTATGGTGCCTTTGATGCCGTCCAGAACGGCGCCGGCCGCAGGATCACGTTCTCCATGTGGCTGAACAGGGGGGCCGCTTTCGCGAGATACGCGTTCCAGGCCGGATCGGCCTGCATCGCCGCCCGCCGCCGCTGGCGGTCGGCGATGTCGGTATAACCCCACAGGTGTATGATCTGGTTCTGCGCGCCGATGTCGCTCTGATAGAAGCCAAGGCAGTTGCCCAGGTGCTTCACCTGCGTCGCCATTCCCTCGCTTTCGTAGATCTTGAAGAACGTCGCAGCCTTGCCCGGTAGAAGCGTATAGATGCGCAGATCGATGCAGTTGAAGGACGTGCCGCCCTCGCCCTTGATCGGCCAGAACGGGGCGGGTTTCACGATCCGGTTTTCCTGCGTCTGCATGAAGGCGGCGGACTTCGCCCGATAGGCGTTCCAGGCCGGATCGGCCTCCATCTCGGCGCGGCGCCGGGCGCGATCGGCGATGTCCGGGTAGCGCCACAGGTGCACGACACGGTTCTGCACGCCGATGTCGACGATATAGTAGCCGAGGCAGTCCGGCAGATACTTGGTTTGCACCGGCCACCCTTCCCTGGCGTAGAGGTCGAGATAGGCGCCGAGGCTGCCGGGTTGCACGGTGTAGGTGCGAATGTCGACGATCATCTGTGCTCCGCCTTCTGGTCTCGCGTGTGATTCGGGGCTGGCTGTTACAGGAACCCGAGCGCATGTCCGCCGTCGACGACGACGACGCTTCCCGTCATGTAGCGGCCGGCATCGGAGGCCAGCAACAGTATCGCGCCGTCGAGGTCTTCCGGCGTGCCGAACCGGCGCAAGGGAACGCGCTTGACCATCGCCGTACCGGCCGGACTTTGCAGGAAATCCCGGTTCAGGTCCGTTTCGACATATCCTGGGGCCAGCGCATTGACCCGAATGCCGTGTCGGGCCAGTTCCAGCGCCATCGTCTGCGTCAGGCTGATCAACGCCGCCTTCGCCGCCGCATAGGCGGAAACGCGCGCCGCAGACCTCAGGCCCAGGATCGAAGCGATGTTGATGATCGACCCGCCGCGCCCGTGCGCGGCCATCTGCCGGGCCGCGGTGCGGGCGATCCGCCACGCGCCGTCGAGATTCGTCGCCATGATGTCGCGCCAGCCGGCTTCATCCTGGTCCAGAAACGACGTCGTCGTCGCGATGCCGGCATTGTTCACCAGGATGTCGAGGGGACCGAGCTCCGTCTCGGCTTCGGCCATCGCACGCTCGACGGAAAGCTGGTCGGTAACGTCGAGCCGGAGCGGCAAGGCGCGCGCATCGAACGCCGCGATCTCCTTGGCCAGCTCCTCCAGCCGGTCGAGCCGGCGCGCGCCGATCGCGACTTTTGCTCCGGCCCGCGCCAGCGTCAGCGCGAAATGCCGCCCAAGCCCCGACGACGCCCCGGTGACGAACGCCACCTTGCCCGTGAGATCGAAGATGTCCGTCATCGGGTTAGACATGCGACGGCAAGACGGCGTCGGAACGACCATGGCCAACAGGAACGCCGCGAGCAAGGTTGGAACGCCACGCCCCGCTGGGCATGGTGCCTTGGCCTCTCTGACGGTTCAGGACGTCCGGGCGCATCATGCAAGTTCTCTCGCGCGGTCGCGCAGGACGAATTTCTGGATCTTGCCGGTCGAGGTCTTGGGCAACGGACCGAACACGATGGTCTTGGGCACCTTGTAGTGGGCCATGTTGTCGCGGCAGTAGCGGATGATCTCCTCGGCCGTGACGCTCGCCCCGTTCTTCAGCGTCACGAAGGCACAGGGCGTCTCGCCCCATTTCGGATCGGGCTTGGCGACGACCGCCGCCTCCATGATGGCCGGATGTTTGTAGAGCACTTCCTCGATCTCGAGCGACGAGATGTTTTCGCCGCCGGAGATGATGATGTCCTTGGCACGGTCCTTCACCTCGACATACCCGTCCGGATGCCGGACGCCGAGGTCGCCGGTATGGAACCAGCCGCCCTTGAACGCGGCGGTAGTGGCCTTCGGGTTCTTCAGATAACCCTTCATGATCGTGTTGCCGCGCAACATGATCTCGCCGATCGTCTGGCCGTTGCTCGGCACCGGCTCCAGCGTCTTCGGATCGGCGACGATCATTTCCTCGAGCGTCGGATAGATCACACCCTGGCGCGCCATCCGTGCGGCGCGGGATGGCAGGTCGAGCTCGCTCCACTCCGCCTGCGGCAGGCAGATCGTCGCCGGTCCGTAGGACTCGGTCAGGCCGTAGAGGTGCGTGACGCGGAATCCCATGCGCTCCATGGCCGCGATGACTGCCGATGGCGGTGCGGCGCCGCCTGTTGCCACCTCGACGATGTGGTCGAACTTGAGTTTCACCTCCTCCGGCGCGTGGATCAGCATGTTCAGCACGATCGGCGCGCCGCACATATGCGTGACGCGCTCCTTCTTGATGATTGGAAAGATCAACGCTGGATCGACGCGCCGCAGGCATACATGGGTTCCGCCCACGGCCGTGACCGCCCAGGTATAGGTCCAGCCGCTGCAGTGGAACATCGGCAGCGTCCACAGATACACCGTTTGCGGCGACAGACCGAAGGCGAGCGCGTTGCCGAGCGCGTTCAGATAGGCGCCGCGATGGTGATAGACGACGCCCTTGGGATTACCCGTCGTGCCAGACGTATAGAGCAGGCAGATCGCCTGCCATTCGTCCGCCGGCGGCGTCCACCTGAAATCGGGATCGCCCTCCATCAGGAACGCTTCGTAATCCGTTTCGCCCAGCCGCTGCCCCTCGCCCGTATAGAGCGGATCGTCGATGTCGATCACCTGCGGCGGCTTCTTCATCATCTTCAGGGCCGCCGCGATCGTGGACGAGAACTCGCGATCGGTGATCAGCAGCTTCGCCTCGCCATGCTCGAGGATGAAGGCGATCGACTTCGCATCGAGCCGGTAATTGAGCGCGTTCAGGACCGCCCCCGCCATCGGAATTCCGTAATGGGCCTCCAGCATCGCCGGCACGTTCGGGGCCATGACGGCGACAGTGTCGCCCCGGCGGATGCCGCGCTTCTTCAGTGCGGACGCAAGGCGCAGGCAGCGCGCATGGAACTGTGCATAGGTGAAGCGCCGGTCGCCATGGATGACGGCCGCCTTTCGCGGATGGATGCTGGCGGCACGGGCGAGAAAGCTCAGCGGCGTAAGCGGCACGTAGTTTGCCGCAACCCGGTCGAGATCGCGTTCGAACTTGTTCCGTGTGCCGCTCTTGGTTCGTTGCCTTTTCGGCGGGCTTCGGCGCGCCACGGGCGTCTCCTCCTCCCCTTCTGTGCTTGTGCTGACAAACGCTGCAGGCGGATAATCCGCCACGCTCGGGTGCCGCGGTCAACCGAAACCCGTCGATGCGGGCAAGGCTTGCTTGCCGCCGACCGCCTGCGGGCCTATCCTCTTGGTCATCATGATCATCGACATCGTCTCGGACGCGATCTGTCCCTGGTGCTACATCGGCAAGCGGCGCCTTGAACGCGCCCTCGCGATGGCACCACAGCCCGACCTTCAGATCGGCTGGCGTCCGTTCCAACTTAATCCCGACATGCCGCTCGAGGGCATGGACCGCCAGGAATACCTGCGCCTCAAGTTCGGCGACCGTGCCGGCGGGCGCATGTATCAGGCCGTCGAGGAAGCGGGACGCGCGGAAGGCATTCCGTTTAACTTCGATCGCATCCGGCGCACGCCGAACACGCTCCTCGTGCATCGTCTCATTCGTTACGCTGCCCGGGAAGGGCACCAGGACGATGTCGTCGAGGCCGCGTTCCGCGCCTATTTCGTCGAGGGAGAGGACATCGGCCAGGTCGACACGCTGGTCCGGCTGACCGAAGGCATCGGCATGGATGGCGCGCGCGTCCGGGCGTATCTGGAAAGCGACGAGGATCTCGCGCAGATCAAGGCCGAGGATCAGTTTGCCCGTCAGATCGGCATCCAGGGCGTGCCCTGCTTCATCATCGACCGCAAGTTCGCGCTTTCCGGTGCGCAGCCGCCCGAAGCCTTTCTCGAGGTCTTCGAGCTCGCCCGTCAGGCGGCCGAGAGCACGACAACCGACATCGACATCGTGTAGCGTCAGCTTGGGAGCATGCCGGTCCAGGGAGCGGCTGGTTGACGACGCTCGTCCCATCGGCCATGATCGGTGCCGGACAAATCCGCCCGCCGGGTCACGGAATCCGCGCGGGCGTTTTCGTTTCTGGCGTTCGTTTTCTCCCGCACCGGCCGGATCAAGCGACGTAACGAAGGAAGCTCTTCGGCTATCTTATTGATAAAGCGGGAGCAGCCGAAACAGCTGGAACGCTTGGAATAGGCGAAACAGCCGGAACAGTCGGGACAGCCGGAACGGCTGAAACAGCTGAGACGCCTGAGACGGCCGAGATACGCAACCAGAAACGGTTCGATTTCAAATGGTTGCGTGCCTTGTCAAGTATTTTGCATGAACGTGGCGGTCTCGCGTGTCTCAGGCCGCGAGCTTCGCCAGGTCGGTAAGGAGGTTGCCGACCCCCTTGAGACGCTGCTTCGGCTCGTCCCAGGTCCGCATGAAGACGAGCTTGTGATCCGGCCTGAGCTTGATCGTGTCCGCCCGCTTCATCACGAACTGGATCAGCTTTTCGGGATGCGCGAAGCGGTTGTCGCGGAAGCTGAGGACGGCCCCCTTCGGTCCCACCTCGATGCGGTCGACGCTGGCCTGCTTGCACAGCTGCTTGATGGCAATGACCTGGAGAAGGTTCTCGACCTCCGGCGGCAGCGGGCCGAACCGGTCGATCAGCTCGGCGGCGAATGCGTCGATCTCGGCCTGGTCCACGATCGCCGCCAGACGCCGGTAGAGGCCCAGGCGGACGTCGAGATCCTCGACATAGGTCGAGGGGATGAGAACGGGCATGCCGAGATTGATCTGGGGCGCCCAGTCGGTGGCCGCCGGCGCCGGAATGGCTCCCTCCTCGCGGGCCGCGCGCACGGCTTCCTCCAGCATGTGCTGGTAAAGTTCGATGCCGACCTCGCGGATGTGTCCGGACTGCTCCTCGCCCAGCAGGTTGCCGGCGCCGCGGATGTCGAGGTCGTACGAGGCGAGTTGGAACCCCGCCCCTAGGCTGTCGAGCGTCTGCATGACCTCGAGACGCTTCTGGGCCGCGGGGGTCAGCAGCCTGTTCGGCGGTACGGTCAGATAGGCATAGGCGCGGGTCTTGGCCCGCCCGACGCGGCCGCGCAGCTGGTAGAGCTGGGCCAGGCCGAACATGTCGGCGCGATGAATGATGATCGTGTTGACCCGCGGAATGTCGAGGCCGGACTCGATGATATTGGTCGACAGCAGAATGTCGTAGGCGCCCTCGACGAAGCCCGTCATGATCGCCTCGATCTCCGTACCGGTCAGCCTGCCGTGGGCCACGGCGATCTTGCACTCCGGCACGAGTTCGGCCAGCCGCTCGCGGACCTTGCCGAGATCTTCGATGCGCGGACAGACGTAATAGGTCTGCCCGCCGCGGAAGCGCTCGCGCATGATCGCCTCGCGCACGACCACCGGATCGAACGGCAGCACGAAGGTGCGGACCGCCAGGCGATCGACGGGCGGTGTGGCGATGATGCTCATGTCGCGCACGCCCGCGAGCGCCATCTGCAGCGTGCGCGGGATCGGCGTGGCGGTCAGCGTCAGGACATGGATATTGGCCTTGAGTTGCTTGAGGCGTTCCTTCTGCGCGACGCCAAAGTGCTGCTCCTCGTCGACGATCAGCAGGCCGAGATTCTTGAAGGCGATGTTCTTCGCCAGAAGCGCCGTGGTGCCGATGACGATGTCGACCTTGCCCTCGGCGAGGTCGCTCCGGATGTCGGCTGCCCGTTTGGCTGGCACCAAGCGTGAAAGCTGCTCGATCCGCACCGGGAATCCTTCGAACCGGGTGCGGAACGTGCGGAAGTGCTGGCGGGCGAGAAGCGTCGTCGGCACGACGACGGCCACCTGCATGCCGGACATGGCGACGACGAAGGCGGCACGCAGCGCCACCTCGGTCTTGCCGAAGCCGACATCGCCGCAGACGAGCCGGTCCATCACCCGGCCGGTGGTGAGGTCGCCGATCGTGTCCTCGATGGCCCGTGCCTGATCCTCGGTCTCTGGATACGGGAAACGGGCGCAGAATTCCTCGTAAAGGCCTTGCGGCGGCGTCAGCGGATCCATGCGGCTCAACTTGCGCGCGGCGGCGATCTGGATGAGCTTGTCCGCCATCTCCGTAATGCGCTGTTTGACCCGCGCCTTGCGCGCCTGCCACTGCACGCCGCCGAGCTTGTCGAGCTGTACGCCCGCCTCTTCCGAGCCGTAGCGCGACAGCACGTCGATGTTCTCGACCGGGACGAAGAGCTTGTCGTTGCCCTCGTAAAGGATACGGAGCATGTCGTGCGGCGCGCCATTGACCTCGAGGGTCACCAAGCCATCGAAACGGCCGATGCCGTGGTCGACATGAACGACGAGGTCGCCGACGCTGAGCGTCGACACCTCGGTCAGGAAGTTGTCCGGGCGCACGCGACGCTTCGCTGCCCGGACCAGACGATCGCCGAGAATGTCCTGTTCGGTGACGATGGCGATGCCGTCGGCGGTGAAGCCGCGCTCCAGGCCGAGGATCACCAGCCCGACGGTGCCGGGTGCGAGATTGCCGGCCGCCACCCAGGCGTCGAGGTTGACGACGGGTTCGATGCCGTGGTCGCGTAAAAGGCCGCCCAGGCGGTCACGCGAGCCCGCGCTGTAGGCCGCGACAATGATGCGTCGGCCGCTGCTCTGCTCGTCTGCAAAATGCGTTTTGAGCGAATCGAACAGCGACGCGCGGGGCTGGCTGCGGATGGCGGCGAACTCGGGACCGGGGCGCCCGCCGAGATCGACCACGCTCGCCCCGGCATCGTCGGGTCGTGCGAAGGGCGAAAAGGCGGCGACCATGCGTGCGCGAAGCCGGTCGGCCCAGTCGGCCGCGGTCAGATAGAGCCGGTCCGGTGGCAGTGGCCGGTACGGCGGTCCCTCGGCCTGTTTGCCCTTCAGCAACGAAAGACGGGCCTCGTAAAACTCGCCGATCTGCTCGAGTCGCGCGGCGACGGCCTCCTCGGCCTGGTAGTCGAGCGTGACGACCGCGTCGGGAACGTAATCGAACAGTGTCTCGAGCCGGTCATGGAACAGCGGCAGCCAGTGCTCATAGCCCGGATGTCGATGGCCGGCGCTGATCGCAGCGTAAAGCGGGTCCTCGTCGCCGACGGCGCCGAAGAGCTCGCGATAGCCCGACCGGAACCGCTTGACCGACTCTTCGTCGACGAAGACTTCGCTGACCGGCCGCAGCGTAAATTGCTCGATTCTACCGCGGCTTCGCTGCGTCATCGGATCGAAGGTGCGGATTCCCTCGATCACGTCTCCGAACAGGTCGAGGCGCAGCGGCTCCGGCGTTCCCGGCGGGAACAGATCGATGATGCCGCCGCGGACGGCGAACTCGCCCGGTTCGCGTACGGTATCGGCGCGGCTATAGCCGTTCCGGGTGAGAAAGTTGACGAGATCGTCGCTCGAGACCCTTCCACCGACGGCAGCGCTGAATGTCGATGCCGCGAACAGGGCACGCTTCGGCACGCGCTGGAGGACGGCGTTCACGGTCGTCAGCACGATCCGGTGCCGCGGTTCCCCCTCGGCGGCGAGTTCGGCCAGCGTCGCGATGCGCCGCGCGACGACCTCGCCGTTCGGCGAGACGCGGTCATACGGCAGGCAGTCCCAGGCCGGAAACGTCAGGACGGCAATGTCGGGATGGAAGAAGGACAACGCATCGGCGAGCATCGCCATGCGGGCGTCATCGCGTGCGACGTGCAGCACCGTGCGGCCGGACGCAACGAGGTCGCCCAACGCAATCGCATCGATGCCCGGCGGCGCGCCGGCGACGTCGATCCGGCCGGACGCCTTCAAGTATGGAGTAAGGCTCTTCAAGGCTGAATGAAGTGTTTGAAGTTCTGCAGCAGGTTCATGACCTCGGTCTGGTGCTCGGGCGGAACCGGTTCCCGCCCGGTGACCCAGGCGAAGATCATGGGGTCCGGCGCTTCGAGCAGCCGTTCATAATGGTCGAGCTGCTCGGCGCTGAAATGCGGTACGTACCGTTCGGCAAAACGCCCGAGCAGCAGGTCCGTCTCCTTCATGCCGGTATAGCGGCTGCGATGGATCAGGCGCTTGCGCCGAACCTCGATCGTCTCGGTCATTGGGGATTATCCGGATGGTGAAGTAAGGATATAGGACGTTCCGAGGTTCCTGTCAGCCCATCTGTCGACCATTCCGCGGCCCTGATGCGCCCCGAGATCCTGTTTCCCCTGTTCGCCCCGCTGACCAGCCTGCCTGGGGTCGGTACCCGTCTCGCGCCGCTTCTGGTGCGCGCGAGCGGCGGCGACAGGGTGCTTGATCTCGTCTGGCATCTGCCGACGGGGCTGGTCGACCGCCGCTTCACGCCGAAGGTGGCCGAGGCGCCGCCGGACCGCATCGCCACGTTGACCGTCAAGATCGACGCGCATGTGCCGCCACGGCTGCCGCGGCTGCCGTACAAGGTCATCTGCCATGACGAGACCGGGATCCTTCATCTCGTGTTCTTCCACGTGAAGGGCGACTGGCTTGGCCGGGTGCTGCCCGTCGGCACCACGCGCGTGGTCAGCGGGCGCGTGGAACGGTTCCGGGACGAGGTTCAGATCACGCATCCGGATCACATCGTTCCGCCCGAAGAACTCCCCTCGCTTGCGACCGTCGAACCGATCTATGGGCTCACCGCCGGCCTCAGCCTCAAGGTCCTGAGCAAGGTGATGCGTGCGGCGCTCGCGCGGTTACCGGAACTGCCGGAATGGATCGATTCCGCGCTCCTCGCGCGGGAGGGGTGGCCCGGCTGGCGCGCGGCCCTGGCGGCGGCGCATGCGCCGCAGCAGGAGTCGGACCTCAGTCCCTGGCAGCCGGCACGCCGGCGTCTTGCCTATGACGAACTGCTCGCGAACCAGCTCGCGCTCGGCCTGATTCGGCTGCATCAGCGCCATCGGCCCGGGCGGTCGATTCGCGGTGATGGCCGCCTGCGGCAGCAGGCTCTCGCCGCACTGCCGTTTGCGCTCACGCGCTCGCAGCGCGAAGCCCTGGTCGAGATCGAGCACGACATGGCGGCCGGCACGCGCATGCTGCGCCTCCTTCAAGGCGACGTCGGCAGCGGCAAGACGGTCGTCGCGCTCCTGGCGATGCTGAACGCCGTCGAGGCCGGCGCGCAGGCGGCCCTCATGGCGCCAACGGAAATTCTGGCCCGTCAGCATTACGCGACCATCGAGCCGCTGGCGACGGCGGCGCGCGTGCCGATCGCGCTGCTGACCGGCCGCGACAAGGGCAAGGCGCGACAGAAGATCATCGATGGCCTCGCGACCGGGCGCATTCCGCTCGTCGTCGGAACCCATGCGCTTTTCCAGGAGGATGTCGCATTCAAGAACCTGGCGCTCGCCGTGATCGACGAGCAGCATCGCTTTGGCGTGCATCAGCGCCTGGAGTTGGCATCCAAGGGCGACGGGGTCGACGTCCTGGTCATGACGGCCACCCCGATTCCGCGCACGCTGATGCTGTGCGCCTACGGCGACATGGACGTCTCGCGGCTCATCGAGAAGCCGCCGGGCCGTCGGCCCGTCGATACGCGCGTCGTGCCGCTCACGCGACTTGACGAGGTGCTCGACGCGGTCGCGCGTCAGGCCAGGGCCGGAACCAAGCTCTTCTGGGTTTGCCCGATGGTCGAAGAATCGGCGGCCGTCGATCTTGCCGCCGCCACCGAACGTCATGCCACCCTTGCGGCGCGTCTGGGCAACGATCGCGTCGTCCTCGTCCACGGCAAGATGAGGCCTGCCGAAAAGGATGCCGCGATGGAACGGTTCGCCCGGGGCGAGGCCAATGTCCTCGTGGCCACCACCGTGATCGAGGTCGGTGTGGACGTGCCGGAAGCGACGGTCATGGTCATTGAGCACGCAGAGCGATTCGGGCTGGCGCAGCTCCATCAGTTGCGCGGACGCATCGGCCGCGGCAATCGTCCGTCGACCTGTCTGCTCCTTTATGCGACACCCTTGAGCGACGCGGCGAAGGCGCGGCTCAGCATCCTGCGCGAGACCGAAGACGGTTTCCGCATCGCCGAGGAAGACCTTCGCCTGCGCGGCGCCGGCGAGCTCCTCGGCACCCGGCAGAGCGGCCTGCCCGACTTCCGGCTCGCGGATCTCGCCGTCCACGGCGATCTCCTCGACGTGGCGCGCGACGATGCCCGCCTGCTGCTCGAGCGCGACCCCGGGCTCACCTCCCCCCGTGGCCAGGCGTTGCGGGTCCTGCTGTACCTG
Source organism: uncultured Rhodospirillales bacterium (assembly GCA_937926175.1). Taxonomy (GTDB): domain Bacteria; phylum Pseudomonadota; class Alphaproteobacteria; order CACIAM-22H2; family CACIAM-22H2; genus CALANV01. The sequence goes on along the minus strand of CALANV010000037.1, from coordinate 319,778 downwards.
TTCGAACGCGACGCCGCGATCGGACTCCTGCGCGCCGGCTGAGGCTACTCCGCCGCCGCCTGCCGCGGTGCGGCGCGCCGGCGTCGCGCAAGGTTGCGCAGCGCAACGTAGAACACCGGCGTCAGGAACAGGCCGAGGAGCGTCACGCCCAGCATCCCGGCGAACACGGCCGTACCCAGCGCCTGGCGCATCTCCGCCCCCGCCCCCTCTGCGATCACGAGCGGCACGACGCCCAGAATGAACGCAAACGCCGTCATCAGGATCGGCCGGAGACGCAGCCGGCAGGCCTCGATCACCGCGGCGACCGGATCCTTGCCTTCCGCCTCCTGCTGGCGCGCGAACTCGACGATCAGGATCGCGTTCTTCGCGGCCAGGCCCACCAGCACTACGAGACCGATCTGGACCAGAATGTTGTTGTCCATGCCCCGCACCGTGATGCCGATCAGTGCCGAAAGCACGCTCAACGGCACGATCAGAATGATCGCGAACGGCAGGCTCCAGCTCTCGTACTGGGCCGCCAGGGCAAGGAACACGAACAGAACCGACAGGGCGAAGATGAACACGGCGGTGTTGCCGGTAAGCCGCTGTTGCAACGCCAGCTCCGTCCACTCGAACGACATGCCCGGCGGCAGCGTCTCCGCGGCGATCCGCTCCATTTGCTCAAGCGCCTGCCCCGACGAGGTTCCCGGCGCGGCATTGCCCTGCAGCGGGACCGACACGTACATGTTGTATCGCTGGATGAGGTCCGGGCCGGCGATGTCGCGGATCTCGACGATCGTGCCGAGCGGGACCAGCGCGCCGGTCGCGCTGCGGACTTTCAGGCGGGCGATGTCCTCCCGTTCGAGCCTGAAGCCCTGGTCGGCCTGGGCGCGGACCTGGTAGACGCGGCCGAAGGCGTTGAAGTCGTTGACGTAGGCGGAGCCGAGATTGACCTGCAGCGTCTCGAAGATGTTGGCGATCGGCACGTTCAGCATCTGTGCCTTGACACGATCGATCTCGAGGTAGATCTGGGGCGAACTTGCGCTGAAGGTCGTGAAGACGCCGGCAAGGCCCGGCGTGGCCTGCGCCCTGCCCATCATCTGATAGGCCGCTTCCAGGACGGGTCCGACCTCGTCGTCGGTCCGGTTCTGCACCTGCATCTTGAATCCGCCGTTGTTGCCGATGCCCGGCACCGCCGGCGGCGGGATGGCGATGATGAACGCCTCTTCGATCGACTGAAGCCGCGCGAACAGATTGCCGATGATGGCCCCGGCTGACAGACCTTGGGCCAGCCGCTCTTCGAACGGCGCGAACCGCGTGAAGATCACGGCCGCGTTCGACGCGTTGGTGAACGTGGCACCCGAGAATCCGGCAAAGGCGACCGCGTCGATGACGCCCGGCGTCTGTTCGATGATCTCCGAGGCCCGCCGCACGACCGCGTCCGTGCGCGACAGCGACGCGCCGTCCGGCAGCTGGACGACCGTAATCGCATAGCCGCGGTCGAGCTGTGGGATGAATCCCGTCGGCACGCGATCGACCATGTAGACGGTTGCGGCTGCAAGCGCGCCGTAGAGCAACAACATGACTCCCTTGCGCCGCGCGACGACGCCGACGCTGCGTGCATAGCCGTTGCTCATGCGGTCGAAGCCGGCGTTGAACTTGTCCGCAGCCCACCGGGCCAGGCGGGTCAGGAAGAACCTGGGGCGTCGTGTCGCCGTGTGGCCGCGCAGCAGCAATGCGCCCAGCGCCGGCGACAGCGTCAGCGAGTTGAACGCGGAGATGATCGTCGCGACGGCGATCGTCAGCGCGAACTGCCGGTAGAACTGGCCGGTGATACCCGGGATGAAGGCCGTCGGGATGAAAACCGCCGACAGCACGACCGCGATGGCGACGACGGCGGTGCCGACCTCGTCCATGGTTTCGTGCGCCGCGTCGCGCGGACTGAGCCCTGCCGCGATGTGGCGCTCGATGTTCTCGACGACGACGATCGCGTCATCCACGACGATGCCGATCGCAAGCACCAGTCCGAACAAGGTCAGGACGTTGAGCGTAAATCCGAACGCGGCCAGGACCGCGAAGGTACCGATCAGCGATACCGGGATTGCAAGTATCGGGATCAGCGAGGCACGCCATGACTGCAGGAAAACGATCACCACCAGCGCCACGAGCAGGACCGCCTCCCATAGCGTGGTGTAGACTTCGTTGACGGATTGGGCGATGAACTCCGTCGGGTTGTAGACGATCTGGTAATCGAGCCCCGACGGGAAATCCCGTTTCAGCTCTTCCATCTTGGCGATGATCTGCTCGGCCGAGGCGAGCGCGTTCGTGCCCGGGCGCTGGAAGATCGCCAGCGCAACGGCAGGCTTGCCGTCGAGATAGCTGTTGGTGACGTACTCCCGGGCGCCCATTTCGATGCGCGCGACGTCCTGGACCCGGATCAGGCGCCCATCGGCGGTTGCCCGCACGATCACATTGCGGAACTGACGGGCGTCCTCGAACCGGCCTTGCGTGGTGACGATCAGTTGGAAGGCGTTGTCCGTCGGTGCGGGCTGCTGGCCGAGCGCACCGCCGGAAACCTGCACGTTCTGCTCCTGCAGTGCACGAACCACGTCGCCGCTCGTCAGGCCGTAGGCGGCCAGCTTCTCGGGGTCGAGCCAGACACGAATCGCGTATTCACGGCCGCCGAAGATGGTGATATCGCCGACGCCGTCGAGACGCAACAGCTGGTCGCGCACGCGGATCTGGGCATAGTTGGAGATGTAGAGTTGGTCGAGGCTGTTGTCGGGCGAAAGCATGTGCACGACCAGCATCAGGTCGGGCGAGCTCTTGCGCGTGGTCACGCCGAGCCGGCGCACCTCCTCGGGCAGGCGCGGCGTCGCAATCGCGACGCGGTTCTGAACCAGCACCTGTGCCGTATCCAGATCGGTGCCGAGCTCGAACGTGATCGTGAGGGCCATCGACCCGTCGCTGGTCGAATAGGAGGACATGTAGAGCATGTTCTCCACCCCGTTGATTTCCTGCTCCAGCGGCGTCGCGACGGTCGCGGCCACGGTGGCAGCGTCCGCACCGGGGTAGTTGGCGCGCACGACGATCGTCGGCGGCGCGATCTCCGGATACTCCGAGACCGGCAGATTGAGGTATGTGATGGCACCGACAATGACGGTGACGATCGATATCACCGACGCGAAGATCGGGCGATCGACGAAGAAATGGGAAAATCGCATGGAATGCCGCCCGGCTCAGGGAACGGGTTCGCGTGATGGCGGCAGCTCGGTCAGCTGCGGCGTCACCCGGCCGCCGCCGAGGCGGACGCGCTGCAGTCCGTTGACGATCAGCGTCTCGTCGCCGGTCAACCCCTCTCGCACGATGCGATACCCGTCATGGCGTGGTCCGGGGCGAATGACTCTCTGCGATACCGTTCCGTCGTCATCCACGACATAGACGAATCGGCGGTCGAGATCGGTGCCGATGGCTTCGTCCGGAATCAGAACGGCCCGGTAGAAATTGGAGCCCGGGATGGCGATGCGCCCGAACATTCCCGGCGTGAGAAACAGGTCCTTGTTCTCGACGACGGCGCGGCCGCGCATCGTGCCCGTCGCCTGATCGATGCGGTTGTCGATGAAGTCCACTCTGCCCGGGTGCCGGGGGGCGCGTTCGTCGGCCAGGGCGATCAGGACGTCGTGTCCGGTCTCCTCGCCCGACGGTCGCGCGACGTTGAGCCCCGTACGCGAGTAGGCCAGATACGAGCGTTCGTCGATGTCGAAATAGAAGTGAATCGGGTCGAGCGCGACGATCGTCGTGAGCAGGGTCTCGTTCGGTCTGACGAGATTCCCTTCATTCACCAGTTTTCGGCCGATCCGGCCGGTAATCGGTGTGCGTATCTCCGTGAATTCCAGATCGAGGCGGGCCTGCTGGGCTACCGCCTGCGCGCCGGCCAGATCGGCCTGCGCTGCCTGGATCTGTTGCCGGCGTTCGTCGAGCGTCCGTTCCGGTGCGGCACCGGTTCGCGTCAGCCGCTCCACGCGGTCGAGTTCCTGCCGGGCGAATTCAACCCGGGCCCGCGCGGACGCAACCGCTGCCTCGGCCTGGTCGAGCAACGCTTGATAAGGCCGGCGGTCGATGACGAAGAGAAGGTCTCCCTCCTTGACGATGCTTCCCTCGCGAAAATGGACCGAAGCGAGATAGCCGGTCACCCGGGCACGTACTTCCACCGCGGCAGCCGCCTCGAACCGCCCGGTAAATTCGTCCGTCTCGACGATCTCCTTGACGATCGGCTTCGCGACGGAAACGGGTGGCGGTGACGGAGGTTCAGAAGCCTGTGGCTGAGACGTCGCCTGATCGCACGCAACCATCGAGAGCAGCGCAAGAACGCCGAGGATGCGGATGGTCGACACAGCCTGCAGCGTGCGCACCTCGGGAAAACGACGGTCACCGAGCTTTGAATGCATAACAGCCCCCTTGAGAGTTGCGACGGATGCTCGGAGCACGACAACGCTTGATCACCAAGTGCGCGCGGAGCGGAAGAGTCACCCGTGCTTATTTGTTGTGCATGACGCACGGGACCGAACGCTGTCGAGGTAAGCAGAGAAATTTGTGCGCCGCGCCCGCTTCGACAAGGGGCACGCACCGTTTCTTTTGTAGCGCGACAAGCGCGCAGTTCGTTCGTTACCTTCGGGTGCGCAGCAAACCTGTGCGCGGACTTGCCCCTAATCTGCGTAGGAGTATTGGCGAAACGGCTGCAATCTCAGTCAGGTCGTGCCAAGGCTACGCTTGTCTTCGATCGGCAATGCTTGCGACCGTCGCTATCCCGGCGAGGATTCGACGTCTTGTTCCGTCGCGCGTTCGACGCGGCCGGCGATACCGCCCGAGACGACCAGTTTCAATGCCTCTTCGGGCGTCAGGTCGACCTCCACCACTTCCTCGGGCGGCACGAGGACGAGGAAGCCCGCGGTGATGTTGGGCGTGTTGGGAACGAACACGTTGACGACACCGGTGGGCGCCACGTCCTGAACGTTGCCGGGGATGACACCCGTCACGAAGCCGATGCGCCACATGCCCGCGCGCGGAAACTGGATCAGCACGACCTTGCGGAACGCGTTGGTGCGCTCGGCGAGAATCGTCTCGAGAATCTGCTTTACCGCGCTGTAGATCGACCTGATCACCGGCATCCGGTTGAGGACTCCCTCGCTTGCCCGGATGAACAGGCGCCCGATCAGGCCAGCCGTGAGCCAGCCGATCAGGACCAGGGCGACGACCACCAGCACGAGGCCGAGCCCCGGAATCGTGAACGGAAGATAGTTGTTGGGGTTGTACGCTGCCGGAAGAAGACGGGTTACGCGCTCGTCGACGAAGGTGACGGTGATCCACGCGATGTAGACGGTAATCGCGATCGGTGCCGTGATGAGGATTCCGGCGAAGAGATACGCGCGCAGCCTCGCTGCAAGGCTCATATGAAAGCTGACGGGCGTCGCTGACGGTGGTGTGTCCGTGGGAATATCGTTCATTGGGGGCTCAGAGGAAACGAATGAGGGCGGAAAGGACCTCGTCCGGCGCCTCCTCCGCCAGGAAGTGACCACAATTGAGTGGGTGGCCGCGGACGTCGTCTGTCCATGCCTGCCATACCCCAACCGGATCGCTGTTGGCGTCGTCGCTGGCAAAGCCTCCTCGGGCACCCCATAGGACGAGCATCGGGCACTGGATCTTTCGCCGACCGTAGTCGGCTTCGTCGTGCTGCAGGTCGACCGTCGCGCCGGCACGATAGTCTTCGCACGTCGCGTGAATCGTGGCCGGATCCCGGAAGCAGCGGACATATTCCGCCATCGCCTCGGGCGCGAAGACGTCCGGCGCGCCAGCCCAACGGCGCAGCGTTTCGCGCAGAAAATATTCCGGATCGCCGCCGATCAGCTTCTCCGGCAACCCGTCGGGCTGGGCGAGGAACATCCAGTGATAGGTGCGCAGGGCTTCGGCCATGCCCATGCGCCGCCACATGACGTAGGTCGGCACGACGTCGAGGCTGACCAGCTTGGACACGGCTTCGGGATGATCGAGGGCCAACCGATAGGCCACGCGTGCGCCGCGGTCGTGCCCAACCACGGCGAACCGGGGATGGCCGAGTGCCTGCATGATCTCGATCATGTCCTGGGCCATTGCCCGCTTCGCATATGGTCCGTGGTCGGGCGCCGACGGCGGCTTACCGGAATCGCCGTAGCCGCGCAGATCAGGAAGTACCACGGTGAAGCGACGCGCGAGCTCGGGCGCGATCCGGTGCCACATGGCATGGGTCTGCGGGTAGCCGTGGATCAACAGCAACGGCGGTCCGCTGCCGCCGTACCGCAGGTTGATCTCGGTACCGGAGGTCGAGAGCCGGCACTGGCTGAAACCGGGAAACAGGCTGGTCATGATCTGATCGGAACAACCCCTTGGACGGCGGTGTTCATAATAATCCAGCCGCTGTTCGTCGGCATGTCCCGTCGACACGTGCAGTGGGAGTGAGCCGTCGCATGAAGATGCCGCGCCTTGCCGCCGTCGCCACCGCCGTGCCGCCCTATGTGCTCCACCAGGACGAGGTCCTCGAACGGGCGGCCCGGCTCTTCGATCGGCGCCGGTCGGAGATCGAACGGCTCCTTCCCGTGTTCCGCAATGCCGGGATCGATACGCGCTACTCGTGCGTCCCGATCGAATGGTACGCGCATGACCATGGTTGGGCCGAGCGAAACCGGCTCTATGTCGAGAACGCCGTGATCCTGCTGGAGGCCGCGGCGCGCGAATGCCTGGCGCGTGCCGGACGGAGCTTCGGCGACATCGACGCCATCGTGACCGTCTCCACGACCGGGATATCGACTCCCAGCCTCGATGCGCTGCTGATGGAGCGGCTTCCCTTGCGGCGCGACGTGGTGCGCTTGCCCGTTTTCGGGCTCGGGTGTGCCGGCGGCGTCCTCGGCCTTGCTCGCGCCGCTGCCCTTGCCCGTGCCGAACCCGGCAGCCGGGTCCTGTTCCTGGTTGTCGAGCTTTGCGCCCTCACGTTCCGCAAGAACGACCAGTCCAAGAGCAACATCATCGCGACGGCGCTGTTCGGCGACGGCGCCGCGGCGGCCCTTCTCGACTCCGGTGACGTCGGGCTGGCAATTACCGGCTCCGGCGAATACACGTGGCCCGGCTCGCTCGACGTCATGGGCTGGCAGGTCCAGGACGACGGGCTCGGCGTGCTGTTCTCCCGCGACATCCCGACGCTGGTGCGCACACAGTTCCGGGCCGCAGCCGACAGGTTTCTCGCAATGCGCGGCCTCACGGTCCGCGACATCGAGGCCTTCGTCTGCCATCCCGGCGGCGCAAAGGTCATCGACGCCCTCGAGGAGGCCTTTGCCCTCGCCCCCGGTACCCTCGTCAAGGCGCGATCGGTCCTGCGGGATTACGGGAACATGTCCGCCGCGACCGTGATGTTCGTGCTCGAACGGATGTTGGCCGAGACCGCCGGGACCAGGCGGCGTTATCTCATGACCGCCTTGGGTCCCGGATTCACGGCGGCCTTCGTCACGCTCGAAGGTCTTCCGGCATGACGCCGCCGCAGATCATCCTTGGCGTCGTCGTCGTCCAACGACTCGTCGAACTGCTGATCGCGCGCCGCAATACCGAACGCCTGCTGGCCCAGGGCGCGGTCGAGTATGGGGCTTCGCATTATCCCTTTATCGTGCTCCTGCACGCGGCCTGGCTCATCGCCCTGGCGCTCGCGGTCCCCGCAAACGCGGCGATCAGCGTGCCGTGGCTGGTCGTCTTCATCGTCCTGCAGCTGGGCCGGCTATGGGTCATCGTCACTCTTGGCCGCTATTGGACCACGCGCGTGATCTCGCTCCCCGGTGCGCGGCTCGTAAGGCACGGCCCCTATCGCTATGTGCGGCATCCGAACTATCTGATCGTCGCCGGCGAGATTGCCGTCCTGCCGCTCGTGTTCGGCGAATGGGTGATCGCCTCGGTGTTCTCGCTCCTGAACGCGCTGGTGCTGCGCGAACGGATCGCCGTCGAGGAACGGGCCCTGGCGGCCCGCGACAAGATCATCCCATCGGGAAATTGAGTTCGAGTCGCACCCCGTTCGGGTCCGTACAGAAGAGCTGCCGGATCTTTGTCCCCGGAACGACGCGGGCCGACACCTGGACGCCGGCCGCCTTGATGCGCTTTGCGACGTCATCCGGGTCGCCGGCGCCAAGGAACGCGAGATGGTCCACGGCGCCCGTCCCGCCGGCCTGAAACTCGCGGCCGGCGATGACATGGACGATGGGGTGTCCTCCGGCATAGAGCCAGATCCCCGGAAACGAAAATGGTGGGCGCCATCCCTCGGTCAGGCCGAGCACGTTGCAATAAAAGTGCCGGGTCGCGTCGAGATCCTTGGTCAGAATCGTATAGTGGTCAATCGCAGCGATGGCCATATCCCGAACTCCCCGATTCGTCCCGTGCCTCATCATGCGCAGCGCGCCCGCGACACCCCATAGACCGGTCGCCACGCTGCCGCTATTCTCGCGCCCCCATGCTTGACAAGCGAGTCAAAACACTGGCCGACGCGGTCGCCGGCATCAAGGACGGCGCCGTCGTCCTCATCGCCGGTTTCGGAAGCTCCGGTATACCGGTCGAACTCATCCATGCGCTGATCGATCAGGGGGCGCGCGATCTGACGGTTGTGTCGAACAACGCCGGCAGCGGACGGACGGATCTGGCCGCGCTGCTCGCCGCCGGGCGCGTCCGCAAGCTGATCTGCTCCTATCCCAAGACGAGCGGATCGGTGGTGTTCGAGGAGCTCTACGCCGCAGGCAAGATCGAACTCGAGCTCGTCCCTCAGGGAACGCTGTCGGAACGCATGCGGGCCGCCGGGGCTGGCCTGGGCGGTTTCTATACCCCGACCGGCGTAGGGACGGACCTGGCCAAGGGCAAGGAAGTGCGGACGATCAATGGCCGCGAGTATGTGTTCGAGACGCCCCTGAAAGGCGATGTCGCCCTGATCAAGGCCGAGCGCGCCGATCGCTGGGGCAACCTCGTGTACCATGCGGCCGCGCGCAACTTCGCACCGACGATGGCCATGGCCGCGGATCTCACCATCGTCCAGGCACGGGAGATCGTCGAGCTCGGCGCCCTCGACCCCGAAACCATCGTGACGCCCGGCATCTTCGTCGACCGCGTCGTGCACGTTCCCAATCCTGCGCCTGCCGGACAACCATGACCACCGCTCTTTCCCGTACCCAGATCGCGCGCCGGGCGGCACAGGACATTCCCGACGGCGCCTACGTCAATCTCGGGATCGGCCTTCCCACCCTGGTCGCCAACTTCGTGCCGAAGGACCGGGAAGTCATCTATCACAGCGAGAATGGCATCCTCGGCATGGGACCGGCGCCGGCGCCGGGTACCGAGGATCCCGATCTGATCAACGCGTCCAAGCAATACGTCACGCTGCTGCCGGGTGCGTCGATTTTCCACCACACCGACGCGTTCATAATGATGCGCGGCGGACATCTTGATCTCGCCTTGATGGGCGCGTTCGAGGTGTCGTGTACGGGCGATCTCGCGAACTGGGCGACGCTCGACGACAAGACGCCGCCGGGCGTCGGGGGCGCGATGGATCTCGCGGCCGGTGCCAAGGCGGTCTGGGTCCTGATGGACCACACGACCAAGGACGGCCGTCCGCGCATCGTCGAGCAGTGCACCTATCCGCTGACGGCGCGCGGGGTCGTCAAGCGCATCTACACGAGCCTTGCCGTCATCGATGTGACGCCGGACGGCCTGTTCGTGCGCGAAATGGCGCCCGGTCTCTCGTTCGACGAACTGCAGGCGCGCACTGGCGCACCGTTGCGACTGGCGAACGACTGGCGGCCGATCGCGATCGACTGATCAAGTCGCACGCGGCGGCCGCCTCGTCCTCGACGCCCTAGAAACAGGGCGTGATGAGCTTCTCGCCGCGCAGATGCGCACGCAGATTGGCGACGACGAGATCGCACATCGCGTTGCGCGTCTCCGTCGTGGCGCTCCCGACATGGGGGGCGAGCACGACGTTGTCCATCGTGAAGAGCTCCTCGGGTACGCGTGGCTCGTCGGCGAAGACGTCCAGTCCGGCACCGCCCAGTTTGCCCGACTTGAGCGCCTCGACTAGCGCCGGCTCGTCGACGACCGATCCGCGCGCGACGTTGATGAGTATGCCGGTCGGGCCGAGCGCCTCAAGCACCCGGGCATTGACGAGATTGCGCGTCTCCTCGCCGCCCGGGCAGATGACGACGAGGAAGTCGACATCGCGTGCCATGTCAACGAGATCCGGATAGTAGCGGTAGGGCACGTCGGCCTGCCGGGTGCGGCCGTGATAGGAAATGTCCATGTCGAACGCGGCCGCCCGCTTGGCGATCGCCTTGCCGATGCGACCCAAGCCCAGGATGCCCAACTTCTTCCCGCTGACCTTGGTCGCGAGCGGTTGATTGCCTTTGAGCCAGCGACCCTCGCGAACCCAGCGATCGCTGAGCACGAGCCGCCGCGCCACGTTGAGCATCATGGCGATGGCGAGGTCGGCGACGTCGTCGTTGAGGACATCGGGTGTGTTGGTTACCGCGATGCCGCGTTGCTTCGCGAGCGCCAGGTCGACCGCATCGACGCCGACCCCCATGCAGGCGATGATCTCCAGCTTCGGCAACGCGTTGATCAGCGCGGCGTCCGCTCCATAAAAACCGGTCGTCTGCAGGAATCGCACTCGATCGGCAAGCTTTGCGAGGAAAGCCGGCCGTTCAGGCGCCGGCGGCAGCCTGTGAACCGTGAAGTCCTGCTCGAGCTCCGCCATCTGCTTCGGCAGGAGCGGCGCGACCGAAATCAGATCCGGTTTCATGTCCTTCGTACTCTCCCCGACTTGATTAAGCCGACTTGAACTTCTGCACGAGTGCTTCTGCGCCCTTGGCAATGAGTCCGGTGTCGGATCCGACCGCAACGAACGTGAAGCCATCCGCGAGGTAGCGCTTCGCATCTGCCTCGTTGGAAGTCAGAATGCCGGCCGCTTTTCCCTTCGCTTTCAGCCGTCTCAGCCCGTCGCTGATTGCGGCCTGCACGTCCGGATGCCCCGGGTTGCCGAGATGTCCGAGCGCGGCGGCCAGATCCGACGGTCCGATGAACACGCCGTCCACGCCCTCGACGGCGGCGATCTCGTCGATGTTGTCGAGGCCCGCCCGCGTCTCGACCTGGACCAGGACGCAGATCTCGTCGTTCGCGCGATGCAGATAGTCCTTGATCCTCTGGAAGCGCGAGGCGCGGGTGCTGGTCGCCACGCCGCGAATGCCGGCCGGCGGATACCGCGTCGCCGAGACCGCTGCCCTCGCCTCCTGAGCGTTCTGAACGAACGGGACGAGCAGCGACGTCGCACCGATATCGAGAAGGCGCTTGATGATCACGGCGTCATTCCACGCCGGACGCACGACCGGCGTCGCCGTGCCCGTCGCCATGGCCTGAAGCTGGGACATGACGTTGGGCAGTTCATTGGGGGAATGCTCGGTGTCGATCAGAATCCAGTCGAAGCCGCATCCGCCGATGATCTCGGCCACGATGTTGCTGCACAGACTGCTCCACAAACCGATCTGTGGACGTCCTTCGACCAACGCGCGCTTGAACGCGTTGCGGGGCATTTCCAACTGCATGACTCCGTTCTCTTTGTCGCTCGCACGCGGTCATGGACCGGACGCCGCGCGTGGGCGATTTGCATAGCATAGCCCGCCCGTTCCGGTCGTGCGTTTTCTCAACGGCTTCCGCCCTCTTTCACCGCGGCCTGCAAGAACGAGCACCCGGCTTCTCGCGCGGCCCGCGTTCTCGCGGTCAGGGTACCGGTTACGAGGACTTCAGCAGTTTGACGACGTACTCGGCAATCGCCAGCGACGACGTGAGGCCCGGGGACTCGATCCCGAACAGGTTCACCAAGCCGGGTATTCCATGCGCGGCCGGCCCCTCGATCATGAAGTCGGCCGCCGGAGATCCGGCCGGGACCACTTTCGGCCGGATCCCGGCGTATGCGGGGTATAGGCTGCCGTCCCGGAGGTTGGGCCAATAGCGCCGGATTTCCGCATAGAACTTGTCGGCCCTTTGCGGGTTCACGGAATAGTCGATCTCGTCGATCCATTCGACATCGGGGCCGAAGCGCGCCTGACCGGCGAGATCGAGCGTGATATGGACCCCGAGGCCGCCCGGTTCCGGCACGGGATAGACGAGCCGCGAGAACGGCGCTTTTCCGGCCAGGGCGAAGTAGTTGCCTTTCGCCAGAAAGGAGCCCGGGATCGATTCCGGCGGAACACCCTCGATCCGCCGCGCGACCGACTGCGCATGCAGCCCCGCCGCATTCACCACGCTTCGGCAACGAAGCCGCATCGGGTCGGCGCCACCGATATCGAGGTCGATGCCGTCATTACGGACGCATCCACCTACGACCGGGCTGTTGAATGCGATTGCCGCACCGTGCGCCTCCGCATCGCCGAGCAAGGCCAGCATCAGGCCATGGCTGTCGACGATGCCGGTGGTCGGCGAATGCAACGCCGCGACACACCGGAGCTCGGGTTCCATGCGGCGTGCGGTGTCGGCATCGACGGGATATAGATCGAGCATTCCGGCCGCTGCAGCATTGGCGCGAATCTTCTTGAGCGTCGCGATCTGTGCCTCGCTCGTCGCGACGATGAGCTTGCCGCATCGGCGATGCGCGATGCCGCGCGCCTCGCAGTAGGCATAAAGGAGGTTCCGGCCGGCGATGCACAGTTTCGCCTTGAGACTTCCGGGCGCGTAGTAGATCCCGGCGTGGATCACCTCGCTGTTGCGCGAGCTGGTCTCGGTGCCGATCGCCGATGCGGCCTCGACGATGATGACCTCGCGGCCGGCCAGCGCGAGTGCACGCGCGATCGCCAGGCCGACTACCCCGGCGCCGATTACCACGCAATCCGCCGTCTCGGTCATTCTGCAAGCCCCCCTGGAGCCGTATGCCGTTGCCCTTCCCGAACCCCTGTTCATCGGCAGGGCCGGCAAGGTAGAACAGCCCCATGCTGAATGTGAATGCGATTCGATCGATGCCGGATCGCGCCTTTCGTGGCGCGGTACCGGCCGGCATCGCGCTATTGCTGGTGGCGGCATGTGCTCCGGCGCCGCGGCCTTTCCCCGAGCTGCCGTCGCTGAGGATCAGTACGAGTATCGGGTCGGCAAACATGTGCGGGCTCGGCGTATCGCCGGCAATCCGGATCGACAACGCGCCGGAAGCGACGGTGCGATACAAGGTGCGGATGAGCCATACGAGCGTGCTGTTCCAAACGCCGTGGGAACCGACCTTTCCGGCACGACCGGGTGGCATTCCCGAAGCCGCGGCCGAGAACTACGACCCGCCGTGTCCGGGACAGTTTCAAGGCTTCAACTATGAGATCGAGGTCCTTGCCCTTGATGCGGCGGATCGGCCGGTGGCCTATGGCCGTACGAACTTCGGGCTCGGCTCGATCGACAAGGTCGTCGAGGCCGAGCATAGGCAGCGGACGGGGGCGAGTCCGGCCCAGCCCACCATACTCCCGGGCGGCACCACCACCTTCGGCTCGCCCGTCACCTACGGCCGCGATCCTGGCCTCAACCCTGCTTTTGTCGCGCCACTCCCACCTTGACGGGCTGCGTTCGACGGCGGTGCTGGCAGCTGGCTGTACGGGCGACCGATGGCGCCCGGCTCGGCAGCCAAGATTAACGAATAATTAACCATAATTTCCCCAATCTACTCAAGTCATTGCCCAATGAACTTGGCGCATCGCGCCAAGTAGACGGAGCCGCTCTGCCCATGATTACAGCGCGCGCAAACGGGTCTGTCTTGAGCCACTGCCTCGAGACGGCCAAGAAGACCTTGATCTGCCTCGGGGCAGCGATCGGCATCAGCTATGCCCTTCCATACTCGCCGGCCTTCGCCTTCGAGATGGTCACGTATCTGGGTTTCGCGGTTGCCTTTACCGAAGGCGCGATCTCGGTGCTGGCCGATTGGATGGAAGCCCCCGACTACGCCGTCCGCAAGATCTTCGAGGGTGTGCAAAGCCTCGGCGCCGCGACAATATTGGCGGTCGCGACTCTCTGTATCGGCCACTGACTGCCGTTACTGAGCCAAAAAATAGGCCCAAGGGGTTGACGACTGGGGGGGGAGCCGTCAAGAGCCCTTGGGCCTGCCTGGTCCGTCAGACGCGGACCAGGAGAGATGCGTCTCAAATCGACACAAGACTAAACGCAGGTAACGACGGGCGGTTCCCGCCCCTGTGGGAAAGCCGAGTCAAGTGCAGGGCACCGATCGACCGGCCCGGTTCATCCGCGGGCCCGATCCACCGGCAATGGAACGAAAAGCGATGAATTTTGCCGCTGGACGAGCATGAGAACGGTCTGCCGCTTCTGCTTACGGGCCTCCTCGACCTGAGCAATCACCTCCTGCGGGGTACCGACCTTTTGCTGACCGACCCGAAGGATGACGTCGCCGGCCATAACGCCCCGCTCTGCCGCGACGCTACCCGGTGCAACACCCATGACGATGACGCCCTCCGTCTCCTCGGAAATGCCGAAGCGCTCGCGTAACGCCGGCGTCAGCGGTGACAGCTGCAAGCCGAGCTGTCCGCTGGTCGGACTGACTTGCTGGTCGCCGCTGCCCGTCTGGGCCTGAGCCTCCGCATCCCGCAGGCGCCCGAGCTCAACCGTCCGGGTCACCCGCTGCCCGGTCCTGAGCACGGTCAGGTCCGCACGCGTGCCCGGTCCCATCTGACCGACCATCCGTGCCAGTTCGCGCCCGTCGGCGATTGGTTTGCCGTTGAACTCGATGATCACGTCGCCGGGTTCGAGTCCTGCCTTGGCGGCCGGACTGTCGCGCGTGACGTCGGCGACCAATGCCCCTTTGCGATCCTGCAGGTTCAACGCCTGGGCGATTTCCGGCGTGATCGGCTGCAGCCGTACGCCGAGCCAGCCGCGCTGGACCGTCCCATTCTCGCGTAACTGCTGTACGACGTTCGCGGCGATCGCCGACGGTATGGCGAATCCGATCCCGATATTGCCGCCGGTCGGCGAGAAGATCGCGGTGTTCACGCCGACGACGTGTCCGTCCATCGCAAAGAGCGGCCCGCCCGAGTTACCTCGATTTATCGAGGCGTCGGTCTGCAGAAAATCGTCGTAGGGACCAGCCTTGATGTCACGCGCACGCGCCGAAATGATGCCGGCCGTCACGGAGCCGCCCAAGCCGAACGGGTTGCCGATCGCCAGGACCCAGTCGCCGATGCGCAGCGCTGTCGAGTCGCCCCATTCGACGAATGGTAACGGCTTTTCCACCTCGACTTTGAGCAGCGCGAGATCGGTCGGAGGATCGCGCCCGACGAGACGCGCCTGCAACTCGGTATCGTCCTGCAACAGGACGGTGATCTCGGTCGCGTTCTCGATGACGTGGTTGTTGGTGACGATATAGCCGTCAGCCGAGATGATGAACCCGGAACCGAGCGCGGTAAGCTGCCGCGGTCGGCTTTCCGGGAGGCCACCGAAGAAGTCACGGAAGAATTCTTCGAGCGGCGATCCAGGCGGAAGCTGCGGCAGGCCGGGAACACGTTCCGCCGGCACTTGC
This sequence comes from uncultured Rhodospirillales bacterium, assembly GCA_937926175.1. Lineage (GTDB taxonomy): Bacteria > Pseudomonadota > Alphaproteobacteria > CACIAM-22H2 > CACIAM-22H2 > CALANV01. The sequence continues at coordinate 304,204 of CALANV010000037.1, read as the reverse complement.
TGCTTCGTCGAGATGTTGACGACGGCCGGAAGCTTCGCTTCGGCGAGATCGGCGAAACTCGCCGGAACGTCGCGCATCGCGCCGCGCGTCTGAATCTGCGATTGCGGCTGCTGCTGTCCGAATGCCGTCGCGCCGATCGCAACGGCCAGCCCGGCCGATGCCATCATCGCGAGGGAGGGTAGGCCTGCGCGTCTCATCATGTGCGACCAGTCCCATATGCGACGCATCGGAGATCTCCTCGATACTTGGCCAACGGAACGCTCCGGGCGCGGCCCTTGGTTCCCGAAAGCGCGCCCCCGTCGACATGCCTGTCGGGCGGGGATCGCGAGAAATGCGCTGCTGGGCGTCGCGCGGGCTAAGCCTGCTCAAAATCGCGGGATCCACGAACGAGCGGGCGTGAAATTGTGAACCGCAGCTTGTCGTCTCGCATGTCCGGATGGACCGCCCGATAGGACGCACGAGGCGACGTGAGGTCCGGCACGGCACGCCAGGGCCTTCAGAATAGGTCCGCAGCAGTGCCTCGGCGACTGAGGACGTCACGCCTTACCCTTCGACAGCAAGCTCGGCTTTTCAACGTCGCATTGGTCGAGGTTGTTCCGGCGAGACGATGTGTCCGAGATTCGAAAAAAGGATCAAGACGCCGCCGGTATTCGAGGCGTTTTTCCAGCTTCATCGCGAAATGTGGGGAATGTGGGGAATGTGTCGAACCCGTATCCGGCCCGAACTTGCCGGATTCTCAGTCGACGGTATCACCGACGACGGCGCCGCCAACTCCGCCGATGGCAGCGCCAACCGGACCACCGACGGCGGCTCCACCCGCAGCACCAATGGCTGCGCCGGTCACCGTCCCGCAGGCGCCCAGCATCACGACAGCCGAGAGCACAACAAAGATGCGAAATCCCCGACGCATCCAACCTTCCTTCGTTGCACTCAAACAACGGCATCGATCGGCTGACGTTCCGCGCGCCCGCCCCACACCGGTCGAAGCGCACCACGCCGTCCGACCTGCTGGGTGCGTCATCAGCTCGGGGATATGAATATTTCCAAGCCGGCAATGTGAAACACTAAGAGCACCTAACATAACCGCTGGAGTTGTTGGAAGCAGATGCGCGCGCAAGCGAGCGTGAGGAAGGCTTGATGAATATCGGCCCGGCGTTCGTAGCGGACGGTGAGCCGGCGGCAGCGATTGAGCCAGGCGAGCGTGCGCTCCACGCTCCAGCGATAGCGCCCGAGCTTGCGGCTGGTGTCGATCTCGCGCCGCGCCAGGCGCGGGACAATGTGGCGTTTGCGGCACTCGGCGCGGCAGAAGCGATGATCATAGGCTTTGTCGCCATGCAGCTTGTCGGGGCGCCACCGCGGCCGGCCGCGTGGCCTGCGGATCGGCGGGATCGCGTCGAGCATCGGCGCGAGCAAGCGGCTGTCGTGGATGTTGGCCGGGCTTATGAGCGCGGCGGGCGGGGTGCCGTCGCGGTCGACCACAACATGGCGCTTCGTGCCCGGTTGGCTGCAATCCGTCGGGTTCGGCCCGGTTTCGCCGCCTCCCTTTTCGCCGGCACCGCCGCGCTATCGAGCGCCGCCCGGCTCCAATCGATGCGGTTGGCGTCGCCCAAGCGATTCAGCAGCTCATGGTGCAGCCGCGCCCACACGCCGGCCGCATGCCAATCGCGCAAGCGCCGCCAGCAGGTCATGCCCGACCCGCAGCCCATCTCTTGGGGCAGCATCTCCAAGGGAATGCCGGTCTTGAGCACGAACAAGATGCCGGTCAGGGCGGCGCGGTCCGGAAGCGGTGGCCGGCCCCCCTTGGGCTTGGGCGGCACCGGCGGCAAGAGCGGTTCGATGATGGTCCAGAGTTCGTCGGAAACGAGAGGTGTCGCCATGCTCGCTTCAACCGGGCAAGACCGCTTCAGTTCCCGGTTTTGTTAGGCGCTCTAAGTTGTCTGGCCATTGCGCCGGGCGTTCCGGATCGCCTGCCACACGCGATGCGGCGTCGCCGGCATGTCAATGTGCCGGATGCCGAACGCCGACAGCGCGTCGACGACCGCGTTCATCACTGCCGGCAGCGCGCCAGCGCAACCCGCTTCGCCACATCCCTTCACGCCGAGCGGGTTCGTCGTGGCCGGAATGGGGTGACTTGCCACCACAAAGCTCGGCACGTCGCTTGCGCGCGGCAGCGCGTAATCCATGTACGAGCCGGTCAGGAGCTGGCCGTTCTCGTCGTAGACGGTTGCTTCCATCAGCGCCTGACCGATACCCTGCACGATCCCGCCATGGACCTGGCCCTCGACCAGCATCGGGTTGAGCTGTGTCCCGAAGTCGTTGACCGACGTGTAAGCCACCACCTCGACGACACCGGTCTCCGGGTCGATCTCGACCTCGGCGACGTGACAGCCGTTCGGAAACGCCGACGCAACGCCGTCGTGCACAAGATTCACGTCGAGCGATGCCGGTACGTCGTCGGGCAACCGCATCCCCGCGCGCAGGCGCTCCGCGAGTTCCATGATTCCGATGGATCGGTCGGTGCCGGCGATGGTGAAGCGCCCCTGGACGAATTCGATGTCGGCTGTCGCCGCCTCGAGAACGAACGATGCGATCAGCTTGCCGCGCTCGATCACCTTTTCGGCGGCCGCGACGATGGCAGCACCGCTGTTCATTGCGGAGCGCGACCCGCCTGTGCCCCCGCCGGCAATCAACTGGTCGCTGTCGCCCTGCAGTAGGCGGATGCGCTCGTACGGGATGCCCAACTTCGTGTTCAATACCTGCGCGAACGGGGTCGCGTGGCCCTGCCCGTAGTCGAGCGTACCGGTGAGGATCGTGACGGTGCCGTCCGCCTCGAACCGGATTCCACCCATCTCCTTGTTGGCTGCGGCGGTCACTTCGAGAAACTGGCCGATGCCCCGGCCGCGCAACCGGCCGCGTCGTCGGCTCTCCGCCCTGCGGGCATCGAAACCGTTCCAGTCAGCCAGCATCAGGGCACGGTCGAGGATCGCAGGAAAGTCACCGCTGTCATAGGTCAGTCCCGACGCAGCCGCGTAGGGAATTTGCGTCGGTTGGATGTGGTTGCGCCGGCGCAGTTCGATGCGGTCGATGCCCATTTCCGCAGCGGCCGCGTCGATCAGACGCTCCATGTAATAGTTGCCCTCGGGCCGGCCGGCCCCCCGATATGCGCTCACCGGCGTCGTGTTGGTGAACACGCATTTCGTCGAAACTTCGACGAGCGGCGTGCGATAGACGCCGACGATGTTCTTCACCGCATTCAGCGTCGCCGGCAGTGGCCCTACCGAAGCGAGGTAGGCGCCCAGGTTGGCAAAACTCGTCAGGCGCAGGGCGAGGAAATTCCCCTCCGCATCGAGGGCAAGTTCCGCGGTGACTTCATGATCGCGGCCGTGCTGATCGGACAGAAAGCTGCTGGAGCGCTCGTCGGTCCATTTTACCGGCCGGCCGAGTGCGCGGGCGGCATGGAGAAGGCAGACATATTCCGGATAGACCGCCGCCTTCATGCCGAAGGACCCGCCGACATTGCCGGTCACCACCCGCACCTTCTCCGGCGGCACGCCGAGGATGTCTTCGGCAAGCTGATTGCGCAGGCCCATGACGCCCTGCGACCCCACATACAGAGTCCAGCGCGCCGTGGCCGGATCGTAGACGCCGATCGCGGCGCGCGGCTCCATCGCGTTCACGACCACGCGATTGCTGACCAGCGTCAGGCGCGTGACATGCGCGGCGCGGGCGAATGCCGCAGCGACTTTGTCGGAGTCGCCGTAGTGATAGTCAAGCGCAACGTTGTTCGGAACGTCGTCGAACAGTTGCGGTGCGCCGTCCTGCGCGGCCTCGAACGCGCGCGTCACGGCGGGCAGCGGCTCGACGTCGATCGTCACGGCCTCGGCCGCGTCTTTGGCCTGCGTCGGCGTTTCGGCGACAACGAACGCTACGGGATCGCCGACGAAGCGAACGCGGTCGGTGGCGAGCGCGCGGCGTTCGGGTTTGCGCATCGGCGAGCCGTCGCGGTTGGGAAAGGAAATGACGCATTTCAGCGGGCCGAAGCCGGCTGCATCGAGATCCGCGCCGGTATAGACGCCCAGCACGCCCGGCATCCTGCGCGCTGCCGACAGGTCGATGCCGCGCAGGATGCCATGCGCATAAGGGCTGCGGACGATCGCGGCATAGGCCTGTCCCGGCAGGTTCACGTCATCGGTATAGCGCCCCTCGCCCCGCAGAAGCCGCGGGTCCTCGGTCCGGGGCACGGACTGACCGATGCCGAACTTCATGAGCGCCCAATCGGTCGTTGCGTCGCGACCAGCCATGGATTTCCTTGCGCTGTTCTTGACGGGGAACGATGACGTGACGTTGCCGGGATGACGAACCGCTCCGAATCTAAGGCGGAACGTCCGGATTTGCTATTCGGTCTCTGCGTACCTGCTCCGCTCAGAATGCTCGGACGCACGTTCAAAGATCGCCGTCGACGGCGGTCACCTGCTCCGCACCCATCCGCCCGCGTTCCAAGACCGCTGGCCGCCCTGCTGGCGAACCGGCGTATCCCGCGGCATCGGCCACGTGCCGTAGGTCGGTGGGTGTGCCCGCTGGCACAGCGGCCACCCGTGAACATGGGCTCCCTTGGTGCACCGGTCCGTTGAAGGACCTGTGCAATGATCTTGCCTTGCGGTGGAAAGTCCTGTGGCTATGAATGATGACGGCGCGACGCAGGCACGACCCGGTCAGCGCGGCCCTGTTCCACGCGTCACGGCAAAAGCGCCACTGAAGAAGCCAGGAGACGTGTGAATGTCCATGACCGCCATCATGGGGGCGGAATCGAGCAGTCGGTTTCCGGCGATCGTCCTCGCCCATGCCGGCGGAAAGTACGGTTCGCGGGGGCAAATGCCGGTGTGCCGGCCGTATGGAGCCGATCGTCCAGGCGCGTGGAAATTGCGGCGCGCGGCGACTGTAGCGCACCCGGCGCCTGACCCACGCTCAAAGCGCAAAACGTTCGCGACCTGATGCCTGAAAAAAAGGACAGACCATGGTAAAGTCCCGCAAAGTCATCATTACCTGCGCCGTGACGGGGTCGATTCACACCCCGTCCATGTCACCCTACCTGCCGATTACGCCGCAGGAGATCGCGGACGCTGCGATCAGTGCCGCCGAGGCGGGGGCAGCCATCGTGCACCTTCACGCCCGCAATCCCATGACGGGACAACCCGACCAGAGCCCGGAGGCCTTCGCCCCGTTCCTGAAGGTGATCAAGCAACGCACGAACTGCGTGGTGAACATCACCACCGGCGGCGCCCCGACCATGACGGTCGAGGAACGCCTGCGGCCGGCCGCAACCTTCAAGCCGGAGATCGCCTCGCTCAACATGGGCAGCATGAATTTCGGCCTCTACCCGATGCTGTCCCGCTACAAGGAGTTCAAGTACGACTGGGAACGGCCGTATCTCGAAGGTTCGCGCGACCGGGTCTTCAAGAACACCTTCGCCGACATCGAGTACATCCTCACCACCTGTGCCGGCAACGGCACCCGCTTCGAGATCGAGTGCTACGACATCGGGCACCTCTACACCCTTGCCCACTTCGCGGATCGTGGCGTGGTGAAGCCGCCGTTCTTCATCCAGAGCGTGTTCGGTATCCTGGGCGGCATCGGCACGCATCCGGACGACGTGGCCCACATGAAGCGAACAGCCGACCGTCTGTTCGGCAACGACTATCACTGGTCCGTGCTGGGGGCCGGGCGCCACCAGCTTCCGATCGCGGCAATGGCCGTCGCCATGGGGGGCAACGTCCGTGTCGGCCTCGAGGACTCGCTGTGGATCGGGCCCGGCAAGCTCGCCGAATCGAACGCACAGCAGGTCCGCGCGGTACGCCAGATCATCGAGGGCCTCGGCCTCGAGATCGCGACACCCGACGACGCTCGCGAGATCCTTCAGCTCAAGGGGGCCGATCAGGTGGCATTCTGAACGCCCCTGGCACGAGGAGGCGCAGTCGCGAACGCGAATCGTGGGAACGTCGTAGCGCTTCACGATGCGACGACCGCGCTCAATGCAACCCGATGGAGCAGAGAATCGCGCCCGTTATCGTTGCGCGCCGGGCGTTGATCGTCAGCGTATAGACGAACTCATAGACCTGGTTGACGACGAGCTATCGTTCGTGATCATTATGCTAAATTGGTTAATTGCGTCCTGAACCACGTCGCTTCCTTCAAAGGGCCGTTTCCGCACAGGTTCGCGGCTCTGGATTCGGGGCTTCAACTAATACTGCCCGTCCCGTACTGCACCCGGCCGCCGCCATATGTTCCTCTTGGCACTTATGCCAGCCTGATCAATAGAATACTTGAGCAAATGCCTCAGTGAAGGATTGGACCTCGTGACACGGTACAGGTTGTGGCGACCGTTCATACATTATGGCGGCCATGCCTGGGCGACGGTCATAACCACCAGTGGCAATTCACGCCGGGCTCCCTATCGCTCGAATCTCTGTCTCTATGAGGACGGGAAACCCCTCGTCGCCGCCCATCAGGCCCGCGTAACGATCCGGGGCCATGGCGGTGGCCGGTATAATCATTGGGGGTATTTTCTGATATTCTCGACGACGGATAATTCCAATCCAAACAAGAACGGTCGCCGATATATGTACGACTTTTCGCTTGATCCTGAAACCTGGGAGCAGGAACGGAATCGGCGTGTCGCCGGCCTATGGAAATTCCATCCTCAAGCCGATTTTTTCCTGGCGCGTGGTGGCGATCGTGTGCCCCCCCCAATGATTTGCAACATCGGCCTCACGAACAAGTGCAATCTCCGGTGCGAGATCTGCGGCAGCCAAAAATACCTTGACGAGACCGGGGTTCGGCGCCGGCATATGGCGCTCGAAACGTTCGAGTCCGTCGCCGAGACGATCTTTCCATTTCTGGTGACGGTGGAACTCAACAGTCAGGGCGACCCGCTTCTGTATCCACACATCGAGACCGTGCTCCAGCGCATCGCACAGCATCGATGCGAACTGAAGCTTCAGACGAACGGAACCCTGTTCACGGATCGCGTGATTGATCTGCTGATCCAACAGCACGGGACGGTGATGATTTCGTTGGATGCTGTTGGTCCTAAGTTCGATGAAGTGCGTCGGGGCGGTATCTGGGCGAAGGCAGAATCCGGCCTGAAGCGCTTTCTTGCGGCGCGCGATCCAAAGCGACTATCCGCCGGAATTTATCCCACACTGACGCGGCGGACCATCAGCGAAGCGATCAATGTTGTGGAGTGGGCGGCAGCCCATGACGTCGATGTAGTGGTCTTTCACCGATACAACCCGATTCAGAACTCATTCGAAGAGGCACCATCGGACGACGAATACGCACGCGTGCGCGATACCTTGGCACAATGGAGTGCACGTAACGGGAATCCGCTTGAAGTGAGATTCGAAGGGCAGTTGTTGAATTCGAGTCCTCCCCCGTCGCGGCGTACCGAGTATGCGGATGTCGTGAAGCAGATGTATACTATTGAGTTTCCTGTCCCGTCGTTTCCGATCGACTATGTTGCTGAAACGCAGGGTGACCCGATTTACATCTGCACGTCTCCGGTCAACTACGTGGAAATCGGGCTTGACGGTCAGATCTGCGCCTGCTGCCGTGCGCAGGACCTGCCGCTCGGTTACGCAACTTCCGTCGAGCGATTCGCCGATGCATGGTTCGGCCGTAATTACGATCGGATCCGCCGTTCACTTCGCCGCGACGCAACTGGACCTTATCCGCTCCCCAATTGCGAAGGATGCATCAAGTTCTTTGCGCCGAAATCCGCGGGGAATCGCGTGGCGGTGAGCTACGAGCCTGGCGCGCCTTTGGCGCCCGATGCGCTCGATCTTGTCGCGGAGGATGAAATCCGGATTGAAGCAATTCAAAAGGAGCGCGGCCATTGCCACATCGCGCTGATTCCCCCCGGTGTCGATCCGATGGCCTTTGAGTTGTGGGAAGATGACCGACGTCTCGGCCCAGGGGAGTCACTGCACGATGAGATCCGCGCCAAAGGAAGCGGCCGATATTCGATCTGGGGACGATCGCTGTATTTCTCCACATCCGATAACACGGACGCGCGACGCAACGATCGCGTCTACGTACTACGCCGGCGCCACCGCAATGCGGCGGAGTGATGATCCGTGCATGGCTCGCCGGTGATGTAACGCGCCGGCATGTCCGGTCCATCACGGTTCCGGATCCTGGGGCGGCTGGCAAAGTGTGAAGCGGCGGCGCATCACTTGCGCAGCAAGAACACGCCGGAAAGCGGCCGTAGGTCGTCTTCGCTTATCTGAGCAAACTTCGATCCGCTCGCTCTGAGCAAAGGAATGAACCGTGCCAAATAGTCCGGATCCGCCGTCATCTCGGTGAGAAATTCGATACGCGTAAATCCTGCTTCGGCCAATGCAATCATTTGGTCTCGCAGGCGCAACCTGTTTCCATGCGTGTATTTGTAGGAGCCGGTCACCTCTTCGAAAGTCGCATCATCAAGAAGCAGGAAGCCGAGTGGATCGGCAAAATCGCGGTGGTCCCGGAAATCGATTCTATGAACACCTACCGCACCTTTCTTCATTGCGTTGCACAGCTTTCGCAGCGCAATCCGTGCGTCCTGCACATGCTCCAATGCGGAGTGGGAAAGCGAAATATCCCAACATTCCCGAAAACTGTCGGGAAGATCTTCGATCGAATACGGCAGAATCTGAATTGCATCCTGATCAAATGATGCCGTTTCAAGGGAAAGAATGAGCGGCCGCTCGTCGATTACCCAACCGCGCCGCCGTATCAGGCGCAATAAAGCTTCGATCAAAAACGGGTGCCAATCCGGATTCCATCCACGGTGATACTTCTCTACGCAACTAACGTGCGCTCCAAGACCGGCCATGAGCAACGCCGGCCCAAGCTGTCGTCCCGGACCGATTTCCAGAACCTCTGCGCCTCGAAGAACGTCCCAGTTCGCGCCGAGGTGGGACATATAGAAGCCCAGAATCCCGGCTGCGTAATCCGCATGATAATCAAAATAGCGTGTTCTCGAGTACTCGATTTCGTAGCAGCGGCCATTCTCGTTCGGATTCGAGTTATCGCTTGCAGAAAAATAAAGTGTGCTCTCCCAATGCGAATAACGCCCGGCTCCAGCCATACGGATCTCCCCGTGGCTGGAATGCGGAGGCCCGAGCTCCACGCCGTCCTCGAAAAGGACGAGAGGCGACCTTGCTGGATCCAATGGATCGTCGCCTGAAAAATCGAGTGATACTGTCCAACAATTGCCGCCGTTGTGGTGAAAAGGACGTTCAAGGAGCTGTCGCCCCGAAGGAAGAGACTCTACTCCACCGTCCTGACTCGGAGCATTATGCATTGTCTTGACACGTAAACCTTTTGGAATCTTTCCAAGCTACCCATATCTCGCCCATACACGCCACTTTGTTTTGACACCCGCATATTGGAACGGAGGCGAGAGGCACACGGGCAGGAGTTTCATACGCCTTTAAGGCCGTTTCTGTTTGCTCTTTTTATACAACTCTGGCGGTGCTGATAAGTTCGTTCACGCTACAGCGGCCCATTTAAAGGGATGATGCTGACTCTGCCGGTATCGCCGCTTTTCACGCATTCTTACTTATTGGGCCCGGCGATATGCCTGAACGTCGGAACGCGCGAGAAGATGCCGGGCTATCATATCCGCCCATATTGCATGTGCCTCCTCGTCCGGATGGCCATCCCACCGGGTGGCCCCGAAACTCTGACCGCTGTAACGTTGAAAGTACGGTTCGACATCGATGACCTCCACCCCTGCGTCCCGGAGCAGGTCCTGAGCGATCGTCGAAAGGCGATGCCCCCGGCTACCGACCGCCGGAAACTGTTCAAAAACGATCGCGACGAGTGGCGGCAAACCAGCCGCCTGAACCTCGCGATTCATTTCACGTACATCGCGGCCAAAGCGTTCCTGCATGTCATCGAAGTTGTGCAAGATCGCATCATAAAAATCCGCACGGAATCCAAGCTTGCGCAGAAGGGCGTCATATCTGTCGTTCACGAATCGCGCAACACGCGTGCGCGACTCGAAAAATGTCCTCACCCACTCCGGTAGCGGTACGGAATAAACCCGCTCGTAATAATCCTGACCGGTTTGCGAGGGCATGAAGTCATTCAGGCAAACGCCATAGAGTACCAGATCGGGCTTCAGGACCGGCAAGAATTGGCGCACGACCGCAAGCACATCTTCCGACTGGGCTCCCGGAATGCCAAGATTAAAGAACTCGATCTCGTGCGACTTACCGAGAACCTCATTGAGCAAGGCCGTATAAGTCCATTTCTCGTCAATTGCATGGCCGTATGTCAGGCTATCGCCGACCACCATGACTCGCATGACGTCGGGTCGTCGCGGCGGAAACGGCGTCGTGCGACGAAAGTTGTTTTCGTCATAAACATGAAGGACGCCCTGCCAGTAATAGGCGCGTGCTGCGCCGGTCACCTGAACCGGCCGCATTTGCCACTCTTCCGGCATCGTCAACACGCCGGTTCGGCTGCGTTTCGCCTGTTGCGCCTCGGGAAAAAATGGCACGATGCGCTCATCCTCTGCTTTCGAAGCGGGTGGATGCGGTGATTGCGGAGGCGACGATGGCGGTGTGACGACATGAGCTGTCTGCTGGCTTGCCTGACGCTCCGAAGCCCAGAGAAATCCTTCGAACGCCGCCAATCCGATCCCGAGCGATGCAAGTACTAGAGCGATATTCGTAACGACCGTGGCGCCGCCGATGATCTTACCGCCAACCAAATAGACGGCTATCCGGATCGCGCTCCAGGTCACGGCGACGGCGGACGCTACCGTTCCGGCCACCGCGAGCCATAAGAGACTTCCCCAAGCCAGCGCCGTTGCAGCCGCAAAAAAAACAACAAGGGCAGCGAGACCCGCAAATATCCCCCCCTCGCGACACGGGACAGCCAAACAGGTTTGGCGGATGATCTTCTTTACCCGAGGTTGTCCGTGTTTAGTCACGTCGGTCCTCCGTAAGAGAGCGGCCAGCCGCGATTCCACTTATATTTTAATTGCTTAATTGGAAGACGCAACTATCGGGAAGGTCGTGGGTAGAGCGACACGCCTTGCCGGCGTTCGGCCAAGCTGACGTGACTAATCGGGGTCGAAACGGTTCTTGTAGTCGAGTTTCAGGGCCGGATCCTGGTCTTCCTTGCGCAGGAAACAGTTTCCGACGACGAGTGCTTCGATGTCACTGCCCATGAAGCAGCGGAATGCGTCTTCGGGCGTGCAGACGATCGGTTCGCCGCGAACGTTGAAACTCGTGTTCACGAGGACAGGACAACCGGTTCGCGCCTTGAAGCGCGTGAGAAGTGCGTGAAAGCGCGGATTGGTCTCAGCATGAACGGTTTGAATGCGGGCCGAATAATCGACGTGCGTCACCGCGGGAATGTCGGATCGCGGCACGTTCAGCTTCTCGATACCAAAGAGAGCCTGTTCGGCCTCGGTCATCGGCCGCCGGTGAGATCTAGCGACATCGGCGACGAGCAGCATGTACGGGCTGTCCGCATCCAACTCGAACCATTCCGACACGTCCTCGCGCAGCACGGCCGGCGCAAAAGGCCGGAAGCTCTCGCGGTACTTGATGCGGAGGTTCAACGTTTTCTGCATGGTCGGGCTGCGCGGATCGGCAAGGATCGAACGCCCGCCGAGCGCGCGTGGCCCGAACTCCATGCGCCCCTGGAACCAGCCGACCGCTTTCTCGGCAACAAGGGCGTCCACGGTCCGTTCCAGCAGGTCGGCATCGGGCAGCCGCTCGAAGCGAGCCCCGGCCGCAGCGAGCCGCTGCTCGATCTCGTCCTGAGAGAAAGCCGGCCCGAGATAAGAGCCGGCCATTGCGTCGCTGCCATTGACCCGACGTGGCTGTTGCGCATAGCCGTAATAGGCCGCCAGTGCAGCACCCAACGCGCCTCCTGCATCCCCTGCCGCAGGCTGAATCCAAAGCCGCCCGAACTTGCCGTCGCGAAGCACCTTTCCGTTTGCGACACAGTTGAGCGCCACGCCGCCCGCCAAACAGAGGTTCTTTGCACCGGTTTCCCGCGCGAGCGCGCGCGTAAGTTTCAAGACGACCCCTTCCGTGACCGCCTGAATCGAGGCAGCGAGATCCATGTGCCGCTGGGTCAGCGGTTCGTCGGGTTTTCGGGGTGGTCCGCCGAACAGCGCATGGAAGCGTTCGTTCGTCATGGTAAGGCCGGTGCAGTAATCGAAGTACGCCAGATTCAGCCGATAGCTGCCGTCCGGTTTTACGTCGATCAGATTCTCGAGAATGAGCCTGGCGTATTTCGGTTCGCCATAGGGCGCAAGCCCCATGACCTTGTACTCGCCGGAATTGACCTTGAAGCCCGTGTAGTACGTAAAGGCGGAATAGAGAAGACCCAGCGAATGCGGGAAATGAAGCTCTTTCGTGATCGCGATTTCACGGCCGTTCCCAATTCCGACGGACGTCGTTGCCCATTCGCCGACACCGTCCATGGTCAGAATGACTGCCTGCTCGAACGGCGAAGGAAAGAAGGCGGATGCAGCGTGGCTCAGGTGGTGTTCAGCAAATAGAAGCTTGGACTCGTCAAAATCACCTGAAAACTTTTCAAGTTCCTCCCGCAGCAACCGCTTCTGGAAGAGCTTTTCCTTGAGCCACAGCGGAATGGCCATGCGAAAGGATCGAAATCCGCGGGGCGCGAACGCGAGGTACGTTTCCAGCAGTCGCTCGAACTTCAGAAACGGCTTGTCATAGAAAACGACATGATCGATCGCATCGAGACTCGTCCGCCCTTCCCGGAGGCAATAGGCAATCGCATTGTGGGGAAAGCCTGAATCGTGCTTGCGCCGTGTGAAGCGTTCCTCCTGGGCTGCGGCAACAATCCGGCCATCTACGACCAGACAGGCTGCACTGTCATGATAAAAGGCTGAGATGCCGAGGATACGCATATCACCCCCGGAGGATCCCGCTTCGCTTGATCAGAAGATGGTGTAGATGAAAGGCGCAATCGCCGAGCCCTTGGTCAGCACAATGAGCCCACCAAAGATGGCCATCATCACGACGATCGGTAACAGCCAGTATTTCTTCCGGGCGCGCATGAATGTCCAGAGCTCGCCAAGAATACTCAACATCGCGATCCTCAGAACTGATTCTTCATGGTTTCTGGTGACGGACCCGGCGGCGTACGGAGAATCCAGTAGGAACTCGCGCTCGGATCCAAGCGCAGACGTAGCAAATCCTTGCCAGCAATCCGTAGTGCTAAGCCGATCGGGACGATCGTAAAGGCGAAGAGGAGCGCCATCACGACCGGATTGACGACAGTGTAAAGAAGCAGGGAAAGACGGTACCAAGCCCGGTTCAGCGGGCGCAGCGGGGCGGTATAGAGAAGGCCCAAAGCGATGAATACACTGGAAGCCGCGAACCACCAGACTGCCGAGCTGCTTCCGTAATAGAGTTTCACGAGCCCGATGATTGCGAAGACAGCCGCAAATGTAATTCCGAAACTACGCTCCGACGATCTCTGATCGGATGTCTCGCGATTGAGTTGCTCGTGGAAGTTGATTTTCCTCATGTCGTTCGCAACCGCATAGCACTGCCCATCAATTGCTTTGACGAGCTGATCTTGGGGCGAGCGAGCATCAAGCCTCGAACAATGTGTGCCATGACGCACGCTACACAGCAGTGCAGTTTCCACCCCGGAAAAAAGGAAAATTCAATACCATCAAACCGAGAAGCGTAGAAGCGTGTTGTTGACTGTCAAGTACGCTCGCGCGCGTTCTCGGGCAGTGGCAGCCAGGTTCCGCCAGTCGCTGCCCGGCCGAATCGCCCGGCTAATCCAAGCGTCATCTTTTCCTAATGCCACGCCTCTAGGGTGCGGTCGGCAAGTATGACCCGATTGACAGATTGCCCCAGTTCAAATGTTTCCTCGTGTCTTCAGAATACCGATAATGTGCTCGGCCGCCTCCTCCGGTGTCATCTCGGCAGTTCGAATGATGACCTCCGGATTCAAGGGCGGCTCATAGGGTGAGTCGATTCCCGTGAAATTGGGAAGCTTTCCTTCGCGCGCCTTCTTGTAAAGCCCCTTCGGATCACGCTTTTCGCAAAGCTCAAGCGGGGTATCGACGAATATCTCGATGAACTCACCTTCCTCGAGGCGCGCGCGTGCCATGTCCCGCTCGCTGCGAAATGGCGAAATAAACGACACAAGTACGATCAGCCCCGCTTCTACGAACAGTTTGGCGCATTCCGCCACGCGCCGGATGTTCTCCACGCGGTCGGCCGCGGTGAATCCCAGGTCCTTGTTGAGGCCATGGCGTACATTGTCGCCATCAAGCATATAGGTATGCCTTCCCATCTCCACAAGCCGCTGTTCGACGGCGTTGGCGATGGTGGATTTGCCTGCGCCGGACAAGCCGGTGAACCACAGCACGCACGGCTTCTGTCCCTTCAATCGCGCTCTCGTCGCCTTGTCCACGACCAACGGCTGCCATACGAGATTCGATGCCCGCCGCAATGCGAAGCGAACCATACCGGCCCCGACAGTTGCGCCGGTCCAGCGATCGATGATGATGAATCCGCCGGTGTCGCGGTTGTCCGTATAGCGATCGAAGGCTACAGGACGGCCGAGCGCGATATTGCAGAAGCCGATCTCGTTCAGATTGAGCTGCTTTGCCGCCTGCTGCGTTCTCGTGTCGACGTCGATGCGGTGCTTGAGCTCGGTTATTTCGGCGCCGACGACCGTCGTACCGATACGCATCAGATAAGGCCGCCCCGGAAACATGGGGTCGTCGTGCATCCAGATGATATGGGCCGCCATTTGATCCGCGACGATCGGCGGTTCATCGACGGCAGCGATGATGTCGCCTCGTACGACGTCGATCTCGTCGGCGAGCGTGAGCGTGATCGCCTGACCCGCTGTCGCTTCGGCCAGGTCGCCGTCATAGGTGACGATCCTGTCGACTCTGGAACGCCGTCCCGATGGCAGCACGACCACCTCGTCACCGGGGCGAATCCGCCCGCCGGCAACAGTCCCGGCATAGCCGCGAAAGTCCGAATTCGGCCGATTGATCCATTGCACCGGAAATCGAAATGGCTTGTCGGCCTCTTCCGAGGCCACAGTCACCGTTTCCAGATGCGTCAACAGGGTTGGCCCCTCATACCACGGCATGGCGGCGCTTTTTTCGATTACGTTATCCCCCAGCAGCGCCGATAGCGGTATTGCCTGGAGATGATGGATCCCAATCCGGTCGGCAAATGCACGATACTCGCTGACGATTTCTTCGAAACGAGTCCGATCCCAGCCCACCAGGTCCATTTTGTTCACGGCCAGCACGGCGTGCCTGATACCCATCAGCGAAACGATGAAACTGTGCCGGCGGGTCTGCGTCAGCACCCCCTTGCGGGCATCGACCAGGATCACAGCAAGATCAGCCGTGGATGCGCCCGTCGCCATGTTGCGGGTGTATTGCGTGTGGCCGGGCGTATCCGCGATGATGAACTTGCGTCGGCACGTCGCAAAAAAGCGGTATGCGACGTCGATCGTGATGCCCTGCTCCCGCTCGGCCCGCAGGCCATCGACCAGCAACGCAAGATCCAGCGCCTCACCGGTCGTGCCATAACGCCGGCTGTCGCGTTTCAGCGCGGCCATCTGGTCATCGAGAATCTGCCTGGAATCGTAGAGCAGCCGGCCGATGAGCGTGCTCTTGCCGTCATCCACGCTGCCGCATGTGATGAAACGCAAGAGCGACTTTTCCACTTGTCTTTGACCGGAAAGCTTCAGGTCGGTGGGCACTAGAAATACCCCTCCCGTTTCTTGCGCTCCATCGAGTCCGCCTGATCGTGGTCGATGATGCGTCCCTGACGTTCGGACACACGGGCGCCAAGCAACTCGTCGATGATTTCGGACACGGTGCCGGCTCTGGATTCGATCGCACCGGTCAGCGGATAGCAGCCCAACGTCCGGAAACGGACCCAGCGCATCTGGGGCTTCTCGCCGGGCTGCAGCGGCAACCGCTCATCATCCACCATGATCAGCATGCCATCGCGGACGACGACCGGACGTTCCGCAGCAAAATAGAGCGGCACGACCGGGATGCCTTCGAGCATGATGTACTGCCAGATGTCCAGTTCCGTCCAATTCGACAGCGGGAAGACGCGGATACTTTCCCCTTTGTTGATCTGCCCATTATAGAGCCGCCACAGTTCGGGCCGCTGGTTGCGCGGATCCCAGTGATGGGAGCTGCTCCGAAACGAGAATATCCGTTCCTTGGCGCGAGACTTTTCCTCGTCCCGCCGCGCGCCGCCGAAGGCAGCGTCGAAACCATGGCGGTCAAGCGCCTGTCTCAACGCCTGAGTCTTCATCAGATCCGTATATGCGGCCGAACCATGAGTAATCGGACTGACTCCTTTCGCCGCTGCTTCCTCGTTGATGTGAACGATAAGATCCAACCCCAATTCAGCCACCCGCCGGTCGCGAAAGGTGATCATGTCGCGGAACTTCCAGCCAGTGTCGATATGCAAGAGCGGAAACGGCGGTTTGCCCGGGTAGAACGCCTTCATGGCCAGATGCAGCATCACCGACGAGTCCTTCCCGATCGAATAGAGCATCACCGGGTTGCGGAACTGGGCCACGACCTCGCGCATGATGTATATGCTCTCCGCTTCGAGCTGACGGAGATGGGAAAGAACCGGAGCGTTCATATTCTCGAGATGAGCGACCGTATATCGCCTGTCGATTCACCAATCTACTCGGCAGGTAGACCGTATCCAATACGCTCCATGAGCGAAGCTAATTTTGAAATACCGTCGAGATCTTTATCCGAAAGCGCCGGCAGACTTAGGTCAACTTGATCCGGCATATACTCGTAAGCGGCCGCAGCATGGCATCGCGGGTTGTCTGCCAGTTCAAGAAACGACAAAACCGCACGGATCGTAGCCGCGGTGTTCGCCTTCAGATCCTCGAATTTTACGAGAATATACCGTCCGCTGTGCTTCTCGTTCAGGTAAGCGGCCTCTACCATGGAAACCCAGTTGCTCAAGGCAGAGCAGAGATCCTCTTTCGAGGGGGTTAAGTTCATACCCGCAAAATATGATTTTGCCCAAGCCCAGGGATGGCGAACGATCTGCACATAACGTGCGCCGGGAAAAGCCATGTCGTGCCGCCGCCAGCCGCACGGGGGCTGGACGATCCGTTCCAGATCTCCTCGAACGACCAGAAACGGCGCCGAACTTCAGGGGGAACGAGGCATTCGGCGATGAATCGCCCGAGAGATCTGGCAATCCGAATTTCTTCACGCCGCTTGATTTCATCGATCGTCGCGTCGCCCTGCCCATCAAGGTACTGACGCAGCGGTCCACCGGCAAACTCATGCCAGAGCAAATCGCGCCATTCGCGGCGGCTATTCCTCAGCAGATGACGGATGCGCATCTTTTCGGAGAATTCAGGATTGGCGAAGAACTCTCTCCACAGGCGGTTCAGCAGAGAGCCGTTTGGGCCTGCGGCATAGACGTCGGGATGCTCGCCGATGATGGCCGAAAGGAGCGTGCTTCCGGATTGCCCGGTGCCGATGATGATGATGGGACGATCCCATTCGAAATCGTCCCTTGATGCGTGGGCGGTCGGCACGGCCCTCTCCAATACCGCATCGAACATTGCCAACGCTAGACCAATGGCTCGTATCCAAAACAGCGCATGACCGACGTCAGTCCTCGTATGTCGTCCAGCTCTGCAGTCGACAATCGCGGAAGCTCCAGCTGTCCATTACTTGGAAGATACACGTGACCCACAGCGGCATGGCATCGGGCATTGTCCGGTAACTCGAGAAACGACAACAATGTACGCACTGCGGCGGCTGGATCGGCCTTGATATCTTCCAGTCTGATCATGGTGTAGCGCGAGCCAAGCGCCTCCTGCTGACATGCCGTTTCGACCATGCTGACCCAGTTCGACAGCGCGAACATGAAGTCGCTCTTCGAAGGAACTGTCTTCATGTTCAGAAAATAGGAGCGCGCCCAGGTCCAGGGATGGCGAACGATATGGACAAAGCGCGCCTTTGGAAAAGCTAGATTGTGCCGGTCCCATCCGTAGGGAAAACTGGTGGACCCATTCCAGATTTCCTTGAACGACCAGAATCTGCGCCTGAGCTCAGGTGGGACCAGGCTTTCCGCCATGAAGCGCCCCAGGCACTCGGACAAGCGCTTCTCCTCCGAAATATAAATGGCGTTGGTAAGTTCCTTTGTGCAGATCCGTTCGTCCCGCAGTACCTGTCCGAATGGATGCCACAGCATGTCGCGCCATTCGGCCCTGGTATTCTTGATCAATTTCCAAACCCGGTAGTTGTTGACATACTCAGGTCTTCTGAAAAATTCCTCCCAAAGCCGGTTCAGGAGAAAGCTGGTCTCGCCTGCCGCATAGACGTCCGGATGCTCTCCGAGAACGGCTGACAGCATGGTGCTGCCGGATCGTCCGGCACCAATGATGATAATGGGACGATCCCATTCAAACCCGTCGACCATTGTCGCATTGAACCGAAGTTGTGACGACCATCTTGGAAAAGATGGGATTCATCCAGCGCGCATCGACGCTGAAATAGCCTTCAAACACTGTAGCCAAATTGTTCGAGAGGCAACGACCGCTCCCGAGCGAGCTGCGCATTGCCGGCCCGGAACAAGTCCCGCAATGCGGCGATCTCCTCTTCCACCGAGGCATTCGGCGGGTCTTTCGACCGCAGCGCGAATAACCTGCCGAGCATGGCAAATACCCCTTCTCCGTCCGATGCAGACCTCAGGGCATCTATGTGCTCTTTGTGCCATGGCTCCGGTCGTCCTCTCGATGGTAGCTCATGCCTACCGGCCATCAGATTGCGCAAAGTCGTCGAATCGACGCCCAGAAAGGCGCCAAGATCTTTTGCATAGCCATCCGGATCGGACTTGAGGGCTTCATAAAGAAGCACGCATACATTGCCGGCGCTGAATCGCTCGACGTAGTGCCTGACAACGGCGTCGTAGTGCAGCGTACCGAGATAGTTCCGGTCGACAGCGCGTCTCTGGAAACGAAGCCAGTCTGAGAATGGGATAGGATAACGGATACGATCAGCTTCCTTCTTCGATCCGATCGTCAGGTATTGGCCATAGCGGCCATGCATCCAATAGAAGGATAGAATTGCCGAAATTTGTTCTCGTATCGTGATCAGAATCTTGCACGGATAGAAGGCCGCATACAGACGATCAGCCACGATTCCTGGATCGATAGTAGATGGATGTATGAACGACTCCGATGAGAGCAGGATGCATTTGCGCGCCGTCTGGGCACGCAAATTCTCGATTATCGTCCGCAGCTCCCCGGTGCCGCGGTAGCCGATGGTTCCGCGATGAAGAAGTTCGTCGATCAATCCATACAACTTGGCGTCCACGTACTGAAAGGACGGAATAAATTTTCCCAGATATTCAATTTCAGGATGGTGCGGAAAGACGTGCTTTTGAAACGTGGTGGTCGCCGTCTTTGGGTACCCAACATGAATCACCAAGGGGGGCTTAAGTGTATTCATAGATTCCCCCGCTCAAGTTGGTGCACGGTGTACTGCGGTCGCATATTGACAAGCGAAAGATCAAGGCAGGGTTCGCCATGAACTACCAGATGAAGCGCGTCCACACGCCGGTCGTAATGCTTGTCGGCGAAGAGCCCCCACGCCCCGAATGTCACGAAGTAGTCGCCGGGTCCCAAGTTCAGATCGACATCCAAGGTGACACGAATCAGATCGCCACGCCGCATCGGTGAAATGGCGACACGGTGTCGGACCGAGTTTGCGGCCACAAGACAGATGCCGGTTTTTGTAGTGATACTGATCCCGATGTTGAGATCAGTGATTTCGTCGACGTTGCAGCGCACGTCACAGAATATGGTATAGCGTTTACCCGAAATCTGAACGCCGGCAGGACGGCCGGTGTCGTCTAATATCCCACAATTGATGATGCTGACTTCTCCGGTTCCATACCGCAGGGTCTCCCCCTCCTCTGTCTGGCGTTGTGGTGCCACAGCAGGTGGTTCGTCCTTCGTACCGAACATGTCCTTTAGGTACAGCCCCACGACTTCGCGTGGCGCACCATCTGCCACTACCTTGCCGGCCGACATATAGATGGCCCGGTCGCAGATCGCCTCTACGACTCCGGTTTGATGAGTCACGAACAGAATTGTGCAACCAGCCGCCCGGAACTCCTCGAACTTGCGGAAGCACTTGCGCTGAAACCGCGCATCACCCACGGCTAACGCCTCGTCGACGATCAGGATGTCGGGATCGACGCTGACCGCGACGCTGAAGGTCAGACGGGCCTGCATGCCGCTGGAGTAGGTCTTGAATGGCTGGTCGATGAAATCCTCGAGCTCGCTGAAGGCGATGATCTCTGCCTCGCGCGCGCGGATTTCCTGTCGCGTCAAACCGAGACACAGACCTCCGAGATAGATGTTCTCGCGTCCCGTGTAATCCGGGTTGAAGCCGGTCCCCAGCTCGAGAATCGCCGAGATGCGGCCATCGACGCGAAGCTCACCCGAAGACGCCTCGAGCGTGCCGGCGATGATACGCAGCAGTGTCGACTTGCCCGCCCCGTTGCGGCCGATCAGTCCGACAACTTCGCCCCGTTTCACCGTAAAGCTGACATCCGTCAGCGCAGCAAAGTTCCGGTGACGTGGACGGCCGGACAAAAGCTCCCACATCAGGTCGCTCGGGCTGTTGTAAATCCGGAAGACCTTGGAGATGCCGCACAGCGCGATCGCCGTTTCCGTCATAGCGCGTCTCCGAAGGCATGGCGCAGGCTGCGGAACATCCGGTACCCGACGACGAGGAAAAGCGCGCCGAACACCGGCGCCACGACCCACGAACCGGGATGCGAAAATCCGCCCAGGATCACGTCGCGATAAATCCATATGACATGGCTGAAGGGGCTGATCTGGAAGGCGAGTTCCATCCAGCCTGGCAACATGTCCGGCACATATAGGATCGGATGCACGAACAGCCCTACCATCAGGACAAGCTGAACGACGTTGCGGATGTCGCGGACGAACACGCCGGCCGCAGAGATCATGTAAGTGAGCCCGATCGTCAGCAGGAGATGGCAAAGAACGGGAAACGGGAGCAGAAGCCACCAGAGCGGCCGCGCCGTTCCAATCAGAATCGTAAGGGCAAGCGGAAAGACAAGGCCGATACCCAGCACCACGAGAGTCGAAAGCACGAGTTTGAGCGGCAGGATCTCGACCGGAAAAACGATTTGCTTGATGAGGCTTTTGTTCTCCGTAATGCAGGTCGGTGCCCGACCGACGGCCTCCTGGAACGCCAGCCAGGGGACAAGCCCCGCGAGCAAGAAAGCGGTGTACCCAAATCCGGTATCGTCAACGCCGAGGCGCACGTTGAAGATGAACGAAAACACGAATACGTAGACCAGCATCATCAGGATCGGCTGCCCGATTACCCAGAACCCGGCAAAAGCGAGACCTGCCTGACGCTCGACGATGTCGCGGCGGGTCATCTCCCACAGGAGTTCCCGGTACTGCAGCACGCTTCGCAGCAGGAGGCGCAACGCATGCGCGTTTGCAGCTGGATCGAACAGACGACGCATGTCAGGTCTTCTTGCGGCCCAGCACATGCCAAGCCGCGTTGTGAGGTTCTTCTTTGTTGAGCGTCACGACGTCAGTGAAGCCATTCTGGCGGAACCATCCATGGACGACATTTTCGGGAATCGTCCAGTTGTAGAAAGTGTTCAGCATGTCCATGTAATTGATGGCGTTATCCGGGTCTTCCGCGACCTGAAAGACGAAATCGATCTTCTCCTCGATCGTCCGGCACTCGCGATGAAACTTGCGGCGCATTGCACGCACGGCATCGGACGAATGGTAGGTTGGCGCGTAAACCATGACATAGAGGCTGCCGCCCGGCCGTACGGTGGAGGCGACGTTTTCGAATGCACGTTTCGGGTCGTGGGTGCACATGACCACGCCCCAGCACAAGGTAAAGTCGAACGCCTGGTGTAGATCTGGTCGGGTCGGAATGTCGAAGATATCGAGCCGCCAGGTGTCGGGATTGAAGCGCCTCGTCGAACGGAGCGCGTTCTCGGAAACGTCGACCGAAACCACGCTGGCACCGAGCGCCATGAGTGCTCTGGTCCAGCGTCCGGCACCGCAACCGATGTCGAGGCAGCGTTTGCCTTTGAAGTAATCGAGCGGAAACTTCGGTTTGAGATGGAGTCTGCCGCCAACACCACGACGCTGCTCCATTCCGAACAGGCGGCGCCATGTCACGACCAGGGGGTAAAGCGGCCCGAACTTCCGACGCTCCACAACGCCGCTAACACCGGTCAATTCGAAAATACGGTCGTCGATATAGGGGTCGGATGTCTCGACGCCGGTATGATTCCGGAATCCTCTTCTTCCCTCGAGAAATAGTCGCCACTGGTCGTCGAACTGTTGATCATAGTTGACCGGTTGATAACGGCCCGAATATTCGTCGCTCCAGATCACGAGCCCGTCATCGAAATCGGGATTTCGCGGAACGTTCGACGGTGTATGGACGTGGGTCATCGCGGCTTATCGCCCTTCTTCATTATGAAAGCCCCACCGGCGGAGAGATTTATGATCGGTTCCGGCTTGTCGGCCATGAACTGATCGACCGCCGCCGTCACGCCAGGGCAGGATTCGAACCCATAATCGTCAAACAGGATGATTCCGCCTGGCTCCATTCTTGGATAGAAAAAGGCAATCGAATCCAACGTCGGCCGATACAGGTCGACATCGACGTGCACGAAGCAGAAGCGGCGGTCAGCCACTTCGGGAAATCGGTCCGGAATCCACCCCTTGTAGAATTCGACAAACGGCATCGGCCCGAGTGGCGCCAGCGCATTCTGTACATGCTCGATCGTGCCTGTTAGCGCACCGGCTTGCCAGTAGCTACCATCGATGTCGGCCGGCGCGGACAATCCCTCGAACGAGTCGAACAGGCACAGGCGCTTGTCGAGACCGCGCCGGACGATATGACGTGCCAGAAAGAAGGCCGACCCCCCCTTATAGACGCCGCACTCCGCGACGTCTCCGGGTACATCAGCAACAAGCTGGAAGAGCTGGTCCAGGTTGTACTTGCGCTCGTGCGTAACGTCATTTTCCGGGCACAGCCGGGCGATTTCACGCGCAAAATCCTCGTCTTGATCGATCCGTCGACCGTGGTCGGGTAGTGGCGTATTCCGCCATATCTTGCGATAGGTACCCCGCGCAAGCATGAACCGGTCCATCGGGGCCATCTCTTCGTACGGCAGTCCGTCCGACTCCATCGCCAATGCCGTATCATCGGGCGCAAACATGCTGGCGGGCACCAGCAGATGATAGCTGCGATGATTCTGAATGGGTGACGTATTGTCGCTCGCCGAAAAGTAGAGCTGGTTCCGCCAATGCGAAAATCGTCCCGCTCCTTTGACGCGAATCTCGTGATGCTGAACGCTCCTGGGCCCCAACTCCACGCCATTCTCGAACAGACGTGCCTGAGATCGGAACGGTGCTTCTTCACTGTCACCGAGCGGAATATCGGGCGGCAAGACGTAGATGTAGGCGTGGCCCTGATCGAACTTCATGCGTTTCGGAGACAGGCGAATCAGCTTCGATTTCGGCATCCTGCTGACATTGCTTCGCCCGGATGGTGCAGACGTTGCCATCATGGCGCCCCTTCCAGCGCCGAGCGTCCGTCGCCATCGATCCACATGCGAAACCACAACTCCATCATCAATAGCGGCCAAAGGCGGGTATGGTGCGCATTACGACCTGCGCAATGCTCATCGAGGAGGTTTTTGACGGCGTCATGCTGGACAATGCCACGGCCAATCGTCCGCGGTGAAAGCAGAAGATCATAAGCCATTTCCTTCAGTTCACCCCGGAGCCAATGATCAACCGGGCAACCGAATCCCATCTTCGGGCGGTAAAGCACATCGTGCGGCAGGTAAGGCTCCATTGCTTTCTTGAAGATCGCCTTGGTCGTCCCGCCCGGGATGGTGACGTTCTCCGGCAACGTCAGCGCCCATTCCAGGAAAACATGATCGAGAAATGGCGAGCGGCCCTCCAGCGCATGAGCCATGGTGGCGATATCCACCTTCACCATCAAATCATCGGGTAAATAGACATGAATATCTGACCAGTTCGCACCCGAAACCAAGCTGCCGGCTTCGTCAAAGTAGGGTTGAAGCATGTCGAGCGCGGATTTCTGCAGGTGATCGCGCATCGCCTCGCCATACACTGCCTGCTTATGCTCGTCGGCAAAGGCAGTGATCGTAAAGGCATAGCGATGCTGCGGCAGCCGAGCATCCACTCGCAGCAGGGCAGCTATCCGACCCGCCAGGTACGCCACTCGACCGTGCAGCGGGAGATGAGCGAGCGTGGTTACCGAAGCATTCCGAAACCACTTCGGCAGATGATCAAACCGGGAAAGAGAATGCATGACCCCGTATCGGGGATAACCCATGAAGGCTTCGTCGCCACCGTCGCCGTTCAATGCAACGGTGACGTGACGGCGAGCCAGCTCGGCCAGGTAGAAACTCGGCACAGCGGACGGGTCGGCGAAAGGTTCATTATAATGATGGACGATCTTCGGCAAAATGGTGATGGCGTCGGGTCGCACGACCAGCTCATGATGATCGGTCGCATAGCGTTCGGCGACCATGCGGGCATAACGCGTTTCGTCGTATTCGGCATTTTCGAATCCGATCGAGAACGTTTTGACCCGCCCACCGCTCTGCCTTGCCATCATGGCGACGACGGCCGAGGAGTCGACACCGCCCGAAAGGAACGCCCCAAGCGGCACATCAGAGATCAACCTGATCCGGACCGCTTCCTCGAGGCGCCAGGTCAGTTCCTCAGCGACTTCGGCGGGGTTGACGGTGCGGCGGCGCGGACGGGGGGCAGGCAGGCGCCAATAACGCTCGATCCTGGGTGAGGAGAGCCGTCCACTCTCATCTATACCGATGATCATCTTGTGTCCGGCCGGCAGTTTTCTGATCGCCCGGAAGGCGGTCAGCGGCGCTGGAACGTACTGGTAGGTCAGAAACTGGTGGAGCGCGTCCAAATCCGGATCGCGCGGCACGCCCGGCCAGGCGAGAATCGCCTTCATCTCCGACCCGAACAACAGACATTCATCGGTCAGAGCGTAGTTCAGCGGCTTCTTGCCGATTCGATCGCGGGCGAGCATCAGCCGGCGCGAACGCCGATCCCACAGTGCGATGGCGAACATGCCCCGCAGACGCTGCAGGACGTCTTCTCCCCAGGCAAGATAGCCGCACAGGACGACCTCGCTGTCGCTGCGGCTACGAAAGACATATCCCTTCGACTCCAGCTCGGCGCGCAATTCCCGAAAATTGTAGATCTCGCCATTGAAGGTCAGCCAAACCTGACCGTCGGGGCTCCCCATCGGCTGGTGTCCAGCCATGGAAAGATCGATGATCGCGAGGCGCGCAAAGCCGAGCCCGGCATGACCGTCCGACCAGATTCCCTGATCGTCCGGTCCGCGGTGACGCAATGTTGCGACCATCGTGTCAAGCCGTCGCGCCGCGAGGGTGCGGTCGATCGGCGTGCCGAGCAGAAATCCCGCCAATCCGCACATGGCGAGACGGTCAGCTTACGCGCTCGAACACGAGCTGATGGCAACCATACCCGTCGTTGGGCACCAGTTTGCGCACCTTGAAACCGTCTCTTTCATAGAAATCGACGAGCTGCTGGGCCGAGGCGTACTCGTAAGGATAGCCACCGATCCAGTCGATCATGTCGTGCCACCGGCTCATGCCGCGGCTCTTCTTGTATTCCGTCCACAGCGAGAAATATTCGAGCGGCCGTTTGTTGCGAAGATAGTGCAGGAAATACCGGAACTCGATCGGCGTCCAGACTACTACTGCGTAGGGAAACCTGAGAAAAGCCGGCAGCTTGTTATACATGATCTTCTTCTGCATCCAATAGCGACTGATCTCGCCGCAGTCGTTGTAGATGGCGATGAACAGCCTGCCACCGACCTTCGTGTTGATCTTGACATTCTCGAGCGCCTGCCACATGGCGCCCGTATGATGCAGAACGCCCCAGGCATAGACGATGTCGAATTGCCCAAGCGATTGAAGAAAATCCCGGTCGAGCACCGAGCCCGACATGATGCGCCATTCCGGATCGTTACCGAAATAGCGGCGGCGGAGTTCAGCGGTGCAGGCGACGGATTGCGGATCATAGTCGAAGGAAAGGACAGTGGCGCCCAACCGCCGCGCCGCGAGACTGAACAGACCGCTGCCGCTACCGATGTCGAGGAACGACTTGCCCTCGAGGCTGTTGGTCTCGAGAAAATCCTTCAGTGATTTCTCGGCCTCATGAATCCGTTCGTCGTTGAGAACGCGAAGAAAGCGCCGCCAGTTCTTTCCGAACTTGAAACGCTTTCCACTCTTTACTTCCAGCTCGAACTGGTGAGCGTCTTTCATTGTTTCAGTCATCCGCACCGTGCCTCGCCATCGCGCGTACGCAAAAGATCATGTCTGGTCAACGACCGCCCCAGTACGCAGCAAGAGTTTCGTCGATCATACGCGCCATCCCGTATCTTGCGGCAATGAAGGAAGGACCCTCGTGGCGTGCAGTATCTCGAAAGCTCTTGTCCTGCAATATACCTATGACGGCATCCGCTATGGCAGCTGCGTCGTTGGTTTTGACGACCACGCCCGTCACTCCATCCAGCACGGCTTCACCAGCCCCACCGGCAGCAGTCGTTACGACGGGCAATCCGAGCCACTGGGCCTCGAGCAGAACGTTCGGCGTACCTTCGCCGCTTGACGTCAGCAGTATCAGATCGCAGGGCGCCAAGCCATCCAGCGACGGTGTGACGACGCCGCACAGACGCGTGCGCTGCTCGATTCCAAGTGTACGGATGACTTCCTCCATGCGGGCGCGCATCAGCCCTTCGCCGAAAATGACGAAATGGGCGTCCGGTAGAACTTGCGCGATCCGGCCTGCCACCTCCAGCCACAAGAGCGGTTGTTTTTCGGGATAGAAGCGAAACATGCCGCCGATGAGCGGCGCATCGGGCGGGATCCCGTGCCGTATCCGGAAAACGGCGTTGTGCTCGGGCGCCGGACGCATGTCCTCGGTGAAATGGATACCGTTACGGATGACCTTGATTCGTCCAGGGGGCAAGGAAAGCCACTCGGCATAATCATCCGCGCCCGCTTGGCTGTTGTTCAGCAGGACGATCCGATCCCCGGCCCTTTCGATCAGGGCCTTGTAGGCCGGATAATAATAGTCCGTATTCAGCGCAAAGTGCCGGGGGCTTAGATTCCGACCCGAAAGCAGGATTCGGGGAACTCCGGCAAGAACGGCCGCCAGGCCAGCCCTGACGTTGCTCCAGTCGAGCCACGCATGGACGACCTCCGGTCGAAGTGCGCGAAACTCGAGATACAGATTGGCGATATCGACCATCAGATTCGGATTGATTTCACCTGCGACATCCAGTAGCCCGCATGGCAGGGCCGCCATTTCGGTTTTGTCCCAATCAGTCCTGATCATGCGGACGGTCGCACCTGAACTTCGAGCCAGCGGTAGATAAAAGTCGTATCTTTCCTTCGTGCCGCCGTGCAGGTAGTCACAAAGAAGCGTGACGCTCTCAACGGACGAAGCCGCAAGACCGATGAGGGTGTTTGCGACCTGGCGCTCAGCGCCGCCTGGTTGCAGGGATCCACAGACAAGGACGATGCGACCGGGTACTGCAGATGTCGGCGCCGTGTCCGACAGCATTTTCCTGAACGCATCCGTCTCGGTTGGCTGAACAACCAACTTCCCAACTTTGGTATATACCGACGGTGGGCGCAGTGAGCGTGCAAAAGCGCGCGTGACGGAAGCCCCAGCCAACCACCAAAACTGCCTTGCAAGGCGACGCCATTCCATCCCCCACTCCTTCGTCCCCAGCTCATATTTCAGGTTGTAGCCAATTATTGATTGTTAGAAAGCCGTATTAGTGTTTCTGTATCAGGCCGATCTGCCGCCTCATTGGAGAGCTGCTTTCGTCTCTCGATCTCTGCTGGTTTCGCGCACAACCTTGAGTTCTCCAATGACCATCCCGCCACGACGTCGCCAGCGGGCACTTGATACCGTCTTCTCGATCGATCGAGGCCCTGGTATTCGGTTCAAGCGCAAAATCCGCGGACAAACAACCCATTAAGTGCGGACGGCTGCCGGTCGATTGCATGTCGACCTGTCTTGCCCTGAGGTCGTAATATCATACATTTGAACAGTACGCTCCATACTGTATCAACAGCCTTCATGTCCAGCGCTTCAACTTCTGGTCGATCTTCACATTTTGAGTCACATTTCGCCTTTGGTGAGAACTGGGCCGATTACGCGCGAACAATCGACGAGCAACGGCTGGCACTCGCGGAGCAAGCGCTGATCCGGTTGCTTGGCGAAGAGGGAATTCGCGGCCGCAGCCTACTCGATATCGGGTGTGGCTCGGGTCTCCATGCGGCGGCTGCGGCGCGATTAGGGGTTTCCGACATTCTCGCGGTCGATATCGACCCTGTCTCGGTCGAAACCGCTCGCGCCGTGCTGGAGAGATTCGCAGGTGCCGGGCGCTACGAAGTCAAGGTCAGCAGCCTCTTCGACCTTTCGCCGGACCGAACTTTCGACATCGTCTATGCCTGGGGCGCCCTGCATCATACAGGCGACATGTGGCATGCGATCGACCGCGCGGTAGGATTGGTTCGCCACGGCGGTACACTTGCGATCGCACTTTATGCGAAAACACCGATGTGCGGCTTCTGGCGCCTCGAGAAGCGATTATATGCATCAAGCCCGAAGGCGCTGCAGCGGGTAATCCGTGCGATCTACAAGGTAGCGTTCTTTGCTGCACTGGTTGTGACCGGCCGCAACCCTGTCACCTACGTCAGAACCTACCAAACAAGAAACCGGGGCATGAACTGGCACCACGACGTGCACGATTGGCTCGGTGGCTATCCGTATGAGTCCACTACACCCGAGGAAGTCAAGAGCTTCTTGGAAAGCCGCGGCTTCGCACTCGAACGGAGTTTCACGATCAAGCCGAGATTCGGCCTGCTCGGCACCGGATGCAACGAGTATGTTTTTCGTAAACGCTAGCCGGAGATATCAGGTGCCGCCAAGCGATCGCAGTCGTTCCGAGGCGATATGAGTTGAATGTCAGAGCGGCCGAGTGCCGTGTGGTTGCGATATGAGTCTCTTGGAATCCGGTTGAATGAAAGTTGCCTTGCTGTGCCGCAGTATCACCGGAGGTGGTGCCGAGCGGCAGATGCTGTTGCTTGCCCGCGGCCTGGCACAGCGGGGAATCAAGGTCATTATGGCCGCGTTCTACGTACCGCAGGACGCGCAAATTCCACCCGGTGTCCACGTACTGCCGATCCGAAAACGCGGGCGGTGGGATCTCATTGCGTATCCTCTTCGCCTTGCCGCCGCGTTGCGCCGCGAACGGCCGGACGTCATACAAGCGTATCTGCCTGCAGCCAACTGTCTTGCCGCCGTACTCAAGCCGATCGTCGCCCCGGCGCAGATCGTCTTCGGTATCCGCGCCTCCAATGTGGATCTGTCGCGGTACGACTGGTTGCATCGTCTGGTCTACTGGACAGAGCGCGTTCTCGCATTCCTTGCGGACCTGATCATCGTGAACTCCGAAGCGGGACGACGCCACGGCGTGGCGGCTGGCCTTCCACAGGAGCGAATGGTCGTCATTCGCAACGGTATCGATCTCGCCGAATTCCGGCGCGATCCTGATGCGGGGCGACAGCTTCGGGCCGAATGGGGGGTGCCTGCCGATGCAACGCTCTTGGGAGTCGTCGCGCGACTCGACCCAATGAAGGGGCATGAAATCTTCCTGCGCGCCTTCGCATCGGTCACCTCGAAAAGAGCCAATGCGTGGGCCGTCATTGTCGGCGACGGTCCGAACGACGTTCGCGACCGTCTTGCGACGCTTACCTCGGAACTGGGGGTTGCAGATCGCGTCCTCTGGGCCGGAGCACGTGCCGACATGGCGGCAGTCTACAGCGCGCTCGATGGCCTGTGCCTGCCTTCGATCTACGGTGAAGGAACGCCCAACGTCGTCGGCGAAGCAATGGCCTGCGAGGTGTCGTGCATCGTCACGGACGTGGGCGATGCCGCCACAATGGTTGGCGATACCGGATCGGTCGTGCCGCCCGGTAACGTTTCTGCCCTTGCCGACGCGATCGATGCCTTCGTCGCATCGAGCGAGGTCATGCGGCGTCGCCACGGTGCTGCGGCGCGCCGGCGCGTCGCCGCCTCGTACTCTCTGGAGCGAATGATCGACGAAACGGCGGCCGCACTCCGCGACCTGGTCCGGAACGGTCAGCGGCGCGCGTATTGCCGGCAATAAATGCTTACCCGGCGCCCGGGCGCGACGCCTGACTTTTACTGCGGGAAACCGCGAACGGGCCGAAGCGGATTCGTCACGGTCGGACCGCGGGGGTTTCCACAGTCAGCCCGCGGGCACGGTCCATGAGGAAGAGTTCGAGGTCGACGTATTCCGGCGCGTCGTAGGGATACGGCTCGGCGCGGACGCCGACGAGGCAGTTGCGCAGACGCCGCTGCAGCGAGCCGAGCCCCTGCCATTCGAGGCGATAGATCGGGTAGCCGGTCGGATGGGCCTGCGGGATCACGCTGCCGCCCAGGCGCTTGCCCCAGTTGTCGTCATGGCAATGGGCGCACGAGAAATTCAGTTGCCCCTGGCGCTCATGGAACAGCCGGCGGCCGCGATCGCGGAACGGCGTCAGGCGCGGATCCGGATCGGGCGCGATCGCCATCCCGCGCGACTGATGGGCGACATAGGCGACGAGGGCGAGCAGTTCCTGGCTCTCCGGGGCAAGCGGCGGCGCCTGCTGATGCCGGGTTCGGCAGAAATTCACCCGCCCCTGGAGATCGACTGGCCGCCTGGTCTCCTCGTCATAGGACGGGTATCGCGCGGCGACGCCGCGCATGCTGGACGTGGCCTCGCCATGACAATCGGCGCAGGACAGGTTCCCGGCACCGGCCTTCCGGTGCCACAGCTCTTCGCCCTCGAGGACCCACAGCATGCCGGGGTTCAACGTGTCGTCGCGCTGCATGTCCTGAAGCGCGCGGCTCATGAAGTCGAACCCGGACCGCCGCTCGTCCACGGGGATCTCGGCCGCCGCCGCAACAGCGATGCCGAGTGCCGCGCCGACCATCGGGCCGAGCGCCCGCCGAGCGACGCCGGCGCAAGCCGTCATGAGACCGTGATCGTCGCCGTTTCGGACTGTGAAAATCCGTTGTCGCCGGTCCATGTGAACGTCAACGTCCCGCTCTCGACGGCGACGGTGGTGAACGCAATGAACGGATTCGCGGACATCGCCGGAAACAGGTCGGCGCTGAAGATCTCGACGTCGTTATACGTGCACACGAAGCGACGGATGATGTCGCGCGGCAGCACCCGCCCATCCGGGCCGGGGCGGTAGCCCGTCTCCATGGGATGGGCGATGAGGGCCTTGATCTCGACGATCTCGCCGCGCTTCGCGGTGGCCGGCACGCTGATCAGGGGGCGGGCCATCGTCCTATCCCTCCACGCAGGCAGCGAGCGTCACGATGACGTCGGCGCTGTCCGACCAGAAGGTACCGTCGCTGAGCTCGGCGATCGCCACCACCTTCTGGGACGTGGCAAGCCGCATGCGGGTGGATACCTGCGCCCGCCCGGCACGGGGGCCGAGGTGGAACACGGCCACATTGGGTTGCGGGTTCTTCTCGTTGAAGACCGCAATCGTCTTCACGAACTCGGCCTCCGTCATCGGACTGTCGACCGTCACGGTCAACGGCGCGGCATTGCCGTTCTCGACCAGCGGCGGAATCTCGAGGTGGACCCTGCCCGGCCGTATCTCGGCCTTGCCGACCATGGCCTGGATGGCGGCCTCCATGTCGGTCGGCGCCGCGCGCCCCGGTCGCACCATCAGCACCGACAAGAGCCCCGCGCCGGCAAGCAGGACCTGCCGCCGCGTCACGGATGTCATGGGTTCCATGCCGATTTCCATTCGCCCGGAATCTCCGTCAGTCGCGGAGCGTCGTCAGGAACGCGACGACGTCCTCGACCTGTTCCGCCGTCAACACTGGCCTTCCCTGCCATACCCGCCCGACCTGCCGCAGGTGATCGGTGCGGTAATAGGACGGCATGATCGTCTCGGGATTGAGCCGGCCGGGGTCGACGATGCGAAGCCGCAGCTGCCCTTCCGACCACCGCGAGCCGACACCCCGCAGATCCGGTGCCAAGGTACCCTGGAAGGGTTCCTCCGGGAACGGCCCGGAATGGCACAGAAGGCACAATCCCGTCTGTCGGCTGACGACGATGGCGCGCCCGCGGTCCGGATCGCCGCGGCGGCCCGTGAGCGGCGCCGGAATCGCGTCGCCGACGACGTCGAAGGAACGTAACACCGCCCCGTCGGCCTCCTTGGCCTCTTCGGCGCCGGCGCCGCCGGCGAGATGCACGGCGGCGCCGATCACGAGGGCGGCAAGACGCACGCGCCCCGTCACGCCTTCCTTAGGTCATGGTTCTTCAGCGGCAGGTCCCGGATCCGTTTGCCGGTCGCCGCGAAGATCGCATTGAGGACGGCGGGTGCTGCCACCGCGATCGTCGGTTCGCCGACCCCGCCCCAAAACCCGCCCGAGGGCATCACGATCGTCTCGACCGCGGGCATCTCGTCGATGCGCATGACCTGATACGTGTCGAAGTTCTCCTGCTCGATGCGGCCGTTGGCGACCGTGCATTCACCGTAGAGCGCCGCCGACAGGCCATACACGAAGGAGCCTTCGACCTGTGCCTCGATCTGCTGCGGGTTGACGGCATGGCCGGGATCGGTCGCGGCGACGATACGATGGATCTTGAGGACGCCGTCATCGCTGACCGATACCTCGGCGCACGCCGCGACATAGCTGCCGAACCCCATGATCTGGGCGAGGCCGCGATGGACCCCGGCCGGCGCCGGCTTGCCCCAACCGGCCCGCTCCGCCACGGCGTTGAGGACGGCGAGGTGCCGCGGATGATTGGCCATCAGCCGGCGCCGGAACTCGAGCGGATCGACGCCGGCCGCGTGCGCCAGCTCGTCCATGAAGCACTCGAGGTAGATGGCGTTGTGGTTGAGGTTCACCCCGCGCCAGAATCCGGGCGGCACATGCGTGTTGCGCATGGCGTGGTCGATCAGCAGGTTCGGGATGGTGTAGCCGAACGCGGCCTCCGCGCCACCGGGGTTGAGGCCCTGGAAGACGACGGGATCGCGCCCGTTCTGGATGTTCTGCGGGAAAATGCCGGCGACGATCGACTGGCCGGAAATGCGCATGTGCAGCGCCGTGAGGTTGCCGTGCGCGTCGAGGCCGCCGACCAGCTTGCACTGCGTCACCGGATGGTACCGGCCGTGCAGCATGTCCTCCTCGCGCGACCAGATCAGCTTCACGGGCGTGCCTGGCATCTGCTTGGCGATCGCGACGACCTGGTGGACCCAGTCGTGCACCGCGCCGCGACGGCCGAAGCCGCCGCCGAGATGAAGCTTATGGACGTCGCATTTGGACGGGGGCAGCCCCGCCGCCTCGGCCGTGGCGGCAAGCGCCGCCTCGCCGTTCTGGGTCGGCGTCCAGACCTCGCAGCGGTCCGGCGTCCAGACCGCCGTCGCGTTCATCGGCTCCATCGTGGCGTGGTTCTGGAACGGGTAGGAGTAGACCGCCTCGACGCGTTTCGCCGCCGCCGCGAGGGCAGCGCGCACGTCGCCCCGCTGGTTCCCGACGACCGCGTCGTCGGCATCGAGGCCGGCCCGCAGCATCTCGGCGATGGTGGCACTCGAGACATTCGCGTTCGGGCCTTCGTCCCACTCGATCGGCAACGCGTCGAGCGCCGTCTTGGCCCGCCACCACGTGTCGGCCACGACCGCGACCGCGTTGTCGCCGACCTGCACGACGCGCTTCACGCCCGGCATGTTCTGCACCGCCGCGGCGTCGAAGCGCCTGACCTTGCCGCCGAACACCGGGCAGGCCTTGATGGCCGCGTTCAGCATCCCCGGCAGTTTCAGGTCGATGCCGTAGACCTGCTTGCCGGTCAGCTTGGCGGCGGTGTCGAGGCGCTTCAGCGGCTTTCCGGCGATCTTCCAGTCCTTTGGATCCTTCAGCGGCGGATCCTGCGGCGGCTCCAGCCGTGCCGCCGCCGCTGCAACCTTGCCGAAGGTCGTCGTGCGGCCCGTGGGGATATGGGTAATCACGCTGTTTTCGGCGCGGCACTCCGATGCCGGGACGTTCCACGCGTTCGCCGCCGCCTGGATCAGCATCTGGCGCGCCGCCGCACCGCCCTTGCGCACGTACTCGTGCGAATCGCGTATGCCCCTGCTGCCGCCGGTCGCGAAGCTGCCCCAGACGCGATTGCGCGCCAGGTTCTGGCCCGGCGTCGGATACTCCGTCGTCACCTTGGACCAGTCGCACTCGAGCTCCTCCGCGACGAGTTGCGCCAGACCGGTCAGCGTGCCCTGCCCCATCTCGGATCGGGCGATCCGGATCACCACCGTGTCGTCGGGGTTCACGACCACCCAGGCATTGATCTCGCGGACCGCGTCCTGCGCGGCCGCCTCCCGGCCGAACGGCACGTGGAAGCCCAGCGAGAAGCCGCCGAGCGCGGCCGCGGAGCCGACGATGAAATCGCGGCGCGAGACCTGCGTGCGATGCGAAACGTGCTCAGCGATCGTCATGACGTCCTCCTTCGGCCCTCGCGCTCAACCCGTCCGACCGCCGTTGGCCGCGAGCTTGATCGCGGCGCGAACGCGGTTGTAGGTGCCGCACCGGCAGATATTGGTGATCTCTACGTCGATGTCGGCGTCGGTGGGCCTGGGGTTGTCCTTGAGGAGCGCGGCGGCGGCCATGATCATGCCCGCCTGGCAATAGCCGCATTGCGGCACGTCGAGTTCCGCCCACGCCCGTTGCACGGGATGCGACCCGTCGGGCGAGAGCCCCTCGATCGTGACGATCTTCTGGTCTTCGGTGAGCGCCGAGACCGGCAGCGCGCAGGAGCGCGTCGCGACGCCGTCGACATGAACCGTGCAGGCGCCGCACTGCGCGATGCCGCAGCCGTACTTCGTTCCGGTAAGACCGATCTGCTCCCGCAGCACCCACAGGAGCGGCGTATCCGGCTCGACGTCCACATCGACGATGCTGCCGTTCACGTTCAATCTCGCCATGATGGAGCCTCCCAGTTCCGGTCCAAACCACGGACAAGGCTGCGCGGGGCCGGGACCATCTGCCGACGCAGCGCTCGCGTCCTCATTCCGGCCGTCGCGGGCAGCTCGTCGCCCGTGTACAGTGTGAACGCCAACTGTCAGGAATCTTTATCGGCGGAAGCCGTGGTTGTCGCGAAGTATCGCAAACCTGCCCGCTGACACATTTTGACAAGATTTGGCGGATGCTGCACTGCAACAGGGCGTCGGCTAGCAGATTCATCAGCGCCACGACGGTACAGGTTCAAAGCCGGCACTACAACCGTTGGCGAGAGAATTACCGCCCTTTTTGTTGCACTGACGTCGGCTTAGGACCGGGATTTCACAAATCGGGCAAGATGTAATTCAGTGGCAGGATGCCGGCCGCGCGATGTCGTTGGCCGCCGAGCGCCGGCATGTCGCCTCGCCTCTTTGCTGCGACGCGGCTAGCGTGTTTGTCGCATCGTACACTGCCGGGCGGCTGATCGATACACAGCAGCCGCTACGATGAAGGCTTTCGGTCTCACGTCGACCAGCAGAGCCCTCCGGACTCCAGACTCCCAAACCAGTTCAACCGAATCACGTTGGAATAGACGAGATCAGTCCGAGTCCCAACTATCGGAAACGACCACAATCCTGGCCGCGTCAGTACCGCTTCCATATTTTGAGAAAACCGGGCACGACGAGCCGTTGACTGTCCAGAAATCCGGTCCAGAGGATGATCAAAGCAATTATGACATGCAAATTCGCTGAAATTGCGTGCCTCGTAATCTCCATCGGATCGCCATGGTAGACGACAAAGGCGTGGACAAGCGCTGGGACTGCCATCGACAATCCAAACGTGACGACGTCCTGGGATCGGACGTCGAAGATACCCAGTAATGGCGTCAGCAGGCCGAAGAGAAGCATGGTCAAAACGAGCTTGCCGCTGAGCACGTCGAATTTCTGAAACGACTTGTACCGAACGAAAAACATCAGGTTTGCGTCTCTCACTGCTTCGGCTATGCGCGCATGTGGCGTGCTCAAGAGATATCGGATGTATGTTCCTTTTCCGTCCTTCAAGGTCCAGGAACGGAAAGTATCAAGCTCGGGCGATCTGTAAAAATACCAATCGTCGCTCGACCCCCCAAGTCCCCGCACGAGAGCGAAGCGCCTCCGATACGGGCATTCCCCGATCCTCGAAAAATCGAGTAGCCTCCGGATCGGTCAGGATTCGCTGGCCGATGTTGTTGAAAAATGGGAACACCCATCGCTGATGGACGCCAAGTGACGCCGTGGCGGCGTCGATGACAAAAAACGGAATGGCGGAGAGAGCCGCAGCGAGCGCGATGGCCGCGTATCTCTGCCGCGACGATTTGTAGACAAGAGACACTGCCACACAGGTTTCGGCGATCGAAAGCGCGGCCCAGGCATTCGTATCCCTGACGTTAGCCCAGGCGATAAACACCAGAATGAGCATCCATAGATATCGGCCGGTGCGGACATAGAGCGCCGCAAACCCGATCAGGACGACGGTGAGCGAGGCACCCAGAGAATCCGCCATCAGGGCGGAATTGAGCGTGTGGAAGCCGAACAGGACATAGACCGCCATCACGGCGTTAAACGCCACGATCCTCGTAATCAGGCGTTGCGCAAAGAAGGATACCGACGCGGCGGTGAAGATCCATGCGGCGAGCGCCACGACAGTCTGAAACAGGATGATCGCATCCGGATCGTTTCCAAATGCTCGATACATCAGGGCCGCCGTGATCGGACGACCACAGACAAGGAGCTGTTGGAAGCCTTCGGCAGATCCGCACTTCAGGAAAACCGCCGTGTCCGGGTAGCGGATCGGTTCCATCCATGAGGCGGACGCGAACACGGCGTAGACGACGACGGGAAGCCCAGCCAGCAGCATAAAGAGCTGCGTCGTTCGGCGGAGGTTATTCATGCTTCGTCGAGTATGGGATTCTGATTCTATGAGAGCTCCACGAACGGCACCGACCTCCGATACTCCTCTATCTGGAGTAGCGGAACCCCCTCCCTGATGCATACAGTCACGTCGGTTCGCGAGCCTGCCTGCGACGCAGAGAGATCTTCATTCTCGTGCACACTGACGGGGGCGAGGGCAATAGTAAAGCCATCGCGGGCCAGGTCGCGCCCGCGACGAGAAAACCGAACTGAAGTTCTACCTTCACCAGGGATGACAGCGGGAGGGTATAACGAACGAAGATAATCCGCCCAACCAGCAAGCAGTTATGGCCGCGATCGACGCCTTGTAGATGGCTGCTACCACGAAGGAATGGCTGTAAAGAGCCCTGCCGGTTAAGACGACCTCCGTCTACGGCACTGCGGTGCTCAGCACTCGGTCAGATGCGTGTCCCTTGTCTTTTCTTGGTGAGCCCGCTGGGGATCGAACCCAGGACCCTCTGATTAAAAGTCAGATGCTCTACCGCTGAGCTACGGGCTCGCCTGGCGCGATTGCGGGCGGACCTTAAGGGCTGGTTCCGCGAGGGTCAACCGGAATGGAAGGCCGAATCGCGCCCATCGCAGCCTCCGTCCGATCCGCTGCCTCTCCGGCGTGACGGTCCGCGCCGCGTCAGATCGGGGTGCGGATGCCGGGCGCCGGCAGGGTCGGCGCGGCGCCGGCGTCGGAAGGCGGCGTGCCGTCGGCCTTGGCGAAGGTCGCGGCGACGCGCGCGGCAACCCGCGGGCTGACGAACGGCGTGATGTCGCCGCCGAGCCGCGCGATCTCCTTCACGAAGCGCGAGGAGATGAACTGGTTCGTCTCCGACGCCATGAGGAAGACGGTCTCGACCGACGGGTTCATGCGCCGGTTCATGCCGGCCATCTGGAACTCGTACTCGAAGTCGGAGACGGCACGCAGGCCGCGCACGATGAGCTTCGCGCCCACCGACTGCGCGAAATGCATGAGGAGTGACTTGAACGGCCTGACCTCGACCTTGTCGCGCAAGCTCGGGTTCATCGCCGCGATTTCGCCGCGCAGGAGGTCGACGCGCTCGTCGAGGCCGAACAGCGGCCCCTTCCCCGCATTGACGGCCACGGCGATGATCAGCCGGTCGACGATGCCCGCCGCCCGGACGATGATGTCCATGTGCCCGTTGGTGACGGGGTCGAACGTGCCCGGATAAATCGCGATCCGCTCAGCCACGCCCGACCTCCCTCTCAACCCTCGCCGCCGGCGAGCACGGGTTCAGCGCCGTTGCCGGGGCCGCTTTCGTCATTTTCGTCGCCGAGCCGCGTCACTGAGACGACGCGCTCGCCCTCCTCGAGCTTGAACAGGATGACGCCCTGCGTCTTGCGGCCGGCGATGCGGATGTCGTCGACCGGGGTGCGGATGATCTGCCCGCGGTCGGTGACCAGCATGACGTGGTCTTCGTGCCGCACCGGGAACGACGCCACGACGTCGCCGTTGCGTTCCGTCATCTCGATGTTGGCGATGCCAGAGCCGCCGCGGCTGGTGATGCGGTACTCGTAAGCCGACGTACGCTTGCCGTAGCCCTTCTCGGTGACGGAGAGGATGAACTCCTCCTGCACCGCATAGGC
Organism: uncultured Rhodospirillales bacterium; assembly: GCA_937926175.1. Classification (GTDB taxonomy): domain Bacteria; phylum Pseudomonadota; class Alphaproteobacteria; order CACIAM-22H2; family CACIAM-22H2; genus CALANV01. The sequence continues at coordinate 265,415 of CALANV010000037.1, read as the reverse complement.
GGCGTAGCGCTCCTCGGAGAGCGTCATGCCCGTCTCCGGCTCGCCATTGCCGTTGCCGTTTGCCGCGTCGCCGTTCTCGCCGCGCCGGCGCTTGGCCATGCGCAGATAGGCGTCGCGTTCCTCCGTGTCGAATTCGGCATGGCGCAGGATCGACATCGAGATCACCTCGTCGCCCTCGGCGAGCTTGATGCCGCGCACGCCGGTCGAGGTGCGGCCGGAGAAGACGCGCACGTCGCTGACCGGGAAGCGGACGCACTTGCCCTTGCGCGTCGCCAGCAGCACGTCCTCGGCCTCGGTGCAGGGCCGCACGGCGATGAGCCGCTCGCCTTCGTCCAGCTTCATGGCGATCTTGCCGTTCGCCTTGATGTTGGTGAAGTCGGAGAGCGCGTTGCGGCGCACGTTGCCCTTGGACGTCGCGAACATGATCTGGAGGCTGCCCCAGCGCGATTCGTCCTGCGGCAGCGGCATCAGGGTCGAGATCGTCTCGCCCGGCTCCAGCGGCAGGAGCTGCACCATCGGCTTGCCGCGCGCCTGCGGCGTGCCGAGCGGCAGCTTGTAGACCTTGAGCTGGTAGGCCATGCCGCGCGAGGAGAAGAACAGCATCGGCGTGTGGGTGTTGGCGACGAACACCTGCGACAGGAAATCCTCGTCGCGAGTCGTCATGCCCGCGCGGCCGCGCCCACCCCGGCGCTGCGCCCGATAGGTCGACAGCGGCACGCGCTTGATGTAGCCGCCGTGCGTCACCGTCACGACCATGTCCTCGGGCTGGATCAGGGACTCGTCGTCCTGCTCGACCTCACCTTCCTCCAGCGTGGTGCGGCGCTTGTCGCCGAACTCCTCCTTCACGCGCTGGAGCTCGGCCTTCATGATGTCGAAGATGCGGCGGCGCGAGCCGAGGATATCGATCAGGTCGGTGATCTGGGCGACGAGCTGCTGCAGGTCGGCGGCGAGCTTCTCGCGCTCGAGCCCCGTCAGGCGATGGAGCCGCAGGTCGAGGATGGCCTTCGCCTGCTCCTCCGACAGGTGATAGTGCCCGTCGACGACGCCGCGGCCCGGCTCGTTGATCAGCTCGATCAGCGGACCGATGTCGTGCACGGGCCAGGCGCGCTCCATCAGGCGCTGCTTGGCCACCTGCGGATCGGGCGCCTCGCGGATCAGCCGGATGACCGGGTCGAGATTGACCACGGCGAGCACAAGACCCACCAGGATGTGGGCCCGCTCGCGCGCCTTGCGCAGCTCGTACCGCGTGCGCTTGGTGATGACCTCTTCGCGGAAGCGGACGAAGGCGGCGATGATCTCGCGCAGGCCCATCAGCTCCGGCCGGCCGCCGTTGAGCGCCAGCATGTTGAGGCCGAAGCTGGTCTGCAGCGGCGTGTAGCGGTAGAGCTGGTTGAGGACGACCTCGGCGTTGACGTCGCGCTTCAGCTCGACCACGACGCGCACGCCGTCGCGGTCGCTTTCGTCGCGCAAATCGGCGATGCCTTCGATCAGCTTCTCCTGCACGCACTCGGCGATGCGCTCGACCAGGCGCAGCTTGTTCACCTGGTACGGAATCTCGGTAATGACGATCGCCTGGCGGTCCTTGCGCAGGTCCTCGATATGGGCACGGCCCCGCACCACCATCGAACCGCGGCCGGTGCGGTAGGCCTCGCGTAGGCCGCTCTTGCCCAGCACGATGCCGCCCGTCGGGAAATCGGGCCCGGGCATGATCGCGAGCAGCTCGTCGATCGTTATCTCCGGGTTGTCGATGTAGGCGCAGCAGGCGTCGACGACCTCGGCCAGGTTGTGCGTCGGGATGTTCGTCGCCATACCGACCGCAATACCGTTGGCGCCGTTCACCAGCAGGTTCGGAAACTGCGCCGGCAGCACGGTCGGCTCGACCGTCTGGTCGTCGTAGGTCGGCTGGAAGTCGACCGTTTCCTTGTCGATGTCGGCAAGCAGCGCCGTTGCGGCACGCGCCAGCCGCGCTTCGGTATAGCGCATGGCCGCCGGCGGATCGCCGTCCATCGAGCCGAAATTGCCCTGTCCGTCGATCAGCGGCAGGCGCATGGAGAAGTCCTGCGCCATGCGCACGAGGGAGTCGTAAATCGCGCTGTCGCCGTGCGGATGGTATTTACCCATCACGTCGCCGACGACGCGGGCTGACTTGCGGAATGGCCGGTTCCAGTCGTAGCCCCCTTCCTGCATTGCATAGAGGATGCGGCGATGGACCGGCTTGAGCCCGTCGCGGACGTCAGGCAGCGCGCGCGACACGATCACGCTCATCGCGTAATCGAGGTACGAGCGCCGCATCTCGTCTTCGATGGTGACGGGCGTGATGTCGGACGGATCGGAAGGGGTGCTTTGGGTCAAATTCGTGTGCTTTTTTAAGAGGAAACCGGCCGCGGCCGGCGGCGACTCTGTCGCCCTGAAATATAGTATTTTCCGCAGGTGCGAACAATGGTTTCGGGCACGTCGCGGCGGCGATTCCGTGCCGTCTCACGCAGCCTGAAATTGCAGTGAACCGGTACAACGGCCGAGCCACGCCCCGTCACGGCCAAGCCCAAAACAGACGACCCGCCAGGCTGTCCGGGCGGGCCTCTTCTGTCGCTACTGACTGAAGCGGTGCTGCGGCCGATGCCGACCGCGACACGCTGCGACGCTCAGCGGCGCATCGTCGTCTCGGTCACCGTTTCGGGCGCCGCCACCCAACCGAAATAGGCGGCGATGAGCGCCGACAGGGCGTGCAGCCAAAGGTCGTGCCCGAACAACGGCACGAGCCCGAACAACGTATTCGTCGCGGGAATGAGGCCGATCAGGGTCAGCACGCCGTAAATGATCGCAACACCGCGTGCATATCCTCTGGCCCCGCTGTAGCTCCGCCACGCGGCGACGCCCCAGGCGCCGAGCCCGAGATGCACGACGTTATGCAGGATATTGACCGGAAACAGCCCGAGCAGCCGCCCGTAGAGGCTGTCGACGGCGATGGGCGGAAGGTCCGGCGACCGGACGAGGAGCCCGGGAATGAACCCCGCGACTCCGACGATCAGATACACGATGCCGAAGATCAAGGCGAAATAACGGGTTTGCATGAGGCCTACCTCACGGCTTGCCGGGGACGTCGAAGCGACGCCGCTCAACCGCGGTCAACGGTCGCCTCGCGCGCCGGTTCCGTCGGACGGCCGCGTTCAACCTCGGCGTTTCGACCGGAAGCGCCGAACGGAACCTGTCCTGCGCACCGGCCGATATCCTGAGACAGGTCCCGCGATCCTCATCGCCCCTGCCCGCCCGAGACGAAGGAGCGCCGATGCCGAACGACGTCGAGCCCTTTTCCGCCGCCCGCACCCGTCCCCTTCTCGCCGGGCAGCGGGCGCTCGTGACCGGCGCCACGTCCGGGATTGGTCGCGCCATCGCGGTCGCGATGGCCACTGCGGGCGCCACGGTCACCGTGAACTATCGCGGCGACCCGGCGGCGGGCGACGCCGTCGTCGAAGAGATCGACCGGCGCGGCGGCAAGGCCTTCACCGTCAAGGCCGACGTCAGCCGCGAAGCCGAGGTCGAGCGCATGTTCGCCGAGACGATCGAGCGCCTCGGCACGCTCGACATCCTCGTCGGCAATGCCGGTCTCCAGCGCGATGCACCATTCCCTGAAATGACCCTGGAGCAATGGAACACCGTCATCGGCGTGAACCTGACCGGACAGTTCCTGTGCGCACGCGCCGCCGTTCGCGAATTCCTGCGCCGTGGCATCGATCCGCAGGTTTCGCGTGCGGCCGGCAAGATCATCTGCATCAGTTCGGTCCACGACGTCATCCCATGGGCGGGGCACGTGAACTACGCCGCCTCGAAGGGCGGCCTCATGCTGATGATGAAGAGCCTGGCCCAGGAAGTGGCGCGACACCGGATCCGTGTGAACAGCATCGCGCCGGGCGCGATCAGGACACGGATCAACCGCGACGCATGGGCGGCGCCCGAGGCCGAGGCGAAGCTTCTGGAACTCATCCTCTACGGCCGCATCGGCGTCGTCGAGGACGTCGCGGCCGCCGCCGTCTGGCTCGCGTCCGACGAAGCCGACTACATTACCGGCGCGACGCTCTATGTCGACGGCGGCATGACGCTGTATCCGGGCTTCGAGGACAACGGCTGATCGCGCGTCAGGCGAGCCAGCGCACGAGGTTCACGGCACTTATCGTCAGGACGGTCGCGCCGACGAGCGCCATCAGCATCCGCGGCGGCAGACGGCGGCTGACATAACCGGCGAACGGGGCCGCGACGGCCCCACCCAGAACGAGACCGCCCACGATCCAGTGATAGCTCAGGTCGAGCCGGAGCAAAAACGTGACCGAAATGCTGAGTGTGACGAAGAACTCGGCCGCGGTGACTGAGCCGATGCTGTACCGAGGGCTGTCGCCGCGCGCGATCAGTGTCGAAGTGACGATCGGTCCCCACCCGCCGCCGCCGACCGCGTCCAGAAACCCGCCGGCGGCCCCCAGCGGCACCACGCCCTTGCGCGACACCTCGCGACGCTGTCCCCGCCACACGCGCACGAAGATCATCAACGCCATCGCCACGAGATAGGCCGTGACCAACGGCCGCACGATGGCCTCGGGCAGCTCGGTCAGCACATAGGCGCCCAGCACGCCGCCGGCGATGCCGGCCATGGCGAGCCACCGGAACAGGACGCCATCGATATTGCGGTGCCAGAGATGCGACAGCCCGGCGACGCCGGTCGTGGCGATCTCGGCCGTGTGTACGCTCGCGCTGGCGATCGCGGGCGGCACGCCGGTCGTCAGCAGAACCGACGTGCAGATGAGGCCGAATCCCATCCCGAGCGCGCCGTCGACGAGCTGCGCCACGAATCCGATCAAGACGTAGACGCCGAGCTCGAGCGGCATTCAGGAACCCAAGGATGTGCGGCGCAGCGGACAGCGGCCCGCGCCCGTCGGCGGATTGTACACGGAACCACCCGTGCGACCACGCCGCATCGGCCGCCACCTCAGGTGCGGAACCGCGCAGGGCTCAACGCCGCTCCGGTGACGCCAAGGTCGGTCACCTCGGCCGGCAGCTCCTTGCCGTCGATCAGATGGGCGGCAATGCGCGCCATGGCGGGCGAGGTCTGGATGCCGTAACCGCCCTGACCTGCGAGCCAGAAGAACCCTTCGGCCGTCGGCTCGAACCCGACGACGGGCGTCTTGTCCGCGACGAAGGTGCGCAAGCCCGCCCATTTCGCCGCGATCCGCGCGACGTGCAGTGTCGTCGCCTGTTCCAGCCGGTCGACCAGAACGGCGATGTCGAGTTCCTCCGGCTGCACGTCGCACGGCTCGACGGGCGTCTCATCGGCCGGCGACGCCAGCAGGCGCCCGGCATCCGGCTTGAAATAGAACCGCTCGTCGACGTCGACGACCATCGGCCAGTCGCGCAAATCGAATGCTGGCACATCGAAGGTGACCGCCGTGCGACGCTTGGGTACGAGGCCGATCGGCGCGACCCCGGCCAGCCGTGCGATTGCATCGACCCACGCACCGGCAGCATTTACGACGATCGCCGCCTTATACGCGCCGGCGCGGGTCTCGACCCGCCAGTCGCGGCCGATGCGCGTAATGCCGAGCACTTCCGCGTCGGTGACGAGCCGTCCGCCGCGGGCGCGCAATCCCCGCAGAAAACCGTGATGCAGCGCATGGACGTCGATGTCCATCGCCGCCGGCTCCAGGAACGCGTCGGCGACGTAGCCGGTCCGCAGCGCCGGAACGCGGGTGCGCGCCACCTCGGCGCCGATCCTGACGACCGACGGGACGAGCCGACGCGCCGCTTCGAACGCGGCCTCGAACGCGGCCCGCTGATCGGCACGGGCGATGACGAGCGAACCGCGCGGCGCGAGCAGCGGCACCTCGGCGAATCCCTGTGGCGTGGCAGCCAGGAATGCCCGGCTCGCCTTCGTCAGCGCCCGAATGGTCTCGTTGCCGTAGGTCTCGGTGAACAGCGCCGCCGAGCGGCCGGTTGCGTGATAGCCGGGTTGCGACTCGCGCTCGAGGACGACCACGCGGCACGTCGCGGACAGGACATAGGCCGCCGACGCGCCGGCGATGCCACCGCCGATGACGATGACGTCCGCGCGCTCCACGACTGGAAAGACCGGTTGCCCGCAGCGGGCGCGATGCGGCCCTTAGAACGGGATGTCGTCGTCGAGCGGACCGGAGCCGCTCCGCCCGGCTCCCGCACCGGCATAACTCGGCTGCGGCACCGGCTCGTCCATGCCGCCGAAATCATCGGGCGCACCCGCCCCGCCGCCACGACCATCGAGCATGGTGAGTTCGCCGCGGTACGGGCGAAGCACGACCTCGGTCGTGTAGCGTTCCTGACCCGACTGGTCGCTCCACTTGCGCGTCTCGAGCTGGCCCTCGATGTAGACTTTCGCGCCCTTCTTCAGGTAGCGCTCGATGACGTCGACGAGCTTGTCGTTGTACACGACGACGCGGTGCCACTCGGTCTTTTCCTTGCGCTCGCCGGAGGCCTTGTCGCGCCACGTTTCCGACGTCGCGATGGAGAGATTGGCGACCCGCCCGCCGTTCTGGAAGCTGCGGATCTCGGGATCGCGGCCCAGATTGCCGATGAGAATGACCTTGTTGACGCTGCCGGCCATGACGTCCCTCGCTCAGTGACGCGACGATGAGGCGCGCACTCTACAGGAGAAGCTACCCCCGACCAATGCTTTCGTCTGCGATTGCCTTCGTCCGCGACCGCCGCGGCGCATGCCCACCCGCCGGCGGGCCAACGCCGAGCCGCTCCTTCGGGGGCATCGGAGCGGCCCGACGCCGCGTTTGATCGGATCTTCTCCGATCACGATTGTTCATGTTATGTTCTATTTCGATTCGGATGTCAAGCACCCCGTCACGATACCGCCATGCCATGCCGGAACATGTAAGTTCCCGTGACCGCCGGCAGGGTCGCGTTCGCGGATCGTCATCCCTATATTCGAGATCTGGCCGGGCTGCCGTCTCATCTCCCTCACCATCACGAACTTGCATGCAGTCGAAAATCGTCGTCCGCGGTGCGCGCGAGCACAATCTGAAAAACATTGACGTCGAGCTGCCGCGCGACAGTCTCGTCGTGCTCACTGGCGTTTCGGGCTCGGGCAAGTCGTCGCTCGCCTTCGACACCATCTATGCCGAGGGGCAGCGGCGCTATGTCGAAAGCCTGTCGGCCTATGCCCGGCAGTTCCTTGAGCTGATGCAGAAGCCCGACGTCGATTCGATCGAAGGCCTGTCGCCGGCCATCTCGATCGAACAGAAGACGACGTCGAAGAACCCGCGCTCGACCGTCGGCACCGTGACGGAGATCTACGACTATCTCCGCCTGCTCTATGCCCGCATCGGCGTACCCTACTCGCCGGCGACCGGCCTGCCGATCGAAAGCCAGACCGTGTCGCAGATGGTCGATCGCATACTGGCGATGAAGGAAGGCACGCGCCTCTATCTGCTGGCGCCGATCATCCGCGGCCGCAAGGGCGAATACCGCAAGGAGCTGCAAGACCTGCAGAAGCGCGGCTTCCAGCGCGTGAAGGTCGACGGCAAGCTGTACGAGATCGACCAGGTGCCGGCGCTCAACAAGAAGCTCAAGCACGACATCGAGGTCGTCGTCGACCGCGTCGTCGTACGGCCGGATCTCGGCAACCGTCTTGCGGACTCGATCGAAACGGCGCTGTCGCTCGCCGACGGCATCCTCTACGCCGAGAATGCGGACACCGGCGAGCGCACCGTGTTCTCCGCCAAGTTCGCCTGCCCCGTCTCCGGCTTCACGATCGACGAGATCGAGCCGCGCCTGTTCTCGTTCAACAATCCGTTCGGGGCGTGCCCTGCCTGCGATGGGCTCGGCGTCAAGCTCTACTTCGATCCCGACCTCGTCGTGCCAGACCGCACGCTCAGCCTGCGCGACGGCGCCATCGCCCCGTGGGCGAACCTGTCGTCGCCCTACTACGACCAGACGCTCGACAGCCTCGCGCGCCACTTCAAGGTTTCCACCACGACGCCCTTCAAGGACCTGAAGAAGGAGGTGCAGCGGGCCATCCTGTACGGCACCGGCGACGAGCCGGTGACGATGTCGTATTCCGACGGCCTGCGCGAGTATCAGACCAGGAAGCCGTTTGAGGGGGTGATCCCGAACCTCGAGCGCCGCTGGCGGGAGACCGACAGCGCATGGGTGCGCGAGGAACTTGAGCGCTATCAGTCGTCGAAGCCGTGCGAGGCCTGCGGCGGGCACCGGCTGAAGCCCGAGGCGCTCGCGGTCAAGATCAACGGCCTGCACATCGGCGAGGTAGCGCAGATGTCGGTCGATCAGGCCGCCGCCTGGTTCAAGAACCTCGGCGACTCGCTGTCGCCCAAGCAGCGGGAGATCGCCGGCCGCATCCTGAAGGAAATCAACGAGCGGCTCGGCTTTCTGATGAACGTCGGGCTCGACTACCTGACGCTCGCGCGCGCGTCGGCCACGCTCTCGGGCGGCGAGAGCCAGCGCATACGGCTTGCCTCGCAGATCGGCTCGGGCCTCACCGGCGTGCTCTACGTGCTCGACGAGCCGTCGATCGGCCTGCACCAACGCGACAATTCGCGACTTCTCGCCACGCTCAAACGGCTGCGCGATCTCGGCAACACCGTGCTGGTCGTGGAGCATGACGAGGAAGCCATCCGCGAGGCCGACTATCTGATCGACATGGGGCCTGGGGCTGGCATCCACGGCGGCAAGGTCGTCGCCGCCGGAACGCCCGAGGAGGTGCAGCGCAATCCCGCCAGCCTCACCGGACAGTACCTGACGGGATTCAAGCAGATTCCGGTGCCGAAGACCCGGCGACCGGGCCATCCGAAGCAGCGCCTGCGCGTGCGCGGGGCGCGGGCCAACAACCTCAAGAACATCACGGTGGAGATTCCGCTCGGCACGCTGACCTGCGTCACCGGCGTGTCGGGCGGCGGCAAGTCGACGCTGGTGATCGATACGCTCTACAAGGCGGTGGCGCGCCACCTCTACGGCGCTCGTGAGACGCCGGGCGAGCATGACGGCATCGACGGCCTCGAGTATCTCGACAAGATCATCGACATCGACCAGTCGCCGATCGGGCGCACGCCGCGCTCGAACCCGGCCACGTACACGGGCGCGTTCACACCGATCCGCGACTGGTTCGCAGGGCTTCCCGAGGCGCAGGCACGCGGCTACAAGCCCGGCCGGTTCTCGTTCAACGTCAAGGGTGGCCGCTGCGAGGCCTGCCAGGGCGACGGCGTCATCAAGATCGAGATGCACTTCCTGCCCGACGTCTACGTGACCTGCGACGCGTGCCACGGCAAGCGCTACAACCGCGAGACGCTGGAGGTGAAGTTCAAGGACAAGTCGATCGCCGACGTGCTCGAGATGACCGTCGACGAGGGGGCCGAATTCTTCAAGGCCGTGCCGTCGATCCGCGAGAAGCTCGTCACGCTGCAGCGCGTCGGCCTCGGCTACATCAAGATCGGCCAGCAGGCGACGACGCTGTCAGGCGGCGAGGCGCAGCGCGTGAAACTCGCCAAGGAGCTGTCGCGCCGGGCGACGGGGCGGACGCTCTACATCCTCGACGAACCGACGACCGGCCTCCACTTCGAGGACGTGCGCAAGCTGCTCGAAGTTCTCCATGCGCTGGTCGACGCCGGCAACACGGTCGTCGTCATCGAGCACAATCTCGAAGTCATCAAGACGGCCGACTGGATCATCGACCTTGGCCCCGAAGGCGGCCACCGCGGCGGCCAGATCGTCGCGACGGGCACGCCCGAGGACATCGTCAAGGTGCGGGAGAGCTACACGGGGCGGTATCTCGCGCCCTATCTGGCACGCAACGGTCAACGCGCGCGCAAGAGCGCGTAGTTACTTCGATGCGCGACGACGGTACCCTGAAAGCGCGTGCCGGTCTTCTGACCGCTCTCGCTTTCATGTCGGCCCTTGTTGCTCCGGACGTCCGCGCCGAAGGGGCCGCGTTCTGCAACACGCTTTCGGCCGTGCTCGCCGCCGCGCCGGACAAATTCGAGTCCGTGCGCACCGAGCAATTCGACAACCGGCTCGAATCGTTCGCGGCGAACCTCGCGATTCCGGAGTTCGAGGCGTGCTATGTCGACGGCATCCGTCCAGCCTTCTTCTGTCTGCGTCGCGGACTTTCGGACGGCGACGCCGAAACCCTCATCGACGAGATGACGAAACGGATCGCCGGATGCTTTCCCGACCCGGAGCCGACGACGGCCCGCGATCCACGTTCGCCGGTGCCGCGGGTCGTCACGACGTGGTCACTGCCCGAGGGCCGCTTCATCCGCCTGGTACGGCGCGACTACACCGAGCATCCGGGCTCGGTCTATCTGCACATCCACTGAAATCCCGCAAAAGCCGGCAAGAAAGCGCCCGTCATACGCTGCCAGTACCGCGAACCCGGCCGGCGCTGCGCCGGCACGAGGCCGGCAGCGCACACGTGCTCAGGTCGCCACGCCCGCGGCGCGCAGATGCGCGCGGCGGATCTGCTCGACCCGATTCGCGAAGATCTGCTCCATCTCTGCGCCGCCGACGAGCGCGCCGCTCGGATCGCGCAGCCGGGCCTCGAGCTTATTCAGTTCTTCGCGCTCGGCGTTCAGACCGTCGCGGCAGAGCGGCTTGGCACTCCTCAGCTCCCGTCTCAGGCGATCGAGCAGAACAGTGCGGCTGTCCGGCATACCGTGTTTCTGAATCAGCCGCAGGAGCAGCTTCAGGCTCTCCGAAGCGGTCTTCGGCGGCGCATCGGTGCGTGCCATGGCGATGTCGGCCAGAAGACCGAGCGCTGCCCCCAGGTTCGGCTGCGGCCCCAGCAGTTCCTGGATCATCGCACCGGCGCCGAGCACGTCGGCGACGACCCCGTCGAGGATGGCGATGCCGTCCCCGTCCACGTCGTCGGTGAACAGCTTGCCGATCTGCTCCAGCTTCTGGCCCCAGTTGCGCGACCCGGCGAGGTAGTTGCTGAGGGTGAACAGGATCATGTAGCGGCGATCCTGCGGTTCGAACCGGGCTTCGGCCCGCCGGCACAGAAGCCCGAACTGTCCCGCTTCCAGCACGGGCAGGCGCTTGCGTTCGGCGAGCGTATCGCGGGCGCGCATCTTCACCTCGTCGACGAGACGGAACAGCGTGTTGACCCGGTCCTTTACGCTGCCCTGCCCGGCGTTCGCCTGGGCCTGCGCCACCTGATAGACGGCGCTGGTGATCAGGTTGCCCGTCGCGTCGAGCTTCTTGATGTAGCCGTAGTTGTGCAGCAGTTCCGTCGGCGTGATGACCAGACTGTCGAAGAATTCGCGGAACAGCCGATTCATCAGCACGCGCGCGTCGTGTCCGAAGAAATCATCCAAATTCGCACAGGCCGGTGCCGCGTTGATCGAGGCGGACAGCCCGATCTCCTTCTTCTTTGGCGGTCGGACCTGCTCGAATATGGGGGTCTCGGTGGTGAAACCGCTCAGCATCGAGCGCTGGCGAACGACCCGCACCTGCTCGTTCTTCTCGTTGGCGAGCAGCAGCGATTTCGCATGCGCGATCGCCTGCTGCTCGTCGTCCATGATGCAGTCGATCACCCAGCGCTTGTCGTAATACACCATCACTTCATACTTGATGATGCGGCCGGGAAGACCAGCCTTGATCGCGCTGGAAATGAGGCGCCCGAACAACTTCTATCCCCTCTTTTCCGCGGTTTTCGTCGCCGCAGGTCTCCACTCCTTCACCCGTGCCATCGCCGTCGCGATGTCGTCCGGCGTCATCGATTTCGCGAGTTCCGCGCGGTCACGGGCCGCATTCCGTTTCACGTCGCCGCTGCCGCGCTGTTCGGCCAACGTGAGCCAGACGTAGGCGTCGATCGTGTTCTCGATGCTGGCGCCGGCATTCACATGCACCCGACCGAGCCGATAGAGCGCCGCCGGGTGTCCGTTTGCCGCCGCGCGACGAAACCATTCCCAGGCCGCCTGCTCGTTCCGCTCGATGCCGATGCCCGCCGCAAGCCGTTCGGCATAGAGGTATTGCGCCTCTGCGCTGCCGGCCCGGGCTGCGCGTTCGATCAGCCCGGTTGCGCGCACCTGATCCTTTTCGACGCCGCGTCCTTCTTCGTAGAGCCGCGCGAGATCGAGTATGGCCTGATCGAAACCGTTCTCGGCGGCGCGGGTCAGCCAAAGCAACGCCTGATTCTTGTCCTGCGGGACGCCGCGCCCAAGCGCATAGGCCCGTGCCAGCGCGAACTGCGCTTCCGCATGGCCTGCGTCTGCGGCCTTCCGGTACCAGCGCGCGGCCTCGACCGGGTCGAGGGCGACCGGCCCGAGGCCATTGTCCGAGAGCTGGCCGAGCAGGAACTGCGCCCTGGGGTCGCCCGCCTGCCCGGCCGGCAGGAGCTGGAGATAGGCGTCGGCATAGTTCCTGGCCTCGAATGCGGCCTTGCCCGTCAGAAAGTCGGCCCAGGCCGATCCGGCCAGCGCGACCAGACCAACGCACGCCGCGACGCATCGAATCGGTATCGCGTATCCGTCCCGCATCGCATTTCTCGTCGAAGTTGAAGTCTACCGCGCGTTCCCGAAGAAACGGTTAAGCAGTCCTTTCCGCGGTAGCCCCGTCCCGGTTGCCAAGCCGGGTCACACGGGCCTATCTGATGGGCATGACTCCCCCTATTCACATCATCGGCGGCGGCCTCGCCGGGTCCGAGGCCGCTTGGCAGATCGCCCGACGCGGCGTACCCGTCGTCCTCCATGAGATGCGGCCCGTCCGGCAGACCGACGCGCACGTGACGGACCGGCTGGCCGAGCTCGTCTGTTCGAACTCCTTCCGCTCGGACGAATGGCAGACCAATGCGGTCGGCCTCCTTCACGCCGAGCTACGCCGCTGCGGATCCCTGATCATGCGCGCGGCCGATGCGAACAAGGTTCCCGCGGGTGCAGCGCTTGCGGTCGACCGCGAGGGCTTTGCCGCCGCCGTCACGGCCGCGATCAAGTCGGAACCGCTGATCACCACGGTCCGCGAGGAAATTGCCGGACTGCCGCCGCAGGACTGGGACAGCGTCATCGTCGCCACCGGTCCGCTCACCTCCGCCGCTCTCGCCGATGCGATCCGCCGGTTGACCGGCGAGGACTCGCTGGCGTTCTTCGATGCCATCGCTCCGATCGTGTACCGGGACACGATCGACTTCGATCGTGCCTGGTTTCAGTCCCGCTGGGACAAGGCGGGACCGGGCGGCGACGGCGCTGATTACATCAACTGTCCGCTCGACCGCGACCAGTACGAGGCGTTCATCGACGCCCTTCTGGCCGGCGAGAAGACGGAGTTCAAGGAATGGGAAGCCTCGACGCCGTATTTCGAGGGTTGTCTTCCCATCGAGGTGATGGCCGCGCGCGGCCGCGACACGCTGCGCTTCGGTCCGATGAAGCCGGTCGGCCTCGTCGACCCCCGCACCGGCAAGCGTCCCTACGCGGTGGTCCAGCTTCGCCAGGACAATGCGCTCGGCACGCTTTTCAACATCGTCGGCTTTCAGACCAAGCTCAAGCACGCCGAGCAGAAACGCATCTTCCGCATGATCCCGGGTCTGGAGAAGGCTGAGTTCGCACGCCTCGGCGGCATCCATCGCAACACGTTCATCAACTCGCCGAAGCTGCTCGACGGGACGCTCAGGCTCAAGGCTGAGCCGCGGCTACGATTTGCCGGGCAGATCACCGGCGTCGAAGGATATGTCGAGAGCGCGGCGATCGGCCTGCTCGCCGGATATTTTGCCGCCGACGAACGCCGCGGCCGCCGTCCGACACCGCCGCCGCCGACCACGGCGCTGGGTGCGCTCCTCAATCACGTGACCGGCGGCGCGGATGCGAAGATGTTCCAGCCGATGAACTGCAACTTCGGCCTGTTCCCGCCGCTGCCGGAGGACGCGAACGTCGATGCCAAGGGCCGCCCGCGCGTGCGCGGCGACGAGCGCAAGCGCCTGTTGTCGGAACGCGCCCTTCGTGACCTCGACGCTTGGCTCGGCCGCATGCAGGCGGCGGCCTGACGCCGCCCGCGGGTCACCGCGCCGGTTTCGCGGCGCGCACACGGAGCGGCAATCGCCTGACGCCGCGCAGCACGAGATTGTCGCTCCACTCCAGTCGATCGGACGCGAGTTCATGACGTCCAGCCGCTGCAGCAGCCGCTGGAAGGCGATCCGTGCCTCGAGACGCGCCAAGGGCGCGCCGACGCAGTAATGTGGGCCGTAACCGAAGGCAAGGTGCGGGTTCGGATCGCGCGCAAGATCTAGGACATCGGGATTCTCGAACACGTCCGGATCCCGGTTCGCGGCCATGAGCATGAGGAACAGGCGGTCGCCCGTGTGGATCCCCTTGTCGCCCATCTCCATGTCGCGGCGCGCGACGCGCGTCACGCTCGCCGCCGGCGTATCGTAGCGCAGAAGTTCCTCGACCGCGCTTTCGGCCAGCTCGGGATGCGCCCGCAACAGGTTGAGGGCGTCGGGCTGCGACAGCAGGGCGATCATGCCGTTGCCGATCAGGTTGGTCGTCTCGTGCCCGGCGAACAGCACGAGCACGGCGGTCGCGACCAGCTCATCCTCCGACAGCGTCCGCCCCGCCTCCTCGGCCGCGATCAACGCGCCGATCACGTCCTGGCGTGCCGGTGCCTGCTGCCGCGCCTGCACGATGGCGCGAAAATAGCCGTCCATGTCGGCGATGCCACGTGCGGCCCGCTCGTACTTGTCGGGCGTCGCCTGCGCGCTGCCGACGAAGGCCGCGAGATCGTCGGACCAGTCCTTGAACCGCCACACGTCGCCATCCGGCACGCCCAGAATGCGCGCAATCACCATCGCCGGCAGCGGATAGGCGAAATCGGCGATCAGTTCGATCTCTCCGCCCGTTGGGCCGATCCGCGCAAGGAAACCGTCGATTAGCCGATCGACGATCTCGCCGATCGGTGCGGCGAGTGCCGCGATCGCGCGCGGCGTGAAGGCTCGGTTGATCAGCGCGCGCAACCGCGTGTGATCGGGCGGATCGGCAAAGACCGCCCAGCGCGTCAGCATGCGTTCGAGACCGCTCAATGAAGTACGCCTCTCGGGCGGGAGGCTCGCCATGAACGGCGTGATGCGGTCGGCTGACAGTGCAGGATCGAACAGCGCGGCGCGCACGTCCGCGTAGCGGGTCAGAAGCCACCCGCGCAATACCGGGCTCCAATGCACCGGATCGCTCGCGCGCAGCATGCGGAGCGCGCCGTACGGGTCGGCCATCGTCTCCGCCCGGCGCGGATCGTAGAGCATCGTCGCCATGGGCGTTCCGCCTTCCCGCTCAATACCGGCTGCGCCACGCCGCCCACGCGAGCCGGAGTGCCCGCTCCCCGGCGGGTTTCTGCAATCGTGGATCGAACAGGGAAAATCCGGTGCGCGCAAGACGTCCGAGATACAGGTCGGCGAGCACGGCCGGAAGCAATGCCGGCACCGCGCGTCGCGGTACGTTCGCCCGCATCACGCGTGCCTGTCCGAGATGCCAGCGCGCCCGTTCCGCCACCGCACGCGCAACCTCCGCCAGTTCCGCGCCGGCACGGCCTTCGTAGACGCGATCGAGCCGCACGCCCGCTTCCCGCAGCATCGTCGCCGGCAGATACATCCGGCGCTGGGCTGCGTGGAACGGTACCGCGCGCAGCAAACCGGTGAGCGCCCAGGCGATGCCGACGTGCCGGCCCGCCTCCTGTGCCGCTTCCTCCTGCACGCCGATGATGGCGAGGACGAGTTCGATCAAGGTCGAGGACGTATCGGCGGCGTATGCCTCGAGCGCCGCCAGATCCGCCGGCGGTTCTTCGCCGAGATCGAGTTCCCGCGCGCTCAGCAGCCGGTCGAACGGTCCCGCCTGAAGCCGGAATGACTGTACGGTTTCGGCAAGCGCCATGCCGACAGGATGGCGGCGTATGTTGCCGCGCGGCGCGTCTTCGACGACTTCCCGCCACCACTGCAGCCGGATCCGCCCCATCATCGGTTCGCGGATCATCTCGCGAACGCGCGCGACCTCGACATTGAACGCATAAAGCGCGAAGACATGGTCCCGCACCGCTTCCGGCACGAACAGCGTGCACAGGTAACGGTCGTGATCGAACTTGCGCACCTGGTCGATGCAGTATCGCGCGGTTTCGGCATCCATTCCGTCGCCCCCTGATCCGGTCGCGTTGACGTCGCAACGCCGCGCGGGCGCGACATCGGCGCGTCGTGCTATATAGCCTCTACGGATTTCACCGGACAATGAACGCGAGCCCCCAGACATTGGCAGACGCGCGTCCGTCCCGAACGGCCGCGGGCGAGAACTTTCCGGTCGGTTCGTGGCTGCTGCCGGCGCCGGTACGGCCAACCGTGGCGGCGTTCTACCGGTTCGCGCGTGCTGCCGACGACGTGGCCGACAGCCCGGATTACGCACCGGCGACCAAGATCGAGCTGCTCGACGCCATGGAGGCTGGGCTTCTCGACCGGCCCGCCGCAGTGTCGCATCCGGGCGTGCAGTTTGCTCGGGATCTTCGCGCGCATCTGCTGGGCCGTGGTATCACCCTGGACCATCCGCGGCACCTGCTCGAGGCATTCCGCGCCGATGCCTTGAACCGGCCCTGCCGCACATGGAGCGATCTTTTCGCCTATTGCCGTTTCTCTGCGGCGCCGGTGGGGCGGTTCCTGCTCGATCTCCATGGCGAAGACCGCAACGCTTATCCGGCGGCGGATGCCTTGTGCGCCGCGTTGCAGGTGCTCAACCACATCCAGGACTGCCAGGCGGACTATCGCCACCTGAAGCGCGTCTACATTCCGACCGACTGGCTCGCGGAAGAAGGCGTGGCGATGGATGCATTGCTCGCGCCGCGCTGCAATCCCGGTCTGCGCCGCGTACTGGACCGCGTGCTCGATCGCGTCGACGCCCTGAACGCTGCGGCGCGCGGCCTGCCGACACGTATCCGGCAGCGCGGCCTGCGCATGGAGGCGACGGCGATCGTCATCATCGCGCACCGGCTTGCCGGCAAGCTCCGCCGGCATGACCCGCTGCAGCGCCGCGTCGTGCTGTCGCGGGCGACGAAACTCGGGGCCATGCTCGCCGGCGCGATCCGGGGATGGCCCGCACCATGACCGCCCCGATCGCGACACAGGTCCGGCGCGCCCGCTCGAATTTCTACGTCGCCATGCGGCTGATGCCGCGCGAAAGACGCGCCGCGATGTTCGCCGTCTATGCGCTGGCGCGTACGCTCGACGACATCACGGATGCGCCCGGCGATGTCGACGGCAAGCGCCAGGCACTGGGGTCCTGGCGTGCCGAGATAGACGCGATCTATGCCGGTCGGCCATCCACCGAGATCGGCCGTGCGCTCGTCCCCGTCGTCGCACGTTTCGACCTGCCGCGTGCGGAGTTTCTCGAGCTGCTCTACGGCCTTGAGATGGATCTCACCACGTCGATGCGCGCGCCCGGTATTTCGACGCTCGCGCTCTATTGCCGCCGCGTCGCCGGATCGATCGGCCTGATAACACTGCGGATCTTCGAGGCGGACGATCCGCCCGCGCGCGCCTTCGCGCTCGCCCTCGGCCACGCCATGCAGCTTACCAACATCCTGCGCGACATCGCCGAGGACGCCGATCGCAACCGCCTTTACCTGCCGCGCGAGATTCTGGACGGTGCCGGTATCGCCGAGCGCCACCCGGCACGCGTGCTCGCGCATCCGGACTTTCCCAAGGCACGGGCGGCCTTCTGTGCCCATGTCCGGCGGGCATTCGACGCGGCGGAGGCATCGCTGGCCGCCTGCCCGAACCGGCGGGGGTTATGGCCCGGTCTCGTCATGATGGCGGTCTACCGCCGCCTCTTCGACCAGCTTGACCGTCCGTCCCACGTCGGGTGCGCGCCGGGCCGGATCGGCCTGTTCACGCAGCTGTGGATCGCGCTACGCACCGCGTGGAGCGTTCGATGGGCGTCGTCCACATCATAGGTGCTGGGCTCGCGGGCCTGTCTGCGGCCGTTGCGCTCGTCGCCGGCGGCCGCAAGGTCCACGTCTACGAGGCTGCGCCACGCGCCGGCGGCCGTTGCCGATCCTATTTCGACACGCAGCTCGGGCGGACGATCGACAACGGCGGACACGTCTTGCTGGGGGCCAACCAGGCCGCGCACGCCTTCGTCGAAAAGATCGGCGCGGCGCACGAGCTCGACGAGATCGTCCCGGCTGCATTCCCCTTTATCGACCTGGCGACCGGCGAGTCATGGGCATTGCGGCCCAACGCCGGATGGCTGCCCTGGTGGATCTTCAGCCGTGCGCGACGCGTCCCGGGCACGGCGGCGTCGGACTACCTTCGCCTTGGGCGCCTGTTCGGGGCCGATCCCCATGACGTCGTCACCGATCGCTGCGACCCGACCTCGTCCGTGTTCCGGCGCCTCATCGATCCGCTGGCGACCGCCGTGCTCAACACGGAGCCCGAGCAGGCAGCGGCGCGACCGCTCGCCCGTGTCCTGGCTTCGACGTTGCTGCGGGGCGAATGCGCCTGCCGGATCAGCATTGCCCGGAACGGCCTGTCGGCCGCCTTCGTCGATCCTGCGCTTGCGTATCTTACGCGCATGGGCGCCACGTTGCATTTCAATGCCCGGGTCGACCTGATCGACGTCGACGACGCGCGCGTGCGCGGATTTCTTGCCGGCGGCCGGCGCATCGATATTGGACCGCGCGATGCGGTCGTCCTGGCTGTGCCGTCGTGGTCGGCCGCCATGCTGATCCCAGATCTGCGGGTTCCGGCCGAGCATTCCGCCATCGTCAACGCGCATTTCCGAGTCGATCGGCCGGTCGAACTGCCGGGCGGCCGCCGCATTCTGGGCCTGATCGGCGGGACGGCGCAGTGGCTCATTGCGCGCGGTGACGTCGTCAGCGTCACCGTCAGTGCCGCGGATGATCTCTGCGACCGGCCTGCCGACGAGGTCCTCGCCCTGTTGTGGCGGGATATCGCGGACGTCCTCGGCGTGCCGGCCCAGCCGCTGCCGCCGGCCCGCCTCGTCAAGGAACGTCGCGCCACGTTCCGGCAGACCCCCGCCGCCGAGCGCGACCGTCCCGGCCCGGACACCGGCCGGCGCAACCTCGTCCTTGCCGGCGATTGGACCGCGACTGGCCTGCCCGCCACCATCGAGGGCGCCATCCGCTCGGGCGAAACGGCCGCAGCTCTGGTCCATCGCGTCGCCTAAGTTCCTGTAAAAAGGCCCAACTGCGGCCCATATTTTTCTGCTATGCTTTAAGAACGAGAACCAAATAACTGGTTCAGAATGGGAACACGATGACCGACTTTTTCATCAACATCGGCTTGGACAAGCTCGAACGCGCGGTCGTCTACGGCATCGCCATCCTGATCGTGCTGGCGCTCCTTACGGGTGGTTTCCAGGCGGACTACGCTTGGTTTACGTTTTTCGTGCGCTGGCTCCACGTCCTGTCGGGTGTGATGTGGGTCGGCCTGCTTTGGTACTTCAACTTCGTTCAGATCCCGTCCATGCCCAGGATCCCGGACGACCAGAAGCCGGCGGTCAGCAAAGTCATCGCCCCGAAAGTCATCGCCCCGACTGCCCTGTTCTGGTTCCGCTGGGCTGCGTTATCGACGGTGGTCACCGGCCTCCTCCTCGCCCTGCTGAACGGCTATCTGATCGAAGCGCTGGCGCTCGGTATCGGCAGCGGCGGCGGTCGGCCGACCGCGATCGGTATCGGCATGTGGCTTGGCCTGGTGATGGCCTACAACGTGTGGATGATCATCTGGCCCAACCAGCAGAAGGCATTGGGTCTGGTCGAGGCCACGGCCGACGAGAAGAAGGCGGCGGCCCGCATCGCGATGCTCGTCAGCCGCCTCAACACGATGCTCTCGGTGCCGATGCTCTACTTCATGGTGGCGGCCCAGAACATCTTCTGACCGATACGTGGAAGTGCGATCCCATCGAACGGGGATCGGTTTCGGCCCCGTTCCTTTTTCAGACGGCGATGAGGGCTGCCGCCACCCGCCGCTCCTCGCTGCGCAGGACATTGAACGTCCGGCACGCGGCACCCGTGTCCATCGCATCGACGACGACGCCCGCCTCGCGCAACTCCTGACGAAGGCCGGGGGCGATCGGGGCCATGCGAAGGCCGCAGCCGATCAGCAGGATCTCGACCGGCGGCCGGGAATCGAGGATTGGCGCGAGCATCTCCTTGCTGAGGCCCGCGATGTCCGTGATCGGCCATGGAACGACGCGATCGGGCAGCACGATGATCGAGCCGCGGAACGCCTCGCCGCTGACCCGGAACCCGCCGGCGCCATAGGCATCGATGATGGTCGGCGTCGGCACGACGGGTTGCTGCGTCATCGTGCCTCCGCGCCCCTTCGTCACGTCGACTTGTCGGATACGGCCTCTGCCTGGAGCTTGCGGCCGCGGGCCGACAGATACCATTCGAGCGGTGCCGCGACATAGATCGTCGAGTACGTACCGACGATCACGCCCCACAGCAGCGCGAGGCTGAAATTGAACAGGACGGGACCACCGAACGCGACCAGCGCGATCGCTGCCAGCAGGACGAGGCCGTTCGTTATGATCGTCCGGGACATCGTCTCGTTGACGCTCCGGTTGATCAGGTCCCGGAAGTCCATTGCCTTGTATTTCCGGGAGTTCTCCCGGATGCGGTCGTCGATCACAACGGTGTCATTGATCGAGAAACCGGCGATCGTCACGACGGCGGCCACGGTGTTCAGGTCGAACTGCAGTCCGGTGACCGAGAACAGCCCGATCGTCGTCAGACAGTCGTGAAGGATCGCCAGAACGCCCGACAGGCCCGCCCGCCAGCCGAAGCGAAAGGCCATGTAGGCAAGGATGCCCGCGAGCGACAGCACGATCGCGAGCACGCCGTCCTGGACGAGTTCCCGGCCGACCTTCGGGCCGACGACCTCCACCCGGCGATATTCCAGATTCGGCCCCAACGCCTCGCGGATGCGTTGCACGGCCTGCATTTCGGCTTCCTCGCCGCCCGCCTGTCGCTCGAGGCGAATCAGGACGTCCCGCGGGCTGCCGAACTCCTGCAGGGCGACGTCGCCGATATCGAGCGCATTCAGCGTCGAACGCATCTGGCCGAGGTCGGCCGGCTCAGGGGTGCGGACCTCGATGACGATGCCGCCGGCAAAATCGACGCCGAGATTGAGGCCGCGCACGGCGAGCGACACGATCGATATGGCCACCAGCAGCGCGGACAGGGCGAAGCAAAGCTTGTGGAACCTGAAGAAGTCCAGGTTGGGAACTTTGCGCAAAAGGCGGATTGGTCGCATGGCGGAATGTTCCCTAGATCGGCAACACCTTCGGGCGCCGCCATTGCAGCCACGAGGAAATCGCCAGGCGGGTCACGGTGACGGACGTGAACATCGAGCAGATAATGCCGATCGAAAGTGTGACGCCAAAGCCGCGAACCGGCCCCGATCCCAAGGCATAGAGAATCACCGACGCGATCAGCGTCGTCAGGTTGGAGTCGAAAATCGTCACGTAGGCCCGCTGGAAGGCCTGGTCGACCGCCGGAAACGGCGAACGTCCGTTGCTGATCTCTTCCCGCATGCGCTCGTAGATGAGCACGTTTGCGTCGACCGCCATGGCGAGGCCGAGGACGATACCGGCAATGCCGGGCAGTGTCAGCGTCGCGCCGATCGCCGCCATGATCGCAAGCGTGAAGGCGACGTTGAGGATCAGCGCGAGATTCGCCACCAATCCGAACAGACCGTAGCCGACGATCATCAGGACGGCGATCAGGCCGTAGGCGATCATGCAGGCGATCGCCCCTGCCTCGATCGAGTCGCTGCCCAGGTCGGGGCCGACCGTACGTTCCTCGATGACCCGCAATGGTGCGGGAAGAGCACCGGCGCGCAGCAGCACGGCAAGATCCTGCGCCGCCGCCGCCGTGAAGTTGCCGGAGATCTGACCGCTGCCAGCTAGGATCGGCTCGCGAATGACCGGCGCGCTGATGACACGACCGTCGAGAACGATGGCGAGCGGCCTGCCCACATTCTCGCGCGTGACGTCGGCGAACTGCCGGCTGCCGACGGTATCGAACCTGAAGTTCACGACCCACTCGCCGGTCTGCGGGTTCGTGCCCGGCTGCGCGTCGGCAAGGCGGTCGCCGGAAACCCGGACGCGACGCTGGACGAGATACATCCGCGGCTGCCCGTTGGGCTCGACCTCTTTGTCGGCAGGCAGGAGCATGCTGCCGGGCGGCACGCGACCGGCCATGGCGTCGGCGACCGAATTGGACGTGTCGAGCAGATGGAACGTCAGCTTCGCCGTCTTGCCGAGCAGCTCCTTGACCCGTTCGGGGTCGCGGACGCCCGGCAACTGCACCAGGATGCGGTCCTGGCCCTGCGCGACGATGGTGGCTTCCTTCGTTCCGGTCTCGTCGATGCGACGGCGCACGATCTCGATCGACTGGGCGACGGCCCGCCGGCGTTGCTCGAACAGTTCCTGCTGGTTCAGTTCAACCCTGAACACGCCGTCCGCCGAGACCGTGACCTGCGCTGCCGGGTCGAGCTCGCGCACCGCCTGGCGCGCCTGCTCGACCTCGTTCCGATCGCGGACGCGGAACGTCACCGCATTGGCGCCCTCGGTGGCAAGGCCGGCGATCTGAATGCGCTGCGCGCGCATGGCGCTGCGTATCGCGTCGACGAGATTGGTCAGTCGTTCGCGCACGACCGCATCCACGTCGACCTCGAGCAGCAGATGTGACCCGCCCTGAAGATCGAGCCCGAGCGTCACCTGCTGATACGGGACCCAATCCGGCAGCCATGCCGGCCTTTCGCGTGGCAGCAGGCTGGGGACCGCATAGAGCAGACCGATCAGGCAAATGATGACGATCGACCAAGCCTTCCAGCGGGCCATGTACAGCATGGCGTCGCGGCTCCGCGCTTAAGCCTTGACCCGGCTTACGTATTCCTCGTGCCCGAGCGAATCGTAGAGCTTGCGTCGAACCGGATCCTTGAGCGTTTCGTAAGCCTCGGTGGCTGCCGGGTCGCCGCTCTTCGCGGCATAGGCAGCCTCGATCTCCTCTGCGGTCGCGTTCGTCTGAACGCCGAGGACACGATAATACTCCTCGGGTTCGTTGCTGGCCGCACGCGCGGCCGGCTTCTTTTCGTCGCGGGCCTGGCCCGGTTCGGTCTTGGCGAGAACCTCCGCGATCATCGAGCGTATCGCCCGCACGCGCACACCATCGGCGATCTCGAGCCCGATCTCGCGGTCGCCCGTGACCTTCGTGACCGTGCCGATGATTCCGCCCGAGGTCACGACGCGGTCCCCGCGCCGCAGCGAGTCGATCATCGCCTTGTGCTCGCGCATCTTCTTCTGTTGAGGGCGGATGAGCAGGAAGTAGAAGACGACGAAAATCAGGACCAACGGCAGCAGCTGAATCAGCATACTGGACCCGCCGTCCGCCGCTCCGGTCTGTGCATAGGCCGTCGAAATGAACATACGAATCTCCTCGCTGCACGGGCCGGGCCAACGAGGGGCCCCTCCCTCAAGTCGCGCCGGACTATAACGGGCGGGCCGGGAAAAGCAACGTTGCCTCGCACATTTAGGCCATTTCGTTGACCCCCCGCCCGCCGTGCTTTAGGGTCCCGGCCGCACCGCAATAAGCTCAGACAGATACGGCTGCCCGATGATTAACGACGCCGCGAAACTGGAACCGCTGCTTCAGCGTATCGCCGAGGCGCTCGAACGCCTTGCCCCCAAGCCGGCAGGCGCCAACGACCTCAATGCCGCCGACGCGTTCGTGTGGCAAGCGGAAGGCGACCGCCTCGTCCCGGTTCAGTCGGTAAGCAGGGTCGACATCAATCTGCTCAAGGGCATCGAGCGGCAGCGCGATATCCTGCTCGAGAATACGCGGCGCTTCGCCCGCGGCTTCCCGTCGAACAATGCCTTGCTCTGGGGGGCCCGCGGCATGGGCAAGAGCTCGCTCGTCAAGGCCGTCCACGCCGCCGTCAATGCCGAGCTGCCGCGCGCGCTCGCCCTCGTCGAGATTCATCGCGAGGACATCCCGACGCTGCCGCGGCTGCTCACCATCCTGCGCA
This sequence comes from uncultured Rhodospirillales bacterium, assembly GCA_937926175.1. Taxonomy (GTDB): domain Bacteria; phylum Pseudomonadota; class Alphaproteobacteria; order CACIAM-22H2; family CACIAM-22H2; genus CALANV01. The sequence goes on along the minus strand of CALANV010000037.1, from coordinate 241,372 downwards.
ACAGCCCGCGCCGTTTTGTCCTGTTCTGCGACGATCTGTCGTTCGACGCAGAGGATACATCGTACAAGTCGCTCAAGGCCGTACTCGAAGGCGGTATCGAGGGGCGTCCGGAGAACGTCGTGTTCTATGCGACCTCCAACCGCCGGCACCTGATGCCGCGCGACATGATCGAGAACGAGCGTTCGACCGCGATAAATCCGGGCGAGGCTGTCGAGGAGAAGGTGTCGCTGTCGGACCGGTTCGGCCTCTGGCTGGGCTTCCATCACTGCGACCAGGACACCTATCTTGCGATGATCGAAGGCTACGCCGCGTTCTACGATCTCGACATCGACCGCGACATGCTGTTTGCGGAAGCGAACGAATGGTCGATCACGCGCGGCAGCCGGTCGGGACGGGTCGCCTGGCAGTTCGTGCAGGATCTTGCCGGCCGCCTGGGCAAGCCGCTGACGAAAGCTCAACCTGCCCTGTCCGAAGCCTCGGCGCGACGGCAACGCGGCTGATCCGGCCCGATCCCTTTGCGATTACGACGACGCCATCTGCGCGACGAGATAATCGCGCGGATTGACGGCGCGTGTCCCCCGCCGGATTTCGAAATGAAGCTGTGGTGTGATGACGTTGCCAGTCGTTCCGACCCTGCCGATGATCTGGCCGCGCTTCACTTGGTCGCCACGCGCGACCAACAGCTCGTCGGCGTGCGCATACGCCGTGATCCACCCGTCGGCATGGCGCAGCAACAACAGGTTTCCGAAGCCGCGCAGCTCGTTGCCGGCGTAGACGACGACGCCACTCTCCGCGGCGCGGATCGGCGTCCCTTTCGGCGCGGAGATGTTGATTCCGTCATTGTGCAGACCGCCGCCTTTCGGCCCGAAATCGGAAATGATCTGACCGCGCACGGGCCAGAGAAACCCACGCCCGTCGCGCGAAGCCGCCGCTGCGCCTCGTGCGTCCGCCCGCTGCTCCGGCGCCTGCGGGCGACCTGCCGGCTGGGTGGCACTGGCTCTCGACTGCGCCTGCGAAGAAGCCCGCGAGGTCTCGGCCGCACGCGGCGCGGACGGTGCTGAAGGCACCTCGGGTTGCGCAACAGCCGGTGTGCGCGCGGGCTGGGATTGCGCCGAAGTACCAGCCGGTGGCGGCAGCGGCGCCGATTCAATTTCGCGCGTGACGGGCGCGGCTGGCGTCGATGCTGGCGCGACAGGTTCCACCGACACGACTGCCGACGTCGTGGCCGGTCCCGACGATTGAGACGCGACTACCATCGACGAGTCCTGCGTCTCGATCGGCTCGGGCAGGATGAGCGTCAGGCCGATCGGAATCGTATAAGGCGGCGCGATGCCATTCAGGCGCGTGAGTGCACTCATATCGACGCCGTAACGGCGCGAAATGCCATAAATGGTATCGCCTGCCTGCACGACGTGCGTGCGCACCCGCGGCAACGTCAGGCGCTGCCCTGGCTGGAGCACGTAAGGCGGCTCGAGGCCGTTCGCATCGATGATCGCCCGCATCGGAATCTGGTGACGACGCGCGATTCCGAACAGCGTGTCTCCCGGCTGCACGACGGCGACACCCGGCTCCGTTTCGCGCGCGCGGGATCTGTCATGGCCGGTCGAAGCGGCGGCACGACCATAGCGTTCCTGACCGTGAATCTCGACCGGCGCCGGCGGCCCCTTCCGCGTGCACCCGGCGAGCAGAACAACGGCGAGCAGAACGGTGATCAGCGAAGCGAGCCGCGCCATCTTCCCCCAGCTGATGAGCCAAGCAAGCCTGCGGGCCTGTCCGCACACGCGCCGTGCGGCCGTGTGGTCGCGGGCAGATGCTATTCATACCCCGCCAAGGGTTGCGATTCTACTAGCGCCGCAACCGGCGGCGGAATGAACACGCGTCGGGATCAAGCCGGCTTGCGCTATTCAGGGGGAAGCCCGTGCACCATCGGCACGAACCGCACGGCGCCAATGTCTTCCTGCACGATACCGGAGTCCGTCCTTCGGATGCGGACGAGACGCTGCGCCCGTTTCTCGGTTCCGACCGGCAGCACCATGATGCCGCCGACGCTGAGCTGGTCGAGCAACACCGTCGGAATGTCCGGTGGTGCGGCCGTCAGGATGATGCGGTCGAACGGCGCCTGCTCCGGCCAACCGGCCCAGCCGTCACCATGACGCGACGTGATGTTGTGCAGACGAAGCCGCTTGAACCGCGCTTCCGCCTCGTCGAGAAGCGGCCGGTGCCGCTCGATCGTGTAGAGACGCCGGCACAAGAGCGACAGGATCGCGGCCTGATAGCCCGACCCCGTCCCGACCTCCAGCACCTTCATGCGCGGGCCGACCTCGAGCGCCTGTGTCATGAGGCCGACGACGCTCGGCTGGCTGAGAGTCTGCCCGTGGCCGATCGGCAGCGCCGTGTCTTCGTACGCCTGGTCGCGGAAGCTCGGAGGCGTGAATTCCTCGCGGGGAATCCGTTCGATAGCACTCAGTACCCGGGTGTCGGTCACGCCCGCGGACCGCAGCTCCATCACCAGACGGATCTTGTGATTGGGCGTGCTCACTTGAACGCCGCCGCAAGTTTGCGCATCGACGCCTTGTGCGTCAGGTCGAGGTAAAGCGGCGTCACGGAGATCTTGTTTTCGCGAATTGCCGCAATGTCGGTACCCTTCCGGGTCGGATCCTCGAGGCGCATGGCGCCGATCCAGTAATACGGTTCGCCGTGCGGATCGGTCGTTTCCATCAGATGGTCACCGATCTTGTGCCGCCCTTGTGCCACGACGGCGACGCCGCGGACGCCGTCCGGTTCGCAATCCGGAAAATTGACGTTCATGAGGACGTTTTTCGGCCAGGGCAGCTGCGTGAGCCTGGCGATGATCTTCGGCGCATGATGCAGCGCCGTCGCCCACGGTACCTTCCTGCCGTTCGCATAGTTCTGGCTGAGGGCAATAGCGGGAACGCCGAGCAGCGTCGCCTCCATCGCCGCCGCGACCGTGCCGGAATAGGTCACGTCCTCGCCGAGATTGCCCCCGCGGTTCACGCCCGACAGGCATAGGGTCGGTCGCTTCTCCCTGAGGATGTGATTGACGGCGAGCAGCACGCAATCGGTCGGCGTCCCATCGACCGCGAAACGGCGAGTCCCCAGGCGCCGGACGCGCAAGGGCCGCCTGAGCGTGAGGGAATGGCTGGCGGCGCTTTGTTCCGCGTCGGGCGCGACGACCCAGACATCGCGCGAAAGCGTGCGTGCGATGTTTTCGAGGATCTTCAACCCTGGTGCATGAATCCCGTCGTCGTTGGTGACGAGGATCCGGGCATTGGACAGGTCGAGCGGCGCCTCAAACATCCGGCGTCAGAACTGTCAGACCGCCCATGTAGGGACGCAGCGCTTCGGGAATTTCGATCGAACCGTCCGCGCGCTGGTAGTTTTCCATGACGGCGATCAGCGCACGCCCCACGGCGATGCCGGATCCGTTCAGCGTATGAACGAACGACCCGCCCTTCTCGCCCGCGCGGCGGAACCGCGCGTTCATGCGCCGCGCCTGGAAGTCGCCGCAGTTGGAGCAGCTCGAAATCTCGCGATACGTGTTCTGGCCCGGCAGCCAAACCTCGATATCGTAGGTCTTGCGGGCGGAGAAGCCCATGTCGCCGGTGCACAGCAGCATGACCCGGTACGGCAGCCCCAGTCGCTGGAGCACCGTCTCCCCGCAGCGCGTCATGCGCTCGTGCTCCTCGTCCGACTGGTCCGGACGCGTGATCGAGACCAGCTCGACCTTGTAGAACTGGTGTTGACGCAGCATGCCGCGCGTGTCCTTCCCGGCCGCGCCCGCTTCCGCGCGGAAGCACGCCGTCAATGCCGTAAAGCGCAGCGGCAGCACCTCCTCGGCCAGGACCTCGTCGGCCACCAGATTGGTTAGTGGCACCTCAGCCGTCGGAATCAGCCAGTGATCGGTCGTCGTGCGGAACAGGTCCTCGCCGAACTTCGGAAGATTCCCCGTGCCGTACAAGGCGCTGTCACGCACGAGCAAGGGCGGGCTCACTTCGGTGTAGCCGAACTCGCGCGTGTGTATGTCCAGCATGAACTGGCCGAGCGCACGCTCCAGCCGTGCGAGCGGTCCCTTGAGCACCGTGAAGCGCGAACCCGAGAGCTTCGCGGCCCGTTCGAAGTCCATCATCCCGAGTTTTTCACCCAGGTCGAAATGCTCCTTGGGCGCAAAGTCGAACCGGCGCGGCTCGCCCCAGGCGCGGACCATCTGGTTGTCATCGGCACTCCGGCCGAAGGGAACATCGGGCGCCGGAATGTTCGGAAGCGCCGCCAGCGTCCGGTTCAGTTCATCGGCAGCCTCGCGCTCCTCGTTTTCGGCGGCACTTATGGCCTCCTTGAGGCGCGCGACCTCGGCCATCAGGTCGGATGTGTCGAGCTTCTTCGCTTTTGCCGCGCCGATCTCCTTCGACGCGGCGTTCCGGCGCTGCTGCAGCTCGTCGCGACGCGCCTGTGCCGCGCGACGACGCGCGTCGATCGCAAGAAGGCTGGCGGCGAGCGGTTCGAGTCCGCGTCGTCCAAGCCCATCGTCGAACGCCTCCGGATTGTCACGGATCGTCTTGATGTCGTGCATGGAAGTGCGACCGTCGTGTGCCGTGCGGGTTATACGGTCGCGCGAGTCGCCTGTCCACCCGGCTTCACGCCGCCGTGCCCGCTACCACCTGATCCGAATTCTCAGCGCGTCAGATTGAAGTCCGTTTCGTCGACGACCGGCGGCGGACTCGAGGTAGGCTGCCGCCGAAGCTCGGCGTCCAGCGCTGCGTCCGCTGCCGCCTCCTGGGCCGCCCGCCTCTTCTCGATCAGGCGGGCCGCCCAGATCGACGCTTCATAGAGAAGATACATCGGCGTCGCCAGACTGATTTGGCTGAAGACATCCGGCGGGGTCACGATTCCGGCAAACGCCAGGATGCCAACGATCGCATAGCGGCGTTTTGATGCGAGCCCTTCCGAGGTTACGATCCCGATCTTGGCCAGCAACGTGAGGAGCACGGGAAGCTGGAAGCTGATGCCGAACGCGAGGATCAGCGTCATGACCAGCGAGAGATACTCGCTCATCCGCGCCTCGAGCTCGATCTGCATCTGCCCTGGCCCAGCGGGAACCTCGAAGCTCGCGAAGAATTTCAGGGCAAACGGAAGGATAAGGTAGTAAAGCATTGCCGCGCCGATAAGAAACAGGATCGGCGTAGCTATGAGAAACGGCAGGAAAGCCTGCTTTTCGTGCTTGTAAAGGCCCGGCGCTACGAACATCCAGATCTGCGAGGCGATCACGGGAAAGGCCAGGAAAACAGCGGTAAAGAGGGAAACCTTAAGATAGGTGAAGAAGGCCTCGGTCGGCGCCGTGAAAATCATCCGGCGCGTGCCGTCCACCGGCTGGATTTGCCGCAACGGTTCGACTAGGAACTCGAAGATCGGCTGCGAGAAGTAATAGGAAACAAGAAAACACACGACGAGAGCGACGAGCGACCAGATCAGCCGCTGGCGCAGCTCGATCAGGTGATCGAGCAACGGCATTTTCTTATCGTCGATGTCTTCGTGATCCGTCGCGTCGCTCACGGCCTGTGCCCCTCGGAGGTCTCGGGCGCCGGTTGATCCGGCCGCGAATCGGGGACGCTCTTCGGCGCGGTATCGGCGGCAGGCGTCGTCGGACGGGATGCCGGCGGTGCGTCCAAATCGGGCGGCGTCAGGGCCGCCGTGATCTCGCCCTTCGGGTCAATGGTTCGCTCGAGCTCGCGCACATAGTCGCCGCTTTGCAGCTTCTGGACCTGGTTCTTGACGTCATCGAGCTCGGCCTCGCGGATCATATCCTCGACATTGCTCTGGAACTCGCGCGCCATGGCACGCGCCTTCGCAGCCATGCGACCGAGCGTCCGCAGCGCGCCCGGAAGTTCCTTGGGCCCGATGAAGATGAGCGCCGCGACGCCAATGAACAGCAGTTCGGTCCAGCTCAGGTCGAACATGAAGGGCTCTCGACCGCCGGAGCGGCCGTTATGTGGTCCTCGCGCGGGCGGCTCCGATCAGGAGCCGCCGCCGCCAGGATGTTACACCTTCGAGGCGTCCTTCTTCGCCTCGACATCCGCTGTCTGAGCACTGACCTGGGGCGGGTTGCGGTCGGATCCCTCCTCCTCGTCCCGCAGGCCGGCTTTGAACGCCTTCACGCCCTTTGCCATGTCACCCATCAGCCTCGGAATCTTGCCGGCGCCGCCAAACAGCAGCAGAACGACGACGAGGACGACGAGCCAATGCCAGATGCTGAGCGATCCCATGGCTTACTCCTGGAAACCCGAATGGCGCGGATAGTCGCAAATTCGCTGACCTGCCGCAACGTCTGCGGCGGCCGGTTCCTTATCTGGTATCCTGCGCCGGAAAAACGAAGGCCTGGGCCGGATCCAGGCCGACCTGCAGGATCTCGCCTTCGCGCGGCAGGTAGCGCCCCGGTACGCGCACGTGAAAATGGAAGTGGCCGACATGGCCCTCGCCCCAGGCCGCGTCGCCGGTCAGCAGCCGCAGATGGATCCACGAGCTCCGCCCCAGCAGCCGCGAGGTCATCACTTGGGCCGCAACGGCCGAGCTGCCCCTGCCGTCCGCCACCGATAACCTTAGCCCTTCCGGCCGGATCAGGACGTCCACCTTCGTACCGTCGCCGAGCCCCGGCGTCGCAATCGCGCCGAAGGGCGTGTAGACGGCGCCGTTGCGCACCACCCCGACAAGCTCGTTCAGTTGGCCGAAGAACGACGCGACGAAGGCGGTTGCGGGACGGGTATAGATGTCGACCGGCGTGCCCTCCTGTTCGATCCGGCCCGCGCGCATGACGGCCAGCCGGTCGGCCATGAACATGGCCTCCTCCGGATCATGGGTCACCATCAGCGTCGCCGCACCGCTGTCCTTCAGGACGTGCAACGTATCGTCACGGATCTGCTCGCGCAGGCGCGTGTCAAGGCCGGAGAACGGCTCGTCGAGCAGCATCACGCGCGGTCGCGGCGCAAGCGCCCGGGCGAGTGCGACGCGCTGCTGCTGGCCGCCCGAAAGCTGGTGCGGATAGGCGTCCGCGTATTCCGCCATGCCGACCTTCGACAGAACGTCGCGCACGCGGGCGGCGCGCTCCCTCGGCGGCAGTTTGTGCAGCCCGAAGGCGACGTTGCGCGCAACGGTCAAGTGCGGGAATAACGCATAGTCCTGAAACACGAAACCGACGCCGCGCGCTTCCGGCGGAACGACATAGCCCGGCTCGGCCACGGCGCAGCCGTCGATCATGATGCGCCCCTGCTGCAGCTCTTCGAGGCCCGCTGCGATGCGAAGCAGCGTCGTCTTGCCGCAGCCCGACGGGCCGACCAGGCACACGAGTTCGCCCGGCGCCACCGTCAGCGTCACGCCCCGTACGACCGTGCGCCCGCCATAGGCATGGCTGACATCGGCGATCCCAAGTGCAATCGGCTGCATGTCACGCCCCTGAATCGCCCGGCCGCGAGCGTGCAATCGCCAGCGACAGCAGAATGACCGGCACGATGCCGACCGCGACGATGGTCATCGACGGCAACGCCGCCTCGGCAAGCCGCTCGTCGGCGGCAAGCTGATAGGTGCGGACCGCGAGCGTGTCGAAGTTGAACGGGCGCATGAGCAGCGTGGCCGGCAGCTCCTTGATCACATCCACGAGCACCAGGATCGTGGCCGTCAACACGCTGCCAGCCATCAGCGGGGCGTGAACGCGCATGAGCGTAGCGGCCGGACTCGCACCCAGGACGCGCGCTGCACCGTCCATGGAGTGCGTGATCCGGCCGAGGCCCGCCTCGATCGGATTGAACGCGACGGCGAGAAAGCGCACGACATAGGCGTAGATGACGGCCACCAATGTGCCCGACATGAGCAGCCCCGTGCCGGCGCCGAACAAGTCACGTGCGGTTGCATCGATCCAGTTGTCGAGCCGGACGCACGGCAGGAGAATGCCCACCGCCACCACGGCGCCCGGAACGGCATATCCGAGCGTGGCCATACGGGCCGCCACGCGCACGAAGGTACCGCCCCTGAGCCGCAGCGCATAGGCAAGCAGCACGGCGGCGAGAACGGTGATGACAGCCCCGCCCGCGGCCAGGATCAACGTGTTGCGGAGCAGCTGGTGGAAGGCCGGATCGAGCGCAAGCGCGGCATTCTCGACCGTCCATACGGCGAGCGCCGCCGCCGGAACGAGGAACCCGAACACGACCGGAAACGCGCACATCAGCCACGCGCCCGCCGCATGCATGCCGCGCAGCGGATAAGTCGGCAGACGCCGGTAATACCGCGACGTATGATGGTAGCGCTGCTCGCCGCGCGACCATTGCTCCAGCAGCAGAACCGCGAAGACGAACACGAGCAGAACCGCCGCGAGCTGCAGCGCCGCAACCGGCTCTCCGATGCCGAGCCAGGTGCGATAGATCCCGGTCGTGAACGTATCGACCCCGAAATACTGAACAGTGCCGAAATCGCTCAGCGTCTCCATCAACGCGAGCGCCACACCGCCGACGATCGCCGGCCGCGCCAGCGGCAGCGCCACGTGCGTGAAGCTCTGCCACGCCGTGCGCCCCAGTGTGCGGCTTACCTCCAGCGCACAGACCGACTGGTTCAGGAACGCGGCACGGGCCAGCAGATACACGTACGGATAGAAGACCAGGGTCAGAACGATGATCGCGCCGCCGAGCGATCGCATGTCCGGGAACCAGTAATCGCCTGCGGACCACCCGAAGGCGGCGCGCAGCGCGCTCTGCACCGGGCCGGCGTAGTCGAGCAGTCCCGTGTAGGTGTAGCCGATGACATAGGCCGGACTGGCGAGCGGCAGGATCAGCGCCCACTCGAAGATGCGGACGCCCGGAAACCTCGTCATCGTGACGAGCCACGCGGTCGGCACGCCGAGAAGCACCACGCCCAGTCCGACGCCGAGCATGAGCCAGATCGAGTTCACGACGTAGCGCGGCAGCACGGTGGCCGCCAGGTGCGCCCAGGCATCTGTAAACGGCATCAACAGGCTGCCCAGCACCACCAGGACCGGGACGGCGACGAGCGTGGCGAAGACGGCGGCCCCGACACCCCACCCGTCGAGGCGGAGCGCAGGCGAACTGAGCGTGAGTGGTCGAGAGGCGGTCGGCACCGGCGCTGTGCTGAAATGAGGGGCCGGACGGGTCGTCCAGCAAGGCCGCCACGCTAGGTCAGTTGCGAACCGTTTGCAATAGCAAGAACCGCGCCGACGCCCGTCACTGCAACGACAAAGGGTGCCCTACTCGGCCGGCCGCTCCTGCCGGTCGTCCGGCGCCTCTGCCACCGGCTCGGGCGGCATCCCGGCCTCCGGCGTTTCGCCGGACTCGCCAGATTCGTCGGATTCGTCGCTGTCCTCGTCCGTCTCGCCGTCTTCGGCGCCGAGCTTGCCCTCTTCACTGTAGGCGCTGACGGTGGGGCGCGCATCGAGCAGACCGGCCGCCTTGAGGTCCTCGATGCCCGGGAGATCCTTGATGCTGTTGAGGCCGAAATGCGACAGGAACGCGTCCGTCGTGACCCATGTCGCCGGATGGCCCGGCGTCTCGCGGTGGCCTTTGGGCTGGATCCAGCCCGCTTCCATCAACGTGTCGAGCGTGCCGCGCGACAGGGCAACTCCCCGGATCTCCTCGATCTCGGCGCGCGTGATCGGCTGATGATAGGCGATGATCGCAAGCGTCTCGATTGCCGCCCGCGACAGCTTCCGCGGTACGACCGTCTCGATCTGCAGGATCGACGCAAGATCCGGGGCCGTCCGGAACGCGAACTTGCCGGCAACGCGCACGAGATTGATCCCGCGATTGGCGTATTGCGCCTCGAGCTCGTCGATCAGCGCTTCGACATCCGTACCCTCCGGCAGCCGCTTGGCGATCGCCTTCGCATCCATCGGCTCCGTCGATGCGAACAACAACGCCTCGATCGCGCGCAAGGCTTGTGCACGGGACTGCGCACGCTGGATTTCGTCCTCGGTCGGCTCCGTGGTCGGCTCTGCGGCCGCCTCGGTCGCCAAGGTCGTTTCGGCCACCTCTGCGGTCGCCTCAGTCGCGTCGGCCGTCTCCGCGGTCACCGCAGTCACCTCGGTCGTCTCGGCGGTTGCACCGGCCTCCGCTGGTGCATGCTCCTCAGACCTCTCCTGCTCGGTATCAGAGGTCGGCTCGATCGGGTCCTGCGGTTCGCCTGTCATTTCCGTGTTCGCATCGGTCATGGAGCTTGCCTTTCGGGCACTGGCAGTTCCGTCACGGGATTATCGGGTGCCCTCCGGATGTAGATTTGGCCGAACATGCGGTCCTGGCGAAGCTGCAGCTTGCCGGCGCGGACCAGCTCGAGACTGGCCGCGAACATGGCTGCGAGAGCCGAGCGCGCCACGACGCCCCCGGCGATCTCCGGCGGAATGAAGGAGTGCAGCGTCGTCCAGTCCGGCAGGCGACCGAGCATCGCCGACAGCCGTTCGAGCGCCATTTCCATCGAATAGAGCTCGGTCGGAACGATTCGGAGCAAGGACGGCTGCCGCCGCGCCCGATGTTCGCCGTACGCCTTGAGCAGGTCATAAAGCGTTGCTTGGTATTGCGGCTTGGTGATTACGCGAATCCCTTCCGGTGCGCCGCGCCCGAACACGTCCTTGCCGAGCTGCGGGCGCGCCATCAGGCGTGCACCGGCCTCCTGCATCGCCTGCAGCCGCTGTAGCTGGAACGCCAGCGCCGCCGCCATTTCGGCGGCCGTCGGCTCGGAGTTGTTGTCCGGCGGAGCCGGCAGCAGCAGGCGCGACTTGAGGTATGCGAGATAGGCCGCCATGACCAGGTAGTCTGCGGCGACCTCCAGCCGTACGCGCCGCGCCCGCGCGATGAAGGCGATGTACTGGTCGGCCAGCGCCAGGATCGAGATCCGCGTGATATCGACCTTCTGCTCGCGCGCAAGCGTCAGCAGAACGTCGATCGGTCCTTCGTAACCTTCGAGATCAACGACCAGCGTATCGCTGTCTGCTGCCGTCTCGGCGGCGGCGGTCCGTGCGCCCGCGGGATCTTCCTCGAACGGCACCGCCGATTCGTTCTCAGCCATGCCCCGCTGCCCTGATGATGAGGTCGATGACCGCATCGGCCGGAATGCCGACGAGCCACGCGAAAACATTGAGGTCGAGGCCGACCATGTCGCCCAACATGGGCAGCAGGAACAGCGCACCGAGAACGATGAGGATCCCGACCCTCTCCAGGCGCGCAAGCTGCACCGCGAGCGCCGTCGGCAGCAATCCAACGGCGACGCGCCCTCCGTCGAGCGGCGGGATCGGCAGCATGTTGAAGACGGCCAGAATCACGTTCAGCGTGACAGCATTTGCCAGATTGTGCCCGAGCCACGTCGCGACTCGTGGCGGAAACCAGTCGATGCCGTGATACAGGAATGCCGCCAAGAGCGCCAGAACGAGGTTCATCGCCGGGCCCGCCGCGGCCACGAACACCATGTCCCGGCGCGGATTTTTGAGACGGCCGAAATTGACCGGTACGGGCTTAGCATAACCGAACAGAAACGGCGCCCGCGTAAGAAGCAGCAGTGCCGGCAGCAGTATCGTGCCGAATGGGTCGACGTGGCGCAGCGGGTTCATCGACACGCGCCCGAGCCGCCGGGCGGTGTCGTCGCCGAAAACCTCCGCCGCGTAGCCGTGCGCTGCCTCGTGCAGGGTAATCGCCGTCAGGGCCGGGATCACCCATACCGAGGCCAGATACAGCACGTTTTCCATCCGATCTAACCTATCGCCCGTCCGCTCAGCAGTACATCGAGCCGGGCCGCAAGCCTGGCCGGCTCCTCCGCCTTGCGGTGCGAACGCCGGATTGCCTCGGCGCGGGCCAGCCGTTGGGCCGAGTCGTCGGCAAGCGGCGGCACGATGCCGGCGATCTCGATCATCTCGTCCATGTCGCCGTTGCAATGGAGTGCGATGTCGCAGCCGGCATCGAGCGCGGCACTCGCCCGTTCGGCGAGCGTGCCTTTGAGTGCCTGCATGGACAGATCGTCCGAAACGAGGACTCCGGTAAAACCGATCTCACCACGGATGACGTCGCGAATGACCGTCGGCGATATCGTTGCAGGCCGATCGGGATCGAGCTCCGTATAGAGCACATGTGCCGTCATGGCCCACGGCATGTCGGCAAGCGCCCGGAACGGCACGAAATCCGTCTGCGCCAGAATGTCGCGAGGCGTATCCACGACCGGAAGCTCGGCATGGCTGTCCACCCGCGCGCGGCCGTGTCCGGGGATATGCTTGATCACGGGCGTCACGCCGGCATCGATGAACCCGAGTGCGGCCGCACGGGCAAGGACCGACACGCGCGCCGGGTCGGTGCCGTAGGCACGATCGCCGATGACATCATGCGATCCGGCGACGGGAACATCCGCCACCGGCGCACAGTCGACCGTGATGCCCAGATCCCCAAGTTCCGCGCCGATCAGACGCGCGTTCAGCCATGCCGCCTCGCGCGCACGCTCGAGGTCGGTGTCGGCAAGCGCCCCGATCGTCGCGGCGGACGGCGCGGCGCGCCAATGCGGCGGGCGCAAACGCGCGACGCGCCCGCCCTCCTGATCGATCAGCACCGGGGCATCCGCCCGCCCCACCGACTCGCGCAACGCCCCGACCAGCTCCCGCACCTGGGCCGGCGTCTGCACATTGCGTGCGAACAGGATGAAGCCCAGCGGATTGACCCGGGCGAAAAAAGCCCGTTCCGCTTCCGTCAGGACCGGTCCGGCGCAGCCATAGATGACTGCCTTGGGCCGCCGCGCCGCCGTGCTCATGTCAGGGCCGGACAACGAGACACCCGACCTTCTTCTCGGAGAGGCGTCGACACAGATCGCGTGCCGCAGCCTCGTCGGCCAGCGGACCGGCCTGAAGCCGGTAGAATGTGCCCTTCGCACCGAGATCGGCGCGCACGATGTTGCTCGAGAGTTTACCCAGCAGATCCGGGTGCGCCCGTTGCAACCGTGACCACGCCTGCTTTGCCTGATCGGCAGAGCGGAGCGCCGCAAGCTGGACGCGATAGCCGCCGCGGGCCGGGGCCGCGGCCGAGTCCTGCGCCGGGGCTGCCGTGCGCGGTGCCGATACGGCGGCCGTCTGAGACGGGGGCGACGCGGGCGTGGATTGGCTCGTTGCCGGCGCCGGTGACGCCTGTGTCTCCGTTGATGCCTGCGTCTGTGTTGACGCCTGCGTCTGCGTCGAGGCCGGTTCGGGCGGCGCCTGTGTCACTTCCACGGCATCGGGTGGCGGCTCGACGGACGGCGGCGGTGGAATTTCCGGTTCGCTGCGCGCGCCGACCGGCCGCGGCAATGGCGCCTCGGGTGGCGGCAGCAAACGCTCGACCCGCGGCGGCGGATTTTCGCCGTCGCGCAACAGGCGATTGTAGACCTCCTTGTCCTGGTGCGGCACGTCCATGCCGCCGGGATCTTCCGGCTTCACCTTCGTCGGCCTCGGATCCGCCTTGATCAACGGAACGGGGCCGTTTTCGCCGCCCGACCGGCTCGTGCTGTACGTGTAACCGACAAGCCCGCCGAACAAGGCAAGCGCAACGGAAACGACGATGATCGGCACGGCCTTCAGGCGGCGCGAGCGATCATGTGCCGGCGATGGCGTCAAACGTTCGTTCGGGTCTGGCAGCATCGGTTTCTTATCGTTTCGTGCGGCGCATCCTATCTCATTTCCTCAACCGGCTCGACACCGATCAGCCGCAGCCCCGAAGCGATGATGATGCCCACGCCGCGGACCAGCGCCAGTCGAGCGAGCGTCAACACGCGGTCGTCTGGTACAACGAACCGCAGCGCCGTTTCATCCTTGCCGCGCGTCCACAGGGCGTGGAACGCCGACGCGAGATCGTAGAGATAGAAAGCGATCCGGTGCGGCTCGCCGGCCTCGGCCGCTCCCTCGAGCAGACGGGGCCATCCCGCCATCATGCGGATCAGCGCGATCTCGTCGGGATCCTCCAGGCGTGCAAGCTCGGCCTTTGCCAACGCCCGGTCGGACAGGTCGATCCCGGGCATCGCCGCCTGGGCCTGCCGCATTGCCGAGCAGGTCCGCGCATGCGCGTATTGCACATAGAAGACGGGATTGTCCTTCGACTGCTCGGTGACCTTGGCGAAGTCGAAATCGAGATGCTGATCGTGCTTGCGCGTCAGCATGATGAAGCGCACCACGCCGGCCCCGACTTCGTCGATGACGTCACGAAGCGTCACGAACGTCCCGGCGCGCTTCGACATGCGCACGGGCTCGCCCTTGTCGAACAGGCTGACGAGCTGGCAGAGGCGGACCTCAAGCGCCGCCTTATCCTCGCTGAGGGCACGGACGGCGGCCTGCATCCGCTTCACGTAGCCGCCGTGGTCCGCGCCCCACACGTCGATCATCCGCGTGAAGCCGCGACGATACTTGTCGAGGTGATAGGCCATGTCGGCGGCGAAATAGGTCCACGATCCGTCGGACTTCTGCAGCGGCCGGTCGACGTCGTCGCCGAACTGCGTCGCACGGAACAGAAGTTGGGGCCGCGGTTCCCAGTCGTCGGGCTTCATGCCTTTCGGCGGCTCGAGCACGCCCGTATAGACGAGATCACGCGCACGCAGGAAATCGATGACCTCTTCGACGCGCCGCTTCTCGACGATGTCGTGCCGCTCGGACGTGAAGACGTCATGACGCACGCCGAGCGCCGCGAGGTCCGCCTTGATCAGGTCCATCATCTCGGCGATGGCGAAGTCGCGGATCGGTCCAAGCCACTCGGCCTCCGGCCGTCCAAGCCATTTCCTGCCGTCGCGCTCTGCCAGCGCCGCGCCGACCGGTTTCAGGTATTCCCCCGGATACAGCCCTTCCGGGATCGTGCCGATCGTCTCGCCGAGCGCCTCGCGATAACGGAGATACACCGACCGCGCGAGCTGATCCACCTGGGCGCCCGCATCGTTGATGTAGTACTCGCGCGTGACCTTGAATCCGGTCCGCTCCAGCAGCGCGGCAAGCGCATCGCCGACAACGGCGCCGCGTCCATGCCCCACATGCATCGGCCCGGTCGGGTTGGCAGACACGTACTCGACGTTGACGAGCTGCCCCTTCCCCATGTCGGAGGCGCCGTAACGTTCGCCCGCTTCGAGGATTTCGACGAGCCGCGTCCGCCAGAACCCCGGGCTCAGACGCAGATTGACGAAACCGGGGCCCGCGATTTCGGCATCGACGACGTCCGGATGCGTCTTCAGTCGCTCGACGAGGAGCGCTGCGATGTCGCGCGGCTTCATGCCGGCCGCCTTGGCGAGAACCAGCGCGGCATTGGTCGAGACGTCGCCGTGCGCCGCTTCGCGGGGCGGCTCGGCGGTGACGCGCGAGAGATCAAGATTGCCCGGAATTTTGCCGGCGGCGGCAAGTTCGCCGAGGTTCCGAATGACCTCGTCGCGGAAATAATTGTAGAGGTTCATCAGATCGAGTCGTGCAGATCGAACAGGCGCTGGTGTTCCTTCAAGGCAAACCGGTCGGTCATGCCGGCAATATAATCCGCCACGAGTCGCGCCGTCTTCGGCGTTCCCGCGCCGTCGGCCTGGCGACGCCATTCCTCGGGCAGGCAGTTCGGCTCCCTCAGGAACAGCTCGAACAGCTCGGCGACCACGCGGCGTGCCTTGCTGGTCATGCGGTTGACCTTGTAGTGCCGATACATCCGCTTGAACAGAAAATCGCGCAAGTGCTTGAGCTGTTCTTCCAGCTCGGTCGAGAACGCGACGACGGGCTGGCCCAGCCGCCGCACCTCGTCGGGCGAGCGCGGCTGCCATAGCCGGAGCCGGCGGCGCGTCTCGGCCAGCAGATCCATGACCATGCGGTCGATCAGCCGGCGGATGGACTCGCCGATCAGTCTGTCCTCCTCGAGCCCGGGATAACGGGCCGCGACCTCGGCAAAAACGGGGCCAACGAGCGGAACTTCGAGAAGATCGTCGATCGTGAAGAGCTTGGCCCTGAGGCCGTCGTCGATGTCGTGGTTCGTATAGGCGATGTCGTCGGACAGGGCGGCTACCTGCGCCTCGGCCGACGCGAAGGTGTCGAGCTCGAGGTCGTGCTGCGCGGTGTATTCGACGATCGCGGCCGGCAACTCGCGAGGCCGGTTCGGATCCGCCCACGGCCCGATCATCGGACCGTTGTGCTTGACCACGCCTTCGAGCGTCTCCCACGTAAGGTTCAGGCCGTCAAATGCGGCATACCGGCGTTCGAGCTTGGTCAGGATCCGCAGCGTCTGGGCATTGTGGTCGAAGCCGCCATAGGGTCGCATGACGCGGTCGAGGGCATCCTCGCCCGCGTGGCCGAAGGGCGTGTGGCCGAGATCATGGGCAAGGGCCAGGGTTTCGGCGAGATCCTCGTTGAGGCCGAGCGCCCGGCTGATCGTACGGGCGATCTGCGCGACCTCGATCGTGTGCGTCAGCCGCGTGCGGTAATGGTCGCCCTCGTGAAAGACGAAGACCTGGGTCTTGTGCTTGAGCCGCCGGAAGGCCGTCGAGTGGATGATCCGGTCGCGGTCGCGCTGGAAGACCGAGCGCATGGTGCTCTCGGGCTCGGGCACGAGGCGGCCGCGGCTCGCCTCGGGCCGGCAGGCATAGACGGCCGTGCCGTGCGGCGCGGCGGCGCGAACGAGTTCATCGGCGATATCGGAGCCAGGTGGCATGGCCGGACCCTACAGGCAGCGCGATCCGAAACGCAACCTATTGGAAGCCTATCGGTTTTTCGGCCGCTGCCGGCACCCTTGGCAGCTGGCGGCGGAGGGCGATTTGACAAAGCACAAGAACGGCTTAAATAAAACAAGGTAAGTTTATTGCTCGCCCTCGAAGGGAGCCCAAGGAAGCCATGTCGGACGCTGCGGCTACCACGACGACCCGGCGTAGTGTCGAGCTGACCGAGTCGGCAGCCCGCCAGATCGCCAAGATTCTGTCCCAGGACGAATACAAGGGCATGATGCTGCGCGTATCGGTCTCCAGCGGCGGCTGCTCAGGGTTTCAGTATGGATTCACGTTCGATGACACGAAATCCGAGTCCGACACCGTCATCGAACGCGATGGCGCTACGGTCCTGATCGACGACGTGTCGATGGAGCTGCTCGACGGCGCGCAAATCGACTATGTCGAGGACCTGATCGGCGCCTCGTTCTCGATCAAGAACCCGCAGGCCAAGAGCTCCTGCGGCTGCGGCAACAGTTTCTCGATCTGATCCGCGACGCGAACCGGACACGTTCGTGGCGCCAGCCGGCATGACGGACGGTTCGCCCGACCGCTTGTCGGACGCGAACCGACCCCGCAAGATCGGCCCATGATAAAGATCGCCACCTGGAACGTGAACTCGATCAAGGCGCGGCTGCCTCTCGTCCTCGACTACCTGAAGACGAGTGCGCCTGACATCCTGCTGCTGCAGGAGACCAAATGCGTCGACGACGAGTTCCCGCGTCTGGAGCTCGAAGCGCTCGGCTACAACGTGGCGACCGTGGGTCAGAAATCATACAACGGCGTCGCCATCCTCGCGCGCCAACCGATCACGGAACCGTTGCGGCAGCTTCCGGGCGGCGATGGCGATGAACAGGCGCGTTACCTCGAAGCAACCGTCGACGGACTGCGGGTGGCCTCGCTCTATCTGCCGAACGGCAACCCCATCGATACCGATAAGTACACCTACAAGCTCGCGTGGATGGAGCGCCTCTATGCCCGTGCCCGGCAGCTCCTCGCCGAGGAGCGCCCGTTCGTTCTCGCCGGCGATTACAACGTATGTCCGACCGACGATGACGTCTGCGATCCGGTCGCCTATGCCAAGGATGCGCTGTGCCAGCCGGCGTCGCGCGCGGCATTCCGAAAGCTGATCTATCTTGGGCTGACGGACGCGGTCCATGCGATCAATCCCGCGCCCGGACAGTATACGTTCTGGGATTATCAGCGAAACTGTTGGCCGCTCGATCAGGGACTGCGGATCGATCACATACTGCTGTCGCCGCAAGCTGCGGACCGGCTGGTCGACGCCGGAATCGACCGCGGGCCGCGCGCCCATCCCCGGGCCTCGGACCACACCCCTGTCTGGTGCCAGCTCCAATGAATGCGAACAACGAATCTCACACCGGCAGTTGTCTTCGCGGCGCCGTTCGCTACGTCGCCCGCGGCACGCCTGTACAGGTCAACTTCTGCCACTGCCGGATGTGCCAGAAGGCGACCGGCGCGCCCCTGTCGGCATGGGCCACTTTCCCGCGCGATCAGGTCGAGTTCGTCGGCACCGCGTCGACATTTCGCCGGTCGTCGGAACGCGCCGTTCGCGGGTTTTGCGCGGCATGCGGGGCGGCCCTCACGTGGCAGGTGGCCGAGCAACCCGAAATGATCGATCTCAGCGTCGGCACGCTCGACGATCCAGGGCGCATCCGGCCGCAGGATCATCTCTGGATGTCGAGCGCCGTTCCGTGGCTCCGCATCTCCGACGATCTGCCCCGATACGCCCGGAGCCGTAAGGGCTAGAACGCCGACACGTATTCGCCCCCTTCCCGCCGGGCCAGCATTTACCGGATATCAACCGCGACGGGCGTAACGGTTTACACCCAATTGTTCCGGCTTGGTGTCTGGGTCGCGCGTGTTGAACCATAATTCTCCGATATCGGCACAGCCGCGGATCAAGATAAGCCAGGCTGAGCTCGACCGGATTGTCCAGCTGCATCAGCGCTACCAGACGGCGCGGCATGGCGGTCAGCGCGCGCTGCTCGCCTATCACGACCTGTCGGGGCTCGATCTCGCCGGCAAGAACCTGCAGGATGCCGATTTCACGGGCGCGTTCCTCATCGGCGCCAACCTTGCCGAGGCAAATCTCGGGCATGCCATTCTCTTCGGCTGCAACCTGAGCAAGGCGAATCTGCGGGGTGCCACGCTCGTCCGGGCCGACATGCGAGGCTCCTGCCTGCGTGGCGCCGACCTCACCAATGCCAATCTGTTCGATTGCGACCTCCGCGACGGCAAGATCGCCGTCCGTGATCGTATCGGCAATCTCAAGGCGCTGCCCGTCGAGGAAGTCGGAACAGCCGAACTCGTCGGCGCCATCCTCGTCAACGCGAACCTTTCCAACGCCAAGATGTCCGGCTCGCACGCCATGCACACCGACTTCACCGATGCGGTGATGCGGGGCTGCAAGCTCGTTCGCGCTGACATGCGTCACGCCAATCTGAACGGCGCCAATCTCGAAGGCGCCGATCTGAGCGGCGCCGACCTGCGCAATGCAAGTTTGCGCAATGCCATTCTCACCGGGACCACGACGACGCTCACCGAGCTCTCCGGCGCCGACCTCACCGGTGCTCTCACCGATGCCGTGTCGGGCAAGAGCCTTGAGGATCTCGAGGTGCCGCTCAATAAGCTCATTGAACGCCACCGCCGGTTTGTCGAGACGAACGGCACCGAAGGCGAGCCGCTGCTCGATCTCAGCGGCTATGATTTGCGTCGGGCGCCGCCGTTGGCCGGCGCCTATCTCACCGGACTCAAGGCCAACGGGGCCGTTCTCTACGGCCTGAACCTGGAAGGTGCCTGGCTTCAGGGGGCGCAACTCGAGGGGGCCGATCTCCGCAACTGCCGTCTTGCCGGCGCCGACCTGCGTGGTGCCGTGCTGCGCAATGCCCGCCTGAATCACAGTGATCTGCAGGCCGCAAATCTCGGGCCGCTATCGATCGGCGCCGGCCGGATGATGCCTTGCCGACTCGATGGCGCGGAGATGCGCTACGTCGATCTGCGGCGCGCGACACTGAAACACGCCAGCGCCAAGGGCGTGGACTTCACCAGCGCGGATTTCACCGGCGCTCTGACCGTTGGACTCGACGTCACGGGCGCAAAACTCAATCAGGCCGTCGGCTTGGAGATCGCCGCCGAATGACGTCGGGCGGAGCGGAACACCGCCGCGCCGGCGACGTATACTCGTGCGATGCGCGACGGACAGCAGAAAGACGTCCCGCCGTCCACCGCGAAGCTGCGCGTCGTCATCGTCGGGGCAGGCTTCGGCGGTCTATGGACCGCGAAGGAATTGGCAGGCACACCGGTCGACGTCGTCGTGGTCGATCGGCACAACTACCACTTGTTCCAACCCCTGCTCTACCAGGTCGCCACGGCGGCTCTGTCGCCGGCAGATATCGCGGCGCCGATCCGGGCCATTGTCGGCAACCGTCCGAACGTGACCGTTCTGCTCGGCAGGGCGAAAGGCGTCGACGTATCGGCGCGCGAGCTCATCGTCGACGGGCGGCGCATCCGTTACGATTTCCTTGTCCTCGCGACCGGCGCCCGCCACGCCTATTTCGGCCATGACGACTGGGAACCCTTCGCGCCCGGCCTGAAAGAGATCGAGGACGCCATAGAGATCCGTCGCCGGATCCTCCTCGCCTTCGAACGCGCCGAGTGCGAATGCGCCCCTGCCGAACGACGACGCAGCATGACGCTGATCGTCGTGGGCGGCGGCCCGACGGGCGTCGAGCTTGCCGGCGCCATCGCAGAGCTTGCCAAGCGCGCGCTCGCGGCCGATTTCCACAACATCGATCCGCGCTCGGCCCGCATCGTGCTGATTGAGGCCGGACCGCGGATACTGCCGACCTTTTCGGAAGACTTGTCCACGCGAGCGCAATGGCATCTTGAGCGCCTAGGCGTCGAGGTTCGCGTCAACACGCCCGTGACGGCCGTTGACGCAAACGGTGTCGTCACGGCGGACGGGTCCATCGAAGCGCGCACGGTCATCTGGGCGGCCGGCGTCGCAGCCTCGCCGGCCGGCAAATGGATCGCGGCCGAGCGGGATCGCGCCGGTCGCATAAAGGTCGCCCCGGACCTTTCCGTGCCGGGTCATCCGGAAATCTTCGCGATCGGCGACACGGCGCTCGCACTCGACGATTCCGGCAGGCCGCTGCCGGGAATTGCACCGGTTGCCAAGCAGCAGGGCCGCTACGTCGGCCGTCTCATCCGGGCGCGCCTCGCCGGACGACGCGACGTCGCGCCGTTCCGCTATCGGCATTACGGGAACCTCGCGACGATCGGCCGGAAGGCGGCGGTGATCGAGTTCGGCCGTCTCCGCCTCGGCGGCTTTCCCGCCTGGTTCGTCTGGTCGATTGCGCATATCTACTTCCTGATCGGCTTTCGCAACCGTCTCGTCGTCGCGCTGAACTGGCTATGGAACTACTTCACTTTTCAACGTGGGGCCCGCCTCATTACCGGCAACGGTCGCTAGGTTGCGCCGCAACTTGCCCTGACGACCGCGCATAGCCCCATTCCAGGATCGACAGGCCCTCGCCGGCCGACCTGTGCTACAAACAACCCAACCTGCAATCCTGCCGGGTAGCGGTATGGCTTTCGCGACGACAACCCTTTCCCGTCACGACGCCTGGATCATCGGTCTGGTCAGCGTTGCGCACGGTCTGAGCCACTTCTTTCAGCTCGTACTGCCGCCTCTGTTCCCGTTCCTGCACGAGGAATTCGACGTCAGCTACGCCGTCCTCGGCCTGATGATGATGGTCTTCTATTCCGTCTCGGGCGTGGCGCAGACCGGCGCCGGATTTCTCGTCGATCGCTATGGTGCGCGCCGGATCCTGCTCGTCGGGCTTGCGGTGTTCGCGCTCGCCGTCGCGCTCATAGGCTTGAGCCCGGCATTCTGGCTGATGTTCCCGTTGGCCGCGCTCGCCGGCATCGGCAACAGCGTCTTCCATCCCGCCGATTTCGCGATCCTCAACGCGTCGATCACCAAGGGGTGGCTCGGCCGCGCCTATGGCGCGCATTCGATCGCCGGCAACGTCGGTTGGGCCCTGGCGCCGATCGTAACGGTGGGGCTTGCCACGACACTCGGCTGGCGCCCGGCGCTCATCATTCTCGGTTGCGCCGGCCTCGCTGCGGTTGCGTTCATGGCATTGCGGAGCGAACTGACGGATGCCCATCGCCCCGTACGGATGGATCGCCCGCTCGACAGCCCGACCATCGGCGGGAGTCTCCGGCTGTTCATGACCCTGCCGATCCTGACCTGCTTCGCCTATTTCACGTTGTTGGCGATGTCGCTCGTCGGGCTGCAAACCTTCGCGATCCCGGCGATGATCAAGCTCTATGATACCTCCCTCGACATTGCGGCGACGTCGCTCACCGGCTTTCTTCTCGGCGGATCGATCGGTATCCTGGTCGGCAGCGTGCTCGCCGATCGCACGAGCCGTCACCACGTGGTCGCCGTCGCCGGCATTCTCGTGGCGGCCGTCGCAGTCGGAATCGTCGCCACCGGCACCATTCCATCCATTACGGTCCTTGCGGTGATATCGCTCGCCGGTTTCGCGATGGGCATCACGCTTCCGTCCCGCGACATGCTGGTCCGTCAGTCGACGCCACCGGGTGCCTCGGGAAAGGTCTATGGTTTCGTCTATTCGGGACTCGATCTCGGTTCAGCGCTGACGCCGTTCCTGTTCGGTTGGCTGCTCGACCATGACCTGCCGCGCGCGTTGTATCTGGTCGTCGTCGGTACGCTGGCCCTTTCGATCGTGACCGTGCTCAACATGCGTCGCCCGGCGCTGGCGTCGCAGCCGGCGCCGGGCGACTGAACCGCGAATCCCGGCCCGCCGTGCCCTAAATGTCGGCGTAGACGTGGGTTTCGGCCTTGGCGCCGGGATGCGTGACTGCGCCCTTGGCCGCGGGTCCGACCGTCTGGGCGTATTTCCACAGCGTGCCGGACTGGAACTCGTGCTCGCGCGGCCGCCAGGCCTTGCGGCGTTCCGCCAGCTCGGCGTCGCTCAACTCCACGTCGAGCGTTCCCTTCTCGGCATCGATCACGATCATGTCGCCATCCTTCAGCAAGGCGATGGGTCCGCCCACCGCCGCTTCGGGCCCGACATGGCCGATGCAGAATCCGCGCGTGCCGCCCGAGAAGCGGCCGTCGGTAATGAGCGCGATCGCCTCGCCCTTGCCCTGGCCGTAGATCGCCGCCGTCGTCGAAAGCATCTCGCGCATGCCGGGGCCGCCCTTCGGGCCCTCGTAGCGGATGACGACGACTTCACCATCCTTGATCTCACGCTTGAGCACCGCCGCCAGCGCATCCTCCTCGCGATCGAAGCAGCGCGCCGGACCGCGGAACTGAAGCTTCTTGAGGCCGGCGATCTTCACGATGGCGCCTTCGGGCGCCAGATTGCCCTTGAGCCCGACGACGCCGCCGGTCTTCGAGATCGGGTTCGATACCCGGTAGACGACCTTCTGATTTTCGGGGAACTTCACGTCCTTGAGATTCTCGGCAAGTGTCTTGCCCGTAACGGTGATGCAGTCGCCGTGCAGCAGCCCGGCATCGAGAAGCTCGCGCATCACGACCGGAACGCCGCCGACGCTGTAGAGATCGAAGGCGGTGTACTTGCCGCCTGGCATCAGGTCGGCGATGTATGGCGTCCGCCGCATGATTTCCGCAACCGCCATCAGATCGAAGTCGATGCCGGCCTCGTGGGCGATCGCCGGAAGATGCAGGGCTGCATTGGTCGAGCCCCCTGTGGCAGCGACGACCACTGCCGCATTCTCCAGCGACCTGCGCGTGACGATGTCGCGCGGCCTGATCCCGAGCTTCAGCAGCTCCATGACCGCCTCGCCGCTCATCTCGCAGAAACGGTCGCGGCTCTCGAACGGCGCCGGCGTCCCGGCCGACCCCGGCAGCGCGAGCCCGAGCGCCTCGGAGACGCAGGCCATCGTGTTGGCCGTATACTGGCCGCCGCACGACCCGCCGGTCGGCAGCGCCACCTGCTCGAGCTCCTTGAGCTCGGAATCATTCATCCGGCCCGCCGCATGCGCGCCGACGCCTTCGAACACGTCGACGATCGTGACGTCCTTGCCGTGAAACTTGCCCGGCAGAATCGTGCCGCCATAGATGAAGATCGACGGTATGTTGAGACGCACCATCGCCATCATCAGGCCCGGCAGCGTCTTGTCGCAGCCCGCAAGTCCGACCAGCGCGTCGTAACAGTGCCCGCGCACCGTGAGCTCGATAGAGTCGGCGATCACCTCGCGGCTAACCAGCGACGCCTTCATGCCCTGATGCCCCATGGCAATGCCGTCGGTCACCGTGATGGTGGTGAACTCGCGCGGCGTGCCGCCTGCGGCCGCCACCCCCTTCTTCACGGCCTGCGCCTGGCGCGACAGCGTGATGTTGCAGGGCGCAGCTTCGTTCCAGGTCGTCACGACGCCGACGAGCGGCTGCGCGATCTGCTGTTCGGTCAAGCCCATCGCGTAGAGCATCGCGCGATGCGGTGCGCTCGTGGGACCGACGGTCGTATGGCGGCTTGGGAGCCTCGATTTGTCGAAATTCGTGACCGGCATAGGCGTTTCCCTGACTGGCAGCATGAAGAAACGAAAAGAACGACCGCACCATACCGATTGCCGCGGCCGTTGGATAGAGGGCGGGCCTGCCCCCCTACGGCTGACGGAAATACTTGTTGGGCAGAAGATCGGGGGCGGCGACCCGGGCGAGTCCGCCGTTCACCGGCACGATGACGCTGCAGTCCGGGGCGAAATCGGCCAGCATCTCGCGGCAGATGCCGCACGGCGAGACGACCTGGATGTTCCGATTGAGCTCGCGCGGACGCGGATGCCGGACCGAGACAATGCAGGCGATGTCCGCGTCGCCTTCCGCCAGCGCCTTGCCCACCGCCACCGCCTCGGCACAGACCGAGGCACGGCCAACATAAGTATCGAGATGCAGACCGGTGTGGATCCTGCCGCTGCGCGTGCGCAGCGCCGCAGCGATATGATGCCGATTCTCCTTGTAGCGCAGACGGATAAGCTCGCGCGCCGCCTCGACCAGCGCCAGATCCTCCGGACTCAGATCCTCCAGGATCATCCGGTCAAAACGCGCCCAGACGATCGAGTGCCGTGACAAGCCGCGCTCGCGCCGCTTCCGCCTCGGCACGCCGTTCGCGCTGGTCCTCGACGACCTCCGGGTCGGCTTTGGCGAGAAAGCCGGGATTGGCCAGCTTTCGGTCGATCTTTTCGATCTCGGACGCGAGCTTGTCGATTTCCTTGCTGAGCCGGTTCCGCTCTGCCGTGACGTCGATGATTCCCGCAAGCGGCAGGACGAGCGTGGCGTCCGGCACGACGATCTGAACCGCACCCCGCGTCGTCCCCTGGTCCGCCTCGATGCGATCGAGCCGCGCCATCGTCCGGATGACGTCCTGGTGCTTGCCGAGCCGGGCCACGGCCTCGGGGCTTGCGTCCTTGTAACCCAGCACCAACCGCGCCGCCGCCGGCACGTTCATCTCGGCGCGCAAGGCGCGAATCTCCGAGATGACCCGCACCACCCAGTCGAGTTCCGCCTTTGCCGCCGCATCGCCTTGCACCGTTGGCTGCGGCCAGTTCGCTACGATGAGAAGCGTGCCGTTGCCGAAGCCGAGCTTTTCCCAGATCTCTTCGGTGATGAACGGCATGAACGGATGGAGCAGCTTCAGGATTTCCCGAAGCACGAAGGCCGTGATCGCCCGCGTCTCGCCCTGCGCCGCCGTATCGGTGCCGTTGAGAATCGGCTTCGTGAACTCGAGGTACCAGTCGCAGAACGCTCCCCAGGTGAAATGATACAGTGCGTTCGCCGCGTCGTTGAATCGGTACTCGTCGAGCGCGGCCGAAGTGTCTGCCGTCACGGCCGCAAGCTCGCCGAGAATCCACCTGTTGACGGGCAGCTTTGCCTGCGCGGGGTCGAATCCGTCCGGCATAGCGCAGCCGTTCATCTGCGCATAGCGCGCGGCGTTCCACAGCTTGGTCGCGAAGTTCCGATATCCCTCGACGCGGGATTCCGCGAGCTTGATGTCGCGCCCCTGCGCCGCGAGTGCCGCCAGCGTGAAGCGCAGGGCGTCGGCGCCATACTTGTCGATGAGGTCCAGCGGGTCGATGATGTTGCCCTTGGACTTCGACATCTTCTGCCCCTTCGCGTCGCGGACCAGGGCATGAATGTAGACGGTGCGGAACGGCACCTCGTGCATGAAGTGCAGGCCCATCATCATCATCCGGGCGACCCAGAAGAAGATGATGTCGAATCCCGTCACCAGCACATTGGTCGGGTAGTAGCGCTTCAGCTCGGGCGTCTGCTCCGGCCAGCCGAGGGTCGAGAACGGCCACAGCGCCGATGAGAACCAGGTATCCAGCACGTCGGGATCGCGACGCAGTTCCACGTCCCGGCCATAGTGCGCCCGCGCCGCGGCCCGGGCAGCCGCTTCATCCGCCTCGACGAAAACCTCGCCGTCCGGCCCATACCAGGCCGGAATCTGATGCCCCCACCAAAGCTGGCGCGAGATACACCAGGGCTCGATGTTGCGCATCCAGTGAAAGAAGGTTTTCTCCCAGCTCTTCGGCACGAAGACGACGCGCCCTTCTTCCACCGCCTTGATCGCCGGTTCGGCGAGGCGCGCCGCATTCACATACCACTGCTCGGTAAGCCAGGGCTCGATCGGCACGCCCGACCGGTCCCCGTGCGGCACTACGTGCACGTGATCTTCGACCTTGGCGAGCAGCCCCAGCTCTTCCATGGCGGCGACGACGGCCTTGCGCGCCTCGAACCGATCCAGGCCGCGGAAGGCCTCCGGCGCGTTCTCGTTGATGCGCGCATCCGCCGTGAAGATGTTGATCGCCGGCAGATTGTGGCGTCGCCCGACTTCGAAGTCGTTGAAGTCGTGCCCGGGCGTGATCTTTACCGCACCCGTCCCCTTCTCGGGGTCGCTATACGTGTCGGCGATGATGGGAATGCGCCGTCCGACCAGCGGCAGAATGACGTGCTTGCCGACCAGGTGCTTGTAGCGCGGATCGTCCGGATGAACGGCAACGGCCGTGTCGCCCAGCATTGTTTCCGGACGCGTCGTCGCGACCGTGATGTACGTCCCCGGCTCGCCGTCCACCGGATACTTGAAATGCCAGAGGTGGCCCTTCACCTCGCGCTGCTCGACCTCGAGATCCGAGATCGCCGTATGCAGCTTCGGATCCCAGTTCACCAGCCGCTTGTCGCGGTAGATCAATCCCTCGCGGTAGAGCTCAACGAACACCTTGATGACCGCCGCCGACAGCCCCTCGTCCATGGTGAACCGCTCGCGCTCCCAGTCGAGCGATGCGCCAAGCCGCCGCAGCTGGCGCGTGATGGTGCCGCCCGACTCCGCCTTCCAGGCCCAAACACGCTCGATGAAGGCCTCGCGGCCGATCCGCTTGACATTGTCGTCCGGCGTGGGCGTGCCGCGGTCGAGGACGATGCCCTGCGACGCAAGCTGCCGCTCGACGACCATCTGCGTGGCGATGCCGGCATGATCCGTGCCGGGCTGCCACAGCACGTCGTCACCCCGCATCCGGTGATAACGAACCAGAATGTCCTGGAGCGTGTTGTTGAGGGCGTGCCCCATGTGGAGGCTGCCCGTCACGTTCGGGGGCGGAATGACGATGCAGAACGGCGGTCCCGATGTCCGGCCTTTCCGGAACGCACCGGACGCTTCCCAGCGCGCATACTGCCGCCTTTCGATTTCGGTCGGGCGAAACGTCTTTTCCAGCGTACCCGAAGGGGTCAGCTCGTCACTCATTTCAGGAAAACGGAATTAGCGTGTCAGGCTCTGTCGACCTGACGTGTAATGCGATCGATTTCTCGCTCGACAAGGCGCTCGACGAGCGACGGCAGGTTCTCATCCAGCCACGCCTTCAGCAATGGACGCAGCTCCGAGCGGACGATCTCCTCGAGGGTTGCACCGCCATTACCCAGCCTTACGTTCGCAACCTCGCGGCTACGGACGGCCCGCAGTCCCGAAAGCGCGCTTACCGCTGCCGACGCCGCCTGTTCCGAGACGAGCCGCTCGTCGCGTTCGGCGACCGGAGCGCTTGGCGCCGGCTCCAGCCGCACCGGCTCGGGGGAAGGCTCCTGATTCGCCCGCGACTTGAGATCGGTCACCTTGCCGTCGTCGCCGACCATCTCAGTCAGCTCGAGGACGTCGGCCGTGGCCGCCTTGGGCGCCTCGCTGGCCGGCGCCGACGATGTTTCGGCGACAGCCGAATCGGCGGCCGGTGCCGGATTCTTTCCCGCGTCGGCGTCCTCCGAGATGATGCGCCGGATGGAGGCCAGAATTTCCTCCATCGACGGTTCGGCTTGCTGATTCTTTGCGTCCGTCATCGGTCTCTCCAAGCTACGCCAGCGCGGGCCGCAGCGCCAGCCCTAAAACGATGTTACGCTGCGATTTTCAGCGTTCGGGAGGTGTGTATGGCGTCAGGATGTCAGTACCGGTCCAGCGCTCCCGCGTGGCGTTGTAGTGCGCCACCGGATCATAGATCTCGACCGGCAGCGACAGCGCCTGCGCCGTAAGCCGTCCGATCGCGGCGGCCAGCTGGTAGGCGGCGACGACTTCGTCGCGTTGAGCGCGAACGAGGTTCACCCTGGCATCCAGCAGCTCCTGCTCGGCATCGAGCACGTCGAGCACCGTCCGCGCGCCCACACGTGCCTCCTGCTCCACGCCCTCGAGAGCGATCTCCGCGGCGCGGATCTGGCTCTGGAACGCCTGGATGCTTGCGCGAGCCGTCGTCAGCGCTTCCCATGTGCGCGTGATGTCCTCCTGGGCACGACGGAGCGTGTCCTCGACCAGGATGCGCGCCTGGCCCGCCGAATGCTTCGCCTCGCGGACCCGGGCCTCGACGGCGCCGGCCTGATAGAGCGGGATCGAGACAACCGCCGTGATCTCGGCCACGTCGCGTTCTTGGCCCGCAACCTGCACCTCGTCGAGCCGGCTCAGCTCACCCTGCAGGCTCACGGTGGGCAACAACTCGCCGGCGACCAGATCGACGTTGTCGCGGGCCGCACGCTCCGAGAACTGGGCGGCGATCACGGCAGGATTGTTGACGGCCGCCGCCAGCGCCTCGGCTTCGGTAGCGGGCAAGTTCGGCGGCAACCGCGGCGTGCTGAGGCGGGTCGGCATCTGCCCGACGACGCGCAGGAAATTGGCCCGGGCCGACGCCAGGTTGCCTTCGGCGAGGATCCGGTCGGCGCGGGCGCGCGACAGGCGCGCCTCGGCCTGGGACACGTCGGTACGCGTGATCTCGCCGACCTGGAACCGGTCCCGCGCAGCGTCGAGCTGACGCTGCAAGACCTGCTCGTTGTTGATGTTGAGATCGAGTACAGCCTGTTCGCGCAGGAGGTTCGCATACGCTATCGCGGCGTCGAGCAGAACGCTCTGCTCCGTGACCAGCAGCTCGGCACGCCCCTGCTGCACGAGATTCTCCGCCCGGCTGATCTCGGCCAGCGTACGACCGCCGCGATAGAGCGGCTGGCGTATCGTGAGCGATGCCGTTGCCGGGCTGCGCCAGCCACGCCTGGACGTCGTCGTGTCGTCAATCTCTTGACGGATCCAGTCACGCGCCCGTCCGGCCTCGCCCGTGACCGTGACGGTCGGGCGCCAATTGGAAAGCGCGCGGGGGACACCCTCGTCGAGTGCACGCAACCGGGCACGCTCCGCCAGCAGTTGCGGATTCGTGCGATAGGCTGCGGCGAGCGCTTCCTCGATTGTCTGCCCGTGCGCTGCCGTCGCACCGGCCACGATCACGGCAGCCGTGCTCAAGAGGAAGAGACGCCGTAAACCAACCCCCATGCCAATGCCCTCGCCGTTTTCAAACGTCCTTCAATACGTCGCCATGCTCCGATCGATGCGCCGCGCCCAGGCATCGATACCGCCGCGCAGATTGACGGCATTGTTCAGGCCTTGCCGGCGCAGCCAAGCCACGGCCTGCATCGACCGCATGCCATGGTGGCAGAGTACCACCAGCGGCCCATCGGTCGGCAGATTGCCGACGCTCTGCGGCAGCAATCCAAGCGGGATATTGATGCTGCCCGCGATCGCGCAGATTTCGACCTCCCAGGGCTCGCGTACGTCGAGGACGGTGACGCGCTGCCCCGCACGCCGCATCGCGTCGAGTTCCTCGACGTCGATTTCCAGCGAAAGCGGGGGGTGCGTCCCTTCGCTCAAAACACGAACCCCCGTTCGAGCGTGAAGCCGGGCAACGGCGGCGTGGCAGCGTCGAAAATGATCCGCGTCGATACGACGCCGCTCGCCCTGATGCCGAGCACGGCTTTGCCCGGCTGTCCTGGCGGCATCAGCACGCCGACGAGACGTCCGCCTTCGGCAAGTTGATCGGATATTGCCGGTGGGATGTGCTCGACGGCCCCGCCGAAAACGACGACGTTGTAGGGCGCCTGGCGCGGATAACCCATCGCGAGCGGTCCCTCGACGACGGCCACGTTGTCGATGCCAAGGTCGCCAAGGACGCGCGTCGCCGTGCGTGCGAGATCGGGATCGCTCTCGAGCGCGACGACCGTGCTCGCCAGCCGCGACATCACCGCCGCCCCATAGCCGGTCCCCGTCCCGATTTCGAGCACGACGTCGCTGGGGCCGATGTCGGCGGCCTGCACGAGCCGCGCCAGCACCATCGGCTCCATGAGATAACGACCACCGCCGATGTGGATGTCCTCATCGACATAGGCGATGCCCCGCAACGGTTTTGGCACGAAGTTTTCGCGAGGCAGCTCGGCCATCGCCGTGAGGATGCGCGGATCGGTAACACGGTTGGGCCGGATCTGGCTCTCCACCATGTTCAGCCGCGCGGCAGCGTAATCCATCATTGCAAATGGTATCTCGTCAGTATTTGTCCGGATTAGGGCAGAGATGTGTCGTGGGCTCTTTGCGCTGCACCACGACGGCACATATACCTTTACACAGGGTACCTGTACAGCCGGGCTGTGGCGACGTCGCCGCCGTATTCGCGGACCCGGCACGACGGTTGACCCACCGAAGCATGCCTTCTATATGTCCGTGCACGCTTGTGCTCCTCGGACAGGGAGACGGGCAAGGCCGGGTAGCAAAGTGGTAATGCTCGGGACTGCAAATCCCGCATGCGCCGGTTCGATTCCGGCCCCGGCCTCCACTTCTTTCCCTGTCGGTGGTACTGGCATTGATCCGGCGGACTTGCTATAACGCCGGTCCTTCCTGATCCCCGGTAGCTCAGCGGTAGAGCAGCCGGCTGTTAACCGGCTGGTCGCCTGTTCGAATCAGGCCCGGGGAGCCAGCTCAAGACAGGGATCCAGCAGCTTTGGCTGGATCCCTGTTCCTTTTTGAAACGATGTTACGCGGCGCCGCGCCGCTCTGGGTTCCGGCCCCGGGTCAGGGGCCCTGACTGACGGTTTCCCGACACCGGCGCGATAAAAGACGGTGAATGCGTGCTTCCCCGCCTTTCCGCGATCGCCGATTTCCGGGTCACGCTACCGATGTGCGGCGTCCGGCACGGCGACGCGCCTGACGCGCGGGCCGCTTTGCCTCCACTCTCTTCAACGCGGACTCGAGCTGCCCAAGCCGCTGCACGACATAGTCCTGCTTGCCGAGCCCTCGCAACCGGCGGTGCGCGCCGAGCAGTTCGCGGTATTCCGGCGTGTCGACGAGCCTTTCCCACGCCCCCAGAACCTCGCCTGCATACATGCGTGCCTCAAGCGTATCCGCGCGCGCGGAAATGAACCGCTCGATGCGGTCCGCGAGATCCTGCATTCTCGGGCTCGCCGGAAACATGCGGCGGATGATCTGGGCCGTCTCGGCCGTGATGAGCGCGACTTGGGCGAGACTGATATCGACGGTAAGCGACACGGGCACCCTTCTCCCCTCACCGAGCTCCCCCGTGCGTCGATGACTTCGTTGCTGTGCGGCTGTGCGATCAAGAATATAATCCGCTTGCGCGTTTTGACAAAGGGATCGCGATCGAAAAAGGCCCGATTCTTCGCGAGTCGCATGCCCTGACGGCACCGGCCCGGTCATATGCGAGCGGCTTTGCTGTGATGGCCCTGCCGCGTCGAGATGGCGGTCGTCGCCGCACGGCTCCGTCACGGGGCGCGATGCATGCTTCAGGATCGGTCCACCCTCTGT
Source organism: uncultured Rhodospirillales bacterium (assembly GCA_937926175.1). Lineage (GTDB taxonomy): Bacteria > Pseudomonadota > Alphaproteobacteria > CACIAM-22H2 > CACIAM-22H2 > CALANV01. Next base: position 209,480 of record CALANV010000037.1, on the reverse strand, counting down.
CCTGTCTTCACCTGCTGCCGGTCGATCCGCTCCTACGCCCCCGCCTTCGTCGGACCGACTTTGAGCGACGCGTTCGCTTTCCGCTCTAGTTTCTTGAAATATAAAGCCTAAGAGCTGCTGGTCAGTTCGTCTCCGCCCCCCAAATCATTCAGGTTCCGGTCAGAGCAAACAGCCGAAGTGACGCATCCCCTATGGTCACCCGAGTATTTGTTCACTTTATGTTCTTATCATCGGCCTGTCAACGAGTCGACCCGGCTCGCGTTTTCGCGGCATCGCCGTCGCCGGCTGCCACGTCAAGCGGGACCGTGACGGTGAAGCACGTGCCGCTCGCCGAGGTTTCCGTCGTCATCGCCCCCCGAAGCTGTCGCACGAGCGTACTGACCAACTGCATGCCGATCCCCTTTTTCTGCTCGAAATCAGCAGGTAATCCCGGCCCGGAATCCTTGACCTGGAGCTTGAGCGTTCCGTCCTCGCCAACGACGCACGACACCCGGAGCATGGTCCCCTCCTTGGGCACTCGCGCGTATTTGAGAGCGTTCGTCATGAGTTCGAAGACGATCAGCGCCAGCGGAATGAGCTTGTCGCTCGGCAGACGGATGGGAGCAATGTCGACCTCGATCGCACCGCCTACCTCCCCGGCGCCGACGGACCGGGCGATCTCGGTGATCAATTCCTGAATGAACGACTGGAAATCGAGCGCCTCCGCTGCATCGTGCCGGCTCAGGCGACGGTGGACGACCGCCATCGACTGGATGCGCCGCCGGGCTTGATCGAACTGGGCGACGGCTTCGGGATCGGCCATGCGCCGGCGCTGCAGGCCAAGCACGCTCGACAGGAGCTGCAGGCTGTTCATGATGCGGTGGTTCACTTCCCGCAGCAGCATGTCCTTCTGAAGCAGGTGCTGCTGGAGTCGTTCGGCCATCGTGTCGAAACTGTGGCCGAGCTCCTCCAGTTCGGTCTTCGCCGACTTCACGCCAACCCGGGCCCCGTAATCGCCAGCAGTCCATCGGCGTGTCGTCTCGAGCAGCACATTCACCGGCTGGTCGATGAAGTAGCGGTTGAACGCCCACGCCGCCGCCATGCCGATCATCAATCCGCCGAGGATGAGCGAAAGACCGCGCACCGTTGCCGCGTCGATCGGTGCCAGCGCACGTTGCTTATCGACGCCAATGGCCACGGCAAAGCCGAGCGGCGGATGGTTCACGGGCGCATAGGCGAACACACGCACCAGTCCGTCGAGGTCGGTGAGCTCCGCCGTGTGATCCATGTCACCCAAGACATAGGACTGGTGTGCTGAGGGTATTTCCTGTCCGACCCAATGCTGGCCCGCCGGCAGGCTTACGAGAATCGTCCCGTCTCGGTCCGTGATGGTCAGCACCGTGCCTTCCTGCAACGGCAGCCGCCCGAAATGCTGCTGCAGCCATTCGAGATCGAGCCCGGCGATCAGCACACCGACCATCTCGTTTTCCCTCAATATGGGTTGAGCGACGGGAAGAATCCTCTCGTTCCGGCTGCGGCTCACCGCGTACTCGCCGATGACGAAGGCGCCGGTCTGCTTGGCGTCGCGGAAGTAGGTACGATCGCTCACGCCCGGCAGATCCTTCACGAGCGGTTGGCGCCCCAGGCACACGAGGTTCCCGTTCATGTCGGCCACGGCAATGTTCGCATAGGCAGGCAGCGCCGCGGCCAGCAGCATGCCCAGCGTCTCGGCGCAGCGATTGCGATCGAGAGACTGAATCGCGGGCAACTCGGCCAGCGCAACGAGGAGCTGCCGACTCCCCTCGAGAACCGCCGACATGTTCGCCGCGACGAGCCGCGCGCCCTCCAGGGTTGCCTCGCGCACCTCGGTTTCGCGTCGCTGTCGCAGATCGAACTCGTTGTAGAGCTGAATCGCGACTGCCGGTACGAGCGCGATCAGCATCAGCAGGAAAACCCGGATGCGCAGTCGCATCAGACGGCCCTCCCACCCGTGCAATCGGAGGCGATGGCCGGCGCCGGGCCGATCAACCTGGACACCTTTCCATCTGGTCGGGCAAGCACAAGCAAGGGAGGATCAGCACACCGAGACCAACCGACCATGACGCGTCCCCGGCAGCCAACGCCGTCACGAACATGCGGCGAATTGATGACCGTTCCTTGAAGCCGAGACTTCGGCACGGTCGTGCCCTCATGCGGGTACTCCGCACGCGTCTGCTAGATCGCGGATGGGAGAACCCGGAGCTCCACTTCAGAGATGGCCGCCGGGCCGCAAGCGTAGCTTTTCGGAACGGCCCTGATTCCCTCACGTTGGATACGATATGGGAGCGCGGGCGCGAAAGGTCTTGATTGTAGAGGATGACTACGTCGTCGCCTCGGAAATCGCGCACGTGCTGTCGCAGGAAGGGCTCGAGGTGATCGGCCCCGTGTCCGAGGGTATCGAGGCCCTCAAGCTTGCCGGTGGAGAGCCCCCGGCCGTGGCGATCATCGATCTCAACCTGGCTGGCGAGATCAACGGACTGACGGTCGCACGCCACCTCGTCGAGAAGTTCGATGTAAGGATCGTGTTCGTCAGCGGACACATCGGCGAGGTCGTGCGCGAGGGGCTTGATCTCACTCGCCATTTCATCTCGAAACCATTTACCGATGAAGCCGTCGTCGGTGCGGTCCGAGAGATCATCGCGACTCTTCCGCCGGAGAATCATCCTGAGCCCTCCGCATCGGGACGCTGATCCGAAACGACGCACCACGCCCCGGTGGGCTGACGGCGAACTCCGCATCGAGCTGGGTCGCCAGGCTCGCGACGATGCGCATACCGAGACCATGACTCTTCTCCGGGGCGAAACCGGACGGAAGGCCCTGGCCCAGATCGCTCACCGTCAGGCACAACCGTTCGGCAAAGACCTCGAGCCGGACGTCGACATCGCCGGTCCGGCCATCGCCATAGGCGTACTTGAAAGCATTGGTGACGAGTTCATTGACGATCAGGCCAAGCGACAGCGCGATGTCGATCGGCACATCCGCGATGTCGGCATCGAGACGAATGCGCGATCCGGGCGCATGGCCCAGCGTCCGGCTCAGGTCTTCGCATAACTGCCGGAGATAGCTGGAAATCTCGACTTTTTCGATGCGATCGCTCTGATACAGATGTTGATGCAGCTGTGCGACCGTAAGCACGCGCGTACGCGTCTCCTCCAGTCGCCGGCGGACCTCCTCCGACTGCGACAACCCCTGCAGACGAAGCAGGCTGGCGATCAGCTGGAGGCTGTTGGTCACCCGGTGATTGACCTCTCGGAGCAGCAGATCCTTCTGCGCCAGCAGCCGCTCCTTCTCGGCCATTGCGTGCACCTGTGCCGTCACGTCGCCGAGCGTGCCGATCATGCGGACCGGACGCCGCCGTCCGTCGGCAATGGCGTAGAACGAATGCCCGCGCATGGCGACCCAGCGCATCGCTCCGTCCGGCATGGGGACTCTGAACGTGACGTCGATCAAGCCGTCGCCGCCCGCCTGCAATGATCGCCGGATCGCAGCATCGACGTCGCCTCGATCCTCCGGATGGATCGCCGCCAGGAAGCGCTCATGGGTCGGCATGATCTCGGCCGAAAGGCCGAGTAGCGCCCTTCCGCGCCCCGACAGGGTCAGCTCTCCGCTGATCAGGTCATGATCCCAAAGACCGAGATCGGCAGCTTCGATCGCGAGTTCGAAGCGTCGCGCTGTCTCGAGCAATGCCTGCCGCGAGTTCTCCACCGCACTGACGTCGATCCAGCTCATCACGCCGCCGGTGATCTCACCGTCCGCGTCCCGGATCGGACCGGCGTTACAAAGAATCGGGATGAGCCGTCCGTCGTGATGGCGGAGCAGCCATGGCTCGTTCACCACGATCTCGCCCTTCCGGATGGCGCGCGACAGCGGAACCGCCTCCGGTTCGGCGATCGTACCCCCATCCGTACGATAAATCTGCCAGCGTTCGGGAATCCGTTCGGCCGGCAGACCCTCCATGACCTCCTGCCACGGGCGCTTCGTCAGGGCGAGCCCGTGATAACTGACGCGCCGCATGCGGATGTCGGGACCGTCGGCGATGGCGATGCCCGCGGGCAGATAGGCCATCAGGGCATCGAGCGTACGCTCGGCCTCGTTCGCCACGCGGGCGCGCTCCGCGGCCTCGGCGGCCGACCGTTCAGCCCGTTCTCGGGCGAGGACTCGGGCCGTGACGTCGCTGGCCATGACGACGATCGCCTCGACGCCCTGCCCTTCGTTCAGCGGCGAGAGATTGACGTCCCAATAACGTGCCGGCGTCAGTCGATCGAACTCGAGGCGGAACTCGCGCAGACGCAAGGGCTTTCGCGAGCACCGCACGTCGTCGAGGACCGGGATGACGATCCGGGCGACCGACTGAGGTAGAATTTCACGGAGCGCACGGTCGTGGATGGATCGCGGCTGCCGAACCGTCAACGCCCGCAGCATGCCGTTCGCGAGCACAATCCGATAGTCCTCGCCTGCCAGGACGGCGATGGCGACGGGCGCCTGTTCGACGATGCGCCACAAGAGAGACGCATCCGCCAATGTCGCGCTGTGCCGCGCCCGAAACGGACGGTCGCGCTCATCCCCCGCCCAATCGGCGGCTGGTGCGTTCGCGCTCATCTTCCCCCCTCTTCAGGCATGCACACTCGCGGCCGCGGGCAACGCGACGGCCGTTGAGGCGGTAACTGTTAATTGTTGATTAATAAATGGAGCGATTCATATCAAGAGAAAACACGGGTACATTTCTTCGACAATTTCAACTCGTAGTTTATTTATTATTTTTTATTTTACTGCCGGTTGCCGGAACGGTGGACGCAACCGCGCCCGGCCGAAGCGGCAGAAGTCGACGGTAACGCCCCTGCCAACCTTATCGACACGGAGACCGGGCCGAAGCTGTCCGGACCGTCCTGCGTTTCCAAGAATGGCGTCCGCAGTACGTGCATGTAGCTGATGCGCACGGAATCGATCATGACGGCGATGCCGACCCGGAGATCGCCGATGCCGAATTCCTTGTCGGCTCTCGGACTGTCCTTGAATGTATTGTCCAGGAAGATGATGCTACGACCGATGGCGAATCCGTAGCGTTGCCGCGTGTCGCTGCCAAACGTCTTGCATTCGATCGCCGAGCCCTCCCCCTCCCCAATCCGGCACGTCTGCCGCGGACATCCATGACTAGCGTATCCCATCAGCGTAGTGCCGGTCGGTCTTGTCAAAAATGTCGTTCTCGACGACCAGGCTGAACATACCGCCGTCTTTACTTGCTATTGCAGGCAGCGTCTCCGCACCAGGAACGTTGGGCGTTACCAGCGCGAAAACATTCATCGTCATGGCAACCGAGGCGACGGCGGCACCGCCTCGAAATCCATCAATCACAGATGCATCCCTGAACTATCCGATTCCGTTGAAGCGCGGGACATGATGATCCCGAGGCGCATTGTCCGAGCCGATGACGTACCTTCGATTCATGGTTGCTGCGATCAGAGCCACTCCACGATCGACTTGGTCGCAACATCGCGAATCGCGCGGTCATGCGGCTGACACAATCGCGACTCCGACCTTAGGTTTTGCGCAACGATGCAGACGGCTTTGCGATTGCTGGACCGAGTTAACACGGATTTCGGGTGGACGGCAGCGCTCGATGTGATGACGATGACCGTGACTAGCACGTGACACATACGAACACGAGTTTCCTCGACCGCTCCCACGTCGTCTTGAACCCCGCCCCTCCATCACATCTCGATGCCGACGAAACTCGATGCCGGCGAAACGGCTACTCAGGTACCGAACGCCACCTCCTCCCGCCCCTCGATTGCGCGACGCGCCGTGCTTCGCCTCCGCCGTGAATGGCGGACGCATTGCCGCTGGCTCGGACCACATTTCCGCCCCAACCTTTGGCGCGTGGACCCTGTCAGCCGCGAGTTCGGCTTCGATCGCGGCAAGCCCGTCGATCGCTACTACATCGAAACGTTTCTGCGCGATGAGGCCGACGTAATCCGTGGCCGTGTGCTCGAAGTCGAACATGACATCTACACCCGGCAGTTCGGCGGCGACCGGGTGACGCAGTCGGACATCCTCTACCGCAATCATGGCCTCAGCCGGGCGACGATCGTCGCCGATCTGGCCGACGCCCCTCATATTCCGTCCGACTCCTTCGATTGCATCATTCTGATCCACGTCCTGCAGTACATCTACGACGTGCGTTCCACGGTTCACACGTTGCACCGCATCCTCAAGTCTGGCGGTTCGGTGCTGGCCGCCGTGCCGTTCATCGGACAGTACAGCCCGGGCGACCGGGCCATGTGGGGCGAATACTGGCGCTTCTCGACATCGGCGATCCAACGGCTGTTCGGTGACGTCTTCGGGCCGGCAAACACCCACGTCCGCGCGTTCGGCAATGCGCTGTCCGCCACCGCCTTCATTCAGGGTGTGGCGGCTGAGGAGTTGTCGACCGCTGAACTCGATCATTACGACCCGGACTACGACCTCATCGTCGCCGTTCGGGCGACCCGTCGCACCTAGCCGCGATCATCAGTCACAGGCTACGGCCGTCCGCCGCTGCGGATCAGCACGACCCCGTGGCTGCCCGCAGCCGGCATCGCGGCGGCGGGTGGCCGTGGTTCCGGCTCGCGGGCGACCGTCGCGTGATGGCGAATGAAGGCGGTCGCCAGCGCCTCGGCCAATGCCTCGAAGTCGGGCGGCAATGGTTCGATGCTGAACGTCTCACGCAGGCGCCCCTCGAGTGCCACGGTGGCGACGCTGTCGTTTTTCCACAGGAGATAGGTAGCGGGCGCCTTCAAGTTCGACCTCTGGGAGCCGTGAAGCTACCCGCATAACGCGAAACTACCTGTAGCGGTTCCCGGAGCCAGGAACGCAAAAGATGGTATCCAGGGATGCCGAAACAACCCGGTCGGCGCTTGCCGTGCGCCGCCCGTGAAAATTATCCCTTTGTTTATCCTCAGACTTTTCCACAGGCCTTCCACGACGTGAATCGGGGCGAAACGGCAAGGGATTGGTTTTGCCGGCACAACCGCCCGGTGACTCCATGACCTTTGTCGGCCCGGAGCGAACGCCCGGATCTGGGCCGGCGGCGTCCTTCCTGGTCTCGTCCTTGGCGGAAATTGCGCCGCATGCGCGGGAGTCATCGCTGTCGGCCCGGTCGCACGGTTTCGGGCCCACACCGGGACATCGGAAAAATTCAACTAAAATTAACGGCTGAGCTTGCTGAATTGGCCCCCATGCGTGAGGAACGGCATGACGACCGACACCATCGAAGCGATTCATGATCCTGCGCTCGTCGCGCTGTCGATGACGGTCGCCGTCCTCGCATCGTTCGTGGCGTTCGACGTCGCCGGTCGCATCATGCACACGACCGGCTGGCGCAAGCTCGGCTGGATCGCGGCCGCCGCCACGGCCATGGGCGGCGGAATCTGGTCGATGCACTTCGTCGCCATGCTGGCCTTTTCGCTGCCGATCGACGTCGGCTACGACGTTGGCATCACGCTGCTGTCGCTCGCGGTGGCGATCGGCGTCACGGCGGTTGCATTCGTCATTGTTTCCGACGGCCCGGGTGTCGCGCGACTGCTCGGTGCCGGTGCGCTCATGGGAAGCGGCGTTGCGGTCATGCACTATACCGGCATGGCAGCGATGCGCATGCCGGCAGTCATCGAGTACACGCCGTGGCTCGTCGCGTTGTCGGTCGTCATCGCTTTCGTCGCGGCGACGGCGGCACTCTGGGTCGCGACGTCCGGGTCCGACACTCGCTGGCGCCTGTTCGCCTCCATCATCATGGGAGCCGCGATCAGCGGCATGCACTACACGGGGATGGCGGCGGCATGCTTCACCGAGGCACCATCGCTCATGAATCCGGGCGGCGTCCGGTTCGAGCGGGTGACGCTGGCGGCCGTGATCGCGGTCGGCACCATCGTGATCCTCGGGCTGGAGCTGATATCCGCCGTCGTGGACCGCAAGCTGGCGGCATTGCGGCGCCGTGAAGAGGAAATCCTCCGTCTGGCCGCGCGCCGGTTCCGTCTGCTCGTTCAGAGCTCGAACGACCTCATCATCGTCGTGGACCGAATCGGCCGGATTCAGTACGCGACTCCCTCCTCCCGTTCGCTTCTCGGCATCGAACCTGCCGACCTCGAGGGGCGCAACGTGTTCGAGTTTCTCGGCGGCAACGGCGTGCCGAACCTGCGCGACGTCCTGGCCGCCGAAGAAGCGAGACGCGCCTGGGCCTACGTGGACGATCTGCAGATCACCGACTCCGCCGGCACGACGCGCGATTTCGAGCTGACGGCCTGCAACCTGCTGGACGAACCGTCAGTCGGCGGCATTGTGCTTACGTTCCATGACGTCACCGATCGTCAGCGCGCGACCAAGGAACTGCGTCGGGCCAAACTCATCTCCGACCAGGCGAACAGGATGAAGAGCGCGTTCATCGCCAACGTGAGCCACGAGCTCCGAACGCCGCTCAACGCCATCATCGGCTTCTCGGAAATGATGATGCGCGAAGTGAAGGGGCCGCTCGGTCAACCTGTTTACAGGGACTATGCCGCCGACATCCATCGCAGCGGCCAGCAGCTCCTCGCCATCGTCAACGACATACTCGATATGTCGCGCATCGAGGCGGGCGAGCTCAGGCTGCGTGAGGTCGTTCTCGACCCTGCCCAGCTGGTCGAGGAGAGCATTCGCGTGGTGATGCCGGCGGCCGTCGCCAAGTCGCTGCATCTCCACGGCGGTGCCGATCCGGAAGTTTCGTTCGTGTTGGGCGATGAGGTGCGCCTGCACCAGATCCTCGGCAACCTGCTCACCAACGCCGTCAAGTTCACGCCGCCCGGCGGCAGCGTGACCGTCTTGGCATACAACAATCCCGCCGGTGAGGTCGAATTCGCGGTGCGCGATACGGGTGTCGGCATCCCGCCTGACCAGATCGAACGCATCTTCCAGCCCTTCGTTCAGGTCGACAACAGCCTCGCCCGTGCGCATGAAGGCTGTGGCCTGGGGCTGGCGATCGCCCAATCGCTCGCAAAGCTGCATGGCGGCCGCCTTGAGATCCGCAGCGAGGTGAATCGCGGCACCGACATACGCCTCATCCTGCCGCGGGAACCGGCGCGCGACCGCCGTGCCGCTGCCTAGCCGCGACCGCCAGGTGACGTGGCGGCCTGGAAAGGCGGACGACGATCATCCGGATCTGTGAGGAAGATGGGGCGAGCGACGGGATTCGAACCCGCGACACCCGGGACCACAACCCGGTGCTCTACCAACTGAGCTACACCCGCCACTGAGGGCCCGCTGTGTACGCCCTGCCAGCCCCTCCCGTCAAGGATTGCCGAAGCGCCCATACTGACGACGCCGTCCCGCCCGGTACGGTGATCGGGCCCCAGGTCGGCGCCGGTGTCGCTTCATACGGCGGCTTGCCGTTGCCTTGGCCGCGGGGCTTGCGCCATAGTCGCGGGCCTCGGACAAGGTCAAGGGGGAAATCGCCATGCTCGTGCTCGCCGACCGTATGCATCAGCTCGGCACCGAAACCGCCTTTGAGGTGCTGGCGCGGGCAAAGGCGCTCGAGGCCCAAGGCCGTGACATCATCAATCTTGGGATTGGCCAGCCCGATTTCCAGACGCCGCCGCATATCGTCGCCGCGGCGCAAAAGGCCCTGGCCGACGGTCACCACGGCTACACGCCGGCCAACGGTATCCTGCCGCTGCGCGAGGCGGTGGCGGCCGACATCCATCGCCGTCTCCGCGTCACCGTCGACCCCGACTGCATCCTGATCGTGCCCGGCGGCAAGGTCACGATGTTCTTTGCCATCATGATCTTCGGTCAGCCGGGCGTGGACATCCTTTATCCGAATCCCGGCTTCCCGATCTACGAGTCGGTCATCAAGTACTCCGGTGCCACGCCGGTACCGATCCCGCTGAAGGAAGAGAACGGTTTCTCCTTCGACGCGGACGAAGTGCTCGCGAAGATCACGCCGCGCACGCGCCTGATCATCGTCAATTCGCCCGCCAATCCCACCGGGGGTGTCGTGCCGCGCGAAGAGTTCGACAAGCTCGTGCGCGGGCTGGAGCGCTTTCCCCACGTCGCCGTGCTGAGCGACGAAATCTATGGCCAGATGACCTATGACGGGCGCGAGCACGTCAGCCTGCTCGGCTACGAAAGCCTGCGTGACCGCCTGATCCTTCTTGACGGCTGGAGCAAGACCTACGCGATGACGGGCTGGCGGCTGGGTTACAGCGTCTGGCCGAAGGCCATCTTTCCGTACGCAGAGCGGCTCGCCATCAACTGCCATTCCTGCGTCAACGCCGCGGCCCAGTATGCCGGAATCGCGGCCCTCGAGGGCCCGCAGGATGACGTCCGCCGCATGGTCGCGGCCTTCGCCGAGCGGCGCAAGGTGATCGTCGACGAGCTGAATGCGATTCCGGGCTTCCGCTGCATCGAGCCGGGCGGCGCATTCTATGCCTTTCCGAACATCACCGGCACCGGTTTGTCCAGCCGGCAGCTTCAGGACAAGTTGCTGAACGAGGCCGGGGTCGCGGCCCTGTCGGGGACCAGCTTCGGGGCCTATGGAGAGGGCTATCTTCGCTTCTCCTACGCCAACTCGGTCGAGAACATCCGGGCCGCGATGGCCCGTATCCGGGATTGCTTGGCCGCATCCCCCGCCCGGTCCACCGCCTAACAGATAGGCTGATTGATTATTTTTTGAGCATTTTTCTGATGCATCCGCAGGCAATCAACGTCGGAGCGGCGATTCCGGCGTAGCTGCGGTTGGCATGCCCCGTGCTTTTGGAGAAGCGGTTTGCCGCCCGGGAGCTCGCCGCAAGGCCTGCCGGTATCGCCGACGTCGTGCCCCCGTCTTACAAAAGCTGGACTAATGCCATGAAGAAGATCGAAGCGATCATCAAGCCGTTCAAACTCGACGAGGTCAAAGACGCCCTTCACGAAGTCGGCCTCAAGGGAATCACGGTGGTCGAGGCCAAGGGCTTCGGCCGCCAAAAGGGACACACCGAGCTGTACCGCGGCGCCGAGTACGTCGTCGATTTTCTTCCCAAGGTGAAGATCGAGGTCGTGCTCGACGACAACCTGGTCGAACGCGCGATCGAGGCGATCCAGAAGGCTGCCCACACGGGTCGCATCGGCGACGGCAAGATCTTCGTAACGAACGTGGAAGAAGCGATCCGTATTCGCACCGGCGAGCGCGGTAGCGACGCGATCTGATGCTCAATTCCGGGGCCGGAGGACGCCTCCTCCCGAATTCTCACGTCGTGTCCGGGTTCGGCTCGCGCATCCGGATTACCCCCGCGGCCCAGGCTCGCGGACGACGCGAAGAAGAGGAAGCGCACTGTCGGATCTCGGGTCAACCGACCACCATCCAACGAGGGAAACAGTAAACAATGTCGGATCCCAAGAAAGTCCTGCAGCTGATCAAGGAAAAGGACATCAAGTACGTCGATCTGCGGTTCACCGACCCGCGCGGAAAATGGCAGCACCTCGCCCACGCCGCCGAGACGATCGACGAGGACACGTTCACCGACGGCATCATGTTCGACGGCTCCTCGATCGCCGGGTGGAAGGCGATCAACGAGTCCGACATGGTGCTGATCCCGGACCCGTCGACGGCGGTCATGGATCCGTTCGCGGCGCAGCCGTCCCTGATCCTGACATGCGACGTCTACGAGCCCGGCACGGGTCAGCCCTACACGCGTGACCCCCGCTCGATCGCCAAGAAGGCCGAAGCCTATCTCGCCAGCTCCGGCATCGGCGACACCGCCTATTTCGGGCCCGAGATCGAGTTCTTCGTCTTCGACGACGTGCGCTTCAAGGTCTCGATGAACTCGGCGTTCTACGAGATCGACAGCGAGGAAGGCCCCTACGTCAGCGACAAGCGCTACGAGGACGGCAACCTGGGGCACCGGCCGCCGATCAAGGGCGGCTACTTCCCGGTCCCGCCGGTCGACAGCGGCGCCGACCTGCGTGCCGAGATGCTCACGGTCATGAAGGACATGGGCCTGGACATCGAGAAGCACCACCACGAGGTGGCGCCCTCGCAGCATGAGCTGGGCAACAAGTTCCAGACGCTCGTAAAGGCGGCCGACGGCGTGCAGATCTACAAATACGTCGTGCACAACGTCGCGCACCAGTACGGCAAGACGGCGACCTTCATGCCGAAGCCGATCAAGGGTGACAACGGCTCGGGCATGCATACGCACCAGTCGATCTGGAAGAATGGCAAGCCGCTGTTCGCGGGCAACCTCTATGCCGACCTGTCGGAAACCGCGCTCTACTACATTGGCGGCATCATCCGGCACGCGAAGGCGATCAACGCCTTCACGAATCCGCTGACCAACAGCTACAAGCGGCTGATCCCCGGCTTCGAGGCGCCGGTTCTGCTCGCCTATTCGGCGCGCAACCGCTCGGCCGCATGCCGCATCCCCTACGTCGCGAACCCCAAGGGCAAGCGCGTCGAGGTCCGCTTCCCGGATCCGGGCTGCAACCCGTATCTGGGCTTCGCGGCGATGCTGATGGCCGGCCTCGATGGCATCAAGAACAAGATCCATCCGGGCGATGCCATGGACAAGAATCTGTACGACCTGCCGCCCGAGGAGCTGAAGAACGTGCCGCAGGTTTGCGGCTCGCTCCGCGAGGCGCTCGAGAATCTCGACAAGGACCGCGCCTTCCTCAAGCAGGGCGACGTGTTCACGGACGACATGATCGACGCCTATCTGGAACTCAAGTGGGAAGAGGTCTACGCGTTCGAGCACACCCCGCACCCGATCGAGTTCCAGATGTATTACAGCGTGTAAGAAAACCCGCGGTTTTCCGGCTTTGCGCATAGCCTGCGACCGGGTGTGCAGCAGAACACGTAGAAGCCGAGAATACCGGGATTGAGGTGGAGGCCCCTGCCGGAGCGATCCGGCGGGGGCTTTCCGTTTTACCGGAAAGCCTGCGATCCCTGCCCTGACCGCGCCGCGGCCGACGACACCGATACCGGCATCGCTGCGGGCACAAACATCCGCGTGACAGGGATCACGCGCCGTTCCGCCGCCAATGACCGCATGGCCAATTCCGTTGATCAAAAGGAAAGAATACGGCCTTAATTTTCATCATATTATGGACGATGAGCACACCGAAGCGGCACTCGGTCGGCTCGAACCTGACGTGCCGGTCGAACGACGTTTAGTCATGCGCCTATTGCGCCATTGGCGCGACAAGGCAGGCGATCGTCGGTTTCCCCTTTGCACGGACATCGACTTCAGCGCGATACCCGACATCGAGCCCTGGGCTTGGCGAGCGGTCGTGCGTCCGGACGATACCATCGCGCTCATCCTCGAGGTGGTCGGTGCACGGCTCACCGAGGACTGTGGGACCGCTCTTGTCGGATTGACTCTGACGGAGATCCCCGTTGGAACCCTGATGGCGGCTGCCACCAAGTATCACGGCGACGTTCTCGCCAGGGAGATACCCATCTCGATCGGCGGCGAGCTCAAGCACCGCGACGGGCGGCACCTCCTTTACCGCAGCATCATACTCCCGCTCTCCGATAACGGGACGACGGTCAGCCACCTGCATGGCGCTGCCAACTGCCGCGCCGTAACGGTGGCTTGAGACGGCCATGAGCACGCTTTTTGAGATCTATATCCAGACGGCCGGCACTTGGCGCATCGCCGCTGTCTTCGACAACGCGACAGCGCGATCGCCGAAGCGCAGGCGCTCGCCAAGCGCCCGACGATCGATGCGGTCCGTGCCTCCTATGACACGCGGGATCCCGAAACGCAGCGGATGATTTCCCGCACCCTTTACCGCCACTCGCGCCAGCAGGAGAGCCTGAAGCGCAAGGCGGCCGATGCGGCGCTTGAAGCGCGTGCCAGACGCCTCTTGTCCCAACCGTACAGGGCGAATGCCGCAACAAAAGAGCGGCTTGGCGCGCGGCTGCGCCGTCTTGCGGTCACGGCCCTTCGACTTGGGATTATGTTCGGCGGTGCGGTCGGCACCATATACGTCGCCATGGAATTCGGCACCATCGTCAAAGCGCTTGCCGGCGCAGTCCGATAATTTGCCCGAATGGCGCGACGGCTCTCGGGCCGATTACCCGCGACATGATGGCACGGATCTCGCTTCGCCGACGTCCTGACCGCGGATCGACAAAAGTGGTCTCGACGCGCACCTGCCTCGGGATCTGCGGTCGATGGGCACAACCGGGCGACGAAGCAACGCCGCACCCGACTTACTACTTCCGATAGATTTCCACCGGCTGTGGTCGGTCTATCCTAGTCGGTCGCGGCGCGTGCCTGCGCCGCATGTCGAACCGTCAAGGAGGTTCGGAGACCCATGCCCAAGCCCGTCCTCGTCACCACGACACGCCGCAACCCGCTCGCGGCACTCGAACGCCTGCCCGGCTGGTGGCTCGGCAAGGCGGAAACACGCCGTTCTCTCGCTCGCGAAGCGTTGGACCAGCATCTCGAGAAGCTGGCCGATGAGCATCTGCGCGCCGCGTCTGAGTATGAGCGCCGGGCACGTGCACTAGTTACCGACTGACCCGTTCCGGCGCTGGCATCATCGACGGAGGGGCGGCGTTATCACCCGCTGCCCCTCCCTTGCCTGTGTCACTGTGGGCACCGGGCGGTGGTGGATTCGGCACGGTGACCGTGACGGCAGTGCCGTGGACCCGGCTCTCGAAGACGATGTCCCCGCCGAGCTGCTGCACGAGAATTTCCACGAGGCGGAGCCCGAACCCGCTGCCGTGCGATGTCAAATCCCCGGAAAAGCCCGGTCCGTTGTCGACGACCCGCAGACGTATCGGATCGCCCGGCTCGAACGTCACATCGACCCGCACGTCCGACGTTGCCTTGTCAGCGTGCTTGATTGCATTGACGACCAGCTCGACGGCGATGAGCGACAGCGGCGTCACGATGTCGGTGGTCAGCATGATGCCTTCCGGGCACGTGATCTGTACATCCGGTCGCTTGCCTCGATGGGTCGGGGTCGACACCGTCAGATCCTTCAGTACCGCGCGCAAATGCGCGCCGATATCGATCGTTTCGAAGGTATCCGACAGATAGAGCGCCTGATGGATGCGTCCGATATTCGCGACCCGGCGCACGGCGTCGAGAAGCTGCGTGCGCGCCTCTTCTGACTGCTGCATTCGCGCCTGGATCCGCAGCATGGCAGCTACCGCCGCGATGCTGTTCTTGATGCGATGATGTGTTTCGCGGAGCAACGCTTCGCGCTGATCCAGGATTTCGTGCAGGCGCGCTTCGGCCTCCTTCTGCGCGGTAATGTCGAGCAGTACCCCATCCCATATCGTCGCGCCGTCGGCTCTGGGATGCGGCATCGAGATCGAGCGGAACCAACGGATCTTGCCGTCGGCGGCGCGAAAACGGCCTTCGATATCCAGGGGCCGCTGCTCGGCCAAGGATGTCCGCCAAGACTCGCGCCAGCGCGGAAGATCCTCCATGTCGACGAACCGGGCCACGTCTTCTAACGTCCCGACCGATTTCATGGCTTCGGACAGACCCTCGAACACGCAGTCGAAGCTTTTGCTCACATAAGGATATTCGATGCGGCCATCTGGATAGGTGATGCGCCTGAAGATGATGCCGGGAAAGTTCGCGGCAATGTCCCGGAAGCGCTGCTCGCTTTCGCGCAACGCGGCTTCCGTCTGCTTCTGGCTGGTGATATCGTAGCATACGCCCGTCGTCCGCACCGGACGTCCTTCTTCGTCGTACAGGATTTCGCCGCGCGCGGCCACCCAGCGAACTTCGCCGTCGGGCCGAATGATCCGGTACTCGACATCATGCGGACCATGTCCGGCGATCGCGTTGGCCAGCGACGCGTCGATCTTGTCGCGATCATCCGGATGGACCAGCGCGAACCACGTTTCCTTCGTGAACGTCCCCTGGTCCGGCGGCACGCCGTATATCTCGCACGCCCGAGGCGACCAATGACCGATTCCGGTGCGAAGGTCGCGTTCGTATGTCCCGAGGCGTGCAGCATCGAGCGCAAGTCTGAGCTGTAGATCCGACTCGTTCGCCGAAGACGTGCCGGACGGCAGTGTGACACCGGTCGAGTATTCAGGATCGCGCTTGAAATTCGCCATTTCGATCTCGCGGAAGGTAGACCGGCCTACCCTTGACGGCGCGCGAGGCAGACTGCGGCTTTCGGGGGCGCAGCCCCGCCGTGCGGCGTCTTCCTGTATTTCAGTCTAACGACTTGCCCCCAGCCTGGCATCACCAATAAGTGCGACGTCATACCGCCGCCAGGCTTCCGGCGGTAAAGCTGAGTTCACGTGATGCAAACGATCCGGTACAGAGACACTGCGCAGCGTGTCACGGGCAACCGGATGAGGCACCTCCATCGAGCGTCGCTATTCCTTTTCCGCAGGCACCGGTCGTGGCCGCCGGTTGGTGTCGATCGCGACATAGGTGAATGTCCCTTCCGTCACCTTGACCCGCGCCCCGCCATCGCGTCGGCGCACCCAGCTCTCCACGACCACGGTAATGGACGTTCGCCCGATGCGCTTGATCGTCGCGTAACAGCTCACCTCGTCACCGACATAGACCGGCAGGTGGAACTCCATGCGATCGAGCGCGACCGTAGCCACCCGTCCTCTTGCCCGCTGACTGGCGACATTGCCGCCGGCCAAGTCCATTTGGGCGAGGAGCCAACCGCCGAAGATGTCGCCGTTGGGATTCGCATCGGCCGGCATCGCGATGGTGCGAAGTGCCGGCTCGACCGGCGGCGGGGCCTTCTCGGACATGGTTAACTCCTTCTAAACGCATGGAGATGCACCATATCTTGTAGTTCGCGCCGGTTTCCAATACTCTAGCCTATCTGTTCACATTCTGTTCTCATCACAGCGAGTCGATGGCTTCCGATCTGTTTGCAAACACCGCCCGCAAGGACCAGAGCTACACCGCCAAGGACATCGAGGTCCTCGAGGGCCTCGAGCCCGTCCGCCGCCGCCCCGGCATGTACATCGGCGGCACGGACGAGCGTGCGCTCCATCACCTGATCGCGGAAGTCCTCGACAACGCGATGGACGAAGCCGTCGCCGGCCATGCCGATTGGATCGAGGTCGAGCTCGAGGCTTCCGGTCACGTCACGATCCGCGATAACGGCCGCGGTATTCCGGTCGACCCGCATCCCAAGTTCAAGAACAAGTCGGCGCTCGAGGTCATTCTCACGACCCTCCACTCGGGCGGCAAATTCTCGAACAAGGCATACAGCACTGCCGGCGGCCTGCATGGCGTCGGCATCTCGGTCGTCAATGCGCTTTCCGATGAACTGACCGTCGAGGTCGCGCGCGACAGAAAACTGTGGGTGCAGCACTACAGCCGCGGCAAGCCCAAGGGGCCGCTCAAGGCCGCCGGCACCGTGCACAACCGGCGCGGTACGACCGTGCGCTTCCATCCTGACCCGGAGATCTTCGGCAAGGGAGCGCACTTCAAACCGGCGACCGTGTTCCGCATGGTTCGTGCCAAGGCCTTCCTGTTCAAGGGCGTCGAGATCCGCTGGCGCTGCGATCCGTCGCTGCTCAAGGCCAACGACACGACGCCGCAAACGGCGACGCTTCATTTCGAGGGCGGCCTCAAAGATGCGCTCGGCGAGATCATCGGCCAGCGTCCGACCCATACGGTGCAGCCGTTCACCGGCGAAGCCAAGCTCAACGCCGGCTCCGGCCGGGTCGAATGGGCCGTGGCGTGGCCGGCCGACGAGGAAGGCGAGACCCACTCCTACGTCAACACCGTGCCGACACCCCAGGGCGGCAGCCACGAGGCCGGACTGCGCACGGCGATCTACAAGGGCCTGCGTGAATACGGTGAGCGCGTCGGCAACCGCCGCGCCGAGCTGATCACGGCCGAGGATGCGGTCGACGGCGCGGTCGTGCTGCTCTCGCTGTTCATCCGCGAACCGCAGTTCCAGGGCCAAACCAAGGAACGCCTCGGCATGCCCGAGGCGCAGAAGCTGGTCGAGGCCGTGGTCAAGGATCACTTCGACCATTGGTTGCACGACGACCCGGCTGCCGCAAAGGCGCTGCTCGAGCACGTCATCAACCGCGTCGAGGAACGACTGCGCCGCAAGCAGGAGCGCGACACGGCGCGCAAGACCGCGACTCGCAAGCTGCGCCTGCCCGGCAAGCTCGCCGACTGCACCAAGTCGTCGCGCGAGGGCACCGAGATCTACCTGGTCGAAGGTGACTCCGCCGGCGGTTCGGCCAAGCAGGCGCGCAACCGCGAGACGCAGGCCGTGCTGCCGCTCCGCGGCAAGATTCTCAACGTCGCCAGCGCGTCCGCCGACAAGCTCCGCAACAATCAGGAGCTCAGCGATCTCATACAGGCGCTTGGTTGCGGTGTCGGCGCGAATTTCGACGAGTCGAAACTGCGCTACGAACGCGTCATCATCATGACCGACGCCGACGTCGACGGCGCCCACATCGCTTCGCTGCTGATGACCTTCTTCTATCGCGAGATGCCGAAGCTCATCGAGACCGGTCATCTCTATCTCGCGATGCCCCCGCTCTATCGCTTGAGCCAAGGCGGACACGTCGTCTATGCGCGCGACGATGCGCACAAGGATGAACTGCTGGCGACCGAGTTCAAGGGCAAGGGCAAGGTCGAGATCAGCCGCTTCAAGGGTCTCGGCGAGATGCCGCCGGCGCAGCTCAAGGAAACGACCATGGCGCCGGGCAAGCGCACGCTCCTCCAGGTGCGGCTGCCCGACGACGATCCGCAAGAGATGAAGCGGACCGAAAAGCTGGTCGAGACGCTCATGGGCCGCAAGCCCGAGCTGCGCTTCAAGTACATCCAGGAGAACGCGAAGTTCGTCCGCGACGTCGACGTGTGACGTCATATGGATGAGAGCAAGACCCGCGCGCGGCGATGGCGGTGGAGGTTCGTGCCGCTCAGTCGGAAATCTCGCGGATCAGGGCCCTGCTCTGGGCGAGTACATCTGGTTTGCGTGCGCGGGCGGCCAGCGTGCCCGCACGAGTGAGCCAGGCGCGTGCCTGTACCGAATCGCCGCCGATCGCGGCGCTGCGGCCTGCCCGCAGAAAAAGGTCGGCGGCGGTCGCGATATCCCCGCCCTGCGCCGCGGCATCGCCCGCGGCGGCCAACGCACGGACCATGCCGCGGTAATCGAGAGCAAGGCGCCGCCCGTCCGCAGCGATGAGAAGGGATTCTCGGGCGCGTTGCGTATCGCCGACCAGAAGTGCGTGCCAGCCAGTCAGCTCGATACGATCCGTCGCGAGATCGGGCTGTGAATCCTCGACGGACAACCGCGACAATGATTGCTCGACCGTCCGAATGTCGCCGGCCTGGGCGGCGATCAATCCCTGGATGAAGATGGCCCGTGCGCGTTCGACGGGACTCGCCAGATCGTCGGACGCTACCGCTTGCGCTGCGGTAGCGGCCGTCGACGTTTGCCCGAGACGGTAAAGGGCAACGGTCTCGACGAGCCGCAGCGGCGCGGTCCGTGGCTCTCCGCGCCATTCCATCTCCTCGAGCGCGGCGCGGGCGGTCGCCAGGGCGGCGCCCGCATCGCCCTTCTGCAGTTCGGCGAGGGCAAGATCGTGGGAGATCTCGGCGATGGCGGTCTGATCGTCACGCTCCCGCGCGTGGTCGAGCGCTTCCCGATAGAGACGTACCGCCAGCTCCGGCTGGCGTTGGAAGTAGGCGGACCGCGCCGCGCTCACCGAGCGTATGAGCCGCTCGTCCCGTACAGCGGGCGGGTCGGAGCCGCCGCAGGCATATAGCAGCGTTGCCGCGAGTACGGCGACGGTACCGCGGATGTTCAAGGACGCACCTCCGTCGTCGGAAGGCGGTTCGTCATGTTTTCCGAGGCATTGCCGAACAGCCAGTGCTGGCGCAGCTGGATGACGAGCTGCTGCAGTTCCGTCGCCGTCGCCTGGGTCTGGAGGAGCAGCGTCGGCAGACTCCTTGACGTCTCCTCGATACTGCGGGCGATTCCCGGCAATTGGCGCGTCGTACGGGTCAGGTCCCGGGAGATGCTTTGCATGTCCACGAGGGACTTTTCGACGTGTGCCATGATTGTCCCCGTCGCCTGAACGGTGTCCTTGGCTTGCGTGACCATGGCCTCGATGTCCCGCCCGAGGCGGTCGTCGGCGAGCAATCGGCCGACAGTGCCCTCCCCGCGCTCCAGCCGCCCCATCATCGTCGCAAGCAGCTGTACGGACCTGTGCATGTCGTCGATTACCGGCAGCAGCTTCTGCCGGAACTCATCCACGATCGCGCCAAGATTCTCCGTCGGCGGCCGATCCAGCGTCGCCGTGAGCACCGCGTAATGCCAGTCGAGCGGTTCGCCCGCTCCTCTCGAGATGTCCAGGTAGGATTCGCCGGCGATGCCGAAGCGACGGCGGATCACAGCTTGGGAGTCGCGCCGCACATAAGCCTGCATGCCTTCATCGAGCCGCACTTGCGCATGCATTTGCTGCGAAGGATCGGTGACGATGCGGGTCACTTCGCCTGCCCTGGTCCCCAGGATCTCCACCACAGACCCCGGCCCGAGGCCGCCGACGCCTTGTTCAGGCAGGATGATGCGCAGCACGATGGAGGGACGGAGCAGATTCTGCAGCACGCCGGCCTGGATGACGGCGGCCGCGAACAAGGCCAAAGCGAGAAGGACGATGAACCCCGTCGCCTCGCTTGCATAGCGGAATCGGATTGTGTCGCGCGCCACCGGATGTCGCCTCCCGACGATGCTATGAGGCCGTTCGAACGAGGCGGGTTCCGCTCAGCCGGACCCGCCCCGACGTCGGCAAGCCTCGCATGGCCCAGATCGTGGGCGTGAGCGTGAGCCACAACACGGCCGCGCCGCGACGGCGGGCGTTGCCGATGACGTTGACGAGCCGCTCCAGCAGATCGACAAACCGCCCCTGAAGCGGATGCTCGAGAAGAATGAGCGCCGGATTGCCGATGAAGGCACGGACGAGCGCGGCGCGGGCACGATCGAGGGCGGTCGCCTCATCGGGAGGCGAGAGAGGAATGCCGGGCAGGCCGAACTCGCGGGCCAGCGCCGATGCCTCGGCGAGCAGATCGTCCTCCGCTCGACGCGTATGATGGCGTTGCTGCACCAGAATGTTGTCCATAAGAGAGAGGTGCGGCATCCAGGCGCTGCCGGCGAAAACGCGTCCGATGCGACCGCGCAGCGCATTCGCATAGTCGTGTGGCAGGTCCGCCCAGTCGTATCCAAGAAAGCGCACGGTGCCGGCGGTTGGGGAAATCAGACCCGAACAAAGGTCGGAAAAAGCCGCGGCCTGCCTTCGATCTCCGGCATCCATCAGCTCGAACGAGCCCGGCGCCATGGCAAACGAGACCGGGCCGACGCGTAAACCTGGGCCGAGCGAGGCCTCCACGCCGTCGATCTCGAGTACGTATCGCCCTCGCCGCTCGACGGCATCATCCGGGGACGGATCGATCGTCGGGAAAGGTTGGTCGGTTTCGGCATTCATGAGAAGTCCTTCAGAAGGACATCGTGAGCATGCCGGCGACGAAGAGAACGGCAAGCACTGCGCGCACGAATCCGCGGGGCAGCAACGTCGTGATGTCCGTGTTCCTTTGGTTCGGATTGAGCGCCACGAAGCAGCAAATGAAGCCGACCGCGAAACCAATCGCGAGCGACATGACGGGCAGGACGAGGTAGTCCTGCGGTTCCATGGCGCGGATCACATTATCCATAAACTGGGCAAACGTGGTTCTCACGGCGCCGAGTGTGGCGCCGGCGATGAAGCCGGTCGTCAGCGCCGCTACGATGAACAGAATGGTCAGCGCGAAGGTCGCGACCGTGATGGCGAGCGTGCGCGGCATGACGAGATAGATCAGCGGATCGATTCCGAGCGCATCGAGCCGTCGTATCTGACCGCTCTGCCGCATCGCGCCAAGCTCGACCAGGCCGACCGTTCCGCACCGCCCGAGCACGATAAGCCCGACGAGTACGGGTGCGAGCTCGCGAACGAGAACCAGAACGAGAATGCGGCCGACCCTCGAGATCTCACCGGCGATCTGGAGCCAGTAAAGGGCCTGATAGACCATGACGAGACCGATCAAGGCGGCGGTCACGAGAATTGTCGGCAGCGTCTCCGGAACGGCCTGCTTCAGTATCCGGTGGAACTCGGCACGGACCGTTCGACGCCAGTTGATCGGTCGTGCGGCTTGGCGCAGAACCGCGAAGGCGACGCCCAGACCGAACAGGACCTCGAGAACGCCCCGCAGGACCGGGGCGCCGACGGCGTGGAGGATGAGCCGCGCTCGTCTCGGTACTCTGAATGCGATGGATGTCGCGGCGGTACTCCCGATACTCATAACCGCCCGGCCAGCAAATAGGTTGCCGTTTCTCCCTCCGGATGCATGTAAAAGCCGCCACGTGGGCGAAACAGGAACTCCCCGACGAGGAGTCGGTAGGCGGACGCCGTTACCTGTATGCTGCCTGGCGGCGCGGATTGAGCCATTTCGGCAGCGCGCCGCGCGGCCATTCCGCAAAGGTTGTAACAGCGATGTTCGCGCCCGACGGGACTGCCCAAGGCAATGCCCGTATCGATCCCCATATGCAGCGCGACGCCGCGCGTCGCCTCGTTCCCCGACCCGTCGCTTACCTCCCGGATTGCGAGCGCCGCGTTGGCGATGCTGCGGGCGGCAAGGGCCGGATCGCCGGAAAATCCTCCGGCGGCGACAATGTTGTTGCCGAGCACCTTCAAATACGGAATCTCGTGCGGGTCCGTGGCCTCCTCGATCGTGCGCGCAACGGCATCGGCGGTGGTCGCCCCGACTTCATCGGCTGGGTTGTCGGTGCTCGACGCATCCGATAGAACAACGGTCAGAACTGTTACCGCCGAAAAGACCTCGACTGCATCGGCAGCCGGTCCTTCGCGGTCATTGCGTTGTATGATTTTCTCCAGGCCGCCACCGTTCACCGCCGTTTCACGGAGCGCAACCGGCGGTCCGGGAACGACACGATCCTGACGCATCCGGCGGCGATCGACATGCGTCTCCTCGTCCGGCTCAGCCGCTGCGGCTTGTTGCGATGGTGATTTCGGCATGGTCGCCACCCCCGTGGCGACGGGATCGGCTGCCTGGGCGACAAACCGAACCGCCAGCATCTGCGCGACGGCGCGGGCAAAGGTCTCGACCCCCGTCGGTCGACGCGTCACCGGTGGTAAGTCCTCCAACCACAGACTTCCGATGACCTCGGTACCTCGTTGGACCGGCACCGCCATGAACGCCCCGATACCGAGGGGTTGCAGATACGCATGGCGCAGCCTGCTGACACGAGCGTCCTGGGCGGCATCGACAACGTCGAAAGTAGCGCCGGCCTGAAGGCCCGCCCAAAGCTGCGACAGCTCGGTGCAATGCAGTTCAACGCCGGCGGTGTGCCCTCTGGAATCGCGATCGTAGCATTCCTCGCACAGCAGGGTGCGACCTCCATGCGTTGGCCGCCATATACTGACGCGGCGTGCATTTGTGACTTCGGCGAGAGACTCGCTCAGGGCAGACAGGCCGCGCCTGTCGTCCGGATTGAATAGGGCCGCAGAACTCGCGAGCGTAGTGAACGCTCGACTCTGGGATTCGACGACGCCTTGCCGTTCCTTGGCCGCCCGAGCGTTGCGGTCGGCGCGAACTCCCTCACGGGCGAGCAGTGTCGCCAGCATGGCTGCGATGCCGATGATCGAAAGGGACAGCAACAGGGACGTTCGGTTGTTGGCCGCAACGAATCCGATGACCTCGCCCTCCGGCACCACGATGAGGACGGACCAGTTCTTGTCGGCCGCAATCGGCAGCGCCGTCGCCGCATAAATGATGCGCTCGCCATCGACATCGATCGTCCCGTGACCATGCCCGTTGATCCGCAAATGATTGAACGCGCGGGTAAGTCCCACATCGCCGAGCTCGTCGAGCCGGCGCGTTGTTAGAGCGCCGTTGTCATCCCGCAGGATCCGTTCAGGTTCGTCGGAGGCAATGAGACGTCCGTCGGCATCGATGATCATCGCCCGGCCGGTTCTCCCGATCTCGATTCCCTTGAGGAAGTTGCTCAACGCGGCGAGCGTCATGTCGACTCCGTAGACTGTGGCGATGCCGCCATCGGCCGACGCAAGAGGAAGTGCGACGGTAAGGCCCGGAATACGCTCGGTGAAGAATATGTAGACGTCCGTCCAGTACAGGTTTCCCGAACTGACGGCGCCTCGATACCAGGGGCGGGTGCGCGGATCGAAATCGTCCTGCAGCTCCTGCTGATCGAGAACATTCTCACCCGCATCGCGCCGGATCCAACGAACGCGCCGTTGCGCCCCGTCGGCCGCGATCTCGATCAGCTTCGTGTCGGCGCCGCCATCCGCGTTGCGACTGATCATGAGAAACCGGCCGGCGCCGTCCGCGACATAAATGGCTGAAATCTGCTCATGGGCGCGCAGGACATGCTGGCCGAAAGTCTCGGCACGTTCGATTCCTTCGCGAGTGAAGATGTCATCGCCGAGCGTCTGGCGCGCGAGATGCGCCATTTCCGGTGCCGGATCCAGATAGGCCTCGACCTCGGCACTGATTCGTTTCTCCAATGAACGCAGCAGGTCGTTGGAAAGCACGGAGGCGCCACGCCGATTGCTCTCGTATGAGAACAGCGCGATCCCGAGGATGGCGCCGATAAGGAGCGCAACGGCAAGAACGGGAATTCCGATGTGCATGGCATGGCGACGTCGATGCATCTTCCGCTCGTCCGGATTGATGCTGAGGTCGACGATGTCTGGACCCTGCATGATCCGGCGTCCTGCCTCGAACATCGTATCCGCCTGCCGCCTATCTTGGTGCCAGGTTCCTGCCCCGCCGTCGGCCCGTTACGCGTTTCCGCCCTCCCGTTGATCGGTTGCGATCTCGATCCGAACTATGCCATGGCCTACGCGGTTCGCCGCCACGGCAGAGCCCGAGCGCCGTCCTCCTGGCTGAGCGGAGCTGGCCGCCCCCAGCAAGGAAAACACGCGACAAGCTCGGTAGTTCCTCTATGAGGTCGAGACTGCCGCCTCTTTGTACCTCTCCCGGCGGGTCCGCGACGTCGGCGTGCGATGCTGGAAAGCTTGGCGCGCCGGTCAGGTGCGGTTAAGGATCATGCCGGACACGTGTTCGCCGATCATCATGGCCGGCATGTTTGTGTTGCACCGCGGGATCTCCGGCATGATCGAGGCATCGGCGATCCGAAGACCATGCACTCCGATGACACGCGCCCTGGAATCCGTGACGGCGAGTGGATCGTCCGGCGGGCCCATACGGCATGTACCGGCCGGATGCCAAACCCCCGTGACCGTCCTCCTGATGTGATCTTCCAACCGCTCGTCGTCAGCCATCAGCTTATCGATCGTCGGCGCATCGTTGATCAGACCGCTAATGGCCAGCCTGCGAATCGGACTTGGCATATCGAGTAGCATTCCCAATACGCCGGTCAGGACTTGATTGACCCTGGTCACGCGGCCGATCCGGCGGACCCGATCGGAGTAACAAGTCGCAAAGGGATCCGATGTGACCCTGCTGACCTCACGCGATCGGAACAGATGAACACACCGCCGGAATGCATCCTTCATGCGCTCCATGTCCCGGCGGTCGGCGAGCAGCTCGAAGCGAATCTCCGGCGGCACCGAGGGATCTGCCGAGGTTAGCTTGAGAAACCCGCGTGAGAAGGGTTGCAGGATGTAAGCTTGAATCGTGGCGAGGCGCACGCCGACCGCATGCCATCCCGACCGGCTGGCAAAATTGAGAAGCATGTCCGGTGGACGTACGCCGGACACGCCGGAGTCGTACCGCAGGTAGACGGTATTATGCCGCTGTCCCGGATCGGTGATCCGGGCTGATGGCTTCAGATATGCGGACATGTGGATCGCCGCATGTTCCTGAAGATTCTGCCCTACCCCCGAGCGGTCGACGACGACCGGAATACCCAAATGCGTCAAAAGAGCCGCCGGTCCGATACCGGACCGCATCAAGATCGTCGGCGTAAGAATAGCGCCGCAACTGAGGATGATTTCGTCGGCATAGTAGCGCTCGATGCGGCCTGCCCTGTTGACCTCGACGCCGACCGCGCGCCTGTCATCGAAGAGCACGCGTAGTGCGGTCGTCCTCGCAACAATTCTCAGATTTTTGCGCGCCCGTACCTCTCGGTTTAGATAGCCGAGCGCCGAGGATACTCTCGTCCCGTCATAGGTATTGATTGGAATCGGGCCGTACCCCTCGACCAGTTCTGCATTCAAATCCGGGACGAACCGATACCCCTGACGATCGAGCGCTGCGGCCACCGATTGCGTGAACGGATCCCACTTCTCCCTGGGGACACGGTGGACCGGTATCGGCCCGGCCGTTCCATGCCAGTCATTGTGGAAGTCGAGATCCCGTTCCACTCGCTTGAAGCTGGGAAGGACGTCGTTCCATCCCCAGCCTTCGACCCCCAGGCTTTTCCAGTAATCGTAATCTCCGGCATCGCCGCGCGTGATGACCTGCCCATTCACGGATGAACCGCCGCCCATCACGCGGGCCTGTTCGTAAAAGGAAAATTCGGCTTGGCCGCTGTTGGTGGTGGCGGCAAGATAGGCGCGCAACCCGCTCCAGAAGTACTCCGGATTCATCGCCGCACGCCCGGCATATGGCGATCTGATGTCGTCGGGTACGTCGTTGGGCGGCGTATCGCGGCCGGCCTCGATCAGAAGGACTGAATTATCCGCCCGTTCGGAAAGCCTGCTCGCCACGACGCATCCGGCCGATCCGCCGCCGACGACGATATGACTGAATTTCATGAGCTAACCGCTCTGTACGCGCGTTCACGGGATCCCCAGGACGACGCGGGTCCCTTCATCGAAACTTGCCGTCGATACGAGTCCGTTCAAGTGAATTATACGGCAGATATTTTTAGCATTTCTCAATTAATGGTCGAGATATCGCTGCCTATAACCATCGTTGCGCTCTATTCGCGTATGTCGCATTCGAGCGCGCCCTCGCCCGTTGCCGCCGAAAGTCGGGCAACCGGCGGCCGGCCGTAATGGGAACCATCCGACATATCTGGAGCGAGCGAATGCACGTCGGTTGTATTGGGCTTGGACATATCGGCCTTCCGATCGCCAACAACATCCTCAGGGGCGGCTTCAAGCTGGTAGTCCACGACCTCGACAAATCGAAAGCCGGATCCTTACTCGATGGCGGCGCAACCTGGGCCGAGAGCCCGGCTGCCCTCGCGGCTGCAACCGATATCATCATCACGTCCGTCCCAGGTCCGGCCGAAACGAGCGCCGTAATCGAAGGACCTCGTGGCGTCCTCGAAGGGATCAGACCTGGAGCGATCTGGGTTGAAATGAGCACGACGGACCTTGCCCTCCTCAGACGGCTTTCCGACCGGCTCGCGGCCAAGAAGGCGACCGCTCTCGACGCACCCGTAACGGGTGGGGTGCCGAACGCACGCAAGGGTAAGGCGATCATCTATGTCGGCGGCACACGATCCGACTACGAGAAAGTGCTGCCGGTCCTCCGGACGATCGGCGATAAGATTTTTCATATGGGCCCGCTCGGCACCGGCCTAATCACAAAACTGATCAGCAACATGCTCTCGTTCGCTCATCATGTCGCCCTTGGCGAAGGATTTGTTCTGGGAGCGAAGGCAGGCCTCGATCTTTGGGCGCTCCGTGAGGCGATACAGGCAGGCTACGGCGGCAGTTATGTCCTGCAGGAGGGCGCCCCCCTTATCTTCGATGGCTCCTACAACCCGCATTTCTCTCTCGATCTGTCGATCAAGGACTTCGACCTGGCGGCCACCGTGGCACGGGAGTTTGGCGCCGTCTGGCGCTTCATCCCTCAGGTTCGCGAATTCTATGAGCGTGCGCGCGAGGCTTACGGCGGCGACGCAGGACTTGCTTCCGTCGTCCGCCTGGCGGAAGAGGCCTCCGGCGTGCTGCTGCGCTCAGGTCCGCCGGGGCAAGAGCAGGACTCTGCCAAGTCGCAACAGTCCATACCCAATACACCTTAGGGAGTTCGACATGCATCAGTCCCACAATCGGTATCGATTCTCTCGAATCGACACGCGCCCGGTCTATGACTGGCCGAACGGAACGCGGCTTGCCGTCTATATCGCGGTTAATATCGAGCATTTCCGGTTCGGCGAATTCCCAGGTTCGGACTTCACGGCTGTGTCGAAACCGCCCTTCCATCGCGGTTATGCGTGGCGCGATTACGGCAATCGGGTCGGCGTCTGGCGCATCCTCGATCTTCTTAACGAGTATGAATTACCCGCATGCATCAATTTGAACTCGATTGTCTACGATCATTGCCCCGAGGTCGTTGCGGCGTTTCGCGAACGCGGCGATGAGATCGTCGCGCACGGCCGTACAAACTCCGAACGCCAGGCGGAAATGACCGAGGACGAAGAACGGGCGATGATCGCCGAGGTTACGGAGCGGATCCGAAAGGAGGAAGGCCGTCGCCCACGTGGCTGGCTGGGACCGTGGATATCGCAGAGCCTCGTTACGCCTGACCTTCTGCAGGAAGGGGGATACGATTACATGATGGATTGGCCGGTGGACGATCAGCCGATCTGGTTCTCGACCCGGTCCGGCGGCAAAATACTTAACATCCCTTATCCCAGCATGGAGGTTAACGACTCTCCCGCATTCATCTATCGGCGGGTGTCCGAAGAGACCTTCACGAAGATGATCATCGATGACGTGGAAGAGAAGCTCTATTGGTCGCAGCGCCAGCCGCTCGTGTGCCCGATCGCTCTGCATACATTCATCGTCGGTCAGCCATTCCGGCTGCGCGAACTGAGAAAGGCGCTAGAGCATATCGCGAAACGACGGAACGACGTTTGGCTGACCCGCCCGGGCGAGATCTGCGATCACATTCTTTCCTTGCCTGCCGAGAAATTTGCCTACTAGGTAGGCGCAGGCGGCGATAAACCCCCGGCTATCCGAACATTTTGTCCGGCAGCCACAAGGCAATCTGGGGAAAGTAGATCAACAACGTGATCACGAGCAGCATGGCAACGACGAAGGGAAAGACACCGATGAACACGTCGTAGATGCTGCCGCCCTTGTCGCGGATGCTTTGTACCACGTACAGGTTCAGACCTACGGGCGGTGTGATCAGGGCAAGCTCCATCATGATCGTCATGAAGATCCCGAACCAGACGAGGTCGAACCCCAAACTTTCCACGAGCGGCGCCACGATCGCGATGGTCGTGACCATCATCGAAACCGCTTCGAGGAAGCAGCCGAGGATCAGATAGAAAAGGACGAGCAGCCAGATCATCGCGTAGGGCGATAGACCTAGATCGGCGACGACTGCGGAAAGTTGCTGCGGGATACCGAGAAAGCCGATGATGAAGTTGAGGGTAAACGCCGCGACGAGAATCAGCATCACCATGGCGGTCGTCCGGACGGTTGCGCGAAACGCGTCGTGCAGCATCGCGATCGTCAGCTTCCCGCTCCAGGCCGACAACAGAAGCACTGTTATCAGTGCAAGCGCACCGGCCTCCGTCGGTGTCGCTAGTCCAGAGTAAATCGATCCCATGATCACGGCGAAGATGATGATCGCCGGCACCAGGTCGATAAGCCGTCGCATTCGCTCGCCCACGGTCGACCGCAGTTCGGGCCGTCCGGCAATCCGCGGGCGGACGACAGCAATGAAGCAGATGATGGCAGACATCGTGATGGCCAGGAGAATCCCCGGCACGATGCCGGCAGCGAACAGGCGGCCGATGGACGCACCGGTAAGGGCGCCGTAAATGATCATGTTGATCGAAGGCGGAATGAGAATCCCAAGGGTCCCACCCGCGGCAATGGAGCCGAGCGTGAGGCTTTCGCTGTAACCCCGCTCTCGCAAGCTCGGCATTGCCACGGTTCCGATGGTGGCGGCCGTCGCAACCGACGAACCGGACGTGGCGGAAAACAGCGCACAAGCTGCTATGTTCGTATGCAATAGCCCGCCAGGAATGCGCCGGGTCCATACGGCGAGAGCCGTATACATCTTGTCGGCAAGGCCGCTCCGCAGCAGAACCTCTCCAACCAGGATGAAGAGCGGAATCGCCACCAGCAAGAATTCGGTGACGGTATTCCAGGCGATCGTGCCTCCCATCTGCCGCAACAATCCGGCTTCCGCAAAATCGCCGAACCAGCCGATGAGATAAATGGCCGTGGCGACGTGAATCCCCGTCACCATCAGGGCGATCAAGCCCGCCACGAAGATCAGGATGTACGTCACGGGATACCCGCTTTGCTGATCACGGCGGCGTGTGTTGATCCAGCCGCTGACGTACGGCGGAAATTTCCGCCGAAACCTCTTCGTCGATGTCCGGAATACCCGCCGCTCGCGCTACACCGTCCCAGTCACGACGAGTTGCCGCGATGAGAGCACGCATCGCAATGATCGCACATGAAAAGACGAATAGAACGAGACAGGCAAGCCAGAATCCTTGTGGCCATATCAGCGGCGTCTGCAACGGTGAGACCGCCCTCGCGTCCAGCTGCCACGACTCCGCGACGAGCCACACGGTCGCGATCATCATCATGAAGGCATAAAAGCCGAGCGTGATGATCGCGACGATGTCCGAGCATGACCGCCACTGGCGCGGCAGAAGGCGAACTACCGCATCGATCCTGATATGACCTCGCAGAAGAAGCGCGTACGTAAACCCGACGCCCGAGATCACCGCGAGAACATATCCGCCGTACTCGTCGATGCCCTGGACGGAAATTTGGAAGAACTTGCGGAGAAGCGTTTCGATCGAAGTTACCGCAGCCAACCCTAACAGAATCCAGCCGACGGCAAGCGCCAGCTTGTCGACCACCGTTCGCAGAGCTTTATCTATTGTGGACAGCATTCCGACATTTTTTCACATGCCGAATGTTCCGGATGCCGCAGTACGGAGCGTCCTTTTCAGATCGCTCACATCTTGATTCCGATTGCCGCGCCCACACTATCGTACCACTGCTTGCGGCAGTCCTGCGCGACCCGTTCGCAGTCCTTGAACCAGCCCGGTAGGGCAACGTCCCTGACGATCGCACGGAATGCTTCTCGATCCTGCGCGGACGGCTCGACCAGCCGCATCGCCCCTGCCTTCCCACTGCACGGCTGCTGGCCCAGATTGCAGCGGATTCCGTCCTCGTGCGAATTCTTCGCAATCGCCCAAAGCTCGCTTTCCATCTTTGCGAACTCGTCAGCCAGCACCTGCTTGTGGCCGTCCGGTAACCGATTCCAGAAGTCGCCGCGCGCCACATGCATAATGATGCTGTATCCTCCGATCGGCAGCGGATAAATCGTTTCTGCGACCTCGAACCAGCTGTTGGCGTTGGCGTAGACACTGCCCGTGGCACCGCAGTCCACGATGCCGCGTTGCAGTCCCTGATATACCTCCGGTCCTGCCAACGTCACAGCCACCCCGCCCATCGCCTTGACAAGATCCGATGCGACTGCCGACGCGACGCGAACCTTCTTGCCCTTGAGATCTGCAAGGCTGTTGATCTGGCCTTTGCAGAAGAGGATCTGCGGCGGGAACGGAGCAATTGTGAGGAGTTTGGCGTTGTGCCTCTCGGCCAGGCGCTTCTCCAGGATGGGACGCCAAGCATCGGAAACCTTCTTGACCTCGTCGAAGTCCAGCGCCAATCCCGGAATGTCATGACCGATGAACATCGGGTCATCGCCGGCGACGAAACCCGCTCCGATTGCCATGATATCGAAAGCGCCGGTTCTCAAGGTGCGCAAGTGCTCAAACGGCTTGAGGTTTACCTCGCCGAGAGACCTGAACTGGGCCTGAAACTTTCCGCCGGTCCGCTCGCCGATATTCTGGAAGAACGGTTTCTCGATCTGCTCGGTCTGAGGTTGATTGGGATACCAGCCGAGCACGCGCATCTGAACCTCTTGGGCCTCGACGGCCGAAGATGCCAATGCTGACGCCATGATGGCGATAAGGGCGGCCGATATGCGCTTCATTATACCTCCCGTCGTCACAAGCAAGCGGCTTCAGCTCGCAAGGGTGCATGTACGGCGCAGAATAGGCACGCGGCGCATTTCCGCGAAATCCAAAATTATTCAAATTATGTGCGATTAATTTCACATGGCCGAGGTCCGGTGACATCGCTACGATCCAGCTGATCCGTCTTGTGCCTGGGGGTTCATTGACGACGTGCGGATTCTGCTCATCAATCCAAATACAAACGATGATACCACCGCCCGAATCCGGATGGCCGCCGAGTCGGTAGCGGCGCCGGACGATGTGATCACGGCCGTAACCGTGTCATCGGGCCCAAAGGAAATCGCCTCACCTGAGGAATCGGCAGCACAGGCGCCGGCCGTCCTGGCAGCGATCCGCGACAACGCCGCCGGGACCGACGTCGCAATCATCGCCGCCTTCTCTGATCCCGGACTGGACGAGGCGAGGCGCACTTTCGACTTCCCGGTCATCGGTATCGGACAGGCCCTCCTCAAGAGGGCAGCACGCGCCGGACGGTTCGTCCTGATCGTCCCCAACCCGATCAACGACCCGATCTATCGTCGCCAGATCGATCAGTACGGTGTGGCAGAACGGCTGATCCGTATCCGTTACCTGTATCCGCTTCTGCAGGGTCGTGCCAAAACGCCGGAGTTGATGCTCGATCTCATAGCGGATCAAGCACGGAAAGCTGCTGTCGAGGACCGTGCCGAGGTCGTTGCCGTCGGTGGAGGACCGCTCGCCGGCGTCGATCGCCATGTCGCGTCTGCCGTGACGATCCCCGTCTTCGAAAGCATCACCTCAGCCGTCATCGTCGCGCGGGACCTGGGCGCCTATGGCCTATAAGAAGTGCCGCGCTTAAGAAGTGTCGCGCTTCTACTGTTCGCACTCTCAACCTATGCGACTCGGCGCCGGAATCCGAGAGAATCGGTTGCGCACCACGCCACGAGACTGCTGGCAAGTTCGCCGATCGCGTAATCGGTGGCGTCCTGTTCCCGGATCGCAACATACCACGGAATGGAAATTCCGTTGGCGCCAACCCGTGCCGTCGAGATTCGCTTGGCGCGCGCCGCCCCCTCGACGACCCATCGCGCAAGGATGCTTACGCCGAATCCGGCGGCGACGAGATCGATGATCGCCTCCGGCAACTCAATCGTTGCTGTCCAAGTCGGCGAAACGTCTGACGGACGAAACAGCTTTGCGAATTCCCGGTTCGGCGCTGGAATCTTGGTATACGTGATAAATTCCTCGCCCTTGAGGTCTTCCGCGACGATATAGCGGCGCCCGGCAAGTCGATGCCCACGCGGCATGATGAATAGGAGCTCATCGGTGAAGAGCTGCGTCTTGATCAGCCCGGCCTGAGGCGTTCCGTCGGTTAAGATTCCTAGATCGATATGCCGGTTGAGTAGACAGATTGACACCTGGCGACTGGCGTCCCCCATAACCTGAACGTCGATGTTCTTTCCTTTCTTTCTGAACTCTTTGAGGAACGCGGGAAGCCAATGATACGAAGTGTAGAACTCGGTAGCGATCCGGACCACATGATTGTTGCCTTTGTTCATTCGCCGGATATCGCCCTCGGCCCGTTCAAGGTCTGCCAGCAGCCGCCCGGCGATCTGCACTAGGTACTCTGCCGCCGGCGTCAGGCGAAGTCGTTTGTGATGTCTCGTCACCAGCGCCACGCCCAGTCTTCGCTCTGCCTCCTGGATCCGATGACTGAGGGCAGACGGCGTAACACCCAGCTCCTCGGCCGCGGTGGTCAGCCGCCCGGTCTTCGCCAACGCGACGATCATTCGCAGATGATTCATTCCGAGAAGAGGTGCCATGGAGTGGCCCGAACCTCTGTAGTCGACTGGGCCTAACGACGCACGCTGCGCGCGGAAATTGAATTCAAAACCATATAAGGCAATTTCTGTTTCGCGAGCCGCTTCGCTGTGTATGGCGCGCGGAGAACTTTGTTGACGTAATCAACGGTGTCAAGATTCTCGGCGCTGCCCTTACCCTCTCGGCGCGCTGGTTGAACCGCATCGGCCGTCCTGTATTTTCAAGACGCCGCCCGGCGCCGGATCGTCATGTCCTTCCGGCATACCGAGATGCCCCATTTCGTCGCCCGGCCTTTATCTCGAGGTTGCATCCATGGTTTCACAAACCGATATCCGCTGCGCCATACTCGATGATTACCAGAACGTGGCCTTGACGCTCGCCGATTGGACGGCCGTGCGGTCCCGGGTCGACGTCCGCGTCTTTCAGGAGCATTTCCGGAACGAAAACGACCTCGTGGCGGCAATCGAGGATTGCCAGATCGTGGTCGCCATGCGTGAACGCACCCCCTTCCCCCGTTCGCTTTTCGCGCGCCTGCCCGATTTGAAGCTCTTGGTCACCACGGGCATGAAGAACGCCGCCATCGATCTGGCGGCCGCGCGCGATTTCGGCGTGCTCGTGAGCGGAACCGAGAGTCTCGTCCATCCGACCGCCGAGTTGACCTGGGGATTGATTCTGGCGCTTGCACGCAAAATCCCGCTCGAGGCGGAAGCCTTCCGCCGCGGCGGTCGCTGGCAACAGAGCCTGGGCACCGATCTCAAGGGCAAGCGACTCGGCATCGTCGGGTTGGGCAGGCTGGGCACACGCGTCGCCCTCATCGCCCGCGCCTTCGAGATGGACGTCGTGGCGTGGAGCCAGAACCTGACCGCCGAGCGCTGTCGGGCCGCAGGCGCGTCGCTCGCCGGCTCGCTGGACGAGCTTCTGGCGACGTCGGATTTCGTGAGCCTGCACCTCGTCCTGAGCGAGCGGACGCGCGGCCTCATCGGCGAGCGCGAGCTCCGCCAAATGAAGCAGTCCGCGTTCCTGATCAACACGTCGCGCGGACCGATCGTCGACGAATCGGCGCTGCTCAGGGCGCTGACCGAAGGATGGATCGCGGGCGCCGGTATCGACGTGTACGACGAGGAGCCGGTCCCGCCCGACCATCCACTGCGCCGTGCGCCCAACCTCGTCGCCACGCCGCATATCGGATATGTGACGGAGGACAACTATCGGCTGTTCTATGGCATGGTCGTCGAGAACATCGCCGCGTGGCTCTCGGGCGCACCGATCCGGTTGTTGAATGCGCCGTAGTCCCGGATCCGGCTGGGCGGCGGATCATGGGCAATAGCCCGCGGCACGAAACCACGCGACCGCGCGGGCCAGCGCCTCGGTCGCCGGGCGCGCCCGGAACCCCAGCTCCTCTTTCGCTTTGGTGGAATCGAAATACATCGGCCGGCGGGCCATCCTGACGCTGTCCATGGTCGCGAGCGGCTCCCCGCCGAACAGCCGAGCCCACGCCTCCGCGCCGCAGGCGACGGCCAGGGCGACCCCGTGGGGGATCCGCAGCCGCGGGGCGGGACGCCCCGACACACGGGCGATTGCGGTCAGAATGTCGCACAAGGTCATGTTGTCGCCGCCAAGAATGTAGCGGCTTCCGACGCGCCCTCGCTCAAGGGCCAGCAGATGACCGTCGGCGACATCGTCCACGTCGACGATATTGAGGCCGGTCTCGAGATAGGCCGGCATGCGTCCGGCCGCTGCCTCCACGATCATCCGGCCGGTGGGTGTCGGCTTGATGTCGCGCGGCCCGACGGGGGCCGCGGGATTGACGATCACCACCGGAAGGCCGCGATCCGCGAAGTCGCGCACGATCTGTTCGGCCAGAAACTTCGAACGTTTGTAGGGGCCGATCATCTCCTCGAGACGCGCATGCGTAGTCTCGTCGGCCGGCGTGCCGACGGCCTTGTGCCCGAGAACCGCGACGCTGCTCGTGTAGACGACACGCCGTATGCCTGCATCCCCGGCCGCCTCCATCAACCGGCGTGTCCCCTCCACGTTCACTGCAAGCATCTCGCGCTCGTCGCGAACCCAGAGCCGATAGTCGGCCGCGACGTGGAACAGGGTGTCGCAACCGCGCAGCGCGGCCGAGAGTGAGTCGGAGCGCCGCAGATCGCCGGCAACGACATCGACCGGAAGGCCGCTCAGGTTCCGCCTGTCGCTTGCCGGTCGCACCAGGGCGCGCACGTCGTGCCCCGCTTCGAGCAGGCGCCGCACGACAGCGGAGCCGACGAACCCCGTGGCGCCTGTCACCAGCGTCGTCACGGCAACCGCTGAGATCCCGTATGTTCGCCGCCGGCAGCCGCAACCGTAACGGATGTCGGCAACGTCATCACGCTATCGCCAGAGCTGTGACGCATCGGTGCAATGCCAACTCCATGTCAATTCTAAGTAACGCGGGCAGAAAAACATTGTTGTGACCCGAAAGGTGCACAAATATGATGTGAGCATATATCCGCGGTGTGGACCGCTGATCTTTCGGTGGTCCGGGGGCGTCGTGGCCTTTCGGTAGGATGGATGATGGCTGAACGATCGCCGCCCTCTTTGCAGGTCATTTTGGCTAAGCCTCGCGGCTTTTGTGCGGGTGTCGAGCGCGCGCTCGATATCGTCGAGCTGGCGCTCGAGAAGTTCGGGCCGCCCGTGTATGTCCGCCACGAAATCGTCCATAACAGGCGCGTCGTCGAGACGTTGCGCGCCAGGGGGGCCGTATTCGTGACGGAGGTCGACGAGATCCCGCCCGGCGCGGTTACCATCTTCAGTGCCCACGGCGTTTCCGACGCAGTCCATGTGCAGGCGCGGCAGCGCGGCCTTCAGGTCATCGATGCGACGTGCCCCCTGGTCACGAAGGTTCACATCCAGGGTCGGCGCTATGCCGAGCGCGGCTACGAGATCATCCTCATCGGCCACGAGGGACATCCCGAGGTCGAAGGCACGCGTGGCAGCATCCCGGGTGGCGTCCGGCTGATCTCGTCCGTCGAGGACGCGAGCCGCGTGCACGTGCGCGATCCAAAGCGGGTCTCCTACGTCACGCAGACGACTTTGAGCGTGGACGACACGCGCAGCATCATTGCCACGCTCAAGCGGCGCTTCCCCCGTATCGTCGGTCCTGACACGAAGGACATCTGTTACGCAACGCAGAACCGGCAGTCGGCCGTGCGGGAACTCATCGCGCGGGTCGACGTGCTGCTCGTGGTTGGCGCACACAACAGTTCGAACTCGAACCGTCTCCGCGAGGTCGGCGCATCGGCCGGCGTGCCGAGTTACCTGATCAACGATGCGAGCGAGATTCGCGCCGCCTGGCTCGACGGCGTCGATGCGGTCGGCGTCACGGCGGGCGCTTCGGCGCCGGAGGAACTTGTCCGGGAAGTCATCGTCCGGCTTGCGTCCATTCGTCCTGTCGTCGTGGAAGAACTGGCGGGCATCGAAGAGACGGCGCGGTTTCGACTTCCAGACGAACTCGCTGACGTCGAAACGCGGCGCGTGCCGCCGGAACCGGCGTTGCTGGATGCGTCGGACGGTCCTCCGGGCGGAAAGTAGGTTCTCATGGACGTCCCCCTCATGCAGCAGATCCGGGTCGGCGCCTACGTCATGATGCACCGCATCAGGAGAACCAGGCGCTATCCCCTTGTGCTGATGCTCGAGCCCTTGTTCCGCTGCAATCTCGCCTGCGCGGGTTGCGGCAAGATCGACTATCCCGAGGCGATCCTCGACAGACGGCTCAGCGTCGAGGAATGCCTCGCCGCGGTCGATGAATGCGGCGCCCCGGTCGTTTCGATCGCCGGCGGCGAGCCTTTGCTGCACCGGGAAATCGATCGGATCGTCGCCGGAATCGTGGCGCGCAGGAAATACGTCTATCTCTGCACCAATGCCCTGCTCCTCGAGAAGAAGCTCGACCTGTTCAGGCCGGGCCGGTTCCTGACCTTTTCGGTTCATCTTGACGGATTGCGCGAGGACCATGACCGGGCGGTCTGTCGGGCCGGCGTCTTCGACCGGGCTGTCCGTGCGATCGGCGCCGCAAAGGCACGCGGCTTCCGCGTCGGCGTCAACTGCACGCTGTTCAACGACGCACGGCCCGAGCGAACGCGCCGGTTCCTCGATTTCTGCCGCGACATCGGCGTGGACGGCATCACGTTGTCGCCCGGCTATGCCTACGAGCGCGCGCCGGACCAGAGGCATTTTCTCAATCGACGGCTGACGAAGGAGCTGTTCCGGTCGATTCTGCGCGACGCCAGGGCGCAGAGGTGGAAACTCGCTCAATCGACCTTGTTTCTCGACTTTCTCGCAGGCAATCAGACCTACCGATGCACGCCCTGGAGCAATCCGACGCGCAACGTGTTCGGATGGCAGCGGCCCTGCTACCTGCTCGACGAAGGCTACGCAACGTCGTTCAAGGAGCTCATGGAGACGACGCCCTGGGACGAGTACGGCACCGGCCGCTACGAGAAATGCGCCGATTGCATGGTCCATTGCGGTTATGAGGGAACGGCCGTCGAAGACGCCTTGCGCCACCCGCTGAAAGCGCTGCGGGTGAAGCTCCGCGGCATCAGGACCGAGGGAGAAATGGCGCCCGAGATTCCGCTCCAAGGTCAGCGTCCAGCGCGCCACGTTCACGAGCGCAACGTCGCCGCGTTCCTAGCCGGCCGGCACCTCCTCGAATCCGAATCCCGCCCCGAGCAGGTCGACGGCATGGCGTAAGCTCGTCATGCCCGCACGGGTATCGCGCGCCAAGCGTATCAGGTCCGGAATCTGCCACGGCGCCAGAAGCGCACTGCCAAGGACGACGAGCGGGCGCATCCTGCCGCCGGGCGCGATGCCGTGTCGAACGGCCGGCGGGAGCCGGCCGCCAGCCGGATCGGCAATCGCGCGCAGGATGAGGAACGGCAGGCCTGCCTGCCGTGCTGCCCGCGCGGCCGCGTGACTTTCCGTATCGACCGCCGCCGCCCCGGTCCGGCGCCAAAGGTCGGTTTTCGCCGCCGGTTCAGCGATCGGTTCGTCGCTCCCGATCATCGGTGCGACGATGGGCGCCAGCGTCGGCGCGAGTTTCTGGCGAATGCGCTCGCGCCATTCGGAATCGGTCGCCATGACGTCACCGCCGGGCAGCACGACCGAGTCCGCGAGCACCAGCGTGCCGGGTGCCAGGCTCGGATCGAGGCCCCCGGCGAGACCGAAACTGACCAACGCGGGCGCTCCTGAATCGACCAGCGCCGTCGCCTGCTTCGCATCGCCGAAGGCACAACGCACGTGCAAGACCTCGTGCGCCGGCTCGCACGATGCAACCGCCGCGACCAGTCGGGCTTCCGCTCTCAATCCGACAACGATGCCGGGCGAACGACGAGAAGAGGCGGTCACATGCCGGTGTCCACGCGCCGCGAATTGCCGCACGTCAGGTTGCGGTATCGTGCAAGCGCCCAGAGCGGGAAGTATCGTGCATAGCCGTGATAGCGCAGGTAGAACACGCGCGGGAACCCGACGGCCGTGTGCCACTCTTCCACCCACCGCCCGGCCGTACGCGGGTGACGAAGCAGAAACTCGATTCCGCGCCGAACCGCCGGATGATCGACCTCGCCTGCCGCCATCAAGCCCAGCAGGGCCCAGGCGGTCTGGGTTGGCGTGCTCGCCTTGCATTCGGCACGACGGTCGTTCCAGTACGTGGCGCCGTCCTCTCCCCACCCGCCGTCTTCGTTCTGCCGCGATATCAGCCAGGTAACCGCCTTGCGCACCGACGGTGCACGCATGTCCACGCCGGCCGCGTTGAGCGCGCTGAGCGCCGACCACGTTCCGTAGATATAGTTCATGCCCCAGCGGCCGAACCAGGAACCGTCCGCCTCCTGCTCGCGCCGAAGGAAAGCGAGCGCCCGCGACATCACCGGGTGGTCGGCGCGATATCCGAGCTGGGCCATCATGCTGATGCAGCGGGCGCTCACGTCCGCCGTCGGAGGGTCCAGCAGCGCGCCGTGATCCGCGAACGGAATATGATTGAGGTAAAGCGCGACATTGTCCGCATCGAACGCGCCCCAGCCGCCATTCGCCGATTGCATGCCGATGACCCACTCGGCAGCCCTGGCGATTCGATCGCGATAGGCGGAAAAGCGGGCGCGGTCGAGCGCCATGACCACGACCGCCGTATCGTCGACGTCGGGATAATGCGGATTGTTGTATTGGAACGCCCAGCCGCCCGGACGCAGGCCCGGACGGGATTGAGCCCAGTCGCCGACGACGTCCATCACCTGTCGCGCCGCAAGCCAGTCGAGCGCCTTGCGTATCGTCGGCGCGTCGGCCGTCTCACCTGTTTCCATTGCGGCGTGAACGGCGAGCGCGGTGTCCCAGACCGGCGACAGGCACGGCTGACAATAGGCGATGTCGCCGCGAATCACCAGAAGCCTGCGGATCGCGCGCTTCGCGGCCAGGAAGGCTGGGTCGTTCGGCGGCACGTTCAGCGTCCGCATCGCCATCACGGCATTGACCATGGCCGGAAAGATTCCGCCGAGACCATCCTCGCCGTTCAGTCGTTCCTTCATCCATTGCAAGGCCGCTTCGATGGCGCGCCGGCGCTGCATGCCGGGAAACAATGGCTCGATCGCCTTGAGGGCGCGATCGACGTGCAGCAGCACGGTACCCGGCCATGCGCCGGTCGGGTTCGTCAGGTATTCCCGGTGCCGTTCCGGCGGGACAAGGAACAACTCGCGGACGTCGACGCCGCGCGGGTTCCGGGCGGCAGGCCGGAGCGCCATGAGAACGAGGAGCGGAACCAGAACCGTGCGCGACCAGTACGAAATCTTGGCGAGGTGAAACGGAAACCATCGTGGCAGCAGCATGATCTCGACCGGCATGGTCGGGATGGCCCGCCAGGGAACCTGACGGAAGAGCGCGAGCGCAACGCGCGTGAATACGTTGGCCGCGGCGGCCCCGCCATGAGCGAGGATTGCCCGGCGCGCGCGTCGCATATGCGCCGCGTCGGGATCGTCGCCGGCGAGCTTCAATGCGAAATACGCCTTGACGCTCGCACTGATATTGAAGTCGCCGCCGTGGAACAGCGGCCAGCCGCCATGATCGGCCTGTCCGCGCCGGATATAGGTGGCGAGCTTGCGCTCGACCTCGTCGTCGATCTCGCCGAGAAAGTGCTCGAGCAGGATGTATTCGGCCGGAATCGTCACATCGGACTCGAGCTCGAAAAGCCAATGCCCGTCTGGCGCCTGCATACGCCTGAGATGCGCATAGGCGTCGCTTATGACGTCGTCGAGCCGCGCCGCGAAATCCGCTCGACCGACGGCTTGGTCTCTTTTTGCCTGCGGTTGGAAAACGTTCGTGGCCGATGCCCGCCGCCCGATTTCGGCGGCGTCGACCCGGGTGAACCTGGCGCCCCGAAGATCGGCGACCGGTTCTTCTTCCGACCTATAGCAATCCATAGCGGGCAACGATCAGGAGTTTCGTGAGCTTCGGCACCGTCACGGGCTCGGTCAGGCGCGTCCAGCCGCGCGCCACGAGCCGCCGCAGGAGCCACCGGTAGATTTCCATCATCACCCATGCAGGGCGAACGGCCGCGCGTGGACATTTGACCATTGCATCCACGGCACGCGCGAAGTACCGGTCCGCCAGCGCGGCTATCTCGTCGCAGACCCGCGGCAGCGCCGGATGCCGTAGAACGGCTGCCGGATCGCGCGTCTCGATGCCGTGCGCGGCAAGAAGCTCGCGCGGCAGATAGAGACGGCCGACCTCGGCATCCTCGGCCAGATCGCGCAGGATATTCGTAAGCTGGAAAGCGCGCCCGAGGGACTCGGCCACCGGTTCGCCGGCCTCCGGCGGTACGCCGAATGCACGGACCGAAAGCCGGCCGACCGCGCCGGCGACCCGGCTGCAGTAGAGATCGAGTTCGGCCATGCTCGGGCCGTGAATCGGCTCGCCGACATCCATCTCGACGCCGTCGATCACGGCCATGAAATCCTCGCGCTGAAGATCGAACCGCCGGACCGCCGCCGCCAGTTCGCAACCGACCATGGATTGCGGCGCGCCCGCATAGATGCGGTCGATCTCGCGCCGCCATTCGGCCAGGGCGGCCCGCTTCTCGGCTGGCGCACCGGGCCGGTCGGCCACGTCGTCGACGGCGCGGCAGAACGCATAGATCGCGAACATGGCGGCCCGGCGCGCCGGCGGCAGCAGTAGCATTGCCCAGTAGAACGACGTGCCCGAACGCGCGACGATCGCAGCGATTGCAGCGGCCGCGCCGCCCGGCTGCCTGCGGAATCGTCGCCAAGGCACGACGCAGCTGCCCGCCGTCCCGGTCATGCCCCTTGTCTCCCGATCGGGCATCGCGTCATCGATCGACCGGCGCGCATGCGCGGATCGGCCGCAAGCCCGCCGTACAGACGCCCCTTCCACTCGGCACCCTGACCCAGCCAATGCCGCCGCGCGGAGTCGACCGTCATCATCGTGTAAAGCAACGCGCTCGCCGGCAGCATGAGCGCCCACAACGGCGAGAGCCTGTAGAGGCCCAGCGTCGGCGCATAGGCCAATCCCATCAATGCCCAGGCCACTGCACCCAGCATGACCGGCACGCCTGCGCCCAGCGTCATGCCGACCGTGAGCGCGATCGGTGCCGCGCCATAGATCAGCACCATCCCAGCGACCGTGACCAACAGACGCAGCGGCGAGTAGTCGAGTTGCGTGTAGGCGGTCCGCGCCACCATGCGCCAGATGTCTTTCACGCCGCGATAGGCGCGCAGGCTGGCCGACCGATCCGTGAGCCCGAGCCAGATCGGACCGCTTGACTTCAGGCGACGGGCCAGCGCGCAGTCGTCGATCAACGCATCACGGATCGATTCGATGCCGCCGGCACGTCTCAGCGCTTCGGCGCGGACGAGCATGCAGCCGCCGGCCGCCGCCGCGATCGTCGCCCGTCGGTCGTTGACCGCAGGAAACGGATAGAGCAGCTGAAAGAAGAAGACGAAGGCCGGGATGAGCAGTCTCTCAACGAAGCTGCGGCAATGCAGATGGATCATGAGGGAGACGAGGTCCAACCCTTCCGCCTCGGCCTTTGTCACCAGCTGGCGCACGACGTCGGGGTCGTACTTTATGTCGGCGTCGCCCAGCAGAAGATAACGCGGGTTCATTCGCTGCGCGGCGCTGATGCCTTGCGCCACCGCCCACATCTTCCCTGTCCAACCGTTCGGCCGCGGCGCCCCCGAGACAATGACCATCCGGTCCGCGGCGTCGCAACACCGCGCTGCGTCGCTAGCGACGTCCCTGGTCCCATCCTCGCTCTCGTCGTCGACGAGAATCAATCGGAGCGGCGGCATGTGCGTTTGCCGGAGAAGCGACGCGACACAGGGCCCGACGACATCAGCCTCGTTTCGGGCCGGAATGACGGCAACCACATCGGCATGTGATGGTCCGTCACCGGACGGTTGCAGCCGCTGGTCCGCACGCCAGAACCCGTGGCGGCACGTCAGCAGATGAATCCATTCGAGGATCGCTGCGCCGGCCGCGACCGCGGCGGCGCTGTCGAGGATGCTCATGTCCGGTCGACGACCAAAGTCAACCCCATGGCTTAAACGGGAATGCAGGCGGGTTCGCGCCGGCCACTCACTCGCCCAATCCGAGAAACCCTGCCTGTCATATTAAGGACGGAGCCAGGTACGTCCTGGCAAGACACGGGTGCCGGCAAATTCGGCTACCGTCCTGCACGAACGGGCAGGATTCACGACGAAAGAACGGACTTGGCTGCGTGACGCGATCCGCTGCGCCGGTCCCGCCGACGCGAGTAAGCGTCAGCTCCTGAGCTTGGCGATTTTGTCGTCGATACGCCGGATGAGTTCGTCGAAACCTTCCCGGCCCAACACCGATACGAATTCCGAACGGTAGGTGGCGAGCTCGCTGATCGTGCCTTTGAGATAGACGTCGACGATGCGCCAGTCGCCGTTGACGTCCGCGAACACGTAGTTGAGCGGCACCGTCTCGGATGACGGCCGAACGATCCGGCTGCGCACGAGCGCCCGGCCCCGGGGCATTTCGTCCTCGCCAAGGATCTCGAAACGCTCGCCGGAATAGCCATCGAACCGAGCCGCGAAGGTCGCGATGCTCATCTGCGTGAACCG
This sequence comes from uncultured Rhodospirillales bacterium, assembly GCA_937926175.1. Classification (GTDB taxonomy): domain Bacteria; phylum Pseudomonadota; class Alphaproteobacteria; order CACIAM-22H2; family CACIAM-22H2; genus CALANV01. The sequence goes on along the minus strand of CALANV010000037.1, from coordinate 165,588 downwards.
CTCCACGAGCCTGTCCCGCTGCGTCTGGTCGAGCCTGCTCCAATGCTGACCCGCCGCAATCCGGGTCATTTCCGCAAACGCGAAGCTCCGCTCGAGGAGCGGGGCCAAAACGTCATATCTGCCCTGAAATTCGAGCTGCGCCGCGTTCTTCATCACCTGAAGCAGCATATCGTTGAGACGTTCCACGATGGCGCGGGGACTGTCCGCCGCATCGGCAGGTACGGGAATGGGAAGCAAGAACAACAGTGCCGCCACAAGCGGCAGTATGGTGCGTTTCCTCATGATCGATCATAGTCGCAACGACGTCCCACCGTCGACGGCACCGGCGCACCGCCGCGTTACGGTGCGCCACGCAATCCTGACCACGACGCCGTGACACAGCAACGCTCCGTTCCTTCCGGTTCTCGGCTCCGCCATGGGAGGTGGATCCTGTCGAACTGGGTGCAATGGGTCGGCAGGCACGCCGCGCTGGTTCTGGCGGTCTGTATCGCCATCACGGCGATCTCGCTCGTGCACGTCCGCGAGAACCTGACGATCGATACGAACACCACCGAAATGATCTCGGAAGACGTGGCGTTCCGTCGGAATGACACGGCCCTCAAGCGCGCCTTTCCCCACCTCGTCGATACCATCGTCGCGGTCGTCGACGCGCCCACGCCAGAGCAGGCGGACGAGGCGGCCGCCCGCCTGAGCGCTTGGCTGCGAGCCGACGCGGCGCATTTCCGTACGGCCTATGCGCCGGGCGCGCAGTCGTTCTTTCGCGAGAACGGCCTCCTCTACCTGAGCGTGGCGGACCTTGCGGATCTTGCCGATCGCCTGGCCGAAGCGCAGCCGTTGATCGGCATGCTCGCCCAGGATCCGACGTTGCGCGGTCTGGCGGACATCGTGACTCAGGTCGCCGAGCGCGCGCCGTCGCCGGAGACCGCAGGCCTCGCCACGTTCCTTGGCCGCATGCGGGACGTGATCCGGGCCATGCAGCGGGGCGATCCGACCAAACTTTCCTGGCTCTCGCTCCTCGCCGGCGACGATGCGAACTCGCTTTCCGGGCAGCGGTTCGTGATCGCACAGCCGAAGCTGGACTATGGATCGCTCCAACCCGCCAGCGCGGCGATGACCGCGCTTCGTGCGGGCATTCGGGAACTCGGCTTTGTTCCCGCCAACGGCCTCACCGTCAGGCTGACCGGCGTTGCCGCCCTCGATCACGAGGAGCTGCAAAGCGCCCGGCTCGGCGGCATGACCGCTGCAGCGGCATCCTTCGTCATGGTCGCGCTGTTCCTGGTCGCAGGCCTACGGTCGTGGCGGCTCGTCCTCGTCGCCGTCGTCACCTTGCTGATCGGGCTCATCTGGACGGCCGCCTTCGCAACCTTGGCCGTGGGCCGCCTCAACCTCATCTCCGTCACCTTTGCCGTTCTGTTCATCGGTCTCGGCGTCGATTTCAGCATTCATCTTTGCCTGCGCTATCGTGAGGAGATGGCCGGCGGATGCAACGCCGCGACGGCGCTCGCCGCGGCAGGTAGTGCGACGGGCCGTGCCATCGTGCTGAGCGCCATCGTGGTGGCAGCGGGCTTTCTGTCGTTCGTACCGACCGACTACCGGGGACTTGCCGAACTCGGCGTGATCTCGGCAGCGGGGATGTTTCTCGCCGTGGTGGCCAACTTGACGGTACTGCCGGCGCTCTTGACGCTGCTGCCCCTGCGCGCCGCCGGTCGCGACATCCCTTCGGAGTTTCAGCCGCTCGACGATTTCGCGCGCCGTCATCCGCGCGCGGTTCTCGTCGCGTCGCTCGCCGTCGGCGCGGCCGGGCTGATCTCCGTTTCCTTCCTCCGCTTCGACTTCGACCCGATCCGCCTGAAAGATCCGCGCATGGAGTCGGTGGCGACGTTCTTCGACCTCGCGCGTAATCCGCGAGCGACGCCCTATGCGATCGACGTCCTGACGGCCGATTTGGATGAAGCCGCCGCGCTTGCACGGCAACTGACGACCCTTCCTGAGGTACGGGACGTCGTGACGTTGCGAAGCTTCGTGCCCGACGATCAGGAACGGAAGCTGCCGATCATCCAGGACATCGCCTATTTCCTGGGGCCTGCACTCGAGTTTCCGCGCGATCCGGCCCCCCTGACCATCGACCAACGCCGGCGGGCCCATGCGCGGCTCATGCATGCGCTATCGGATCTCGCCGCCGGGAATGGCGCCGTGGCCGAAGCTGCCGCCGATCTGCGCGCGGCGCTCCAAGGCCTGACGGATTCGGCTTCGGATTCCGACCGTCTGCTGCGGGAGCTGGAGGATCGCCTGACCGGCCATCTCCCGGTCGCACTCGACCGCATCGCGGCCGCCCTCGAGGCACGGTCCGTCGGCCTCAGCGACCTGCCGGCCGATCTGCGCCAACTGTGGGTAAGCGCCGACGGCAGGGCGCGCATCGAGGTGCGCCCGGCGCGCAATCCCCTGGACGATCGGGAGCTGCGACGCTTCGTGACGGCGGTCCGGGACGTTGCGCCGAATGCGACCGGGACGCCGGTGATCATTACCGAGGCGGCGGACGTCGTGGTGGCATCGTTCGTGAAGGCCACGGCAATCGCCGCGGTGCTGGTCGTGTTCATCCTGTTCGCCGTGCTCCGCAACGTCGCTCAGACGCTGCTCGTCCTGTTGTCGCTGGTGCTGGCCGCCGCCTTTACGTCCCTCACCGTCGTGACGTTGGGGTTGTCGCTCAACTTCGCCAATCTGATCGCGCTTCCTCTGCTGTTCGGACTGGGCGTCAGCAGCGCGATCCATGTCGTCCTGCGCTGGCGTGAGGAAGGTCGGGACCGCGGCCCCGTTCCAGCCAGCACGTCGCGTGGCGTTCTCTACAGCGCGCTCACCACCATTGCATCCTTCGGAAGTCTGATGATTTCCGGTCACCGTGGCATGGTCAGCATGGGGTACCTGCTCACCATCGCGATCGGCTACACGCTGATAACGACGCTTCTGGTACTGCCGAGTATGGTCGCCTGGTCATCCGCCGGCCGGTCCGAGAAGACTTGACGATCCGTAGCGCATGACGGCGCTGCTGCCGGCCGGTCTCCCAAAGACGTGCCCCCCGCCCGATCCGCGTCAGGCCGGTGCAGGTCCGGACGGATCCATCTTCAAGGTCATACACGTTCGGCTGTCCGTCTCGCCTTTTGCCTCTTTTGCGCGCGGTTCTTTCGCGGTGCTACAACGAGGCACCCAGGTCCGATCGCGCGTTCGAGCGGGCTGTGTCTTTCATCGCCGCAGGACGAGGATGAAGGCCATAATTCTTGCGGCCGGTGTCGGCCGGCGTCTCGGCGGCGGCCCGGATCATCGGCCGAAGGCCCTGCTTGCCTTCGGTCCCTCGACCCTCCTCGAGCGGCATCTTCGTCTGTTGCGCGGCTTCGGCATCACCGGGATCGCCGTCACCGTCGGCTATCGCGCCGATCTCATCGCCGCGGAAGTCGGCTGTCTAGGGCTCGCCGGCTCGGTCCGGTTGATCGACAACCCGCATCATCGCGACGGCAGTGTCGTTTCCCTTTGGGCTGCGCGCGAGATCCTGACGAGCGGGGCGCCGGTCCTGCTCATGGATGCCGACGTGCTTTACGACCGTCGTCTCCTGGCCCGGCTGCTCGACAGTCCGCTCGACAATATCTTGCTGGTCGATCGCAATGTCGAGCCGGGCGACGAGCCGGTAAAGGTCTGCATTCGCGATGGCCGCATCGTCGATTTTCACAAGCGGCCGCGGGCTGACTGCGACTGGTACGGTGAATCGGTCGGATTCTTCCGCTTCTCGCCGGCCGCTGCCAGGGAACTCGCCGATCGTGCCGCCGGTTACGTCGGCGACGGCACGCGACGCCTCATGGAATACGAGGAGACGATCCGCGACATGATACGGGAGAACCCGCCGGGCATGTTCGGCTTCGAAGATGTCACCGGCTTGCCTTGGGTCGAAATCGATTTCCCCGAGGACGTGCGGTACGCGCAAGACGTCGTTTATCCGCATCTTCTCGACAAGGATGTCTCCGGCCTGCGCTTTGCGTCGTTGCGCGACGCGCCGAAGATGGCGCGTCTCAAGAGAAGCCGGTGTGCGGTAACACGACGTTGATCCCTGCGCCGCCGTCGCCGTTTCGCACCTCAACCGAACGAGTTCCGGTGTCGTGAGTCGGCATGGCGGTCCGGGAATGCGCGTCTTCACGCTCGCGATGCTTGTTCTCGGCGCGGGCGTGCTTGCCGCCCTTATACTAGGAACCGGCGTTCGGTCCATACGCGATGCGCTCGCGCCGGTCGGATGGGGCATCGTCCCGATCGTCCTCTTCCATGCCGTGCCCATCCTCCTCGATGTCCTGGCATGGCGCCTTCTTTTCCGGGGGGGCGGTCCGCCGACCGTGGCGCTGTTCGGCGCCCGTTGGATCGGCGAAGCCGTCAACAATCTCCTTCCCGTCCTGCAGATCGGGGGCGAGCTGGTCCGCGTCCGGCTCGCCGCGATTGCCGGCGTCCGAACGTCCGATGCGACGGCGTCCGTTCTTGCGGACGTCACGCTCGGTGCCTTCACCCAGATTTTCTTCGCGATCGCCGGTGCCGTCGTCCTGATGTCGTCATACGACGCGGATCCGGCGTTCCCGGCCCTCGTTGGTCTGTTCCTGTTCGGCCTGGGAATCCTGGCGTTCTACCGGCTGCAGCGCGGACGCATCCTGCCCATGGCGTGGCGTCGGATCAGGCGTTCGCCGTTCGTGCCCGCCTGGGTCGCGCGGCTCGGCGACGTGGCGCCGCTGTACCGGATCCTTGATGCCATCTACGCAGACCGCCTCATCGTCGCCCGCTCCTGTCTCTGGCGGCTTGCCGGATGGGTTGCGGGCGGGGGTGAGATTTTTCTGTCCCTCCATTTCCTCGGATATCCGGCGCGCTGGACGGAGGCCTTCATCCTCGAGAGCCTGACCCAGGCAGGCCGGTCGGCAGCATTCGCGATTCCGGGTGGCCTCGGCGCGCAGGAATTGAGTTTCCTCGCGATCGGTCTCCTGCTCGGCTTCGATCCGGCGACATGTCTTGCCCTGGGCTTGATCCGGCGTGGGCGGGACATTGCGCTCGGCGTGCCGGCCTTCGCCGCCTACTGGTTCGTCGAGACGCGACGGTCAATCCCGCGCGACGGAAACGGCGCGCCACCACATCCAAAGACAGAAGACCGGCGCCCCGATCGCCGCCGCGGTCAGAATCACCCGCTGGCCGTCGAGCCAGATCGCGAGCGGCACGACGATCATGAAGTCGTCCGCGTCGAACCCGGCGACGTTCGGAACGATCGAGGCGCCGCGGCCCATCTGGCTGGCGTGGTCGGCAAGCCAGAAGGTCGCGACGATGGCGACGCCGGCCACGAGCCCGAGAACAATGGCGCCTGCCCCTGGTGGGTCCGAGCGCAGACCGGCGCCCATTGCCACAAAAATGAGCACGTTGGCTGTGCAGTCGGCAAACAGGTCGAAACGATGCCCCCACGACGTCGACTTGCCGCTCTGGCGTGCAAGCTCGCCGTCGGCCCTGTCGAGAAAGTAGGAGATCAGGAAGACGAGCCCGGCCGCATCCGACCAATCCGGATCGCCGCTCGCGAGCATGAGGCTCGACGCGACGGCCGTCGCCAGCCGCAAAGCCGTCAGGTGATTCGGCGTCACGTTGCGCTTGACCAGCGGACGCACGAGCGGCCGCACGATCAGGTGAATCCAGGTGTTGTGGCTCATAGCGGCTCGTGAGCTTGCGGCCGTTCGTCGCCGCGACCGGTCGAACTTGGCCTGGTCTGCAGGCGCCGACGCGGGTCCGGTCCCTGCCCGTGGCCGTGTTCCCGCATCGTTCGAGGTACGCGTGCGCCGACTCCGCCGATTCGGATTGGATGGAGGTATGGCCTGCTTCCCCCTCTGTCGGCGCTTCGACGGCGAACCGACGCGACAATACGGCCCAACCATGGATAGAATGGCCACCTCCTCACGCGCCGGCATGAATGTGACGGGCGGTCCATGCGCTCGTGACCGGACGCCATCGCGCTGGAGATCATAGAAGGCCCCGGCACGGTGATCTGGCCTCCAGCCTCATCGAAGCCGGCAGACGACCGGAGGCGGGATGAGGTTGTGGAATCATATCTGCGGCGTGACGTTGGGATGCGTTTTCTCGATCGTGATGGCGTCCGGCGGCGCCCAGGCCGGCGGCGACGGCCATGTCGCGTTCCGCGTGGGCGCCGTCGAATTCCTCGGCACGGGCCCCAGTTACGTCGATGTCGGTGTGGGCGTCTTCGACGTATTTCTGGAAGACGACGACATCACGACGCCGGCGGCGCGGATCGAGCTGCGATGGGGCGAAAAGCTGTTCTTCATCGGACCGGCGATCGGCATCATGGCCAACACCGACGGCGGCGTGTTCGGCTACGGCGGCATCTACGCCGACATCAGATACGGCAATTTCATTCTCATGCCGCTCCTGGCGGTCGGCGGCTATCATCAGGGGGACAGCAAGGACCTGGGCGGCGTCTTTCAGTTTCGTGTCGGGCTGGGGTTCAACTATCAGACCGATGGCGGCGAGCGGATCGGCATCCGTCTCGATCACGTCTCGAATGCGGGGACACACAGCTCCAATCCCGGTGAGGAGGAACTTCTTTTTACCCTCTCCATTCCGCTCGGCCGTATCTTCGGGTCGTCCGGTCATTGAAACCGTCCGAACATCGACGGCGCGCAGGTGGCAAGTCCCCCGTTCGGGATCGACTTTCGGGTACGTGGCTTCAGGTTCGTCGCGGACGCGTCGCCTCTCTGCGTCGTCCTGACGTTCGTCCCTTTATTGCACTTCGCGCCTCGGTGACTGGACGAGCTCGCGCATGGCCGCGAGCAGAGCGGCGGCAGTGCTGCCCTTTTCCTGGGTCGTGGCGGCGAAAAAGTCGCGTAACGCGATCCGAATGCTGATTCCTTCGACGACGACGTCGCGAATCCTGAAGCGATCCTGCTCGCGCTGCAGCCGCCAGTCGATCTGAACCGGCGGTCCGTCCGTCAGGCGCAGCTCGCTGCGGACCAGGGTTTCGCCGTCGTCGGTCGGTCGCGTCTCCGCGATACGGAGATCCCCGCCTTTGTAGTTGGCGAGGCCCGCATCCGATGTCTGGACGACCAGTTCGCGGAACAGCCGGACGAATTCGGTGCGCTGGTCGTCGTTCGCCAGGCGCCAATACCGCCCCATGGCGAACTGCGCCACACCCGGCATGTCGATGTTCGCCTCGAGCAGGCGGCGCAGCTCATCGGAACGCGCCGGGACGGGGACGGCCAGCAACTGCGGAACGACCTTTTCGACCAAAGCGGTGACGTACGCGGCGGCTTGCTCGCGTGTCTCGATTGTGGTCGGTGCCGCGACGCCGTTTTCGTTTGCACCGCCGCCGAAGCTGTTCGCCGGTACGACGCCGCCCGCCAGGCAAAACCACGCTAGACCGGCAATTCCGGCCGCTCGCATCGCCCGTTTCAAGGTGGTCCGGGAGCCACGTTCGCACGCGGAACGCGCCATGTCTGTCGGCTCCTCGAGCCTGCTGAATGAACGGCGGATGTTACGCACGATACCAATGGACCGCCGCACCGGGCGGCTCGGTCCCATAACGTGGCCGGTGTCGGCCGTCAAGCGCAGTGCTGGCACGCGGGCGGCGCGATCGGATGGCCGGGTCTTCCATTTGATCGACTGCCCCGCGAAGCGAGTCTCGGTCATGCTCGGCGCATGCAGGGATCTATCATCGGACACGTGCCGCGCTGCCGAACGGCGCATGGCGATACCGCCAGCAATGGGTGGAACATGACCGGTATCTGGACTTCCCGGGTCGCTCGCATCACCATGACGTACGCATCCGTCGCCGGACAGGCCGCTCCATGCCGCCCTATCTGCTGACGCCGGGGCCGCTGATCACCGCGACGGAAACCCGTGCCGCGATGCTGCGTGACTGGGGCTCGCGCGACGGCGACTTCATCGCCTTGACGCGGCGGGTACGCGAACGCCTTGTGCATCTCGCCGGCGCCGACGCGAGTCATACCTGCGTCCTGCTTCAGGGCAGCGGCACCTACGCCGTCGAGGCGGCGCTCCAGTCGCTGGTGCCGCGGGACGGCAAGCTCTTGGTTCTGGTCAACGGTGCCTACGGCCGGCGCATGGTCGAGATCGCCCGGCGGCTCGGCCGCGCCGTCGCCGTTCACGAGACGGCCGAAGACCGCCCTGTCACCGCATCCGCCGCCGCCGCATGCCTCGACGCGGATCCCGCGATCACCGACGTCGCCCTCGTGCATTGCGAGACCACGTCCGGCCTGCTCAACCCGCTCAAGTCCATCGCCGGGATCGTTGCGGCGCGCAGGCGGCGGCTTCTGATCGACGCCATGAGCAGCTTCGGCGCCCTGCCCCTCGACGCCCGTCGTATGCGCTTTGCGGCGCTCGTGGCATCGAGCAACAAATGCCTTGAGGGCGCGCCGGGCATCGCCTTCGTCATCGCCGAGAAGGCACGTCTCGCTGCCGCTCGGGGCAATGCGACGAGCCTGAGCCTCGATCTCCACGACCAATGGCAGGGCTTCGAGCGCGACGGACAATGGCGTTTCACCCCGCCCACGCACGTCCTTGCCGCGCTCGACGCGGCGCTCGACCGGCACGCGGCGGAGGGCGGTGTTGCAGCGCGCGGTGCGCGTTACGCGCGCAACTGTCACACGCTCGTCGCCGGAATGCGGCGCCTCGGCTTCCGCCCGCTGTTGCCGGATGAGTTCCAGGCGCCGATCATTGTCGCCTTTCGCATGCCGTGCAACCCGCGCTTCGACTTCGCGCGTTTCTACGACCGCCTGCGCGCCCGCGGTTTCGTCATCTATCCGGGCAAGCTCACCGATGTCGACAGTTTCCGCATCGGCTGCATCGGTGCCATCGATGAAGCCGTGATGAAGGCGGCGGTTTCGGCCGTCGCGGCGGTGCTGGCCGAGATGAGCCTCGCCGGAGCGCATCTCTACGAACCGGCATCGGCCGTGTAGCCGCCTCGCCCCGACGAAACGAGTCCCGGACCGGTCTCAGGACGCGAGAAACGCCTTGAAGCGCCGCGCGACCTCGTGCGGCGGCAGCGTGGGACGGCCGAGCTTCGGCAGCGATCCCGGTGCGATCCGGACATGGATGAATGTCGGCCCCTGCCCCTCCAGACCCATGCGGCAGGCCGTCTCGAATCCGGCGATGCTGTCGCAGGTGAAGACCCGCGCATAGCCGCAGGCGAGCGCGACCGCGGCGAAATCGACCAGGGGCGACACCGTCGCCTGGCCACCGGTGGAGTCGTGGACGCCGTTGTCGAGCAGCACGTGGACGAGATTGTCGGGCGCGTGGGCGCCGATCGTCGCGAGTGTACCGAGCTTCATCAGGGCGGCGCCATCGCCGTCGAGGATGACGATCCGCCGTCGGGTGTTGAGCGCGATGCCGAGCGCCATGCCGCTGGCGCAGCCCATCGAGCCGACCTGGTAGAGATGCTGCGCGCGGTCGGCCAGGGTGAAGAGTTCGCGGCCCGTCTTGCCCGTCGTCGCGATCACCCCCGCGGTCGGCGGCACGATGGCGAGAAGCCGCTCGAGCACGGCGATGCGGGCGGGCCGCTCGCCGCCCTCGCGCAGGTCCTGCCGCTGCCCCGGCGGGCGCGGCGCGATCGGCCGTTGCCGCAGACCGTCGTCGCGCACGCTCTCCCGCGCCATGACCAGGGCGAAGGGAAGCTCCCGCCGCGCCATTTCGGCCGTCGCCCGCAGGATGGTCGGCTCGACGTTCTGCCGCGTCGTCGGGAACGGCGCGTGGTCGATGCGGATCGTCTCGAGCAGCCGGACCGTGATCTCGCCCATCAGCGCGTGCTGCGGTTCGTCCGCGTAGCCGGGCTGACCGCGCCAGGTGACGATGAGCAGGGTCGGAATCCGGAACGGGAAATTGAGCGAGGCGAGCGGATTCACCGCGTTGCCCAGGCCGGAATTCTGGCACATAACCACCGTCTGCCGGCCGGCGAGCCAGGCGCCGGCGGCAATGGCGACGGCTTCGCCCTCGCTCGTCGCGCCGATGTAGTCGAGCGCGTCGTCACCGATCACCCGGTTGATGAGCGGCGTCAGGAAGCTGCACGGCACGCCAGCATAGAAGTCGAGGCCATGGGTGCGCGCCGATACCAGGAAGTCGTCGGCGGCGATCATGGAAAGTTCCGCGCCTCGGCGAGATCGGCGAGATCGTCGACGTCGAGCCAGTGCCCCGTCACGTAGTGAACGGCCACCGGATGCTTGGCGGCGATCCGCGTCAATAGCGTCGGCATGTCGGCCGTGGCCAGTCCGCCTTCGGCCTCGATCGCTGCGATCTCGGCCCGGGCGAGTTCGGCGCCGCGGGCGGTGAAGCGGACCATGCCGATCCATTCGCCGGCGATATCGTCGGGCGGCAACGTGCTGGCGATGGCCTTCAGCAAAACGGGCGCCTCGTCGAGATAGTCGGCCGAGAAGCGGCGGCTTGCCGCAGCGAAGTCGCGCACGCGCGGCCGCCCCGCCGCCACCCGGTCGCGCCACAGCGCGTCCACGGCGACGACGACGTCGCCCTCGGCCGCCATCACGCCGTCGAGAATGTAATTGCGGAACAGCACGTCGCCGTAGATCACGAGGCAGTCGCCTTCGAGGCGGTCGCGCGCTGAGGCAAGCGAGGCGAGCTCGCCGGTCGTTGCGAAGGCATCGTTGTCGACGGTCCTGACGCCGGACAGCGTGATCGCGTCCTTGCAATAGCCGCGCACGACCGTGATGTCGCGCACGCCGCCGTCGCGCAGCGTGGCGACCAGCCGCTCCAGCAGCGGCGTGCCGCGGATATCGAGCATGCATTTCGGTTTGTCCGCGGTAAGCGTGCCGAGGGCGCTTCCGCGTGAAGCGGCAAGGATGATCGCGCGCGTGCCGGCGCGCGCCGGCAGATACCGCCTCTCGGCTTCCTCCAGTTCATGGTTGCCGACGAGACGGAAGATGTCGTGGACGCTGGCCACGCGCCCTTCGACCTCCATCAGGCTTTCGCTCTCGACGATACGGCGGCAGGTGTCGCGCATCGCCGTGAGTGCGGCGCGCAGGTTGTGATTGGCCCAGATAACCATCGAAACGCCGGCCTGCCGGAACTGCTCGGTCGGCGTTGCATAGTACATCGTCGGCACGATGACGACCGGGCACCGGTTGGCCCAGCGTTCGGTGAAGGCGAAGATCTCGCTCGCGTTCGTCCGCTTCGAATGGATCAGAATGGCATCGGCGCCGGCGGCATGATAGGCCGCGGCGCGCCGCAGGGCCTCGTCGAGCCCGCGTCCCGCGATGAACGCCTCGATGCGCGCGACGAGCGAGAAATCGTCGACGATCTGACTGTCCTTCCCCGCCTTGATGCGGCCGCAGAACTCGCCGATGTCGGCCAGCGGCTGCATCTCGCCCAGGAACGAGTTGGTCTTGGGAAAGAGCTTGTCCTCGATGCACACGCCGGCAATGCCGCGCTGGCAGAGCTTGCGGACGAGACGGCGCACGTTGTTGAAATTGCCATAGCCGGTATCGCCGTCGACCAGGATGGGCAGCGTGGTGGCATCGGCCATGAATTCGAGCACGTCGAGGATCTGGGTCCATGACGCCTCGTTGTTGTCGCGCACGCCCAAGGCGGCGGCGATCGTCAGACCCGAGGCCCAGATGCCGCGGAAGCCGGCCTCCTCGACGATCTTGGCGGAGAGCCCGTTATGCGCTTCCATCAGGAAGGAGAGTTCCGGCGAGGTGAGCTCGCGCCGCAACGCGGCGCAGCGCGAGGGCGCACCTGCCGCGGGCGGTCCTTTGCCCGCGGCAGGTATGGCGCCGGGCACGGCGCACCGGGCTTCCGCGATCGTGGGGCGATCGAGAGCGTCCTGGGCCGCCGCCAGCTTCTCCACGTTCGTCATGATACGCCCGTGTCGTCACTGTCTCCGCCCCCGGCTCTCTATCGCAGGCCCCACCATCCGCCGTCAATCGATGCCCTCGCCGGGCCGAGCGTCGCCGTCGGCTATTCCTTGTCTCGGAAGCGGTACTTCTTTCGGCAACAAGGGCAACGGCATGGGCATCGCGCCGCCCGGCGTGCGGCACCTCACCACGTCGGAATAATGGCGCCCTTGAACGTCTCTTCGACGAACGCCTTCACTTCGGGCGAACGGTAGGCGCGGACCAGCGTCGCGAATTCCGGCCGATCCTTGTCCGCCTCGCGGACGGCGATGACGTTGGCGTACGGCGACTCCTTGTCCTCGATCGCGATCGCGTCGCGCGTCGGCGACAGACCCGCCGGGATGGCGTAGTTGGTGTTCACCGCCGCGGCATCGACGTCATCGAGCGAGCGCGGCAGTTGTGCGGCGTCCAGCTCGATCAGACGCAGGCGCTTCGGATTCTCGACGACGTCCACCGGTGTGGCGCGCAGTCCCGCATCGGGACGAAGCTTGAGCAGGCCTTCGCGCTGCAGCAGCAGCAGGACGCGGCCACCATTGGTCGGATCGTTCGGCAGCGCCACCTTGGCACCGGACGGCAGCTCCGCGAGCGACTTGTACTTGCGCGAATAGATGCCGATCGGGAACACGACCGTCTGCGCGATCGAGACGATCTTGTAGCCGCGGTCCTTCACCTGCTGGTCCAGGAACGGCTGATGCTGATAGCTGTTGGCGTCGAGATCGCCCTGCGCGAGCGCGGCGTTGGGCTGGATGTAGTCGCTGAACTCGACGATGCGGATCTCGAGCCCTTCCCGCTTCGCCACCGCGGCGGCGGCCTCAAGGATCTGCGCGTGCGGGCCCGCAGTGACGCCGACGCGCAAGGGCCGGCTCTGCTGGGCATAGGCGCTACCTCCGACCGCCGTTACGACGAGGCCGGCAAGCGCGAGCCGACCGAAGCCGCGACGGGTAAGACGCGTGTTCATGACGATCTCCATGGTCTCCTGGTTGTTGATTGCCTATTTCCGGGTGAAGTGACGCACGAGCCGGTCGCCGACCGACTGCGTGATCTGGACGAGCGCGATCAGCACCACCACGACTGCGAGCATCACGTCGGGCTGGAAGCGCTGATAGCCGTAGCGGATGCCGAGGTCGCCGAGACCGCCGCCGCCGACGGCGCCCGCCATGGCGGAGTAGCCGGTGAGGCTCACCAGCATCACCGTCACCGCCGCGATCAGGCCGGGCCGGGCCTCCGGCAGCAGCACCTTGGTGATGATCTGAAGCCGCGTCGCGCCCATCGCCTGCACGGCCTGGATCACGCCGGGATCCACCTCGCGCATCGCCGCCTCGAACAGGCGGGCGACGAACGGGGTCGCCGCGATCGTCAGCGGCACGATCGCCGCCGGCGTGCCGATCGACGTGCCGACCAGAAGCCGGGTCAGCGGGATGATCGCGACCATCAGGATGATGAACGGCGTGGAGCGCGTCGCGTTGACGATCGCGCCCAGCACGGCATTCACCGGCCGGTTCTCGGCGATGTGCCCCTTGCTCGTCACGAGCAGGATGACGCCGAGCGGCAGCCCGAACGCGGTCGCCAGCGCGCCGGAAACGCCCACCATCAGCAGCGTTTCCAGCAGCGCCTCAAGAAGCAGCTCGATCATGGCTTGGGACATGGCCCAGAACCTCCACAGGCATGTTGCGTGCACGCAGGTAATTGAGCGCGGCCTCGAGCTTCGGCGCCGCCCCGTCGACCAGCACGGCGAGCGTGCCGAACGGGCGGCCCTGGATCTCGTCGATGCGGCCGGCGACGATGTTGAGGTCGAGATCGAACCGCCGCGACAGCGCCGACACGATCGGCTCCGAGGCGGCGGGACCGACAAAGGTGATTCGCAGCAGGAGCGGCCTGTCCGATGTGCCAACCGGCACGAGGGACTCCGTCAGATGCGGCGGCAGCGCCAGGCCCACCGTGTCGCGCACGAAACGGCGCGCGGTCTCGGACTGCGGCCGGGTGAACACGTCGAACACCGGTCCGGTCTCGATCGCGCGGCCGCCGTCGAGCACGGTCACGCGATCGGCGACATCCCTGATGACGCTCATCTCGTGGGTGATGAGCAGGACGGTCAGCTTCAGGTCGCGGTTGATCTGCCGGATCAGGTCGAGGATCTGCACCGTCGTCTCGGGATCGAGCGCCGACGTCGCCTCGTCGCACAGCAGTACCTTGGGCCGCCCGGCGAGCGCCCGTGCGATGCCCACGCGCTGCTTCTGGCCGCCGCTGAGCTGTGCCGGATACCGGTCCGCCTTGTCGGACAGCCCCACGCGCTCGAGCGCCTCGCGCGCCTGCCGGCGGATCAGGCCCGACGGCGCGCCGGCGATCTCGAGCGGCAGCGCGACGTTGTCGAAGACCGTACGCGAGGAAAGCAGGTTGAAATGCTGGAACACCATGCCGATCGCGCGGCGGGCGACGTTGAGCTCGCGCGCCGGCAGTACGGTCAGGTCCTGGCCATCCACCCGCACCTTGCCTGCGGTCGGCCGCTCCAGGAGGTTGATGCAGCGGATCAGCGTGCTCTTTCCGGCGCCGCTTCGGCCGATGATGCCGTGGATCTCGCCCCGGGCGACGGACAGATCGACCCCGTCGAGCGCATGCACGCGTCCGGACGGCGTCTCGTAGATTTTCGAAAGCTTGACGATATCGAGCATTGCTGGGGTCATGTCGTTCTCGTCCCCCGCGGGGCCGTCCGGCGCCGCGGAAATCGTACGGTTGATCGGGAAGGAGCGCGCCTGGCGGACGCTGCGCCGCCGACGACGGGCGGCGGCTATGGTTCAGGCGCTACAGCAACCGGCGCGGTGCCAGATCAATGCCTCCGCCGCCGCTTCGAACTGTGCGGCAAAGACATGAAATGACCGGCAAAGCTGGCGAACGAGAAATTTCGATACGGACATCGCGGACCTCTCGAAACATCGAGCCCACGACATCCGTCGTGGCGCTTTAGCATTTGGTGACGCGGTGCAAGCTGCTCGATCAAATCCCCGCAGGATCCCGTTACGGCCGGATCCGCACCGTGAGAGGCGTGGCCGTCGGCGCGACCTCTCATGCGCGCAAATTTGGGCGGGTGGCGTCGCGTTCGCAATCGAGTTCTTCTGAATCCGGTTTCAAATTTTCCTAAAGAGCCCTTCCCGTTCGCGCGTCCGTCGCCCGAGCCGGACACAGCCGGCCGGAACGAACGGCTCAGCTCTCTCGTTTCCACTTGTGTCACGTCGACAGGGAAAGGAGCATGCCATGCAGGCGCGCGACATCATGACGACCGACGTCCGGACGGTCGGGCCCGAAACACCGGTGCGTGACATCGCGGCCATGCTGCTCGAGCACCGGATCAGCGCCGTTCCCGTGGTCGACGAGACCGGGCACGTCATCGGCATCGTCAGCGAGGGCGATCTGATGCGTCGTCCCGAGGCCGGAACGGTGCGGCGCCGTTCGTGGTGGCTCGAGCTCTTCGCCGACGCTGAGACCCTCGCGCGCGACTACGTCAAGTCTCACGGGCTGCACGCCGCTGACGTCATGACACGTCATGTCGTCTCGGTTTCCGAGGATACGCAGGTGGCCGACATCGCGACACTGCTCGAATCGCGGCGAATCAAGCGCGTGCCGGTGGTGCGCGACGGCATTCTCGTCGGAATCGTCAGCCGCGCCGACCTTCTTCGTGTCCTCGCGACGCCGGCATCGCCCCAGACGCCGGGGCCCGCAGCCGGCCGAAATCTGCATGACGAGTTGATGCAGCGGATCGCGGCGGAGCCCTGGTCCCGTTCGATGATGATCAACGTCGTGGTCCGCGACGGGACCGTCGAGCTCTGGGGCATCTGCCGCTCCCAAGAGGAAAAGCAGGCGCTCCGCACGCTCGTCGAGCGCGTCCCCGGCGTGCGCGCAGTCGACGACCGCATAAGCGTCGTCCACAGCATTGCCTTCGCCGACTAAACCGCCCCGCCACCCGGGCCCTCGTCCCGAGCTTGTCGAGGGATGAATCCACCGACGCCTCATCCTGAGCTTGTCGAAGGATGAGGCTTCGGTGTCATTAGGTGATGCTGGCCCTTATCGACTATCAGCGCCGGTATCTGGCCTCGTCCTTCGACAGGCTCAGGACGAGGCCGGTCTTGTTGCTGGCTGCGTTCCGTCGCTCATGCCTCGTCCCGAGCCTGACAGAACCTCATCCCGAACTCGTCGAAGCCTCATTCCGCGCCCGTCAAGGGATGAGGCTTCGATGTCAAGCACAAGACAAAGCTTCGATGTCAAGAGAACAAGGCGCCGATGCCAAAGAACGGCGCCTCGCCGTCGACGGGTTCGACGGCGTTTCCGCGAAAGCGCCGACGGCTGCGCTAGCCGCCCTTCTCCCCTTTCTTGACCTTCTCGCCCTGCGGCGACACGAGATACCACTCGCCGCCGAACCCCTTCACGTCCTGGCCCGTCGCCGAGCCTGCCGCCTGATCCCGAGCGAAGTAGTAGAGCGGCATGCCGTTGTAGGTGACCTGCATGCCGCCATCGCGGCGTTGCAGCGTTCCGAGCATGAGTTCGTTCACCTGCTGACCGGCGCTCGGCTGGCCACGCGTGAGGAGCGGCGGCCATGCGGCTGCGCAGGCATCGTAGCAACTGCTGCTCTCTTTCGAGTCGGCCGTGAACATGTAGAGCGCGCGCCCCTGCCCGTCGGTAAGGTATTGGCCGTAGGCCTGCGACTGCTGCATCTCCACCCGTACCGGTCCCGTGACTTGGCCCGCGCCCGGCCGCTGCTGTTGGCCTTGCGCAAGCGCAACTGTCGATGCGCCGAAGACGAACGCGATTGCGATGCTGAGCGGTTTGCCGTCCATCGAATGGCCCCTCTGATTGCGTTGCGACAGCCCCTCCTGTGACTGGAACCGAAAAGGATCGAGGGTGTTCCGGCCGGTCCATCCCCCTGCTCCGCCGAAACCTCATCCCGAGTTTGTTCGAAGCCTCATCCTGAGCTTGTCGAAGGATGAGGCTTCGACACCGATGTCGTCCCCTTTCCCCGGCAGCCGGGACCGTGGTCGCCATTCCAGGTCTTCACGGGACGAAACCGGGACGGTTCTAGTTATCGCTACATGCCGGTCGAACGAGCGTGGGTTTATCCGCGGCGCCGATTGCAGGAGAATGGATTTGTGATGCGTGTGATCCTCCGTATGGCCACGCTTGGCGCGCTGGCGTTGGGCGGCTGCGCCGGGCCTGTCATCCATTCGACCTATCTGGAAAGCGGGTACGCGCCCAGCCACGTCACCCTCGCCGCGGCGAACAACCCGGCGCTTGCCGTCATCCGGAACAACCCGTTTGCGGCCGATCACGGCAACGAGGCCGTGCTTGCCGCGATTCAGGCGCGAAATTTCGGCCCGAAGCTCTATTTCTCTCAGACGCCGCGGGCCGAGGACCGCTACGGCTACAAGGTGGTCCTCGATTTCGGCCAGGGCGCCTACGCGACGGCGGAGCTGTGCCGTCAGGAAGCGGCACCGGCAGCACCCCGGCCGCCGGGTTCGCGGATCGACGTCAGTGCCGCGTTCTGCATCGGCCGGATCCCCTTGAGCGAGACGACGGGCTGGGTCGAGGGCGTCGATGGCCCGAACGACCTTGCCTTTCGGAACCTCATGTCGCAGATCATGCTCGCGCTCACGCCGCCCGTCGACCCGCGCCGGAACGATCACGATGAAATGTGCCCCGCGTGCTAGAAGGCGTAGCGAAACGGCTGCGCAACCGTGGGCGGAATGCAAGCGACAAAGAGAGCGCGCAGTGGCAATTGTGCGCAGCGGCAATAACCACGGATGTCGGGTCCGGACGCGGCGGATCGTCCGTTCGATGTATGGATTTGCGTTGCACCGCACATATGCCCTGCCGAGTCGATCCACCGGACGTGCGGCGCCGTCGGAATGCCGTGTCGCCATGCGCATTTGCGCTTGTTATCGCGCGACGCTGCCATCATATTCGATAAGTCGTCGTCAACAACGAAAGGAGGTGATCCAGTGTCTGATTGTCATGAGACGCGATCATCGGTCGCGGGGACCTGGATCTTCGCCTCTGCGGAGATCTGCATCGCGTGACGCGATGTCACAACGATCCGCACCGGATCGCGGTTTGACAATTGAAGGGCCGCCTGCCGGGCGGCCCTTCTCGATTTGGCCTTCTCGATTTGGAGGCGGCGTCATCGGCTCTCGATGACCGGGCCCGGGATCTCTTATCTGAGTGTGCTGAATGTGGGACAGAAGGAATACACACGCGCCGTCGATGCGTGGTCTTGACCGCGGCGGCTTTGCCGCCGTGGAAAACACGTGTCCGTCGAACCTGACTCGCACGGTGCGCGCGTGCTGTCGATCCGGATAGTGCGGCACGACTGATCGGAGCGATGAGGCACGTTTTCGGAAAACTCGGCCGTCGCCTACGGCCGACGACGATGACGGTCGGATTGACCGTCGCATTCGTGATCGCATTATGCGCGATCGCGATCGTGTCCACGATGTGGAGCCGTGCTCACCTCCTCAACGAGGCGCGGACCGTCACCACCGGCGCGGCCCGTCTGATGCTGAACCAGCTCACCCGGATGCTCGAGGTCGCGGACGCGCACCTCGTCCTTCTCGAGGAGATGAGCCGCAACACGCGCTGGGAGGATCTCGAAGACGTCGCCGGGCTCGAACGGCGGATGCGCCTCATCGCGCAGGACAACCCCTACATCTTCCGGCTCTTCATCGTCGACAGCACCGGCGACGTCATCGCATCGAGCATGGAGAATCCGCCGCCGCTGAACACGGAATCCCGCTCTTACTTCCAGATCCATCGCGACGGCGCGCCGGGCCCGATCCTGACGACGGGACTCCAAAGCCGGGCTTCGGGCGAACCGATCATGGTCCTGAGCCGGCGCGTGAACGACCCGACCGGCGACTTCAAGGGCGTGGCTCTGATCTCCTTCAATCTCGGCGAACTTGAGACTTTCTTCCAGTCCGTCGGCCTCAAGGAGTATCGCGCCACGTTTCAGCTCATCGATGCGAACATGAAGATCGTGGTCGACACTGTGCCGCCGCCCAACCTCCGGGGGCATCCGATCGCGACCACGGCGGCACAGTGGTTTCGCACCGATTCGCCGCACACGCAAACCTATGCCGCGCCCGATGGTGTCGAGCGCATCTGGGCGCACGAGCGCCTGGACCGGTTTCGCCTGTTCCTGCGCGTCGGTACGCCGGTCGAAAGCGTGCTCGCACGCTGGCGCCGCGACGCGCTCTCTTACGGTGCAGTGAGTCTGTTCGCGCTTCTCGGCGTGATCCTGCTTTCGTTCATCGCCGTACGCTATGCGCATCGGGAGGAGCGCCTCGGACGCCAGCTTGCGCTGGCGAATCAGCAGCTCGAAGAACGCGTCCGCGAGCGCACCGCGCGTCTGGCGCAGCTTGCGGATGAGCTGCGTGCCTCGCTGCGCGAAAAGGACATCCTGTTTCGCGAGGTTCATCATCGCGTGAAGAACAACCTGCAGGTTGTCTCGTCGATGGTGCGGGTCAGCTCGCGCGGCGTCACCGACGAGGCGGCGCGCGACGTGTTCGACGAGATCTCACGCCGCATACAGGCCATCGCGCTCGTGCACCAGTCTCTCTACGAACAGCAATCGGCCGCCAACATCGATATGCACGCCTACCTGGCGAAGCTCGCGGAGTTCGGCGCCAACGTCTACGGCTCCGACGAGCGCGGCATTGCCATCGGCGTTCGCGCCAACGGCCGGCTCGATCTCGACAAGGCCGTCTCGGTCGGCGTGATCGCCAGCGAGGTCCTGGCCAATGCCCTCAAGCATGCCTTCCCGGATGGCCGGACGGGCCGCGTCGACGTCGAATTCTCACGCGGACAAGGCGAATGCGTACTTTGCGTTCGCGACGACGGCGTGGGTATGCCCGATGACTACCGGCCGGGAACGGGAATGGGAATCGTCAATGCGCTGATCACCCAGCTCGAGGCGCAGGTCGCCATCCGTCGCGAAGGCGGAACCGTGTTCGAGATCCGGTTTGCGGTGCCGGACGCCGCCGCCTGAACCGCGCCAAGGGACCGGCCGCCCCTATCCGGCCGGCGGCATCCTCTTCACCTTTTGTTCGATCAGCAGAAGGATCAGCGTGAACAGCAGAAGCGCGACGGCGACGCAGGCGATCACCGGATCGAGATTCTCGTTCAACCCCTCCCACATCTTGCGGGGCAGCGTGTGGACCGTCCGGCTGGATATGAAGAGCGTGACGACGATCTCGTCCCACGAATGGAGAAACGCGAAGATCGCGCCGGAGACGATCCCCGCCTTCATGTTCGGCACCAGCACGAAGATTGCCGTCCGTATCAAGCCGGCACCGAGGCTCTGTGCCGCGCGTACGAGGCTCAGGTCGAGCTGCTCCAGGCTGGCGCTCGCGGCAATGAAGACGAACGGAATCGCGCCGACCGCATGGGCCAGGATGACGCCGGCCATCGTGTCGAGGAGAGCGACCTCCACATAGAACCGGTAGGCGCCCAAGGCGTAGATGATCGACGGGATCACGATCGGCAGCAGGTTCAGAATCCGGACGAGGCCGGCCCGACCGGAATCGACGAGCTTGCAGCCGATCGCGCTTGCGACGCCGATGACGACGGCGAGCACGGTCGAGGCGATGCCGATGACGAGGCTTTGCCAGGTTGAGCTCAGCCACTCCTCGCTCTGTATCACCGCCGCGTAGTGCTGCAGCGACAGGCCGTTCACGGGGAGTGCCAGCATGCGCTGATCCGTGAGCGAAACCGGCAGGATGATCAGCAGCGGCAGGATCAGGTAGGTCAGCGCCGCGACGACCGCGCCACGCAGTATGACGACCTGCAGGAAGCGCCTGTTCATTCCGGCTCAGGCCCCCTGCTCGCGAAGGACGGTCAGCCGCCGGAAGGCGAAGACGAACAGCAGGACGATGGCGAGGAGCACGGTGGCCAGCATGGCGCCAAGCCCCCATCGAAGCGTTTCGGTGATCTGCACGCTTATGTACTCGGCGATCATCACGACCTTGCCGCCGCCCAGCACGATCGGGGTCACGTAGAATCCGATGCTGGTGATGAACACCAGGATCATGGCCGCCCCGATGCCCGGAAGCGTCAGCGGAAAAAAGATCCTGACGAACGTCTGCAGCGACGAAGCGCCGAGCGACCGCGCCGCCTGCGGCAGGCGCGCGTCGATTCCCTTCATCACCGCATAGATCGGCAGCGTGGCGTACGGAATCATGACATGGACCATGCCGATCAGAACGCCGATTTCGTTGCGTACGAGCTGGATCGGCCGTTCCGTCAGGCCGGTGCCGATCAGAATCCCGTTGACGATGCCATTGCTCTGCAGCAGCGTGACCCACGAGAACGCACGGACCAGGACCGACGTCCACAACGGAAACATCAGGCAGAAAATGATCAGGCGCAGCTCGCGCTCGCCGGCCGTGTGCATCCGGTAGGCGAGCACATAGCCGACCGCGACCGCGATCAGCGTCGTGAGCCCGGCGATCCGCACCGTCGTGAGGAAAACCCGCCGCAGCGCCGCGTTCTCGATCAGGAGTCGGTAATTCTGCAGCCCGAGCTCGGGATCGGTCACGCTGACCAGCAGCACCTTGCCGACCGGATACGCGAAGAGAACCGTCAGGAAGACGAGCGACGGCGTCAGGAACAGGAGGAACGCGCGCGTCTGTCGCGAACCGGCGATCATCACCCTGACCCCGCCGCCTCGGTACCGTCTGCGGAATCGAGCAGATAGCCAGCCTTCCGCATCCAGTGCAGGACGACCCGGTCGCCCGGTGCCGGTCGGACGAAGGGATGCGCCGATGGCGCTCTCGCCAGAAGTGTCCCGATCTCCGTCCGGACGGTGACGCTGATCTCGGCTCCCCGGAAACTCGTCTCCTCGACGACGCCGCGCACGGCATTCGGCCCGACGGGAGCACCTTCGGGCGCGATCTGAATCCGTTCCGGGCGCAGCACGAGCACGGCCTCGGCACCGGTCGCATCGCCCGCCTGCTCGTGCTCGAGCACGACGCCGCCGGCCTGCAGCCGCACCACCGCACCGTCGACGCCCAGCTTCCGCACGGGAATGAAGTTGCTCTTGCCGAGAAACTCGGCGACGAATCTGGTCTTCGGCGCGTTGTAGAGCGTCACCGGGTCGTCGCACTGCTCGAGCCGTCCTTTGTTGATGATCGCCACCCGATCCGACAGCTCGAGCGCCTCGTCCTGGTCGTGCGTCACCAGCACGAACGTCATCCCCACCTTCCGGTGCAGCCGCCGCAACTCGCCGCGAAGCGCCTCGCGCAACCCCTTGTCGAGCGCGCTCAACGGCTCGTCGAGCAGCACGAGCGCGGGCTTGAAGACGAGGGCGCGTGCCAGTGCCACCCGCTGCTGCTGTCCGCCGGAAAGCTGTCGCGGGAAACGGTCCGCATAGTCCTGCAGCTGGACGAGGGCGAGCGCCTCGCTGACCCGCCTCTCCGTCTCCGCTGAAGACAGCCGACGCATCCGCAGCGGAAACGCGACGTTGTCCCGCACGCTCAGATGCGGGAACAGGGCATAGCCCTGGAAGACGATCCCGAAGTTCCGCCGTTCTGGCGGCACCGGCAGCAGCGACCGTCCGTTCAGCCGTATGTCGCCGGCGGTCGGATCGACGAACCCCGCGATGCTCATGAGCAGCGTGCTCTTGCCGGAGCCCGAAGGGCCGAGGATTGTCGTGAACGTACCTTGCTCGATGGAGAGCGAAACGTCGTTCAGCGCATATGATTCGCCGTACCGTTTGGTCAGGTTGACGACTTCGAGCACACCCCCTCCCCGTCCGCCGGCAATGGCATGGGTCCGTTGCGCAGACTGCGACCTGTCGTGCGGATGCCGCCTCAAGCGGCCATCGATGGCCAGATCCGGCGATACGTCGAGAGGATCTCCTCGCCGACGTGAAATGTCGGCGCGTTCGGGTCCGTCTCCATCCCGATCGGCCGGACGACCGTATCATAGTCGGGCGTCATGAAGAACGGTATCGAGAAGCGCGACACCCCGTAACGGTTCACGACCCGATGGGTCGTCGACGAGAACCGTCCGCCGGTCCAGAACTGCAGCGTATTCCCGATGTTGATCACGTAGGCGTACTTGATCGGCGGCACGGCGATCCACTCCCCCGACTTGTTGAGGACTTCCAAGCCGCCGACACTGTCCTGGGTCAGGATCGTGATGACGCCGGTGTCGCAGTGGGCGCGCGCACCGATCTGCCCGCCTTCGCGCGGGCTCTCCTGCGCAGGATAATGCAGCAGCCGAAGCTGGGCGAGCGAATGCCTGTAATGACGCGTGAAGAAGTCGCTTGGCTGGTCCAGCCCCTCGGCGAACAGCTCGAGCAGCCGCAGGCCGAGGCGATACGTCTCCTGGTAATAGGTGTATACCACGTTGCGGAAGCCCACCGGTTCGTCGGGCCAGAGGTTCGGCCCGCGCAGCGGCATGCCCGCCCTGACGTCGGCGTGATCGGGCGCAAGATCCTCGTGGCACTGGAACGCCTCGACGAGATTGCCCTTGTGGGTCGGATCGTTCCCCTTCTCCCCGATGCCCAGATAGCCGCGGTAGAATGGAGACTTCTTCAGATCGATCGCCCGCTTCTTTTCGATCGGCAGGGCGAAGAACGCACGGCTCATGTCGAACACGTCGTCGAGCATCCGCTCGCTGATCCCGTGCCCGACGATGTACATGAACCCGACTTCCTCGCAGGCGCGCGTGATCTGCCTGACGAGGTCGCGGCGCCTCGCCGGATCGCCGGCACCGCTGATGTCGATGATCGGCACCTCCTTGAACGAGGCCAGGCGGGTCTGGATCGGTTGTCCGAGCATCGTGTTCCCCCGGAAATTACGACAGGACGTTGTCGATGAACTGATTGAGTACCGTGTTGCTGTTCGCCGCGTACCATTCCATGTCGGCCACCACCATGCGCTTGAGGTTTTCCGGCGACGACGGATTGATCGCGGCGAGGTCCGGCGTGATAAGCGCGTTTGCCGCCGGGTTTACCGGCCCGTTCCCCATCAGCTTGAGAAGCTCGATCTGACCGGCGGGATCCTGCGTCGAAGCGATCATCTTCCACACCCGCTTTCCGGCCGGATTTCCTTTCGGGACGATCCACCCCGACACCCAGAAAATCCCCTGGTTGAAGGTGAAGTCGATCGCACCGTTCGTGTCCCGCCTCAGCGTGACCGATCGTGTATGGGCAAGGCATCCCATCGTGACCTCGCCGTCGCGCAACAGCTTGTAGCTGTCGGCGTGGCTGCTCCAGAACGTCACGTGATCCTTGATCTGCTTCACCTTGTCGAAGGCACGCTTGACGTCGATCGGATAGATCTTGTCGATCGGTACGCCGTCGGCGAGCAGTGCCACCTCGAGCGTGCTGTCGATGTGGCGCCGCAGCGTACGCCGCCCCGGAAAATCCTTGATGTTCCAGAAATCGGCCCAGGACTCGGGCTTGCGTCCGCCGAACGCCCTGGTGTCGTAGGTCAGGACGTTGGCGAAGCAGTAATTCGCAACACCCCATCGGCCGGCAAATCCGGGCAATACCTTGCTCTTGTCGACGACGCTGTAGTCGATCTCTTCAAGCAGCCCCTCCCGGCCGAGCTGAAGCGATGCGTGAAAGGCGCGGTCGCACATGTCCCAGACCACCCTCCCGGCCTCGACCATCGCCTTGATCTTCCCGGACGTGGCACCGGACGAATCGATCTTGATGCCCTCGCCGGGGTTCGCCTCCAGAAACGGTTGGACATAGGCCTGATCCATCGCCTTGACCGAATCGCCGCCCCAGTTGACGAGGACGATGTCCGGTTCTTTCGCATCGACCGGCTGCATCGTCGCGACGAGCGGCGAAAGACCGAGCGCAGCGAGTCCGGCGCAGAAGGCACGACGGCTCACGCATCGTCCATCGGTCGCGCGCTTGAAGGCGAGGATCTCTTCCTCCCAGTCGTTCAGGTACCGGAATCTGTCCATGGTCATTTCCTTTGCTCGTTGACGTGACGACCGGCGGTCGATGCGCGCGTCTTGAATTCAGGAATCGTGCCGATCCCTGAACCACCGGTTGAGTGATGCCGAAAGCGGATGATGGATGATTGCGCGATATTGGCTGCCTGACGGACGTTCCCGATGCGCGACGGCGATTTCCGACGAGATGACAGCCGTGTCTCTTCCTGTGAGTCGTTTCTCCCCGTGAGTCCAAGAAATTGTATTTTTGCAACTTTTACGACGAAGGCCGAATCCCGTGTCAACCACATTCGGCGTGACGAAAGAATTTTGCCGAGCGCATGGATGATATGCTGATGGTGAACCCGATTTTCTCTCAGCACCGGTAGCACGAGGACGCACGTCCTCGCGTCTCGATTGCATTTCGATCGTCATATGACGCCCGGATGCGAAAAGGCCGTGATTCGACTCTCGGGCCGGATCGGCGGTTTGATTGTGCCGACCTGCTCGGTTGGAAACGGATGGTCGGTACGGGACACGCCGGCCATGCCTAGTACATATGCAGCTGCAGCAACGCCAGTGTGGACCGCTGACGTGA
Organism: uncultured Rhodospirillales bacterium; assembly: GCA_937926175.1. Lineage (GTDB taxonomy): Bacteria > Pseudomonadota > Alphaproteobacteria > CACIAM-22H2 > CACIAM-22H2 > CALANV01. Next base: position 140,136 of record CALANV010000037.1, on the reverse strand, counting down.
AAATGCCAGGCTTCGCACGCGTCGGCACGATCGTGATGGGCATACGATGATGCCTTGCCCTTTAATTGATGCCTTGCCCTTTAATTAAGCATCTTGCGGGTTGCGGAAGGCGGAACGCCCGCCGGTCCTCTCCGTTCTCGCGGCATGGCAAAACGCAGGAAGGGAGACGAACGGCAGCTCGAACTGTTCGAGGAGATCGCGGCCGAAGTGCCCGACGAATCCCGGTCGCCGAGGCGCGGACGTGACATGGCGACCGGGCGTCGAAAGGCGGCACCGCGCAAGCCCGGACAACAGGAACACGGTCCGGCTACGTCCCCTTCGGGCGAGATGCCCGAGGCGGCCGGATCGCCCGCATCCAGGACACGCCGGCATACGCCGGACCGGCTTTCATCTCCGGCCGCGGCAGCCAAGCCCCGGAAAAGCTGAACGGCACGGAACCGCAGCACCCCTCGAAGCAGAATCCGTCTTGACGGCGACCGCCCGGCTGGAGTTGACTTTTCGGCACCACAAGTGCGCCCGCACGGCCCCGCCGGCGGGCGTTTTTGATTCGGCAGACGTCAGTCCGGGACCGTTTCCTCGCCTTTCGGCCCCCGATCCCATTTCGTTCCCGATTCGATGGAGCTGCCCGATGTCTTTTCACCACACGGCGGCCGACCGCCACCCGTCCGCTTCGTCCGAAAATGGCAGCGCCGCCATGCGGCTGCGACGCGACTTTTCGATCGCCCTCATGAAGGACTTTCGTGTGCACGGCCAGCACGCGATCGACGCCGTACGCGAGTCCGATCCGGCGGCATATCTCCGCATCGTAGCCCTCCTCGCCCTCAGCGCCCCGCCGATCGGCGATCCGATCGACGGCATGACGGACGAAGAACTCCATCTCCTGCTCGAAGTAATCAACGCGCACAGGCACGCCAACGAACGATGAAGCGCCGGCGCGGCTGATCGTCCGAAGGTCGGGGTGGCGCGGCCGCGGCGACGGAGTGCCACCGGTTCAGCTTGGCCGACCCGGCACCATGGAGACTCCCAAGCCGGTTGTCGCGCTCGCGGCCACGGGCGGCTATCGGGTTTGACGCCACGGCGTCCGGTGTGAGCTGGGTCACATCCGCGGACGGTCCGTTCCGCTTATCTGGTTGCGGCCACGGAAGGTCCATACCGGCAGATGGCTGCCGGGACAGCCGGCCGAACAGGGAGAACCATCATGTCCATATCCACCGCCACGATGGGCCAGGTCCGTCATCCCGACCAGATCGACCTCGAGGCCCTCAAGGCCCGCCAGCAAGGCGCCTGGTCGTCGGGCGACTACGCCGTCGTCGGCACCACGCTTCAGATCGTCGGCGAGGAACTGTGCGAAACCCTCGACATCCGTTCCGGGCAGAAAGTGCTCGACGTCGCGGCCGGCAACGGCAACGCGTCGCTCGCCGCTGCCCGCCGCTGGTGTGACATTGTTGCCACCGACTACGTCCCTGCGCTGCTCGATCGCGCCCGCGAACGCGCTGCGGCCGAACGCCTCGCTGTCGAGTTCCGCGAGGCCGACGCCGAAGCGCTGCCTTTTCCGGACGGCAGCTTCGACGTTGTCGTCTCGACCTTCGGGGTGATGTTCACGCCCGACCAGGATCGCGCCACCGGCGAGCTGGTTCGTGTCTGCAGGTCCGGCGGCAAGATCGGCCTTGCCAACTGGACGCCGGAGAGCTTCATCGGCCAGGTCTTCAAGACCATTGCCATGCACGTGCCGCCGCCTGCAGGGGCCAGATCGCCGATGCTGTGGGGCACGCAGGCTCGGTTGGCCGAGTTGTTCGAACCGCACGCATCGTCCATCAAGTCGGCCGAGCGGCACTTCGTCTTTCGATATTGCTCGCCGGACCATTGGCTGGAGGTGTTCAGGACGTATTACGGACCGATGCTCAAGGCGTTTGCCACGCTCCAACCTGCGGCCCAATCAGCCCAGGCGCGCGAGCTCGAGGAACTCATCGGTCGATTCAACCGCTCGGGCGACGGCACCATGGTCGTGCCCAGCGAATACCTCGAAGTCGTCATCACGCGACGCTGACGCAGATCGCACGCGCTTGATCGTGCAGTAAGGGCGGACGTCCCCGGCGACACCATCAACTGGAGGCCGGATCGAGTGACTTGCAATCGGTCTGAAGCGAAATCCGGTTAAACGTGCCGCGCGACGGCGCACAACACGGCTGATCGACCGGCTTCATCACGACCTCGATCCGATCGAGCAACTGAAGCCGCGATTCGATTTCCGCACGGACATCCGCGCCGGTGACGAAGACCACCGGCGTCATCCGGCGCGCCCGGATGACGCCGGCCGCGTCGATGCCGTTCATGTCCGTCAGACACACGTCCATGATCACGGCGTCGGGCTCGATGACGGCTTCGGCGCCCACGGCGGCCAAACCCGAGGCGATCGTGCCGACGATCTGACCGCCGGCTTCCCTTGACGATGTGCTGAAGAACGGCGGCGACCGCCGTATCGTCGTCGACGACAAGAATTCGCAACGGCTGTCCGGCGCGATCGCGCAATGGCATGCGCTCGGCGCATTTGTCGAAAGCCGGAACAACTGACCGCGATCCGTGATGCGGGGCTGACGTGAACGAAAGCCGGGACAAGGACGCCCCGGGGCAAGGCGGCGTCCGTGGTGTCGCGCGCATCCGGCCGACCTGACGTAAGGCCTGTGCGTAAGGCGTGTGCAGATTTCGCTCATTCCCGTCGCGTGCTGTCGGCCTTTCGTGCAACCGGACGCCGACATTGGCGTCATGCGTAGGCGATCTGACGATCGGAAGCTCGTACGCACGGACAACAGGCGTAAGGCATACGGCACGAGGCAGCGACGACGACGCGAACGGTCGGCGACGTTCCGCTCGTCCGGCACGATTTCACGATAGTCACCTTCTTTCCATTCGGAGATAACGGCCATGCATCTTGAAACCACGGCCGCGACGCGCGCAGACGCGATCGCGCGTGAATTCGTCGTGCTGACCTGCCACGACCTCCTTGCCCTCGATGTCGCCCGTCCCGGCTTCATCCTCGACTCCGTGATCGGACGCGGCTGTCTGCATCGCCTGCGCGGTGCGAGCGGTGTGGGCAAGAGCTGGCTTGCACTCTCCTTGGCCCATGCCGTGGCGACCGGCACGGCACTTCTCGGCTGGGTGCCGCGGGCCCTCCAACACGTTCTCTACGTCGATACGGCATTACCGCTCGACACGCTCAGGCAACGCCTCGCCCGGATTGCCGGTCCGGATCCCGTCCCGGGACGCTTGCGTATCGTCGCCGCCGATGCGCAGCCATGCGGCCGCTCTGCCCTCGCCACGCCGGATGGCCGTGCCGTCCTCGATCGCCTCGTCGCCGCCGACACCGATCTCGTCGTCATCGACGGCCTTGCCGGACTCGCTCGCGGCCGGCATGGCATGGACGAGGTCGCCGAGTGGCTCGTCGGACTGCGCCGGCGCGGCATCGCCGTGCTCGTGATCGAAACGACGCGGCGGCGCCACACGCCGCTCGACGATGTCATGGACGTGGAAATCACGGTGACCCGGCCGTCCGATCCGGACACGGACGCCGCGCCGCGGATGGTCGTGCGGCTGGACAAGATGCGCGTGCCGGACGGCCGCATGTTTCGGCCGTTCGAGGCCCGGGCCACGCCGGCTGACGGCCGAATCCGCTGGCTGCGCCGCGAGGCGCACGAGGTCGAAGCCCGCACCGCCTGCCTTCTGCGCGATCAGGGTCTCACGGCCGGTGCCATCGCCCGCCGGCTCGGCGTCTCGCGGGCGACCGTTTACCGCTACCTCGCCCGCGCGCGGGAACTCGGTCTTGCCGCCTCGCCGCGTCCCGGCGCCGCGACCGACACGGCCGCCCGACCGGAGACGTCGGCGACACGTGAGACGGGCGGGACGCGGGCGACTCATGAGACGAATGAGTCTCGTGAGACAGGTGAGACATGCAAGACTCATGAAACAGGCGAGACTCATGAGACGAGCGAGACGTCTGCGAATCATGAGTCTCGTAAGACGGGTGAGAGGTGTGAGTCTCGCGAGGCGGGTGAAAGGTGTGAGACTCGTGAGACGCGCGCAACGGCCGGGTCGGATGCCGCGACGGCTGATGCCGCGCCATCATCCCGAACCTGCCGATGCCTGCTCCTGAACCTGTTGAGGAACGAACCTGTCGAATCGAAGCCTCATCCCGAGCCGGTCGAGGGATAAGCCAACACCGAAGCCTCATCCTGAGCTCGTCGAAGGATGAGGCTTCGCTGTCCAAAGCGGCATCCGGACCAAGGAACGAGGCTTCGATTCCGAAGGACAAGGCGACAAGTCGCCCGGCGCCCGTTACGGCCGCACCCCGAACGTATCGAGCGGCGGTCTCGCCGAATTCCTGACCGGTCGCCCTACGCGTCCGCCGTGAGCCACGTCCGCAGGTGCGCGTTCACCGCCACCGGCTGCTCGAGCGTCGAGAGATGACCGCAGTCCGGCACGATGACGAGCCGTGCGTTCGCAATGTCGGCCGCGATCTCGCGATGGACCTCGACCGGAGTCGCCTGATCCTCGCGGCCGCACAGCACCAGCGTCGGGCATGTGATGCGCGACAGGCCCGGGCGGCTGTCGGGTCGGCGGATGATCGCCGTCTGCTGACGGATGAAGGCCTCGCGTCCGACGCGCTGCGTCATGGCCATGATCGTCGCGGTCAGTTCCTTGTCGTCGAGCCGCGCGGGATGAATCCAGCGCGGCAGCAGCCGCGGCGTCACCCCCTTGAACTCGCCCTGCTCGCTCAATTGCATCAGGACGCGCCGGTTCTCGGTCTGCTCCGGCGTGTCGGGTCGCGCCGTCGTGTCGAGCAGGGCCAGCCGCAGCACCCGCTCAGGCGCCTGACGCATGATCTCGAACGCGACGTAGCCGCCCATCGACAAGCCGGCCAACGCGAAGCGCGGCGGTGCCGACCGCAGGACCCCGGCGGCCATGCCCGCGATGCTGTCGGCCTGCGTCAGGTCGCCGACGCTGATGTCGGCAATGTCGGAGAGGGCGGCAATCTGCGGTGCCCACAGGGCGCGGTCGCACAGCAGTCCGGGTAGAAGAATAAGTGGGATCTTGTCGGTCATGCTCGCATCATGTCCGTTCGGCGGCGGTCAGGGCGTCGTCGGCTACCGCCGCATCAGGGTTGAGAATAGCTGTGGAAAACTTGATTTATGTACTGGCGTTTCTATGATCCTGCCCCATCTTAGGAGCAGGTCCCTCGAACGCCCCGAGCCGATGTCGCGGCCGGGCACGGGGTGGTCCGCTCGGTCGTGGCTCCCCGCCCAAGGGGCCAGGGTCGCCCCACATTGAAGTCGTTGAAGTCACCGCTCCGGTGGGAGCTTATAGGTTAAAGTACTGAAAGAATGAAGTTTTCCGATCTCGGCCTGTGCGCCGAAATCCTCCAGGCCGTTGCTGACGCCGGGTACGAGCAGCCGACACCGATCCAGGCCCAGGCCATTCCCCACATCCTGGCCGGCCGTGACGTCCTGGGCGTCGCACAGACGGGCACCGGCAAGACGGCAAGCTTCACGCTGCCGATGATCGAGATCCTCTCCCAGGGCCGCGCCAAGGCGCGCATGCCCCGCTCGCTCATTCTCGAGCCCACGCGCGAGCTGGCCGCCCAGGTCGCCGAGAACTTCGACGCCTATGGCAAATACACCAAGCTCAGCAAGGCGCTGCTCATCGGCGGCGTATCGATGGAGGACCAGGAAAAGCTGCTCGACCGCGGCGTCGACGTCCTGATCGCGACGCCAGGGCGGCTTCTCGACCATTTCGACCGCGGCCGACTCCTGCTCGCCGACGTCCGGATCCTCGTCATCGACGAGGCCGACCGCATGCTCGACATGGGCTTCATTCCCGATGTCGAGCGCATCGTCAGCCTGCTGCCGCCGCTGCGTCAGACGCTCTTCTTCTCGGCGACGATGGCGCCCGACATCCGCCGGCTTGCCGACAAGTTCCTGTCCAATCCCAAGGAAGTCACCGTGGCCCGGCCGGCCACCGCGGCTGCGACCGTGACGCAGAGCCTCGCCATCGTCGCCCCGGACGACAAGCGCGAGGCGCTGCGCCGTCTGCTGCGCGCCGAGTCGGTGCGCAACGCCCTCATCTTCTGCAACCGCAAGCGCGACGTTAACATCGTCTATCGCTCGCTGCGCAAGCACGGTTTCAATGCCGGCCAGCTCCATGGCGACATGGACCAGGCCAGCCGCATGGAGACGCTCGACGCCTTCAAGCGCGGCGAGATCACGCTCCTCGTCTGCAGCGACGTCGCGGCGCGCGGACTCGACATCGACGATCTGTCGCACGTGTTCAACTTCGACGTGCCGACGCATGCCGAGGACTACGTGCACCGGATCGGCCGCACCGGCCGCGCCGGCCGCACCGGTCATGCCTACACCATCGCGACACCCGACGACGCCAAGTTCATCGCCGCGATCGAACAGCTCATCGGCAAGCCGATTCCGCGCATCACGATCGAGGGGATCGAGGCGCCGGCCGCCGCCGAGCCGACGCCCGACGACGCCAAGCATACCCGCCGGCGTGCCGGCGCGCGGGGCGGTCGGCGCGGCTCGCCGCGTGCCGACGCCAAGCCCGCGCGCACCGAGCAGCCGGCAGAACCGGCGGCCGAACGGCCGGCGGCCCGGCGCCGCGGCCCGAGCCGAGCAAGCCGGCCGAGCGCACCGAACGCCGGAACCGTCGGGAGGACGACGAGGACGACGACAGCGCGATCCCCTTTGGCCAAACCGAATACGTTCCCGCATTCCTGCTTCGCGGACGCCGCGCCGTCGGCTAAATAACTCCGTCAGCTCATCCGACGGGGAACGGCCGTGCAGACCATCTTCATCATGGTGAAATGCGAACTCGGCAAGGCATACGACGTTGCCGACGCGGCTGTTCAGAACATTGAACAGGTGTCGGAAGTCTATTCGATTTCAGGTCAGTACGACCTGTTGATGAAGTGCTACCTGACCGATGATCAGGACATCGGCCACTTCGTCATGGGGGTACAGAAGCTGCCCGGCGTGAAGGACACCTTCACGCTCATCGCCTTCAAGGCCTTCTCTTGAGGAACCGGTTCAACCGCTGCCGCCGGCGGCGTCAGCGGATGACCGCCAGCTCGCGGCAGCGAAGCGTCCAGACCAGGAATTCCCGGTTGCCGTCGACGCGGGACTCTTCGCGCACGATCTGCGCCCCATTGGGACAGGCGCTTTGGGCCGTGCTCGGCAGGAGCGTTGCGGTTGCGTCCGCCACGATCCGTCCGTCCTGTTTGTAGAGCTGCTCGACCTGCCGCTCGGGTTCGAAGTGCGGCGGGATGGCGTCACTGTAGAGCCCGAACGAGAGCACGGAACCGACCGCGAAGGCGCTGAGAACGACGGGATCTGCCATGGAGTCCTCCGTATCGGCGCATGCTACGGCGCGTCTCCCGGGCGGCGCAATTATGCCACCGTGAATCCGTCCGGGTGGCGGCTTGTCCCGACGCGATAGTTATTTTACACTTAAAATAATTGCTTGGCGGACATGCCGTTCCGCCGGGCGCCGAGGGAGGCATGACCGCATCATTACCGCAAACCAACGCGTCGCCGACGCATGAAGATGTCCGGCCCCTTGCCGGCCGGCATGCCATTGTGACCGGCGCGTCGCGCGGCATCGGTGCCGCAATCGCGCGCGAGCTCGCGCGCCTCGGCGCCGACCTCACCCTCGTCGCCCGCAATGCCGCCGCCCTCGCCGAGACCGCCGCCGCGCTTTCCGGCGCGGGACGCGTGCGCGACGTGGCGGCCGACGTAACGGACGAAACGGCGCTCGCGCGCGCACTCGACGACGCCGCGCGCGCGCTCGGCGCGCCCGCCATCCTCGTCAACAACGCGGGCGGGGCCGAAAGTGCACCGTTCGCCAAGACCGATCCGGCACTGTGGTCGCGCATGCTCGCCCTCAATCTGACCAGCGCCTATCTGTGCACGCGCGCGGTGGCGCCGGCGATGATCGCCGCCGGCTGGGGCCGCATCGTCAACGTCGCCTCGACAGCCGGCCTCAAGGGCTATCCCTATGTCAGCGCCTATGTCGCCGCGAAGCACGGGCTGGTCGGACTCACCCGCGCCCTTGCCGTCGAGTTCGCGCGCACGGGCGTCACCGTCAATGCGGTCTGTCCCGGCTACACCGATACGCCGATGCTCGAGGGCGCCGTGGCGACCATCGTCGCCAAGACCAAACGTTCGGCCGAGGAGGCACGCGCGAGCCTCGCCGCGAGCAACCCGATGGGGCGCCTCGTGATGCCGGACGAGGTCGCGGCCGCGGTCGGATTCCTCTGTCTTCCTTCTTCCGGCGCCATTACCGGCGCGACGCTGCCGATCGCCGGTGGAGAAATCTCATGACGGACGACGAGACCCTGGTCCGTACGAACGGAAGCGACCGCGAAAGCGCGGTCGCGCGGGACGACAAGCTCGAACTGCGCGTGTGGCTGCGGCTGCTCACCTGCGCCAACCTGATCGAGGCGCATGTGCGCGCGGGATTGCGCGAGAGCTTCAACATCACGCTCCCCCGTTTCGACCTGCTGGCGCAGCTCGACCGCGCGCCAGACGGCCTGACCATGAGCGAGTTGTCCGACCGCCTCATGGTGTCGAACGGCAATATCACCGGTCTCGTCGATCGTCTCGTCGCCGAAGGACTGATCGCGCGCGCGCCGGCACCGGACGACCGCCGGCGCAGTCGCGTGAAGCTTACGCCCGCCGGCAAGCGCGCCTTCGATGCCATGACACCGGTCCACGAAGCCTGGATCGACGCGCTTTTCGCCGGACTGAGTCGGGCCGAGATGGCCGAGCTCCTCAACCTGCTCGCCAAGCTCAAGCGCTCGATCCAGGCAGCCGGACCGAATCCCGTGAAGAAAGACAACGCATGACGCTGACGTCCTACAGTCCCGACCGTTTCCGTCCGCAGCATTTCGGCTGGTCCGTCAAGGATCGCGTCGCCACCATCACGCTCAACCGGCCGGAGCGGAAGAATCCGCTGACCTTCGAGAGCTATGCCGAGCTGCGCGATCTCTTCCGCGATCTCGTCTACGTGCCGGACATCCGCGCTGTTGTCATCACCGGCGCCGGCGGCAATTTCTGCTCGGGCGGCGACGTGCACGACATCATCGGCCCACTGGTCCGGATGGATATGGTCAACCTTCTGCGCTTCACGCGCATGACCGGCGATCTCGTCAAGGCGATGCGTGCCTGCCCGCAGCCGATCATTGCCGCCGTCGACGGCGTCTGCGCCGGCGCCGGGGCCTGCATCGCGATGGCGAGCGACCTGCGCTTCGGCACGCCGCGTGCCAAGGTCGCATTCTTGTTCACGCGCGTTGGGCTTGCCGGCTGCGACATGGGGGCGTGTGCGATCCTGCCGCGCATCATCGGCCAGGGTCGCGCCGCCGAGCTGCTGTTCACCGGCCGGACGATGTCCGGCGAGGAGGCGGAGCGCTGGGGCTTCTTCAACCGCCTGTCGACGCCCGAAGGCCTGCTCGGCGATGCCGAGGAGATGGCGCACAGCCTCGCCCACGGCCCGACCTTCGCGCACGCCATGACCAAGAAGGCGCTTGACCACGAATGGAACATGGGCATCGAGCAGGCGATCGAGGCCGAGGCCCAGGCCCAGGCGATCTGCATGCAGACCGAGGATTTCGAACGCGCCTACCACGCCTTCGTCGCCAAGCAGAAGCCGGTCTTCGAGGGGAACTGAGCGTGCTGCGCGCGGAAGGATAAGGAATGCCCGACCGCACCTTTCTCGGCTGGCCCTTCTTCGACGACGCACACCGCGAGCTCGCGGCGCGGCTCGAGTCCTGGACGGCGAAAGAGATCGCGCCGTTCGAACACGACGAGCACGACGTCGACGCGCTCTCCGCGCGCTTCGTCCGCATGCTCGGCGAGGCGGGCTGGCTCCGCTACGCGGTGCCGAAAGCCTACGGCGGCGTGTACGAACGGCTCGACGTGCGCTCGCTCTGCCTTGTCCGCGAGACCCTGGCACGAACCTCGGGGCTCGCCGACTTCGCGTTTGCCATGCAGGGGCTCGGCTCCGCCTCCATCGCGCTGTTCGGCACCGAGCCGCTGAAGCAGCGCTACCTGCCCGAAGTCTGCGCCGGCACCCGGATCGCGGCCTTCGCGCTCTCCGAACCCGAAGGCGGCTCCGACGTCGCGTCCATGCGCATGACGGCGCGGCGCGACGGCGACCACTACGTCCTCGACGGCACCAAGACGTGGATCTCGAACGGCGGCATCGCGCACCACTACGTGGTCTTCGCGCGGACCGGCGAAGGCCCGGGTGCCAAGGGCCTGTCGGCCTTCGTCGTCGATGCCGATGCGCCGGGTCTTACCATTTCGGAGCGCATCCAGGTCATCGCGCCGCATCCGCTCGGCACGCTTGTCTTCAGGAACTGCCGCGTGCCGGCGACGCAGATGCTCGGCAGGCCGGGCGAAGGCTTCAAGATCGCGATGGCGACGCTCGACATTTTCCGCTCGACAGTCGGTGCTGCGGCATTGGGTTTCGCCCGCCGTGCGCTCGACGAGGCGCTGTCGCGCGTCACCTCGCGCGAGGCGTTCGGACAGAAACTCGCCGACTTCCAGCTCACCCAGAACCGGATCGCCGAGATGGCTGTCGATGTCGACGCCGCGGCACTCCTCGTCTACCGCGCGGCGTGGACCAAGGACCGTAGGGCGGATCGCGTCACGCGCGAGGCGTCGATGGCCAAGATGTTCGCGACCGAGGCCGCGCAGCGGGTGATCGACGCCGCTGTCCAGCTCCACGGCGGCCTCGGGGTGGTCTCCGGCGTGCCGGTCGAACGGCTCTACCGCGAGATCCGCGCGCTTCGCATCTACGAGGGCACGACGGAAATCCAGAAGCTCGTGATCGCCGGCCAGGTTCTGGCCGCGCACGCCGCGGCGACGGAAACGAAGAAGACGGCGGAGCCGGCATGAATGGCTCTCTCTTCCGCACCCGCCGTCATCACCTGCCCGCGCTGCGGGCAGTCCTTCCGTTGCGATCCGGCCGGTGCATGCTGGTGCAAGGAGATGCCCGCGATCCTGCCGGTGCCGGACGAAACGGCCGCGACGTGCCTCTGTCCGGCCTGTCTCGCCCGGTACGTACAGGCATCGAAATACCAACGGAATAGCGCGATGAAGCTGCTCGAACCGCTCAAGATCAATACGATGACCATCCCCAACCGGGTCCTGGTCCCGGCGATGGTCACGCGGCTGTCGGGCGAGGACGGCTTCGTCAACCAGGACGTGATCGACCGCTACGTCCGCTACGCCGAGGGGCATGTCGGGCTGATCGTCGTCGAGGCGACGGCAATCCACGGCTCGAAGTCAGGGCCCCTGCTCCGCATTTCCGAGGACCGGTTCATCGACGGCCATCGCGAGCTGGTGAAGCGCGTCCACGATGCCGGGCCATCGAAGGTCGTGCCGCAGATCATCCACTTCCTGAAGGTCGCACGGTCGGGCTGGCGTCAGACCATCGACATGCTGACGACGGAGGACATTGACCTGATCATCGACCAGTTCGCCGCGGCGGCCGGCCGCGTCCGCGAAGCCGGCTATGACGGGGTCGAACTCCATTCGGCGCACGCCTACACGCTGTCGTCGTTCCTGTCGCGCCACAACAAGCGCCGCGACGAATACGACGGCCGCACGCTCGAGGGCCGGCTTCGCCTGTTCGGCAAGGTGATGACGCGGGTGCGCCGGACGGTGGGACCGGATTTTCCCGTCGGCGTGCGCTTCCTGGCCGAAGAGGCGATCAAGGACGGCTACGGCCTGCCGGACGCACAACGCATCGCGCTGCGCATGGCGCAGATGGGAGTCGACTACATCTCGCTGTCTGTCGGCGGCAAGTTCGAGGACGCCGTGCACAAGCCCGGCCAGCCGCTCTATCCCTATACCGGCTACAGCGGCGACCGCTGCATGCCGGGCGACTGGTATCCGCCCCTGCCGCATGCTCATCTTGCCGCGGGCATCAAGCAGTATATCAATGCCAAGGGCTACAATGTTCCGGTCGTCTCGGTCGGCAAGATCAGTGATCCGGCCGATGCCGAGCGGCTGCTTCAGGAAGGCAAGGCCGACATCATCGGCATGGCGCGCCAGCTCCTGGCCGATCCCGACTGGGTCCGCAAGGTCGAGGAAGGCCGGCCCGAGAAGATCATCCGCTGCATCTATTGCAATGTCTGCAAGCAGCTCGACGAGAACTTCAAGACCGTCACCTGCTTCCTGTGGCCCAAGGGCATGATCCAGGCGCCGCGCGAGGACACCTCGGGCGCAGCGCCGACCTGGCCGGCAGGCGGCGCCGGCCTGACGGCGACCGTAAAGGACGGCGCGATCCAGCTTGCCTGGAAGCGGGCCGAAGGCAGCGAGATTATCGGCTACGACGTCTACCGGGCCGAGGACGACGGCCATGCCTCGATCATCGAGGCCGTCAAGACGCCGAAATACACCGACCGCTTCGTGCTCGGCGGCCTCGACTACACTTATTACGTCGTCGCTTACGACAAATTCGGCCGGCACAGTCCACCGTCGAACGCGGTCACCGTGCAGATGCCGAAACCGAATTTCAATCCGCCAGATCTGGAGATGTCCCATGCCTGAGCGCACGGCGCACGTCGACACTTTTGCGCGCGACAACCTTCCGCCTCCGGAGCAATGGCCCCGGATGTTCTTCAACTTGCCGGAACTGCAGTATCCCGGCCGGTTGAACGCCGCGGTCGAACTTCTCGACAAGATGGTCGCCGGCGGCTTTGCCGAGCGGCCGGTCATCTGGTTCGAGGGCAAGGTCTGGAGCTATCGCCAGCTGCTCGAGACCGCGAACCGTATCGCCCGCGTCCTGACGGAGGATTGCGGCCTGCAGCCCGGGAACCGGGTGCTGCTGCGCGGCGCCAACAATCCGATGATGGTTGCGTGCTGGTTCGCCGTGCTCAAGGCGGGCGGCATCGCCGTTGCGACCATGCCGCTGCTGCGGGCCAAGGAGCTCAGCTACATCCTGGACAAGGCGCGCATCGCGCTTGCGCTGTGCGACGTACGCCTCGCCGACGAGATGAAGAACGCCCGCGACAAGGCACCCGTCTGCAAGGACATCGTCTACTTCAACACCGATGCGTCCGACGGGCTCGAGGCGCGCATGGCGCGCAAGCCGGCGGACTTCGCCAACTGCGACACGGCGGCGGATGACGTCGCGCTCATCGCCTTCACGTCCGGCACGACCGGCCCGGCCAAGGGCACAGTGCACTTCCACCGCGACGTCATGGCGATCTGCGATTGCTTCCCGCGCTCCACGCTGAAGCCGACGGCCGACGACATCTTCTGCGGCTCGCCGCCGCTCGCCTTCACCTTCGGACTCGGCGGGCTCGTCACCTTCCCGATGCGGTTCGGTGCATCCACCGCGCTCGCCGAGAAGGCGACGCCCGACGTGCTGCCGCAGATCATCTATGACAACAAGGCGACGATCGTCTTCACGGCGCCGACCGCCTATCGCTTCATGGCCGAGAACGCGAAGAAGGAACACCTTGCCTCATTGAAGAAAGGTGTTTCGGCCGGCGAGCATCTGCCGCTCGCGACATTCGAGGCCTGGCATCGGGCCACCGGCATCAAGCTGATCGACGGCCTGGGCTCGACCGAGATGCTGCACATCTTCATCTCGGCCGCGGGCGACGACATCCGCCCGGGCGCCACCGGCAAGGCCATCCCCGGGTACGAGGCCTGCGTCGTTGACGACGAAGGCCGGCCACTGCCGCCGGGCGAGATCGGCAAACTCGCGGTGCGCGGCCCCACCGGGTGCCGTTATCTCGCCGATCCGGAGCGGCAGGCCAAGTACGTCCAGAACGGCTGGAACCTCACCGGCGACGCCTACAAGATGGATGAGGACGGCTACTTCTGGTATCAGGCGCGCGCCGACGACATGATCATCTCGGCCGGTTACAACATCTCGGGCCCCGAGGTCGAAGGCGTTCTGCTCGAGCATGCCAAGGTCCGCGAATGCGCCGTCATCGGCGCGCCCGACGAGGAACGCGGCATGATCGTCAAGGCGTATGTCGTACTGCGCGATCCGCGCGACGCCAATCCACAGACCGTCAAGGAGCTGCAGGATTTCGTGAAGAGCCAGATCGCGCCTTACAAGTATCCGCGCCAGATCGAGTTCATCGACGCCCTGCCCCGGACCGAAACCGGCAAGGTGCAACGGTTCAAGCTGCGTCAGCGCGAACAGGAGTTGGCGAAGACGAAGGGCTGACAAAAAGGCGCGGCGGCAAGAGGCGAAATCGAGGCAGCGGCGACGCGACACCGCTAATGGCCTAGCCCGATTTCGCCCATTGGCGATGGCGGCATGAGCACGGATCATTCCGGGCATCACGACGCCTTGCCGTTGCATGAGCGCATTTTCCACCCTACGCCGCCGCTCTCTGCTCACCATGCTTGCCAGCCTCGGCACCGTGCTCGGATTGCCGGTGCGCGCAGCCGGAATCGTCGCAAACGATCCGTTGCCGGAACGGCTTGCGGCCCTGTTTCCGCATGCGCGCGCGTCGGCACGCGCGCTCGGCATCGCATGTCGCCGCGCCGGTGCCTGCGCCGGAACGCCGCAAGTCCTGGCCGAACAGGTGTGCGCGGATCCGGCCGAGCGGCACCGGCTGACCCGCTGCAGCGTCGAGGAGCTGCGGGCCTGGATCGATGCACGCATTCGGGCCGACTTCACCGAAGGCCGCATCGTCCGCGTCGAGGGCTGGATGCTGTCTGAGACCGAGGCGCGGCTCTACGCCCTCGTCGCCGCCGGCTGACCGTCATGCTGGTTGACGCCCGCACGCTGTCCGCCGGCACGGTCGTTACCTGCGACGTCGCCATCATCGGGGCCGGGGCCGCCGGAATCACCATCGCGCGCGAATTCATCGATACGCGCACGGAGGTCTGCGTGTTCGAAAGCGGCGGCACCGACTACTCGGCTGAGACGCAAATGCTCGCGCAGGGTGGAAATGTCGGCCTTCCCTATTTCGATCTGAGGGCCGAGCGCATACGGGCCCTCGGCGGATGCACCGGCCACTGGGGCGGCGATTGCAGACCGCTCGATCCGATCGACTTCGCGACGCGCGAGTGGCTTCACGACAGCGGCTGGCCCTTCGGCCTCGAGACTCTGAAGCCGTATTACGAGCGCGCGACGCAGGTCTTGAGAATCAAACCGTACGCGACATACGACGTCGACCGGTCCCAGGTGCAATCGCAGCGTCCGGGCCTCACCTCCCTGCGCTTTGCCGAAGATGCGGTCGAGTTGCGGCGCTGGCAGCAAAGCGGCCCGTTGCGGTTCGGCAAGGCCTTTCGCGACGAGCTGGAGCGCGCCGCCAACGTCACGGTCTACCTGAACGCCAATCTGGTTCGATTCGGAACGAACGACGAGGGATCGGTCATCGATTCGATCGAGCTTGCCGTCCTGCAGGGGCCGCGGTTCACGGCAAGGGCGCGGCTGTTCATCCTGGCGACGGGCACGATCGAGAACGCGCGCCTCCTCCTCGGCGTGCCGGACGGCAAGGGACGCACCTTCGGTGCACGCAACGACCTGATCGGCCGGTATTTCCAGGAGCATCCGGCGTTCTCGGAGCTTGCGATGCTGGTACCGGCGGAGCGGCGCCCCCTCAGCGATTTCCGCGACGAAGTCGACATGCTGTCGTTCGGCTTCACCGAAGCGATGCAGCGTCGGCACGAGCTGTTGAACTCGAACTTTTTCATCGAGCCGCGGCGGATCGGCGCCGATCCGGCGGGGGTCGTCAGCCTTCGCCGGCTCTCCGGCGCGATCCGCGCGGGCAGGCTGCCCGACGACCTGTTCGAGCATATCTCGCGCATCCTCGCCGACTTCCCCGCGGTGACCGACTACACCTACCGGCGGATCTTCAAGCCGACCTCGGACGTCGTCGGCTATTTCGAGATCGGTTTTGCGGCCGAGCAGGCGCCGAATCCCGACAGCCGCGTGCGCCTGGGCGACGAGGTCGATGCCCTCGGCATCCCGCGCGTGGAACTCGACTGGCAGCTCGCCGACATCGACCGCGAAAACATCGTGCGCACAATGAACGCTCTCGTCCAGGAAGTCGGAAAGGCCGGTCTCGGTCGCATCAAGTTGCTCTTCGCCGAAGACGCATCGGATTGGCGCGAACATCTGGTCGCTTCGCACCACCAGATGGGCACGACCCGCATGCATCCCGATCCCAAACGCGGCGTCGTCGACGAGAATTGCCGGACGCACGGCGTCGCCAACCTCTATGTCGCCGGGGGGTCCGTCTTCCCGACGAGCGGCGCTTCGAGCCCCACCTTTACCATCGTGGCTCTGGCTCTGCGGCTCGCCGATCATCTGAAGGAAAAGCTGGCCTGATCGGTTGCGACGGGTCAGGTCTTCATCCCTGCCTACCACCTGCCGGGCCGCGCTCGGTCCCGGCCGGAATCCTCCACCGCGGACCGGCTCCAGTCCCTTGCCAAGGCACGTCGTTCTGTGGACGCTCGGCTGTGATTGCGCTAATCATGTTCAATAATACCATGGGGAGGAGCAGACCATGAAAATAGGGGTCATTGCCCTCGCGGCGGCGGTCACGATGGGGATGGCGCCGGCTCTCGCGCAGGTCAAGATCGGTCTGATCACGACGCTGTCGGGCCCGCAGGCCGGCCTCGGCCGCGAGATGGTCGACGGGTTCAATCTTGGGGTGAAGCACGCGGGCGGCCGGCTCGGCGGTGTGGCGACCGAGGTGATCGTCGGCGACGACCAGTTCAAGCCGGACGTCGGCAAGAGTGTTGCCGAGCGCATGGTCCAGCGCGACCGCGTCGACATCGTCACCGGCGTCGTCTTCTCCAACATCCTCCTGGCGATGTCGGATACGGTGCTCAAGGACCGGCGCGGTGTCTTCCTGATCAGTTCCAATGCCGGCCCGTCGGAGCTCGCCGGCAAGGACTGCCATCCGAACTTCTTCTCGGTCTCGTGGCAGAACGACAACGTCCACGAGGCGATGGGCCAGCACATGACCAATGCCGGCGTGAAGAAGGCTTATCTGCTGGCGCCCAACTATCCTGCCGGCAAGGATGCGCTGATGGGTGTGAAGCGTTTCTTCAAGGGTGAGATCGCCGGCGAAGTCTATACGCAGCTCGGTCAGACCGACTATGCGGCGGAACTCGCCACGCTGCGCGCGGCGCAGCCGTCCGCGACATACTTCTTCTATCCCGGCGGCATGGGCATCGCCTTCGTGCGCCAGTACGCGCAGGCAGGCCTGATGCAGCAGGTGCCGCTGTTCGGACCGTCGTTCAGCCTCGACCAGACGATCCTGCCCGGGATCGGCGACGCCGCGGTGGGCGCCTATGCCTCCACCTTCTGGTCGGAGAAGCTGCAGAATCCGGCCAACGAGCGGTTCGTGCGCGACTTCGAGGCGGCCTACAACCGGATCCCGAGCCCGTACGCAGCCCAATCCTATGACGCGGCGATGTTGATCGACAGCGCCCTCAAGGCGACGGGCGGCAAGCTCGGAACCAAGGCCGAGAAAGACAAGTTCCGCGACGCACTGCGCGCCGCGAACTTCAACTCCGTGCGCGGTCCTTTCCGCTTCAACCGGAACCACTTCCCGATCCAGAACTACTACCTCACCCAGATTGTGAAGGACGAGAAAGGCCGGCTGGTCATGGATCTTCGCGGCGTCATTTTCGCGAGCCATGCCGACGCCTACGTCGACCAGTGCAAGATGAAGTGGTAAGCGCTTCCGCGCGCCGCAAGGGGGGCCGTTCAGGCCCCCTCTGCTTTCCAGATACCGCAAGCGATGACGCCCCTTCTTTTCCTCGAGCAGACGCTCAACGGGCTGCAGCTCGGGGTTACCCTGTTCCTGATGGCCGCCGGGCTGACTCTCGTGTTCGGCATCATGAACATGGTCAATCTGGCGCACGGCTCGCTCTACATGATGGGAGCGTACTACTGCGCCACGCTGCTGCAGTGGACCGGCAGCTTCGTGCTGTCGGCGGTCATCGCGCTCGCCGGCGCGGCACTCACCGGCATCCTCGTCGAAGTGGTGGCGTTGCGCACGCTCTACAGCCGCGACCACCTCGACCAGGTGCTGGCCACGTTCGGCCTCATCCTGTTCTTCAACGAACTCGTGAAGATCCTGTGGGGCCCGATCGCGATCTTCATGGACATTCCCGGGTTCCTCGCCGGCACCGTCGAAATCGTCCCTGGCGCGCCCTACCCGATCTATCGCCTCGTCGTCCTCGGCGTCGGCGTGCTGGTCGCCGTATTCCTATGGTGGCTGATTACGCGGACCTGCCTCGGCATGCTGATCCGCGCCGGTGCGTCGAACCGCGAAATGGTCGGTGCGCTCGGGGTCGACATCAAGCTTCTGTACACGCTCGTCTTCGGCCTCGGCGCCGCGCTCGCCGGGCTGGCCGGGCTGATGGCGGGGCCGCTCTACGTGGTCGAGATCGGCATGGGTGATTCCATGCTGATCAAGACCTTCGTCGTCATCGTCATCGGCGGCATCGGCTCGATCCGGGGCGCTTTCGTCGCCGCCGTCATCGTCGGCATGGTCGACACGTTCGGCCGCGTCGTTCCGGCCATGATCGGCCTGACGCCGTCGATTGCCGAGATGGCCATCTACATCCTCATGGCCGCGATCCTGTTCTGGCGGCCGAGTGGTCTGTTCCCGGCACGCGGATGAAGACCGTCAAGCACATCGACCTGAGCACGATCTTCGTGCTCGCCCTGCTGGGACTGTTCGCCGTGCTGCCGGTAATCGCCGTTGCCGCCGGCCAGGAGTTCTACATCGGCCAGTTCCGGCGCATCCTGATCTTCGCTATCGCCGCCGTCAGCCTGGACCTGATCCTGGGCTACGGCGGCATGGTCTCGCTGGGTCACGCCGCGTTCATGGGCATCGGTGCCTATGTCGTCGCCATCCTGAACTTCCATGCAGACGAAGGCACGCTGCTGCTGGGGTTCATTCCCGGCAGCCAGAACATCCTCGTGACCTGGCCGACCGCCATCCTTGCATCCGCCCTCGTCGCGCTCTTCGTCGGCCTCATCTCGCTTCGCACCAGCGGGATCTATTTCATCATGATCACGCTCGCCTTCGCGCAGATGATCTATTTCTTCTTCGTCAGCCTCGAGACGTATGGCGGCGACGACGGTCTGCGCTTTCCGGGCGACATTCCGTTCATCGACGCCGCAACCGACGCGCTGTACGAGGCCGGCTACGATCCCGTCGCGGCATACGAGAGCCTGTTCTACTATCTCGTCTTCGCGGTCTTCGCCGCGGTGCTGTACGGTGCGCACCGCCTGGTCAACTCGCGCTTCGGCATGGTCATCCAAGGCTGCCGCGAGAACGAGCGCCGCATGCGCGCGATCGGCTTCTTCACGTTTCGCTACAAGCTGGTCGCCTTCGTGCTGGCCGGTGCGATCGGCGGGCTCGCGGGCGCGCTCTTCGCGGCGCATGAATCGTTCATCAGCCCGTCGATCATGCACTGGACCCGCTCGGGCGACCTCATCATCATGGTCGTGCTCGGCGGCATGGGCACGCTGATCGGCCCGGTAGCCGGCGCGACGCTCTTCCTGCTGCTCGAGAAGTTCCTGCCGGACTATACGGAGCACTGGCCGATCGTGTTCGGGCCGATCCTCATCCTGATCGTCCTGTTCGCGAAGTGCGGCATCTACGGCTCGCTGCTGCGGAGGCACGGCGATGGTGGCCACTGAACCGCTCCTCGAGGTCAAGGGTCTCGTCAAGCGCTTCGGCGCCCTCGTCGCCACCGACAACCTCGACCTTGCGGTCGAGCCGGGCGAGATCCACGCGGTCATCGGCCCCAACGGCGCCGGCAAGACCACCCTGATCGCGCAGCTCGCCGGCGAGCTGCAGCCCAATGCGGGCACGATCCGTTTCGCCGGCGAGGACATCA
Organism: uncultured Rhodospirillales bacterium; assembly: GCA_937926175.1. GTDB lineage: Bacteria > Pseudomonadota > Alphaproteobacteria > CACIAM-22H2 > CACIAM-22H2 > CALANV01. The sequence continues at coordinate 120,229 of CALANV010000037.1, read as the reverse complement.
CCCGCCTTCACGCCCCGGCGCGCTCGCAGCGCGGCCTTGCCCGCTCGTTCCAGATCACGTCCATCCTGCGCGGCTTCACCGCGCTCGACAACGTCGCGCTGGCGATCCAGGCGCATGACGGTCACAGCTTCCGGTTCTGGCGCCCGGCGCGACGCGAGGAGCGACTGCGCGTGCCGGCGATGGAGATTCTCGAGGAGGTCGGCCTCGGCGCACGTGCCCACGTGCCGGCGGCGAACCTCGCCCATGGCGAACAACGGCAGCTCGAAATCGCCATGGCGCTCGCGACGCGGCCGCGGATGCTCCTCCTCGACGAGCCGATGGCCGGTATGGGCCGCGAGGAGTCGGAGCGGATGGTGGCGCTCTTGCGCCGGCTCAAGGGACGCGAGACCATCCTGCTGATCGAACACGACATGGACGCCGTGTTCGCGCTTGCCGACCGCATCACCGTCCTGGTCTACGGCCGCGCCATCGCCACCGGCACACCGCAAGAGATCCGCGCCAATGCGGAGGTGCGCCGAGCCTATCTCGGCAGTGACGAGCATGCTTGAGGTCCGCGGCATCGAGACGAGTTACGGCCCGAGCCAGGTGCTGTTCGGCATGAGCCTCAGCGTCGGCCAGGGCGAGGTCGTGACTCTGCTCGGGCGCAACGGCATGGGCAAGACGACGACCGTGCGCTCGATCATGGGATTGGTCCCGATCCGGGCCGGCGAGATCGTGTTCGACGGCCGCCGCATTTCCGGGCTTCCCGCCTACCGCGTCGCCAAGGCCGGTCTCGGCCTCGTGCCCGAAGGGCGCCAGGTCTTCCCCAACCTCAGCGTCCGCGAGAACCTGATCGCAACGGCCCGACCGCCCGCCCCCGGCAGCGGGGGCGAGGCCTGGACGCTCGAACGCGTCTATGAGCTGTTCCCGCGCCTCAAGGAACGCGAGAACAACATGGGCAACCAGCTTTCTGGCGGCGAGCAGCAGATGCTCGCGATCGGCCGGGCGCTCATGACCAATCCGCGGCTGCTCATTCTCGACGAGGCGACGGAAGGTCTGGCGCCGATCATCCGCGCCGAAATTTGGCACTGCCTCGCCGCGTTGAAGGCGCAGGGGCAGTCGATCCTGGTCATCGACAAGAACATCGATGCGCTTACCCGCATCGCCGACCGGCACTACATCATCGAGAAGGGTCGCGTCGTCTGGTCCGGCTCGTCATCCGAACTCCGGGCGGACGAGGCGATCCAGCATCGCTATCTGGGAGTATGAGTCACATGAACGAGCCCGAACTGCTCGTCACTGATCCGAAGCCCGGCGTCAGGCTGCTGACGCTCAACCGGCCGAACGTGCGCAATGCGCTGTCGACGCCGCTCCTGGGCCAGATCGCGACCGCACTCGACGCCGCGCGCGACGACGAGGCGGTGCGGGTCGTGGTCATTACCGGCGGCGACAAGGTTTTCGCCGCCGGCGCCGACATCAAGGAGCTGTCGACGCGCGACGCCGTCGGCGCCCTGCTCGACGTGCGGCCGCGTCATTGGGAGGTGATCCGCAAGTTCCCCAAGCCGCTGATCGCGGCGGTCAATGGCTATGCGCTCGGCGGCGGCTGCGAGCTGGCGATGCACGCCGACATCATCATCGCCGGCAGCGGCGCCAAGTTCGGCCAGCCCGAAGTCAATCTCGGCATCATTCCGGGCGCCGGCGGCACGCAGCGCCTTGCCCGTCTTGCCGGCCAGCAGATCGCCATGAAGCTGGCGCTCGCCGGCGAGTTCATCGGCGCGGATGAGGCAAAGACCGCCGGTCTCGTCGCCGAGGTCGTCGCCGACGACCAGACTCTGACGCGCGCCCTCACGCTCGCCGAGACGATCGCCGCCAAACCGCCGCTTGCGGTGCGAATGGCCAAGGAAGCCGTCCTCCTCGCGCGCGACCTGCCGCTCGAAGCCGGCCTCACCTTCGAGCGCAAGGCCTTCGCCGTCCTGTTCGCTACCAGCGATTTCCGCGAGGGCGTCACCGCCTTTCTCGAGAAACGCAAGCCGAAATTCGAAGGGCGCTGATTCCGAAAGGGATCAGGCGCCCCTCTTTTTCGGCGCTGGGGCCTTGGCGGTCACGCCGATTCGCGCGAACCTCATGACGGGAGGTTCCGCGCCATGGCCATCATCCTGAACTTGTCGAGGGATGAGCTTGCCGAAGCGTTATTCTGAGCCCGTCGAAGCCTCATCCTGAGCCTGTCGAAGGATGAAGCTTCGATACTGCAAAAAAAAGAATTATTGAGGCGTCCCACTTGTCGACGCCGCGACCGGCCTCGTCCTTCGACAGGCTCATCCTTCGACAGGCTCAGGACGAGGCCGGGTTGTTTCTGGCCGCATCCCTGCCCGCACCTCGTCCTGAGCTTTGTCAAAGCCTCATCCCGAGCTCGTCGAAGGACGAGGTTCCGGGGTGTCGCCCCGAGACCCCGACATCGCGATTTCCCACCCGGGTCGCAGGTCCGTCGACGGCCGCCATGCGCGGGGCGGTAACCCGCGGGCAGCCGTGGAACGGGGTCCGGACACGCGCGGAAACGTCCCCAGCCGCCCCACGTCTCGGGGTCGTGACCGCGGCGCACGGCTTGTGCTAAACAGCGCGCAACCGACTCGCTTGGAGTAATTGACATGCCCGACGACAGCGCCGCCAAACCGCGTGGATTCGGCTTCGAGACGCGCGCCGTGCATGCCGGGGCCGCGCCCGATCCGGCCACCGGCGCGCGGAACGTGCCCATCTACCAGACCACGTCCTACGTGTTCGACGACGTCGACCACGCCGCGTCGCTCTTCAATCTGCAGACCTTCGGCTACATCTACACGCGCATCGGCAACCCCACCGTCGCGGTGCTGGAGGAACGCATCGCTAACCTCGAGGGCGGCCGCGGCGCGGTCGCCGCCGCCTCGGGCCACGCCGCGCAGTTCCTCGCTTTCTTCACGCTGATGGAGCCCGGCGACGAGTTCGTCGCGAGCCGGAACCTGTACGGCGGCTCGGTGACCCAGTTCACGCACAGTTTCAAGAAGTTCGGCTGGAAGGTCCATTTCGTCGACCCGACCGATCCCGAGAACTTCCGCAAGGCGCTGACGCCGAAGTGCAAAGCGATCTTCCTCGAGGTCCTTGCCAATCCCGGCGGTTTGGTCGTCGACATCGAACCGGTCGCCCAGATCGCGAAAGAAGCGGGCATACCGCTCATCGTCGACAACACGATGGCGACCCCCTATCTGTGCCGGCCGTTCGAATGGGGTGCGGACATCGTCATCCATTCGACGACGAAGTTCCTGTCCGGCCACGGCACCTCGATGGGCGGCGTCGTCGTGGAATCAGGCAAGTTCGACTGGCGGGCCTCCGGCAAGTTCAAGTCTATGACGGAGCCGGACCCGGCCTATCACGGCCTCAACTTCGCCGAGACCTTCGGCGACTTCGCCTACACCATGAAAACGCGCGCCGTCGCGCTGCGCGACCTCGGACCGGCGATGGCGCCGATGAACGCGTTCCTGACCCTGACCGGCATCGAGACGCTGCATCTGCGCATGGAGCGGCACGTGGCCAACGCGCAGAAGGTCGCAGAATTCCTCGAGGGGCACCCCGCCGTCGCCTGGGTGTCTTATGCCGGCCTTGAGTCGAGCCCCTATCACAAGCTGGCCAAGAAGTACCTGCCCCGCGGCGCGGGATCGGTCTTCACCTTTGGCGTCAAGGGCGGCTACGAGGCGGGCATCAAGGTCGTCGAGAGCGTCGAGCTCTTCTCCCATCTCGCCAATATCGGCGATACGCGCTCGCTGATCATCCACCCAGCCTCGACCACGCACCGGCAGCTGACCGAGGAGCAACAGATCCTGGCGGGCGCGGGGCCGGACGTGATCCGCCTGTCGATCGGCATCGAGAACGTGGACGACCTGATCGCCGACCTCGATCAGGCCCTCAAGGCCGCCACGCCGAAGAGCCCGGCGAAACAGAAGGCGAAGGCGTAAGGAATACCGTTCCTTCGCACCGGATGCCCCGTGCGGCCATTGCTCCCTGCCGCGCCGGTGATCGCCGCGGGCAAGCCGCAACGACCGGCGCGAACATGCGGCTTGCCCACCTTACCGGCACGGCGTGCGTTGCAGATACGGTGATGGAGGCGACGGCATGATCGCTTGCCATCGCAAGGACATGCCGTCGCCAACGCGACGCGCCGGAATCTGCCTTCGTGCCAGGGCTTCCTAAAGCCCGATCTGGCTGATGAACTTGGTATTGAGGTAGGCCTCGAGAGCTTCCGTGCCCCCCTCGGAGCCGTAACCCGAATCCTTCACGCCGCCGAAGGGGACCTCGGGCAGCGCCAAGCCATGATGGTTGATCGATACCATTCCACTTTCGACCGCAGCGCCTATGGCCGCTGCAGTCTTCGCAGACTTGGTGTATGCGTACGCGGCAAGACCGTACGGTAGTCGGTTCGCCTCCGCCACAGCGGATTCGAACGTCTTGAACGGACGGATCACGGCGACGGGGCCAAAAGGCTCCTCGTTCATGATCCGCGCTTCATTCGGGACATCGGTCAGCACCGTCGGCTCGAAGAAATAGCCCTTGTTTCCGATGCGCTTGCCGCCCGTGCGCACCTTGCCGCCCTTCGCGGTCGCGTCAGCGATGAACGCTTCCATGGCATCGACCCGGCGGGCATTGGCGAGCGGCCCCATCTGGGTTTCCTTGTCCAGCCCGTTTCCGACCCTTATCGCCTTGGCGACCTTGACGAATTCATCCACGAAACGGTCGTAGACCGTCTCATGGATGAGGAAGCGCGTTGGCGAAACGCAAACCTGGCCGGCATTGCGGAACTTGTTCGCGCTCAGGACTCTCACGGCGACGTCAACGTCCGCATCCTCGAACACGATGGCCGGTGCGTGTCCGCCGAGCTCCATCGTGACGCGCTTCATGTGCTTGCCGGCGAGCATGGCCAAATGCTTGCCGACCGCGGTGGAGCCGGTGAACGTGACCTTCCGGATGATCGGATTCGGGATCAGATACTCCGAGATCTCCGCGGGCACGCCATAGACGAGATTGATCACGCCGGCCGGCACGCCAGCATCGGCATAGACCTGAATCAGGGCGGCGCAAGCCGCCGGGGTCTCCTCCGGCCCCTTGAGAATGATCGAACAGCCGGCGGCCAGCGCCGCCGATACTTTGCGAACCGCCTGGATCACCGGGAAGTTCCACGGTGTAAAGGCTGCTACCGGACCGACGGGCTCCTTCAACACAAGCTGATAGACGCCCTCGCTACGCGGAGGAACCACGCGTCCATAGGCTCGGCGCCCCTCTTCCGCGAACCAGTCGATGATATCGCCGGCCAGCATCGGCTCGATTCTCGCCTCGGCCAATGGCTTACCCTGCTCGAGCGTAATGATCCGGGCAATGTCGTCGGCGCGGCTGCGGATGAGGTCGGCGGCCTTGCGCAGGATCTTGTAGCGGTCGAAAGCGGAGATCTTCCGCCACGTATGGAATCCTCTCTCGACCGCTTCGAGTGCCCGGTCCAGATCCGGCCGCTCGGCATGTGCGACGTGGCCGATAGGCTCGGCCGTGGCCGGGTTCAGCACGGGGATGGTCCGGGCGCTTGCCCCCTTGGTCCAAGCGCCATCGATGAAGAGAAGAGTATCAGGATACATGTTGATCTCCACCTGAGCAGGCGATACGCCCGCAGATCCGGCTCGTTGCGGTCACGCCCCGGCAATGCGAGCACCTTCTCCCTTTCCGCCGCGCCAGCATCATCCGACACGCAATCAACGTGGCATCGATCGGAGGTGAAAGGAGCCGAAGATCGATTCGGCTTTTTGACAAAGTGCGCGGGGGCCAAAGCCCCCGCATCATGCGTATCAATACGCTTGCACTGCCGTCTCGGCTTGTCTCGCCCAAGGATTCCGACGAACCGGTGGCGGCACCGGGCAAGGACGCAAGTCGAAGGATGCAAATCGGGCCGGAGATCCCCGCACGATCTCGCCGCACCTCGGGCTTGGAATCGGAGAAGATGTATACGCAAACGAATCGGCCGACGAATAGACCGGCAGAAGAAGCGGACGCGGTCGGTCGGACCTGTTGATCCCCGATCCGTGAATGACGCGGCAATTCAGCATGACGACGGTGCCGGCCTCGCCTACGGCGAGCTCGATCTCATCCTGGTTTACGAGATCATCTGGTATACCCACGAAATATCCATCGTCATCGTAGGACGGATAAAGCGGCCCGTTGTGGCTTCCGGGCACAAATGCCAGCGGTCCCTGTTCGGGGCCACAGTCCTCCAGATAGATCCCGACGGTCACGGGACTGAAGTCGGTGTGCGGCCATCCCGGGATGTCCTGATGCCATTTGAAGGACTGTGTCCCTTTTTCCGATTTGACGTTGAGCTTTGCGTGATGAAACTTCACATCCGGTCCGACGACATCCGCGACGAGGTCGGTCAAGATGGGGTCGGTCATGAACTCCCAGAACGTCGGATGATGATCCTGTGGGCTGTTCACGCGATGCAGCCGCGGCGTTTCGGCGGAATGCCCAGCCTCGAGCACAAACACGCCGTCCGACTGCTTTATGCCCTTGCTGCGTTCCAGTAAGTCGTGCAGCGCAGCTCGAAGACGTCCGAGCCATGGCTCCTTCACATATTTGGGGAGCACGACAAACCCCTTGTCAAAGTATTCGGCGCGCTGCGCGTCTGTCAGAACGTTCGTTGGATACTCAAGAATTTTCTCTGCAAGCATTTTCCCTCTCTCATCTCACTGTGACCAGGTCGCGTCGGTCTGGCCGTTTTCCGGACAACGAACCCATGACTTGGAAAACGTAACGCCTCTCTACTTCACAACCCTCATGTCCGTGGACCTGACCGGCATCAGCCGTCCGACACTGCCATCCCGTAACAGACCTGGCAGCCCCATCGCAGTCGTCATCCCGGACTTCCCATATCCGAAATCGGCTCGTCTCATTCACATGACGACGTTCACCAATCCCAGAACGAATTGGGGGAACAGCACGGTCAGCAGCAGAACCAACACGAGCACCGCGACGAAAGGCGCTATGTCCTTGAACGTCTTGTCGAAGGGTACGCGTGTAACCGACGACGCCACGACCAGGCACGTCCCCACGGGGGGCGTTATCGAACCGATCGACAGATTGATCACGATCATCACACCGAAGAAGACGAGATCGATTCCAAGCGCCTCAACGACCGGAATGATCGTCGGCAGCAGGATGATCATGATCGCAATGCCTTCGATGAAGCACCCGAAGACCAGAAACAGCGCATTGATCAGCAGCAGGACGATGAGCGGATCCTGGGATAGCGACAATAGATACTCGGCCATGGTCTGCGGAACCTGCTCGCGGGCCAGAACCCAGCCGACGAACGAGGCCATCGCGATGATGAACATGATGCGCGCAGATCCCAGCGCCGACTCGTAACAAGCCTGGACGATCTCTTTCCAACCAAGCGCCTTGTAGACGAACTTCCCGACGATGATCGCGTAGAGGACCGCCGCTACCGCAGATTCCGTCGCCGTGAACACGCCGCTGAAGATTCCGCCCAAAATGATGCCGGGCGCCGCCAACGGCAGAATGGCATCGCCCGTGGCGCGGAGGATAGCCGTGAAGGATGTTCGCTCTTCGGGCGGATAGTTGCGCCACACGGAAACCAGGTAGCACAGCGCCATGAGCGCCACCCCCATCAGGATGCCGGGAACGATCCCGCCGATGAACAACTTGGCGATGGACACGTTCGCGAGCGATCCGAAGATCACCAACAGGATGCTCGGGGGAATGATCGGCCCGACCGTCGCCCCCGCGGCAATTACGGCGGTGGAAAACCGCGGCTCGTAGCCTTTTTCCTTGAGCGACGGTGCGACGACGGACCCAATCGCCGCGGCCACCGCGCTTGGCGAGCCAGCCACCGCCGCCAGCAGCATCTCCGCCAGTATGACGACCATCAGGAGACCGCCCCGAACCCACCCAACCAGAGCGGATGCGAAGCGAACCAGCCGCTCGGAAAGGCCGCCGCGGTCCATCAGCGCGCCGGCGAGGAAGAACAGCGGAATCGCCAGTAACGGGAACGAGTCCGCGCCGCCGAACATGCGCTGCACCATGACCACAAGCATGCCCTTGATCGGCATGCCCTCGATAAACAGCAGCATCAGCGCAAGGGCGCCTGCACTAATGGCAAACGCGATCGGAACCCCTACGAACAGCAGCGCAAAGAGGAATGCCCAGAAGACCGCGATTTCCATTAGCGCGCTCCAGATTCAGCGTTCCAGCTCCGAAAGAAGCGCCCCAAAATGAAGACCAGCGCTGCCAGTCCGGACAGTGGTATTACCGCATAGATCACGAACATGGGAATATCCGCCGCGGCACTGGCAGTCCGTGTGCTCGCCTGCATCCAGATCACGCCCCCGATCGTGATCAGCAGAACGATGACCATCTCGACAGCCGTCGCCAGCACAATCGCGATGCGCCTGGCTGGTCCGCTCATCCGGTCCGTGAAAAAGTCGACGCGTACATGGCCGTCCGGATGCCCTACGAGCAGGGCGCCACCGAGGAATGTCATCCAGACGAGTGCATATCGACAGATTTCATCGGTCCAGAACAGCGGGCTGTTCAGAACGTACCGAAAGAAGACGCCAAGACTTGCAACGATAACGATACCGATCATGCACGCAGAGATCGCGCATCGAAGGAAGTTATGAAGAAAGCGCATCTCCTCCGGTCCCCGTTCAACTATGAAAGTGGCCGCCTCTCGTACCGAGAGGCGGCCTTGGTGAAAGTACGACCGTCAGTAGCCGCCGACGGCCTTGAGTTTCGCGATCAGATCCTTCGCGTTGGCCTGGCCGACGATGGCCGCATAACGGTCGTAGCCCTTCTCGACATGCTCCCGGAACGCGGCCTGGTCGGCCTTGTTGACCTGGATCCCGGCCTCGACGAACTTCGCTTCGTAGCTGTCGTCGTCCTTGGGAATAAGCCCGCGCCAGTAGGCGCAAGCAACCTCGCCGGCTTTGCGAATCTCCTCCTGCTCAGCCCGACCGACAGACCGGAAGGCCGTGTCGGACAGCATCATGGGGACCCATACGTAGGCATGCCGTGTAAGTGACAGATACTTCGTCACCTCGTGCATCTTGGTCTGGTAGAGCGTCGTCATACTGTTCGTAAGGCCGTCGACAACGCGCTGCTGTACGGCCGTGAAGACGTCCCCATAGGCCATTGGCGTGGGATTCGCCCCCATCAGCTCGAGCGCGAGCTTCGCGCCGGGCGCTTCCCACACACGCAGCTTGAGGCCCTTGAGATCCGACGGCTTTTCGATCGGGCGAACCGCGTTCAGGACCTGATGGAAGCCGGATGCGCCATAACCGAGAATGTGGAAGCCGGCCTCGTTCGGAAGCCCTGCCCGGAACTCCTCTCCGACCTCACCCGTGGCGAACTTTTCCACCGCCTCGTAATCCTTGAAGAGATAAGGCATGTCGAGCAGATGGAAACGTGGCACGCCGCCAGCCGAAGGAATGCTGCCGGACGCGGCGGCGCCGCCGTCGACCGTGCCCAATCTCATGCCCTCGATGATCTGGACTTCTCCGCCGATCTGCCCCGAAGGATAGACCTGGACCTTGATGGCTCCGTTGGTGCGAGCCTCGATCTCTTCCTTGAACTTCACGAGTCCGAGGTGATAGGGGTGGCCGGGCGGCATCGCATGTCCCATGCGGAATGTCGTCGTTTTCGCGGCCCGGACGATCGCTGGTGCACCGAGCACCGCACCTGCAACGGCAGCACTTCCAAGAAAAGTCCGACGAGTTAGCATTGCCATCTCCTGATTGTGAGTACTGGTAACTTCCGCCTTTGTGCTACTGGTGCGAGTACATCGCCTTTCCAGGCACGTCGAGTTCGGCACGGAGAATGGTGCCCGTGCCCGACTCCGTAATGAAAAGTGTCGTCCCCTTCTCGCCGCCGAAGGCAACGTTCGTCGTGTGGGTGCCGGTGCAGGAATTGATGCGGTACACGGGTTGACCGAACCGGTCGACGATCCATACGACGCCGAGGCCGACATGCGCGATGGCGAGCCGCCCTTCCGCGTCCAGCGCAAGTCCGTCGGGTCCCCATCCGCCGGAGAGCTGGACGAACACGCCGACCTTGGTAACGCCGCCATTCCTCATCAGAGGTACACGCCAGACGCTGTTCGCGCGCGTCACGGCGAGATACACCATCGTTTCGTCCTGGTTCATTACCAAGCCGTTCGGACTCGGAACGTTGTCGAGCAGACAGTCCAGACGCCCGTCCGCCCTGAGGCGGAACAGACGCCCGGTAGCGTCGTGAAGACCGGTCTGTCCCTGATCGGTGAAGTACAGGTCTCCATTCGCCGCGAAAAAGAGGTCATTGACGCCCTTGAAGCGTTCGAGACCTGCCCGCACCAGATACGGCTCGACGCGCCCGTTGACGGGATCCATCACCATGATCCCGTGCTTGTAATCGGCGATGAAGATCCGGCCGTCCCGATGGATCTTCAATCCGTTCGGCCACCCGTCGTACTCGGCGGCTACGTGGAACACGCCATCGGGGGATACGCGGAGGATCCGGCCGTTCGGAAGATCGACACAGTAGAGATTTCCCGCCCGGTCGAACGACGGCCCCTCGAGCAACGAATGCGGCGGCGCGCCGGCGGGCTGTGCCGCCACCCATTCGTTCTCCGCATTGGCTGTCCTCAGCTCGTCGGGCAGCCGCGCAAAGATGGAAGTTTCTATAGGCTTTGGCGGTGCAAAAAACACGGCTTACCCTCCGGCTGCCGCTTGTCGACGTGGCGACTGTTCCTCCAGAAGTCGGCGCAACTTCGAGACGGCTGCGTCAGGCGTCGTAAGCACGTGCCGGACACCGGCGGCGGCGACCACCGTTGCCGCCCGCGCCAGAGAAAACTGGCAAAGTACGAGCACATCGATCGCCGGCAGGAGCTTGGCCGTCTCCATGACGATCTGATCGTGCCGATCGAACTGACCTGCCTGCAGCGCCTCCAATGCGCCGCTAGCGACGGCCTCGACGATCTCGATGCTTGCACCACGCGCGACCGCCATCTCCGCCAACTCGGCCTTCAGGGGCGGAAGTGCCTGCGCAAACGTCACCATCAGTCCGATACGCCGGCCAGCGCCAAGCGCCTCTTCGAAGGCCGCTTCGTTCGGTCTGAGAACCGGAATCCGCAGCGCCTTCTGGACGGCCGAGATTGCAGGTCCGAATGCAGAGCATGTGAAAAGAATGCCGTCCGCGCCCGCACCTTCCGCATACCGACCCAAAGCGACGAAGCGATCGATCATTGCCTGGGTAAGCGAACCCTGCGCGGCCAGGTCGACCGCAAGCGAATCATCGATCAGATTGAAGACCTGCGCTTCCGACCATCCCCTTTCGAAGGCACGCCAGGCAGGTTCCTGCGACTCGCGAAGAGCGTGGATCAGGAAAACGCGGGAATGCTTGCGCGTCATGCCGCACCTCGTCCAGGCAAGGCGGACTGCATCGCAGTGACGTGTATGCGCCCGGCCGCCGACACCGGAGTCCCATAGAGCTTTATCTGTCGAGCCAACCGTTTCATGTTCTTGGCATGTCCTTTCAAACCCGATGATTCGTACCGGCCTGCCTACCGCATGGTTGCAGTGACGCCACCGTCGACGAGAATCTCCGTGGCCGTGATGTACTTCGCCTCATCCGAAGCCAGAAAGAGCGCGGCGTGCGCGACATCCCACGCGTCGCCCATGTGACCCATCGGCACCTGAGCGTTCCGCCGGGCGACGAACCCTTCGAAGTCGCCACCGGCATACTTGTCGGCCAGCCGACGCACCAACGGGGTGTTGATCAGCCCCGGAATGACACAGTTCATTCGGATGCGCTTGGGGGCATGGATCACCGCCGTGGTCCTGGTGAACTGGATGAGAGCCGCCTTGGCGGCGGCATAGGCGACCTGAGGCTTACCGCCGTACCTGAGCGCCGCGATCGAGGAGATGTTCACGATGGCACCGCCCCCCTGGCGTTCCATGACGGGAATGACGAACTTGCAGGTGAGGTAGGCGCTCTTGACGTTCACCTCGAACTGATCGTCCCAAACCTCCTCGCTCATGCTGACCGGATCGCCCGGCTCCGACCGTCCGACGTTGTTGACCAGAATGTCGATACGTCCGAAGCGCGACACGCATTCATCGACGAGGCTCTTGACCTGAGTCGCGTCGGTCACGTCGCATTTGAAGACCTGGCAGGAACCGCCGTCGGCCTCGATCGTGCGTTGCGTTTCCCTGGCCGCCTCGAGATCGAGGTCGACCCCCGCGACGGTTGCGCCTTGACGGGCGAAAAGCGCTGCGATCGCCTTTCCGTTGCCCCATCCGGAGCCGATCGTCCCGCAACCGGTTACGATTGCGACTTTCCCTTTCAAGCTCAGCACGCTACCCCCCGCTACCCTTCAGAACACAACACCATCGGCGCCTTTGAGCGACAGTATCTCCCTCGCCTCGTCCGGCGTGGCGACCTCGCGCCCCAGACCCTCGACGATCATGCGTACGCGACGGACCTGAACAGCATTGCTCTCCGCCAGCGTACCGGGCCCGTTCCACAACGAGTCCTCGAGTCCAACACGGACATGCGCCCCCATCGCCGCGGCAATCGCGGCGACGTTCATCTGGTTGCGGCCGGCCCCTAGAACTGACCACTGATACTGGTCGCCGAACAACCGATCGGCCGTGCGCTTCATGTGCAGAATGTCCTCGGGATGCGCCCCGATGCCGCCAAGGATTCCGAACACGCTCTGTACGAAAAGCGGCGGTTCCACGAGACCGCGGTCCAGGAAATGGGCCAGGTTGTACAGGTGCGCGGTGTCGTAGCACTCGAACTCGAAGCGCGTGCCGTTATCGCGACACGTCGCCAGCACATACTCGATGTCCTTGAACGTGTTCTTGAAAACGAGATCGCGGCTGCCTTCGAGATAAGCGCGTTCCCAGTCGTACTTGAACTCCTTGAAGCGGTTCAGCATCGGGAACAGGCCGAAATTCATCGATCCCATGTTGAGGGACGCGATCTCGGGCTTGAACATCGCCGCCGGCCGAAGACGCTCCTGCACCGTCATCGTCGGCGCACCACCGGTCGTGATGTTCACGACGCAGTTGGACTGCTGCTTGATCAGCTTGAGGATCGGTTCGAACGCCTCGGGACGCTGATCGGGTTTTCCGGTTTTGGGATCGCGGGCATGCAGATGGATGATCGCGGCACCCGCCTGCACCGCACCGATCGCCTGCTCCGCGATCTCGCTCGGAGTCACGGGCAAATAAGGCGACATGCTCGGGGTGTGGATCGAGCCGGTAACGGCGCACGTGATTATGACTTTTCTTGCCTGGGCATTCGCGCGTACGGATGCGCCCTGCCTCTGCCCAGCCGATACCGTGCCTGTTACGCCCGCATGGGCGGGCGCATTTGAGTTCTTCGACACTTGCCGTCAGTCCTCGTCAAACATGAAGTCTTTTCGCGCCAGAATCACGTCAGCGGCATCCACGAGATCGCTGCTGACTGCATCGGCGACGGCTACCGGATCACGCCGTCGCAGCGCCTTCAGGATCTGCTCGTGATTGTCGTGAGCGTTCTTCGTTCCCGCGGCGGTGAAGACGCCGTTAAGGAACGGCCCTACCTGCATCCAGAGCGATTCAACGATCGGCAGCATCACGAGGCTGTTGGTGACGGAGTAAAGCCGAAAGTGAAACGCGTGATTCGCGACCAGATAGGCTTTGACGTTGCCCTTACGCGCCGCGGCCTGCATGCTCTCATTGATGCTTTCGAGCTCGAGAATGTCTTCCTGTCTGATGAGCTCCGACGCGCGATGCGCAAGTTTCGTCTCGAGACTGAGCCGCACCTGGAGCAGCTCCTGAAACCGCGCGCGTGTCATCTTGGGAATGCAGACCGTGCGATTGGGGAGCATCAACAGCGCTCTCTCGGCGACGAGGCGCTTCAGCGCATCCCGAACCGGGATCAGGCTCGTCCCGAATCGCTCGGCAAGCGTGCGGATGGGAAACACCTGCCCGGGGATCAGCTCCCCGACGATGAGAGCCTGTCGCAAGGCCGCGTAGATCTCGTCGTGCAGACGACCGCCGGCGGCCCCGCCGCGACGCAGTGGCCGCAACCCCTTGAGACCGGAGTTCGCAGCCCGCCGTGAACTCACGCTCGTATCCATCCGCAGCCGCATACGCTCGGGGAACGATCAAACCCGCCGTGATGTCATGAACGCGTCGTCGCCGAGCCGATGCTGCGCTGCGGTATGGCCATGCGTACCGTGCTGACCGATTTGGGGGGGCTTGCAGAAGAACAAGGAAGACGCATCGCGTTTCCTCCACAACGTATTTACCCGCCCGATGCTCGACCGAAGAGATCACTCTCTTCCGGCTCCGTCGGGCTTCGTGTATCTGTTATAACAACAGCTAGCGTATAAAGCCGATAATGGCAACTGTTTTATAACAGTTGGGCCGTCAACTGATCGAACCAGCGACGCGACGAATCTAGATGCGGAGCCACCAGAACATCGGTGCGAGAGGATCATGAGTACGGCAGGGACTTGCCGATGCACGACAAGCCTCCTCGCCATGCGTTCTCCCGGTCGCGCCGGTAAGCTTTTCCGACCCGCATCTCACTGTCGGCATCGTTCCGGAAAAAGCGCGGCCCCATCCGGCGTCGCTTGGCAGCGACACCGGTGTTTGCAGATCCGGATTGCGGATAGGTCGTTCAGCCGCGGCCGATCAGACGTTCGAATTTGCCGGCGGCAACCTCAGCTCCGGTCGTACCAGATCAACTTGCGGCCGGCGGCGCTTACCTGCTCCGTCGCTATGATCCGCGCGCGCCGGCCGATCGCGCCGACGAACGCTTCTTCGGTGTAGTCGACGAAGATGTCGTCGCGGTGCGCCAGCATGAGCTGGATCATCGGGTCGCTCTTCGGCACGAACTCGATCACGCCTTGCGGCGCAAGCCCGACCAGCCAGTCGACGAGCTGGTCGATCGGCACGTTGCGGCCGATGGCAAGGTGGTGCTCGAACGCAAGCGCGATGAGCGCATCGGCATTCGCCCGCTGCGCGAGCCCGCGCCGCTCACCCTGGCGCCAGCCCTGCTGCGGACTGGGGTTGGCGGCGTCGAGAAACAGCGGCAGAAAGTCGAGTTGCTGCTCGCTCGCGCGGCGAAATGCCGTCTCGAGCGCGGCCTGGTCGAAATCGAAACCGACGACGCGCCGCGCCCCGGCGTTCAGCGCGACGACCGCATAGTCGCCGGTATTGCAACCCAGGTCCCAGACGAGGTTCGGCCTGACGACCTCGATGAACCGGCTGACGAACGCCGTCTTCGCCGCCTTCTCGCCCGGCGCATAGCTGTGCGTCTCGGGATAGTCGCCCCAGGCGGTTGCCTTCGCGCCTGCCGGCCGCAATTTGGCAATGAAGTTCCGTAGCTGCACCAGCATCGCGCGGAACGAGACGGGCGACAGGCTTCGTACCCGCCCCTTCCCGGCCTTCTTTCGCCTGCGCGCGAACTGTGCCTCCTGCAGCCGCGCGTTGAGCACGACATAGGTCATCACGATCCAGGACAAGCGCCGGTGCCACGGCAGCAGCCGCGCGAGCTCGATCGTCGGAATGCCCTCGATGTTGCCGCGATACCATGCGTTGTGCGGCACGCCGAGCAGTGCCCGCAGCAGTAGCGGATTGAGGAACTGCTCGCAGAACTGCTGCTGGCCGACCCAGTGTTCGCCGGGCCGGTAGCGCCGGAACGAGAGGATGTCGATGAAGACGGGACGCGGCCCGATGAACTGAATGTTGTAGGCGCTCGCGTCCGACATCGTGATGCCCCGTTCGAGCGCCTGGATGTGCAGGTCGAGCTGAAGCAGTGCCGCCGCCTTAAGTGCCGAGAAGCACCACTCGTACGGATAGGAAATGAACGGAACGCGCGGATGTTCAACGACGTAGCGGGCCGTAGTGCCGAGCGGGCCGAGCTCGTGAACCGAAGCCATCCGGGACTCGATGACGCGGCCGGCAACGCCCGGCTGCTCCAGGAACCCGCTGCCGCGGACAAAATCGAAATGCTCGGCCGCCTCGCCGTTGATCGTGCGCAGAACCCTGTTCCCGACATGGAAAACGTGACCAGACGGATCGCGGAACGAACCCGGATCGGCGACCGCATCCGCTCGTGTGCCAGCCATCGCCTCGATCATCGCAAACGCTCCGCTCTCCGTGGGACGCCTCGATCCAGCGGGGTCACGCCCTTTCCGGCACGCAACATTATCCGCCGACGGTCACGCCGCCCAACTACCCAAAAGAGAATTCGACCGTTCCGAACGCGTGTCGATAACGTTACGAACCGATGACAAACTCGTGGAGCGTCAGATATATGCCTACGCTCTGTTCTATCGTCGCGATTGCCGCCGCCCTCGCCCTGGCCTATACGCCGCCCGCCTATGCGTACCTCGACGCAGGCAGCGTATCGCTGCTGCTGCAAGGCATCGTCGCTGCGGTCGCCGGCGGAGCGGCTGCGATCGGTCTTTATTGGCGGAAGATCAAGAGCTTCGTATTCGGACGTCGCGCCGACGCCGACGCGGCGACGCCGGCCCCGATGCACGCAAGAGACGGCCGCACCGATAAATAGCGGATCGGCAAACCGCAACTCGGGGCGGCGCGCCGCCACGTCTGGCACGGATCGACATGCGGACGCGCGGAACCGATATCCTGCTGGCCCTGTCGCTTGCGAACCTGAACCTGCTTCAGGTGTGGCGGGAGCTTCTGTTCGCGTCACCTGCGGATCTGTACTGGATGCCGACAGCAGCACCTCACGATTACGCGGCCGCCATCTTCGTCATGGTCGTGCTCGCCGCGGTCTTCTTCATCGTCCTGCGACTGATCCGCAGGCTGCCGGAACGGCCGGCAGATCTCGCCTTCCTGGCGCTGATCGCGGTCGCGCTCATCAATCTTGCCGACCTCCTGCGCCGGACCCTGTCGGAGGGATGGTCGCTGGCCAGGGTCATGCGACACCTGATGCTGCTGGACGAGCCGTGGAAGATCGGCGTAATCGCCAGCCTGTTGGCGTTCGTGGCCCTGTGTCTTGCGATTCTCCTCTCCCGTCGGGCCAGCCGCTTCGTTGCGCGTAGCATCTACGTCGTCGGCGTGATCCTGTCGGCCTTTGCCGTCTCCAATGCCGTCCAGGCGCTCTGGCATCTCGGGACCGGTGCGCAGGCAGGCGTGCCCGGCACGCCGGCGTCCGGTGCCGCGACGTCCGCCGATCGCGTGTCGGGGCGCGTCGTCTGGCTGATCTTCGATGAGCTCGACGCGCGCGACCTGTTCGCGCAGCGCAAACCCGACCGCGACTATCCCGCCTTCGACGCGCTCCGTCGTCAATCCACCTACTTCACCCGGGTTCATCCCGCAGGCGGATCGACGGTCCAGGCCGTTCCCACCCTGTGGCTCGGGCGCCATGTCGCGCACGCAGAACCGAAGGGTCCGTCGCAGCTTGCCGTCCGCCTCGACGGCGAAACCGAGATGCGCGACCTGCGCACGCTGCCGCACCTGTTCGCCGAAGCCAAGGCGCGCGGCGCCGAGATCGCCGCAGTCGGCTGGTATCATCCCTATTGCCGGCTCTTCCCCGCCGAGCTTAGCCGCTGTCACGAGTTCTTCGTCTACACCGCGCGGCCGACACGGACCGAAGGCTTCACGGACGCTTTCACACGAACGCTCAACAGCCTCCACGTGTTCTGGCGCTGGGTCATTCAGATCGAGACCTACGAGCGCATGCGGGCCGAATCGCTCGACGCCGCGACCGATCCACGTTTCGATTTCGTCGCCGTGCATGTCTCCGTGCCGCATCGACCGTATGTCTTCGACCCGAAGCGGGGCGAGCTCACGTGGTTCGGCGCCGGGCTTCAGTACGAGGACAACCTCGCCCTCGCCGACCGGTATCTGGGCGAGCTGCGCGATGCGATGATCGAGGCCGGTCTGTGGGACGACACGGCGGTCATCGCCACCGCGGATCATGGCCGTCGCGACAAGGGCGACGGCACCCACCGCGACAAGGCCGGAATCGTCCCCCTGTTCGTGAAACTACCGGGCCAGCGCCACGGCGCGGTCATCACACAGGAGGTCCACGCCGAGATCCAGCGCGATCTGATCCTCGAACTGCTGACGGGAACGGCGCCGGGCGTCGATCAACTGGCGAGCTGGCTCGACCGCAAGGGGGGCTGATCCCGCGCGAATCGAAAGGCGCCCGTTTCAGAGCCGAGGCGCCGTCAGTGCCCGACCGTCTTCGAGAAGAGCTGCATGACCAGAATCCCGACGAGAATCAGAGCGATGCCGACGAGGGCCGGCGCGTCGAGCGTCTGGCGATAGAGGAACCAGCCGATGGCAGCGATCAGGACGATGCCCGCCCCCGACCAGATGGCATAGGCGACGCCCACGGGCACCGTGCGCAACGTCAGCGATAGGCAATAGAAGGCCGTACCGTAGCCGACGATGGTGACGACCGAAGGCCAGAGGCGGGTGAAGCCGTCGGATGCCTTGAGGGTCGAGGTCGCGACGACCTCGCAGACGATGGCAATGAGCAGGTAGACGTAGCCCATGCCCGTCACCTTGGCGTCGAACGCAGGGAAAATTCAACTGTCCGCGATCAAGCGCCGAAGCACGATCATTCCGCCGCACCGGCCGCAGCCGCGAGCGCCGGATGCCGCTCGCTCGGCAACAACAGTGCGGCGAGGAACACGACCGCGGCAAGGATGCCCATCAGGACGAACAGCCAGAAGAAGCCGCCCGTCGTGTCGTGAACATATGCGATCAGCGGAATGGCAGCCGCACTCACGCCGAGCGCCAGCACGAATTTCGCCCCATAGGCCGTCGCGCGCCATTTGCCCGGTGTGTACTTGGCGAGAAGGCCGTTCTCTGCCGGCAGCGCCGCGACGTTGATGAACACCATGGCGATCGAGACGAACAGCAGCGGCCAGCTGTCGAGCAGCGCGGCGAGAAACAGGACCGGCGTCTGGATCACGAACGCGCCGATATAGACGTTGCGCATCGGGAAGCGGTCGGCAAGGCGGCCGCCGACATACTGTGCCAGTGCCGCGAACAGATACACGATGGTGACCAGCGTCCCCGCCCCCAGCGTACCGCCGCCCGTCACGTCCTGCAGCCGCTCGGCGAAAAGTTTCGGCAGCAGCACGCTGAACGCCTGGCCGATCAGCCCGACGCACATCATCGTCACGGACAGGACGAAGATCGCCCGGACGACATGGCCGCGCTCCGGTTCGGGTTGCGGCCGGACGTCGGCCCGGGTGTCGCAGACATAGCCGAGGCGCCAAGCGAACAGCAGCGCCACGCCGAAGACCGCCGCACTGGCCCCGGGAATGATGAACGCCGCCCGCCACGAGATGAGGTCGGTGAGCGCACCCGCGATCAGCGGCGCCACGGCCAGCCCGACGGCTCCGAAAACGCCGTTGGTGCCGAGGGCGCGGCCGCGATTGACCGCCGTGCGCACGAGCCACGCCATGCCCACCGGGTGATAGATCGACGCGAACAGGCCGATGAGCGCAAGGCCGAGCGCAATCTCGAACGTGTTGCGGGCCAGTCCGGTCAGGATGGCAGCCATCCCCGTCGCGACGAAGAACACGACCATCATGCCGAGCGTCGACCAGCGGTCGCCGAGCCACCCCGCCGGCAGCGCCGCGGCGCCGAACAGAATCTGGCCCGCCAGCATCAGCGCGATCAGCTCGCCGTAGCTCAAGCCCCATTCGCGCTCAAGCGCCAGCACCACCGTCGGATAGAGGATGGTGAGGATGTGCGAATACGCGTGGCCGATATTGGAGAAGGCCTGGGCGAGGGTTGCGGACGGCTTCGACATGCGCGTCATTTTGGCGCGGTCGGGCGCATTGCGAAACGGGGACGGCCGGGTTTTCCCCATGCGGCGCGCGCAACCCAGCAATGTCCAACGCAGGGGGCAGAAGCCGGCACCACCGCGACCGGTTTCATCCTTCAGCAGGCTCATGGTGAGGTTTTGACGACTCGGGAAGCCTCATCCTTCGACAGGCTCAGGATGATGAGGCTTCGAACAAGCTCAGGAAGAGGCTTCGGTATTGGTTTATCCTTCGACAGGCTCTAGATGAGAGGCTTCGATCAAGACAAAGCTTCGACCGGCTGAGGGTGGGGCTTCGATACAGGCACAACTCCCGGCAAGCTCGTTCCTTGACGAGCTCGGGATGAGGTTTCGAGACAAGCCAGTCTGCGTGCTAGGTCGCCGGTTTGTTCGCCGTCTCGACGTCGGCGGTTTCGGTCTCGAGCCAGCGCATGTAATCCGGATTGCCGGCCAGTATCGGCATCGCGACGACACACGGGCAGGTGTAGCTGTGGAGCTCCTTGACCTTGTCGATCACGGCCTCGACGTGCTCCGCCCGCGTCTTGACCACGAGCAATACCTCGCTGTCGTTGACGACGCTGCCCTGCCACCAATAAATCGACTCGAGCCCCGGGATGATGTTCGCGCAGGCGACGAGCCGGGCTTCGACCAGCGCCGTGCCGATCTTGCGCGCCTCCTCGATCTTCGACGTCGTGATGTACAAAAGACGGAAGTCCATGACCGCGTTAACCTTATCCGGGCGGCATGGCGATGCCAAGAGCTTGGCGACCGGGACCGAGTCGCCTAAATTGTCGAAAAACACGGCCGGAAAGCGCTTCCGTTTCATGTCCGATTCCGCCAGTCCGGTGATTCCGTTCCCGCTCCGACGACCCGCTACCGAACCGACGCCGCCTGCACCGCGGCGGCCGCGCGGCCTGCCGCCGGCACCGGGGCAGCCCACCGCCGCGCAACGCGCCTGGCTGGCCTCAGGTCTCACGCAGCCGGGCGGCAAACTCCCCCTCTTCGATGCCAATGGGGCGCGCGTCGATCCCCGGACCATCCGCGCCTGCATCGAACAGGGTTGGGCCGAGCAGTGGTTCAGCAATCCGCTGAAGCCAGACTGGCTCGTCTGCCGGCTGACGCCCGCCGGGCGAAAGATCCTGGGCGAGGATTAGCAAGGACTTCCACAATTGTCCGACGTCATTCTCCGGCAAGCCGGCCTTGCCCGCTCGATCGCCGTCTGCTTTCTGCCGTTCGCTGCCGGCTACTTCCTCAGCTATCTCTACCGGACCGTCAACGCCATCATCGGCCCCAATCTGGTCGCCGATCTCGGGCTCGACGCGGCAAGCCTGGGCCTGCTGACGAGCGCGTATTTCGTCGCGTTCGCCGCGTTCCAGCTTCCGCTCGGCATCCTGCTCGACCGCTTCGGCCCGCGGCGGGTCGAAGCGATCCTGCTTCTGTCAGCAGCGTTGGGCGCGGTCCTGTTCGGCCTGGCGCAGAACGTCGTGCAACTGACGATCGGGCGCGCGCTGATCGGGCTTGGCGTGTCGTCGTGCCTGATGGCAGGCTTCAAGGCCAACGCGCAGTACTGGCCGACCTCGCGCCTTGCGCTCTCCAACGGGTTCCTGATGGCGTTCGGCGGCCTGGGCGCGACCGTCGCGACGCTGCCCGTCGAATGGTTCCTGCGCGTATCGGACTGGCGGATGCTGTTCGTCGTCCTGGCCGCGACGACGGTGGCCGTCGCCGTTCTCATCTGGGTGACGGTGCCGGAGCGCGTGCAGGGCGCGCCGGGACGGCTGGATGAACAGGTTCGCGCCGTCAAGGCGATCCTCCAGTCCGACACGTTCTGGCGCGTCGCCCCGATGACGGTCATGGCGCAGGTGAGCTTCCTAGCCTATCAGGGGCTTTGGGCAGGCCCGTGGCTGCGCGACGTCGCCGGGTTCGGCCGCGAGACGACGGCGACGATCCTGTTCCTGATGGCACTGGCGATGATTCCCGGCTTTGCCCTGGGCGGGTACGCAGCGGACCGGCTGCTGCGCGCCGGCATACGCCATCACACGCTGCTGGCAACCTTCGTCGCCCTGTTCCTGGCCGTGCAGGTTCCGCTCGCCTTCAACGTCGTGACCGCGAGCGGCGTGCTCTGGGTCGCCTTCGGTCTGCTCGGTACCGGCTCCGTGCTCGGCTTTTCGTACCTGACCCGGCAATATCCGGCGGAGTACGCCGGACGCGTCAACACGGCGCTCAACGTCATGATCTTCGTGTGCGCCTTCGCCGCTCAGGCAGGCATCGGCGTGATCATCGGCCTGTTCTCCGGCGAAGGCGACCCGTTCTCGGCAAGCGGACATCAGGCGGCATTCGTCGTCATTCTGGTGCTGCAGGCCCTGGGGTGGCTCTGGTTCGTCCTGCGCCGACGGCCGGAGGATCCGTGATCGCCCGATCACGCGTCCGACCGGACCGTGGAGAGGCGAGCTCTCCCCGTTCGAAGTAGGCCGAGAGCATCAATTGATCCGGTCAGACACGCGGACCTAACCTCCCGTGAAAGTTGCAACTTCGGGGGGCCGCCGCCTCGATGGCCATCATCCTCGTGCTCGCGATCGAACTCGCGTTGGTCGCGATCTCCATCGTTCTCGCCCGCGACCTGGCACTTGCCTACAACGTCATCCCGCGATCGGTCCTGAGCGCTGCAAATCTGCCGCTGACCGATGACGACCTGCGCCGCATGCTGCTGACCGGCATCGCCGTGCATGCGCCGGTCATGGCGCTGTTCCGCGTCCTGTTCGGCGACGGCGTCTTCCGCGACAGCCGCCGCACCGCCCAGGAATGCTACTGCCTGATCGTCGCCGTCAGCCTGTTCGGCAGCGTCGTCTTCGTGTTCACCGATATCAGCTTCTCGCCGAACTACTTTGCCGTGCTGCTGCAGACAGAGCTGACGGCGTTCATCGCCGGCTATGTCGCCGTCCAGCTCTCGACACGGGCGCGCGACGCGGCAGCGGGACTGGGGCGGCTACTCCTGTCCGGCGTGCGGCTGCTCGCCGCACCGGTGGGTCTGACCGCCGTCGCGTTCGCGAGCGCCCCGGTCGCGCTCGCGATCGCCTACAAGCTGGACGACGGGTTCGCCAACTCGATCAACGCGGTCCGCCTCTATTTCAACTACCCGCAGGAAAGTGCGTGGCATCTCGTCGACGCCTTCCCGGGTCTCACCTTCGATCAACCAATGATTGCCAAGCCGCCGCCGGGCGAAGCCCTGCCCTACGTCCTGGAGCGCCAGGGACGTCTCGTCCGCGTCGTGCACGACGGCGCGGGTTACCGCAAAGAGACGGTCCTAGACATCGCCGATCGCGTCGGCGTGGTCGCCCTCGAGAATGGCGCGCTCGGCTTCGCCTTTCACCCCGAATTCGGACGCCCGGCCTCGGCCAATCGCGGGTTCGTGTTCATCTACTACACGTCGGCCACGCGCGAGACGCAGATTAACCGTCTGTCGCGCTTCGACCTGTCGGCCGGCGGGCCCGACGATATCCGCGCCTCGGAATTCGTCCTCATCGAGCTGAACCGTCAGACCTACGGCTTCCACAACGGCGGCTCCGTCGAGTTCGGGCCCGACGGGTTTCTGTACGTGTCGATCGGCGACGCGAAGGACCGGCGCAACCAGCAGACGATCTCGCGCACCCTCTTCTCGGGCGTGCTGCGGATCGACGTCGACCGCCGCGGCGGCTCGATCAGCCACCCGCCGCCGCGACAACCCGAAGACGGACGCACCCAAGGATACTTCATCCCGAGCGACAATCCGTTCGTCGGCGAGGCCGACGCCCTCGAGGAGTTCTATGCCATCGGCCTGCGTAATCCGTTCCGGATCGGATTCGACAGCGAAACCGGAACGATCTGGGCCGGCGACGTCGGCGACCTGCGCTTCGAAGAGGTCAACGCCATCGTCCCCGGCGGCAACTATCAGTGGCCCTATCGCGAAGGAAACGAGCCGTACAACGGCGCCGAGCTGCCGGCATCGATGCTCGGCCGCAGCATGCCGCCCCGATACGTGTACGGGCACACGGCCTATGAGCGCGTCATCATCGGCGGGTTCGTCTATCGCGGCAAAGCGTATCCCGAGCTTAACGGCCAGTACATCTTCGCCGACAACTTCTCCGGCTGGGTGAGCGGCTTCGACATCGCGGACGAGGATCCGAAACCGGTCCGTCTGGCCAAGGCGAACCAGGTGAGCCAGGTCGGCATCTCGTCGCTGTCGCCCGGTCCCGACGGCGGCATCTACGTCACGACGCTGGGCGTGGCCGGCGCAAACGATGGCCGTCTGCTGCGCCTGGCGCGCGGCGCGCCGGAGCCTTCGGCGCCGGTCGCCACGGCAGCGGCGCCGGATCCGGCCGCGAACCTGGCGGCGGCGAAGCAGATCTTTGCGACGGACTGCGCGCGGTGCCACGGGCTGCATGGGCGCGGCGAGCCGGTGGTCGACGGCGTGCGCATGCCGGATTTCACGAACCCGGCCTGGCAAGCCTCGGTTAGCGATCAGCACATCTTCGAGATCATCACCAAGGGCGGCGAAGCCGTGGGTAAGAATGCGGCGATGCCGCCATGGGAAGACGTTTACAGCGAAGCCGAGCGTCGCGCCCTGGTCAGGATCGTGCGCGACCTCGGCAAGGGCGACGCCGACGACACGAAGACGCATTGAGCGTCGGCGCGGGGTGTCGAGTCGGGCCTCGTCCTTCGGCTTCGAAGCCTCATCCTTCGACAGGCTCAGGATGAGGCTTCGGTGAGTTCAGAGTGAGGCTTCAACAGGCTCAGGGCGAGGCCGTCCCCCGCACTTGTCGAGGGACGAGCCTGTCAAGGGGCGAGTCTGTCGAGGGGTGAGCTTGTCGCGGGATGAGACCGTCTAGGGACGAACCGGTCAAGGGAAGCGTCCGTCGCCGCACGATGGCGCGTTAACAGGCAGCGGAAGAAAACAAGGGGAGCGCCATGCGAAGGGTAATCGTCCTCAACGTCGTCGGTCTGACGCCGTCCCTGCTCGGCCCGGCGGCACCGAACCTGACGCGCCTGGCGAAAGACGGCGGCTTGCGGCCGCTGCAGACGATCGTGCCGGCCGTGACCTGTCCGGTACAGTCGACCTTCGTCACCGGTAGCCTGCCGCGCGACCACGGCATCGTCGCCAACGGCTGGTATTTCCGCGACCTGTCGGAGATCTGGTTCTGGCGGCAATCCAATCGCCTCGTCGCCGGCGAGAAGATCTGGGAGGCGGCGCGCCGCCGCGATCCGACCTTCACCTGCGCCAAGCTGTTCTGGTGGTACAACATGTACGCGCGCGTCGACTTCGCCGTGACGCCGCGCCCGATGTATCCGGCCGACGGCCGCAAGATCCCGGACATCTACACACAGCCGGCCGAACTGCGCGACGAACTGAACCGGAAGCTAGGCCGGTTTCCCCTGTTCAGGTTCTGGGGGCCCGCCGCCGACATCACGTCGAGCCGCTGGATCGCGCGGTGCGCGCAGCACGTTTACGCGACGCGACGGCCGACTCTGACGCTTGTCTATCTTCCCCATCTCGACTACGGCCTGCAGCGCCTCGGGCCCATGCACCCGAACATCGCGCGCGACGTCGCCGACATCGACGCCGTCTGCGGCGAGCTCATCGAATCCGCCCGGCGCGACGGGGCCCGCATCATCGTTCTCTCCGAATACGGCATCACGCCGGTCGCGACGCCGATCCACATCAACCGCGCCCTTCGCGAGGCCGGCCTGATCCGGGTCCGCGAGGAGCTGGGACGCGAGCAGCTGGATCCGGGCGCCTCGGCCGCGTTCGCCGTGGCGGACCACCAGATCGCGCATGTCTACGTGGCGCGAACCGAAGACATTCCGGCCGTAAAGCGTCTGATCGAAAGCCTGCCGGGCGTCGAGCGCGTGCTCGACGGCGACGCGAAACGCGAACTCGGCCTCGACCATCCGCGCGCGGGCGAGCTCGTCGCCATCGCACGGGCCGATGCCTGGTTCACCTACTATCACTGGCTGGACGACGACAAGGCGCCCGACTTCGCCCGCACCGTCGACATTCATCGCAAGCCGGGCTACGATCCGGTGGAGCTGTTCCTCGACCCCAAGCTGCGGCTGCCCAAGGCCGCGATCGCCTGGCGACTTGCCAAGAAGGCGCTCGGTTTCCGCACGCTGATGGACGTCATCTCCCTCGATGCGCGACTAGTGAAAGGCTCGCACGGCCGCCCTACCGACCGCCCGGAAGACGGACCGCTCGTCATGAGCTCCGACCCGGACAGACTTCCCGACGGTCCGGTCCCGGCAACTGCGGTCAAGGGCCTGATTCTCGACCACCTCTTCCGCGACTGAGATCGGCCGGCGCGGCTCGCGTCTACGGATGGATCAGGATGCTTTGCGTTCGGTGAGGATGCGCTCGGGCGGGAGGCGGACGATCGCGTTGGTGCCGACGCCGACCTCGCTCTGCAGCTCGAAGTGACCGCCGTGAAGGGCGACGAACGACCGCACGAGAGGCAGACCGAGGCCGGTCCCCTCGTGCCGGCGATTGAACGAGGAGTCGACCTGCCCGAACGGCTCCATGACCCGCGCGAGGTCCGTCTCCGCGATGCCGATTCCGGTATCCGACACGGTGATTTCGATCCAACCGTCCGGCGCCTGTCGGGCACGGATGCACACGGACCCGCCCGGCAGCGTGAACTTCACGGCGTTGGAGAGCAGATTGACCAGAATCTGCTTCATCAGGCGCTGATCGGCGAGGATGCACGGCAGGTTCGCCGCCAGCTCGGTCGTGACCTCGATCTTCGCATCGCGTGCACGCTCGCCGATCAGACGCAGCGACGCCTCGACCAACGCGCCGATATCGACCGGCCGCTCGTCGAGATCGACCTTGCCCGCCTCGACCTTCGCGATATCGAGGATATCGTTGATGATGTCGAGGAGATGGGACGCGCTCTGATGGATGTCGGCGGCGTAGCCGACATAGGCCGGATTGCCGAGCGGCCCCAGCATCTCCCGCTCAAGAAGCTCCGAGAACCCCATGATGGCGTTGAGCGGCGTCCTGAGCTCGTGGCTCATGTTGGCGAGGAACTCCGTCTTCGCCCGGTTTGCGATCTCGGCCTTGATCTTGGCATCGTACAGCATGCGGCGCGACCGCGCCCGTTCGAGTGCGTAGCGGATGGCGCGCGCGATGAGATTGCCGTCGCCCTCGCCCTTGACCAGGTAGTCCTCGGCCCCGGCGTGCAGAACCTCGATGGCGAGGCGCTGATCGCTACGGCTGGTGAGTACGACGATCGGAACATTCGGCGCGCGTTTCTGAATGGCGCGAATGCCTTCGAGGCCCTGCGCATCGGGCAGCGACAGGTCGAGCAGGACCACTTCGGCCATGCCGCGGTCTAGCGTCCGTAATGCGTCGGCGAGCGTCGATACATGCGTCAGATCGAATCGAAAGACGCCCGTGTCGGCGAGCAGCTCACGCGTAAGGCGCGCATCGCCCGGATTGTCCTCGACGAGCAGAACCTTGGTGCTTACACCGTCCAGCACGCGTCGCCTCGCTGCCAAACTCCCCTGCCGGCTGCCGTCGTCAGACGCGCTCCATCCGCGGCGGAAGCTGAACGATGGTGAGCCAGAAATCCTCGATACTGCGGACGATCATCATGAACTTGTCCAGATCCATCGGCTTGGTGATGTAGCAATTGGCATTGAGCTGATAGGTGCGCAGGATATCCTGCTCGGCCTCGGACGTCGTCAAGACGACCACCGGAATGGTCTGCAAGGACGGGTCCTGCTTCATCTCCGCCAGCACCTCACGCCCGTCCTTGCGCGGCAAGTTGAGATCGAGCAGGACCAGATCCGGCCTTGGCACACCGGCATAGCCGTCGCGTTGCCGAAGGAATGCCAGGGCTTCGCCCCCGTCACGCGCGACGTAGAGATTGTTTCGAACCTTGCCTTCCTTGAGAGCCTCCTGCGTCAAGCGCGCGTCGCCTGCATTGTCCTCAACCAGCAGGATCTCGATCGGTCGGTCAGCTCCCTGAATGCCCATGTTCATTCCTTCCGTCGCGCGGCGTCGGCGCTGAGCGTGAAGTGGAAAGTCGTCCCCTTGCCCGGTTCCGACGTGACCCAGATGCGGCCACCGTGCCGTTCGACGACCTTGCGGCAGATCGCAAGGCCGATGCCGGTGCCGGGATACCGGGAGCGGTCGTGAAGCCGCTGGAAAATCAGGAAGATCCGCTCGGCGTACTGGGGCTCGATGCCGATCCCGTTGTCGCTGACGGCGAATTCCCAAAACGCGCCGTCCCGGCGCGCCCAGATATCGATCTCGAGGGGGCGCTCGCTGCGGAACTTGATCGCGTTTCCGATCAGGTTCTGGAAAAGCTGGACAAGCTGCGTCCTGTCGCCGACGACCGTGGGAAGATCCCGCCATGTCACACGCGCGCCGCTTTCCTCGATCGCGATCCGGAGATTCGCGACGGCCGTCCGGACCACCTCGTCGCAAGCCACGGCTTCGCCGCCGCCGCCCGTGCGGCCGACGCGCGAGTACGTCAGAAGATCGTTGATCATCTTCTGCATGCGGGTGGCGCCTTCGACCGCGTAGCCGATGAATTCGTCGGCGTCCTGGTCCAATCGGCCACGATAGCGCCGCTGGAGAAGCTGGCAGTAGCTCGAGACCATGCGCAGCGGTTCCTGCAGGTCGTGCGACGCGATATATGCGAATTGCTCAAGCTCGGTATTCGACCGCTGCAGATCGCGCGCGTATTCCGCCAACTGCTGCGCGTTCTCCTTGAGCGCGCGCGTGATCCGCTTGTGCTCCGTAATATCGGTGTAGGTCATGACGAAGCCGCCGGCCGGCATCGGATTGCCGCGAATCTCGATTACCGTGCCGTCGGGCCGCACATGCTCGACGCAATAGGGATTCGGGTCGCGCGCCAGCGCGACGCGCCTGCGCACCTGCTCTTCGACGTCCCCTGACCCGTATTCGCCGCGTTCGGCAATACAGCGGATGAAGTCTTCGAACGGCCGTCCGACTTCGCCAAACGACTCGGGAAAGTCGAACATCTCAAGAAAGCGACGGTTGAATGCAGCAAGCTTCATATCGCCGTCGACCACGCTCAACCCCTGGCTGATGTTGTCGAGGACCGCCTGGAGAAACGCCGTCTGACGTGCGAGCGCCTGTTCCTGTTTCTTGAGCTCCGTCACGTCGACGCGGATACCGATGACGCCGCCGTCGGAGGTCCGGCGTTCGATGATCTGGATCCAGCGTCCGTCCGCAAGATGGCGCGTGATCGTGCCCTGGGCGTTGCGATGCGCCTGCATGCGCTCGGCGATCCATTCCTCCAAACGCCCCACGGCGTCCGGAATGAAGCCGCGGGCGGCCTGCGCCCTGAGGAGCGTCTCGAACGGCGTGCCGGGAACCAGCAAATGATCGAGGCCAGGATAGAACCGGCGCGTGATCGTGTTGCAGATGACGAGCCGATCGTCGGCGTCGTGGAGCATGAGGCTGGCCGGAATCGCCTCGATCGCTTCGATGAAATACCGGTGCTCCGCTTCAGCCCGGCGGTTCGCCTCGATCGCCTCGGTGACGTCGGCGCCGATGCCACGATAGCCGATGAAGCGTCCGTCGGCATCGAAGCGCGGCTTGCCGCTCGTCCTGAAGTAGCGAAGCCCCTTGGCCGTCCTGACCTGGTAGATGAAATCCCGGAACGGAAGGTGCGCCTGGATCTCGGCGAGGTGCCGCTGCCGGTCGTCCGGGTTCAGCGTGGCATGGATGAGCGCGTCGCGGGTCGTACCGATGAGGGTCTCGGGCGCGATGCCGGTCACCTCGAAGAAACGGCCGGAGAGATGAGTGAAGCGATGATCGGCGTCCGTCTCCCAAACCCAGTCGGAGGAGATCTCCATTATGTCCCGGAGCCGCTCTTCGGCGTCGCGGAGCCGTTGCTCCAACGACTGGCGGCGCGCCGGGCCCGCGCGGCGCGGCGCCGACGCACGCCCCCTGCCGTGCCGGCGCGTCTTTCGTACAGACGTTTCCATCCCCGCCCAGTCGAAGGTACAGGCCTTCGGCCTCATGTTACATCCAAAAGTTGATTACTGCATTAACGACCGTCGGGCCAGCGGCACGATACCCAACCCCGAGAGCCGCCCGCCGGGCGGTGGAATCAGGCGAAGGCCGGCCGCAGCTGCCGCAACCAGGGCGGTGGAACGAACGCAAGCTTTGCGAGGATGACGAAGCAGATGAAGCCGCGGATCGTGGACTCCTGCAGGAACGGCTCCGCAATCGAGCCGACGGCCGCCCACACGAGAACCGCCATCATGAACAGCCAGGCCGGATCGAGGCTTTCCTTGTAGTAACGGTAGGCGCGCCCGATCCCGGCGACCAGCAACAGCACGAGCAGCGTCAGGCCGACGAGCCCGAGTTCGAGCACGGTGTCCATGTAACCGGAATGGCTGTGATTGATGTAGGTCCAGTTCTGCTCGGCGGTGATCTCGATGATATGACGCGGCGTCCAGAAGCCCGAGAACCCGTAGCCGAAGAAGGGCCGTTCCTCGACGTACCAGGAGATCAGCATGTGCCAGAGGGGAATGCGGCCCGTGAACGTCTCGGCCGATCCGCTGGTGCGGCCGAGCAGCACGGCCTCGCGCACGGCATCGACGATCCGCTCCTCCAGGACGGCGATGACGACCGGTCCGATCAGTGCCGCCGCGAGCACACTCAACGCGACGAACCGGATCCGATGCTGCGATCCGAGGAACCACCACACCCAAAGTGCTGCGACCGCGGCGGCCAGCGACGTCCGTGACTTGGTCAGGACTAGAAGCACGAATCCGAACAGTGCCATGCCGATGAACCTCCGCCGGCGCGACGACGTCATCCGTGCCAGCGCCAGCGACGCCAGCACGAATATGCCGAGGACGCCGCCGATGCTGTTCGGATGCATGATGCCGCTGAAACGGTACGTGCTCAGCCATGGCTGGAAGGAGCCCAGTGCGACTTCCATGACAAGGCCGAGTGCTGCGACGAGAAAGCCCATCGCGAACGCGAAACGCGCGATGTCGCGATTCGAAAAACGGGAGGCAACGCCGATCGCCCCGACGCAGATGAAAGCAAGAAGCGCCACCCGCTTGACGACGATGTTCTGTTCGAGCGCCCAGGTCGCGCTCAAGGCTGCCAGGGACAGAAAGCCCAGAATCAGGAACGGCAGCCAGCCTTCGACATGGAACCTGTTGCGACCGGGCCGGTAGAACCAGAACAGGACGCCCAGACCAGCCAACAGCGAAAAAGCGACGGCACGCCTGGCCGACCCGATGTCGCTCGATCCCATACGCGCAGCCCCCGCGGCGAGATCGCGCCCTTTGCCGGACGAGTAGAACAGGTCGTACCCCTCGCCGAGGAAGAAGATCGCGAAGAGCAGCAGAAACGCGATCCACGCCCAGCGCATGTCGACTTCATATCCGATCCCCATGCGCGGAGCCGCATTCACGGCAACGGTATTCATCAGCACATCCGGTCAGTGTGATCCTGGCAACGGCAGCCCCGGCCGGGCCGCGACCGCCCGCCGTTCCCGACGCCTCGCGGGACGCGCCGGCATACGGGACGTCGCCCGCCGCCCCGCCACTGCGGATTGCCGCGGACCACGAGGTGCCGAAACTGTAAATGAAGGCGCCCCTCTGCCCCATACCGCATCCGCCGGGGACACCCCGCCCAAACGTCTTAGTCCGTTTCGGCCGCCGGCGCGGGCCCGTTCGCCAGACGACGGCAACCCCGTCGCGGAACATGACACCCCATGCCGGACACACCCGATGCCGGTCAGGCATCGACCACGGTCCGCCCATCATGGACGGCAGCGACGGTCGACGCGGATGCAAATCGCCACGCGCAGCGCAACCGACGCCGCACGATTCATTCAATGTTTACCTGATTATGACGATTCTCCGGAGACCGCCGCCGAGGAGTGATCACCGATCCGTGCCATACAAATACCCGCTCGATTGGGCACGCGTTGCCGAATGGACGCGCTGCGTCGTCGAGGAGCGGCTGGCGCCGATCCACGAATTCTTCGCGACGTGCGGCGCCCAGGGACCGGAGCTCATCTGGAACCCGTCAGCTGAACAGATCATCACGCCGCAACTGAAATTCCTCCTGGAATACTGGGCGAATCTCGAACGCGCCGGCCGATTTCCCGCGCTGCGCCGGCTCGATCCCGTCGAGATGCAGCCGGCGCTCGGCTACATCATGCTCATCGACCCGGTCGATGGCGGTCGGGATTTCCGCTACCGGCTCTACGGCAGCACGATCACCTTCGTATCCGGTTTCGACATGACGGGCCGGCTTCTGACCGAGCATCCGTCGAGCACCTACAACGTCGAGTACTCGCTGGCCGTCTATCGTGCGTGCCTCGAGCGCCAGGAACCCGCTCATACGATTCACTACCCGATCGGCACGTCGAAGACACGGGCCTGGCATCGATTGATCCTGCCGCTCGCCGACGCATCCGGAGCAGTCGCCCATTTCCTGGTCGGCACCGTGCCGACCGACCTGAACGGACACGTCGTCACGAGCTTCTGAGATTCCGGCCCGCGACGAGAGGTCGACGACGGCACGCCCTTCACGACACACGGGAGAAGGATGATGATCGTAACGACGACAGACCACATCGAAGGACGCCAGGTCGCCAGCTATCTGGGACTCGTGACCGGCGAAGCGATCATCGGCGTGAACATCTTCCGCGATCTCTTTGCCGGGATTCGCGACATCGTCGGCGGGCGCGCCAGCGGCTATCAGAAATCGCTCGCCGCGGCACGGCGCGCGGCACTCGCGGATCTCGAAGCGGCAGCAGCGGAACTCGGCGCCGATGCCGTGCTGGGCGTCGACCTCGACTACGAAGTGCTCGGCAACAAGAACGGCATGCTGATGGTGAGCGTCAACGGCACCGCCGTCCGTCTGAAGTAAGCGGTCGGCCTGCCGCAGCGGCCATCATGGTCGAATGCGCCCGTCGGCTGCGGCAGGCGGGTCGATATCCCTCCGTATTCCGCCGCGGCGGAACAATGCGCCGCGTCGCCGAGTTGCCACGAGGGCCGGGTGGACGGAGCGAAATCGATGCTCGACGACGTGCTGATCGTGGAGGACGAGGCGATAACCAAGATGGAGCTGGAGTTTATCGTCCGATGCGCCGGCTACCGTCTGATCGGCACGGCACATGACGGCATCTCCGCCCTGATCGTCGGCCACGTTTCGCACCCGACCGTCGCGCTGCTCGACATCAACCTCGACGGCGACGGCGATGGAATCGAGGTCGGCCAGGAGCTGAACCAGACCTTCGGCACGCAGGTCGTGTTCATCACCGGATGCAGCGACGAGACGATCCTTGAGCGAGCCGAGGCGATCGCGCCCGTCGCCATCCTTCACAAGCCGGTTGCACCGGTCGACCTTATCAGTGCGCTCGAGCATGCCCTGGCGCGGCAGCCGACGGCACATTGACGGCATCTTGCCGAAGGCATGACGGAACGCCCCGCAATGCGGCACCAAGGCCCCGGTCGTCCGATAAGCGCCTTGGGCGCACGTCCGCGCCAAGGTCAGCCGGAAGGCGATTCATTCGGCACAATACCCGTATGCCCCCGGAACGGTTCGTCGCGCCGATCCGTCGCCACCGGATTACAGACAAGCAACGGCAGGCCTCGGCAACGGATAACCCCTCGCGCGAACGTGGCTCCCGAACAGGCGTCGCGGCCCGTGACCGGTCCGGCGGGCGTCACTTGTAAGCACGCGCGGGCGTGCTCATCTGTCATGCATCAACTTGCCTCGGGCTGACTTCGGTCATTGGCGCCGTCTTCGCGCCCATCCGTTCCTCCGCCTTGACGCAGCTGATGTCCCAGCGCCTGCATGCGGCGTGGCCCGATGATCGATGGAGGTTTCATGCCCACCGGGATCGTGAAATGGTTCGACTACCTACGAGGCTATGGCGTCATCCTGCCCGATGACGGCACGAGTCCGGTGTATGTGAGCGCCGACGCGATCGGCCGGTCGGGCCTCAGTTTCGTCTATTCCGGCCAACGCCTGCAATATGAGCTCGATCGCAGCGAGATGGGTCGAATCCGGGCCGCCAATCTGCGGGCCGAGTAATCGCCTGCTGCGTAAGGCGGCACGGATGACCGGACAACCGGCCATCGTTTCGCCATTTCCCGCAAACGATGACCTCAGGGAACGTGGTACGGATATACGGGAGATCCGGCAATGCGCGACCAACGGGCGGAGATCACATTGCGTGCCCGAAAACGCCCGAGAAACCGCCGGGCGATCGCCATCGAGCGTTGGGCGCCTTTCAGCGTCACCGGTCTCGCCTGGATGTTTCTGCTCGCCTGTGCCGCTCTGATGCTCGCGTTCGTGCGCTGGTGACTCGCAGGCCGCCGAGCGTTGAACCCTTCGGCGATTTGCGGCTATAGTGCGCCTCGCGCGGGTCGCCTGCGGACGACACGCAACCGACCCCCGTCGTCCGCCCCGAGAATCCGCGCCGGTCGGAGCGTAGCGCAGCCTGGTAGCGCATCAGACTGGGGGTCTGGGGGTCGTGGGTTCAAATCCCGCCGCTCCGACCATTTCAGAATCAGCCATCGGCCAGACATCGACGATCGAGCTTGCGGCGGTCATACCGCACCGGTCCGGGCGGCGCACCTCAAGCGCCGCGCCGTACCTTCGTCATACCAGGCCGCGGATCCGCGGCGTTGCGATGCAATGCCTGATCAGGTTCGGCGGTGCGAGCGGAGCAGATCGCGCAGCTCGACCAACTCCTCGATCACTTCGTCGATCGCCGCCCGCGCGGCCGCCGAGAGCGAATCGGCCGCGCCGGCCGCCTCCCCGCGCGATGCGCCTTCGACCGGCGTCTCGGGCACCGCAGGTTCCGCGAAACGGCCGCCGTCGCGTAGCAGCTTCTGCACGCCCTTGATGGTGTAGCCGTGCTGGTAAAGCAGGCTGCGGATGCGACGCAGAAGCTCGACATCCTCGGGACGGTAGTAGCGGCGTCCGCCGGCCCGCTTGAGCGGGCGTATCTGCGAGAAGCGCGTCTCCCAGAAGCGCAGGACGTGCTGCGGCACGTCAAGTTCGCTCGCGACCTCGCTGATCGTGCGGAAGGCCCCGGCCGACTTGCCCGAACGGCGCGGCTGCGGTGCCTCCGTCGTCACGGCTGGAGCGGTGGTGGAAGTCGCACCTTCGGCCTGTACGGCGTCGGTCATGCGGTTTCGAGTCTATGTGAAACGATGCCGGGCGAAACCAATGCCGGCATCAGGCCTTCGGCTCGGCCGGGACCGGTGTCGCCGCCGGGGCCGGCCGCGGCGCCGCCTTGGTCAGCGCGCGGTTGATCTTGTTCTTGAGAACGTGGGAGGCGCGGAAGACGAGCACCTTCCGCGGAAGAATGGGGACTTCCTCGCCCGTCTTCGGGTTGCGCCCGACTCGCCTACCCTTCTGGCGAACCGAGAAGCTGCCGAAGGACGAAATCTTGACGGTTTCGCCGCGCGTCAACGCCTCGACGATCTCGTTCAGGACCGTCTCAACCAAATTGGCCGAGTCATTCCGCGACAGCCCGACTTCCTGATAGACCGCCTCGGCGAGATCGGCTCGGGTTACCGTCTTGTCGGCCATGCCGTCCCCCTCCCTGAGTTCCAGGAAAACTTTAGCCTAGTGCCATAAACCCGTCAATTACAGGGGGATGCGCGAATTACTTCAACTTTCGTCGCCGGAACTACCCTACCAGCGTATGACGCTGGCACCCCAGGCGAGGCCACCGCCGATGGCCTCGAGCAGCACCAGATGGCCGGCCTGCAGGCGCCCATCGGCCGCCGCCTCGGCCAATGCCAGCGGGATCGACGCGGCCGAGGTGTTGGCATGCCGGTCCACCGTCGTGACGACGCGATTGCTGCCCAGCCCCAGCCGGCGCGCCATGCCGTCGATGATGCGCTTGTTGGCCTGATGCGGGACCAGCCAGTCGACATCGGCGCCGGTGAGCCCGTTCGCAGCGAGCGCTTCCTCGACGACCTCGGCGAGCTTGGTCACGGCATGCTTGAACACCTCTGGGCCGTTCATGCGCAGGTACCCGACCGTCCGGGTCGTGGACGGCCCGCCATCGACGTACAGCGAATCGTGCATCCGCCCGTCGGAATGAAGATGCGTCGAAAGGACGCCGCGATCGCTGCCGTTGCCGTTGCCCGGCGTCGCACGCAGCACCACCGCGCCCGCCCCGTCCCCGAACAGGACGCAGGTGCGGCGATCTTTCCAGTCCAGGATCCGCGAGAACGTCTCGGCGCCGATGACCAGGGCCGTCCGCGCCTGACCGAGCCTCAGGAAATTGTCGGCAACAGCGAGCGCATAGACGAAACCGCTGCAGACCGCCTGGACGTCGAAGGCGAAGCCACGCGTCATGCCGAGCCGGGCCTGCACGCGCGTCGCCGTCGCCGGGAAGGTTTCGTCCGGCGTCGCCGTCGCCAGCACGATCATGTCGATCTCGTCGGGCTCCATCCCCGCCGAGGCGAGCGCACGTTCGGCCGCCTTGAGCGCCAAGTCGGACGTGAACTCGCCCTCGGCCGCGACGTGCCGCTGCTTGATCCCGGTCCGCTCGGTGATCCATTCGTCGGAGGTGTCGACCCACGTCGCGAGCTCGTGATTCGTCACGACCCGCTCCGGTAGGTAGCCGCCGCACCCGACGATCTGGGAACGCAAGATACCCTTCGTGCTGGCCATGTCAGACTGCAGCCGCCTTGGGTGACACGCCGGTCGCCAACCGTTCGAGCTCGGCTCGGATCTTTTCGTTGAAGCCGTTCGCGGCCATGTCCGCCGCAACGCCGATCGCGTTCGCGAAGCCGATGGCATCGGTGCCGCCGTGGCTTTTCACGACGATGCCGTTGAGGCCGATCAGAATGGCGCCGTTGTAGCGTCGCGGGTCCGTGCGGTTGCGCACCTTCTGCAGCGCGTGGCGCGCGAACAGATAGCCGATACGCGCAAGCCACGACGAGCGGAAGGCGCCGCGCAGGAATTCGGCATAGAGCTTGGCCGTACCCTCGGCCGTCTTCAGGGCGACGTTGCCGGTGAAGCCGTCGGTGACGACGACGTCGACCGTGCCGGCAGTGATGTCGTCGCCTTCGACGAAGCCATGGAACTTGATGGGCAGCGATGTCGCGCGCAGCATTGCCGCGGCGACGCGCAATTCCTCGTGGCCCTTCATCTCCTCGGCGCCGACGTTGAGCAGCCCGACGGTCGGCTGCTGGCAGCCGAGCACGGTGCGCGCGAACACCTCGCCCATGAGGGCGAACTGCACGAGATTGTTCGCGTCGCATTCGACGTTGGCGCCGAGGTCGAGCATGACGCTCTCGCCGCGCAGCGTCGGGTAATACGAGGCGATGGCCGGGCGATCGATGCCGGGCAGCGTCTTGAGCGAGATCTTCGCCATGGCCATCAGCGCGCCGGTATTTCCGGCCGACACCACGCCGGCCGCATGGCCCTCGCGGACGGCCTCGATGGCAAGGCGCATGCTCGACTGACGCCCCTGACGCAGCGCGACCGAGGGCTTCACGTCGTTCGAGACGACGTCCTCGGTGTGCCGGATCTCGGAACGTTCGCGCAGCTTGGGCAAGCGCTCGAGCAACGGCTTAAGCCGGCGCTCGTCGCCGTACAGAAGATACCGAACATTCGGCAGGCGCTTGCTGGCAATGTTGGCGCCCCTGAGCACCATGTTCGGCGCGTTGTCGCCGCCCATGGCATCAAGAGCGATTGTGAGTGTTGCGCTCACGTCAAGTCCGGTCTCGCCTGCAGCCGCCGATCAGGCCGTCTTGGTCGAGACAACCTCGCGGCCGTCATAGTACCCGCAGGCCGCGCAAACGTGGTGCGGGCGCTTGAGTTCGCCGCAATTCGGACACTCCGCGTAGTTTGCGGCCTTGATCGCATGGTGCGAGCGGCGCATGTCGCGGCGCGACGGCGAAACTTTCTTCTTCGGAACTGCCATGGTGCTCTCTATGTCTGCGCCAATCCAGGCGGGTTCACCCCTCCCAGCCGGCGACTCCTGGTGGTTGGACCGAAATGAAAAAGGCGCTCTACTTAAACAAAAACATCCCGTTCCTCAAGCTCTGCCTGAACTTGGGAATTTGGCCTTGAGGGTGGCCAGCTTGGCGAACGGATTGTCGCGCTCCCGCTCGCCCTCCGTCCACTTGGGATCGATCGTCGCGCCGGGCGCACGCGGATAGGGATCCAGCGACACGCCGAGCTGCTGGGCAACGGCCTCACCGACGTCGAGGTAACCCTCGGGCATCGGCTCAGGGAGGACCACGTCGGAATCAGCACCGATCGCGACCTCCTCAGCCGGCGCATTGCTTGCGTAAATGACGGTGAAATCCTCGTCGATATGGTTGGCCACCGGCGCCAGGCTCACCACGCAGGTCTGCACGACGTCCGCGTTCAGCGTGCCGGACAGCCGGAGCGCGGTTCCGCCCCGGATACGACGCAGGCGCACGCGCGCCTTGAGCGCGTCGATCGCAACGAGATCGAACCGCCGCGCGAGCGCCTGGCGTTCGGCCGCGTTCGCCTCGATCTCTTGCGTCACTTCGACATCGCCCAGCCGCGTGACGTCGATCGGGCGTGAGAATTCAACCGTTTCGTTCGATGCCATGATTTCGCCATGCGCCCCTTGGGAGAGGCGGCCCCCGCTTCGGCCAAGCATGACGGCCGAACGACAGGAATGACGTCAAAGAAATTACATAGGCCCGATCAGCCGGCCGGTCAATGGCGCCCGAATACCGCGTCCGGCGCGGGAAAACGCACCCGGCCGGCGAGAATCTCGCCCGTCGCCTGGCCCGCCAGATCGGCAGCGGCAAGCCGCACGTAGCGCGCGAGCGCCGCGAGCGTATCGGCAGCAACCGCACCCTCGTCGCGCACGGTACCATAGACGTTCCGCCGCAACGCATCGGAAAGCGCGGAATCGTCCGCCGCGGCGAGGCCAGCCTCGTAGGCGGCGATGCGGCCGTAGAACCCCTTTGCCATCGCCTTGACGCGCCGTCCGACCCCGAGATCACCGACCCCCATCTCGCGCAGGCTGCGGTCCATGTCGCCGAACATGGTGTCGAAGAAGGCCTGAGCGATGGCCGGGCCGGGCGCCGGCGTTCTCTTGAGCCGATGCAGGACGAGAAAGCCGTGGAGCGCCACCATCTCGAAACGGCCGTCGAGGGTGTCCGGCACCTGTCCCGCCTGGTAGAACACCGGAAGGCGTGCCTGCGCCACCGCCGCGGCGTAGAGCGTATGAGCGCGGGTCCGATTCTCGCCCCGCCGGAAGAGTCTGGAAAGCATGATCGACTGCGACGTACCCGCCGTTGACAGGCACCGCCGACGGATGCCATATCCGGCGAGAATGGCGTACCTGGACGCTTCCTTCAACGAATCCCCGCAGCGATCGCCCATGGCTTTTTCCAGCCCGTTTCGGCCGCTCTTCGGCATTACGCTGCTGCTTGGTCTCGTCGCCGGCGGATGCTCGCCGATCATCGAGACGCGGGGATACCTGCCCGATCCCGCGGTGATCGAGCAAATCCAGCCGGGAGCGCAGACGCGCAGCGACGTCGTGGAACTGCTCGGCACGCCCTCGACGGTGGCCGCGTTCGACGACAACACATGGATCTACGTGCAGAGCAAGACCGAACGATTGGCCTTCTTCCAGCCGACCGTCCTGGAGCAAAACGTGGTCGTCGTCGAGTTCGACGAGGCCGGCGTCGTGCGCGACGTGCGGCGTTACACGCTCGAGGACGGCATACCGATCGACCCGGTGACGCGCCAGACGCCCGCACCGGGCAAGGAGCTCACCATCCTGCAGCAGCTCATCGGCAACGTCGGCCGCTTCACGCCGAACGCCTCGAGCCGCTGAGCGCAAACGGCGCCCGCGCACCGGCGCGGGAGGCGCCAGCGCAGGATCATCCCCGTCCCTTCCACGCAAAAGGATCGGGCCGGCACCGTCACCGGTGCCGGCCCGTCGTCGATCACATCCGGCCGATCGGCGCGGGGAGACCACACGGCCCCGCGCCGGTCGCCGGCTCAGGCCGCCAGAATGGCGAGGATCAAGATCGCCACGATGTTGGTGATCTTGATCATCGGGTTGACGGCCGGCCCTGCCGTGTCCTTGTACGGATCGCCGACAGTGTCGCCGGTCACAGCCGCCTTGTGGGCATCCGAGCCCTTGCCGCCGTGGTGGCCGTCCTCGATGTACTTCTTGGCGTTGTCCCATGCGCCGCCGCCCGAAGTCATCGAGATGGCGACGAACAGGCCGGTGACGATGGTGCCGAGCAGCATGGCGCCGAGCGCGGTGAACCCGGCCGCCTGACCGCCGACGATCGACACGACGATGTAGAGGACGATTGGCGCCAGCACCGGCAGCAGCGACGGCACCACCATTTCCTTGATGGCGGCGCGCGTCAGAAGGTCGACGGCCTTGCTGTAGTCGGGCTTCGCCGTCCCTTCCATGATGCCCTTGATCTCCCGGAACTGCCGACGGACCTCGATCACCACCGACCCGGCAGCGCGGCCGACCGCCGTCATGCTCAGCGCACCGAACAGGTATGGCAGCAGGCCGCCGATGAACAGGCCAATGACGACATACGGGTTCTGCAGCTCGAACTGCAGGTTCGCGTACTGCGGGAAATAATGCCGCATGTCCTCGATGTAGGCAGCGAACAGCACCAGCGCGGCGAGGCCGGCCGAGCCGATCGCGTAGCCCTTGGTCACCGCCTTGGTCGTGTTGCCGACGGCATCCAGCGCGTCGGTGTTCCGGCGGATTTCCTTGGGCAGGCCCGACATCTCCGCGATGCCACCGGCATTGTCGGTGACCGGGCCGTACGCATCGAGCGCGACGATCATGCCCGCGAGCGCAAGCATGGTGGTCGCCGCGATCGAGATGCCGAACAGGCCGGCGTTGAGGTAGGCGATGATGATGCCGGCGCAGATCACCACGACCGGCAGCGCGGTCGCCTCCATCGACACCGCGAGGCCCTTGATAATGTTGGTGGCGTGTCCGGTCGTCGACGCCTCGGCGACGCTCTTGACCGGACGATAGTGCGTGCCGGTGTAGTACTCGGTGATCCACACGATCAGCCCGGTCACCGCAAGACCGGTCAGCGCGCACCACAGCATGTTGGCCCAGG
Organism: uncultured Rhodospirillales bacterium; assembly: GCA_937926175.1. Taxonomy (GTDB): domain Bacteria; phylum Pseudomonadota; class Alphaproteobacteria; order CACIAM-22H2; family CACIAM-22H2; genus CALANV01. Next base: position 79,270 of record CALANV010000037.1, on the reverse strand, counting down.
TGAAGCTGATGGTCCCGATCGTGTACGTCTCGGAGCCGAGGAACCAGTAGGACACGACGCCGATCAGCACGGCGGACGCGATGCCGGTGACGATCAGCCCCTTGTAAAGGGCCTTCATGATGTGATTGTCGGCGTCAAGCTTGACGAAGAACGTGCCGAGCACCGACGCCGCGATGCAGACGCCGCCGATCAGCAGCGGATAGACCAGCATCGTCTGCTGCGCCGCGCCCGTGAAGAAAATGGCCGCGAGCAGCATGGTGCCGACGATCGTCACCGCGTAGGTCTCGAACAGGTCCGCGGCCATGCCGGCGCAGTCGCCGACATTGTCGCCGACGTTGTCGGCGATCACGGCGGGATTGCGCGGGTCGTCCTCAGGAATGCCGGCTTCGATCTTGCCGACGAGGTCGGCGCCGACGTCCGCCCCCTTGGTGAAGATGCCGCCGCCGAGACGGGCGAAGATCGAGATCAGCGAGGCACCGAACGACAGTGCAACGAGGGCCTGGATGATGGTGGTCATCGCCCCCTGATCGCCGCCCTTCCATCCCATCAGCACGCCGAAATAGACGGCTACACCGAGCAGACCGAGGCCGACGACGAGCAGGCCGGTGATCGCCCCTGCGCGGAAAGCGATGTCAAGCGCGGGCTGCAGGCCCTTGCGCGCCGCCTCGGCCGTGCGCACGTTGGCCCGCACCGACACATTCATGCCGATGTAGCCGGCCGCACCCGACAATACTGCACCGACGATGAAGCCGAGCGAGACGTGGATGCCGAGATAAAGAAGAATGATCGCGACCACGATCCCGACGATGGCGATGGTCGTGTACTGCCGGTTCAGATAAGCCTGAGCGCCGACCTGAACGGCTCCTGCGATCTCCTGCATGCGGGCATTGCCGGCGGGCGCCGCCATGACCTGACGGTAGGCGTACAGGCCGTAGAGCAACGCCAGCACGCCGCAGGCGATCACCAACCAATAAGCTGAAGTCATCTTCCGCCTCTGGATTTTCTTGATTGTGTCTCAATGGCCGACGGTACCGGACGGACCCCGACAGGCCGGAAAAGCGCGCGGGAACATGCCAGAACATCCCCCCCGATAGCAAGCGGAACGGGTCGCCGCGGCGGCGGCCTCGCCCGGCAAAATACGTGCCGAATCAAGTGACGGGCGCCGCCCGGCGGCGCTGTGCGAGCCACAAAATGGCCAAGGCCGTCAGGGCGATGAACGGCAGTACGCCATAGTTAAGCACATCCCAGCCCAGTGCATGATGGGCCGCCCCGGCGGAGAAGGCCGAGAATGTCACCGTCCCGAAGACGAGAACGTCGTTGACGGCCTGTACCTTCGCCTTTTCGGCCGGCCGGTAGGCCTCGGTCAGCAGCGTCGTCGCCCCGACGAACAGGAAGTTCCAGCCGAGGCCGAGCAGCGTCAGCGCCGACCAGAAATTCAGCAGATCGATCCCCGCGAGATTGATGGCCGCGCACAGCGCCATGAGCCCGGTACCGACGAGCATGACATTGAAGAGACCGAAGCGCCGGATGAGATCGCCCGTCACGAAGGACGGGGCGAACATGGCGAGCACATGCCACTGGATCACGAAAGCCGCCGAGTCGAAGCTGTGGTCGCAGGCCACCATCGCGAGCGGCGTCGCGGTCATGATGAAGCTCATGCCGCCATAGGCGACCATGCCGGCAAGCGCGGCCACGACAAAAGCCGGCTGGCGCATGATCGTGCCGAGCGGGCGCTGCTCCCCCTTCCGTTCCGCGTCGTTCGGGCGCGGGATGTCGATGAACTGGAGAAGGAGAAGCGAGATCACGGCAACGACGATGAGTGCCGCGAACGAGCCGGCGAACATGACCGGCGCGAAGAGATCCTTGGTGTGCTTGGCGAGCTCCGGGCCGATCAGGGCGGCGAGCACGCCGCCGGCCATCACGTACGAGATCGCCTTGGGCCGCCACGTCTCGCTGGCGCCGTCGACGGCCGCAAAGCGATAGAACATTCCGAACCCGTTATAGACGCCGTTCAGCGCCACCCCCAGGACGAACAGCCAGAAGATCCCCTCGAACACCGCGAAGGTGGCGAGCGCCGTGCCGACGATACCGAACGCGGCCCCGAGCGAGAATCCGGCGCGCCGGCCAAAACGCCGCATCATCAGCGACGCCGGGAAAGCCGTCAGCATCACCGCAAGCTGCTGGGCGGCGAGCGGCAGCGTCGCGAGCGTCTTGTCGGCCGCAAGCATGTGTCCGACGAGGGCCGCCTCGGCGATCATCGTCGAGGTACCGACGATCATCAGCCCCTGGGCGAGCGCAAGCAGGACGACGTTGCGACGGGCGGAGCCGGCATGCATCCCGCGCTGACTAACATTTGGCGACAGGCCCAGCAAGCAAGCTTTACGCGAGGTGTGTCCGCGAACACACCTGGTCGCGTCGCCGGCGTCAGTCGACGCGGCGGCTGCCGATCTGCTGGACGAGAACGTCGCGCAGCGCTTCCGGCCCGAGGACGCGGGCACCGGCGGCCATCAGCCGCCGCTTGGCCACAGCGAGGTTGGGGTCGCCGGCGCCGCCGGCGTGCGAGGCCATGGCGTGCAGGTCGCGCACGAAGGCATCCGTCAGGCGCGGCGCGAGCGTCTTGGCGCGGTCGAAAGCCAGCGCGTCGGCGAGCTCCACCGTCAGGACGACCGTCCAGTGACGGGTCACCCCGCCTTCTTCGATAACGGGAACAGTGATGCGCGGCAGGCGCAGATAGAAGGGCCCGCTCGCCGTGTCGTCGTCCGCCGACAGCGCCGCCGCCGGCGATGTGAACGCCAGTCCGATCAGGACAATCCCAAGAAGACGAAGAAGGCCGGATCGCATCGATGGCAGGATTCGGGTTCCAGGGCGCAGCACTTTAGCGGCGCCGACGTAAATGGACCGTGAAGCCCTGCAACGTCGCTAGAAATGCGACCACCCCCCGGACGGGAGTTCGCGCATCCGGCCGTCCGGCCGCACAATGGTCACGCCGCTGCCGGCCTCAATCGTGCCGATCCGGGTCAGGTCCAGGCCCAGCGCCCGGCCGATCTCCGCCAGCGCGCCCTCGGCCGAAGCGGGCGCCGTGAACAGGATTTCGTAGTCGTCGCCGCCTGCCAGGATGTCGGTGATCAGCTCCGGATCGTGCGCGAGCGCCATCGCAGCGGGCGCGGAGAGCGGCAACGCCGATTCCTTCACGATCGCCGCCACACCCGACGTCTCGCAGATATGTCCGAGATCGGCGACGAGACCATCGGACACATCGAGCGCGGCACCGGCAAGACCGATCAGCCGCGGACCGAGATCGACGCGTGGCATCGGCAGGCGATAGCGCTGCTCGAGGTAACGGCGGGCGTCGCCGTCGAGCGTCTGCAGACCGCCGCGGCGGACCCGCAAGCCCAAGGCCGCATCGCCGAGTGTCCCCGACACGTAGATCGCTTCACCGGGACGCGCGGTCGAGCGGCGCATCATCTTTCCGGCTGGCACCGTACCGATGGCCGTGATCGCGAGCGTGAGCGGCCCCGGGGTGGCGGCGGTATCTCCGCCGGCAAGGCGGATGCCGTATTCCGCCTGATCGGCCGCGAGGCCGGACACGAAGGCGGCAAGCCAGGTCTCGGAAAACGTCTGCGGCAGCACGGCGTCGAGAAAATACACGCGCGGGACGGCGCCCTTGGCGGCGAGGTCGGACAGGTTCACGCGCAGCGCCTTGCGCGCGACGAGTTCGGGCGGATCGTCGGGCAGGAAATGAACGCCCTCGACGAGCGCATCGGTCGTCACCACGAGCTCGGTTCCGGGCTCGGGCGCAAGCCACGCCGCATCGTCTCTCAACCCCAGCGCACCGTCCACGCCCTGCGCCAGCGGCGCGAAATAGCGGGCGATGAGCTCGAACTCACCGGCCCGGGACGTCTTCGGCGGCACGCGGCTGTCCCTCGAACTCGTCCGGACGCACGCGACGGGCGAGACGGTCGAGCACACCGTTGACGACGGCGGGCTCCTTTCCCGAGAAGAAGGCGTGCGCGACCTGGACGTATTCGTCGATGATGACCCGGGCCGGAACGTCACCCCGCGCGATCAGCTCGAACGCCCCTGCCCGCAGCACGGCTCGCAATACCGTCTCGAGCCGCTGAAGCGTCCACCCCTCGGCGAGCAACGACGCAAGCATTGCGTCGATTTCCGTCCGGCGTGCTTCGACGCCGGCCACGATCTCGCTGAAATACGCGGCATCCGGCTGTTCACCGGTCGCGTTCAGCCGATGGTCGCGGAACTCGTCGATGACGGTCTTCGAATCGGCCCCGGTCAGGTCGATCTGATAGAGTGCCTGCACGGCCGCAAGCCGTGCCGCGCTGCGGCGGCCGCGGCGACCGGAGGAAGCGGCATTGCGGGCGGGTGTGTTCATGGAATGAGCTTCAGCCGGCGTTTGAGGTCGATCATGGCGAGACAGGCCTCTGCCGCCACGCCCCCTTTATTACCCAGATCGACCCTGGCGCGTTCCCAGGCCTGCTCCTCGTTTTCGACGGTGAGAATGCCGTAGCCGATCGCCAGCGAAAACTTGAGCGCCAGGTCCTGCAGTCCGCGCGCGCTTTCCTGGCATACGTAGTCGTAGTGCGTCGTTTCGCCCCGTATCACGCAGCCGAGCGCCACGAAGCCATCGAACCGGCGGCGCCCCGGTGCGGCCGCCATCGCGTCGACGGCGAAGCGGATCGCGGCCGGAACCTCGAACGCGCCCGGGACGGCGAAACGTTCGTGGGTGGCGCCGGCACGCTCCAGCGCGGCGGTGGCCCCGCGAACGAGTTCATCGGCGATCGGCTCGTAGAACCGCGCCTCCACAATCATGATATGCGGAGCATCCCCCATGAACATCTCTCGATTTCTATCTCAGTCTTCGTCGAGCGGCGGTATCGGCCGTGTCTCGACGATACGCAGGCCATACCCCTCGAGGCCCACGATCGTCCGCCGCGTGTTGGACAGAAGGACCATATCGCGGACGCCGAGATCCAACAAAATCTGCGCCCCCACCCCGTAATCGCGCAGTTCCGATCCGGGCGTCGAGCGCGCCATCTGCCGCCCCTGCTCCGACAGGAAGTCGGCGAGCGCGATCGCGGGCGATGCCGCGTCGCCCAGGCGCGCGCGGACGCGGTCGCTCAGACTGGTCGCGCGCGGCTCGCGGATGAGCACGACGACACCGCGCCCGACCTTGCCGATGAGACGCATCGCGGCGTGGAGCACCTCGCCCCGGCCGACCGAACGGTCGCCGAGCACGTCGTCCAGTACATTGAGCGCGTGCATACGGACGAGCACCGGCTCCGGCCCCGAGATGTCGCCCTTCACCAGGGCAATGTGCTCGGCATACGCGGCCTTGTTCACATACACGTACATGCGGAAGAGACCGCCGAAGCGACTGTCGAGCACGGTTTCGATCTCGCGCGAGACGATGCGGTCATGGCGCCGGCGATAGGCGATCAGATCCGCGATCGTGCCCACCTTGAGGCCGTGAAACTGCGCAAACTTCACGAGGTCGGGCAGCCGCGCCATCGTGCCGTCATCGTTCATGATCTCGCAGATCACGCCCGCCGGAATAAGGCCTGCCAGGCGCGCAATGTCGACCGCCGCTTCGGTATGGCCGGCACGGACGAGCACACCGCCGTCGCGCGCCATCAGCGGGAAGACATGACCCGGCGTCACGATCGCGTCGCGCCCCTTGGTCGGATCGATGGCGACCGCGATGGTGCGCGCCCGGTCGGATGCGGAAATGCCGGTCGTCACTCCTTCCCGCGCCTCGATCGACACGGTAAAGGCCGTCTGGTGCCGAGTACCGTTCTCGCGCGCCATCAGCGGCAGACCAAGCTGTTCCACGCGCTCGCGCGTCAAGGCGAGGCAAATGAGACCGCGGCCATACTTGGCCATGAAGTTGATGGCCTCGGGAGTCGCCATCTGTGCGGGAATATAGAGGTCACCCTCGTTCTCGCGGTCCTCGTCGTCGACGAGGATGACCATGCGGCCGTTGCGCGCGTCCTCGACGATCTCCTCGATGGACGACAGGAAGGCGCGCGCGTCGTCGCCGTGCCGCAACACCCGTTTCGGTGGATTCGCCAAGCTCATCGTCAGCTCCGCTCCGTCAGGCGGGAAACGTACCGCGCCAGCATGTCCACTTCCACATTCACGCGCTGCCCGGGCTCGGCCGCGACAAAGGTCGTGTGCTGCTGCGTGTACGGAATGATATTGACGCCGAAACGGGTGACGCCGGAATCCACATCCTCGACCGTGTTGACGGTGAGCGAGACGCCATCGAGCGCAACCGAACCCTTGGGGGCGATGAACCGCCCCAGATGCCGGTCGAGCTCAAAGACCATGCGGACGCTCCCGGCCTCAGGGACCCGGTCGACGATACGGGCCACACCGTCGACGTGACCGCTGACGATGTGCCCGCCAAGCTCGTCGCCCAGGCGGAGCGCGCGTTCGAGATTGACCGCGCGACCGACCTGCCATTCGCCGAGCGTCGTCCTGCTCAGGGTTTCGCCGGACGCGTCGACGGCGAACCAGCCGGATCCCTTGTCGACGACGGTCAGGCAGGCGCCCGAGCAGCAGATCGAGGCGCCGAGCGGAATCTCATCGGTCGGGTAGCGGGTTTCGATCTCGAAACGCGTGTCGCGGCCGGCATTCGCCGGCACGCAGGCGCGCACGCGCCCGACATCCGTGATGATTCCCGTGAACATCGGCAGGTCGTTCGTCGAGCTGTTGGTCGTCGGAGCTCAACCTAGTCGCACCGGGCCCAGCTTTCCACAACATCGTCACCGCAAGGCTCCACCCACTCGCGGACATAGCGTGGCGCATCATCGAGCTGCCTGACGCCGAAGGGGGCAGCGACCGGGATACCGTCGCCGCCGATCACGACGCCGGCGCGGAACCAGACGATCCGATCGACCAAGCCGGCGCGCAGCAGCGCCGCGGTGAGGTGGCCACCGCCCTCGAGAAGAACCCGCGTGAGCCCGCGCCGCCCGAGGGCAGCGAGCGCCGCCCCGAGGTCGGGTCGTTCGGTGTCGTCGCGCGGTACGACGATGACCTCGACCCCGCAATCGACGAATGCCTTGCGGCGCGTCTCGTCGGCGCCTTCGGCCGTGATGATCCACGTCGGCCTCTCGCGCGCCCCGGCGACGAGCCGGCTGGTCAGCGGCAGGCGCAGACGGCCGTCGACGACGATCCGGACCGGCGAACGCGTGTCGAGGCCGGGCAGCCGGCACGTAAGCTGCGGGTCGTCGACGATCGCGGTACCGATCCCCACCATAACGGCGTCATGCGTCGCGCGCAGCAGATGGGCCCGCGCGCGCGCGGCCGGCCCACTGATCCACTTGCTTTGGCCGCTTTGCGTCGCGATCCGCCCGTCGAGGCTAGTCGCAGTCTTCAACGTGACGAGTGGGCGTCCCCGCGTCTGGCGCATGAAGAAGCCGGCGTTCAGCGCCCGCGCCTCAGCCTCGAGCACGCCGACCTCGACGGGAATTCCGGCCGCACGCAGGGCTGCCACGCCGCGCCCCGACACCCGCGGGTCGGGATCCTCGGTCGCCACGACGACACGGCCTATTCCCGCCGCGATCAGGGCCTCGGCGCAGGGCGGCGTTTGGCCATGATGGCTGCAGGGCTCGAGGCTGACATAGGCGGTGGCGCCCCGCGCCGCAGCACCGGCCCGGGCCAGCGCCTCGGTCTCGGCATGAGGGCGGCCGCCCGGCTGGGTGAAGCCCCGTCCGACCACCACGCCGTCGCGCACGAGAACCGCGCCGACCGCCGGGTTCGGCCACACCCGGCCGAGCCCGCGGCGGGCCAGCGCCAGCGCCGCGCGCATGTGGCCGACATCGACCGGATCAGTCCCTGTCGCCGAGCTTGCCGACGAAATCTTCGAAGTCCTTCGCTTCGCGGAAGTTGCGATAGACGGAGGCGAACCGCACATAGGCGACCTGATCGAGCCCGGAGAGCGCATCCATGACCATCTCGCCGATGACCGTCGACGGGATTTCGGACTCGCCTAGGCTCTCAAGCCGGCGCACGATGCCATTGACGATGCGCTCGACCCGTTCGGGTTCGACCGGGCGCTTGCGCACCGCGATCGAGATCGATCGCAGGAGCTTGTCGCGATCGAACGGCTCCTTGGTGCCGTCCCTCTTCACGACCACAAGTTCGCGGAGCTGAACCCGCTCGAACGTCGTGAAGCGCGATCCGCACGCCGGGCAGAAACGCCGCCGGCGGATCGCGCTGTTGTCGTCAGTCGGCCGCGAGTCCTTCACCTGGGTGTCGTCGTGACCACAGAACGGACAGCGCATCCTCCCTAGCCCCCTGATACTCGCACTTGAGTCACTCCCCGCTTCACAGATCGGCGTAGATCGGGAAGCGCCGGCACAGGTCAAGCACCTTCGCGCGCACCGCACGCTCGACCTGCCCGTTGTCTTCGGGATTGGCCACAAGCCCGTCGAGCACTTCCCCGATCAGCTCGCCGATCTGACGGAACTCGTTCACGCCGAAGCCGCGACTCGTCCCGGCCGGACTGCCGAGTCGGATACCCGACGTGACGGTCGGCTTTTCCGGGTCGAACGGAATCCCGTTCTTGTTGCAGGTGATACCGGCGCGATCGAGGCTCTGTTCGGCCATCCGCCCCGTGAGACGCTTCGGCCGCAGATCGACGAGCATGAGGTGCGTATCGGTGCCGCCGGAGACGATGTCGAGCCCCTGTGCCGCCAGCGTGGAGGCCAGCGTGCGGGCGTTCTCGACCACTGCGCGGGCATAGTCGCGGAACTCGGGACGCAACGCCTCGCCCAGCGCCACGGCCTTCGCGGCAATCACGTGCATGAGCGGACCGCCCTGCAGGCCGGGGAACACCGCCGCGTTGATCTTCTTGCCAAGCTCCGGATCGTTCGACAGGATCATGCCGCCGCGCGGACCGCGCAGCGTCTTGTGCGTGGTCGTCGTGACGACATGCGCGTGGGGCAGCGGGCTCGGGTGCACGCCGCCGGCAACGAGGCCGGCGAAATGCGCCATGTCGACCATCAGATAGGCGCCGACGGAATCGGCGATCGCGCGAAAGCGTGCGAAGTCGATGATGCGCGGATAGGCCGAGCCGCCCGCGACAATCAGCTTCGGCCGATGTTCCTCGGCCAGGCGCGCGACTTCGTCGTAATCGATGCGGGCATCGTCGCGACGGACGCCGTACGGCACGGCCTTGAACCACTTGCCGGACATGTTCGGCGGCGCACCATGCGTCAGGTGACCGCCCGCCGCGAGCGACATGCCGAGGACGGTGTCGCCGGGCTGCAACAGCGCCATGAACACGGCCTGGTTCGCCTGCGCGCCCGAATGCGGCTGTACGTTCGCAAACGCGCAGTCGAACAGCTTGCACGCCCGGTCGATCGCGAGCTGCTCGACCACGTCGACGTACTCGCAGCCGCCGTAATAGCGACGGCCCGGATAACCCTCGGCATACTTGTTGGTCAGGACCGACCCCTGCGCCTCGAGCACCGCACGCGAGACGATGTTCTCGGACGCGATGAGCTCGATCTGATCCCGCTGGCGGCGGAGCTCGCCGCGGATGGCCTCGAGAAGCTCAGGATCGCGCGACGCGAGCGGCGCGCTGAAAAACGGGTTGTCGACACTGGCGGGCGACGGCGCTGACGCGGACTTGGCAAAGGACATGAGGTTGTGAGGTCTCGATCGGTTTCTGAAGCGATGTAGTCTGTGGCGAAACCCGCCTAACCAAGTTTTTCGACCCGGCGGGCATGGCGGCCACCGCTGAACGGCGTCGCCAGGAAGGTCTTCAGGACGTCTTTGGCCGTTTCCACCCCAGTCGTGCGGGCGCCGAGCGCCAGCACGTTCGCATCGTTATGCTCACGTGCGAGCCGTGCGTCGGTCGTGTCCCGACACAGCGCTGCCCGAATGCCCTTGTGGCGGTTCGCCGCAATCGAGATCCCGATCCCGGTACCGCAAATCAGGACGCCGCGTTGCGCCTTGCCGCTACCGATGGCGGCCGCCAGGGCGTTGGCGAAATCCGGATAGTCGACGCTGTCGGTCGAGTTGGTGCCGAGATCCAGGACGGCATAGCCCGCCCGCGTCAGCTCCTCGACGAGCTGGGTTTTGAGCTCGAAGCCGGCATGGTCGGCGGCGATGGCGATCGTCTCGGCAGGCATTTGGGCGAGCAAAAAATGGGCGTCCGGGACCCTACCATATGTCGCCGGACATTGCCAATCGGGCACAAGGTCTTGAATTTAGTAGAAAACTTCCGAGTCGCTGCCGGCAAGAAACCGGGCCTCCGCCCACACATTCCGGGCGGCCGATGAAACATCCCATGGTTTAGATCAGAAATTCATCAAGGATCGTCCAGCGATATTGCCGCTCGGGCTTGGCCGCTTACTTGGAAGCGCGGTGCATTCTATTTGTTCACCCACGGTTGCGTTTACAAATTTTCGCCTCATTCCGATTGACACCGTGACTTGGCCGTGCCAGTAAACCGAAAGTTGTCACGGGGATGATCAATGACAGAGATCTCAAGAGAAAAAACGAGTCCCGGCGACCTCCTGCGCATGACGGCCGAAGTCGCGGCCGCTTATGTCGGTAATAATGCGCTACCCGCGTCGCAACTTCCCGAAGTAATCAAGACGATTTATTCGTCGATTTCGGCTCTCGACGGGAATTCGACACCGTCCGCCGGGGGGCTGAAGCCGATCGTGCCGATCAAGAAGTCGGTTACACCCGACTACATCATCTGCCTCGAGGACGGCAAAAAGCTGAAGATGCTCAAACGGCATCTGCGCACGGCGTACAACATGACCCCCGAGGAATACCGGCTGAAATGGGGGCTGCCGCCCGATTATCCGATGGTGGCGCCCAACTATGCGGCACAGCGTTCCGCCTTCGCCAAGAAGATCGGGCTCGGTCGCAAGCCCGGTGCGCGCAAAGGGGCACCCAAGGCGAAGAAATAGGCCGCCTTCAGCGACACGAAAAAAGGCCCGGCGGTGATCCCGCCGGGCCTTCGTCGTTCAGGGAAACCGGCCGGCGGAGATCCGGCCGGTTTCGGCTGCTCACATCTCGGCGTACTGACCGTTCCGCCAGACGAAGAACACGTATTTCGAGTTCTTGACGTCGCCCTTCTCGTCGTACTGCAGGTTGCCGATCACCGTGTCGAACGACTTGCCACGGATCGCCGCCGACACCTTCTCGACATCGAGCGACTTGACGCTCTCGACCGCCTGCGACCAGACCTGAAGCGCCGCGTAGGTGTAGAGCGTATAGCCTTCGGGGTCGTAGCCCTGCTGCTTGAACCGGGCGACGATGTCCTTGGCTTCCGGCGCCTTACGCGGATCGGGCGCGAACGTCATCATCGTGCCCTCGCCGGCCGGGCCAGTGATCTTCCAGTACTCGTTGTCCACCAGGGCGTCGCCGGAAATGAGCGGTGCGTTCAGCCCCTGCTCGCGCGCCTGACGAACCAGGAGGCCGGCTTCAGTGTGATAGCCGCCGTGATAGATCACGTCGATACCTTCCTGCTTCATCTTGCTGATGAGCGCGGAGAAGTCCTTGTCGCCCTGCGAGATGGCCTCGTACATCGCTTCCTTGAGACCCTTGGCGTTCATCGCCTTCTTGGTCTCGTCGGCCAGTCCTTTGCCGTAGGTCGACTTGTCGTGAAGGATCGCGACGCGCTTGCCCTTGTACTTCTCGGCGAGATAGGCGCCGGCGACGGCACCCTGCTGGTCATCGCGGCCGCAGGTCCGGAACACGTTGATCCACCCCTTCTTCGCCGCCTCGTCGGTCAAAGCCGGGTTGGTCGAGGCCGGCGAGATCTGAAGAATGCCCGCCTCGGCATAGACCTGGCTTGCCGGGATCGAGGACGACGAGCAGAAGTGGCCGGCCACGAAGACGACGTTGCGGCTCGCAAGCTGGTTCGCCACAGCCACGGCCTGGCGCGGGTCGCATGCGTCGTCACCGATCTCCAGACGAATCTTGCGCCCCAACACGCCACCCTTGGCGTTGAGGTCGTCCACGGCCAGCTGAGCGCCACGGCGCATCTGCTCGCCGAAGACCGCGTACTGGCCGGTAATCGGCCCGGCGACCGCAATCACGATCTCCTGGGCCTTGGCGTCGGGGATCCCCTGCCCGCCGACCGCCACCGCGGTGGCGGCAAGCAGCCCCAGCATGTATTTCCGCATCGAGGTTACTCCCTGTCTATCAACACTGTGGAAGGATGGACTCCGTTATTATCCTCCCCTGCCATCCGGCCCAGCCCGTCGACCGCGCCGGTATGCCTCGCCAGACTCTAGAACCCCGTCGCGGGCGCGGCAATGTCGATCATTCGCCGCCACGAACCCGCCACGAGAACAGCCCGGCGCGCTCGTAGAGCCACGGGTACTGGGTCGTCATCTTGTACGCCTGGGTCAGCCGATAGGCGACGGACCCGATCGCGATGATGACGATCGCGTCGATCACGAAGCCGCTGAGCGACAGAAGCTCCCCCTCGAACAGGGCCCAGCTGAAGAAACGGTTCGCCGCGGTAAGCAGGAGCCCGTAGGGAATCATCTGCCAATACGGCCGCCAGGTTCCGGCCAGCGCCTGTCCGGTCATGAACGCGGCGGCCCCGAACAATATGACGGTGACCCCGATGAAATCGCCGATCCCGCTTCCGAGGAGATCCGTCATCGCCCCCGCTCCGTGTCAACGTTTGTGTCCGCCTTCGAGATAGGCCGCGCGAACTTCGCGATCGGCAAGCAGCTCCCGCCCCGTACCCGACATCGTGATCCGGCCGTTGACCAGCACGTAGCCGCGATGCGCAAGCCGCAGCGCATGATAGGCGTTCTGTTCGACGAGAAGCACGGTCATGCCCTGCCGTTCGTTGATCTCGCGGATCGTATCGAAGATCTGCTTCACCACCAGCGGTGCCAGTCCCAGCGACGGTTCGTCGAGCAGCAGCAGCCGCGGCCGACTCATCAGGGCACGTGCGATGGCAAGCATCTGCTGCTCGCCGCCAGAGAGCGTACCACCGCGCTGGTTGCGACGCTGCTCGAGGATCGGGAACAGTTTAAAGACGCGGGCCAGATCCTCTTCGAAATGGGCCGGATCGCTGGTCACCGCACCCATCTGGAGGTTCTCGAACACGGTCATGCGGGGGAAGATGCGCCGCCCTTCGGGCGACTGAGCGATGCCGAGCCGGGTGATCTCGTGCGTCGGCGTCCGCGTGATGTCGCGGCCCTCGAATATGATCGATCCGCGCGCCGCCCGCGGATTGCCGCAAATGGTCATGAGCAGCGTTGATTTCCCGGCACCGTTGGCGCCGATGAGCGTGACGATCTCGCCGCGGTTGACCTCGATGTCGACCCCCCGCAGGGCCTCGATCGGGCCGTAGAACGTATGGACGCCCGAGACGCGCAGGATCGTCATTGACGCTCTCCCTCGTCCCGCACCGGCGCCACGGCACCGGGGCCGATCGCGGCCGGCCCGGGCGCCGTCAGGTCGGCGACGATCTCGGGCGGCAGTTCCTCGCGTTCTTCCTCGCCCAGATAGGCGCGGATGACGGCCGGATCGTTGCGCACCTGCACAGGACTGCCTTCGGCGATCTTGCGCCCGTAATCGAGCACGACGATGTGATCGGAAATCTCCATCACCACGCTCATGTCATGCTCGATCAGCAGCACGGCCGTGTTCATCTCGTCGCGGATGTAGCACAGAAGCTCGTTGAGTTCGGCGGACTCGCGCGGATTGAGCCCGGCGGCCGGCTCGTCCAGACACAGCAGCACCGGACGCGTGCACATCGCACGCGCGATCTCGAGGCGGCGCTGGTCGCCATAGGCCAAGCTGCCGGCGTCCCAGTCCGCCTTGTCGATGAGGCCGATGCGATCGAGCCAGAACCGGGCGAAATCGATGGCCTCCCGCTCCGCCGCCCGATACTGGGGCAGCCCCAGCAGTCCCTTGATCGTCCAGCCCGAGGCGCGCATGAGCCGATTGTGCTGCGCCACCATGAGGTTCTCGAGCACGGACATCTTCGGGAACAGGCGGATATTCTGGAACGTGCGCGCGACGCCGGCCTGCTGCGCGATACGGAACCCTTCCATGCGCTCGAGCAGCCAGGTACGGCCGTCCTTGTGCAGCGCGAGCCGGCCCACGGTCGGCTTGTAGAAGCCCGTCAGGCAGTTGAAGACGGTCGTCTTGCCGGCACCGTTCGGGCCGATGATCGCGGTGATCGCGCGGTCACGGGCGGCGAACGAGACGTCGTCGACGGCGACGAGACCGCCGAAGCGCATCGTGAGATGCTCCACCTCCAGAATGAAGCCCGGCGGCGGCGGCCGCAGCGCAGGATCCTTCATGCCGCCCTCCTGTCCACCGGCTTGAGCCGGATCGACGGCTCACGATGCGCAACCAGGCCCTGCGGGCGCCAGATCATGACCAGCACCATCGCGGCGCCGAACACGAGCATGCGGAACTGCGCGAAATCGCGTCCGAACTCCGGCACCAGGATCAGGAAGGCCGCCGCGACCACGATGCCGAGCTGGCTGCCCATGCCGCCCAGAACGACGATGGCGAGAATGATCGCGCTTTCGATGAACGTGAAACTCTCGGGGCTGATGAAGCCCTGGCGGGTCGCGAAGAACGAGCCGGCAAATCCGCCGAACATGGCGCCGATCGCGAAGGCGGACAGCTTGGTGTTGGTCGGATTGATGCCGAGCGCGCGGCACGCGATCTCGTCCTCGCGCAGCGCCTCCCACGCGCGGCCCAGAGGCAGACGGCGCACGCGCATCGAAAACAGGTTCGTGATGAGCGCCAGCCCCAGGATCACGTAATAGAGGAAATACGTGCGGTGCATGAAGTTGAAGTCGACCCCGAAGAGCTGGTGGAAGGCCGTGACACCTTCGGGCGGCGTGCGCGTGAACGGGAAGCCGAAAAAGGACGGGCGCGGAATCTGGCTGATGCCGTTGGGGCCGCCGGTGAAGCTGTTCCAGTTCAGAAGGACCAGCCGGATGATCTCGCCGAACCCGAGCGTCACGATGGCGAGATAGTCGCCGCGCAGCCGCAGGACCGGAAAGCCGAGCAGCACGCCGAAAGCGGCCGCGAACACGCCGGCGAGCGGCAGGGCCTGCCAGAACGAGAAGTCGAAATGGATGGCCAGCAGCGCGAAAGAATAGGCCCCGACCGCATAGAACGCGACGTAGCCGAGATCGAGCAGCCCGGCGAGTCCGACGACGATGTTGAGGCCCCAGCCCAGCATCACGTAGATCAGGACCGAGATCGCGATGTCGATGATGTAGCGGTCGGCGATCGGCAGGAACGGCAGCACCATGGCAAACGCGGCCAGGAGCCAGCCGATGACGTCGTTGACCGCGAACGGTCCGATCGCGGTGATCTTCGGCACGCGAAACACCTGGCCGAAGCTTTCGGGCCGCAGATGGCGCCACAGCACGAGCAGGAACCGCCCGACGAAGACGGCGACGGTCGCAATGACAACCCAGTCGAAGCGCGGCGCGACCGTGATACCGCCCGGTATGTCGACGAGCGCGAAGCCCAGAAGCGGAAAGGCCAGCAGGAACGCGACGGCGCCGGCAAGGGCCGCCTCGCGGATGGCTGCGGCAAGGAACGTCGGCCTTGCGGCAGGGATGACGGTGGTGGCCACGGCGCGACCTCAGACTTTTTCGATCTCAGGACGTCCGAGCAGACCGGTCGGCAGGAAGATCAGCACGATGACGAGGATCGCGAAGGTCGCCACGTCCTTGTACTCGATCGAGAAATAGGCCGACCAGAACGCCTCGATCAGGCCGATCAACAAGCCGCCGAGCATCGCCCCCGGCAGCGAACCGATGCCACCGAGCACGGCCGCCGTGAACGCCTTGATGCCGGCGAGGAAGCCGATGAAGAAATCGACGACCCCATAGTACATCGTGACCATCACGCCGGCGACGGCGGCCAATCCGGCCCCCATGACGAAGGTCAGCGAGATCGTCCGGTCGACGTCGACACCGACGAGCGCGGCCATCTTCAGGTCCTGCGCGCAGGCGCGCTGCGCGCGGCCCAGCGGCGTCATCTGGATCACGTAGGTGAAGCCGGCCATGAGCGCGACGGTCAGCAGGATGATGATGATCTGCAGATAGCTGATCGCGACGGTGAAGCCGGATTCGGATTGAAGCAGCGGAATGGTTCCCTGCACGACCGGGGCAAGCGTCTTGATCTTCGCACCTTGCGTGAGCTGCACATAGTTCTGCAGGAAGATCGACATGCCGATCGCCGAGATCAGCGGCGCCAGGCGGAACGACCCGCGCAAAGGTCGATAGGCGATGCGTTCGATCGTCCAGCCATAGACCGAGGTAAAGGCCATCGCGACGATCAGAACGATGAGGATCGAAAGCGGCGCCCAGGTGACGCCGCCAAGACCGAGCAGCGTAAAGGTGATCACCGAGATGAAGGCGCCGATCATGTAGATCTCGCCATGGGCGAAGTTGATCATCCCGATGATGCCGTAGACCATCGTGTACCCGATCGCGATCAAACCGTAGATCGCACCGAGCGTCAGCCCGTTGATGAGCTGCTGTACGAAATACTCCATACGGGTCCCTAGTCGCCCCTGTTCAGTTCTTCTCTTTCCTTTATGGCGCTACGCCGTTGGCCGGCACCAGCGCGGGTCGGCTTCGGCGCTTCCGGCCTGCCCCGCGGCCCGGCAATGTAGCGACTAGCGCTCCGGTTTGCCACACCTCGCTTGACGCTGCGCGAGCACGAATTCCAGCTTCCGCATCGCCGCGCGCTTCAGGGCGGCCTCGTCCCAGGTGGCAGGCCCGACGATCGAAACCTCAACCGTGGTGACCGGGTCGACTGCCGATACCTTGATCGCGTTCCCGACGCGGTAGAATTCGAAGATGACGTCGCGCGCCATGGTTCAAGAGTGTCGCCGACGCGGCGCACGGCGCCAAGTGCATCGCGCCTGTCACGCTTGCCGCGAAATTATTTTAGGCTTAAAAGAATTTTCTGACGAGAAAAAACTTGGCACCGACCGAGAGGACCCCGCGCATGGCCGCCTCGGCCTTCAGCGTCGATATGCCGATCCGGTTCTCGCATTCCGATCCGGCCGGCATCGTGTACTACCCGAACTATTTCGACATGTTCAATGCGGTGATCGAGGATTGGTTCACCCAGCGGCTGGGGGTCGACTATGCGCGCCAGATCCTCGAGCGCCGAATCGGCCTGCCGACCGTCCACGCCGAATGCGACTTCTTCATGCCGAGCCGCATGGGCGACCGCCTCACCTTCACCCTGCTCGTCCGGGAGCTCGGACGGTCGTCGATCAAGCTGACGATCTACGGACACGTCGGCGCCCAGGAGCGCCTGCGCGCCCAGCTCGTCCTGGTCGTCATCTCGCTCGAAACCAACCGCTCGATCGCGATTCCCGACGACCTTCGCCAGCGCATGACGGCCTATCAGACCGAAAGCTGCGACTGGCACCTCGCATCGGAGACAGCCATCGCATGAACCGCCTCCTGCAACCCAAGGATTGGCTGCCGCCGAAGGGCTATGCCAACGGAATTGCCGCCCGCGGCACGCTCGTCTTCGTGGCCGGACAGATCGGCTGGAACAACGCCACCTGTACCTTCGAAACCGACGATTTCGTCGGGCAGGTCCGGCAAGCCCTGATCAATGTCGTCGCCGTGCTTGCGGAGGCCGGCGCCAAGCCGGAGCATCTGGTCCGGTTCACGTGGTACGTTACCGACAAGCAGGAGTATCTCGCGCGGGCGCGCGAGGTCGGCCGCGTCTATCGCGAAATCATCGGGCGACATTACCCGGCGATGGCGCTCGTCGAGGTTCGCGCGCTGGTGGAAGACCGGGCGAAGGTGGAGATCGAGGCTACCGCTGTCATTCCCGACGGGGAAGCGCCTACTCCCCGCCCCGGTGCTGTATAATTTCGATCAGTCCGACCATTTCCGAGAGGCACGCCATGTGCGCACAACCCGCCGTATCGACGACCGCCACAAGCAGCTCGAAGCCGCAGTTCGTCTGGGACGATCCGTTCCTGCTCGAGGAGCAGCTCAGCGAGGAAGAGCGGATGATCGCGTCGGCGGCGCGGGCCTACTGCCAGGACAAGCTGATGCCGCGGGTGCTCGAGGCGTTCCGTAACGAACACTTCGACCGCGAGATCCTGCGCGAGATGGGCGAACTCGGCTTTCTCGGCTCGACCATCCAGGGCTATGGCTGCGCCGGCACCAGCTACGTCGCCTATGGCCTAGTCGCGCGCGAGGTCGAGCGGGTCGACTCCGGCTACCGCTCGGCGATGAGCGTGCAGTCCTCGCTCGTCATGTACCCGATCTATGCCTACGGCTCAGAGGCCCAGCGCCAGAAGTATCTGCCCAAGCTGGCCAGCGGCGAATGGGTGGGCTGCTTCGGCCTGACCGAGCCCGATCACGGCTCGGATCCCGGCAGCATGACCACCCGGGCACGGAAGGTTTCCGGGGGCTACGTGCTCAAGGGCGCCAAGATGTGGATCACCAATGCGCCGATCGCCGATATCTGCGTGGTCTGGGCCAAGGACGACGAGAACCAGATCCGCGGCTTCATCCTCGAGCGCGGCATGAAGGGCCTGAGCACGCCCAAGATCGAAGGCAAGTTCTCGCTGCGCGCCTCGATCACGGGCGAGATCGTCATGGACGACGTGTTCGTGCCGGACGAGAACCTGCTGCCCAATGTTGTCGGCCTCAAGGGGCCGTTCGGCTGCCTCAACCGCGCCCGCTACGGTATCGCCTGGGGTGCGCTGGGCGCGGCCGAATTCTGCTGGCAACGGGCACGCAACTACGTGCTCGAGCGCAAGCAGTTCGGCCGGCCCCTCGCCGCCAACCAGCTGATCCAGAAGAAGCTCGCCGACATGCAGACCGAGATCGCAATCGGACTGCAGGCCTGCCTGCGCGTGGGACAGCTCATGGACCAGGGCCGCGCCGCGCCCGAGATGATCTCGCTGATCAAGCGCAATTCGTGCGGCAAGGCCCTCGACATCGCCCGCATGGCGCGCGACATGCACGGCGGCAACGGCATCGTCGACGAGTATCACGTCATCCGCCACGTGCTGAACCTGGAGACGGTCAACACCTACGAGGGCACCCACGACATCCATGCCCTCATCCTCGGCCGCGCCCAGACCGGAATCCAGGCGTTCACGGCCTGATACCGGCTGCTTCGCCGTATGCGACGCGGCGGTCCATCTTGATGGACCGCCGCCGATGCGGTTACCGCCGATACGGTGATCGTAAGATAAGGTAATCGTAAGGAACGGGTGCCTGCCGGCAAGACGCTTGCGTTGCGTGCCGTGAACCGGCGATCCAGGCCCGAGCCGGAGGTCGCCCGCGGCAGCCGTCAGGCTGCCGACGTCAGCGAATAGATTCCCGCGCCGAGGCGGTTGTCCCAGAACTGCTCGAGCCGCCGCAGCGTCGCGGCCACGCCCATCAACTCGCTCTCCTTGAGCGAGGTATGCTCGAGATGGCCGGTGTGCTGCTGGAACACGACGTCGAGCCGGTTGTGCAGCTCCATTCCCTTCGGGGTCAGGCGGATGCGCACGGAGCGACGGTCGTGCGGCGAGCGCGCCTGGTGAATGTAGCCGTTCTCGATGAGCTTCTTGAGATTGTACGAAACGTTCGAGCCCAGATAGTAACCGCGCTGCGTCAACTCGCCGACAGTCAGCTCGTCCGCCCCGATGTGATAGAGAATCATCGCCTGGACGTTGTTGCAGTCGCGGATTCCCATCCGATCGATCTCGGTCCGGACGACCTCGAGAAACTGGCGATGCAGCCGCTCGACGAGACTGACGACTTCCAGATACACGCGTTTCATCGGGCTGGTTCCTTCCACCTCGGATCAGCCCGTTAAGCTACCGACGACACGGTTAAGCTTCTGTTACCTCCCCGCCAGCATCCGGATGATCCCGGAGAAGTCGTCGGCGGCGAATCCACTGCTGCAATAGAGCGAATACAGTGCCTGCGCCGCCGCGCCGAGCGGAGTCGCCGCTCCAGTCGCGTGCGCCGCTTCCTGCGCCAGGCGCAGATCCTTGACCATCATCGCACCAGTGAATCCCGGCTTGTAACCCCGATTGGCCGGCGAGGTCGGGACCGGTCCCGGTACCGGACAATAGGACGTCATCGACCAGCACTGCCCCGACGACTTGGAGCTGATCTCGAACAGCTTCTGCGCA
Organism: uncultured Rhodospirillales bacterium; assembly: GCA_937926175.1. Classification (GTDB taxonomy): domain Bacteria; phylum Pseudomonadota; class Alphaproteobacteria; order CACIAM-22H2; family CACIAM-22H2; genus CALANV01. The sequence goes on along the minus strand of CALANV010000037.1, from coordinate 59,106 downwards.
TCGAGACCCAGCCGCTCGGCCAACAGGAACCCTTCGCAGACGGCGATCATCGAAATGCCGAGGATCATGTTGTTGCAGATCTTCGCCGCCTGCCCATTTCCGGCGGGCCCGGCGTGGACGATCGTCTTGCCCATCGCCTTGAGGATCGGTTCGGCCCGCGCGAAGGCCTGTTCGCTGCCGCCGCACATGAAGGTGAGCGTCGCGTTTTCGGCGCCGACGGTACCGCCCGAGACCGGTGCATCGACCATGTCGTGTCCGGCCGCGGCGGCCACTGCACTCACCGCGCGCGCCGTTTCGACGTCGATGGTCGAGCAATCGATCAGCAGCGCGCCCCGGGCAGCCGTCGCGATCACCTTGCCGGTCTCGACGTAGACGTCGCGGACATGCTCGCCGGCGGGCAGCATGGTAATGACGACTTCGGCTCCCTTGGCCGCATCGGCAGCGCTTGCGGCCGCCTCGGCACCGGCGCTGACCACGGCATCGAGGTTGGCGCGCACGATGTCGAACGCCCGCACCTTGTGGCCGGCCTTCAGAAGGTTCCGTGCCATCGGCCCGCCCATGTTGCCGAGCCCGATAAATCCGATCGCCGCCATGCGTTTCCTCCCGTGTTCTTCGTTCGATATACAGGCCGTCAATCCTCGAACGTCAGGTCGCCGGGTTCAACGGGCCCGAAATAGGCCTCGACCATCGCCGGCGTCACTTCGGCGAGGCTTGCCGGTCGCCAGTTCGGCTTGTTGTCCTTGTCGATGAGCACGGCGCGCACGCCTTCGAAGAAGTCGTGGTCCGCCATGAAATGCTGCACGAGCCGGTATTCAAGCCGCATGCAGTCTTCGAAACCGAGCGTCCGCGCCGTGCGCAGTTCGCGCAACGTCACCTTCAGGCTGATCGGCGATTTCTGCAGGATGGTCGCGCGCGTCTCTTCCGCCCAGGCGCTGCCGTCCCGCTGCAGGGCCTCGAGAATTTCCTCGACCGTCTCGCCGGTGAAGCACCGGTCGATCCGGTCGCGCACGGACGCAAGCGGCGCCGGTTCGTCGAAACGCGCCGCAAACCGGTTGACGACATCCTCGGCAGGCGCGTCTTCGAGCGCCGCGACGAGTTCCGAGACCTTCGCCGACGGGACGAAATGGGTGCCGAGGCCGGTGTAGAGCACGTCGGCGGCCTTGATCCGGGCACCGGTCAGGCCGAGATAGGTGCCGAGCTCGCCCGGCAAATGCGAAAGGTAATAGCTGGCACCGACGTCGGGAAAGAGACCGATCCCCGTCTCTGGCATGGCGAGCAATGTACGCTCGGTCACGATGCGGTAGCGACCAGGGACCGACACGCCGACGCCGCCGCCCATGGTGATGCCGTCGATGACGGCGACATACGGCTTCGGGAAACGGAATATGCGCCGGTTCATCCGGTATTCGTCCCAGTAGAACTGGCGCGTCAGCCAGCCGCGCGGGCCGGATTGGTGGAGGGCGCGAATGTCGCCGCCGGCGCAGAAGGCGCGGTCCCCCGCCCCTGTGATCACGACCGTCTCGACCGCCGGATCTGCGGCCCACGCCTTCAGTGCGGCATCGATCCGAAGGCTCATCTCGTGCGTCAGGGCGTTGAGCGCCTTCGGCCGGTTCAGTGTGATGTGCCCGAGACGCGATCTGCGGGCGATGAGAATGTCATCCGTTTTCAGGCTGGTGGTATCGTTCATTGTTTCGTTCTGCCAGAGATTGGTCCAAGCACCCCTCCGGCCCTGTGACGTATCAAAGATCGTCCGGCGCAGCAAAGATCATTCGGCCCCGGGCCATCGTCATGGACACCCCGGTCCCGCCGCGTCGGGTGCGGTTTCGACCTTTCGGGCGGGCGGGCGACGTACTAGTCGCCCACCGACGAGCCCGTTCTCGCGGCTCAAGAGAGTTTAGAGGCCGAGCAGGCGCCGCGCGATGATCACGCGCATGATCTCGTTGGTGCCTTCGAGGATCTGGTGGACGCGCGTGTCCCGCAGATAACGCTCAACGGGATAGTCCTTGAGATAGCCATAGCCGCCGAAGAGCTGGAGCGCCTCGTTGCACACGTTGAAGCCGACGTCGGTCGCGAAACGCTTGGCCATGGCGCAGTAGAGCGTCGCGTTGGCGTCGCCGGCGTCGAGCGCGCTGGCGGCGCGGTGCACCATCAGGCGCGCGGCCTCGAGCTCCGTCGCCATGTCGGCGAGCTTGAACTGGAGCGCCTGGAATTCGGCAAGCTTCCGGCCGAACGCCGTGCGGACGCCGACATGCGCCCGTGCCGCCTCGAGACAGGCCCGCGCCGCACCCAGCGAGCATGCCGCGATGTTGATACGCCCACCGTCGAGGCCCATCATCGCGATCTTGAATCCGTCGCCCTCGGCGCCTATGCGGTTCGCGACCGGCACGCGGCAATCCTCGAAAATCACCATCGCCGTCGGCTGGCTGTTCCAGCCGAGCTTCTTCTCCTTCTTGCCGAAAGACAGGCCGGGCGTGCCCTTCTCCACCACGACCGTGGAGATGCCCTTGGGCCCCTCGCCCCCGGTTCGGACCATGCAGACGTAAATGTCGCTCTCGCCGCCGCCCGAAATGAACGCCTTGCTGCCGTTGAGAATGTAATGATCGCCGTCGCGCACGGCCCGTGTCTTGAGCGCCGCCGCGTCCGAGCCGGCCCCCGGTTCGGTCAGGCAATAGCTCGCGAACGTCCGCATCGATGTCAGGTCGGGCAGCCACCGGCGCCGCTGGGCGTCGTCACCGAACCGATCGATCATCCAGGCGGCCATGTTGTGGATCGAGATGTAGGCCGCGGTCGACGTGCACCCGACCGACAGCTCTTCGAACACGATCGCGGCGTCGAGCCGGCTGAGATTGGAGCCGCCGACGTCGTCGCGCACATAAATGCCGGCAAAGCCGAGCGCAGCCGCCTCGCGCAGGCATTCAACCGGGAAGATGCACTGCTCGTCCCATTCGGCCGCAAACGGGGCCATTTTCTCGGCTGCGAACTGGCGCGCCGTCTCCTGGATTGCCCGCTGCTCCTGGGAGAGGTCGAAATCCATGCGACCTGTCTACAACGGCTGTGCGGTCCTGACAACGCAGCCTGGCCGGCGCGAGGGAAATTGCTTGTTCCGGAACCGACCGAAGCTAAGGTACTAATCGAGCCGCTCAGACACGATTTCCCATGTCCGAATTCGCACCAGCCTGGGGAGCCTATCCCCGTACGCGTCTGCGCCGGAACCGGCGCGATCCCTGGTCCCGCGCGCTCGTTGCCGAAACGCGCCTGTCGCCTGCCGACCTGATCTGGCCCGTCTTCGTGCAGGAGGGCACCAGCCAGCGCACGGCAATTCCGTCGATGCCGGGCGTCGAACGTCTCAGCATCGACGTCCTGGTCGAGGAGGCCCGGCGTGCAGCCAAGCTGGGGATCCCTGCCATCGCCGTCTTTCCGGTCGTGCCGCCCGAGCGCAAGTCAGATGAGGCCGAGGAGGCCTACAATCCCGACAACCTCGTCTGCCGGGCCGTTCGCGCGCTCAGAAAGGCGGTGCCGGAGATTGGCATCATCTGCGACGTCGCACTCGACCCCTATACCAGCCACGGCCAGGACGGGCTGGTGCGCGATGGCTATGTCGTGAACGACGAAACGATCAGCGTGCTGGTCCGCCAGGCGCTCGTCCAGGCCGAAGCCGGCTGTCACGTGATCGCACCCTCGGAAATGATGGACGGCCGCGTCGGCGCGCTGCGCGACGCCCTCGACCGCGCCGGGTACGAGGCCGTGCGCATCATGTCCTACGCCGCGAAATACGCATCCGCCTTCTACGGCCCCTTCCGCGAGGCAGTGGGCTCGGCCTCCAACCTCGGCAAGGGCGACAAGCGAACCTACCAGATGGACCCTGCCAACAGCGACGAGGCGCTGCGCGAGGTGGCGCTCGATCTCGAGGAAGGCGCCGACATGGTGATGGTCAAGCCCGGCATGCCGTATCTCGACGTCGTCCGGCGCGTGAAGGATACCTTCCGCGTGCCGACCTTCGTCTATCAGGTGTCGGGCGAGTACGCGATGCTGACCGGCGCGATCGAACGCGGCTGGCTCGACCGCAAGGTGATCATGGAGAGCCTGGTATCGTTCAAGCGGGCCGGTGCGGATGGCATCCTCACCTACGCCGCGCTCGATATCGCAGCCGAGCTTACGAGCTAGGCGGCCTCGGAACTTATTGTGCGGATCAGGTAGGGTTCGCGACGCAGGTCCGGCTCGGCGCGCCGCCGATCCGTCGCCGTCGCGCGATTACGGCTGACCTCGATCTCCCGGCTCAGGGCGGCGATGGTTTCGCTGCCGGTCGTCGTGCAGACGAACGGCAGAACCGCGTGAACGAGGCACGCGCGCCCGCCCGCGATCATGCGCATTCCGATATCGAACGCGGTGGTCAGCAGATGATCAAAATACCCCTCGCCCGCGGCCGCGGGATGCGCGGTAAAAAGCTGCTTGAGGGCCAACACGCCTCGGGTCATAGCAGACCTTTCGAATGCCGCGCCGGTCACGGCAAATCGATCCGCCGCCGCGACCACCCCAATCTAGGTGACGGCCGTTAACGGGTCCTTGCCGGAAGACGTCGCCACCGGAATCCAGGGGCGGCCGGCGTCAACCCCACGGGCCGCGCCGCTTCCGCCCGCCCCACCTGACGACGCGACGCTCGCGAAACAGGGGAACCAGGACCGCGCCCGCGATGAACCCGCCAACATGCGCCATGAAGGCGACGCCGCCGCCTTCGGTCTCGACGACCATGGCGTTGATCACCTGGAGCACGAACCACAGCCCCAGCACGATCATCGCCGGCAACGTGATGACCCGTACGAAAAATCCGAGAAACAGCAGCGAATGGACATGCGCGTACGGATGCAGCACGAGATAAGCGCCGAGGACGCCCGAGATCGCCCCGCTCGCGCCGACCATCGGCACCGTCGAATCCGGATCGATCATCGCCTGCGCCAGCGCGGCCGCAATCCCGCAGACGAGATAGAAGACGATGAAGCGGGCATGCCCCATCGCATCCTCGATGTTGTTGCCGAAAACCCAGAGGAACAGCATGTTGCCGGCGATATGCATGATGCTGCCGTGGAGAAACATCGAGGAGAAGATCGTGAACCACGGCGGAACGGCGGCAACGCTCGGCGCAAGCTGCGCCTCGCCAAAGAGGACCGCCGGAATCATGCCGTAGGCGTAGATGAATCGCTCCCCCGCCGCACCCGGAAGACTGAGCTGGAAGAGGAAGACGAGCACGTTCGCGACGATCAGCCCGACGGTCGCAACGGGCTGACGCAGCGTCGGATTGTCGTCGCGAAAGGGAAAGAGCATCGGTCAGGCCTGCTCGAGAAACGCGGCGATGAGATCGATCTGCGCCTCGTCCATGAGTGCTGGTGCATGGCCGCAATCCGGAATTTCCGCGAGCCGGACGCGGCCTGCCTGCGCCGCCTTGCCGCGCCTTGTCATCTCGCGGGCCGTATCCGACAGGAGAAGATCGGACTGCGCGCCGCGCAGGATCAGCATCGGACAGTCGATTTCGTCCCAGGTCGGCCACATCACCACGTCTTCCGGCTCCTTCGCCGCGAACGGCACGGCGATGGCCGGATCGTAATGCAGCTTGAGACGGCCATGTTCCGCCGGGATCGCACTGTGGACCGCAAGATGCCGCCACTGCGCATCGGTGAGGTTCCCGAACGGTGCGTGGACGCGACGCAGATAGGCCTCGACCTCGTCGAATCCTTCAAAGCGCGGATCGGCGCCGACATAGGCGGCGATACGTTGCAACGCCTCGCGCGGAATGAACGGACCGACATCGTTGATGACGAGGCGGGCGATCGGCGTGCCGGCCTGCGCCGCAAGCAGCATGCCCAGGATGCCGCCGAGGGACGTTCCGACCCACAGGACGCTGTCGGTGCCGAGCCTGGCGATCAGGGTCACCGCCGCCGCCATGTAAAGCGGGTAGCCATAAGCCGCCGGCGTACCGACCCAGCCGCTGCGCCCGCGGCCCGGCAGGTCGGGCGCCACCACCCGAAACCCGCGGCCGGCAAGCCCTGCGGCGAGCGCATCGAAATCGCGGCCGTTTCGTGTGAGTCCGTGGACGCAGACGACGGTGTGGGCCGCCTCGATCGGTCCCCATTCGGCATAGGCAAGCGGAATGAATCCGTTGGGCCCGAGGATCTTGAGTTGGTGCAACCGGGGAGTCACGCCGACCTATGTAGCCAATACCGCCCGTCCATGCCAGTGCGCCGCCTGGCGCAGACGCGCCATGCAGCGGCAGCACTGGACACGCCGTCGCTCGGACCGGTAGAACCGCGCGTCGCCACGTCAGCCAAACCCGAGTCTCGTCGGCTCGGTTCCCTCGAATGGCATTCCTGCGCTCGGCACGCCCTGTCGGGTACCTCTACGCTCTCGCCGCTCCGCTGTGCTGGAACATCGGCGGCGTCATCTTCCGTTCGGTCGACGCGGATGCCTGGGATGCGGTGTTCTGGCGCTCGCTTGCCCATGTCGTCGTCTTCCCGCTCGCCGCCGCCTCGTGGTTTGCGGGCGCGATCGCCGATACGCGCCGGGCGGGACCGACGGCGTTCGTCGCCGCCCTCTGCATCGCCGGCGTGCTGATCCTGCACGTGCTCGCGATGATGAAGACCGCGGTCGCGAACGTGCTCGTGCTGCAGTCGTTGTCGCCGCTCCTCGTCGCCCTGCCCTTGGCAAACCTGTTCGACACCTCGCCGCGGGACGCATCCCTGCTGTTCGGATTGGGCGTGATTCAGAACACGCTGGGCCTGGGGTTCTATCTGCTCGCGCTGCGGCAGCTTCCGGCGGCACAAGTCGCCCTTCTCGCTCTGATCGAACCCGTGCTCGGACCGCTCTGGACATGGCTGTTCGTCGGCGAGGCGCCTGCGGCCCTGACACTCGCCGGCGGAAGCGTGGTGATCGCGGCCCTGGTCGTCAACACGATGCTCGGCCTGCGCGCACAGCGCCAGCCCGGGGTGCTCGCCGCATGACCGCCCCGTTCCGCCCCAACCGCGTACGCGGCCTGCTGCTCATGGCTGCCGCGGGGCTGTGCTGGAGTACCGGCGGCATCCTGGTGCGCAACGTCGCCGTGACGAACGGCTGGGAAATCGTGTTCTGGCGGTCGCTCTTCATGGTTCTGACGCTGACCGCGCTCCTGTTCGTCTGGCACGGTCGCCGCACGCCGATGAAGTTCGCGGCGGTCGGGCGCTGGGGCATCGTCACCGGATTCTTCCTGTCGCTGACGTTCTTCTTCTTCATCCTGTCGGTCACGCGTACGACGGTCGCCAATACGCTCGTGATCATGAGCCTGTCGCCCTTCGTAGCCGCCCTGTTCGGCTGGGCGCTGTTACGCGAGCGCGTGCCGGCGCGGACGTGGGTGGCCATGGCCATCGGCCTTGCCGGGATGGTGCTGATGTTCGCGGATTCGCTGGAGCACGGCGGCTTCCTGGGCAACCTGCTGGCCCTGGGCGTTCCGCTGGCCTTCACCGCGAACATCATCGTCCTTCGCCGGCATGCCGCCGACATCGACATGGTTCCGACCGTGGTGATCGCCGGCATCATTTCCCTGCCGTTGTCGCTGCCCTTCGCATTGCCATTCACGTCGACGGTCCATGACATCGCGGTTCTGGCCCTGATGGGAACGGTTCAGCTCGGGCTGGGCTGCATGCTGATGACGCTGGCCGCGCGGCATCTGTCGGCCGCGGAGATCGGCCTGCTCTCGCTGCTCGAGACCACGCTCGGTCCGATCTGGGTGTGGCTCGGCATCGGCGAGCGTCCGACCGACCTCGCCCTCATGGGCGGGTTGATCGTGATCGGCTCGCTGGCGATGAACGCGCTGCTCGGCCTCGTCCGGGAAAAGCGTCGCGCCCCGGCAGAATAGCCCCATTGTCCGCCGTCGGGACTGCGTTGCACGCCCCAGGCGGCCACGGTATGACAACCAAGACATTCCGTGGACGCGCGAGCCGATATGAACGACAACCTTTACAGCCTGTTCGAAAGCCGTTTTCCGGACGACCGCAACCGTCCCTTCATCGAGACAGAGACCGGAAAGATCTACACCTACGCCGATCTGGAGCAGATTTCGGGCCGCTATGCGCACCTGCTGACCCGGCTCGGCATCGAGAAAGGCGACCGCGTCGCGGTCCAGGTCGAAAAATCTCCCGAAGCCATCTTTCTCTACCTGGCCTGCCTGCGGGCCGGCGCAGTCTATCTCCCGCTCAATACGGCTTATCAGAAGGCAGAGATCGATTATTTCCTGCACGACGCCGAGCCGCGGGTAGTCGTCTGCCGTCCGGAAGCCGTGGACTGGATCGGTGAAATCGCCGCCCGGGCCAAGGTTCCGCACGTCCTCACGCTGGATCAGGCGGGTGGCGGCACGCTGGTCGAACGCAGTCGCGATCTCGACGCCGACTATCCGACCGTCGCGGCGGCACGCGACGATCTCGCGGCGATCCTGTACACCTCGGGCACCACCGGCCGTTCCAAGGGTGCCATGATGACGCACTTGAACCTCGCCTCGAACGCACTCACGCTGCACCAGGTGTGGGGTTTCCAGGCCGACGACGTCCTGCTGCACGCGCTGCCTATCTTCCATACCCATGGCCTGTTCGTCGCGACGAACTGCGTGCTTCTGAACGGCACCGGCATGCTGTTCCTGCCGAGGTTCGACGTCGACGCGATCATCCGGCTGTTGCCGCGCGCAACCGTGTTCATGGGCGTGCCGACGTTCTATGTTCGTCTTCTGGCCGACCAGCGGTTCACCCGCGACCTGGTCAAACACATGCGACTGTTCATCGCCGGGTCGGCACCGCTGCTTGCCGACACGTTCAACGCCTTCCGCGAACGTACCGGCCATACAATCCTGGAACGCTACGGTATGACCGAGACCGGCATGCTCACGTCAAACCCGCTCCACGGCGAGCGCATCGCAGGCAGCTGCGGCCAGCCACTGCCGGGGGTCGAAGTCCGGATCGCGGACGACAAGGGAAAGATTCTCGGTACCGACGAGATCGGCGTCATCGAAGTCCGCGGCCCCAACGTCTTCAAGGGCTACTGGCGGATGCCGGAGAAGACGAAGGCCGAGTTCCGGCCTGACGGGTTCTTCATCACCGGCGACGTCGGACGGATCGATGCGCGCGGCTACGTCTACATCTCGGGCCGGGCCAAGGATCTGATCATCTCGGGTGGCTTCAACGTCTATCCGAAGGAGGTCGAGGACGAGATCGACCAGATGGACGGTGTTGCCGAATCGGCCGTCATCGGCGTCCCCCACCCCGATTTCGGGGAAGGCGTCGTCGCCGTGGTCCAGCGTCGCGCCGGCCGGCACGAACCCACCGGCGATGCGATCATCATGCGGCTGAAGGGACGGCTTGCGAACTACAAGGTCCCGAAACGCGTCTATTTCGTCGACGAACTGCCCCGAAATGCGATGGGCAAGGTCCAGAAGAACGTGTTACGCGAACGCTACAAAGACGCCTTCACATCCAGCTGAAGGCCACAGCGCCGGAGGAACGCCCGATGTCCGCGACAAACGCCATCGTCCCCAATACAGATCCGTTCGCGCTCGCCAATAAACTTTCCGGATACAACCTCATCGATGGCGCCCTCGTCCCGTCCGTCTCCGGCAAGACCTTTCCGGTGGTGAATCCGGCGACGGGACAGGAGATCGCCAAGGCGGCGCTGAGCGAGAAGGCGGATGTCGATGCGGCGGTCGCCGCCGCCGTCAAGGCACAGACCGACTGGGCCAAGATGCCGGCGCGCCAGCGCGGCAAGCTCGTCGCCGAATGCGGCCGCATCCTCAACGCGCACGTCGAGGAGCTTGGACGCCTCGTCGCCCTCGAGACGGGCAAGGCACTCAGGACCGAGAGCCGCGTCGAGGCCTCGGTGCTTGCCGACGTGTTCGTGTATTACGGCGGGCTCGGCACCGAACTGAAGGGCGAAACCGTCCCCTTCAGTCCGGACATGCTGACGGTGACGGTGCGCGAGCCGATCGGTGTAGTCGGCGCAATCATCCCGTGGAACGTGCCGATGATGCTGATGGCGCTCAAGATCGCGCCCGCGCTCGTTGCCGGCAACAGCGTGGTGGTGAAATCCGCCGAAGAGGCGCCGCTCGCCGTGCTCCGCACCTGTCAGATCATGAATCAGGTGCTGCCTCCAGGTGTGTTCAACATCCTGTCCGGCTACGGACCGGAATGCGGCGGGCCGCTGGTCGCCCATCCGAAGATCGACAAGGTGACATTCACCGGCTCGGTGGAAACCGGCAAGATCGTATACAAGACTGCGGCCGAGAAGCTGATTCCGGTGACCCTCGAGCTCGGCGGCAAGAGCCCGATGATCGTCATGGCCGACGCCGACATCGATCGTGCCGTGGCCGGGGCGATCGTCGGCATGCGCTTTACCCGTCAGGGCCAGAGCTGCACCGCCGCGATCCGCATCTTCGTCCACGAAAAGGTGCATGACGAGTTCGTCGCCAAGCTCAAGCAGAAGGTTGACGCCATGAAGATGGGCGACCCGCTCGACGAGGCGACCGACATCGGCGCGATCATCTCCCGGCCGCAATACGAGAAGGTGCGCTCGTACATCAAGATCGGCACCGAGACGCCGGGCGCCAAGGCGATCGAGTGCTCGGCGCTGCCGAGCGATCCGAAGTTCAAGGACGGCCTGTTCATCCGCCCGGTGATTCTGACCGGCATCTCGAACGACAGCCGCGTGGCGCGCGAAGAGATCTTCGGCCCCGTGACCTGCGTCATGAAGTTCAGCGGCTACGAGGAGGTCATCGCGGCCGCCAACGATTCCGCCTACGGCCTCGCGGCAACCATATGGACGCGCGACCTGAAGACGGCGATGGACGCAACCAAGCGGCTCGAGGCCGGCTTCGTTCAGGTGAACCAGAATCTGGTCGTGCAGCCGGGGCTGTCGTATGGCGGCATAAAGCAGTCGGGCCTCGGCAAGGAGGCCTCGCTCGAGGCGATGCTCGATCACTTCACCCACAAGAAAACGATCATCTTCAACATGACCTGACGGACCGGGTGGCCGGCGCCGCCACGGCACTGCCGCAGCGCCGCACGCCCCCGCCGCACAGCCTTTTCGTTTGAAATCGCCGGCGGCGTGACTACGTTCAAGCGAACCATCGGCGATCGGAGCAACGTGACCGGATGAAGTGGGTTCTGCGCGCATTTGGCGCGGCGCTGGCGCTGGTCGTGCTGGCAGCGGCCGCAGCCTATGCGTGGCTCGCCTCGTCCCTGCCCCAGACCAGGGGACGCATTGCGGTGGCGAGCCCCGGTGCGGAGGTCGAGATCATCCGCGACGCGCATGGCGTTCCGCACATTTTCGCGTCGAGCGAAGCGGATGCGATCTATGCCCTGGGTTTCGTGCATGCGCAGGACCGGCTGTTCCAGATGGACATGATGCGGATGGCCGGTCAGGGCCGCCTGTCCGAGATGTTCGGACCGTCCACCCTCGATCTCGACCGCTTCATGCGCGCCCTCGACCTTACCGGGCAGGCCGAGGCGAGCCTTGCCGCGCTCGCGCCGGAATGGCGCGACCTGCTCTCGACATATGCGGCAGGCGTCAACGCGTTCCTGGAAACGCGGTCGGGTGCGCTGCCGCCCGAGTTCCTGATCGCGGGCCGCACGCCCGAACCATGGCAACCGCGCGACTCCATCCTGTGGGGCAAGCTGATGACGCTTCAGCTCACGGGGAACTGGCGCGACGAGCTGACGCGTGCGCGTCTTGCGGACCGTCTGTCGCCCGAGATGCTGCGGGAGCTCTGGCCCGAATGGCCGTCCGATGACGTCACGACGCTGGCCGCGCGCGGCGGTCTTTACCGGGATCTCGATCTCGACGGTCTGGCGCGCGTACTGCCGGCACCGCTGGGTCCGCGCCTCGCATCGAACGAATGGGTGCTGTCCGGCGCCCTGACCCGCTCGGGCAAGCCGATCCTGGTCAACGATCCGCACCTGTCGCTGAACGCGCCGGGCCAATGGTATCTGGTACGGATCGAGACACCGGACTTCAACCTCGTCGGTGCCTCCGCCCCCGGCGTGCCCGCGGTCGTACTCGGTCACAACGGGCATGTGGCGTGGGGCTTCACGACCACGGCCGCCGACACCCAAGACCTGTTCATCGAGCGCGTCGATCCGACGGATCCGGCACGCTACCTGACGCCGGACGGCCCCCGCCCCTTCGGACTGCGCCGCGAAACGATCAAGGTGAAGGGCGAGGCCGACGTCATCATGACGGTTCGGACCACCCGCAACGGCGTCGTCATCTCCGACCTCAACCGATCGGCCCAGGAGGTTGCCGAGGCTGGCCATGTCGTATCGCTGGCGATGCCCGGATTCCGCGTGGCCGATCGCACGCCCGCGGCGCTGTTCGGCCTCAATCGCGCACGCAACTGGAAGGAGTTCGTGGCCGCGTTGTACGACTGGCACGCACCGATGCAGAACATCGTCTATGCCGATCGCGACGGTAACATCGGGTTCTACAGCCCCGGTCTCGTCCCGGTGCGGAAATCGGGTACCGGCTGGATGCCGCAGCCGGGATGGACCGGTGCCTACGACTGGATCGGCTTTGCGCCCTTCGACCAGCTTCCCCACGCGTTCAACCCGCCGTCCGGGCGGATCATCAACGCGAACAACCGCATCGTCCCCGAGGATTTCCCGGTCTTCATCAGCCGCGACTGGGACGCCCCGTACCGGGCGCGGCGCATCGCCGAACTGCTCGACGCGCGGCCGGTCCACGATGCCGCTGGGATGGCGGACATCCTGACCGACGCCGTCTCGCTCTTCGCGCAGGAGATCCTGCCGGGGCTTCTGCGTACGGCGCCCAGCGACGACCTGAGTCGCGCGGCACTGGCACGACTTGCGACGTGGAATGGCGACATGCGGCGCGACCGGCCCGAACCGCTGATCTTCAATGCCTGGATGCGCGAACTCACGAAAGCGCTCATCGCCGACGAGCTCGGCCCGCTCGCCGACGAGGTGTTCCGTGCGCGACCGCTACTGCTGCTTCGTGCGGTCGACGGAACGTCCGGCTTCTGCGACGATACCCGGACGCCGGCGCGCGAGGATTGCGCGACACAGGTCACCCAGGCGCTGCGCCGTGCGGTCGCGTGGCTGGCCGAAAGGCATGGCCAAGACATCGACGCCTGGCGCTGGGGACATATCCACGTCGCATCGTTCCGGCATGCGCTTTTGAGCCGGCTCCCCGTCGTTCGCGACATCGTCGACTTGCATGTGCCGACCGACGGCGACTACTTCACCGTCAATCGCGGGGCGACCCGCATCAGCGACCCGGTAACGCCGTTTGCACACGTGCACGGGGCCGGCTATCGCGCCATCTATGATCTGTCCGATCTGGACCAATCCCTGTTCATCGCCGTTCCCGGACAGTCCGGGCACCCGCTCTCGCCGCACCGCGGCGATCTGGCCCCGGTCTGGGCCGATGGCGGACATATCCGCCTGAGCGGCACACGCGAAAGCTTGCGCGCGGCGGGCGACGTCCTCATTCTTGCGCCACCTTGAGCGCAACGTCCGAAATGTCTGTCGACATCGAGCACATCCGCGCGGCCGCCGTACAGATCGCCGACGCAGTGATCGCGACGCCGACCGTGGAAGCCCCGCGTCTGTCGGCCATCACCGGCGCCGACCTCGTGTTGAAGCTTGAGAACCTCCAACACACCGGCTCGTTCAAGGTTCGCGGTGCTCTCGTCAAACTGCTGAGTCTCGATCCGATCGCCTGCAGCCGGGGCGTCATCGCCGTTTCGGCAGGCAATCATGCGCAGGGCGTGGCCTATCACGCCCGCCGCCTGGGCATTCCGGCGACGATCGTCATGCCCCGCACCACGCCCTTCACGAAGATCGACCGCACGGCAGCGCTTGGCGCAAAGGTCGTCCTGGAGGGCGAGGATCTTACCGGCGCCTCCGACTATGCCCACCGGCTTGCGGCGGCCGAAGGTTATACCTTCATTCACCCGTACGACGATCCGTCCATCATCGCCGGCCAGGGAACCGTCGCCCTGGAAATGCTCGCGGCGGCCCCCGATCTGGAAGCGATCGTCGTCCCCATCGGCGGTGGCGGACTGATCGCCGGCGTCGCGACGGCCGCGCGGGCGTTCAACCCGCGGATCCGGATCATCGGCGTGCAGGCGGCATCGTATCCGTCCATGGCCAACCACGTGCAAGGGCGCGGGATCACGCCTGCCGGCGGCTCCACGCTCGCCGAAGGTATCGCGGTCAAGGAGCCGGGCGAGCTGACCGGCCGGATCATCCGATCGTGCGTCGACGACATCCTGCTCGTGACCGAGCCGATGCTGGAACGCGCCGTCAACCTCCTTGCAACGGATGCCAGAATCGTCGCCGAAGGCGCAGGAGCGGCCTCACTCGCCGCCGTACTCTCGGAGCCAACGCGCTTCCAGGGACGACGGGTCGGCCTGATCGTCTCCGGCGGCAACATCGATGCACGGATCCTCGCCTCCATCCTGATGCGCGGCCTGATGCGCGATGGCCGTATCGGCCGCCTGCGCGTCGAGATTCCGGATGCACCCGGCAAACTCGCACAGGTTGCGGCGGCGATCGCCGAAGCCGGCGGCAACATCGTCGAGATCTACCACCAGAGGCTGTTCCAGGACGTCCCCGTCACCCGTACCGATCTGGAGATCGTCGTGGAGACGCGAAACGGCGATCATCTCAACGAGATCGTCGCGCGCATCGAGGCGAAGGGCCTCAGAGTGCAGCGCCTCGCCGACACGGCGGCCGGCACCGCGTAGGACGCTCTGCAACCGGCGGTATTGGCGCCGATAACCGGATCTTAACCCTGTCCGCATAAGGTGCCCGCGCGGGCGTATCGTGCGGCCAAGGGATTCTGCATGCTGTTCTTGATCGGCTCGATGACGGTGATCTTCTGCGTCATCGGCGGCTACGTCGCCATGGGCGGCAAGCTCGCGGTGCTGATTCAGCCGTTCGAGCTCCTCATCATCGGCGGTGCGGCGATCGGCGCGTTCATCATCGCGAACCCGATGCCGGTAATCAAACGGACGCTGAGCGCGCTCGGCGAGTTGTTCAAGGGATCTCCCTATTCCAAGGAAGCTTATCTCGAGCTCCTGTCCCTGCTCTACACCGTGTTCAAGCTGGCGAAGACCAAGGGCATGCTAGCGCTCGAGCAGCACATCGAGAAGCCGGCCGAAAGCAGTCTTTGGTCCAAGTTTCCGATGTTCGCCGCGGATACCTACGCGATGACGTTCCTGTGCGACTATCTGCGGCTGCTGACGCTGGGCAGCGACAATCCGCACGAGATGGAAGCGCTGATCGACGAGGAGATCGAGACGCATCACGCGGAAAAGAACCAGATCGCCTCGGCCCTGCAGACGATGGCGGACGGCATGCCCGCGCTCGGCATCGTCGCCGCGGTGCTCGGCGTCATCAAGACGATGGGCGCGATCACCGAGCCCCCGGAAGTGCTCGGCAAGCTGATCGGTGCGGCACTCGTCGGCACGTTCCTCGGCGTGCTCCTGTCCTATGGTTTCATCGGCCCAATCGCGAATGCGCTCAAGGCGCGCTACGACGCCGAAGTCAAGTACCTTCTCTGCATCAAGGCCGGCCTGCTCGCCTACATGCAGGGTTACGCGCCGGCAGTCGCGGTCGAATTCGCCCGCAAGGCGCTGCTCTCCAACGTGCGGCCGACGTTCTACGAGGTCGAAGAAGCCGTCGCGGCGCTGCCGCCAGTCTAGCTGACCGAGATCGGCGCGCTGCCCCATGGCCGAAGAGCAAAGCAACCAACCCGTCATCATCGTCAGGAAGAAGAAGAACAGCGATCACGCCCATCACGGCGGCGCCTGGAAGGTGGCCTACGCCGATTTCGTGACGGCGATGATGGCGTTCTTTTTGCTGCTGTGGCTTCTCAACGTCACGACCGAAGAGCAGAAGGAAGGCATCGCACAATACTTCACGCCAGAGAGCGTTTCGCGATCGACGTCGGGGAGCGGCAACATCCTGGGCGGTACAGTGCTCGCGAGCGGACAGTTGTCGCGAACGACAGGCGGGGTCGTGCTGGGGATCCCGCAGGCCCCGGAAGCGGACGAATCCGAAGAGCCCAGCGACGTCGCCGACGCACCGGCGCCGTCCGAGGTCGACAACGACGAACGCGCCGAGGACGCGCAGTCCGGCAAGGAGCGGTCCGAAACCCAGAAGGAAAAGGAGATCAGCGAAGCGGACATCGAGAAGGCGCTCGCCGAGCGCGAGGAAGAGGAGTTCACAAGGGTCGAACATGCGCTGCGCCAGGCAATCCAGGACGTGCCGGAGTTGCGCCAGCTCGCGCAAAGCCTGATCATCGATCGCACGCCCGAAGGCATGCGCATCCAGATCGTCGACCAAGAACGTTTCGCGATGTTTCCGCTCGGCTCCGCCGTTCCTTACGATCATACGCGAAAGCTGATGCAGCTCGTCGCCCAGGTCGTACAGCGGCTGCCGAACAAGATCGCCGTCACCGGCCATACTGACGCGACGCCGTTCGCGAGGGCCAATGGCAGCTACGGAAACTGGGAACTGTCGACCGACCGTGCCAATTCCAGCCGCCGGACCCTGATCGAGGCGGGTCTCCCTGAAGACCGCATCAGCCGCGTGGTCGGCAAGGCGGATCAGGAACCGCTTTTCGCCGACAATCCATTCGATCCGCGCAACCGGCGCATCAGCATCGTTCTGCTGCGCGAGGCGCCAGCCTCGAACTGAACCGGCCCGACGCGCGTTTCTTGCAGCGGTCTTCTGCCTGTCCTACGCTGCATGACGGCGGATCGACGCAGCAAGCTTCGGGACGATGGAAAGAGATGTTCCTGGCGCACTGATCCCGACTTCGGACGTTCGGGTCGTCATCGGACCGGCCGAGCTTCGCGGGGTTCTGTGGCGGCGCGCGGCCGCCTATGCGGTCGACGTGGCGCTGATCTCCGTCCTCGGCGTCATCGCCGTGGCCGTCTCCTTCCCGTTCATCGTCCTTTCGTTCGGATTGCTGGCGTCGCCCTTCTCTCTTCTCTTTGCCATCATTCCGATCAGCTATCATACGCTGCTGATCGGCGGTCCGACCTCGGCCACGATCGGACAATGGCTGTTCGACCTGCGCGTAATCGACTTGAACGGCGGCCGCCCGAGCTATGCCCAGGCTTTCGTGCAAAGCGCGCTATTCTATGTGACCGTCTTCCCGACAAGTTTCCTCATCCTGGCTTTCGTCTTCTTCAACCGCCATCGCCGCACGCTGCACGACTGGCTGTCCGGAACTCTCGTCGTTCGCCGGACTTCGATCGGCGGAGGCGTCCACCAAAGCCCGTTTACGCCGACATGACCCTGCCGTCATCATCCACAAGGTTTTACTACTCGGCCCCCGCCCCCTGTCCTTATGTGCCAGGCCGGATCGAGCGGCGCATCTTTGCCGATCTGTGCGGCCCGCAGGCTGCAAGCAACTACGAGATTCTGTCCGAGGCCGGATTCCGCCGCAGTCTCGGCTTCGCCTACCGACCCGCGTGCCCGGGCTGCAATGCCTGCGTCCCGGTACGCATTCCGGTGGCAGCGTTCCGCGACACGCGGGGCTGGCGGCGAGTCAGGGCCGCCAATGCCGATCTCGTGGCCAGCGAACGGCCGGCACGCGCCACCACCGAGCAATATGCGTTGTTCCAACGCTATCAGGCCGCCCGGCACAGCGACGGCGAAATGGCGCGCATGGGGTTGGCGGATTATCAGGCCATGGTCGAGGTCGGCGCGATCCGCAGCCTCATTCTCGAACTGCGGAGCCGCGACGGCACGCTGGTCGGCGCCTGCCTGACCGACCGCATGGCCAACGGATTCTCGGCGGTTTACAGCTTCTACGATCCGGACCAGCCCTGGCGGAGCACCGGCAGCTTCCTGATCCTCACCCTGATCGACATGGCGCGCCGGGAGGGGCTGGATCACGTCTATCTCGGCTACTGGATCGCCGACAGCCGCAAGATGGCCTACAAGGCCCGTTTTCGGCCTCTCGAGACCCTTACCCGGGACGGATGGCGCCTGCTCGAGCCCTAATGGGCACGGCCGGATATCTGTTTCGGCGTAATATTGTTGCGCCGTGCCCGGGAAGTTCACCTATAATTTGCGTTCTCATGCGGTGAATGAGTTACCGCCGGCAGCCAGCGAGGTGGGCCGCTCGCCGACTGCCGCTCCGTCAACGGGCCTGCAAGAAAGAGAATGTCGAGATGAAACGCCGTCAATTCCTGAAGTCAGCCGGCATGGGTGCTGTCGCTGCCACGACGCTCGCGGCCCCTGCGATCGCCCAGAGCCAGCCGGAAATCCGCTGGCGCATGGCCTCCAGCTTCCCCAAGAGCCTCGACACGATCTTCGGCACGTCGGAGTTGATCGCCAAGCGTGTCGCGGCGATAACCGACAACAAGTTCCAGATCCGCGTCTTCGCGGCCGGCGAACTCGTGCCGGGCCTCCAGGTGCTCGATGCCGTGCAGGCGGGGACCGTCGAGTGCGGCCATACCGCGAGCTACTATTACGTCGGCAAGGACCCCACCTTCGCGTTCGAGACGACGGTGCCGTTCGGCCTCAACGCCCGCCAGCAGAATGCCTGGATGACGAATGGCGGCGGGCTCGAGCTGACGCGCGAGTTCCTCAAGGACTACAACATCATCAACTTCCCGGCCGGCAATACCGGCACACAGATGGGCGGCTGGTTCCGCAAGGAGATCAATACCGTCAAGGATCTCGACGGCCTCAAGTTCCGCATCGCCGGCATTGCCGGACAGATCCTGACGAAGCTCGGCGTCGTGCCGACGCAGATCGCGGCCGGCGACATCTACCCGGCCCTCGAGAAGGGCACGATCGACGCGGCCGAGTGGGTCGGCCCTTATGACGACGAGAAGCTCGGGTTCCAGAAGGTCGCCAAGTACTACTACTATCCCGGGTTTTGGGAGGGCAGCGCGCAGCTGTCGCTCTACATCAACCAAAATCAATGGGAATCGCTGCCGAAGGCCTACCAGAACGCGCTCGAAGCCGCTTGCGGCGAAGCCAACGCATGGATGGTCGGCAAGTACGACACCCAGAACCCGGGAGCGATCCGGCGTCTGGTCGCTGCCGGCACGCAGCTGCGGCCGTTCTCGCGGGAGATCATGGAGGCGGCCTACAAGGTCACCTTTGAACTTTACGACGAGCTTTCGAAGCAGAATCCGAAGTTCAAGAAGATCTACGATTCGTGGAAGCCGTTCCGCGACGAGGAATACCTGTGGTTCCGCATCGCCGAGAACACGTTCGACAATTTCGTGTTCTCCCAGTCGGCGCGCAGGTGATCCGCCCGCATCAGCGAACAATCGTCAGATTGTCAACTAAAGCCCCGCACTTGCGGGGCTTTTTTCATTTCAGGGAAACTTCCCGGCGCCGCGGCTGCCGCCCGCGTCTATTTGAAGACGGGTGGCGGCGCCGGCTCGAAGACTGGGATGTCGATCTGGATCTGGCTGGGATCGACCTTGGGGCTGCTGTCGATCCCCCAGGACACCATCTCCGGAAAGGCGATGACGAGCGCCACCATGATGATCTGGATGCAGACAAACGGCACCGCCCCCCAGTAGATCTGTCCGGTGGTAACCCGTTCGACGAGCTTGCCTGTGACCTTGTCAATGTAATCGCTCTTCGGCGCCACGCTGCGCAGGTAGAAAAGCGCGAACCCGAACGGCGGATGCATGAACGACGTCTGCATGTTGACGCCCAGCAGGATGCCGAACCAGATTAGGTCGATCCCGAGCTTCTCCGCGACAGGCCCGAGCAGCGGCACGACGATGAACGCCAGCTCGAAAAAGTCGAGGAAAAACGCCAGCAGGAAGACCATCAAGTTGACGAAGATCAGGAACCCCAGCTGGCCGCCCGGGAGACCGGTGAGGAGATGCTCGACCCAGAGGTCGCCATCGACCCCGCGGAACACGAGTCCGAAGACCGTCGAACCGATCAGGATGAAGATCACGAACGACGACAGTTTCGCCGTCGTGTCCATCGCCTGCCGCAGCAACGACCAGTTGAGGCGGCGGTTGATCAGCGCCAGAATCAACGCTCCGGACGCCCCCATCGCGCCCCCTTCGGTCGGCGTCGCGACGCCGAGGAAGATCGTACCGAGCACCAGGAAGATCAGGACGAGCGGCGGTATGAGCGAAAGGACGACGCGCCTCGCCAGCTTGAATCCCCACAGCGTCCTGGCCTCCGGTGGCAGGGCCGGCGCAGCATCGGGGCGAACGATGGTGAGGCCGAGCACGTAGAGCGCATAGAGGGCCGTCAGCACGAGCCCAGGGACGAACGCACCGGCATACATGTCGCCGACGGAACGTCCCAGCTGGTCGGCCATAACGATGAGCACCAGGCTCGGCGGAATGATCTGGGCGAGCGTGCCCGAAGCGGCGATCGCGCCCGTGGCCAGCCGACGGTCATAACCGTAGCGCAGCATGATCGGCAGCGAAATCAGGCCCATTGAGATGACGGAGGCGGCGACGACACCGGTCGTCGCGGCAAGCAGCGCACCCACGAAGATGACGGCATATGCCAGTCCGCCGCGAAGCGGCCCGAACAGCTGCCCGATGGTGTCGAGCAGATCCTCGGCCATACCGCTCCGTTCGAGGATCAGCCCCATGAACGTGAAGAACGGAATGGCGAGCAACGTATCGTTGCGCATGATCCCGAACACGCGCTCCGGCAGGGCCTGGAAGAGCTCCGGCGGGAACAGCCCCAATTCGATCCCGATGAAGCCGAACAACATGCCGTTGGCGGCGAGCGCAAAAGCCACCGGGTAGCCGCTCAGCAGGAAGACGACCAGCGCCCCGAACATCAGCGGCGCCATGTTATGCGCGACGAACTCGATCATACGTGTTCTCCGGTCGCTTCGGCCGCGCCATGGGCCTGCTG
The DNA here is from genome assembly GCA_937926175.1 of uncultured Rhodospirillales bacterium. Lineage (GTDB taxonomy): Bacteria > Pseudomonadota > Alphaproteobacteria > CACIAM-22H2 > CACIAM-22H2 > CALANV01. The sequence goes on along the minus strand of CALANV010000037.1, from coordinate 38,206 downwards.
CTTCTCCGCCGGATCGGAGATGAGCCCCTTGAGATAGGCGAGCCGCTTGATGAGTTCGGACACGCCTTGAGCCGACAGCAGGAAGAAGCCGATCGGAATGAGCACCTTGACCGGCCAGCGCAGCAGACCACCGGCATCACTGGACAGTTCCTGCCGCACGTAGGAATCGACGACCATCGGCCAGGAAAGCCACATGATCAGAACCGACATCGGCAGCAGAAAGAAGATCGTGCCGATGACGTCGATCCACGTCTGCGTCCGTCGCGAGAAGCGGCCCGAGACGATGTCGATCCGGATATGCTCGTTTCGCAGAAGCGTATAGCCGGCGCAGAGCAGAAAGATGGCCGAGAACAGATACCACTGCAGCTCCAGCCACGCGTTCGAGCTCGTGTTGAAGAGATACCGCACCGATGCGTTACCCGAACTGACGACCACAGCGACCAGCACGAGCCAGTAGACGACGCGACCGACGCGGTCGTTGACCGCGTCGATGAGGCGGCTAATTCCCAGCAAGACGTTCCACACGCCCCTACCCTCTCCGTTGCGAGAAACGGACGATCCGCCCCGGACCCGAAACCGAGATGCGGCCATGACGGCCGCCAGAGTCGAATGGTCGTACGGCGCGAGCCACAACAGCTCGCATGGATCACGTCCCCCGTTTGCGGCGGCATCCGGACGCCGCCGGTTCGTCTACGTTACGCCTTCCCGTCGTTCGCCACGCGGCTTCTTCGTTCACGCCGCGGGTCCTTGTTCGTTAATTTTTCCGTCTTCCTGTGTCGGATTACACGATCTCAGCGCCGCCGCGTCTCGACCGCCTTCCACGCCAGCGGCAGGACGGCGGCGGCAAGCCCAAGCTTGACAACCGAGCCCAAGATGAACGGAACAACGCCGACCGCAATTGCCTTTTCGGCGCCGAACAGAACGGCAAGCCATGCGATGCCCGGCGCGAACAGCAGCACCGTCCCGACCGTCATGGCGAATACGGCCCGCGGCAGTGTGCGGTCCCACCCCCGCTCGGCGAGCCACCCCATCGCAGCAGCGGCCACCAGGAACCCGAACAGATACCCGCCGGTCGGTCCGGCCATATACGCCAAGCCAATGCCCTTCTCGGGCGTTCCGGCGAACACTGGCAGCCCGAACGCGCCTTCGATCAGGTAGAGCGCCACCGTTGCCGCGGCGAGGCGTGTCCCATAAGCCATGCCGATGACCAGGACAACGAACGACTGCATGGTCATCGGGACCGGCCACATTGGGACCTGAACCTTCGCCGACGCGGTCAGCAGCGCGGTTCCCAGCGCCACAAGTACGATCGCGCGCATCGCCGCAGCGCCCTGGCTGGGCCACAATCGCTCGATCAAGGTCGGGCCAACGGCCGCCTGCTTCATGTCTCCCCCATGAAATTGCTGGGCTGCCGACGCCCTACGCGCCGGTAACCGTGCGGTTTTAGGAATCGGGACGCCTTATAGACGCGGCCGTGGCTCAAGTAAACCGGTTCGAACGCGGAAATCCGTTGGGCGGCAGACGCCCGGCCTGCCCGCGCTCGCCAAGCCAATCGCGCAAATTGGTTTCGGTGCGAACGCCGTTGCCGGCGCGCCAGGACAACCCGTCGGCCCGGTTGAATACCTTGAGATCCGACAATCCGCCGCTGTGATAGCGCTGCAGGATGACGCCGCGCCCGCGCGTCATTTCCGGAAGCTGCGCAACCGGGAACAGAAGCAGCTTCCGGTTCTCGCCGATCACGGCGACCGTGTCGCCTTCCACCACCGCGCAAGCCCGCGCTTCCACGCCCTCGGGCAGGTTGAGGACCTGTTTGCCGGCGCGCGTCTGCGCGACGACCTCGTCCTCGGGCACGACGAAGCCACGACCGTCGCTCGACGCCACGATCAGCTTGCGCCCGCCCTTGAACAGCAAGAGCTGGACCACATCGGCGCTGCCGAGATCCACCATCAGCTTGAGCGGCTCGCCGTCGCCACGGCCGCCCGGCAGCCGATCGCAGGCGATGGTGTAGAATCGCCCGTTGGTGGCAAACACCAGCAGTTTGTCGGTGCTTTCTGCCCGAAGGCTGAACCGCTCCCGGTCGCCTTCCTTGTAGCGGATATCGGACAGGTCATCGAGGTGCCCTTTGAAGGCGCGCACCCAGCCCTTCTCCGAGCAGACGATCGTGATCGGCTCGCGCTCGATCAACGCCTCGACCGGAACGACCACCGGGGTCGGCGCATCGGCAATCTTGCAACGCCGCCTGCCGAGCGCGGTCTTCTCGCCGAAGCGTTTGCGAATCTCGCCGATTTCCTCGCTGATGCGCTGCCAGCGCTTCTTCTCGTCCTTGAGAAGATCGGACAGATCCTTCTTCTCCTGACTCAGCTTCTTGTGCTCGTTGCGGATCTCTATTTCCTCGAGCTTGCGCAACGCGCGCAGCCGCATGTTCAGGATCGAATCGGCCTGCAATTCGGTCAACCGCCACTTGCGCATCATGACCGCCTTGGGATCGTCCTCGTTGCGGATGATGCGGATCACCGCGTCGATATTGAGGTAGGCGATCAGGTATCCGTCGAGAATCTCCAGCCGCCGCTCGATGTTGCCGAGCCGGAAGCGCGTCCGGCGGATCAGCACCTCGTGACGATGATCGAGGAAGGCCTGCAGCACCTCGCGCAGGTTCATGACGCGCGGGACGTTGTTCGCGTCCAGCACGTTCATGTTGAGCGGGAAACGGATTTCGAGGTCGGTCTGGCGGAAGAGCGACTCCATCAGCACGGCCGGCTCGACGTTGCGGCTCTTCGGCTCGAGCACGATCCGTACGTCCTCGGCGGATTCGTCCCGCACGTCCGCGAGCAGCGCGAGCTTCTTCCCGGCGAGCAGTTCGGCAATCTTCTCGATCAGCCGCGACTTCTGGACCTGGTACGGAATTTCGGTGATGACGATCTGGTACTGGCCGTGCGGAAGTTTCTCGACCTCCCACTTGGCGCGCACGCGGAAACTGCCGCGGCCCGTGGCATAGGCCTGCACCACCGATTCGCGCGATTCCACCAGCACACCGCCGGTCGGGAAATCCGGCCCCGGCATGAGTTCAACCAGCTTGGCCACGGTCGCCTTCGGAAATTTGATCAGGTGCTGAAGCGCGGCGCAGATTTCGCCGACGTTATGCGGCGGAATGCTCGTCGCCATGCCCACGGCGATGCCGGAGGCGCCGTTGGCAAGCAGATTGGGAAAGGCCGCCGGCAGGACGACCGGCTCCTCGCCCTCGCCGTCGTAGGTCGGACGAAAGTCGACCGCGTCCTCGTCGATGCCTTCGAGCAGCGCCTGCGCGACCTCCGTCAGGCGCGCCTCGGTGTACCGCATGGCCGCGGCATTGTCGCCGTCGATGTTGCCGAAATTGCCCTGCCCGTCCACCAGCGGGTAGCGCTGCGCGAAATCCTGCGCGAGCCGGACGAGCGCATCGTAAACGGCCGCGTCGCCGTGCGGGTGATATTTACCGATCACGTCACCGACCACGCGCGCGCACTTCTTGAAGCCAGCCTGCGGGTCGAGGCCGAGCTGGCGCATCGCATAGAGCAGCCGCCGGTGCACCGGCTTGAGGCCGTCGCGCACGTCCGGCAGCGAGCGCGACATGATCGTCGACAGCGCGTAGGACAGGTAGCGCTCGCCAAGCGCATCGGCCAGCGGGATCGGGCGGATTTCGGCAGCAGGGGCAGGTAGAGTCTTCGTTGCCATCGGTCTCAAGTTCGCAGTTCGTTCTAGACCTTCTTACCAGAATTTGTGGCCGTGCGTCTCCATCTCTCTACGAATTGGATACGCGCGGCCGGCATCGGCCGGTCGTTCGCTGCCAGCACGTTGCGTTCGAGGAAATGCCCGGTGATACGTAGCCCTTCGAGCACGCTGGCCGGGCCAGGGACTTCGCCGACCGGGCCGCCGAGGAACGACGGCAGCGCAAACAAACGGTCGGCATAGGCGCGCCCCGCCTCGCGGCTGACGGCCCGACCCGACCGTGGCGATACGAAGGCGAGGTCGTGGGTCTGGCCGGTGACGGCGCAACGGCCAAGCTCGAGCCCGAACCCGAGATCGGCCAGGGCTTGGCATTCCCAGCGCACATACCGGGCGGCCCAGTCCGGTTGCTCGAGGCTGTGGACCAGATCGAGCGTTGCCTCATAGAGGCTGCGATGCGGCTCCCGCTCGGGCAGCGTCGCCTCGATGATCGCACAGGCGGAAGTCAGCGCCCCCAGACGCAGCGCGTCATCAAGGAGACGCGCGGCAATGCTTTCGATCAGCTCGCACGAAAAGGTACCGAGGTGCTCCGGCAGGCGGCCGCGCCAACCGGCGCTTACGATGTTGCCCGGCTGATACACGCCGGCGCCGCGGCGACCGCTGCCACCGCGCACCAGGCCGACATGGCGACCATGATCGCGCGTGAACAGCGATACGATCGCGGACGATTCGCCATGACGCCGGCGCGCGAGGACAATTCCCTGGTCATGCCATTCCATCGCCGGCGACTCTAACGAAGGGTTCCGCTCCAGCGCATTCCATCAGACGTCGTACTCAAGGCCCCAGGGGCGAAAGAACTCACGCCGCTCTGCCCAGTCCTCCGCGACCTTGACGTGAAGGAACAGGTGCACCTTGCGGCCGAGCACGCGCGCGAGTTCCGCCCGCGCGGCCGCGCCGATCGACTTGATGCGGCTTCCCTTCTCGCCGATGACGATCTTCTTCTGACCTTCGCGCTGGACGTAGATCGTCTGGTCGACGCGAACGGCCCCGTCGGCAAAGTTCTCCCACCTGTCGGTTTCGACCGCCGCGCTGTAGGGAAGCTCCTGGTGAAGCTGCAGGAAGATCTGCTCGCGCGTGATCTCGGCGGCGAGCAGACGCTCGGGCAGGTCGGTCAGCTGGTCCTCGGGATAGAGCCACGGACCTTCGGGCATGTGCGCGACCAGATAGCGCATGAGATCGTCCACGCCATCGCCGGTCGCCGCAGACACCATGAACGTCGCCTCGAAACTCATCCGCGCGTTGAGATCGGCCGTCAGCTGCAGCAGCATCGGTGGCTTCACCAGATCGATCTTGTTGAGGACGAGGACGGCTTTGAGCCCGCGCGTCTTCAGTCCGGTCAGGATGATCTCGGTGTTCTCGTCGATGCCGCGCGTGACATCGACCAGTACCAGCACGACGTCGGCGTCCTCGACGCCGCGCCATGCCGCGTCGACCATGGCACGGTCGAGACGCCGGCGCGGCACGAAGATTCCGGGCAGATCGAGAAACACGATCTGGGTGTTTTCCTGGATCGCGATGCCGGTGATCCGCGAGCGCGTCGTCTGGACCTTCGGCGACACGATCGACACCTTGGCTCCGACCAGCCGGTTGACGAGCGTCGATTTTCCCGCGTTCGGCGCGCCGAGCACGGCGACGAAACCGCAATGCGTCTTGCGTTCTTCCATGGTCGCACTCATTCGTCCGCCGCGAGCCGCTCGAGCAGAGCGGCTGCCGCGGCCCGTTCGGCGTTGCGTTTCGATGGCCCCTCGGCGCGCACCGGCTCAAATCCGCTGACGCGCACCTCGACCTCGAAGCTCGGCTGGTGCGCCGGTCCTTCGACCTTCACCGTCTGATAGCTCGGCAACGGCAGTCCCCGGCCCTGCGCCCACTCCTGCAACGCCGTCTTCGGGTCGCGCGGCGGCTTGGTGGCGCCGGACACACGCGGTGCATACAGCTTCGTTATGAACTGTGCCGCCGCCGGCAGGCCGCCATCCAGATACATCGCGCCGATCACCGCTTCGAGAGCGTCCGCGAGCACGCTGGGCTTCCGCCGCCCGCCCGATTCATCCTCTCCCCGCGTCAGCCGCAGATAGCGACCAAGGTCGATCTCGCCGGCAACGTCAGCGAGCGTGCGACGGCTGACAAGGACGGCATGACGCCGGGCCAGGTCTCCTTCCGGTTCGTTCGGAAACCTGGCCATCAGGAGATCGGCGATGACGAGGCCGAGGACGCGGTCGCCGAGGAACTCCAGACGTTCGAAGTCGGCCCCGCGCCCCCGTCCCGTCGAAATGCTGGAGTGGCGCAAGGCCCTGTGCAGCAGCTGCCGGTCCGCAAAGCAATAGCCGAGGGCCGTCTCGAGCGCCTTGAGGTCCTCTGACCGGTCCTGAGATTTCCTACTCAATGCTCTTGAAGATGCGGCTGTAGCGGATGGAGGTCGGCCAATTCCAGATTTCCCACAGACGTGCACTGCCGTCGGTCGAGAAGAACAGAAATTCGGCCCGGCCCACGAGATTCTCCGCCGGAATGAATCCGACTCCCATGTTCGCTGCCGGCACACGGCTGTCGAGCGAGTTGTCGCGGTTGTCGCCCATGGCGAAATAGTGGCCTTCCGGAACGAGATAGACCGGCGTGTCGTCCAGCGTTCCGTGATCGGAATACTCGATGATCCGGTACCGTTTTCCGTTCGGCAGCGTCTCGATGAATTGCGGTACCCGCGTCACGATGCCGCTCTCGCGCTTGACGAAGTCCTCGATGCGTTCGCGCCGGACCGGCTCGCCGTTGATATGAAGCACGCCGTTCTTCACCTGGATCCGATCGCCCGGAAGACCGACGATGCGCTTGATGTAATCGACGCTCGCATCGCGCGGCAGCTTGAAAACGGCCACGTCGCCGCGCTCGGGCGGCGTGAAGAACAACCGGCCACCGTCGAGAATATCAATGCCGGTGAGCCAGCCCGGCAGCGAATAGCGGCTGTAACCGTAAGAGAACTTCGAGACGAAGAGATAGTCGCCGACCAGCAGGTTCGGCACCATCGACTCCGACGGTATGTTGAAGGGCTCCACCGCGACCGTGCGGATGCCGAGCGCGATCAGACCGGCCCACACGACGGTCTTGAGGAATTCGACAAATCCTCCCGACGACTTGCGGGTCGGAGCCGTTTCGTTGCTTTTCATGTGAAAAAACAAGTCGTCGGTGCACTCATGTGAATCACAAGGCGGATAGAGCCTTGCGTAGACGCCCCTGTCAAGCGCAGCCGCCCGGTATCGACTGGCCGCGGGCGGCGGCCGGCTCGGCCGAGATGATCACGATCGCCTGCGCGACCGGCGGGTCGTCGGTCATGGACAGGTCGATTCGCGCCACCATGCCCGGCGGCACCAGCTGATTGAGGCGGATGAGCGCGCCGCCGGTAAGCGCCAGCGTCGGCTGGCCGCCTGGCCGGTTGACCACACCCATGTCGCGCCAATAGACGCCGTGACGGAACCCCGTCCCGAGCGCCTTGGCACAGGCCTCCTTGGCGGCGAAGCGTCGCGCATAGCTGGCGGCGCGGTCGGCCCGCCCTTCGCTTCGGCGCCGCTCCGTTTCCGTGAAGATGCGGGTGATGAAGCGTTCGCCGAACCGTGCCAGCGCCCGCTCGATCCGTCCAATGTCGACGAGGTCGCTTCCGATACCCAGAATCATTGTCTCATGCCCTGCCCGATCGGCATGGGGCCGACCGGCCTTGCCCCAGTGCTCAGGCTGACCGTTCACCGCCGGCTTCGGCGCGCGCCTTGTCCATAAGGCTGCGCATGCGCTTGATGGCGCTGTCCAAGCCACTGAAGATCGCCTCGCCGATAAGAAAATGGCCGATATTCAGCTCGACGATGGTCGGGATCATCGCGATCGGCACGACCGTGTCGAAGCTGAGACCGTGGCCCGCATGGCATTCCAGCCCGAGCGCCTCGGCGTGCGCCGCCGCTGCGACGATACGGTCGAGTTCGCGCCGCGCGTTGCTGCCGCCCGGCTCCTCAGCCCAAGCGTCGCAATAAGCGCCGGTGTGCAACTCGACCACGGGCGCGCCCAGTTCCTTCGCCGCGTCGAGGGCGGCAGGGTCCGGCTCGACGAACAGGGAGACGCGGATCCCAGCGGCGGAAAGCTCCTGCACGAAACGCGCCAAGTGGTTACGCCCGCGAACCACGTCGAGTCCGCCTTCCGTCGTGCGCTCCTCGCGCCGCTCGGGGACGATGCACGCGGCATGCGGGCGGTGACGCAGGGCGATCTTGAGCATCTCGTCGGTCGCCGCCATCTCAAGGTTCAGGGGCAGGTCGATCTCGGAAGACAGGCGGCGGATATCGTCGTCGGAGATGTGGCGCCGGTCTTCCCGCAGATGCGCCGTGATACCGTCAGCCCCGGCCTGCGCGGCCAGCCGTGCGGCCCGGATCGGGTCGGGGTGGCGGCCGCCCCGGGCATTCCGGATCGTGGCGACATGGTCGATGTTGACCCCCAGGCGAAGATATCTCTTCATGACCGTACTCCCGTCAGCCGCGCGCCCGTTCGACCGAGCTGATCGCCGGAGTCGCCCGCAGCGCCGCGATGATGTTGGTGAGATGCTTCAGATCGCGCACCTCGATGTCGATCAGCATCTCCCAGAACTGCTGACTCCGGTTCGTGATCTTCAGGTTCGTGATGTTGCCACTGTTGCGCGCGATGACGGTCGAAAGCGCACCGAGGCTGCCCGGCTCGTTGGCGACGACGAGGGCGATGCGGCCGACGCGCGTGTCGTCCTCATCCGTCGCCTCCCACGCCACGTCGATCCAGCGTTCCGGCTCGTCGGCAAAACTCGCAAGCGTATCGCAGTCGATCGTATGGATCGTGACGCCCTTGCCCGTCGTGACGATGCCGACAATGCGATCACCCGGCAGCGGATGACAGCACCCGGCATAGTGTACCGCCATGCCCGGAATGAGACCGCGGATCGGGATTGCGCCGCTCCGGTTCTTGTCCTTGCCGCGGCCGCGTGACATCGGCACCACTTTCGACGGCTTGGCCGGTGTCTTGGTGCCCGGGAAAACGGCGCCGATGACCTCGCGCTCCGAGATCTTGCCCTCGCCGACCGCAGCATAGAGATCGTCAGGTTCCTCGCATTTGAAGACCTTCAGCACCCCCTCGATCGCCTTTTCGGTGAACTCGTAGCCTTCCTGGCGAAAGGCCTTCTGGATCATCGAGCGGCCGAGCGCGACGAACTGGGCCCGCTGCTGTGTGCGGATGAAACGGCGGATTCTTGCGCGCGCCTTGCCCGTGACGACGAAACGCTCCCATGTCGGCGAGGGGGTCTGCGCCTTGGACGTGATGATCTCGACCTGATCGCCGTTCGACAGCACCGTCTTGAGCGGCATCATGCGGCCGTTGATCTTGCCGCCGACGCAATGATCGCCGACCTCCGAGTGCACGGCATAGGCGAAGTCGATGAGTGTCGCGCCACGCGGCAGCGCGATCAGATCGCCTTTCGGCGTGAAGCAGAATACCTGGTCCTGGAACATCTCGAGCTTGGTGTGCTCGAGGAACTCCTCCGGCGAAGAGGCATGCTCCAGGATATCGAGCAGCTCGCGCAGCCAGCGATACTGCTTGCCGTCGGTCTTTACCTCGCCCGACTTGTACTTCCAGTGGGCCGCGACACCGTACTCCGCGACCTCGTGCATCTCACGCGTGCGGATCTGGATCTCGATGCGCTGCTGCTCCGGCCCGAACACGCCGGTGTGGATCGAGCGATATCCGTTCGGTTTCGGCGTCGACACATAATCCTTGAAGCGGCCTGGAACGACCGGATAGCGCGAGTGGATCACGCCGAGCGCGCGGTAACAGTCGGCGACGTTCTCGACGACCACGCGGAACGCCATGATGTCCGACAGCTGCTCGAACCCGACGTTCTTGCGCTGCATCTTCCGCCAGATCGAGTACGGCGTCTTCTCGCGACCCGACACCCATGCGTCGAGACCGTCCTCGGCCAGCACGCGCTTGAGCTCGTCCGTGATGCGCGTCACGATGTCGCCGCCGCGCTCGCGCAGGAACTTGAGCCGCGCGACGATCGAATCCCGCGCGTCGGGATTGAGCTGTGCGAACGCGAGATCCTCGAGCTCGTCCTGCATGTTGCGCATGCCGATGCGCTCCGCCAGCGGCGCGTAGATCTCCATGGTCTCGCGTGCGATCCGCAGGCGCTTCTCGGGATTTCGGATGTAATGGAGCGTCCGCATATTGTGCAGCCGGTCCGCGAGCTTCACGAGGAGAACACGGATGTCCTCCGACATCGCGATGACCAGCTTGCGGAAGTTCTCGGCCTGCCGGCTCTGGTCCGACTGCAGCTCCAGTCGCGACAGCTTGGTGACGCCATCGACGAGCCGGGCGATCTCCGGTCCGAACAGCCGCTCGATTTCCTCGATCGTCGTGAGCGTATCCTCGACCGTGTCGTGGAGCAGCGCGGTCACGATCGAGGCGCAGTCGAGCTTGAACTGGGTGAGAATGCCCGCGACTTCCAGCGGGTGGGAGAAGTACGGATCGCCCGAGGCGCGCTTCTGCGAGCCGTGCACCTTCATCGAGAAGACGTAAGCACGGTTCAGCGCATCCTCGTCCACGTTGGGATCGTAGGCGCGAACGCGTTCGACGAGCTCGTACTGGCGGATCATGGCTCACTGTCCCAGAGCCGCGGGAGCGGCGCCGCCGGACGACGGCGCCGCGATGACGTGGCGTTCGGTGCCGCCGGCGTCACTCCTCCTCGCCGGTTTCGGAGGCTTCGCCGGCGCCCTCGCCCACCCCTTCTTCGATGGACATCTCCTCCTCGGCGCCTGCGGCTGCAGCCTCGTAAGGCACGCCGGCCACGTCGCGCTCGGCAGCGAGAAGCTCCATCATATCCTCTTCCGGTTCTTCCGTCTCGACGTGCTTCTGCAGGCCGGTAATCAGCGCTTGGCGAAGATTGTCGTTGTTGATCGAGCTCTCGGCGATTTCGCGCAACGCGACCACCGGGTTCTTGTCATTGTCACGCTCGACCGTAAGTGGGGCACCCGCGCTGATCTCGCGGGCGCGCTGAGCTGCGAGCATGACGAGTTCGAAACGATTGGGAATCTTGAGGACGCAGTCCTCGACGGTTACGCGAGCCATTAAACCGATCTCTCCGAGGTCTGGGGCTAAACCTTTAATATAAGAAGATTATAGGGCTATAGCAAGGTGTTACCGCGGGCGCACAACGACCCCGCAGGTCCGGACGGCGGCGCGACGGTAACGGCCTACTCAGTCGTCCATTTGGGATGCCGTAAGCGGACGTGCAATGCCTTCCGGCGGCGCCTGCGCCGCCAGTTCGGCAACGGTCCGGCCCGTTACCGGATGACGCCAGTCCGGGGCGACGTCGGCGAGCGGCAGCAGCACGAAGCGCCGTTCGTGCATCCGGGGATGCGGCAGGATCGGCGGCTCCGGCCCGGGGCGGACGATCCCGTCATAGTCGATCAGGTCGAGATCGATCGTTCGGGCCGCATTGGCCACCGTCCGTGTCCGGCCGAGCGCGGCTTCAATGCGGTGAAGCGCCGCCAGAAGCGGGACCGGTCCGAGCATCGTCCGGACCGCGATGACACCGTTGACGAACCACGGCTGCGCGGACGGCGGCACCGGCGCTGATTCGAACCAGCGCGACCGCCGCGTCACGGCGATACCCGCCTCCTCCAGACGGGTCAGTGCTGCCTCGCACTGGGCCCGCGGCGGACCTGCGGGTCCGGACAAATTTGCCCCAATTGCAATTAAAATCATTCCGGTCAGATTCTCGCTTGTTCGCCGGCGAATCCCCTGCTTGATTCTTCACCCCCGCACGCGCTTCTTTTGTAAGTTCTTTCCATTAATACTGTCAGGGTCTTGCGAATGGCGTTTTATCCGGAAGAACGACTGGCTCTCTTCATTGACGGCGCGAGTCTGTATTCGGCTGCGCGCGCCCTCGGGTTCGACATCGACTACAAGCGCCTGCTGTCCGTGTTCCAAAGCAAGGGCAGACTGGTCCGCGCCTTCTATTACACCGCGATCGTCGAGGACCAGGACTATTCGCCGATCCGCCCGCTGATCGACTGGCTCGACTACAACGGCTACACGATGGTCACGAAGCCGATCAAGGAGTTCACCGACACCTATGGCCGGCGCAAGGTCAAGGGCGACATGGATATCGAGCTCGCCGTCGACATGATGGAGATGGCCGAGCGTCTCGATCATGCGGTTCTGTTCTCGGGTAACGGCGACTTTCGCCGTCTGGTCGAGGCCGTGCAGCGCAAGGGGGTGCGCGTCAGCGTGGTGTCGACCATCCGCTCCCAGCCGCCGATGATCGCCGACGAACTTCGCCGCCAGGCCGACACATTCCTTGAGCTTGGCGAGCTGATGCCGCAAATTCAGCGGGCCGTGGAGCGTCGCGAGATCTCCAACCCGGCGAACCCAGACCGCTATCTGACCGAGAACGAACCTGTCTGAGATCGCAGAACATCTTCCCGCCCCACCGTTGTGCGACCCGGGGCGCGACTGTCCCCGCTGCGCCCGCCTTGCGGCATTCCGTGCCGAGAACCGCAAGGCATATCCGGCATGGCATAACGGCCCGGTGCCGAGCTTCGGGCCGATCGACGCCCGCCTGCTCGTCGTCGGGCTGGGCCCGGGTCTGCGCGGCGCCAACCGCACCGGGCGGCCGTTCACCGGCGACTACGCGGGCGATCTTCTTTATGCCACCCTCGCGAAGTTCGGCTTCGCCACCGGACAGTATGCCGCGGGCCGGGAAGATGGCCCTTGGGCCGGCGACACATTGCACCTCGTGGATGCGCGCATCACCAACGCTGTCCGCTGCGTGCCGCCGCAGAACAAGCCGCTGCCGGGCGAGATCGTGAACTGCAGACCGTTTCTGGCGGCGGAGATCCGCCACATGCCCCGTCTGGCCGTCATCGTCGCACTCGGCCGGATCGCGCATGACGGCGTCCTCGCGGCGCTCGAGTACAAGCCGGCACGGTTCCGGTTCGCGCATGGCGCCGTCCACGAGCTTCCCAACGGCATCGCGCTCGCCGACAGCTATCACTGCTCGCGCTACAACACGAATACCGGCAAGCTCACGACCGAGATGTTCGAGGCCGTCTTCGCCGAGGTACGACGCCGTATCCAATGACGGCGTCTACGCGGAGAGGCGTTCACCCGCGTGCGCGGATCAGGCGCGCCTTTTCACGCTGCCAGTCGCGCGCCTTCTCGGTTTCGCGCTTGTCCCACTTCTTCTTGCCCTTGGCGAGGCCGATTTCGACCTTCGCGATCCCGCGCGGATTGAAATAGAGCGACAACGGGACGAGCGTCATCCCCTCGCGGGTGATAGCCCCGATCAACCGGTCGCGCTGGCGTTTATGGACCAGGAGCTTCCGCGGCCGCCGCGGCTCATGATTGAAACGATTGCCGCCCTTGTATTCGGGAATGTGCGCGTTGAACAGCCACAGCTCGCCCCCCATCTCGCCGGCATGTGCCTCGGTGATCTGCGCGCCGCCTTCGCGCAGCGACTTGACCTCGGTCCCGGCCAGGACGATTCCCGCCTCGATGGTGTCTTTGATCGTGTAGTTGTGGCGGGCCTTGCGGTTCACCGCCACGGTCTTTACCGTCGCTTCCTGTCGGGCCATTCGATCAGAGGATTCCCGCCTGCTTCATCGCCGCGCGCACGCGCTCCTGCGCCGCCGCCGAGCACGGCACGAGCGGAAGCCTGACCTCAGGCGTCGACTTGCCGAGCAGCGACGCCGCGTACTTGACCGGCGCCGGGCTCGTTTCGACGAACATCGCCTCGTGCAGCGGCATCAGCAGGTCCCGCAGCTCGGCGACCTTGGCCATGTCGCCCCGCTGCCACGCGGCATGCAGCTCGGCGCATTGCCGCGGTGCGATATTGGCGGTGACCGAGATGCAGCCATGGCCGCCTTGCGCCAGAAAGGCCGTGACCGTCGCGTCCTCGCCCGACAACAGGCAGAAGTCGGGGCCGATCGCCAGGCGCGTCTTCAGCGGCCGCGTCAAATCATTGGTTGCGTCCTTGACGCCGACGATGTTCGGCAGCTTGGCCAGCCTTGCCATCGTCTCGACCGACATGTCGATCACGCAGCGCGGCGGGATGTTGTAGATAATGATCGGAAGGTCGACGGCCTCCGCGATCGCCTTGTAATGCTGATAGAGGCCCTCCTGGGTCGGCTTGTTGTAGTACGGCGTCACGATGAGTGCCGCATCGGCCCCGGCCTTCTTGGCGTGCCGGGTCAGGGCAATCGCCTCCTCCGTCGAATTGGAGCCGGTACCGGCGATGACCGGCACGCGCCGCGCCGCAGCCTCAATGCACAGCTCGACCACGCGCATGTGCTCCTCATGGGAGAGCGTCGGGGATTCCCCGGTCGTCCCGCATGGCACCAGGCCGTTGGTCCCTTGCTGCACCTGCCAATCGACAAGATCCTGAAACGCCTTCTCGTCGATCTTGCCGTTGCGGAACGGCGTCAGGAGGGCGACCAGCGAACCCTTAAACATTCCTTATTTCTCCGGCAGCTATAGATTCGCGCTCGGCGCGCATCCAATATTGACCGGCGCACCATAGCCCGGCCGTCCCGCCCGCTGCAACATGCGGGCTGGCGCTCGGGAATGTCCGTTGCCTAATATCGACTGGGATGAACAACCGCCTTCGACGACTTGTGCTTGGTGGGATCGCGGCCGCCGCAATTGCCGCATCCTTCGTCACTCCAGCCTGCTACGCCCAAGGCTCCGCTGTCGCCCAGACCGCCGGCGCCAATCCGGCACGAGCCGTTCCCAGGAACCTGACCGACGCGCAGAAGGACCATTACCGCCGGGCATTCGCCGCGGTCGAGGCCGGCCGCTGGGACGAGGTTCGGCAGCACATCGCCACCGGCAAGCATCCGCTCGCGAACAAGGTCCTGCGCTGGCTCGAACTGCAGCAGCCGCGGTCCGGCGCCTCGTTCGAGGACATCGCCGCGTTCATCGACGCCAACCCGCAATGGCCGGGCCAGGAGCTCCTGGCGCGCCGCGCCGAGGAGGCGCTGGCCGAGCGCACCGACGATTCGGTTGTTCTCGCCTGGTTCGCCCTGCGCGAGCCGGCGACGGTCGACGGTGCCATGCGCTATGCCGAGGCACTGTTCCGTTCGGGCGATCGCGCGAAAGCCATCGCGGTCGTCCGCAATGCCTGGCTCTCCGGAAGCTTCGGCGAGAAGCAGGAGAGCATGTTCATCACCCGCTACAAGCACTACCTGAGTCATTCCGACCACGTGCGGCGGCTCGACAACCTGTTGTGGGAAGGCCGGTATACGGAGGCTCGCCGCATGATGCGCCGTGTCACCCCGAACTACCGCGCGCTGGCCGAAGCCCGGATCCGGCTTGCCACCATGGCGGCGGGCGTCGACAGCGCCCTTCGGAAGGTTCCGGACAGTCTCGTCAACGATCCCGGCCTGCTGTTCGAGCGGATGCGCTGGCGCCGCCGCAAGGGACAGATCGACGGCGCCATGGAGCTGATGCAACGGGCGTCGAGCCGGCTCGGCCGCCCCGAAATCTGGTGGCCCGAGCGCGAGATCCTCGCGCGCAAGGCGATCGCCGACGGCCGCATGAGCGAGGCCTACCGCTTGGTTCGCAATCATCACCTGCGCGACGGCGTCGCGTTCGCCGAGGCGGAATTCCTCGCCGGCTGGATCGCGCTCCGCTATCTCAACGAGCCCCGCGCCGCGCTGACGCACTTCACGCGCCTGTACGAGGCGGTTCGCTACCCTGTCTCGTTGGCCCGGGCCGCCTATTGGGCGGGACGCACGGCCGAGGCGATCGGCGACAAGGCCGCGGCCCGGTCCTGGTACGAGACGGCAGCGGCCTTCCCCGTCACCTATTACGGCCAGCTCGCCGGGGCCAAACTGCCCTCCAAGCAGCGTCCGTCCTGGCCGACGATACCGGAGGCGACCGCGGGCGAACGCCGGGCCTTCGAGGCACACGAGCTGACGCGCGTCGTGCGGCTCCTGAGCGAGCTTGGGGTCGAGGATCGCGTCAAGCCGTTCATCCTCCGCCACGTGACCCTTGCAGCGAGCCCGGCGCAGCACGCGCTCGTCGGCGAGCTTGCCATGTCGATCGGCCGGCCGGATCTCGCCGTCTTGGCGAGCAAACGGTCGGCGCAGATCGCCAACGTACTGCTGCCTGAGTTCGGCTGGCCGATTCTTCCCCTCGTCGACGGCGAGGTCAGCGAGCGGGCTCTCCTCCATGCAATGATCCGCCAGGAGAGCGCTTTCGAGGTCCGGGCCGTCAGCCCTGCCGGCGCACGTGGCATGATGCAGCTGATGCCGGCGACGGCGCGTGCCGTCGCCAAGACCCTCGGCCTCAAGCACAGCGACGACCGGCTGCTGACCGACCCGGAATACAATCTCCAGATCGGTCGCAGCTATCTCGCCCGTCTGATCGAAGAGTTCGACGGATCCTACGTGCTCGCCCTTGCCGCCTACAATGCCGGTCCCAACCGCGTGCGCGAATGGATACGCGAATATGGCGATCCGCGGCAGCGCAAGGTAGATGTGATCGACTGGATCGAGCTGATCCCGTTCGGGGAGACGCGAAACTACGTTCAGCGCGTTCTGGAGAATCTCCAGGTTTATCGGCGTCTCCTGGGCAGCGGACAGCTTGCCCAGGGCATTCACGACGATCTGCGGCGGGGTGCGACGTACTGACCGATCGAAGGAGACACGGGCATGACCACGGTGCAACTACGCGATATCGAGGTCTGCACGTTCGATGCATACGGCACGCTCTTCGACTACGCGTCGGCTGCGGAGCGCTGCAAACAGACACTCGGCCCCGACTGGCAGACCGTTTCCGACCTGTGGCGGCGCAAGCAGCTTGAGTACACTTGGCTCAGGAGTCTGATGGGCCGTTACGTCGATTTCTGGTACGTGACGAGCGAAAGCCTGGACTTCGCGCTCGCGGCGGTGAAACGGCAGGATCCCCTCCTGCGGGCCACGTTGATGCAGCAGTATCTGAACCTGCCCTGCTACCCCGACGTGGTCGACACGCTCAAGGCGCTCCGGGCGGCAGGTATGCGGCTGACCATTCTTTCCAACGGCTCTCCGACCATGCTGACGGCGGCCGTCAACAGCACGGGGATCAGCCGGCTGTTCGAAGGCGTGTTCTCGGCCGATGCCGTGCAAATCTACAAGCCGCACCCTTCGGTTTACCGGCTCGTCGTCGACAAGACGGGCGTGACACCTGACAAGGTGTGTTTCGTGTCATCCAATGGCTGGGACGTGGTGGGGGCTGCATGCTTCGGCTTCCAGGCCGTCTGGATCAACCGTTCCGGCCAACCCAAGGACAATCTGCCGGCAAAGCCGGTGGCCGAGGTGACCACGCTGCGTGACCTGCCGGCGCTGCTCGGGCACTGATGATGGCGGTTTGCCGCGAGCGGTTCTTTGCGGCAACGGACAACCTGCCTCTCTTCTTCAAGGATTGGGGTGATCCTCTCTGGCCCGCGACGCCCGTGTTGTGCCTGCCGGGCCTCACACGCAACTCGAAGGACTTCGACCGTCTGGCGCAAAGACTCGCCGACCCGGACGGCGCACGGCCGCACCGCGTGATTGCGCCCGACCTCCGTGGCCGCGGCCGCTCGGCCCGGGATCCGGACTGGCGGAACTATCGCGCGCGGACATATCTGGAGGACATCCGCCATCTGCTGGCGATCCTAGGGCTCGCGCGCGTCATCGTCATCGGGACATCGATGGGGGGCCTCCTCGGCATGGCCATGGCAACGGCGATGCCCGCCGTGCTCCGGGGGCTCGTCGTCAACGATATCGGGCCCGACGTCGATCCGCGCGGCACCGGGCGTATCCTGTCCTATATCGCCGCCGACCACCCGCAGCCGGACTGGACGAGCGCTACGGCCTATCTTCGTCGCGTGATGCCGAATCTGTCGTTGGCGACGGAGGACGAATGGCTGACGTTCGCACAGGCGACGTTTCGCCCAGGCGGCGACGGACGGCTCCATTTCGATTGGGACGTGAATCTGGCCAAGGCGCTGCAACACGACATGAACGAAGCGATCGACCTGTGGGGGCTGTGGCGGGCGACCCGCCGCGTTCCCGCGCTTGTCATCCGTGGCGGACTGTCCGATATCTTGTCGGCGGCAACGCTGGCTCGGATGAAGGCCGAACGGCCGGACCTGCGGGACGTGACGTTGCCGAATGTCGGCCATGCGCCGACACTCGACGAACCACTCGCCCGGAAGGCCCTCGATGAATTCCTCGCCTGCCTCTGATCTTGCCGCGCGTCTGCCCACGATCGCGGACGTCGAAGCCGCCGCGCAACGTATCGCCGGGCGTGCCGTGGTCACACCTCTCCTGGAATCGCCGCTGCTCAACGAGCGGCTCGGCGGGCGCGTGCTCGTCAAGGCCGAGCCGCTGCAGCGTACCGGCTCGTTCAAGTTCCGGGGCGCGTACAACCGGCTGAGCCAGCTCGATCCGGAGCAGCGCCGGCGCGGCGTCGTCGCCTACTCGTCCGGCAATCATGCCCAGGGCGTGGCTGCCGCGGCCCAGATGCTGGGGATACCCGCAACGATCGTGATGCCTTCGGATGCGCCGGCGATCAAAATCAGAAACACCAGGAGTTACGGCGCCGAGGTGGTTCTGTACGACCGTTACAAGGAGCGCCGCGAGGAGGTCGGCGCCCGCATCGCCGGCTCGCGCGGCGCCGTCATCGTGCCCCCGTTCGACGATCCGGACATCATCGCCGGCCAGGGAACGATCGGTCTCGAGATCGTCCAGCAGGCGGCAGAGATCGGCGCCTCGCTCGACGCGGCCCTCGTACCCGCAAGCGGCGGCGGCCTCGTTGCTGGCGTCGCCCTTGCCCTCGCCGCGCGCGCGCCCGGGACGGACGTCTATGTCTGCGAGCCGGCTGGGTTCGATGATCACGCCAAGTCGCTGGCCAACGGCCGGCGCGAGAGCAACGATCCCGCGGCGCGGTCGATCTGCGATGCGCTGCTGGCACCGATGCCCGGCGAAATCACGTTCGCCATCAATTCGCGGCTTCTCAAGGGAGGCCTGGTGGTAAGCGACGACGAGGTCCGGGCGGCGATGGCCGTCGCGTTCACCGACCTGAAGCTCGTCGTCGAGCCCGGCGGCGCCGTCGCGCTCGCCGCTGCGCTCAGCGGCCGGATCCCGCTGGCAGGGCGCACCGTCGCCGTCGTCTGCTCCGGCGGCAACGTCGATCCCGGCATGTTCATGACGGCACTCCAGCAGGGCTGATCGATCCGGACAGAGTCCGTATCAGGCGCGTGCATCGTCGCGATGACGCCGTTATAAGAACCTGCACATATGTGAACCTGCACATGTCCTCGACCGACGTCATCGTAGAGAATACGGGGGAATCGTTCGCCTGCCCATCCGGCACCATCATCCTGGATGCCGGCCTCGCGGCGGGGCTCCACATGCCCCACAGCTGTCGCGGCGGTGCCTGCGGCACGTGCAAGGCCCTGGTCGTCGAAGGTGAAGTCGACCACGGCTGGGTGATGAGCTTCGCCATCACCGACGAGGAAAAGGAGCAAGGCTACTGCCTGACGTGTCAGTCGAAGCCGCTCTCGCCGACATTGCGCCTGCGCACGGTCGAGCCGATGCGCCCCAAACGCGCCGGCGAGGAGGTGATCCTCCCGATGGAACTGACGGCCGAAGTCGTCGCTGCCGAGAGTGTCACGCCCTCGATACGCCGACTCGTTCTCGCGCTGCCGCGCGGCACGCGCTTCCGGTTCCGCCCCGGCATGAATCTCGAATTCGTCGCGCCAGGTCTGAGCGAGTCGCGCCCCTACTCGATCATCGATGCGCCCGGCGCCGACGGCCTTGCGCCGGACGGCCAGCTCTCTTTCTTCATCACGCGTCACCCGCACGGCCGCTGCAGCACGTGGGTTCATTCCCTGTCCGTGGGCGATACCGTGAACGTCCGTGGACCTTATGGCGAGTTCGGTCTGCCTGATGCAGGTGATCGGCCGGTCCTGGCATTGGCCGGCGGCAGCGGACTATCGCCCATTCTGTCCGTCATAGGCAAGGCGCTGGCCGAAGGACACAAGCGACGCATCGAGCTCCTGTTCTCGGTGCGTGACCGTCGAGAACTTTTCGCCCTGGACGTGCTTGCACGTCTCGCCCACCGCCACGAAAACTTCAGTTACCGCGTCACCCTGACGCGGGACGACGCCGCACCGCCGCCCTGGCTACGCGGACGCATTCCCTTGCTGCTCACGCGCGAGGCCCGTAACTTGTCCGAGCACGTGGTGCTGGTCGCCGGCTCGCCCGCTTTCGTCGACGACTGCGTCGCGGCGGCCTTGGCATCGAACGCAGCCGCGGATCGCATCGTGACGGACTCGTTCCTGCCGCGCACCGCTTCGGTCGCGTCGCCATCCGGCTGACCCGTAAAGCGCTCGATCGCCGCCGGCATCCCCCGCAGGAACAGGTCGGCCGCCAGGTCCGCAAAGCGACGCGGCGAGAGCGGCCCGCCGGGCCGATACCACGTGTATGTCCAGTTGATCATCCCGTAGAAGCTCATCGCGATCGGGATGCGCAGCATCCTTTCCTTGCCGAGCCCCGGCGCCAACCCCTCGAACAGATCCGCTGCAAGCTCGACGAGCTGCCGCTCCAACGCGACGATCGATCCTTTGCGGGACGGCGGCAGGTTGTCGAGCTCGTTGAGCAGCAGGATGTGCTTCGCTCGGGCATGCGCATAAAGATCGAGCAATGCGCGGACGAACGCACGAAAGCGCGCTTCGGGATCGCTCTCCTGGTCGAGCGCGGCGCGTGCCGCACCGTAGAGCGCTTCGACATGCGCCTTGAGCAGGTCGAAGAGAATGTCCTCCTTGGAGCCGAAGTAATGGTAGATCAGCGACTTGGCGCAGTTGCACGCCGCCGCGATATCGCTGATCGACGTGGCCGCGAAGCCGCGCGCGGCGAACAGCTCCGCCGCGCGGTCGCGGATGACCTGCTGTTTCGCCGCGTAATCTTCGGCCTGCGGGCGTGCCATGCCGCTTCGGCCGGCTCAGAACACCGGAATGATGTCTGCCGGATCGAAGGCGACCGTCTGCCCGTCAATTCCGATCTCCGGAATGGCGGGAAACGCGACGCCATACGGTTCGAGCAGTCCCTTCATCTTGAGAACGGCGGCACGCCAGTTGTCGCGACGCTCCTCGAGCGTCAGGATGCCGAGCCCGGCATCGCGGGCCACGTCCTCGAGCAGACGATGCGCCGGGCGCCACGTCTCGGGCAGCTCCCAGAACTGATCGGGCGGCTCATACAGGATGCCGGAAAGGAACACGTAACCGGCCCGCAGCTGTTTGGTGATCTGCTCGCGCATCTCGTCGGTCAGCTTCGGCAGAAGCCGCTCGAGAATGGCGAGGCAGATACCCATGTGCCGCGCCTCGTCCTTCCCGACGTTCTTGAACGCCTCCTTGAACACGGGAATGGTCGTGCGCTGATACATGCCGTGGAACAGCGTCGCCGAGGCGACCTCGCCCATCAGGAACGACGTGAACAGGATGGCGAGCGGATACTTGCCGACGGCCTTCTTGTAGCCTTCCCAGTAGCGGCCGCCGTTATGGTAGTACCAGAGCACGTTGTTGCGGGCGAGTTTGCCCAGCGGCGTCTCCGGCTCGTAGCCGAGTGGCCCGTTCGGCGTCAGTGCCTGGATCGCGCGCTGACAGATCTCCTCGTGGTTCACCTCGTCACGGGTCACCGAGAAGAAGCATTTCCGGACGGGATCCTCCTCGTGCGCCTCGTAGGTATGGATCATGGCGCGCGCAAACACGGCCGGACCGGACGAGTCGAACACGGACAGCAGCGACCACCAGTACGCCAGCGCATAGCGCTGATCCAGGGTGAAGGCGTTCGCGTCGAGCGTATCCCACGGCAGCCGGTTCGGTGCCCAGCCCGGATCGCGCGCGCCGTCGTAGATCTCCATCATCTTCGGCGTCTCGACGCGCCATTCGATCGGAAAAATGTTGTTTTCCTTGAAAGGCGGCGGGTTGCGCGTGCCGTAAAGGATCTTGATCGGATCGGGCGCCTCGGTCGGATTGGAGGACGGCACCTGCATCTTTTCGGCGAGCTGCTTGGCGGTGCCGGTGAGATCCGCGGCCATCGGTTTCCTCCTCGTCATTGAATGGTTCCGGCCGATTAATCGACCGATCGGTCAATAAATTGACCGATCGGTCGACGAAATTCAAGTCTCCACTCGAACACAACCGTTCTGAGGGCCCCGGATCCGAGCGCTGCCCCGCTCATCGCGCCCGACCCCACGCAACAGTTGTCGCGGCGCAAGATTGCCGTGTAGGTTCTTCCCCATGCGGGAAAAGCAGGATTTCGCCGAGCCCGTTGCCCTCGGACCGGGCAGTCGGATCGCGCTCTTCCTCGACATCGACGGGACACTCCTCGACATCGCGCCGGTGCCCGAAGCCGTCGTCGTTCCGCCGGAGCTCCGCGATACGTTGCGCACGCTTTACGGTGCCCTCGACGGCGCGCTCGCCCTGGTATCGGGCCGTCCGATCGCGCAGATCGACCAGCTGTTCAAACCCCTGCGCCTGCCGGCGTCGGGCGAGCACGGATTCGAATTGCGCGTGACGCCCGACGATCCGATCGAGCGCTTGCAGCCGCCGACGGTACTCCACCTGCTGCGTCCCGCGATGATGGAAATGACGCGCCGCATGGTCGGCGTCGTGCCCGAGTTCAAGGACAGCACGATCGCGATGCATTACCGTCAGGTTCCGCACGTGGCCGACGAGCTGCGGCGCGCCATCGATGCAGTCGTCTCTCCCTATGCCGATCAGCTCACGGTCATGCCGGGCAAAATGGTCTACGAGATCAAGCCGCATGGCGTGAACAAGGGACGCGCCATCGCGCAGCTGATGCTTCGGCCGCCATTTGCGAACCGGAAACCGGTGTTCCTCGGCGACGATGTCACCGACGAGTACGGCTTCGCCGCCGTCCGCCAGATGGGTGGAAACGCGGTGCGCGTCGGCGCACCGCCGGCGGGCAACGCCGATGCGTATCTCGACTCGCCGACACAGGTTCGTGCGTGGCTGCGGCGGATCGCCGAACGCATGACGTCGCGAACCGACGACGCTGCGTCAAAGGGATAGCTGGCGCCCGTGAGGCGCAGCACGCGATCGTCGCCGACGCCGGCGACGATCTGCGAACGAATCGACCAACTGATCGGAGGCTTGTCTCAGCTGCCTTTCGCACCAACATTTACGCGTGATAAAGTAATCAGGTTCGCTATCCAAACATGCTAGGTTATCGTTGCATCTGACGGAGTGACGTCCGTGAGTCGTCTTGTCGTCGTATCGAACCGCGTCAGCTCTCCGCGCGAGCGCATCTCGCGAGCGGGCGGGCTTGCCGTGGCGATCCGCGACGCCTTGCGTCACTACGGCGGAATCTGGTTCGGATGGAGCGGCGACATCGTCGAGGAACCGACGTGGAAGCCGCATCTGCAAACAGTCGGGCGCATCACCTTTGCGACGGTCGATCTCAGCGCCGAGGACCATCGGGCCTACTATCTGGGTTATGCCAACAGCTCGCTGTGGCCGCTGTTCCATTACCGACTCGGCCTGCTCGAGTTCCAGCGTGCCGACTTCAACGGCTATCTGAGGGTGAATGCACACCTTGCCGCGACGCTTGCGAAGCTGCTCCAGCCCGACGATCTGATCTGGGTCCATGACTATCATCTCATTCCGCTTGCCGCCGAGCTCCGGCGGCTCGGCGTCGGCAATCGCATCGGCTTCTTTCTGCATACGCCCTTCCCGACCACCGAGGTTCTGACCGCGCTCCCCGGGCACGAGGTCATCGTCGAATCTCTGTGCGCCTACGATCTCGTCGGTTTCCAGACAGCCAATGATGTCCGTGCACTTCTCGACTACATAAGTCACGAGGCCGGTGGCCGGGTCACGAGCGACGGCATCGAGGCCTTCGGCCACCGCACGCGCGTCGGCGCTTTTCCGATCGGCATCGATACCTCGGATTTTGCCGCCTTGGCCGAAGCGGCGGCGAACGCGCCCGATACGCAGCGCCTGCGCGACAGTCTTGCCGGCCGTCAGCTCATCATCGGTGTCGACCGCCTCGACTACAGCAAGGGCCTGCCCAACCGTTTCGCCGCGTTCCAGGACCTGCTCACGCGCTGGCACGAGCATCATGCGCGCGTCACCTTTCTGCAGATCGCGCCGCACTCCCGGGGCGAGATCGCGCAGTATCGCAGCCTTCGGCGCGAGCTCGAGGCAATGGCCGGTCGCATCAACGGACGTTTCGCCGAGTTCGACTGGGTACCGATCCGCTACCTGAACAAGCCGATGTCACGCCAGACTCTTGCCGGCTTCTACCGGGTCAGCCGCGTCGGCTTCGTCAGCCCGCTGCGCGACGGGATGAATCTGGTCGCGAAAGAGTACGTCGCCGCGCAGGACCCGCAGGATCCGGGCGTGCTCGTCCTGTCGCGGTTCGCCGGGGCCGCGCACGAACTCACGGACGCCATCATCGTCAACCCGTTCGATCCCTCCGGCATGGCCGACGCGCTGCACGCGGCCCTGGTGATGCCGCTCGACGAACGCCGCGACCGTTGGCGCCGGCTGATGGACGTGCTCCGCCGGAACACGATCGCAAACTGGCGAGAAGACTTCCTGGCCACCCTTGCCGGCATCCCGCCGCGCGCCAAGGAAACGGTCGAGCATGTCGGAACGAAGTCCCATACGGAACCGTTGCCTGCCACTTAGCCGTCGACCGAGAGAAAGTCGCATGCAGAGCAGACGCTTCTTCCTTGCCCTCCTCGCCGCCGCGTCGGCTGCGGGTCTCTTTCCTCGCCCGGCCGACGCGTCGCCCCAGGCGGCGCGGGCATTCATCAACGATCTTGGCAACGAAGCCATCGGCGTTCTTCAATCCGATCAGCCGACTTCGGTGAAAGCCGAGCGCCTGGAGGAGATTTTCCGGCGGGGTTTCGATTTCGTGGCAATCGGCCGGTTCATACTCGGCCGTCACTGGAACACGGCGAGCGCACAGCAGCGACAGGATTTCCTGGAGGCGTTCACCGATTTCGTCACGCGATCATATGCCCGCCGTCTCGCCGACGAGACGGTAAGCGGTTTCAACATCACGAACCTGCGCGACCTCGGGGACGGCGATTATCTCGCCAGAACCGAAATCATGCGGGGGAACTCGGCGCCGCTGAACTATGAATGGCGGGTCCGCCAGACCGAGAACGGGATGCGGATCGTCGACATCATCATCGAAGGCGTCAGCCTGCTGGTGACGCAGCGTTCCGACTTTACGTCCGTCGTGCAGCGCGAAGGCATGGACGGGCTGATACGTACGTTGCGCGCGAAGGCATCGCAGCAGCCCTGACCCGATCGCGGCTACCGCGGCCGGGCACTGGCCTTGTGCCCGGCCGCGGCATTTCAGGCAGACGAACGATAGCGTGTCGTCGTCGGGATACGGTCAGTCGGCGGGAGCCGCCGATGCCTGCTCCGGCGGCCGTCCGACGCGCCCGCCCAAGGCGCCGGCGATCGCCCCCAGGACCAATGCGATGAACCCGTAAATCGCCGCCCTGGAAACGACACGCGCCGTCGTCTCCGCCGTCTGGCGAGCCTGCTGCTGCAACTGCTCGGCATTGCGGCGATAGGTCTCGCGCCACTGATCGATGCGGGTGCGCGCCTCGTCCTGCGAGATGCCGGCCTGCTGCGCGAGTGTGCTCTCGGCCTGATCCCGTTCGGCGGGCGAAAGATCGTCTGCCGTCACCGCGCGCGTAATCATCGTCAGTGACCGGGTTTGCTGCGCCTGGTCGGTGCCGCGAATGACGCCTTCGATCTCCTGCCGGAGATCGGCCATGGGGCCTTCTGTGGCATCCGCCAGCTGCGGCACGACCACCTGCGCCGCCTGCCCCAGGCCGGACATCACGTTGCTCAACACGCCGAACGCGCCCCCGATCAACGCGCCCGCGGCACTCGTCATCAAATAGAATACGACGAGCATCGTCGTCGCCCACGTGACCAGCCCATGAAGTGCCGCCGACGTTGCAATCGGCACGCCGGACAGACGTGCAGCCACCCAGCCGCCGACGAATGCGGCAATGATCCCGGATACGGTCCACCATATTGCGCCGGCGATGGATAACGTGCCGGCCTCCGGTGTACCTGCGGTCGCCGGATCGATCGTGCTGACGCCGATCCCGACGCCGAGCATGCTGAGCAGGAACTGCGTGATGAGAGAGATCACGACTCCGGCGAATACGGCACCCCACGAAATCATCCGCACGCGCGCCGCGAGCGAGGGCGTAACGACAGTAGTCGTGGCCCCGGAACTCTCATACGTGGTTGCCCGAACCATGACGAGGACTCCTCAAAAGCTTTAGCTCGGATACGAACCGTGTCGTAAATCAAATTGTTCCTCGAAATGGCACCGTCGACAGCACGACCGTGCGAATCCGTTTCAGGCCGGCAGCAGCGTAGCCGGCAACGATTCGGAACACGGACGACGTGTTCCGCACCGATGACTTACCCCGACGGTCTCTCGCAACTCCGGAGGTATTACGGGGGCGTCCGCCGGCTCGCATCGAACAATTGCCGGTGCATGTCCGTTACAATCGTCTTTTCGCGCCGTCGCCGTTCGCGATCGGAACAACCCGAATATGGCTGCGTTTTCCCAGCGTCCTCACCGTCCGAACCTCCAACGAAATTATGATCAGAACCGTATTGATCATCGGCGGCGCTGGCTTCATTGGCTCACATCTCGCGGACGAACTCATCGCCAACGGATACGACGTCAGAATTTTCGACAACCTGATCCCGCAGGTGCACGGTCGGCACGGCGCTTGGCCCGACTATCTCCCCCGCGCCGTCGACCTCGTCCACGGTGACGTCCGCGATCCCGTGCAGATGCAGCGCGCGCTCGCGGACGTCGATGCCGTCTTCCATCTCGCTGCGATGGTCGGGGTCGGACAGAGCATGTACCAGGTGACCGATTACGTCGCCGTCAACGACCTTGGGACCGCCGTCCTCCTGCAGGCGCTGATCGATCGCCCCGTCGAACGTCTGGTTGTCGCCTCGTCCATGAGCATCTATGGCGAAGGTTTGTACCGACGCGCCGACGGCACGCTGGTCGAGACCGCCCTGCGTTCGACCGCTGAGGTGACTCAAGGCCGCTGGGATCTGTTCGACTCGTCCGGACAGAAGCTCGTGCCCGTACCGACACCCGAGAGCAAACGGCCCGATCTGGCGTCGATCTACGCCCTATCGAAATACGTTCAGGAGCGCATGTGCCTTCTGGTCGGCAGCGCCTATCGGATTCCGACCGTGGCGCTGCGCTTCTTCAACGTCTATGGCACCCGTCAGGCGCTTTCCAACCCATATACCGGCGTCCTCGCGATCTTCGCGTCGCGCCTGCTCAACGGGCGCCGCCCGCTTGTCTTCGAGGACGGCCGGCAGCGCCGCGATTTCGTCCATGTCCGCGACGTCGCGCGGGCCTGCCGCCTGGCCCTGGAGTCGCCGCACGCCGACGGTCATGTGGTGAACGTCGGCAGCGGCCAGAGCTTCACCATCGAGGAGGTCGCCCGGCGGCTGGCGACCGTCATGGGGCGGCCGGAGTTCGCCCCGGAGATAACCCGACGCTATCGCGTGGGCGACATCCGGCATTGTTTTGCTGACATTTCGCTTGCGCGCGAGGTGCTGGGTTTCGAACCGCGGGTGAGTTTCGACCAGGGTCTGAGCGAATTCGTGGATTGGCTGAACACACAGCAGGCCGAAGATCGGACCGAGCGCGCAGCGGCGGAACTCGTGCGGCGAAGGCTGATGGCATGACGTGCCGCGGTCGGGGCGCGAAAGGCTCCGAGGGTGTGCAGACGCCGGGCCGCACGCATCAGGCAGATGACGGCGGCAACGCGCCCCTGATCACCGGCGGCGCCGGCTTCGTGGGATGAAACCTCGCCGGCCGGCTCGCCAGCAAAGGCTATACTGTCATCATCTACGACAGCCTCGCGCGGCCAAAGGTCGAGAGGAACATCGTCTGGCTACGGCACCGTCACGGATCCCGGATCCAGGTCCTGCTTACCGACATCCGCGACGTGCAGAAGCTGAACGACGCCGTTGCGGCCGCCGACCTCGTGTTCCACTTCGCCGCGCAGGTCGCCGTGACGACGAGCCTTGTCGACCCGATCGGCGACTTCGAGATCAATGCGCGCGGCACCCTCAACCTTCTCGAGGCGCCGCGGGCGCGGCAGCGACCCGTCCCGCTCGTATTTGCATCGACGAACAAGGTCTACGGGAAACTGAAAAACGTAGCCGTCACGGCTCGGGCGACTCCCGTTCCAGGATCGCGCGCGGCTCACAGATCTCGGCGACCTCCTCCGGCCACCGCTTGAAGATGAAGCCCCCTTCTGCGGCAACACCTCGATCAGGCCTTCGGTCCTGAGGCGGAGCAGCGCCTCGCGCGCCAGCCTCTTCGAGATGCCCCGCGTCGCGGCCAGCGCGTTCTCCTAGACGGCGGCGCCGAGCTGCAGACGCCCCTCGACGACACGCGCGCGCACGTGATCGCAGACGAGATCGGTCGGGAATTTCGCCCCTCAATCTTGGCGAGCCTTCCGGTGGCGAGGCCCGAAGGTCGTGCGCACCTCGGTTCCGGCGACCTCATGTCTTGCATATGTGATACGAGGAATGGTAGCAGCGTTCCCGACAAAGAGAGAGACGTCTTCGTGTATCCGGATCTTCAGGGAAAGGTCGCCCTCGTCACGGGCGGTACGCGCGGCATCGGCGCGGCGATCGCCAAGGCATTCGCGAAAGCTGGGTGCAGAACGGTTGCGAGCGGACCGAAAGCGGAAGTCGAAGCGGCACGCCGCGAAGCCGGGTTCCTGGGCATCGATCTCCGCGAGGTCGACGTCACCAGCGACGACTCGGTCGCGACGCTCGTTGCGCCCTTCGACCGGATCGACGTCGTCGTAAACTGCGCGGGCATGATCCGGCGGCGCGACGAGTTCCACGTCGCCGATTTTCAGCAGGTCATCGACTGCAATCTCGAGGGCACCATGCGGGTGTGCGCAGCCACCAAGCCGAAGTTCCCGGCGGAGGGCGGTGCGATCGTCAACATGGCGTCGATGTACAGTTTCTTCGGCGCGCCGCACGCCCCCGCCTATGCGGCGAGCAAGGGCGGTATCGCGCAGCTGACCAAGTCGCTGGCCGTCGCCTGGGCCCCGGATCGCATTCGCGTCAATGCGGTGGCGCCGGGTTGGATCCGGACTCCGATGACGGAAACCGTCCGCAACGATCCGGCGCGGGAGGCACCGATCCTCAACCGCACGCCGCTCGGCCGCTGGGGTGAACCCGAGGAGGTCGCCGACGTCGTGCTGTTCCTATGCTCCGCCGCCGCCCGGTTCGTCACCGGCGTCATCCTGCCGGTGGACGGCGGCTATTCGATTGTCTGAGCCCCCGTCTCGAGGAGGACACATGCAGGACAGTGCCACGAAAACCCAGATTCCGATGCTCTCGGCGATCGGCATTCAACCGGAGATCGTCACCCAGGCGATTCCGGACGACGAGCGCGTGTGGGTTCCGCAGGCCGACAATGTCTGGTTCCGGCCGTTGCTGCTCAATACGGTCAACGGCGGCTGGTGCAACCTGCTGCGGGTTCGCCGCGCGGGCATCCTGAGCCGGCATCGGCATCCCATGATCGTCGTCGGCTATGTGATCAAAGGCAGTTGGCGCTACCTCGAACACGACTGGGTCGCAACCCCCGGCAGCTTCGTCTACGAGCCGCCGGGCGAGGTCCATACGCTGACGGTGGATTCCGACGACGAAATGATCACCTTCTTCAACATCTCCGGGGCGATGATCTACGTCGACGAGACCGGAAAGCCGACCGGCTACGAAGACGTATTCACCAAGATCGAAATGTGCCGTGCGCACTATCGCAAGGTCGGCCTTGGCGACGCGTATATCGACCAGTTCATCCGTTAGACGCGCGCCCTGAAACACGGACATCGCGCCCCGAGAGGAGAAAATGCCGGCCTGTCGCGAGCGACGGCTGGTGGCGATCGGTCGAACGGTTCTTGGTACCCCCTCGACCCTTCCCCGAGGTACCGGGAATCCGACAGCGCTCCGACAAGGGAGTCGGCGGCGGCTCGCAGCCATCGCCGCGCAGGACAACGGCGCGAACTGAAACGCGGGAGAAGACGATCCCCCGCATCAAGGGGCGGCCGATCGTCGGCCGCCCCTTCGTCGTTGGCGCCGTCGGCCGATACGGCGGCCCCGGACTCTCTGCCGCACCCGTCACGCTGGCCCGTGCCGCCTGGACTGGCCTAGGATTGCCGGCATCGATCGGTCGCGGTCCGTGTGAACCGCGACAGGGTACGGAGAATTCGCCATGTCGATCCTCGATCTCTTCTGGATCTTCATCATCTTCACCGCGATACAGCCGCTGTTCCGGCAGAAACTGATGGAGATCCAGCGCCAGCGGAAGATCGCGCAGATCCAGCGGCAGCGCGGTTCGCGCGTGATCGTCCTCGTGCATCGACAGGAAACGATGCGCCTGCTCGGCTTTCCCGTGATGCGGTACATCGACATCAACGATTCGGAAGACGTCCTGCGTGCGATCGAGATGACCGACGACGACATTCCCCTCGACATTGTCCTGCACACGCCGGGCGGGCTTGCCGTCGCGGCGCTGCAGATCGCCCGGGCGGTCGATGCCCATCCGTCGAAGGTGACGGTTTTCGTTCCGCACTATGCCATGTCCGGCGGCACACTGATCGCACTCGCCGCGGACGAGATCGTCATGTGCACGCACTCGGTGCTCGGTCCGATCGACCCTCAGGTCGGACAACTGCCGGCGGCATCAATCCTGACGGTCCTCGATCGCAAGCCGGTCGCCGAAATCGATGACAACACGCTCATCCTCGCCGATGTCGGTCGCAAGGCGATCGACCAGATGCGCAACGCGGCGATCAGCCTGCTCAAGGGTAAAATGCCGCCCGAACGCGCCGAGGCGATTGCTCGCAAGCTGACCGAGGGCGCCTGGACGCACGACTATCCGATTTCCGCCGCCGAGGCGAAGGAGCTGGGCCTCAACGTCAACACCGACATGCCGCCGGAAGTGCTGGAGTTGATGAACCTCTACCCGCAGCCTGTCCGCACGCAGCGGGGCGTCGAGTATCTGCCGATACCGCGCGGTCGCGAGCCCGCCCCGGCGGACGGGCAACGCTGACTTGGGCCCCGCCGCGATGCTGGCCCTGCGGCCCGCGATAGGATATGTAGGATTTATCCTATGTCCCGATTCGCAGGCTTCCGGGGGAGCTCGCCGTGACCCAAACCAAATATCACGATCCCGTCCGCCAGCTGGTACGGCAGCGCATCGCCGATCTGCGGCTCTCCCTTGCCGAGGTCTCGCTCAAGCTCGGCCGGAACCATGCCTATCTGCAGCAGTTCCTCGAGCGCGGAACGCCGCGTGAGATCCCGGAGAAGATACGCCCGGCGCTGGCGGCCATTCTCGGCGTCGACGAGCAGGCGCTGCGGCACCAGGACGGTGCCGACGACCGGGCCCGCCTGCAACGGCATGATGACACCGCGCACCGGGTAAGTCCGGTCGCGCTGGCCAGCGGCACCGTGAAAGACCGCGATCTTCCGGTCTATGCCAGCGCGCAAGGCGGCCCGACGGGCATGCTGGTGACGCCGGATCCGATCGACTGGGTCCCTCGCCCCAGGCCGCTGGAACATGTCGCGCAGGCGTTCGCCGTCTATGTCGTGGGAGATTCGATGGAGCCGGCCTACCGCCATGGCGACATGGTGCTCGTCCATCCGTCGCTGCCGCCGCTGCGCGGCGATGACGTGCTCCTGGTCAAGCATCAGCCCGATCGCGACATGATCGCCATGGTCAAGAACTTGGTCGGCTGGAACGAGCGGAGCTGGCGGCTCAAGCAATGGAATCCGGCACGCGAGTTCCAGGTCAGCCGCCAGGAATGGCAGCAGGCGCACGTCATCGTCGGCAAGTACAACCGGCGCTGACACCGGCTCTCTGACACACTTTCCCGACACGCTTCCGCCGGCCAACCCGGGCCGTACATGCCTGCGCGCACAGCATCGGTGCACGACCGGCTTTACGTGCCCGAGGGCCGGTTGCGGTTTCGCACCTTGACCGTAGGATTTTTCCTATTGCCCGTAGGGATAATGTCTCCTACAGTCCGGTGACCGAGATCGAAGTCACAACGCACGCGTGGAGACGGACGGCGTCCGCGGAACAGCGGAAATCCTCGGCCCGACGAGGCCGGCGACCGGACCGGAAATGCGGGGCGCGTGCCGTGACGGCGGGCACGACATCCTCCCGCGCGTTCTCGGGTGCAAGCCAACCCGCAACCAGCCCTGCCATCCTGCATCCTTATTCGAAAATGACGCACCACAGCACAGCGAATCGTCTTTTCATTGCCTCGGAAGTCACCCGTCGGATGAACTACATCCAGCGCGATGCGGTCGAGCTCGCGCGCCTGCTGCGGGGCGAGCGGATGTCGGCCGGCGCGCACGAGACGCTCGTGCGCATCATCAAGGACCTCGAGCGGATCGCCGAGACGGCGAGCCCACCCCCCGTCGAAGACACCCGCCCCGTCGAAAACGCCGATGCGCCGGCACCGACCATGTCGCCGGAAAAGGCCGATGCCGCATGAGCCGACGTTCTGCGAGACGTGCGCGCACGTCTACAAGGTGGATCGGCACGATCCGCCCTGGCGGTGGCTGTGCATCAAGCATCGCCGGATCGAAGGTTTCGGGTTCGTGACCCGGAAAACGTGGGACGACTTCCCGCCCTATCTCTACTGCCGCGACGTGAATGGCGGCCAATGCCCGCTCTACGAAGCGGCAGCACCAGGACAGCAAAAGACGGAGACAACGACGTGATCGACATCAAGGCCCTTACCGCTCCCTTCCCGCCCGACCGCGTGAGCTGGCGCGTGGGATCGACGACCGCCGACAGAAAGCGCGGCATGGCGCTCGCCTACATCGACGCGCGCGACGTGATGGACCGCCTCGACGAGGTCTGCGGCCCCGAGAACTGGCAGTGCCGGTATCCCCACGCGAACGGCAAGACGGTGTGCGAGCTGGGCATCCGCATCGGCGACGAATGGATCTGGAAGGCCGACGGCGCTGGCGACACCGATTTCGAGGCGGAAAAGGGCGCGCTCTCGGACGCGTTCAAGCGCGCCGCCGTGCGCTGGGGGATCGGACGCTACCTCTATGATCTGGAAGCACCTTGGGTCGATATCGAGGCCTCGGGCCGCTCGGTCAGGATTGCGGCCCACGAAACCGCGAAACTGCAGGACCTGCTGACGCGCCGCATGAAGCGCGCGCCGACGGCCCCGCGCGGCTTCCAGCTGATCGACCCGGATACGGGCGATGCCGTGATGTACGATCGCGGCGGCGCCTTCCTCGATGCGCTCGAAAGCGCGATGCGCGCCGGCAATGCCGCGGAGTGGTGGACCACCAATGCCGCCACCGCACGGCGCCTCGCCGAGCGGTTCCCACAGGCCGCCAAGCGCGTCGAGGAACTCGAACAGCTGACGCTGCAGCCGGCATAGGCGATACGTCTGACGGCGCCGAAATGCCTCGACGGGTTATTCTCACCTTCTGACGTATTGAGCATGCAATCAGACGAGCTGCTGCAATAAAGCTTTCAGGCAGCCAACACTGTCGGACGCTTCAATGTACCCAAGCGCACAACCGCAATCTCAGATTCGAGATGCCTTCGAATCTCCCCGGTCTAGGCGGTTGCGGCCTAAAGTCGGATGATTATCAATGACAAGAATCTAGAGACGCCTGCCTTCTTATCTATTCAAATACTTTGACGTGGATGTCGCGATCACCCACCTGGGTTCAGAAAACTTATATTTGGATACGCCGGAATGTCAGATTCACACGAGGACCGCAAGGACGCCTCTCCTTTAGAATGGCGTGCTTCCAGTTAGCCTGTGTGTCGCCCTTCATCACCAAGAGGCTACCTGATCCAAGCATGATCCGAATCGGTTTCAATTCTTTATTTGCTTTAGCTTTGAAGACGATGGCTCTTTCTTCTCCAAGGCTCAAAGACGCGATGATAGGTCTCGGCCCAAGCTCCCGCTCGTCATCGCTGTGGAATCCCATGCTGTCATTGTTGTCGCGATAGTAGTTCAGCAGCACACTATTGAACCTCTCGTCTACCACTCGTTCCACACGGGCGCGCAGCGCAAGTAACAATTCTGTCCACGGAAGAGGGTCGAGGCTGAGACCAGAATAAGAATACCTGCAACCAGGATCACCATACCAAGCGATGAGACGTGGCTGCAGGTAATGTTTACCCCAGACACTCACCGCTTCCTGACGCCAGGGTGTCTCACGGATGAGTTCGTCCTTAATACGATCTGGCGCCTGATCAAGAGCAAGATGCCGCAGGAGGTAAACCTCAGCGCCCGGCATCGGAATCCGCTCTAGCTTCTCATTATCTGAGAACAGCTCAGCCATCAAAACTTCTTCTGAAGAACGCGATAGCTCACATGACCTTGAATCCTGGGATTGTGGCCGAACTTATCTTGATATTCGGCAAGTTCTGATGCCTGCTCGGAAAACCGCGGAATAATACGATAGTTGTCCTGCTTGATAATAGGTGTCAGCCCAGCATCTCCACAAAGGTTATCAAAGTATGAATTGAAGATATCGCTCCCGTTATCAATATACAGAAAAAGCGAGCCAACCTTTGCATGGTCGAATAGGTACTTCCAGAAGTCAATTACGCCGTTGCGTGACATAACTTCAGAAACAAAATAGCTCATCGTAAACAGGTCAGCTTCAAGAAACTTTCTCTGCAACCGCCAAGATTCTGGATTTGTCACATCCAACGGCTGGAAGTTTGCGTTGAGCGCCACATTGACGCGGAACAGTTCGTCAAGTTCTGTCCAAACGTCTGCCCAGGCTTGCTCTCTATCAAGCAAATAGCAAATAACCTTTTCTACGGGTTCCTTCTCCGCGCGTTCACTCAGGTACTTCAAAACGGCGATGATGTCGCTTCCTGGTCCACCACCGATGCATGACACTCGAAGTTTCTTGTCCGTGAAGATCGATCTGCTTCCCTGACGTTCCAACTCCCGTTGCAGCTCATGAAGAACTTGAACAATGTAGTCACCATGAGCAGCTACATACTTGTATACGTAGGCGAAACGATTGACCGGATTCCTGTAGTTAACAGATTCGCGACCTTCATCATTTAAGTTTCGGTAGATATTCGTCAGATAGCTCATACTCTCGATGATTTCCCGGTCAGCACCGTCACCGTATACGCTCAGACAGTCTTGGTAGAGTTCATCGAGTGCGACTTTGACGAGTTCAAAAATCGTCATTTTGCCCCCCTTGCAAATCTCATGTTTCGTGAATTTTGTCCCGCTCCTTAAGCAACTTATAATTGAAGAACAGAGGAAATCAAGGCGCAACAATTGCGAGCCCTCAGTGTCGTCATCATCTAAACAAAAGGGGCGTTCGGCCGATCGCCCACGCAATTCCACTTTGGAGGCATGAAGCTAACACCCTGGCCGGTCTTCGCCAGCTCTTGGACCGGGGCGTGATCTTGAAGAAGCGGCATCATGACCATCACTCGAGTGATGAGATTCCGAAACCGCATAAGAAGGACACCTTCCACCAGTGAAACTGCGACCCATGCTCCGAAAATCGCCAAACGCGTCGAGGAACTCGAACAGCTGACGCTGCAGCCGGCATAGCCGGCACGATCGGCAGTCACGAAGCCGGGGCGACGGCGCGCGCTGCGACAGGCGCAGCACGCGCGTCCGGCCGCCGCGCCCTCCGGGGCCGCCGGATCGGCCTGCGCCTTCCCGCCCCTGCGCGTTTGCGTTTGTCGGGAAAGACGCGCCGGCGCCTGCAAATTCAGGCTGTCGGGTTATACCCTGGCTCCCTCTCGACCATGTCGAGCGCACGGCGCAGCGCCGCGGCCGCTTCGCGGCGCTCGTCGCCGGACATGGATCCCGGGTCAATCTCCAGCCGCAGATGCGGCAAATCGGCGCGAACCGGGCCTTGAATCGTGGCGGGATCGCCCTTCAGCGCGACGACACCATAGGTCGCGATCGGGTAGGCGATTCCTTTGGCCCTGATATGTCCCAGCTCCTCGCACTGAATGTGGTCCTTCACGTGAGCAAACGTCTCGAACGAAATGAGGATACGACCCGGCTGCGCCTCATGCTCCAGCCGCGAGGCGAGGTTTACCGCACCGCCGATGATGGTGTAGTCCATCCGGTCTTCGCTGCCGAAATTGCCGACAGTGCAGTAGCCGGTGTGAATGCCGATCCGGCAGCGCAGGGGCGTTTCGATGCCGGCACCTCGCCAGGTGTCGGCAAGCTCCCCCATCCGCTGCTGCATGGCCAGTGCCATCTTGACGCAAGCGATGGCATCCTCCTTCACGCCGCGCGTCTCCGGATCGCCGAAGAACATGACGATGGCGTCGCCGACGTACTTGTCGATCGTCGCCCCGTACTGCAGCGCGATTTTCGACATTTCCGTCAGGTAGTGATTAAGCAGGTGGTTGAGATCCTCCGATTCCATCTTGTCGGTGGTCTCGGTGAAATCGGCGATGTCGGAGAAGCAGACCGTCAGCTTTTTGCGCGTGCTCGCGATCTTCACGTCCTGCTGTCCCGTGAAGATCGACTGATAGACCTGAGGCGCAAGATATTTCGCCAACTTGCCTGAGAGCGCCTCGAGTGTGGCGGATTTTTCGGCAAGACTCTCCTCCCGCTCCTTCAGCTCCGTGATGTCCGAATAGACCGCCACGGTGCCGCCGTCCCCGGTCCGTCTCTCGCTGATCATGACCCAGCGGCCATTGGAGCGCCGCTGCACCTGCGGCTCGCCCGGGTTTCGATGCTGCAACAGCCGTTGGGCGACCCATTCGTCGACGCATCCCTCCGCATCCTTGATGTAGCCGCGCTCCGCGGCCCGGCGAACAATGGTCTCGAACGTCATTCCGGCGGGAAGGTCGGCGTCGAGGCCGGCATAGAGAATCTCGCGATAGCAGGAGTTGCAGATGACCAGACGGTCCTCCGCATCATAGTAGGCAAACCCTTCGGAGATGCTCTCGATCGCCTCGGTCAGGCGTTGCTCGCTGCGTATACGTGCTTCTTCCGCCTGGCGAAGCGGCGTGATGTCATAGGCCCAGGACATGCGCTGACCGCCCGCGAAGCTGATATGCCCGCCGTGATACGCCACCTGAACATAGGAAATGAGCACATGCACCGGCTGGCCATGCTTCGTCTTCCAGATCACCTCCTCGTTCAGCAGCTGCCCGCCCTGTTCTCGCAGGCGCTCGATGATCCGCGCGCGATGATCGAGGTCGTGCCAAAACTGCCGCGTATCGAACAGTTTCAGCTCTTGCTCGGTGTAGCCCAGAAGCTCGCGCAGGCGCGCGTTG
The DNA here is from genome assembly GCA_937926175.1 of uncultured Rhodospirillales bacterium. Classification (GTDB taxonomy): domain Bacteria; phylum Pseudomonadota; class Alphaproteobacteria; order CACIAM-22H2; family CACIAM-22H2; genus CALANV01. The sequence goes on along the minus strand of CALANV010000037.1, from coordinate 1,040 downwards.
TGGAAAAGGAGGCGGCCCTCCTCGTCGACGATCACCAGGCCGGCGGGGCAATAGGCGAGAATCTCGCGGAATTGCCGTTCCTGTTCCGAGATCTGGGCCTCGCGCTGCTTGAGCACAGTGATGTCGTAGACCCAGCACAGCCGTTTGCCGCCGACGAAGCTGACGTGGCCGCCCTGATAGGCGACCTGAACATACGACAGCAAGAGGTGGCGCAGTTCGCCCGTCTTCGTCTTCCAGATCACCTCTTCGTTCAGCAGCTGGCCACCACGCGCCTGCAGGGCCTCGATGATCCGCGATCTCTGTTGCAGGTCGCACCAGAACATTCTGGTGTCGATGAGGTTCATTTCCTCCCGGCGGTAGCCGAGAAGCTCGCGCAGACGCGCGTTGTGGAAGAGAAGTCGCCCATCTTCGTCGACGACGATCAGGCCGGCCGGGCAGGATTCGAGAGCCTCGCGGAACTGGGGCTCCTCCTCGATCGCCCGCAGGGCGGGCGCATCGACCATCTGCCGTTCCTCTTGAGGTTCGGCAGTTCCAGTGTCAGCAGACATCGCTCTCTCCGCGGAGGCGAGCTGCCGGACAAAGCGCCGGTCGCGGCGGGCCAGCTCGCTCTCAATATGCTCGACGCGCGACTGCCATCGCCTCCCGTTCGATTCCGGGGCCAGATCGTTTGTCGTGACGGCGAGGGCATGCGCGCTCGCCTCCAATAAAGATATGGCTCGAGGCCAGAGAAGATGTGCCCCCGCTCACGCCGCGCTTTTCGGCCCAATGCAAGTCGTATTCGGCCCGGTGCGCGTGCTACCTACCGGCTTGCTTCGGTTGGATCAGGGGATCTGATCGCGATCGACCATCGGCACGATCTTCATCAGCACCACCGGAACAGGCTTGCCAGGGTGAAGAATCGTGGCGGCAACGGCAATCGTCCGCGACCGGGCTGTCGCACATGGTGCCCGCTGCCGGACTTGAACCGGCACGGCCCTTGCGAGCCAACGGATTTTAAGTCCGTTGCGTCTACCATTCCGCCAAGCGGGCCCATGGACACG